>JAHXQP010000020.1 GCA_019391515.1 Clostridiaceae bacterium | reverse complement strand
TTGCTATTGCTAGAGGATTTGTTGCTCCAAGTGGAATGGATCTTATTTGTATACCAGCATTTACCGACATTGAAATTGATGGTGAAGAAAGAACTGCTATGAAGTTAATTGTAGAACCAAGATAGTAATGAAAAACCTGCCAAAAGGCAGGTTTTTTTAACTTTTAAAATGTTATACTATAAGTATCTAGTATCTTTTAAAAGGGGTGTTTTTATATGATAGCAGATTTACATGTCCATACGATCTACTCTGATGGACTTTTAACACCAGAACAAGTTGTAGATTTAGCGGTAAAAAAAGATTTAAATGCTCTAGCTATTACTGATCATGATACTACATCAGGAATTTATAGAGCTGTCAAAAGGAGTAAATTATATGAAAATTTTCATATAATACCAGGTATGGAATTAAGTTGTATACATGAAGATGAAGAAGTTCATATATTAGGTTATTTTATAGAATATAATTCAATTAATATAATAAATCTTACGAAAAAGCTACAATATGAAAGAGTTATTAGGGCTAAGAAAATCATTGCGAACCTAAATAAACTGGGATTAGATATTACTTTATCAGAGGTTAAAGCGTTTTCAGGACAAGATATAATTGGTAGACCTCATATTGCTAGAGCATTAATAAAAAAAGGATATGTGAAAAATATGAACCAAGCTTTTAACAAGTTTCTAGATAAAGGGAAACCAGCTTATGTTAAAAGATATAAATTAACTATAGAAAATGCAATAAATTTAATACATAATATTGGGGGTATAGCTATTATAGCTCATCCTGGACTTATTGAAAGAGAAGAAATAATATATTATTGTATTGAATTAGGTGTTGACGGAATGGAAATAATCCATTCTAAACATTCAAGAGAGAAATTTTTAAAATTGATGGATATAGCTAATAGATATGATATGATTAAAACTGGTGGTTCAGACTGTCATGGAAAACTTATAAATGGAGAATATTTATTAGGAAACTACTATATCAATATTGATACTATACCAAAAATGAAAGGAATGATTAAAGTTGTCAACTTATAGAGGTCAAAGAAATAGACAATTTCCTTCTAAAATTAGTACTACTTCTTTTGTGAAGCTATATATACTACATTTGCTAAGGGAAAAGAGTTATTATGGAAATGAAATAATCGATGAAATTAAACTAAGGCTTAATAATAAATGGGAACCAAGCCCTGGAATGGTATATCCATTGTTAAGAGATTTAGAAGAAGAAGGGTATGTTGTTGGATGGTGGGAAGAGCCAGATAAACGTTCTATTAGAAGATATAAGCTTACTGATGATGGACATGAACACTATAAAGTTATATTATTAATGTATAAATCGATATTTGAAGATTCTTTATATATAATAAAAACTATATTAAAAGATATTTACGGTATAGATGATTAATAAAAATTAATAATTTAAAAAAGGAAAAAAACTTTAAATGTAGAAATAGTAGTTATGAGAAATAAAATCGTATTAAATAATGGAGGTAGAAGTATGAATTTAAAACTATCAGAAAAAGGTTTAGGAATTTCCCCATCTTTAACTTTGGATATTACAGCAAAGGCAAAATCAATGAAAGCTAAGGGAATAGATGTAGTCAGCTTTGGAGCGGGAGAACCAGATTTTAATACACCTGATAATATAGTTGAATCTGGAATTAATGCTATTAGACAAGGTCTAACTAGATATACTCCTGCATCTGGCATTATAGAATTAAAAAAAGCTGTATGTCAAAAATTTAAAAAAGATAATAGCCTTTCATATACACCAGAGAACATTATAATATCTAGTGGAGCTAAACACTCTATATATAATGCTTTAATGGCTGTTACAAATCCTGATGATGAAATAATCATATCCGTACCTTATTGGGTAAGCTATCCAGAATTAATTAAAATTGCTGGTGGTGTTCCAGTATATATAAAGACTAAAGAAGAAAATGACTTTAAATATACCATAAATGATCTAGATAATGCGCTAACAAGTAAAACTAAGGCAATTATATTAAATAGCCCTAATAACCCTACGGGTACTTTCTATAATGAAGAAGAATTGAAAGAAATTGCAGATTGGGCTGTGAAAAATAATGTGATTGTAATCTCAGATGAAATTTATGAGAAATTAGTATATGATGGAAAAGAGCATATAAGTATTGCTTCGATAAATGATGATATTAAAAAAATAACTATTATCATAAATGGAATGTCTAAAGCTTATGCAATGACAGGATGGAGAATAGGATATGCAGCTGCAGATAAAGAAATTGCAAAGATTATGAGTAATATTCAGAGTCATACTACTTCAAACCCTTGTTCAATTTCTCAATACGCAAGTGTTGAAGGATTGTCAGGAGAGCAAGTTAGTGTAGAAAAAATGAAAAAACATTTTGAGAAAAGAAGAGATTTCATGGTACATACGATAAATAACATTAATGGACTAAGTTGTAAAAAACCTAAAGGTGCTTTTTATGTAATGGTCAACTTCACAAAACTTAAAGGTAAAAAAATTAAAAATGTAGAAATAAATGATTCTATAACTTTTGCGAATCTTTTATTAGAAGAAGGTAGAGTTGCGGTTGTTCCTGGCATTGCCTTTGGAGATGATGATTATATCAGATTATCTTATGCAACATCTATAGAAAATATCGAAAAAGGATTAGGCAGAATTAAAAAGATAGTAGAAGATAAATAAATTAATAAACTAACTTATTTGTTAATTAGTTAGTGTAAAAACTCTTTATAATTTAAGTTCTAAGAGGTATTTTGTAAGGCTAGAATATAATTGTATATAAAGGCGGAGAGGGCTCTCTAGATTTGTTGTATGCCCTTAAAATCAATTTGATTATTTTTTAAAAAAATTACTTAACAAATAAGTTTATTGTTAAGTAATTTTAAAAACGTATATTAATTATAAGTCTTTATTGCTAAAACAAACCGGCGATAAGTTTACATAATATGATTATGTGAACTTATCGCCGGTTTGTTGATAGAAAATTCGTGTTCAAAAGAATATAGGTCAAGTTTATATATCGATAGATTTTATAATAGATATGTAGCGCTTAAGCATTATTCTTGCATAATTTTCTACTGCTGATTAAGTCTTTTTCTTTAATTAATTTACTATTATTTTTCTGTATGCTTAAGGTCGAAGTTCTAGAAATGATATTAAGTTTTATTATATTTAGAGAAGAGAAATTTTTAATGTAAGACTATAAATATTAGATTTATAAAAAATAGTATAAAAATGTTTTTTAAAAGATTCTCGGGAAAATAGTTTTATTTAAAGAAGGATTTTCAACTTATATGTAGAAATATATTATTAGTCACAAAATAAACATTTTGTGACTAATAATATATGAAAATCATAGAAAGTGGTGATAATATGGATGATATACCATTGATATTAGAAGATTATTTAAATTACATGGAAACAATAAGAGGTAAATCTCCAAATACAGTTAAAGAATATTTTTTTGATATAAGAATATTTCTTAGATTTTTAAAAATTAGGTACAGATTAGTAGAAAAGAATACTCCTTTAGAAGAAATTGAAATATACGATATAGATATAGATTTCATTAAACGGGTTACTATACAGGACTTACATGCTTTTATTTCCTTTGTAGATAAAAATAGAGGTAATGGCAACTATGCCAAAGCTAGAAAGGTTGCAAGTATTCGTTCGTTTTTTGACTATCTCCATACAAAAATTAATCTTATAGAAAAAAATCCAGCAAATAATTTAGAGTTTCCGAAAACTGATAATAGACAACCTGTATATTTAACTCTGGAGCAAGCTAAATCTTTACTAGATACAATCAATAATAATCCTAATGAATTATTTAGGAAAAGAGATTATGCTATTGTAGCATTGTTTTTAAATTGTGGTCTTAGGTTGTCAGAGTTGGTAAGTATTGATATTCATAAAATTAAAGAAGATACTTTAACTGTAATAGGAAAAGGAAACAAAGAAAGAACTATCTATTTAAATGAAGCTTGTAAAGAAGCTCTTAATGATTATATAAAAATTAGACCTAAAGATGTAAAAGATGAGAAAGCATTATTTTTGAGTAAGAGAAAAAACAGGATTAGTACTAGAGCTGTTCAACATATGATAGATAAATATTTAGAAAAAACTGGTCTTGATCCATCTATTTATTCTACGCATAAACTTAGACATACTGCCGCTACCCTGATGTATAAATACGGTAACGTGGATATAAGAGCATTACAAGACATATTAGGACATGAAAATGTTGCTACAACTCAAATATATACACATATTGATGACGAAAGATTAAGAGAAGCTGTAAATAGTAATCCTCTTTCTCATACTCATATTGAGAAAAACAAAGGTGATTAATCACCTTTGTTTTTTATTGGGACTTTAATAATATCTCCTGGATATATATTTCTTTTTTCTAAGTTATTGAGCTCTACTATATCTAAAACCATCTTTCTTGTGTCATAATTTTTAGGTTTATTTTCTAATGCAATTTCCCATATCGTATCCCCTTCTTTAATTTTTACTTTATTATATTTTTCTTCATATACACTGCTATATGCCTTACCATCGTTTAAGAACATAGCTGTTATTAAAACAACCATTGTGAAAATAGACAAAATCGATAGCAAAAATCTTTTAAAACTCACTATCCTAACTTTTTTCTTCACTACAATCCCCTCCAAAACATAAGTTCGATTCCTTTGATTATTATTATAGACGAACACAGGTTCTGTGTCAATACTTTTTCCTAAAAAGAACTCTTGTTTGAAAAGTCTTTTTCTTTATGCTATAATTAATATAATTTGGATGTATATCTGAATATAAGTATATTTTATATACTATTCTTATGCGAGGTGTTTAAATTGTATGAAGATTTAAGTCAGAAACAAATTGAAATATTATATTTTATAAAAAATGAAATTCAAAAAAAGGGCTATCCTCCTTCTGTAAGAGAAATTTGTAGTGGTGTTGGCTTAAAATCAACCTCTACTGTTCATAGCCATTTAGAAAAGCTAGAGGAAAAAGAATATATTAGAAAAGATCCTACTAAACCTAGAGCTATTGAAATTTTAGATAGAGATGAAGATTATTTATTTGCTCCTAAAAAAACTGTTGACATTCCTATTATAGGAAAAGTAACTGCTGGTCAACCTATACTTGCCGTTGAAAATATACAAGAAACCTTTCCTATACCTTTGGATATAGCCGAAAAAGGTCCTATATTTATGTTGGAAATTCAAGGAGAAAGTATGATAGGTGCTGGCATACTTGATGGGGACTATGTTTTAGTTAAACAACAAAATAGTGCTGAGAATGGTGACATTATTGTTGCACTATTAGATGATGAAGCAACAGTGAAAAGATTTTTTAAAGAAAAGGATTGTATAAGATTACAGCCAGAAAACGAAGCTATTTCCCCTATATTTACAAGAGATGTTAAGATTCTAGGGAAAGTAATAGGATTATATCGAGCTATTAAATAAGGATAATCTGATTTAAATCAGATTATCCTTATTTAATAGCTTATTTTCATATAAATTATTTAAAGATTTCATTATTCCTAATTTACAGTGTTCATAAGTAAGGCCACCTTGATAATATGCATAATAAGGCTCTCTCATAGGAGCATCTGCGCTTAGTTCAATAGAAGATCCTTGTACAAATCCTCCAGCAGCCATTATTACCTCATCTTCATATCCAGGCATTTCTGAAGGTTCTGGTGCAAAGTAATGATCCACCGCTGAAGCACTTTGTATACCTTTACAAAACTCTACGATTCTTTCTTTACTGTTAAATTCTATACCCTGTATAATATCACTTCTAAGATCATCTACATCTGGGACAACTTTAAAACCTAAGTTTTTATATACTGCTGCCATTAGCAAAGCTCCTTTTACGGCTTCTGATACAATAAGAGGTGCTAAAAATAAACCTTGTAATATATTTCTTGTCATTCCAAAAGTTAATCCACAATCTTTACCAAGTCCTGGGGCTGTACTTCTATTTGCTACTAATTCTATCAATTCTTTATTTCCTACTATATATCCTCCTGATAATGCAAGTCCCCCTCCTGGGTTTTTAATTAGAGAACCTGCCATAATATCTGCTCCTACATCTGTAGGTTCTTGTTTCTCTACAAATTCTCCATAGCAATTATCTACCATGATTATTATGTCTTTATAAACTTCTTTTATTTTTTTAATAGATCTAGCTATTTCTTCTATAGTTATAGCGTTTCTATCACTATATCCTGTAGATCTTTGTATTAAAATCAATTTAGTTTTGTCTGTAATTGTTTCTAATACCTTATCTATATCTATATGATTATTTTTATCTAGAGGAATTTCTCTATAGGATATTCCAAATTCACTAAAGGTTCCTTTTTCCTCACCTTTTACTCCTATAACCTTTTGTAAAGTTTCATAGGGACTCCCAGTAATACATATCAATTCATCTTCAGGCCTCAATATTCCTGATAGAGATAAAGTAATTGCATGAGTGCCAGAAGCTATTGTGGGCCTTACTAAAGCGTCTTCTGTATTAAATACATAAGAATATATCTCTTCTACTTTATCTCTTCCCATATCATCATATCCATATCCTGTAGTCCAATAAAAATCAGTAGAGCTTAACTTAGCTCTCTGCATCGCCTCTATTACTTTATATTGATTATATTCTTTAATTTTATTAATACTAAAGATTTTCTTTGCAATTAATTCTTCTTTTTCTTCTACATATTTTATAATTTCTTTTTTTAAGCCAAATTGTTTACATAAAAATTTTATTGTATCCTTTTCCATATTCATAATCTTCACCTTTTCTAAAATATTTAAAAACAAAAGCCTCTGAGCGATCAGAGACATTTGTTTAAGCCTATTCTTCTTCATTGAATTTGTTTATATAATTAATAGACTTACTTGGTACAATCGTAGAGATAGCATGTTTGTAGATAAGCTGTTGCTTACCCTCGCTTTCTAATATTATTGTATAGTTGTCAAATCCTTTAACCTTGCCTTTTAATTGATAGCCGTTAACTAAAAAAATTGTAATATCTATACTTTCTTTTCTTGCTTTATTTAAAAAAACATCTTGTAGATTAATATTTCCTTTCACACTCTCCCCTCCTTTAGTTAATTAAATTTAAATTATATTTTATATACTTTATAATGTAATTTATAATTTCATCTTTGTTATTAAAATTCTCATAATTTACCCATTCAATTCTACTATCTCTCCTAAACCATGTCAGTTGTCTTTTTGCAAATCGTCTAGTATCTCTTTTAAGCAACTCTATAGATTCATCTAAGGTTTTTTCACCATTTAAATAAAGAATAATTTCTTTATATCCTAAGGCTTTTAAAGAATTGAGATCTTTACTATAGTCCATATTCAAAATATTCTTTACTTCTTCTACTAATCCCTCTTCTATCATTTTATCTACTCTAAGATTGATTTTTTCATATAAACTTTTTCTATCCATAGTCAATCCAACCATTGCTATATTGTAATCTTCATTGTATTTCCTGAAATTTTTATAATATTTTGACATAGGTTTTCCTGTCTCATTATACACTTCCAATGCACGTATTATTCTTTTTCTATCACTTATATTAATTCTATTTGTAGAATCTGGATCTATTTCTTTGAGCCTATTATATATATATTCATTTCCATATTTAGTAGCTAAATTATCGCATTTTTCTCTGAAATCATCGTTCGGAGCTACATCAATAAAATTCAAATCATAAACTAAAGAATTTACATATAGCCCTGTGCCTCCAACTACCATTGGGAGTTTCCCTCTAGCATGAATATCTTCTATGCATTTAGTAGCCATTTCTTTATAATCTGCCACAGTAAATTCTTCATCAGGGTTAACTATATCTATTAAATAGTGAGGAATACTTTGTTTTTCCTTTTCTTTAATCTTTGCAGTTCCTATATTCATATGTCTATATATTTGAGCAGAATCTGCTGAAATAATTTCTCCATTTAATTCTTTAGCTAATTTTATAGATATTCCAGTTTTACCTATGCCAGTTGGTCCTACTAATACAACCAAAGGTATTTTACTTGACATAAAAATCATCCTTCATTTTTAAATAATTCTTTTGAATTTCTTTTCTAAATCTCTTTTAGTTATTTTTATTATAATTGGTCTCCCATGTGGACATGTATAAGGACTTTTTGCTTTTGCAAGTTGATTTAATAACTCTTCAATTTCTATTTTTGTGATTTTATCTCCTCCTTTTATAGCATTTGTACAGGCCATCTTCATTATTTTTTCTATCTTTACATCATAAGTAGTGTTTAAATTGCTTTTCATATTATCTAGTATATCAAAAAATAATTCTTTTATCTGAGGTTTTCCAAAAATCAGGGGTACGCCTCGTAATGCCACACTATTTAATCCGAATCCTTCAATTTCAAATCCTAGTTTATTAAATAAGTCTAAATTATCTTTAACAATGGAATATTCTTTGTTTGTCAATTGAACAATTTCTGGAGACAATAATCTTTGAATAGCAATGTCTTCTTCTTCATATTCTTTTTTATATTGTTCATATTTAATTCTTTCATGAGCTGCATGTTGATCTATAAGATAGAAATAATCATCTACTGTATTTTCTAAAAGAATATAGGTATTAAATAATATGCCTACTAATTTAGTATTTTTAAATATATCTGTTAAATCTTCTTTTTTATTTGTATCAGATACTTCTTTTAAATTATTTGTTTTATATTCATTAATTTCAATATTAAAACTCTTTTTATTTTGTTCTGGTTTTTTCTTGAAATAAATCGACTTAAGCATATCCTCACTACTTATATCATCTTCCTTTATAAAACCTTTTTCATATGTTTCAGATTTATCTAATGATTTTTCTACTTTAGTAGTAGCTAAAGTAGTATCTAAAAAATTAATTTCTTCTATCTTTTTATTTTTTTTATCATTAATTTCAATTTTAGGTATAGATATAGTATCTTTCAATTTCTTGCTTACTAATTGTTCCAAAATATTATTTATTTTATTTTGATTAGAAAACTTAATCTCTTGTTTTGTTGGATGTATATTTACATCTATTAAGTTTGGTTCAATTTCAATAAATAATATGAAAATTGGAAACCTGTTAATAGGTATTAGAGATTTATAGCAGCTTTCTATAATTTTAGTTAATTCAATGTTTTCTATCCATCGTCCATTTACAAATATATATTGATGTCCTCTATTTCCTCTATAAAAATCGTTTTTAGATATATAACCTTGTATAGATACGTCACTACTATGGTAACTTATTTCAAATAAATTATCTATAAAGTCTTTACCAAGTACTGAATATATATTTGATTTTACATGGTCATTTCCAGGGGTTTTTAATATTACTTTGCTATCTTTAATATACTTAAAAGAAATACCAGGGTTACCCAACGCTAACTTATAAATCACATCACTTATATGGTTTGATTCTACCAAATCACTTTTTAAAAATTTCTTTCTTACAGGAGTATTATAAAATAAATCTTTTGCTATCATTGTAGTACCTTCTGGGCATCCAATTGCTTCTTTTTTTATAATTTTACCTTCTTCTAAAAACACTCTTATACCCTTATTAGAACTTATATTACGGGTTAAAGTTTCCATCTTACAAGTTGTAGAAATACTTGCCAATGCTTCTCCTCTAAACCCCAATGAATGTATATCTAGCAAGTCTTCAGCAACTGAAATCTTACTAGTAGAATGTCTTAGAAAAGCAAATTCCACCTCATCTTCATTCATTCCTATACCATCATCTGTAACACGTATATATGTTTTACCTCCATTTTTAATTTCTACAACTATATTAGATGTTCCTGCATCTATTGAATTTTCAATCAATTCTTTTACAATAGAAGCTGGCCTTTCAATAATTTCGCCAGCTGCTATTTTAGCAATAGTAGCTTCATCTAAAATTTTTATTTTATTGTTCATATTCTCCTCTCCTTAGAGATCTTTAGCTTCCTTAACTATATTATATAGTATATTCATAGCATCCATTGGTGTCAATTTAATCACATCTAAATTTTTTAATTTATCTATAAGAGTTTCACCTTTATACTGAAATAAATCTAATTGTTCTAATTCTTCTTCCTTTGTTTTGTTATTAATTTCGTTCTTAATTTCCACAGAATTTTTAACTTCCTTATTGCCTTCAATACTGTCTAAAATTTCACCAGCTCTATTTATAATATCTTTATTTATTCCAGCAAGTCTAGCTACTTCTATACCATAACTTTTATTTGTGCTACCTTTATCTATTTTTCTTAGAAAAGTAATTTCTTCGCCTTTTTCTTCAATTAAAATTGTATAGTTTTTTATTCCTTCAAGCTTACCTTCCAATTGAGTTAATTCATGATAGTGAGTAGCGAATAATGTTTTAGCTTTAATATTTTCATTAATATACTCAATTACAGCCCAAGCAATACTTAAGCCATCAAAAGTACTTGTTCCTCTACCTACTTCATCTAGTATAATAAGACTATTTTCAGTTGCATTTTGAATAATATTAGAAACTTCATTCATTTCCACCATAAAAGTACTTTCACCTTGAGCCAAATTATCGGAGGCACCAATCCTAGTAAATATTCTATCTACTATTCCAATATTTCCTGATTCTGCAGGTATAAAGCTACCTACTTGGGCCATTAAGGTTATTAATGCTACTTGTCTCATATATGTGGATTTACCAGCCATATTAGGTCCTGTAATAAGCATAGTCCTATTTTTATTTGTATCTAAGTAGGTATCATTAGCTACAAATGTATTTTCCTCTAACATCTTTTCTACTACAGGATGCCTACCATTTTTTATATCTATAATTCCATCACTATTCAAATCAGGTTTTACATAGTCATTTTTATAGGCTACCTGAGCAAAAGAATTTAACACATCAATTTTAGATACTATTTTACTTACCTTTTGTATTCTTTCAGTTTCATTTTTTATTTTATTCCTGATTTCTACAAAAATATTGTATTCTAAATCTACCATTCTTTCTTCTGCTCCTAGAATTTTAGCTTCCATTTCCTTTAATTCAGGTATAAAATATCTTTCTGAATTAGCTAAGGTTTGTTTTCTAATATAATTTTCAGGAACTAATTTTAAATAGGACTTTGATACTTCAATAAAATAGCCAAAAACCCTATTGAAACTAACTTTTAATGTCTTTATTCCTGTTTTTTTCTTTTCTCTTTCTTCTAAATTTGCTAACCACTCTTTTCCTTTTATAGCTGCTTCCCTAAAATCTTTTAATTCTCCATTAAACTCAGTTTTAATAATTCCTCCCTCTCTTACTGAAATAGGAGGTTCTTCTACTATAGAATCATTAATTAAATGGAAAATATCCTCTAATGTATCAATCTCATTACCTATATCTATTAATCTTTTACTACCTGAATTAGTTAATATTTTTTTCAATTTTGGCAATGAGTTTAATGAACTTTTTAATGAAATTAAGTCTCTAGCATTACAGCTTCCATAAGTAATCTTGCCCATGATTCGTTCTAAATCATAAATATTCTTTAAAGCGTCTTTTACCTCATCCATAAGTATAATATCTTCAACAAAGTTTTCTACTATTTCAAGCCTATATTCAATTTTTTCCTTAGTTACTAAAGGCTGCTCTAGCCATTTTTTTAAAAGTCTTCCACCCATTGCTGTTGAAGTATCATCTAGAAGCCACATAAGAGAGCCTTTTTTCTCTTTTCCTCTAATTGTTTCATTTATTTCTAAATTAACCCTTGTGTTAATATCTAAGAACATATAGTTTTTAACCGAATAAAGAAAAATCCTATTTATATGTTCTAAACTAGTTTTTTGAGTATCAAATAGATAAGATAACAATATATATATAGAGATTATAGAATACTCTTTATTATCAAGGTTAAATTTTTTAATTGAACCATTTCCGAAATGGCTTTCTATCTTCTCTTTACAGTCATTTAAATTAAATGTAGTTTCTTCATATACTTCTATATGTGGACTTATATTATTTTCTATTATCTTCATTGTTTTTTCATTTTGAAACAATCTTTCACTTATCATTAATTCAGACGGTGAAATTTTACCTAATTCATCAATTATAAAACTTAAGCTATCATTAATATTTCCAAAATATTGGGTTGTATAAAATTCTCCAGTAGAAATATCTACATAAGATATTCCTGCTCCTCTATTCCCTATATATACACTTGAAAGAAAATTATTAGACTTTTCATCTAAAGCTTTTAAATCAGTAATAGTTCCTGGTGTAATAACTCTAATTACATCTCTTTCAACAATCCCTTTTGCCACTGAAGGGTCTTCCAATTGCTCGCAAATAGCTACTTTATAACCTTTTTTTATAAGCTTTGAAATATATGAATCAGCAGCATGATAAGGTATACCACACATAGGTGCTTTCTTTTTATTTCCAATTTCTCTTTGAGTCAATGTAATTTCCAGTTCTTTAGATGCTAGAATAGCATCATCAAAAAACATTTCATAAAAATCACCAAGCCTAAAGAATAATATACAATCTTTATATTTGTTTTTTATATTCATATACTGTTTCATCATTGGCGTTAAATTTTTCAAAATAAATCCCTCCACTATAAAAAAAGGCTTTAAACTATATGGCCTTCTAATGTGAAAGTTTTTACATTAGTAATTTTCACATCTACAAAAGTTCCAATTAATTCTTTATCGCCTTTAAAATGAACTAACTTACTAGAATCAGTTCTTCCGCTCAATACATCTTCATCATTTTTACTTATATCTTCAACTAATACTTTTACAGTTTGACCTATATAGCTACTATTAATTTCATAAGATATAGGATACAAAGTATCTAAAAGACTTTGAAATCTTTTATGTTTTATATCATCAGGAACTTGTTCTTTTTGCTTTGCAGCAATAGTACCTTCTCTCTTAGAGTATAAAAATGTATATGCTGAATCGTATCTAACTTTTTTTACTAAATCTAAAGTTTCTTCAAAATCTTCTTCTGTTTCTCCAGGAAAACCTACAATTATATCTGTAGTTAGTGCAATATCTGGTATTTCAGTTTTAATTTTTTTAACAAGTTTTAAATAGTTTTCTTTAGTATATTTTCTATTCATATTCCTTAATATTTTATCACTACCTGATTGAACTGGCAAATGTAGATGTTTACACACCTTATCACAATCTCTCATAGCATATATAAGTTCATCAGATAAATCTTTAGGATGGGATGTCATAAACCTTATTCGTTCAATGCCTTCAATCTCATTTATATCTCTCAATAATTGAGCAAAAGTATATGGATCCTTAAGATTTTTTCCATAAGAATTGACATTTTGACCTAGAAGAGTGATTTCTTTATATCCTTTTTCAGCTAATCTTTCTATTTCTTTTAGTATGCTTTCTGGTTTCCTACTTTTTTCTCTACCTCTAGTATAAGGAACTATACAATATGTGCAAAAATTATTGCAACCATACATTATATTAACAAAAGCTTTAAAAGCATATTTTCTATGAGAATCTATGCTTTCCACAATCTCACGACTTTCTTCAACTATATCTACTATGGTTTCTCCTGTTTGTAGGTGATTATTTATAAGCTGAGGTATCTTGTATATATTATTTGTACCAAATATTATGTCTACATGTTTAAATTTATCCATTATAAAGTTTCTTACACTTTCTTGTTGACTCATACATCCACATACTGCTATAGTAAGGTCTGGTTTTTCTCTTTTAAGGGCTTTTAATGCTCCAAGTTGTCCATAGACTTTTAAATCTGCATTTTCCCTTACAGAACATGTATTGAATATAATTAAATTACTTTCTTCTTTATTAATAGCGGGAGAATATCCCATATTTTCTAGTATCCATGCTATTTCTTCTGAGTCATGTTCGTTCATTTGACAACCATAGGTAAAAATCATATACTTTTTGCCTTTTCCTATATTATTAATATTTTCAAATTTATTTTCAAATTTCATTTTAAATACCTCCAAATTTCTTTCTTCTCTTCTTTTGATTTTATCCACATTATTATATCATATTTATAGAGTCATTATAAATTTTCTTATTAATATTAATAAAAGTAATAATACCACGCTATTATTTGCTTTTACTTTATGATATTATATAGATAAAAGTTAAGCTCAAATATTATAAGTCAAAAGGATTGGCTATATATAATAACTAATTCTACAATAATCAATTTTAAGGAGGAGATTTTTTATGAATTTTTCTAAAAGAATTGAGGCTATGCAAGAATCCCCTATTAGAAAATTAGTGCCTATAGCACAAGAGGCTAAATCTAAAGGGAAAAAAGTCTATCATTTAAACATAGGACAACCTGATATTAAAACTCCTGTAGAATTTTTTGAAGCTATTAAAGAGTTTGATGAAGAAGTTTTAGCATACGCTCCATCTCAAGGTACTCCAGAACTTATAGATTCCATTAGAAGATATTATGAAAAATACAATATTAGCTTTGATAAAGATGAAATTCTTGTAACAAATGGTGGTAGTGAAGCTCTAATATTTTCTCTCTTAGCTGTGTGTGATCATGGTGAAGAAGTTTTAGTACCAGAACCTTTCTACACAAATTATAACGGCTTTGGCAATATGACTGGTGTCAATGTTGTTCCTATTACAACAAAAGCGGAAAACGGTTTCCATTTGCCTAAAAAGACTGAAATAGAAAAACTTATTACTCCAAAAACTAAAGCAATAATGTTCTCAAATCCTGGAAACCCAACTGGAACAATTTATACAAAAGAAGAAATGTACATGCTAGGGGAAGTAGCTAAAGAACATAATTTATTTATAATTGCAGATGAAGTTTATAGAGAGTTTGTTTATGATGGCTTAGAATATATGAGTTTTGCTAATTTAAAAGATATTTCTGATAGGGTTATTCTAACCGATAGTGTTTCAAAACGATTTAGTGCATGCGGTGCTAGGATTGGTTGTATCGCTTCTAAAAACAAAGATTTAATGAAGCAAATATTGAAGTTATGCCAAGGCAGACTTTGTGTAGCTACTATTGAACAAGTTGGAGCCGCTAACTTTATTAATGTGGCTGATGAATATATTAAAGAAACAAAAGAAGAGTATAGAAAAAGAAGAGATGTTGTCTATGGTGCATTAAAAGAAATGGACGGAGTGGTTTGTGAACAACCTCATGGTGCTTTTTATAATATTGCTAAATTACCAGTAAAGGATGCTGAAAAGTTTGTTATATGGTTATTAAGAGAGTTTGATATTGATAATGAAACTGTTATGTTAGCACCTGCTGAAGGATTTTATGCAACTGAAGGTTTAGGGAGAGATGAAGTAAGAATATCTTATTGTTTGAATGTAGAAGATCTTAAAAAAGCTATGGGAATACTAAAAGAAGCATTAATAGTATATAAAAATGAGTAGGTATATACCTACTCATTTTTATATACTTAATATTCCTGAGCCAATGATCGTTCATATAGCTCACATTTAGCGAAATCACATAATCCTTGAATATTGTTTATACAACTTACCGCTCCACATTTTTTTAACACTATATTAGATTTTAATTTAGAATTTTTATTTGGATTTTTACCCATCTAACTCTTCCCCTTTTTTCCTTTTATAAAATCATATCATGTATTTAATAAAAACTCAATAGTATTTTCAGAATTTTGCAACTTGTCGTACAAATTATTGCATTTTCCTATTTTGATGTATAAACACAATAAGGATTATAAAGTAATTATTATATGTTTAATAAATTATATTTTTTTAGATCCAAATATTTTTTTGAAAAAACCTTTATTAGAAGATTCCATTCTCTTAACTTTTTCTTTTAATCCTGCTGCTTCATAAGATTTTTCTTTTACCTTCAATTTTAGTTTAGCATTTTCACAAATTAGAACGTCTCTTTCCTTACTAGTTAATTCTTTTCTCAATTGTTCAATCTCATCTTTTAGTTCCATAATTAATTTATCTCCATTTTCTTGATTAAAATTTAAAATAACTTTTATTTCTTCAGTAAGTTTTGAAGTAATTACTTGACTTAACTCATTACTAATTTCTTGGGATAAATTAGTAACATCCATTTTTTGTAATCCGTATGTTGTTGTAGTTACTGCCTCTTCTTGATTATTAGCAAGAATTTCAGGAGATTTTATTATTAATTTAATTTGTTTATTGCTAAAACCTTTTTCTTGTAATGACTTTATATATTGAAGTAATTCTATTTCTTTGTAAGTATAATATCTGTGATTAGAATCGTTTCTTGGAATATCAAGTTCAAACTCTTTTTCATAATATCTTAAAACATGCGGAGGATAATCAGTTATTTTAGATACTTCAGAAATAGTATGTTCTTTTTCTAAATCTATATCTGGCATATATTCCGCCCCCTTAATATTATTACCTTTATATAATACTATTCTTTAAAAAGTTCTTATTTCCTTTTTATATAAGAGATGTTTTTTAATTCATTTATTGACATAATAAATTATGTAAATGCGTCTAACTTAGCTATTTTGTCAAATAGGATAAAAAAATAGGGACTGAATCATCAGTCCCTATTTTTAAATAGTTTTTTCCAACAATTTTACTAATAAATCTACAGAATAATTAATATCTTTTTTAGAAGACATTTCTACAGTTGAATGGACGTATCTAGTAGGTATAGAAATTGCACCAGTAGGAACTCCTTCTCTAGTTAAATGAATAGCTCCGGAATCTGTACCTCCAAACTCTAAAACTTCCATTTGGTAAGGTATATTATTTTCTTCTGCAACTTGAACCATAAGTTCTCTTACCTTAGGATGAGTAAGTATAGAATTATCTTTCACTTTAATAGCTGTGCCTTTATCTAATGAAACAGCAAATCTTTTGGCTTTTGGAGTATCACCACTTGAAGTAACATCGATTGCAATACCTAA
This sequence comes from Clostridiaceae bacterium, assembly GCA_019391515.1. GTDB lineage: Bacteria > Bacillota > Clostridia > Tissierellales > Sporanaerobacteraceae > Anaerosalibacter. The sequence continues at coordinate 217,423 of JAHXQP010000020.1, read as the reverse complement.
ATCTGGATTTATCTTATAAGAAGAAGTTCTAGCTCCTCTAAGACCAACCTCTTCTTGAACAGTGAATACAAAATATAAATCATTATCACTATTTTTTACTCTCTTTAGAGTTTCTATAAGAACAAAACATCCTATTCTATCATCTAAGCATTTCGAAAAAATCACATTATCATTTTCAGAAAAGCCTATTTCATAAACGCAAATATCTCCTATGCTTACTTTTTCCTCTGCTTCTTCTTTGTTTAATACTCCAATATCTATGAACATATTTTCAAGTTTTAATTTGCCCATATTATCTACAGGCTCTGCAAATATTACTCCAATAGTTCCGTTTTTAAAAATAACCTTTTGTCCAAGAGATAGTATAGGGGAAATTCCTCCTATATTTGTAAATCTTAAAAATCCTTTATCATCAATATCTGTTACCATAAGGCCTATTTGATCCATATGAGCTGCAAGCATTATTTTTTTACCTTTTCCTTTTTTTCTAGCTATTAAATTTCCCAATGAATCTATTTCAACTTCATCTACAAAATCTTTAATTTCATCTTTTATAAATTCTCTAATCTTGTTTTCATCACCTGATGGTGAATATATATTTACTAGCTTTTCAACTAATTCACTATTAAAGTTCATTTAAAAATCCCCCTTTTCAATTTCACTTAATATAGATTTTAACAGCTTGCAGGTATTTTTATAGTCTTCTTTAGCCATAACTGATATAGGTGAGTGTATGTATCTACATGGTACTGATATAGTTGCTGTAGTAGAACCACTTTTAGCCTGGTGTATTTTTCCCGAATCATTTCCTCCAAAGCTAGTTTTTCTAAATTGATAAGGTATGCCATTTTTTTCTGCAATATTAACTATATATTTTCTGAAATCAATATTAAATAGTGTGGTTCTATCCAATAAAGATATAGCAGGTCCTTGTTTTAACTTAGTAGGAATTAAATGTTCCTCAGTATCTGGACCATCTGAACAAAGAGTTCCTTCTAAAATTATACTAATGTCAGGCTCTACAGTATAAGCAGCTGGACCAGCTCCTACTAAACCAATTTCCTCCATTACAGTAAATACAGCATAAAAACTTAAATCTGTATTAGATTTGAGCAAATCTATAAGAAGATTACATCCTACCCTATTATCCAGAGCTTTTGCTTTTATCAAGTCATTTCCAAACCCTACATATTCACTATAAAATGTTATATAATCTCCTATAGAAACTAAATCTTCTGCTTCTTCTTTACTGTTAACGCCTATATCAATATAAAGTTGGTCTAAACTTAATGTTTTTAGACGCTCCCCTTTTTTTTGCAAATGTATTGGTTTAGCTCCTATAACGCCTGGTATTTGTTTCTTACCTACTTTTACAGATTTAGATACAAGAATTCTATGATCAATTCCCCCAACAGTTGTAAACTTTAAAAGACCAGAATCATTTATATCGGTTATAATAAAACCTACTTCGTCCATATGGGCAGTTATCATTAATCTCGGTGAGTCTTTCTTTCCTCTTTTATAAGCAATAACATTACCTATTTTATCTACTTGTATATTATCTACATATTCCTTTATTTCTTCAATTATTATATCTCTAACTTCTTTTTCGTTCCCTGAAACGCCAGAAGCTTCGGTTAATCTTTTTAATAGCATAATAACCCCTCCAAATTTTCATTTGAAATTGAAGTTACAAAGAAAGCAAGTAACTTTGCTGTATTTTCTATGTCTTTTAAATCTATAACCTCAACTGAAGTATGCATATACCTTAAAGGAATAGAAATGCATAAAGTAGGTATTCCTTGTCTAGTAATTTGGATAGCTCTTGCGTCTGTTCCTGTTGGTCCAGGTTCTACTTCTAATTGAAATGGTATATTATATTCCTTACCTATTTCTACTAATTTCTTCCTAAGGCCTGGATGAATATTGCCTCCCAAAGTAATTCCTGGACCTTTTCCCATGTTTAAAGTGTCTTCTTTTGGAAGTTCAGGCGTAGAAGCAAAACCTACATCTATTGCAATCCCTATATCTGGGTTAATACTATATGCACTTGTAGTAGCTCCTCTACAACCTACTTCTTCTTGAACAGTAGAGACAAAATATATATCAGAGTAATGGTTAAGTTTATGTAATTTTTTAATGCATTCATATAATGTAACTATTCCAGCTCTATCATCTAAAGCTTTACCTGCTACTCTATTACCTTGTAATTTAATTAAATTTCTTTTGATAGTGATACTATCTCCTATTTTTATAAGATCCAGAATATCTTCTTTTTTCAAACCTAAATCGATATACATATCTTCTAATTTAACTGGATTATTTCTTTCGGATTCTTCTTGTAAATGTGGAGGTTTTGCACCTATTATACCAAATAAGTCTTTTTTTCCATGGACTAAGACTTCTTGTCCTAAAAGGGTTCTAGGATCTATTCCTCCAATTGTTGCAAATCTTAAAAAACCATCTTCTTCAATAGCCGTAATTACTAAACCAATTTCATCCATATGTGCTGCAAGCATTATTTTAATTCTATCTTTATTTTTGTTTAAATTGCCTTTTTTTACAGCTATCACATTACCAAGGTTATCAGTTTTTATTTCATCAGAATATTTATTGAACTCGGAAATAATTTTATCTTTAATTCTGTATTCATAACCAGAAACCCCACTAGAATTAGATAAAATTTCAAGAAATTCTTTTGAATTCATTAAGCATACCCCCTTTTTGATAATATTATATCACAATTTAAATTAATTAGACTCCCTAATTTTTTTATAAAAAAAGGTTTTAACAGGTTCAAAATTATGCTTATTAGGTAATATTATTTGTTCAGTGCTACCAACAAACAATATGCCTTTATCTGATAGGCTATTATGAAACTTTTTATATAACAACTCCTTCCCAGTTTCAGTAAAATATATCATTACATTTCTACACATAATTAAGTCTATATTTTTAGCAAAGGAATCTTTTAATAAATCTATTCTTTTAAATGTTACACATTGTTTTATTTCATCTTTAATTTTATATGCATTTTTCAAAGGAGAAAAATATTTTATTTTAAATTCTTTAGGTAGATTTTCTAATGATTTTTCATTATAGATACCGATTTTAGCTTTATTTATGGCTTCTAAGTCTATATCTGTTGCTAAAACATTTATATCTTTTAAATCAAAAAACTTGCTCAATAACATTACTATTGAATATGGTTCTTCTCCTGTAGAACAAGCACTACTCCATATTCTAGGAGGGTTGTCCCATTTTTTTATAAAAGTTGGAAGAATATCTTCCTCTAAAACTTTCCATTGATTTGGATTTCTATAAAATTCTGAAACATTTATAGTTAGATAATTTACAAATTCATTTAATAAATTTTCGTCTTTTTTTAATCCTGTTAAATAATCATCAAAATCTTTAAAATCATTTCTAGTAAGCAAAGAGGTTATTCTTCTTTTCATTTGCTTTTCCTTATATAAATTTAAATTAATGCCTATTAATTTCTCTACTTCTTGTTTAAATATTTCATATTTATCCATAGATAAACCCCTTTCCAGTATTGTGTATATTTAATATTTTAGCAATAAAAAAGAACTGTGGCAAATAAAAGCCACAGATTAATGTAAAGGGGGTCTTGATGTATTTTGTGAGGTCATTTAATATCTTTGACAAATTAATTTTTTTTATACATTTTCCCCAAACTTTTTATTTATTTTTTATTCTTTCCTCTATTGTACTATCAATTTCTTTATTTTCTATAATGTATTCTTCTTTATCTTCTTCCAACACTTCTTTAATGCTAAGGCTAATACGTTCTTTTTCTTCATCTATGTCCATAATTTTAACTTTAACTTTTTCTCCAATTTTTAATTTGTCAGAAGGTCTGTTTACATGTTCATTAGAAATTTGAGAGATATGAACTAAACCATCTACGCCTGAATCTAATCTTACAAATGCACCAAAATCTAATAAATTGACAATCTTACCTTCAACAATATCTCCAACTTTACAATTATCTATAAATAGATCCCAAGGTTTAGGTAAAATTTGTTTTAAACCTAAAGAAATCCTATCATTTTCTTTATTGAAATCTAAAATTTCAACTTTAATTTTTTCTCCTTCACTTACTACTTCGGAAGGATGTTTAATCTTATTCCAAGACAAATCTGAAATATGAACTAAGCCATCAATACCACCTATATCTACAAAAGCTCCAAAGTTTGTAATTCGTTTTACTTCCCCTTCTATAACTTTCCCTATTTCAAGACTATCCCATACTTTATTTTTTATTTCGTCTATTTCTTCTTTTTCTATTTCTTTTCTAGATAGAATTATTTTATTTTTATTTCTATTAAAATCTATTATCTTTACTAAAAGAGTTTTTCCTTTATATTCCTCTAAATTCCTAACATAATTTACAGATAATAAGGAAGCAGGTATAAAGCCTCTTAATCCATTAACTAATGCTATAACACCACCTTTAACTACTTCTATAGCTTTACATTCTACTTTTTCTTGGTTTTCATAGATTTTTTCAACTTCATCCCAATTTTTAACATTTTCTACTCTTTTACTTGATAATACAACATTTCCTTCGCCATCATCTAATTTAATTACATACACGTCAATTTCATCTCCTTCTTTAAAAAGCTCTTTAGGAGAGATATTAGGGTCACTTGAAAGCTCTGTTCTTTCTATAATACCATCAGATTTATAGCCTACATTCACCATTACTTCATTGTCTGTAACAAGAATAACATTTCCCTTAACAATACTTCCGCGTTGTAAATAAACCATTGAATTCTCTATGGCTTTCATCATTTCATCGTTATTTATATTTTCCATTTTTTTAATTACCTCCTTAATAATCCAATCAGGTGTTGAAGCACCTGCTGTTAATCCTATTGTTTCATATTTTGAAAGTTCTTTAAAAGATAAATTATTAACCGTTTCAATATGGTATACATTTTGACAGTATTTTTTGCTGATTTCTACTAATTTATTTGTATTTGAACTATGATATCCACCAATTACGATCATTGCTTCAACTTTTTTTGCAACTTCTTTGCAAGAACTTTGTCTTAAATTAGTAGCGTTGCATATAGTATTAAATATCTCTACATTACTCGATTTCTGTGAAACTATTTTTGATAATGTATTGAATTTATCCAAAGTATTTGTTGTTTGAGAAACTATACATATTTTATTTAAATTAGGTAAGTTTTTTGCTTCATCCTCAGCATTAATAACTATACCTTCATTATTACACCATCCATTTATACCTATAACTTCCGGATGATCTTTATCTCCAATAATAGCAATCTTATAACCCTTTTTCCAATATTCATTTACTTTTTTATGAATACTTTTAACATAAGGACATGTACAGTCAATTAATTCTAAATCCCTTTTACTGATTTTTTCATATATTTCATAAGGAATCCCATGGGATCTTACAATAACTTTACCATTTTTTATCTCATCAATTGAATTAGCTACTTTAAGGCCTAACTTATTTAGTTTATCAACCGCTTGTCTATTGTGTATAAGGGGTCCTAAAGAATGAATAGAACCATTGTTTTTATTCAATATCTCCATACTCATCTCCATAGCTCTTTTTACACCAAAACAAAACCCTGCATTATCGGCTATAATAATTTTCAATTCTATATCCTCCTAAAATAATTATTTTAAAGAGTAAATTGATTTCATTATTTCTTGACTAAGAACTCTATAATCTTCTGTTTTAAGTTTTTTTCCATAATATTCATTAAAATATATAGGTTCACCTATATTTATTTTGATTTTGCTAAAAGGTTTATATTTAGATTCAATATATATGGGAATCACCGGTGCTTTAGCTTTTATACTTATTAAAGCAATGCCAGGTTTAGCATTTTCGATATTTTCTTCATTTACTCTTGTTCCTTCAGGAAATATTCCTAGTACTTCGCCATTTTTTAGAACACTTAGAGAGTTTCTAATCGCAGACAAATCTGCTGATTTTCTATCTACTGGAAAAGCACCCAAACCATTTACTAGTCCACCAAGAAATTTATTTTCAAATAACTCTTTTTTAGCCATAAATCGTATATTTCTAGGAATAACTAAACCTAATATTAGAGGATCCAGATCACTAATATGGTTAGAACATAAAATAACTTTTCCTTCTTTAGGAATATTATGTTTTCCCGTTACTTTAAATCTAAATATAATTCTAAAAATAATATTACCAATAAAATAACAAAGTCTATAAAAAAATGGCATTTCTTACCTCCCTTCAACTATATCAACTATTAATTTAACGCATTCATTTACTGATTTATTAGTTGTATCTATTTCAATAGCATCTACAGATTTTTTTAGGGGGGCAATAGCTCTAGTGCTATCTATTTTATCACGTTTTTCTATTTCTTTCTTAACTTGTTCCAAAGAAATATTTTTTTCTTCTTTTTTAATTAAATCTTTATATCTTCTTTTAGCCCTTTCTTCAACAGAAGCAATAATAAAAAACTTAAATTTTGCATTTGGTAATACTACAGTACCTATATCTCTGCCATCCATTATAATGTTTTTACCTTCAGAAATTTTTCTCTGTAATTTTATCATTTCTTCCCTTACTTCTTTGATCTTTGCTATATTTGATACATTTTGACTAACAATATTATCCCTAATCTGCTTGTCTACAATTTTGGAATCTAAATAAATATGTCCATCCATAAAATTTATAGAAGTATTTTTCAACTCTTTTAAAACTTTAAATTCATCAGTTAAATCTATTTTTTCTTCTAATAATTTTAAAGTAAAAGCTCTATATATTGCTCCCGTATCAACATATTCTATATTTAGTTTTTTAGCAACCAATTTAGATATTGTACTTTTCCCTGCTCCCGCTGGTCCATCTATAGCAATAGAAATATTGTCACATTTATTATCCATAGTTTAAATCCTCCTTATGTAAAACTATAACCACCATTTGGTGGTTTTGCTGCTCTTTATTTATTCAAATCAGGTCTTAAAGATTTTGCTCCTTTCAAATAAACATGTTTTACGTCTTTTTGATCTATATTAGAACTATATAATAACATCACTCTTATACATTTTTTTAAACTTCCTTCAACTTCCATTTCATTAAAACACATCAATGCAGAATCTTTATATCCAATATTTCTTGCAGCTTTTGCAGGATACTCCTTATTTAAATCACTAGTAGAAGAAAATAAAATACTAATTACTTTATCTTTATTTAAATGATTTCTCTTCTCTATTTCCTTTAATAAAATTACTGTATTTATCATTATATCTTCAGAATCATTATTTTCTACAGTTATCGCACCTCTTATAGCAATAACACTCATTTATACCACTATCCTTTTTTTATTATATATTAAAAATATCAATCTCTCAAGCTATTTTAATTTTACTTTACCTAATATTTCTATGCTTTGAGATGTAGACACAGTTGTATTTAGTTTGGGGCTTTCAATGTTTTTACTGACACCAATTACTTTTATTGTGTTTTTTTCTATATACCTTGTTCCATCTATTTCAACTAAATCTTTATTTGAAACACTTATTTCAATTTCATCTTTTTTGGAAAAATCACTTACTTCTTCTCCATTTATTAACACTTTAATGTCTTCTTGTTTATTATCTATAAGCTTTAATACTAAAATACCACTATCCATTTCTTTTATATCATTTAATGAAACATATTTGATACCATCATTAAATTTAGTTGTATTTATTATATTGTCATCTTTTATATTTATAAATTGTATACATACTAAAAATATTAAACTCATTATAGCTAAAGTTAGAATAAATAATTCAATCTTTTTAAATAGGTTATCCATAGTAGCCTCCTATACATTAATTTATATATTATAAGTTTATGTAATATATATATAAATAATGTATAGATATAAAATTAGATATTATACTAACAGTTAATGCCTGCTAAATAACCAGTTGAATATGCAATTTGCAAATTATATCCTCCTGTTAATGCTTCTACATCAATAACTTCACCTGCAAAAAACAATCCGGAAACTAGTTTAGATTCCATAGTGGAAGGATCTATTTCTAGAGTAGAAACTCCTCCAGATGTAACAATGGCCTCATCTAATGGCCTAAATTTTAAAAAACTTAGTTTCATATTTTTAATAGTTTTTGTAAGCCTATTTCTTTCTTCTTTAGTTATTTGATTAATGCTTTTTTCTTCAGCAATACCTGATAGTTTTAATACAATTGGTATGAGATTTTGAGGCAATAGATCCTTTAATCCATTTTTAACTTGCTTATTATTATATTTATCAAAATCTCTTAAAATGCGATTATCAAGTTTTTCTAATGAAAGAGCAGGTTTTAAATCTATAAAAAAGTTTATTTTTCTTTTTTGTTCTACATATTTATTTATTATATTGCTCATAGTTAAAACTATTGGTCCTGTTATTCCAAAATGAGTAAATAGCATTTCTCCAAAATTTTCATAAACTTTTCTATTATCAATAAAAGCAGAAATGCTAACATTTTTTAAAGTTAAACCCTGTATATCTTTAACCCAATTCTCTCGAACCTCACAAGGTACCAATGCAGGTTTTAAATCTATAATTGAATGTCCTAAGTGTTTTGCAAACCTATACCCATCCCCAGTAGAACCAGTTACAGGATAAGACTTACCTCCTGTTGCAACTATTACTTTATCAAACTTTTCATTAGAACCATCTTTAAATTCTAATACAAAAAAACTGTTTTTGCATATAATTTTATTGACTTCCTTATTTAAAATTACATTTACATTTTTTTCTATTAAAAATTTTTTAAAAGCTTTTATAACATCACTCGATTTATTTGATACTGGAAATACCCTACCTCCTCTTTCAGCTTTGGTTTTAAGATTATAATTAGATAAGAGTGATAATATATCTGTATTAGTAAAGCTGTACAATGCACTGTATAAAAAGTCCTTATTAGTTGTGACATTATCTAAAAAATTTTCTATATCCATATTATTTGTAATATTACAACGTCCTTTTCCTGTTATGAAAAGTTTTTTGCCTAGTTTATTATTTTTCTCAAATAATTTCACATTTTTATGCTTTGAACTTGCGAATCCAGCAGCCACCATTCCAGATGGACCTCCGCCTATTACCGCTATCTTTTCTTCCATTACTTTTCCTCCCTAAGGTGACAAGTATCATTAAATAATTTTAATACATTATTATAATCCCTAAATTCAATAATACTTAAACTAACATTATTTAAAGACATTTTACTATAATATCTAATATCCATATCTAATAATCCTAAGATAATAGTTTTAATTGCAGCACTATGAGATACTATTAAAATGTTTTTGCTCGGATTTAGTTTGGAGATTCTATTAATTCCTTTAATGGTTCTATTTTGTAGTTCTCCTAAAGTTTCTGCTCCTTCTAGTTTTAATTTATGAGGTTCTTTCATCCATAAAAGATGTTCTTCACAGTATTTATCAGAAAGCTCTTTTGTTGGAATACCTTCCCAAATTCCAAAATTAATTTCCCTAAAACTTTTATCAAGGTTCACATCTAATTTCAGTTTATTTCCTATTGTTTTCGCAGTTTCAAATGCTCTTTTTAAATCACTAGAATATATTATATCTATATTTTCACTATCTAATCTATTTGCAATTTTTTCAGCCTGCTTTTCCCCTTTTTTAGTCAAATTAACATCTTTCTGGCCTTGAACTTTTTTTAAAATATTCCATTCGGATTCACCATGTCTTACTAAATATAGTTTTCTCATTTTATATTCTCCTTTTTAATATGATACTATTATTATAATATATTTTTAGAAATTTAGATAATGTTAATTTATCAATTATGATAAGATTTATTATGATATTAAATATAAAAAACAGATAGAGTTAAATTTTTTACCTACTCTATCTGTTTTTTATATTTCCCTTATTTTTATTGCTAAAATTATATACACTATGTTTTTTCCAAATATCTTCCAAACTTCCAAAATACCTAGTTATATCATCTTTCTTTTCCATTCCAATTGCAATTACCAATGCGTTTATCAAACTCATTGGCGCTACTAATGAATCAACAAAAGAAACCATATTGCTGCTAGCAAGAAGTGTTATATCAGATATTTGAGCAGCAGGTGAAATCAAACTATCTGTTATTCCTACAACTTTACAACCTTTTTCTTTAACATAGTTCAAAGCCTCTAAGGTTCTAGTTGAATATCTAGGATAACTAATTCCAATAACTATATCTTTGTTAGTAACTTTTAATAATTGTTCAAAAATATCGCTAGGTCCTGCAGTTACAACAGTTACATTTTCTAATATAAAATTTAAATAGAATCCTAAATAACCTGCTAAAAAAGATGAACTCCTTAATCCTAGTACATACACTTTTTCACTATTTAAAATTTCATTTACTGCCTCTTGAAAAATTTCATAATCAATTTCATCTATAGTTTTATTTATATTAGACATATCCTTCTTAAAAACTTTTTTCAATAAATTTTCTTTATTGGAATAGTCATCAACCAAAGATATTCTTTGGACTGTAGTCAATTTATTTTTAATAACCTCTTGTAATTCATTTTGCAATTCTCTATACCCATTATAACCTAAAGTATCTGCAAATCTTACTACAGTTGATTCACTTACTCCTACTGTTTCACCTAGTTTTGCTGCTGTCATGAAAGCTGCTTTATCATAATTCTCCATAATATATTCAGCAATTAGTTTTTGCCCCTTACTTAGCCTGGCAAAGTTCTGTTGCATTAATTTCATTAGATCTGTATTGTCTTTCATAATATTCTCCCTTATATTTTCTTATTAGATTTAAACCTTCTTTCAATGCAGTTTTATTTATTGTTTCAGTACCTTTTGGAACCCTATTTAATACAGCCTTCTCTAGTGAATTATCGCTTACAATTCTAATAAGTCCATTTAAACTTCCTAATGCTATCATATTTGCAACCATTGGTTTATGCAGTTTTTTTTCTGCAGTCTCTAATATTGGCACATTATAAATATCTATATCTTTCCTATCAGGCTTATTTTTTACACTACTATCTAAAATTAATGATCCACCTTCTTTTAAAGAATCTATATATTTATCACAAGCAACTTGAGTCAATGCTAATAAAACATCGCAATTTCTTACCTTAGGATAATTTATTTCTTTCTCACTAATAATGACTTCTGCTTTACTTGCTCCACCTCTAGCTTCTGGACCGTAGGATTGGGATTGAACCACATTTTTTTCATCTAAAAGGGCTGCCTCTGCTAGAATAATACCTGCCAATATTAATCCTTGTCCTCCTGAACCACTTAATCTTAATTCTTTTTGCACCATGAAATTACCCTCCTTTTAAAAAGAATCTACTATTTTATTATATTCATCTGTATATTCAGGTCTAATGTTTTTATATAATTCTCCAACTATAATTTTATCCTTTAATTTATTATCTTCTAATTTTTTAGCTGTCTCTATATTAATAGAATTATCTTTTAAGTATCTCATCATATCTACAGCACTGCCTTTCTTATTTTTCCTTCCATAATAAGTTGGGCATGTTGTTACAGCTTCTATAAAAGAAAATCCTTTATTCTTTATACCATTTTCTATTAATTTCACAATTAGTTTTGGATTAAATACCGTAGCTCTTCCTACATAAGTTGCACCAGCTCCAGCAGTTAAATTGCAAAGATCAAAATCAGTGTCAATACTTCCATAAGGTGCTGTAGTGCCCTTATCTCCTTTAGGAGTTGTAGGAGAGTATTGTCCTCCCGTCATTCCATATATATTATTATTATAAACTATAGTAGTAATATTTATATTTCTTCTTGAAGCATGTATTAAATGGTTTCCTCCAATTGCGGAACAATCTCCATCTCCAGTAATCACTATAACTTCTAAACCAGGCTTAGCCATCTTTATTCCAGTAGCAAATGTTAGAGCTCTTCCATGAGTTGTATGCAATGTATTAAAATCCAGATAACCTGAAGCTCTTGATGAACAACCTATTCCAGAAACAATACAAACTTTATCTCTATCCAAATTTAAATTATCTATTGCTTCAACAATTGAACGTGTAACTATGCCATTTCCACAACCCGGACACCATATATGTGGTAAACTATTAGTTCTAAAATAATTATTTATTAATTGACTAGGCAATTTCTAAACCTCCTTAATATATGATATAATTTCATCAGGAGTTATCAATTCTCCATTAACTCTACCATATTTATGTACTTCTGTTAATTTATTAGCAATTCTATCAACTTCAAGATAATATTGACCTAAATTCATTTCTATTACTATTATTTTTCTAACCTTTTCAGCTAGTTTACGAATTTGTTCTTCAGGAGAAGGCCAAATTGTAATAGGTCTGAACATTCCAACTTTCATATTTTCTTCTCTCGCCATATCTATAGCACTTTTAACTGCTCTAGCAGTTCCACCATAGGCTAATATCGCTATATCTGCATCTTCTAAAAAATATTCTTCATATTCTACTATATCTTCAGTATTTTTTTCCACCTTTTTAACTAGTCTATTTATTAAATCTTCTGCTACATCTGATTTATTAGTTGGAAAACCTGTTTTATCATGAACTAATCCAGTTATATGAAATTTATAACCCTCACCAAAACTTGCCATTGGAGGAACCAGCTCCCCTTCTTTGACTTCATAAGGATTATAGTTTTCAAAGTTATTTTCAGGTTTTGTCCTATTGATTATTTCCAATTCATCTTTATCAGGTATTTCTATTTTTTCTCTCATATGAGCAATTACTTCATCCATTAATATTATAACTGGAGTTCTATACTTTTCTGCTAAATTGAAAGCTTTAATAGTAACTTCATAAGTTTCTTTAACAGAAGATGGACTTAAAGCTATCATTGGATGATCTCCATGGGTTCCCCATTTAGCTTGCATTACATCTCCTTGGGCAGGTGACGTAGGAAGTCCAGTACTAGGTCCTCCTCTTTGAACATCTGCTATAACACAGGGGATTTCTGCCATTGCAGCATATCCTATATTTTCTTGTTTTAATGAAAAACCTGGTCCACTAGTTGCAGTCATAGATTTTAATCCAGTTAAAGAAGCACCTATTACTGCTCCCATACTTGCTATTTCATCTTCCATTTGAATAAACTTTCCACCAATTCTAGGAAGTTTAGCTGCAGAAATTTCAGCTATTTCTGTAGATGGAGTTATAGGATATCCTGCATAAAATCTCATACCTGCTGCAAGAGCTCCTTCTACACATGCTTCATTCCCTTGCATCAATTTTACAGTTTTATTTTTCATTATCTTCACCTCCTAAATAAATAGCATAATCTGGACATCTTAACTCACATTGACCACATTTAATACATGCATCTATATCTTTGATTATTACTTTTCCACTTTTGATATCAAGAACATCTTTAGGACAAAATGCTACACATATACCACAACCCTTACACCACTTTTCATTTATTTGTAGCATTTTAAACGTTTTCTCAGGCACATTACTTTCCCCCTTATCATAAATATTTCTTTACTTAAATAATAACAAATTGAATAAATATTTGCAAGATTTATTTCATTTTTATTACTTTTTATTATTGTTTTGCAAGTTTTACTTCATGTAATAATGTTTTATTGTTATAAAGAATTAAAAAGCCCATATGGGCTTTTTAATTCTTTATATAGGATAAGTTTTAAACTCTTCATTCAATAAATTTGTATCTATTTTATATTTTTTAGCTTCTCTATACTTAAAATAATCTAATGCAACTTGAGGAAATAGTGCATAAGATAATACATCTTCATCTTGTTCTATGTACTCTTTAATATTTTCTTTTAAAGCATCTAATTCAGGTTCCAATAAATCTGCAGGACGTCCTGTAAAAACTTTTTCATTTCCAATTATTATTTTTTTAATATGATCTTTTATGGGAACAGTAGGTTTTCCATACAATCCTTTAACATAGTTTTTAACTTCTTTAGGTATCATTTTATATCTCTCACCTAAAACAACATTAAATACAGATTGAGTCCCTACCATTTGACTCATAGGGGTCACTAATGGAGGATAACCTAAATCTTCTCTCACCCTTGGAACTTCTTCCAAAACATCTTCAAATCTATCTAAAGCACCTTGAGCTTTTAATTGAGATACTAAATTAGACAACATTCCTCCTGGCACTTGATATTTCAAAGTCTTCACATTTACTTCAAGCACTTTAGGATCTAATACTCCATCATTTATATATTTTTCTTTTATATCTTTAAAATACTCGGAGATTTCTAATAATAGATCCATATCTAATCCCGGATCATAAGGAGAATTTTTTAAAGAAGCTACCATAGGTTCAGTTGCAGGTTGGCTTGTACCCATTCCAAATGGAGAAATTGCAGTATCTATTATATCTGCACCAGCTTCTATTGATTTCATATAGGTTTGATTTGCTATTCCACTAGTGAAGTGTGAATGAACTTGCACAGGTATGAGAATCTCTTCTTTTATCTGTTTAATCAATTTCTCTGCAACATATGGAAGTAATATGCCAGACATATCCTTTATACATATTGAATCAGCCCCCATATTTTCCATTTCTATAGCTAAGTTTACATAATAATCAATATTGTGAACTGGACTTACTGTATAAGATATTGCTGTTTGAGCATGTCCTCCTGATTTCTTAGTTGTTTCTACAGCAGTTCTTAAATTTCTAGTGTCATTTAATGCATCAAATATTCTTATTATATCTATACCGTTTCCTATAGACTTTTTTACAAACTCTTCTACAACATCATCAGAATAATGCTTGTACCCCAACAAATTTTGACCTCTGAGTAACATTTGTAGTTTAGTATTTTTAAAGTTTTTTCTTAAAACTCTAAGTCGTTCCCATGGATCTTCTTTTAAAAATCTCAAGCAAGAATCAAAAGTAGCCCCACCCCATACTTCTAAAGAATAATATCCAACTTGATCCAATTTTTCAAGAATAGGCAGCATTTCTTCTGTTTTCATTCTAGTAGCTATC
This sequence comes from Clostridiaceae bacterium, assembly GCA_019391515.1. Lineage (GTDB taxonomy): Bacteria > Bacillota > Clostridia > Tissierellales > Sporanaerobacteraceae > Anaerosalibacter. The sequence continues at coordinate 202,374 of JAHXQP010000020.1, read as the reverse complement.
AATGATTGATGAGCATCTCTTAATATAGTTTCTGTTATTTTTACACCTGACAACTTTACCCCTCCTATTTAAAGTTTTTCTACGCCATATAGTATTGGCGGATTGTTAATCTGGTTGACAAATTGAAACTTTAAAACACTGTAAGTTTTTTGGTCAAGATTATTTAAAAATTCTTCTATTCTTTCTTTTTCTTCTAAACCTCCATTATGGCCTATATAACTAGCTATAAGAAGAATACCATTCTTGCACAATAACTTTAAAGAACCCTTTATTCCCTTAATAGTTGTTTTAGGCTTTGTAACAACATTATGATCTCCTGTTGGTAAGTAACCTAAATTAAATATTACAAGTTTAACTTTTTTATCTTCTATGTAATTCAAAACATTTTCATGACCATCGTAAATAAGTTTAACCCTATCTATTAAATTTTCTTCTTTAAGCTTCCCTTTAGTATAATCTAAGGCATTTAATTGAATATCAAACCCATAAACCTTACCCAAAGGTCCTACTAATTTAGCTAATAATAGAGTATCATTCCCTTTTCCTACAGTGCAATCTATGGCAATATCTCCTGGTAAAATAGTATCTTTCATTATTTTTTTTGCCAACTCTACAGCATTTATAAAATATCTATAACCCATTTAATGTCAACTCCATATTATATATAGTATTTTTTTAAAAAATATAGTTTTGTCTATTTTCATTATATTAGAAATAAGATGCTTTTAAATACAAAATCATAATTATGAAAAATGTTTAATATTTTAACTTCGGTTTTAAATATTTACCGAAGTTAAAATATTAAAGTTTTTTTAAATATTCTACTTCTTTGTTTTTTAAATATCTCCAGTCTCCTAATTTTAAATCCCCTAATTTCAGCTTACCAATAGCTACCCTTTTTAATTTAATTATAGGATGATTTATAGCAGCACACATCTTTCTTATCTGCCTGTTTCTTCCTTCATGTATTTCCATAACTAATAATGAGCAGCCTTTACTCTTTTTTAGAATCTTAATTTCTGCCTTTGTGGTAATATAATTATCAATCTTCAATCCATTTCTAAACTTTTCAAGTTCCGCTTCAGTAGGAGCCCCTCTAACTTTTCCAATATATGTTTTTTTAACTTCATTACTTGGATGGGTTAATTTATAAGTTATTTCTCCATCATTTGTTAAAAGCAACAATCCAGATGTATCATAATCTAATCTTCCCACTGGATATATTCTTTCTTCAACTCCATCAATTAAATCTATAACCTTATTTCTATTAAACTCATCTTTAACAGTAGTTACATATCCAATAGGTTTATTTAGCATTATATACACTTTTTTCTCTTCCATTTTAATATCTTTACCATCAACAATTACTATATCTCTCCCTGGCTGTATCTTCACTCCTAATTCATTTATAACTTTCCCATTTACCTTTACTCTTCCCTCCAAAATAATTTCCTCTGATTTTCTCCTTGAAGCTATACCACAAAGAGCCATGTACTTTTGTAATCTCATTTTAAACTCCTTTCTTATCTAAAGCCTATCTATATTCTAATACTTTATTGTATATTTTCAAATTTAAATAAAAGATCTATCATAAATATTAAGTAATCCACTATCTTCTATTCTTTTTCTTATTATCTCTTTATCAGTAGTATATAAACTCAATCTTTTCATTCTTTCAAAATAATTGTCCCCAGCAAAAGTATATCTTTTTGTAAGGCCTTCTTTATCCCTAATCATTTCATTGGCATATGCAATAATATCTCCTACAGCTATACTTCTAGGGATTTCTAAAAGTTTATTTTCTTTAATAAATCTAACACTATTATGTCCTGCTAAACTTCCCGTTGAGATTGCTTCAGTATGCCCTACAAATAAACCCGACTTTTCTCCTCCACAAAATAGATTGTCTACCCCTATTACTTTCATAGTATTGTCTCTAGGTGCCATAGATAAGTATCTTACAGAATTTCCTACCCCGCCAGAATAAGGATCTTCATACCGAGCATTCTCAAACCCTTTAATTTTTCTTAAATCCTCTAGCGGATAAAAAGATGTCATAAGTTTAGCATGACCAGTATCTAATAAAATTAAATTCTCTGCATATTCTTTTAAGGCATACTGTTGGCATACTTTTTTAGATAATTTGCTCATATCTATTCTTTCTATAGGTACTGGAACTATGACTACTCCCTTTTCATTTAATTCTTTTTTAATATTTTTACTTAGTGAGTCTTTATTCAATTTACAAGAACCACTAAAAGCTCCACAACTACCATCACTTTTTTTCCCTATTAGATCTTTAACTCCTGCTTTTTGGCTAATACTTATTCTAGGTCCAAAAGTAGGACATCTAAGTATACACATAGAACATCCATTGCCATATTTGAGACAATTTCCCATAGGCCCTGTTGAACCTGTAGTATCTATAAATGCATCTCCATCAATAATACTCTCATCATCAAGTATTATACTTTTAATAGTGTTCTTATCCATTATAACATCTACAACCCTTTTTCTAGTAATAACTTCTATATCTAAAGAATCCAAAAGTTTCTTTACTTCCGGCTCAACTTTTGTTACATCATAAAGACTTCCATGTTTGTGACCTGGAAACTCTATATTTTTATGTCTTGATAGTTTATCTGTTATTTCGAATAATTCATTTGCTCCTAAGTATATATTTTCCTCTGTAGCAGTAAATCTACCATTGTTTCTCATTATTCCTCCAACATTTCCCAATCCAAGAAGCATGTCTGTTCTCTCTATTAAAACTACTTTTGCTCCTGCTTTTCTAGCAGATATACTTGCTGCACATCCTGCCCATCCCCCACCTATTATAACTACAGTATCCAATTAAATCACCTCTATCAATAAAATATTTTTTGATTAACCTTCCCTTTACAAAGCTTTACTCTTTGTCCTTCTTTAGTCCTGTTGGTGCAAGAACCACATATACCTTCACCACAACAGAGTTTAGAATTGTTTGTTGTCATAAGTTTAATATCTTTGTTAGCATATTTCAGCATTTCATGTACTGATTCATGTAATAAGTCTGAACCAGCACTAAATAATAATTTTATATTTTTTTCTTCAATTAACTTTAAAATTTTTTCTTTTTCATGATCTATATCACATTTCAATATCTTTATTCTTTTATTGTCTATATAAACTTTATCTAAATCACCTTTATCCAAAATAAATATCACTTTATTGTTATTTCTAAGCATCTCCTTAATTACTAAACCTACAGATGCTTGCCCCATACCTTTTGCTATTACTAGACAATTAGAATTTTTAATTTCTTTTAAATATTTAATCCCTAATACACCATTCCAATAAGGTCCCCTTATTATATATTCACTACTATTGTTCAAAGTTTTTGTCTTACATCCTCTAAGCTTATATAATATTCTTATATACTTATTTTCTTCAGTATCTAGTATAGACATAGGTACATCAAAATGACTTTCTTCTCCTTCCCCTCTTATAAATACATAAGAACCTGATCTATTTAATTCTTGTACAAGATCTTTATCCGTTTCAATTTTTAACAAATATAATTTGTCAGCTATTTTTTTCTTCTTAACTAAAACCCCTTTATAATTCATCCTATTTTTTTTTGCTTTTTTATTGTTCATATAATACTCATTCAAAATACACAATCCATTCCATTCACAATCACAAAATTCTCTTCCTTGTAATTGCGAACAAGACACACAATCCATAGTCTCTGCCAGAATACAAGGACAATATTTTGTTCCTGCATCTATACATTTGAAAAGATTAGCCATAAAACCTCCCCCTCTTTCATCACTTATTAATAAAATATTAATTTAAAGATATTTTGTTACTATTTTAATGCAATAAAAAAGAGCCTATAGGCTCTTTTTTAGCTTTGTAAAGAAATTTAATTCCTTTATCTCTTCTTTTGAAACTAAATTACTCGTATATATTAGTTCTCCATCTAAATATACAGATATCTTTCCAAGTACCTTTCCTTCTTTTATAGGAGGGGTTATTTTTTTAGGTAAATCTATAGTTATTTTAATGTTTTCTTTTTCTTTCTCCTTAAGTGGCAAAATACAAGATGTATTTGTAACTACTGGCAAATATTCTTTACTACCATCTTCTACTTTTATATTCTTTATAAATTGTCCTTCATCATACAAAAAATAAGGCTTATAATTATCAAAGCCATAATCTAATAATTCATAACAATCGTTAAACCAATTTCCATCGTTTAAAACTACAGAAACCAATTGCATACCATTTTTAGTAGCACTTGAAACTAAACATCTTCCAGCTCGTTTTGTATACCCAGTTTTAACTCCATCACCACCTTCATATTGCCATAAAGTTTTATTTTTATTATAGAAATAATTATTCTTATCTCTATCTGCTGTCCATGATTTACTACTTACTATTTCCTTAAAAACATCATGTTTTAATGCTTCTCTTGTAATAAGTCCTAAATCATGAGCAGTTGTATAGTGGTTTTCATCTTCTAAGCCATGAGGATTAGTAAAGTTTGTATTCAAAGCTCCTATTTCTTTTGCTTTGCTATTCATTAATTCAATAAACTTATCTGTATCTCCAGCAACATGATCTGCAATTACCATAGCGGCATCATTACCAGATCTAAGCATTAAACCATACAATAGATCTTTTAGGCTTATTTCTTCGCCTTCATATATATATATACTTGACCCTTCTACTCCTACAAATTTTTTCTTTACTTTAATTTTTTCATCTAATTTTCCATTTTCTAATGCAACTAAAGCTGTCATTATCTTTGTTGTACTAGCCATTGGTAGCTTTTTATGAGGGTTTAAAGTATAAAGTATCCTACCAGATTTTACATCTATAAGTAGACCACTTTCTGCATCTATTTCAGGACTACTATATGATATGGAATTTATTAAAAATAAAATTATAAGAGATATAATAACAGTTTTAAATTTCAAATTTCACCCTCCAATCATATGTTTTTTTATTCTTTCATATTAAATAATAGAAGCAGATGTTTTCTGCTTCTTAACTAGTTTCAATATTATTAACTTCACTATTAGTGTTATTTTTGTTCATAAGATCAGTAGCAAGTTTTCCTGCTAAATCAAGAACATTGTTTATTGCATTACTTCCTTCATCTACTGGTAACATTTTTATCTGTTCATTTCCTACTACCATGAAAGCTATTGGTTGAATCGATACTCCAGCCCCAGCTCCTCCTCCAAAAGGCAATTGCTTTTCTTCAGTACTATAATCATCTTTCTTGTTTCTTCTAGTCATATCGTTAAATTCAGTTCCACCAGATGCAAAGCCGAAAGATACCTTTGAAATAGGTATAATAACTAATCCATCTGGTGATTGAACAGGATCTCCAACTATTGTATTTACATCTACCATTTCCTTTATACTATTCATTGTAGTTTTCATTAATCCTTCTATTGGATGTTCTGGCATCTTTATTCACCACCTTTTTTATACTAAATCCATATAAACTTACAATAATAATATAAACCAAATTACATTTAATTATACAATTAAATATAATTTCAAATTTCTTTTCATTAAAATCTGGATGTACATCTATATAAATTTCATCAACTTCTGTTTTGTTTATAAAAATAGAAATAATGGAGTTTTTTATGGCCCAAAGAATTCCCGTATATATACCAGTTAAAGCTGCATCTTCTGTTCCCACACTAGTTACCCAATATAATTTCTTTAAATGTCCCTTTCTCAAAAAAAAAGAAATTACTTTTTTATATTGATCATAATATACTAAGTACTTTTTTATTTGTAATCTGTTGTTTTTAACATCCTTGTTTTGTTTCTTACGTCTTAACATTTTTTTTTCATTATAAATTTTATATTTAATTAGTCCTTTTAATGCTATTAAGTGGATATTAAATTTATTATTTTCTTTTTTCTTAAAGTCAATAACTATGTATAAAGGCCAAAATAATAATAATATTATTATTGCTACTATAATTAATAAAACAATAAAAAACCAATTCATAAATTCACCTCATTATGATATAAAAGGCTAATAACTATTATTTCCATAAAAAAAGAAAATAACACAAAAATGTATTATTTTCTTTCATTATTGGTTTTAAAATTATTCAATGGCGGTAATTCATTTAAATTTTTTAAACCAAAATATCTTAAAAATTGTTTGGTAGTACCATATATTATGGGTCTTCCTGTTTTTTCCAGCCTACCTTTCTCCTCAATAATTTCTTTTTCCAGCAAAGTATCTAAAGATTTATCACATCTCACACCTCTAATAGCTTCTATTTCACTTTTTGTTATAGGTTGTCTATAAGCAATTATTGACAATGTTTCTAAAGCTGCATTAGATAAATTCTTCTTTGTTTTTGGCATGTTTAGCTTTTCTATCCACTTAAAATGTTCAGCTCTAGTACCTAATTGATAATTATTTTCTATTTGAATTATCTTAATTCCTCTTCTTTCAAAATTAAACTCATCAATCATTTCATGTATTATTTCTTTAGTTTTTTTTTCATCTATTTCTAAAACATAAGAAATATCTTTTAAAGACAAAGGATCCCCCCAAATAAATAAAAGTGCTTCAATAATTGATTTGACTTCTTTTTTATCCATTACTAGCCACCCCTTCAAGTGGTTTTTTAATTAAAACAATATCTGAAAAATTGTTCTTTTGTTTTATTCTAATATACCTTAATTTGGCAAGTTCTAAAATTGATAGAAAAGTTATTATAATTTCTGAGTTTGTTGTGTCCTCATCAAACAATTGACTGAAATTAATTTTTCTTTCTAATTTTAATCTAAATTTTAAATCTTCCATACACTCTTCAAGAGTAATTTCATCTCTTTGTATCTCGTTAATATCTATAGGTTCTGTTTTTATCTTTCTTTTCTTTAGTATATTATTTAATATATCTGCTAATTGACCTAGTTCAATATCATCCAATATTGTGTCTTCTTCTACATCTTCTATTATATATTGAGAAATTTCTTCCTTAGGTTTATAAAAAATTTTATTTTGTCTTTGCTCATAGGCTTTAAGTTTTTCAGCTGCTTTTTTATATTTTTTATATTCAACCAATCTTTTTACCAATTCCATTCTAGGATCTACTTCTTCCATTTCCATCTGAATTCCTTCATCATCTTCCTTAACAGAAGGTAATAACATTTTAGATTTAATTTCTAATAAAGTAGAGGCCATAACTAAAAATTCACTAGTTATTTCCATATCAATTTCCTCAGCTTTGTTCAAATATTCCATATATTGATCTGTTATTTCACTAATAGGTATATCATAAATATCAACTTTAGCTTTTTCTATTAAATGCAATAATAAGTCTAAAGGCCCTTCAAAAGTATTTAAAACCACTTTATATTTCATATAAAAACTCCTTTAAGTAACTATTTTCAATAAAATATTTAGACTCATATTTATTAAAGGTCCTAGTATTTTATCTATAGTATCGCTTATAATTAAAAAAACTAATATTAAATAGAAATACCTTTCATATTTATAAAATTTATATTCCCACTTTTCAGGAAGAATACTTGCAATTATTTTTGAACCGTCTAAAGGAGGAAAAGGTAATAAGTTGAACACCCCTAACATAATATTATACCACAAAGTTATTACTAAAATATCTATGATAATGGCATTTTCAATAAAATTAGCAGATATTATTAGTGCAGATATTATAGCTATTATAAAATTTGTCAGAGGACCTGCTAATGACACTAATATAGTATCTCTTTTTCTATTCTTAAAATAACTTGGATTAATAGGTACAGGCTTAGCCCACCCAAATCTAAAAATCAGCATAAATAAAAATCCTACTACATCAATGTGTTTTAATGGATTAACTGTCAGTCTTCCTGATTCCTTTGCAGTAGGATCTCCTAATTTATAAGCAGTATATCCATGAGCTAACTCATGAAATATTATGGCTATCAACAGGCCTGGTAGAGAAATTAACTTTTCTAAAACCATATATAACACCCACCCTCAAAATAAAGCTAGATATATTGTATAATTAATTCTAAAAAAATACAATATATCTAGCTAATTATATCTATTGAGTTAAAAGTTTATTAAAACTTTTCTTAAACATATTTTTAAATCCTGCTTTATCTATTGTATTATTAATCAATAAGTTTATTTTCTGAATCTCTTTTCCATCAACACTTAAAATCATTTCTCCTACTTTTTTACCTTTATCTACAGGTGCATTAATAGATTTAGGTAATATGATTTCTTTTTCTACTTTCGCTTTAGAATCTTTGGGTAAAAGTATATATGCATCTTTTTCTAAAACAACATCTGCTTTTTCTACATTCCCTTTTTGGACCAATACTTTATCTATAATATCATTTTTTCTAGCTATAGTAACAGAATCATAATTTGAAAATCCATAATCTAAAAGCTTTTTGCTTTCATCAAATCTTATCTTTGAGGTTTCACATCCTAATACTACTGAAATAAGCTTTAAGTTTCCTCTCTCTGCTGAAGCTGCCAAACAAAATCCTGCATCTTGAGTAGAACCTGTTTTTATACCATTAGCTCCTTCATATTCTTTTATAAGTCTATTAGTGTTCACTAATCCTTGAACTATTTCTTTATCTTTTCCTACTTTCATTTCTTTCATCCAGACTGTCAACCACTCGTGAATTTTAGTATATTTTAAAAGTTCTCTTGCCATTATACTTATATCATAAGCAGATGTATAATGGTTTTCTGCAGGAAGTCCTGTTGCATTTTTAAAAGATGTATTTTTCATGCCTAGCTCTTTAGCTCTCTCATTCATCTTATTTATAAAAGATTCTTCGCTACCTGATATATATTCCGCCATCGCTACACTTGCATCATTAGCTGAACGCAAACAGATAGCCGTAAGAAGTTCCTCTACATTCTGAACCTCTCCCTCCTCTAAATAAACCTGGCTTCCACCCATTCCTGCTGCATTAGCAGATATAGTTACCTCATCTTCAAGATTTATTTCGTTTTTTTCAATAGATTCCATAGTTAATAACAAAACCATTATCTTAGTGATACTAGCCGGATGAAGTCTCTCATGAGCTTTTTTCTCATATATAATCTCTCCTGAAGAAGAATCTATAAGTATAGCTGACTTAGCATCTATATCAAGTTTACTTTCTGCAAAACTCTTACTTATTGGCAATAAAAATATTAATACACTTAGGCAAAAACTAATATATTTTTTGTTTTTTTTAAAAAAGTTCATATTATTACCTCCAATCTTAAATATTTATACTTATATTAACCTATTAAATATTAAGTTATTCAAATTAATTTTTTACAAAAATAAAAAACGAAGCTTTTAATAAATCTTCGTTTTTATCTTTGTTATTTCTCCATAAATTAACTTTTTTGACGTTTCATTCTTCTTACCAATCTTTATAATATCTTTTAACATTTCTTTTACTTCTTCTACCTTTTCTTTATCATTTCCATGTATATATGCAAGTACATCACCGTTACTAACTCTTTCATCAACTTTTTTATTCAATACAATTCCTGCTGATAGATCTATTTCAGATTCTTTTATTTCTCTTCCTGCCCCTAAAATTAATGCACATTTTCCAATTTCTTCAGCATTCATGCTTTTTATATATCCTTCTTTATCACTTTTAACCTCTAATATATACTTTGCCTTAGGAAGTAGTTCTGTATTTTCAATATATCTAATATCTCCATGTTGATATTTCACTAGTTCTAATAATTTTTCATAAGCACTTCCTGTTTCAACAGCTTGTATTAACATTTCTCTAGCTTCTTTCTCATTAGAACATTTTTTAGCTAAAACTAATAACTTTGACCCTAAAGATAAACATAATTCATAAAAATCTTTTGGCCCTTTCCCTTTTAAAGTTTCAACTGCTTCTTTTATCTCTAAACTATTTCCTATTGCATATCCTAAAGGTTCATCCATGTTGGTAATTAAAGCTATAGTTTCTCTTCCAAAGCCTGTTCCTATCTCCACCATTTCTTCTGCTAATAAAATAGCATTGTCTAAATTCTTCATAAAAGCGCCACTACCAACTTTTACATCTAGTATAATCGCATCTGATCCTATAGCTAATTTCTTACTCATTATGCTACTAGCTATTAATGAAATATTTTCTACCGTAGCAGTTACGTCCCTTAAAGAATAAAGCTTTTTATCTGCTGGAGTAATATTTGCTGTTTGACTACAGAGAGCAATATTAATTTCATTAGAAATATTAAAAAAATCTTCTTTACTTAACTCCACTTTAAAATCTTTTATTGATTCTAACTTGTCCAAAGTACCCCCAGTGTGGCCTAATCCTCTCCCTGACATTTTAACAAATGGAACCCCACACGCTGCTACCATAGGGCCTAATGCTATAGTAGTTTTATCGCCTACTCCACCTGTACTATGTTTGTCTACTTTTATACCATTGATTTGAGATAAATCAACAGTTTCTCCTGAATTTATCATAGCCTTAGTTAAGTCTAAAGTTTCTCTCTTATTCATTTTATTAAAATATATAGCCATTAAAAGAGAGGATACTTGATAATCCGGTATTCTATTATCAATATAACCCTCAACAAAAAAATTAATTTCTTCTCTTGTTAGTTCCTTTCCATCTCTTTTCTTCTTAATTATGTCATACATTCTAATAGGCATACTATCACCTCAATCTATACTAAATGTTTTTAATTATTTTCCTTATTAATTTTTCAAAAGTTCCTTTAACTTTTTCAGATGTTTCAACAACTTCTTCATGATTTAAAGGTTTATCTAATATACCTGCCGCCATATTTGTTATACAAGAAATCCCTAAAACTTTCATTCCACCATGTCTTGCAACAATTACTTCAGGAACCGTTGACATGCCAACTGCATCTGCGCCTAAAGTTCTTGCTAATCTAACTTCTGAAGGTGTTTCATATGTTGGTCCTGTAAACCACATATAAACTCCTTCTTTTAAATCTACATCTATAGATGTAGCTGAGTTTTTAGCAATCTCCATTAGGAGTTTATCATAAGAAGATGTCATATCTAAAAATCTAGGACCTAAATCATCTATGTTTTTCCCCATTAAAGGATTTCTACCTGTAAAATTAATATGATCTGTAATAAGCATTAAATCTCCTGCTTTATAATCTTTATTTACTCCTCCTGCAGCATTAGTAACTATAATAATTTCTATTCCCATAGCCTTCATAACTCTAATTGGAAAAGTAACATCTTCTAGTGTATATCCTTCATAGAAATGAAATCTTCCTTGCATAGCAATAACTTTTTTATTTTCCAATTCCCCTAATATTAATCTACCTTTATGACCTTCTACAGTCGATATAGGGAAATTAGGTATATTATCATATTTAATTACTTCAGAATTCTCTATTTTTTCAGCTAAATCTCCCAATCCAGAACCGAGTATTATTCCTATACTTGGTTTAAATTCAACTTTAGATAGTATATAGTCTGCACTTTCATTTATTTTTTCTAATAGATTCATATTAACCCCCTAAGCTCTTGGGTGTGTATTATTATACACTTCCTCTAGTTTTTTATTATTTACTGCAAAAAAGTATTTCTGAGTTGTAGATATATCGGAATGTCCTAAAATTTTTTGAACAGATTTTAAATCTGCTCCATTCTGCAAAAGATGCACTGCAAAAGAATCCCTTAAAGTATTAGGTGTTATTTTTTTATTAATATTTGTTTTATTAGTATAATACCTTATTATTTTCCAAAGCCCTTGTCTTGTCAATCTTTTTCCTTGATAGTTTATAAAAAGAGCTTTCTCTTCAGTGTCTTTTAGTACTTCATTCCTGTATTTATTAATATATATCTTTAAATAATTCAAAGCCGTTCTCCCTAATGGTATTACTCTTATATCTGAGTTTTCTTCTAGTATGATATTGCTAAACTTAAATTTGATATCATCTATATCTAATAATATTATTTCTGATACCCTAAGTCCCGTTGCATATAAAAGCTCTAACATTGCTTTATCTCGAGCTCCTTTAAAATTGTTAGGTTTAGGTATTGATAGTAACTTATCAACTTCTTTTAGAGTTAGTATATTAGGTGCTTTTTTTTCTTGTTTTGGTGAATGAAGATTATTTGTTGGATCTATATTAGTTATACCATTATTTAATAAATATTGATAAAGAGACCTTAATGAAGCTAAATTTCGCGAAATAGTAGAAGTAGATCTCCCATTCTTCTGTAAATAAACTAAATACGTTATTACAATCGTTTTATTTACATTTATTAAGTCTACGGAACTATATTTACTTAAATAATTATTAAATTGGTTAATATCCCGTAAATAAGATTCCTGTGTGTTTTTAGATAGTTCTTTTTCATTTTTAATATAATCTAAAAATTGATTAATAAAAACATCCATATAAATTTCTCCTTTATAACTGTAAAAAAATAGCTATAATCTATAAATTCAACATAATCCCTTAAAACCCTTTAAATAATTATTATATTTGGTTTAATAAATATAATCTGTTATAAGTCTCATAAAAATAGGAGTTATGTAGGCCTCTACTAAACTACCAATTATTATAATAATAGAAAATACAAATACTATTACAGAATAATTTATAAAATTGGTCAACTTATGGTTATAGGTTGTTTGAAGTCTTTTCTTTCTTACACTATTCAATGAATTAACCATTCCTATTGAAGATATAGATATAATTCCTGGAATTACAAATAAATTTTGTGGAAGTATAGAAAATAATGCAAATAATAAGCCCTTTATTCCAAATTCGCTAACCAAAAAACCTACTGTAAATCCTATTGCAAATCCTCTCAATAAAATTATAATTGGTATTATAGGAATGCCAATTATAATAATGCCTGTTATCCATATTAAAAATATTGTTTTAAGATTATTCATAATAGATTCTTTTAGCAATAAAAAACTATCTACTTCGTCATTACTAATTAATTTGAAAAAAGAGTTAAAAAAACTTATTACTTGTCCTTTTTGATCACTATCTAAAACCTTTATAGATACTGCTCCTATTATTATACCAATGATTAAAAAGATTATTATAGTAAAATAAACTAAAAAATTATCCTTGAAATGTCTATATAGCCAATTCTTTAATTTATGTTGCAAATATATATCCTCCTTTCATCTATACATACAAACCTCATATAAAATATTATGCTAGAAAGGAGGATATTATCACATTAATTATTTTCTTTGTTTTCAAAATGATTCTTAGCTATTAAAGCACCTATTATTGTCTTACTATCTAATATTTCACCTTTCGATACCTTATCTATTAACGTCTCTAAATCTAGTTTGATAACCTCAATATACTCATCCTTTTCTGGTTCAGCAGCACCTTCTGTTAATTCGGTAGCCAAAAACAAATACATTTTTTCATTTGTAAATCCTGCCGATGTGTAAAATTCAGTTATGTATTCTATTTTAGCAGATGAAAACCCAGTTTCTTCCTTTAATTCTCTTATGGCAGTTTCCCTAGGCTCTTCTCCTATTTCTAGTTTTCCAGCAGGTATTTCCAATAGTTCTTTTTCTACAGCTTTTCTATATTGCTTTACAAGTATTATTTCTCCTTCTTCTGTTATAGGTACTATAGCTACTGCACCAGGATGCTCTACTATTTCACGTTTTGAATACTTTTTATCTGGCAATTCAACTGTATCTATTCTTAAATTAAGCATCTTCCCTTCATAAATCTTTTCTGTTTTCATAGTTTTTTCTTCAAAACTCATACTAAATTTCCTCCTTATCTTCAAGGTACTTATAAACAGTTTTTCCTACAGCACCTAGAGTCATAAAGTACTCTCTATCTTCTTCAATACCTCTTCCCATAGTTGTTACATTTAAATTAAAGTAACTTAACGCTTTATTTATGTCTTCTCCATATTCATAGTTTATTTCATATTTTTTTGCTATTTTATTACTTAGTAGTTGATTTTCAATTATTTTATTTTTGCTGTCTTCTAAATGTGGGATCACCAGTTTTCCACCTGTATTACAAATTTGACTTAATGCTGTTAAACTGTGATGACTTATTCCCATATGTCTTTCCCTTTTATCTTTAAAACTAATCCTTGGAACTATAAAGGCTGTTCCACCAAGATTATTTATGCCATCAATAATATAGCCTTGTTCTATTCCGCTAAATCCATATTTAGTACCTGTACCCACTATACCTGGTCCCATAGTTATAATAGTTACATCACTTTTAAGCGCTTCTTTCGCAGCTATTAATCCCGAATATATATTAACACATTCAATATCTCCACCAAAGGCATTACCTACAGTTATAGTATTATCTATAATTTCTTTTTCCTTTAATTTTTTAACAGTATTACTAAATTGGATAGGTAATGCTCCTGCATCTGTCATTATATAATTAATTTTCAAAGAAGGATTAAGCCATTTCAACATACTTGAAATAGGTGCTAACATACTATGCAATGTTCCAACTATAAAAACATTGCCTTCTAAATCAGTAAAGTTATTAAATACATGGTGATAAGGACTATCTTCTTCTTCAATAGCTAAACACTTAAACTGAAGAGGTGTATATCTCAATTTCATTATATGTCCTTTTCCCTCTATATCCTTAGAAGGATTGCTATAATTATATATAACATAATGATATCCTCCTGTTCCTAAAGATAGTTCTACAGCTGTAGTGTTAAGAACAACTTTATCACCTATATGAATTTTTCCAGTTATATCATTATAATTTATAGCTCTTGATATATTGTTTTTCATTTCTACTTCAAGCCATGTAGTACTTTCATCTCTCTTTAAAATATTAGTTACAATTCCTATTTTATAACTTATCAGTTTCAAGACCTCCCTTATCTACCCAAATTATCTATAAATCTTAAAAACTTATTTTGTTCTATGACCTTAGAAAAAGAAATAGCTTCTGAAAGCATTTGAATCATTATTAAAATTGCCAAATAAATTATTTTACTATTTAAACTATGAGTATATGCACAATAAACACCTAAGGTAAAACCTAGTGTATTAGAACCTACATCTCCCATCATACATTTAGCTTTTAAATCCATAGGTAAATATCTAATTAGTATACCAAAAAAAGAAAATAGTATAAAAGAAAAATAATTGTTTATAGATGTTAACATTAGAATAATAGACATTATAATAAAAACTTTTGAAGCCCTCCCTGGCCTCAAATCAAAAAGATTTATCAAGTTGGTGAATAATGCAATTACCAAAGCATTAACTACTACCTCTGCTGCACCATCCGATATATATATAGACATTAGCAATGCTATAAGAAATCCAATACCTGCTTTAAGTCCACCAGTTGTTAAAGTACCTTTAAAAAAGGACATAATATGTCCTTTAAAACCTTTTACCTTTTCATCGCCTATTAAATCATCTAACAATCCTACAAGTCCAATTAATATAAACCCTACTAGATACAGCATTATTATAGTAAGATTATTTTTCACATAAAGCCCTATTAAAATAACTGTAATAGTTTGCACAATAACGAACAATAAACCCATACTAGAAGGAATACTTTCTTTTTTATAATTCAAACATAGGCAGTTACCATCTTTCAACATATTGAAAATAAAAGGAGTACCTATAAAGGCAATTATAGTACTAATTAATAATCCAATTATATTGATTTTAAATATATTCATAAACTCACCTTCTAAAAAACAGTATTATTATAGTCTTTAAAATGTCAAAAAATTGTTTTCCTCTGTGTATAAAATCTTTAAAATCCCTTCCTGTTTCTCTATGTCTCATGTTTACATCTACTTCTTTAATAGAATAGCCTTTTCTTAAGGTAGCTACTGTCATTGCTATTTCTACTCCAAATCTATCAGGTATATAATTAATTTTTTGAATAACTTCCTTCTTATACACCCTTTGTCCTGATAATGTAGTATCTATTTTTTTACCCGTATGAATATATACACCTCTTTTTGCTAATCTCTTAACAAATCCAAACCCACCTTTTTTTAAAGGCCTAGGAAATTTAGCTATAGCAACATCCGCTTCATTATTTAAAACTGGATGAATAAGCTTTTCGATTTCATTACTAGTTTTTCCCAAATCCCCATCAGCTAAAACTAAATAATCATAATCTACTTTTTTTACAGCTTCTTTTATTGCAAATCCTTTACCTCTATTTTTATTTAATTTAATTAAATCTATTCCCATATTTTCTACAATACTTGATGTAGCATCTGTGGAACCATCATCTATTACAACAATATTATCTATTAAGTCAACTTTTTTTAAATCTTCTATTGTTTCTTTTATCCTATCTTCTTCATTATAAGCTGGAATTATTGCAACTATTTTTCCCTTTTTCATAAAATCCTCCTATTCTGAAATAGCATAACTAGGATCTGGAAGTAAAGATTCAGCACTAGATTTCACACCATAATTGCCTGGTCTTCCCTCCATAGACATAATTAAAGCAACCTTTCCCATTATAGAATCTACATTGTCTACAGTAGATATTCTATAATCTTTATATTCTTTCATATAAGAATTCTTTACTGTAGCTTTCTCAACACCTATTATAGGCAACTCCATTTTTTTTACTGAATCTATAATAGTTTTATCTATCATATTTATTCTGTCTATATCTTTACTGTCACTACCACCTGCTATAATTACATAATCAACCGACTCATCTATATTTCCTATTATATTTAATAATCCATATTCTTTAAAATATTTGATAACTTCTTCATTTCCATCTGAAATAATAGCTGTAGATAGATCAGATATAGCTCTTCCAATTACATTTTCTTTTAATTCATCTTCATTTACACCACTTTTTAAATAGGCTTGTTTTAAAATATCTTCATTTAAAAATTTATCTTTTATAGTTGTAATATTGACAACAGTAGCTCCTGACATTTCTAAAGTTTTACCTATTCCTGAATAAATATATTCATCGTTAGTTTCAATTATTGCCACTTTTGTACCCGATAATCTATTCTTGATTATTTCAGGATATACAGTTTCATTAAATTTTTCATACTGAGAATTTTTAATTTCCATTTTCTCTATTTCTTTTTTTAAATTTTCATTTTCATTACGTAAATAATCAAATTTTTCCTCTAATTTTGATGCTATATCTTCTTTTTGTTCTACTAAAAAATTTTGGGAATCTAAAGTAAACCCTATATAAATACCGATAGCTAAAGCTAAAAATATTGATACAATTGATATTACATAAAATTTCATATTTGGTATCAAAATATCACTCCTTATATTCCAAACATTATTTTAAGTCTAATTTTTATAAGTTGCATAAGCTCCTGCATAGGAGGAAACATCATTGTAATTACTAATATAGGTATTAAAGCAGCAAGACTTAAGCCTATAACGTATTTTAATTTGAAATGGCTTTTATATAATTTATTTACTCCTTTTGCATCGACTAATTTAGAGCCGACTTTCATTCTTACTAAAAAGGTACTAGCCATCCCACTTCTACCTTTCTCTAGAAAGTCAATCATATTATTATGAGTTCCCACTGCTACTATTAAATCTGCATTATTTGCATAAGCAAGAAGTAAAGCAATATCTTCACTTGTTCCAGGTGATGGGAATATAATAGCTTTTAGGCCAAGTTCCTCTACTCTTTCAAGACCTGGAGCTTTTCCATTAGTATAAGCATGGACTATTATTTCTTTACTCATCTTTAAACATCTATCACTTATACTATCCATATCGCCTATAACTATATCTGGTGTATAGCCAAATTCTAATAATGCATCCCCACCTCCATCTACACCTATTAGAATTGGATGAACTTCATTTATATATGCTTGTATAGCTTGTAAGTCTCTTTTATAATCCTTGCCTCTTACAACTATTAATGCATGTTTTCCATTCATTTTTGTTTTAATATCTGGAATTGGAACTTTTCCTGTTACAAGGCCCTTCTCTTTCTTTGCATAATCTAATGTGTTTTCAATAAACAGATCCAATTCTTTTTCTAAATTTTCATACCCTATTGCAAGTAAATTTTCAATTGATTTATCGTCTAATAATTGACAATTTCCAATAGTCTTATTATCACATATCAATTTATCGTCCTTTATTTCAACTATTTTTCCTTCTGTAATTAAATCAAATATGTCTGTGCCTATTGATTCAAATATAGGTATACCTGCCTCTAGCAATATAGTAGGTCCTCTATTAGGATATCGACCACTTATAGTTTTTTCTGTGTTAATAACACATCTGATTTTTTTTTCAACTAAGGATGTAGCTGCAATTTCATCTAAATCCTTGTGACAAATCATAGCTATGTCTCCTGATCTTAATCTTTTAGTTAAATTCTTAGTCTTTTTATCTTTTTTTATTTTTCCTTTAATGTACATAATAATCCTCCAAATCTACTATACATAAAATATTTATTAATAAACATTTTATAACTAATATATAACTCTTCAACTTATTATAGCATAATATTGGATTATATAAAATTTTTTTAATTCACTTCTAACTAAAGTCTGATAAAATTTCTTTTCTTTTAAGGCTTTAGTTATGTTTTATTTTATTATCAATTATGATAAGATCGGCTATGATTGTTTGTTGTTAAAGAAATCCCCTAGAATGCTAGGGGATTTCTTTAAATTATGCTTTATTTTCCATCATTTCTTGCTCTAATCGTAATTTATCGGCAACCATTGCTATAAACTCACTATTTGTAGGTTTTCCTTTATCCGTATGAACAGTATATCCAAAAATACTATTTATAGTATCTACTTTTCCTCTACTCCAAGCTACTTCTATAGCATGTCTAATAGCTCTTTCTACTCTACTGGGTGTTGTATTATATTTTCTAGCTATATTTGGATATAATTCCTTGGTTACTGCACCTAATAGTTCCACATCTTCTACTACCATTGCTATAGCTTCCCTTAAATATAAGTAACCCTTTATATGGGCTGGTACTCCTATTTCATGGATGATATTTGTTATTCTTGCTTCCATACTTTTAATATTATCTACGTTTGCAGACATCTGTTTAGGTATATGAATGTATCTCTTAACATTTACATCATCATTAGGCATGCCAGATATTTCTCTTAGCCTTTTCATAAATATTTCAAAATCAAAAGGCTTTACTACGTAATAATCTGCTCCCAATTCAATTGTTTTCTGAGTTATTTTATCTTGTCCAACGGCAGATAGAACTATTACTTTAGGTTTTTTTTCTAAATTCATCATATTTAAACGTTCTAAAACCCCTAGGCCATCTAAATGTGGCATTATTATGTCTAGAATTAAAACATCTGGTTTTTTTTCGCTAATCATATTCAATGCTTCTAACCCATCCTTAGCAAAACCTATGACCTCGAAATCCTCCTGCTGTACTAAATACTCTTCCAATATGTCGCAAAACTCCTTGTTATCATCAGCGACAAGTATTTTTATTTTTTCCAAAACAATTACCCCCCTGTATATATAAGTTAAAATATTATCTGTTGAGCACATATATTTATTCGACAAACAAATGTTAATTCCTTCTAATTCTTTTAAAAATATTATTTAATAAAAATGGGAAAAGATAGAATGCAAACCTACCTTTTCCCATTTTCTGCAAAATTCTTCTTATTTTTAATACCTATATCTGTTTGCTCTAACATCCATTCTATATATAATCCATAGCCTTTAGTAGGATCATTTACAAAAACATGGGTAACAGCTCCAATTATTTTTCCATCCTGTATTATAGGACTTCCGCTCATTCCTTGAACAATTCCTCCAGTTTGTTGTAATAATTTTTTATCCGTAACTTTCAAAACCATACTTTTTTGTTCAGGACTTGATTGATTTTGAGCTTTGATTATTTCTACTTCAAATTTTTCAATTTTATTATTATTTAAAGTAGTTAATATATAGGCCTTCCCTTCTCTAACTTCTTCTTTAAAGCCTACAGGTATTGATTTTGTTTTATTTGTTTCTATAGAAGTACTATCAATATTACCGTATATCCCAAAAGGGGTATTTCTAGTTATATCCCCTAAAACATTTTCCGTTTCATAAAATATTCCGCGGATTTCACCAGGATTTCCTTTTTTGCCTTGTTCTATTTCTGAAATTTTTGCACCCATTATCTTACCATTTTTAACATTTAATAGTTTTCCTGTATCCATATCTGTTATGCCATGACCTAGAGCTCCAAACATATTATTATCTTTATTATAAAAAGTAAGTGTGCCTATTCCTGCAGTCTTATCTCGTACCCATATTCCTAATCTATAGCAATTATCCTGTATGCTTTTTACAGGCACTACATCTGTAGTAAACTTAATATTATTTCTCTCAATTGTAATAGACACTTTATTACTCTGTACATTATTTAATAATTCAACTACATGTTCAGCATCTTTTACTTGTTTACCATCTATTTCAATAATATTATCTCCTGGTCTTATTCCTGATTCTTTTGCTGGATTATATTTTTTCCCATCTATTCCTACAATATCTGTTATAGACACTACAAGAACTCCTTTTGTATTTAATCTAACCCCAATAGAATTACCTCCAGGTACTAAATGTACCCTTTCCACTACATTTACTTCTACGGTTTTAACTGGTATTATCCCAAATAATTTAAATTGCAATTTAGCTATACCAGATTCTAAAGTATCAAAAGTATAGGATTTTTTTAAGGATAACCCAAGTTTTTGATAATCTCTTATATTTACAATATCATTACTGTCTTGCGATACTTTTAAAGTAAACGGAAAAAATACTTGAAAATCTTTTTTTTCTCCTTTAATAATATTTATTTCTTGAGGATAATAAAAAACACTCCATGCTTGGATGAAGTAAAAAAATATAAAGATTAAGAATAAAATAGATATTCGTTTTCTATATTTGAGACGATTTGGCAAGTATAATCACTCTCCCCAAAATTCCCCTTTTCATATTCACCTCCAAAGAAATATTATTTGCAACTATAATGTAGCCTTTTTTGCTCTTATTTATTCTCTGTAATTTTTTATACATATGTAAAGTACATTCAACTATGGTTTTAAAATGAAAAAACACTTTATAATTTAGTATAAAGTGTTTTTAGAAACTTTTTTTATTTTTTTAGTCAATTCTAACATTTCTTTTGCATGTAGTTTTGTTGTGTTTGTTAAATCTACTCCACCTAATAATCTTGCTAATTCATTAATTCTCTCTTCATAATTTAACTTTTTTACTTTAACAATAGTTTTATCTTCTGTTATTTTTTTTGATATTGAAAAATGAGTATCTGCAAGTGCAGCAATTTGAGGCAAATGAGAAATGCAAATCACTTGATGTTTTTTTGAAATATTATTGATCTTCTCTCCTACAATCTGAGCAGTTCTTCCGCTAATTCCCGTATCTATCTCATCAAAAATAAGACAGGGTATATAATCATATTCAGCTAAAATCGACTTAAAAGCTAACATTATCCTAGACATTTCTCCTCCTGAAACAATTTTAGAAAGAGGTTTTAATTTTTCACCTGGGTTTGTAGATATTAAAAATTCAACCTTATCAAGCCCATTAATTGTAAAATAATCATATTCATCAAAACTTATCTTAAAAACTACATCTTTCATATTGAGTTCTTGTAATTCTCTAAAAACCTCTTTTTCAAGGTTTGAACCAATTAGTTTCCTGTCCTCAGATAATAGTGCACAATTAACTTTTAAAACCTCTTCAACTTTTTTGATTTTTTTATTAATATCTTGAATTTCCTCTTCTATATTTAAAAGAAGCTGAAGTTTTGAATATATGTTATCTCTATATATAAAAATTTCCTGGATGCTATTTCCATATTTCTTTTTTAATTTATTTATGGTATTAATTCTGTCTTCTAAAAAATCTAATTGCTCTTTATCTATAACTAGATTTTCCATATAATTATTTAAATTTCTTGTAATATCCTGTAATTCAAAATTAATATCAATAAGTTCTTTATAGCTTTTTTCTAATTCTATATCATTATCTTTTATCTCTTCAATTAGATTAATAGCCTCATTCAAACTATCTATTGTAGAAAAACTATCATATTCTTTTGATTGAAGAATATTTATAGATTTACCTAGATTGGATTCAATATTTTGTGCATTATTTAATTTATTATACTCTATTAAAATATTTTCATCCTCTTCCACAGATAAATTTGAACTATCTATTTCTTCTATTTGATATTTTAAAATATCAATCTCCCTATCTCTTTCCATTTCTTCTAAAGACAAACTCTTTAATTTTTTCTTTAAATTTAAAATCCTAATATAATCAGATTTTATTTTTTCTTTTAACTCATTAAAAGAGCCATCTCCAAAAGAATCAATAATATTAATATGGCTTTCTACATTTAAAAGAGATTGATGCTCATGTTGTCCATGAATATCGACTAGATGCTTTGTAATATTATTTAACATATTAACTGTTACTGTTCTCCCATTAATTCTTGAAACACTCCTGCCTGTTGCGTGTAATTCCCTAGTTATAAGTATGTAGTTACTACGATCTTTTTCAATACCATATTGATTTAAAATTTTTTCTATTTTTTTAGGTTTTTCAAGAAAAAAAAGTCCTTCTAAAATAGCTTTATCATAACCTGTCCTTATTAAATCTTTATTAGCTCTTCCTCCTAAAATCAAGCTAATTGCTTCTACAATTATTGACTTTCCTGCACCTGTTTCTCCTGTTAATACATTGAGCCCCTTAGTAAAATTTATATTCAATCTTTCCACTATAGCAAAATTCTCAATATTTAGTTCTACAATCATAAAACTCCCTCCAACTAATTGAGTAAACTTTGGAAAGTTTTTACTACCGAATCAATATGCTCTATATCACTAATAGCAACAAATATAGTATCGTCCCCAGCAATACTGCCTACAACAGATTCAATTTTTAATGTATCTATAGCCGAAGCACAAACTTGTGCCGCACCAGGTAAAGTCTTAATAACTAAAATATGGCCAGCTACATCATAGCTTGTAATGGAACTTTTAAATATTTTTATAAGTCTATCTGTAGCTCCTTCAGTACTATCATCCATAACAGCATATTTATATTTACCACTCTTAGATAAGACTTTAACCAATCTTAATTCCTTTATATCTCTAGAAATAGTAGCTTGAGTAATATCAATACCAGTCCTTTTTAGATGATCTGCTAATTCTTCTTGAGTCTCTATTTCATAGGTCTCTATCAGTTCTAAAATTTTTCTCTGCCTTCCATATTTCTTCATATTTTGCCTCCTTTAAAGTAAGACTATTTAGGAAGAGTTCTTAACCCAACTAAAACCTTAATTATTCTATATTGATTATAACATTATATGAGATTTTTCAACAATTCCTTTGAGTTTTTCTTTAATTTCATTATCCGTTTTATCTAGTCCTTTTGTTAAATAAAATAAATATTCTATATTTCCAGTAGTTCCTTTTACTGGAGAATATGTCGCATCTTTAACTTGAAGACTTATTTCTTCGCAAAACTCATAAATACTATTTAATACTTCTTCATGAATTTTGCTATCTCTTATTATACCTTTCTTTCCCACTTTTTCTTTGCCAGCCTCAAATTGTGGCTTAACTAAACAAATAATTTTTCCATCACTATTTATAAGCTCCTTAACTACGGGTAATACTAATTTTAAAGAAATAAAAGAAACATCTATAGAAGCAAAATCTGCTAATTCACCCATATCATCTTTTGTAACATATCTTATATTAGTCCTTTCCTTCACAACTACCCTATCATCTTGTCTTAGCTTCCAGTCTATTTGTCCATAACCTACATCTATTGCATATACTTTTTTTGCACCGTTTTTAAGCATACAATCT
The DNA here is from genome assembly GCA_019391515.1 of Clostridiaceae bacterium. GTDB lineage: Bacteria > Bacillota > Clostridia > Tissierellales > Sporanaerobacteraceae > Anaerosalibacter. Next base: position 178,498 of record JAHXQP010000020.1, on the reverse strand, counting down.
GTAAATCCTCCTGTAGAAGCTCCAACATCTATAGCTATTTTATCTTTTAAATCTATATTAAAACTGCCAATAGCTTTTTCTAATTTTAGTCCTCCCCTACTTACATAGGGAATTGGATTTCCTTTTATTAATATTTCTTTATCTATAGCTACTTTTTCTCCAGGCTTATCAATCCTTTGTCCATCTACAAATACTATTCCTTCCATAACAATTCTTTTTGCTCTTTCTCGTGATTTGACAAGATTTTTTTCAACTAATAAAATATCTATTCTTTCTTTCTTCATATAATCTCTCCTATATTTATTTTGCTTGATTTTTAAATAATTTTATTTTAAAATTATTTTCTAGAAAATTTAGTACTTTAGCCATTCTAAATATAATCTTTTCAGAATTATTTATAGCTATTTCTTTTCCTACGGCTTTTCCACCTACGGTAAAAGAGGCAATCAAAGCTGTTATTATTATACTTAATATAGTACCATCTTTAATGTTATATCTATTTATAATATTATAAATAATAATTGTTCCGGCAGAACCACTTACAATACCACTTATATCTCCAATAACATCATTACAAAAGTTTGATACTTGCCCTGCGTTTTTAATAAGTTTTATAGCATATTTTGCTTCTTCTACTTTATTTGCAGCCATAGAATGAAAAGGTTTTTCATCTGAGGCTGTTACCGCAATTCCTATTATATCAAATAGAATACCTAATAGTATAATAATAATTAATATTATGAATGCAAAAAATACATCTAAATTTTTCATAAGTTTTTCGGTTATTAAGCTAAAAAAAATGGCCATTACAAATGTCCACACAGAAATAATAATAACCCATTTTTTATTTTGTTTATGTGATATACCATCATCACCTTTTCTTCTCATTTAATGATAACCTCCAGATTATTTTATTGGTTTGAAAAGTCCTATAAGAATAAAAAGCTGATAGCAAATGCTATCAGCTTTTTGAGTGGTGATATACTAAGTAAATCTTACGGCTTAAGGTCTAGCAGGATTTCCCAGATAAGAACTCCATGTCGCCATATTAGCGGTTTCCCTTCAATCTTATCTTCACTTTGTCGCCAAATAGTGAAACTAGATTACCACTTAGACCGCACTGTAATCCCTAGTATACCTCCTAAATAGAACAGTCTAGGAGTTTTCCTCAAACAGCCAGTCTATTCCTTAGCCTCTTTTGCAAAATGGGTTTCGATAACAAAACCTAACTTTCCTGGGCCCTTTGAAAAGTTTAGTTTTCCATTATCTTCTGCCCACTTCACTCAAGGCAGGCTACACTGCTAGTAATAGAATTTACTTTGCAGGTTTATCTTATCCTTCCGTATTATAGGATAAGTCTCCACGAGAGTAGGGTCAACGCCTGCATGCCATTGCAGATCGCCCCATCTCTCTTACTCCCAATAACGGCCCCCAACTGGGCGTCGAAAGCCGAGATTAGGAACTTCATCGATATGCCCTTCGACGGATTTTTAGCCCCGCCTTCGAGAATAGCTGTGCTGACTAGAATACTGCACCACTCTAAGCTAATCATAATTATAGCATAGAATATTTCTTATTTCAATGATACAAAAATCTATTTATTCCTATTAATTAAATAATATGCAATTTCTTCTAAAAAGCTAATATTATTATCCTTGAAAATTTCTAAAGATAGTTTTGCTTCCTTGCTTAAAGATTTTACTTTTTTCTTTGCCATTTCAAGAGAATTAAAAGACAAATAGGTTGTTTTATTTATTGCCCTATCTTCATCCATATCCAATATATCATCCCTTATTTGGTAACCTAAACCAATACAACGTCCATATTTTCGTAAATTATCTATTTCTATTTCATTAGCCCCTCCAATAATTCCTCCTGAAACTACTGCTGCCTCAATTAATGCTGCTGTCTTACATCTATACATAAATTCTAATTCTAAACTATCTATAGACTCATTATCCGATAAAATATCAACCACTTGTCCCCCAATCATCCCATCTACACCACTAGCTCTACTAATTTCTTTAGAAGCTAATAAAAACTTATAGTAATCTTCTCCATTTTTTGAAAATAAAATTGTATTTTCTATCATTATCTCATATGCTAAATTAAGAAGTCCATCTCCTGAAAGTATTGCAATAGCTTCCCCAAACACTTTATGATTTGTTGGCTTTCCTCTTCTAAAATCATCATCATCCATAGATGGTAAATCATCATGAATAAGGGAATAAGTATGAATCATCTCTAAAGCCAATGCAAAAGGAATAGCTTCATCATAACTTCCACTAATCATTTCACAGCTCTTTAGCAAAAGTACAGGTCTAATTCGCTTTCCTCCCGTAAAAAGACTATATTTCATAGCTTGAAATATTTTTTCTTGATATCCTGTTTTGTTAACAAAAATTCTATTTAATTCATCATCTATAACTTCTTTCAAATGATCAATTTCATCCATTACGCTCATATAGCTAACCCTCCAACTGGAAATCTTCTTCTATTTCTTCTTCCATTATAATTTTTATTTCTCCCTCTACTTTGTTGAGTATTTCATATAGATGTTTATATAAATCTACGCCTTTTTTAAATTTATTAAAAGACTCTTCTAAAGTTAATTCTCCGGTTTCTAGGCCGTCTATTATAGATTCTAATTCTTTTAAACCCTCTTCATATGACAAATTAGTTAAATCCATTTTTAAACTCTCCTTTATTAACTTTTACCACTTTACTCTCAACTATACCACCTTTTAGTAAAATGCTTAATTTTTCTTCTTCTTTTATATCATTAACAGTTTTAATTACATGTCCTTTATTATCTAATACCAATCCATATCCTCTGTTTATTGAAGATAAGGGGCTTAAAATATTTAGCTTATCTCCAAGTTTATCGACTTTACTGTGTAATTCACTTACTTTAAAATTATATACTGTAATCAACTTTTTAAACAAAGTATCCAAATATTGTTTATCGTCATTAAGTTTAGAAATCGGATTGTTATAATTCAATTTATTTTTTTGATAACCTATTTCTTTTAATTTATTATCTTTTATATAGTTAAAACTATCTACCAAATTTAAAAAATTATCTTTTAATTCTTTTTTCATAAAGTTTAATTCTGGTACTGCTAGTTCTGCGGCAGCTGATGGCGTTGGTGCTCTTAAATCTGCAACAAAATCTGATATTGTATAGTCTGTTTCATGACCTACAGCCGAAATAACTGGCTTGCCCATTGCATAAATAGTTCTCGCTAACCCTTCATCATTAAAAGCAAACAATTCTTCTATTGAACCCCCGCCCCTACCAGTAATTATTAAATCTATATCGTCTCTACTATCAAAGTATTTCAACCCTCTAGAAATTTCTAAAGGTGCAGATTCTCCTTGAACTAAGACAGGATATATTATAAGTTCAACTATTGGAAATCTCCTTTTTATAACCGTAATTATATCCCTAATAGCTGCTCCAGTAGATGAAGTAACTATACCTATTTTTTTAGGAAAACAAGGTATAGTTTTTTTATATTCTTCATCAAAAAGTCCTTCTTGTTCTAGCTTAGTTTTTAATTTTTCAAAAGCTATATATAATTCTCCTAGACCCTCTTTTTTTATACTCTTCACATATAATTGATAATTGCCATTTCTTTCAAAAACTGAAATATATCCTTTAACTACTACCTTCATACCATCTTTTAATTCCATTGATATGGAACTATTATCATTTTTAAACATAACACACTTGATTTTTCCTTTGTCATCCTTTAATGAAAAATACATATGCCCACTATAATGATGTTTAAAATTTGATACTTCTCCTTCGACTGATATGTTCGATAAAATTGGGTCTCCTGCAAAAGTTCTTTTTATATATTGATTAACTTCACTTACTCTTAAAGGTTTAATTGACATATTTAAATCCCTCACCTATGGTCATTCTTTACATTTCCTAAATAAGCAGTTCCTATTCCATTATCTGAACAATATTCTATAGGAGGTATATATAAATCTATACCCCTTTTACTTAAACTTTCACTAAGATTTTTTCTAATAAAAATATTAGAAGCTACTCCACCTATTAGTAGTACTTTCCCTATATTAAAATTCATACATGAATTAACTATTATCTCCTCTAAACATAGATATATTGTATAAAATAAAGTTTTAATTATATCTTCAGTTAAATACTTTTTATTATCTATTGAATCATTAAAAAGATTCTCATATCCAGAAAAATTTGCCCAAGTATCTTTTACGCTAATTGGTATTTTTTTATTTATTATACTTCCATTTTGAGATAAATAATCCATTTTTTCTCCACATGGGAAGTCTAATCCTCGTTTTACTCCGATTCTATCTACTAGTTGTCCAACACTTATGTCCAATGTCCCACCTATTCTTTCAATATCAAATTTTTCTCTTTTATTATTTACAAAGAGTAATTCTGTAGTGCCTCCTGATATATGAAAAGCTAAAAAATTTTCTTCCCTTTCAAGAGCAGTACCTATAATTCCAGCCGATATATGTCCTTCCTGATGACTAAATTCTTTATAAGGTATATTAAGCAACTTAGATATAATGAAAGCCTGTTCTTTTCCCACAACAAAAACAGGCATGTACGACTTTTCTATATTTCTTGGCTTAGTACTAGCACTTACAACCATTAAATCATTTATATCTATAGTTTCAGACACTTTAGCAAACATTTCAGGTAAATTTTTAATATGCTGAAAAACTGCTTCTTGTTGTCTTAGTCCCCTTTTATTCTTTGCAACCTTTAACCTCTTTCTTAGATCCAAAATCACCTGTCCTTCTTCATTAACAATTCCAATCGACGTAGTATAAGCGCTTGTATCTATTCCCAAATAATACTTATTCATTTCCTATTCATCCTTTTCGCGTACAAAACTTCCTAATACACCATTAATAAACTTTGATGATTCATCTGTACTATATTTCTTACATATTTCTATAGCCTCATTAATAGCCACTTCTATAGGTATATCTTTTCTATAAGTAAGCTCATAAACAGCTATTCTTAAAACAGATAAATCTACTCTTGCAAGTCTATGGATTTTCCAACCCTTTATATATTTCTGAATAGATTCATCAATATCTTTTAAATTTCTTTTTATCATTTCTACAGCATCCCTAATGTACTCTTCTTCATCATGAGTAAATTCATTTTCATCGATATATAATTCTACTATACCATCCGAATAATCATTATTCATTTCCATCTGAAATAATAATTTCATTGTCTCTTCTCTTGCTAACTTTCTACCCATCTTTGTCCTCCTTGTAACTATATATAAATTCTATATAATGTTCTACTTAATTTGTTTTCCCTGGAGGAAGTATTTTATTCAAAAATTCTTTTAAATCTTCCTGGTTATCAGATTTTTTTCCAAAAAAATATCCTAATCCCGTACAAATAGCAATAAATAAAGTTTTAAAAAAGCCAATAGTAAGTATAAGTATTGACACTATAAAACCTATTATTGCACCTATAGTTCTTCCCTTATTATTACCTAACAATTGAATAAACCTCGAAAAAATTTCCTTAGCCACCATAAACACCTCTATAATTTATTTTACTGTTCTAGTTGGCGCAGTTACATTGCTTATCTCAACTTTCACTTCGCTCACTTCAACTCCCGTACATTTTTCTACATGTTCTTTTACTTTATTTTGTAACTGTATTGTAGTTTCAGGAATATTTATCTCCGGAGAAACTTCTCCTCTCATATGCAAAGTTATTGTACCTTCAAAGATATATACTTTTGTTCTAATATCTCTAATACCTGTAAATTTATTTGCTATACTTTGTGCAAGTCCTTCGATTGTTTGAGTCGAAATTTTTAATTCCCCATAATCAGTATGTTTAATAAGAAAAGTTCCTTTATTTTTATCCTTATTTCCAGTTAAACCAGATATTAAAAACCTAATGCTGACCAATAAAAAAGCTATTCCTATTATAGAATATACATAATTACCTTTTATTTTTATTAAATAATCTTCAATATTATTTATGGATAAAAAATCAAGCTGTTCAAAAGGGAATAGTACAAGTGCTATGGAAAGTATCGCAAGGCAAAAAGTATATATGGTCAATATAATCCTATCAATAATATTCATAGAATATCTCTACCTCCTAATAGTACTAAATTTACCCTCTGATAAATCAGAGGGTAAATATTTTATTTTACTCTAGGTTCCTCTTCTACTTCAGGCTCTTTAGGTATATTTACACCTTGAACATTAACATTTACTTCTATAACATTTAAACCAGTCATTGTTTCTACAGCTTCTTTAACATTTTCTTGAACCTTTAAAGCAACTTCAGAAATTCTAGAACCATATTCAACTATTACAAAGATATCGATGGCACATTCTTTTTCTCCAACCTCTACTTTAACCCCTTTTGATAAATTTTTCATACCTAACATATCACTTATGCCACCGGTAATGCCGCCACTCATCCCTGCAACGCCTTCAATCTCAGTAGCTGATAAACCTGCAATTATTGCTACTACTTCATTAGCAATTTTTACAGTGCCATAGTCTACCCCTTCATTATTTATAGTATCTGCCAAGTTAGCCACCTCCACCTATCTAAAATCTTATAAGCATATTATACCAGAATAGATGGTGTTTTACAAACAAATCTATTGTTTTTTCATTATCTTAATATTAGAAGAATCTAACTCAGTTTCACCCTTTACTATATCCAATATTTTTATTACATCTTGTTCTGTAAGTTCATCTGAAGATACTACTATTTTTGCCCCATCTTCCTTTAAAAATACAAGAGCTTCATCAAATCCTTTAGCTTTTATAAGCCCTTCTATATGCAATTCTTGTTCAGATATTTCACCCATTTTAATAATCTCACTTTGGGCTTTCGCTCTTACTTCATTATTAGTTTTTTCATCATCTACTATATCCTTTAGATCATCAACTAAATTTGCTCTCATCTTATCTCTAGAAAGTCTGTGTTCTACAAAATAATTTCTACTCTTTAGATTTTCTTCTTTTGATATGTTTTTTTCTATATTGGTATTTATCTCTTCAGTCAAGTTAGAAAGATTTTCTCCTTCTTTCCCAATATTCTCTTTTTTACTATCTTTCTCTTTAGATATAGTTTCTATTGAATCTTTATTATTTTCTTGCCGAGTCTTAGCTAGCTCCTTTTCTTCATGATTTTGATAATCATTTGAAATTTTAGAAACTGAATTTTGTGTCATTTGATGATTAATATATCCTGTTAAAACTAATAGTGCGACTAATATTGTTATAATAGCTGGTTTTTTTATAGTAAACATGTAAAGCCCCCCTTTATTTAATTACTAGAATATACTTCCACTTTATTTCCCGATACATCTAAAACCGTTTTTACAGCCTCATATAATTGTTCCTTTACTTCAATATCATAAGCTCCCTCTGCAACAATTATTACACCTTTTATCTTTGGTTTAATTTCTTTCAGCACTAGGATAGAGCCTTCACTCCCTTTCGTTACAACTTGAAGTGTAGAGTCTTCTCTATTTATTTCTCGAACACCTCCTTGAGAATCTTCTTCACTAGTTTTTTCCTGGTTTTCTGTTTTATTCACTGCAGGAATCTTTTCTGTAGTTTCATCTAATGTTATCATTACATCTACATTTCCAGCTCCTTTAATTTGACTTAAAATTTTTTCTAACTTTCTCTCTAAAACATAGGCATAGTCCTCCATATTATTTTCTTTTATTTCCTTTTCTATATTATCTTTTTTAGTTGTTTCTTCTTTTGCATTATCTTTAAATAGACTAGCTGTGATTAAAAGCATTATACCTACTATTAGTATTATTAATAGTTTATTTATATATTTTTTATTAGTTATCTTATTTAAAAATTCCTTAAAATTAAATTTAAAATTCATCTTCTGGTCACCTACCGTTCTCTACTTAAAGAAGTAGAAATTTTTTCTTCAGATAATCCATATTCCTTTGAAATCATTTTTTTTATCTTACCGCTTTCCTCAAATTTTTCATCAGATTTATTTTCTTTACTCTTTTTTATCCACACTTCTTCTATATTCTCTATTTTTATTGATTTGTCATTTTCTGAATTTTCATCAACCTTTTCTCTTAAAACTATGTTTAGTCCTTTAATTTCTCCATAACTTTTATCTTCCAAATCCCTGTTTATTTCCATATCTATATTCTTTACTTCATAATTTGTTTTTTCTTTTATTAAGTTTCCTATTTTTCTTTCAATACCCTTCTCATAGGATTCAATTATTTGTTTTTCTTGTAACGCTAAAACTTCTTCTTTTTCTTCAGAGTAATTGTTTTTAAATTCGGCATTTAATTTATTGCTATTTAATAAAAAATTCTTTTCTATATCTATATCTTTAGAAATAATTTTTATGAATGGAGTTATAATAACAACTATAATTAAAAAACCTACAATCATATCTATAAACCTTTTCATATTACTATTTGGCAAAACTATTTCTAAAAACGATATAAATATAACCATAGTAACTATATCAATGACCCAGCTTTTTAAAAAACTTGTGATCCCAATCTTCTCACCTACCTTAACATCATAGTTACATTTCCTGCTTCTACAATTATTGTAATAGTTATGAAAAACATAATTGATATAGATAATAAACTAGCTAGTACTAGCAATAAAGATTTACTTACTTCATTAAGACATTCTCCAATTTCTATAGTAGAAACTGGTTCAATAACCGCTATTACTACTTTATAAATAAAGATTAGTGCAACTATTTTTATAATTGGTATAATACATATGAGAAATAATGTAAATAACCCTATTACTCCTACTGCATTTTTTAACACAGCAGAACACCCTACCACTGTATCCATTGCATCTGATAGAAATTTTCCAACTATAGGTACAAACTTATCAACTGCAAATTTTGCAGTTCTTACTGTAACGCCATCAACTTTTGAAGCTATTCCATACATTGACATAATCCCTATAAATATAGTTAAAGAAGCACCTATTACTGTAATAACTACTTGTCTTAAAAGTTCAGATAATTTAGTAAACTGTATTTTTTGCGAAATTCTACTTATTAATCCAATAATAAAAGAAAAATATATAAATGGAAAAATCATATCTTTTACAAGTATTCCAACTATGTTTATAGAACCTAATACTATTGGATGAAAAAGAGCATTTGCTGTAACTCCACCTACAGCTACTAAAAGTGTTAATAAAATTGGAAGTATTATTTGCATAAAGTTTACCATGTTGTCCACTGTGTTTTTTCCTAAAAACATTATTATAGTAAAACTTTTTATTACAATAGTAGTTAGTAATATATAACATATATAGTAAGCTAATTCTCCAACAGTATCATTTTCAAAGCTAGATTGTAAATTGGTTAAAACAGCACATATTATAGTTATAGCTAAAATTTCTATTAAAAGATTTATATTTTCAAGAACTTCTTTTAAGAAAAACTCTCCCATACCTTTTAATATATCTTTAGTTCTAATTGTACTATCGCCTTTAATAATGGATGAAATAAAATCCTTTAAATTTAATTTAGGAAAATACTGATATGTTATATCATCTATATTCTTAATCGCATCTTCTATTTCATCTAAATTTAAAATTTCAAGTTGTTCCATAATAAGATCTATATTGTCTTCATCCTCATATTCGTTACTATATATACAAGTAGGCAATAGAAGTATAAAAAAAAATATTATAACCGTTTTTTTCGTTTTTATCATTTTTAATTCACCTTTATGGTAATATTTTTATTATCAAATCCATAAGTGCCATCAAAATAGGTAAGCCCAACACCATTATTATTACCTTTCCTCCTAACTCAATCTTAGAAGCAATAGACTCTTCTCCTGCATCTCTAGAGATTTGAGCACCAAACTCAACAACATAAGCTATTCCAATAATCTTTAGAATAGTTGTAAAGTATATAAAATCTACATTTGCATTTTCAGCTAGATTAGTTAGAACCTGTACAATAACTTGAAATTTATTTATTACAAAATAAAATATTATTATACTTGTTGCTACACTAATTAGTAATGCAAATTCTGGTTTTTGATCTTTTAAAAATACAATCATCATGGTAGCAACCAACCCTATTCCTACTATCTGAAATATTTCCACTTTATCACTTCCTATTTAATAAAGCTGGAACAATGATTTTACATTGTCAAACAATTTGCTTATTAAATTTATAACTACTCCAAGTACTATTATCACTCCTGCTAATGATGCTAAATAAGCGTATTCTTCTTTTCCAGATCTAGCAAGGACAGTATGTAAAACTGCCGACAATATACCTATACTAGCAATTTTAAATATTAGCTCTACATCCATTTTATTCTCTCCCTTATAATAAAATAATTACTATAGCTAGACCTGATAAAAAGCCTAAATTTTTAAACATTTTTTCATTTTTCTCTTTCTCTAGTCTAGCTTCTTTTTGCAGTGCTTTTATTTGAGCTAGAATTAATTTAAAGCTTTTTTCTTGATCCTTCCTATTTGAGGAACCAATGGTTCGGCCTAAATTTGTAAAAACTTCTATATCTTCTTTTTTAAAATTTAAATTCTTTTTCATAGTATCTGATACCATTAAAAAACATTCTAAAACTTCACCACTTTTATGTTCTTTTAATGCTTGAGAAATTCTATTAAAAATAAATGAAACTTTTTTATTACCTTTTTTATATACGTTTTCTAATGCTTCAGGTAATGGATTGGCACCATACATAATCTCTGTCTCTAGTATTTTTATACAATTTTCTAGATAAATAAGGTTTTCCAATCTTTCTTTATAGCTTTTTCCATATATATATCCTATTAAGCTAGAAGATAGAACTATTAAAGTACAGCCTATTATCTTTAAAATTATCATATTACACCTTCCTTAATGTATAACAGAAGTAAAAGCATGCCCGTCCAATATGTTTCGAATTGTTCCCACACCTTTTGAATTATCAAGTATAATTATTCTCTCAAACACTTTCCTTTCTATTAACTCACCTAAATTATTTTTAGTCATTATATCTTCTAAATCTTTTCCATGAACTGTTGATATTAATATTACTCCCGCTTTTAATGCTTCATATATTGCCTTTATATCTTCCTCGCCTCCTAATTCATCTGTTACAATTATTTCGGGAGACATAGCTCGAATTAACATTATAATCCCATCTTTTTTAAGACAACCATCTAATATATCTGTTCTTTTACCTATAGATTTTTGTGGAATCCCACTATATACTCCAGCAATTTCTGATCTCTCATCTACTATTCCTACTTTTTTACCTTTAAAATTCATTTCTGGTATTCCATCACTTATATTTCTAGCAATATCTCTTAAAAGTGTTGTTTTCCCGCATTGAGGTGGAGAGACAATAAGGGTATGATATATAGAATCTGGTTGTTTAATTAAATATTTCATAATCTTATCTGAAACACCAATCTTTTCCCTAGCAACCCTTATATTCAATGAGGAAATATCTTTTATTGTTTCTACACCATTAGAGCCATAAATAGTCTTGCCTGCTATTCCTACCCTATGTCCTCCTTTTAAAGTTATAAATCCACTTCTTATTTCCTCTTCAAATGCATATACCGAATAATTACTTACCAGTTGAAAAGTTTTAAATAAAAGCTTTTTATTTACAATAAAAACATCTTTTTCATTTTGTGTTAGTTCTCCATTTTTCGAAACATAGTAATCTCCTCCTTCACAATAGACCATTAAAGGAAAATTATTTCTAAGTCGTATCTCTTCTATATTTCTTTTTTTCTCCTTAGAAACCTTAAATAAGATATTACTAATTTCGGGAGCTATGTATTGGAGTAAATAATCAAATATTAGTGCTTCATCCTTCTCCATAACCTGTCCCTCCTTTATACATAAGTATGTCCCAAAATAAATAATATGCTAAAAATTTTTCAAAAAAATAAAGAACTGATTTTAAATCATTAATGATTTAAAATCAGTTCTTTCCATTACTTTTACAAGACTTAATCTATTCTATCTAAAGATTCTATAGAATCCTCATCACAATCTGGACATTCAATTTCTATACAACCACATTCATCATCAAAATCTTCATATTCATAATCTTCATCAAATAAGTCATATACTTCTTCCTCTACATCGGCTAGGTCCTCATCCATATAACCTACATACTCATCTAAATCCTCGATAGCGTCAGCAAAATCTTCAAGAGTATCTACTATATGTAGAAGCAATTTCCCCTCTTTAGTAGATTCTTCAATTCCTAAACCTTCAGCTAAACCTCTTAAATAAGAAACTTTTTGGTATAAATAATCCATACTATCCCTCCTCATACTATATATATATACTTTAATTATTCCCTAAACTCTTGATAAATAATCACCTGTTCTAGTATCTATTTTAATCTTGTCCCCAATATTAACAAAAAGAGGTACTTGAACAGTAGCTCCTGTTTCAACAGTTGCTGGTTTGGTTGCCCCAGTAGCTGTATCTCCTTTGACACCAGGTTCCGTATTTGTAACTTCAAGTTCAACAAAATTTGGTGCTATTAACTCAAAAGGATTACCTTCATAAAATCTTACTATAGCTGTATCATTCTCTTTAATATATATAATTGCCTCTTCTACATTTTCTTTAGTTAAAGGCAACTGTTCAAATGTCTCAGTATCCATAAAATAATACAGTTCACCATCATTATATAGGTATTGCATTTCCTTGCTTTCAATATGAACTCTAGGGAATTTTTCATTTGGATTTAAAGTAACTTCTTTTATCGTTCCAGTCATAACATTTTTAATTTTAGTTCTAACAAATGCAGCTCCTTTTCCTGGTTTAACATGTTGGAAATCTATTACTTGGTACACCTCTCCATCCATTTTAAAAGTTATTCCTTTTCTTATATCATTTGCTGAAATCATTTATAAATACCTCCCACTAAAATTATTATATTAAATATTTAATTGCTTCTAAAGCTAAAAGATAACTATATGGTCCAAATCCTGTTACCTGACCATTACATACCGGTGCAATCATAGAAATTCTTCTAAACTCTTCTCTCCTATATATATTGGATAAATGAACCTCTATTGTAGGGACTCTTACACTTTCAATAGCATCCCTTATAGCTATACTGTAATGCGTATAAGCCCCTGCATTTATAACAATTCCATTATAATCATCTTCCAACGTAGAGTTTAATTTAGATACAATATCCCCTTCGCAATTATATTGAAAAATATCTACCTCAAATCCTAAATTTTTAGCTTTAGATTGAATCATTCTATTTACTTCTTCTATGTTTTTTTCACCATAATATTCTTTTTTCCTATTTCCTAAAATTTTTAAATTTGGACCATGAATAACTAATATCTTCATTTTTTTATCCTCTCTATTCTCTTTTACCTCTTTAATTATAGCAATCCTTTCCTATTACTACAAGTTTAATGTTTTTTATAAAAATAAATAATTTCTTCTCCAATTCCTTCTATAGTTCTATTATCTACACTTATTAAATAATCTGCAGATTTTAAATATAATTTTTCTCTTTGAAAAAATATATTTTTTACCTTTTTATATATTTCAGCATATCCATAATTACCAATCAATGGCCTTTTTTTATTAGATTTTATTAAATTTCTAGTTAGAGTATCTATGCTTGCTACTAACAAAAATAATATACCAGTAGATTTAAGATTTTCTATGTTTTTTTCATTTATTACTACTCCACCACCGGTAGATATGACTATATTATTCTTGTTTGACACTTCTTTTACTATATTTGATTCTTCTACCCTAAACCAATTCTCACCGTGTTTTCCAAATATATCTTCAATACTCATAGCAAACTTTCTTTCTATCAGAAAATCCGTATCAATATGTTCAATCTTTAATTTACTAGATATATACTTTCCTATAGTAGTTTTTCCTACACCACTAGGACCTATTAAAACTATATTTTTCATTATTGTCACCTACAACTTTATTTCATGTTTAGGGCTTTTTCTTACTATATCTATAGCCTTAATCACTTCTTTAGTTATGTCCGCCTCAAACTGAATACCCATATTATTAACTCTTTTATATAACTCTCCTTTTTTTGTAACTACATATTGAGGCAATAAATTATTTAATGTTATTGCAGCTATATCTAATTTACACTTTTCACAAGTACAAATATCTTTCTCATTTTTTAATAATTTATTTACTATATGTATGACTTCATCTTCCATTAAATTATGTAATTTCATTTTTCTATTGTTCCCCCTTCTTTTACTAAATATAGATTTGGTTTTATATAATCAGGTATATACAATCCAAACCTATCAACCACTACTTGGCGATATTCTAAATCTATTTTTTCTTCTATTGTTTCCTCAGCATCTTTATAGTCATTTAATATAAACATTCCTCTCATTTTGGGTTTATCTGTAGAATAGACATTCACTTCTCCAGAATTGATAGCTACAATTCCATTAAAATTTAACTTGCCATATAGATTCAATTTTCCATCCACATATATAATTCCTTTTAAAATATCTGTGATTCTTACATCATTTGCATATATATTTATCTCGGAATTTTTCATTTTATCCTTTGAAATTAAGTAAATTTCATCTATAGATAAATATTTTTTATCTACAGCTACCTCTTCATCTTTATACCTAAAAAAATCTAATCTTATTCTTCTAGTTTTTTCATCATAAAAATATATATCTATTTTTTGAAAATCATTTACTTCAATTATTTCAATATCATTTTCAAATGTTTCCAATTTAAAATCATTAAAAAGCTGCCTCATAAATTCATCTATGCTTACCCCTTCCAAGTCTTCCACTGTGTTTTTAGAAAGTATAGGTTTACCTGTACTATAGAACGGATTAATGAAGGTAAATACTCCATAAACCCTTTTATTTATAGCGTTATAATCAGACTGTGCTAAAATACCTCCAATCAAAATATTATCCTTCATAAATGTATCTAATCTAATCTCATTCTTAGTATCTTTAGGATTTAAATCTTCTTCATCTATTGTTATTATATTTCTATCTGGAGAATTTCCAAATTGTTTGTATTTCAAATAGTGTTTTAAACCTAAAATCAATTCATCATAATAACTACTTTCTTCGTCAAAACAAAGGTATATTTTATCTTCTGCTAAATAATAAGATTGAACATGATCTATACTCGAATTAACGATTTGATGGTCTAGATAAATAGAATATAATAAAAAACTAGATAATAAAAACATAATGGCTCCAACTATAATAGATAGAATGACTATAGAACCCTTATTGCTGTCCAATGTTATCCCCCCGCTTAATAATCTGTAGGACATCTCATAAAGACTTCCGTTTTCAATTCTATATTTTTATTCCATTCACCGCCCATTAATAGGTTTAAAATTATTTTATCATTTTGAAAATTTGCCCTGGATCCTTCTATAGAAATCACATTTTCAACAATTCTATTATAGCCATGAAAACTTCCTACAGAGGGATATCTTGTATTTGTATTAGTAGATATTATTCTATATATACTTCTGTTTTTAAAGTAATAGGATACATATTTGTTCTCATTATCTTTATTAATCTTAAGTACAAACCCAAAGTTTTCTTTAAACTTTTCATTAAATCCGCCAAATTTACTTGTAGATATTATTTCTTCTGATTGCCTAATCTCTTTTTTTATGTATTCAATAGCATATCTTCCATTCAAAAGAATCTCTTCTTTTTCTTCTCCTATTTGAGCAACTTTAACGGAATAATTAAACATAAAATATAAAGATAATACTATTATTCCAATTATACATATGCCTATAGGCAATTCTATCAAAGTAAAGCCTCTATTTTCAAGTAAAATAATATCTTTTTTACTATCTCTCTGGTTTCTGTAAAATAATTTCAAAGGATACACCTTCCATATCTTCTTTGTTATTTTTAGAAAACACCCCTACATAAATTTTCCATAAGTTATTTCCCTTGTCATTTTTACATATATTAACTCTATATCTAAAGTTTTCATTAGAACTTAAAGGTAAATCTATCTCAACTTCATCCTTTTCATAAAAAATATTAATTAGTTTTTCTAATTCCATATCAAGTATATATTCTTCACTACTTTTATTAAAATCAAAGGCTTTTATTTTTTCTATGACAGTTTCTCCATAATATTTCATATCGTTTTTAATTTCTACATTCTTAAATTGATTGTTCATTAAAGTAAATACAGGAAAAAAGGTAATTGTAATTAAGCCTAAAAGAAAAATTCCAATTAGAACTTCTATCAAAAGAAAACCTTTTCTATTCATGTTTTTACTCCCCATTAAAATATAAATTAACTTTTCCAGTCGCAGGCTCTACAGTTATTAAATTTTTTTCATTTTTCTTATTTCTAATGATTATTCTTCCACCTATGCTTGGTGCTCCTGTTGATGTAAACATAACTTCAGATGGCTTATTATTCAAACTACCATTAAAATTCGTATTCTCAATTCTTATTCCACTCTTAAATTCCTTTTTAGCAACAAGCTCTGGAAACCTCTCATATTTATAGATATAATAAAAATTATTTCTAGGAAATAGTTTTATACTGTACCTTATTCCATCACATATAGCTCTATTTCTTGCATAGTTTAAATCAGTTTTAAATTCCAATAATTCTTTTCTTTCTTTAATTTTTAATATAATATTACTTTCTGGCACTACTATTAGTAATAACATAGATAAAATTGTAATACTTAAAATTATTTCAATTAAAGTCATTCCTTTTTTATTTTTTAATAGTAGTATAAGCTTGTTCAATCTTATTCTCTCCTTTTAAAATAATCAATACATCTAATCTTTCATTTGAATATTTATATCATCAATAAATATGAATCTAAAATTTTTATCATTACTTTCACATTCAAAATACATCTTGTCCAATTTTAAAGGATAAGAAAATGTACTTTCTAAAACTTCAACTTCTAAATAATTCCATCCATTTTCACTAACTACACAGGATTTTTCAATATAAGCTTTCTTTTTTTCTTGATCTATAAAACTTAATTTCAATTTTATAGTCGAAATATTATGAGAATATAACCAAAATCCTACGTCAGACTTTGGAGAATCAACTTTTATATCTTTATTACTAAAATCTAAATACAAATTGTTTTTTTCCTTAGATTCTTCCTTCGTTTTAGAAGGCTTTTCTTTCTCTTTCGGTTTTTCTTTATTTTTTCCATTATCTTTCTTACTTTTATCATCTGAAACTTCATTTCTTCCTTCTGGTAAATCCCTCCTTTGAATGATTTCATTTCTATCAGTATTATTAGTTTTATCATTGTCAAAAGTTATAGTATCTTCATCTGTATGAACTTCTTTATTTATAATATTATCTAGGCCATCTTCTATATTTTCATCTTTATTATCATCAAATTCTTGTAAGGACTCAAAAGGGCTTTTTCTATCTGAATTTAAAGTTGCATTCATAACGCTTATATTATCTTTTTCATCAAAAATATTTTCTATGCTATATACCTTTAATTGGATCTCCCCCATTAAGATATACTTATCTTCTCTATCTATAATAAGATTGGTTATCAAAAATTTTTTAGGACTATTTTTTATTTTATTTAAGCACTCTAAAAGTTCTTCATAACTTCCCCTATAAGAAATAGATAAGTTCATGGCTCTAATAGATATATTATTAGATAATTCTTCAATCTCTGGTTGAGAAAAATTTATATCTAATATTTTAAGTTTGCATTCATTTAAAACACTGTCTAATAAGTATATAATTTGAGATTGTTCTAAGTTGGAAAAGTATTGAAGACCAGCCCTATCTTTTTCCCTATTCATTCTAATAGAGTTCGCTTTGATTTTTTCTTTTTCATCTAGTATATTAAGCATATTTATAATTTCTTTCTCATACTTAAGCTTCTGCTCTTCTAATTTTAATATCTCTTGAGTTTGGTGCGGAAAAATCTTTCTTTGAAAAAAACAAAAGGTTATTATAATTCCTAATAATATTAAAAGATCTTTTTCCCTTTTATTTAATCTCATCTTTTTCTCCATCATCCTTCACATCCTTATCTTTTAAGCTTACACTTAAAGAAAAACTATAATGGTTTTCTTCAAAATATATATTTGAAATGAAGACATTCTTAAAGCTTTTTATTTCATTCAAATTATGTTCTAATTGAGCAATAGACAGTTTGTCCCCACTAATTCCTTTAATCTCAATAGAAGATAGGTTAAATTCTATTGAGATTAGAAAAACATTTTCTGGTATTCTTAAATTTATATCCTTTATTAATTCTTCATTAATTTTATCTTCTTTTTTAATAAACTCATCTAATAAATTTAACTGTTTAATATTATTTTCAACTTTATTAATCTCATCTTTTTCTTTTTTTAGCTTATTAACTTTAGTCTTAATTTCTTCATTCTCTACTTGTGTTTTTAAATTACTTACCTTTTTAGAAAGATTATTTATCTTTATTTGGTTTATAAAACTATAAAAAAATATTGATATTAAAAGAAATAATATAAACAAGTAGTATATATTTTCAATTTTAAATTTCTTACTTTCCGTATAGTGATTAAAAAAATTTAAATCTTTCATACAGCTACCCCTCAACTCTAATAATAGATCCTATACAGTTTATATACTTATTTAAATCTTCGCTTAAATAAGTTTTATCCATACTTTTTACTATAACTGAAGGTATATTAAAATTATTCTCAAATATCAAATCTATATCTTCTATATTAGAAAGACCTCCATACAAAAAAATCATTTCAATTTGATCTTCTACATATTTTGTTTTGTAATTTTGAAAAACCAAACTTATTTCTTCTATCAAATTATTAATATCTGGTATATTCCTTCTTCCTCTATTTAGAACTTGTTTAGGTAATTGAATAGAATCTGGGATATTTTCATTTAACAAAATGTCTCGATTTTTAATTATAATTACACCAGTACTTAAATAACTTAAATCTATAATTGCAAAAGTATTATTTTCAATATTATATTCTCCATTAACAACACTATTGTATTTAAATAACTTACTAGAACTATTTAGCTGCAAATCTAATACAGTAGGCTTCAATCCCAGATCTTTTAAAAATATAAAATGACTTTCTACGATTTTTTTAGGAACAGCAACTAATAATACATTAAGCTTTTCTATATCTCCTTTCTTTATTTTATTAATAATTTTGTATTGTATTATAAAATTATCTATTTCTATAGGTAAATATTCTTTCGTTTCGTATTTTAATATTCCTTTAATTTCATTATGACTTACTGATGGTAATTCAATTTCTTTTTTAATAATAGAATTACTTTTTATTGTAATATAAGCTATATTTGAAGACAGTTTGTTTTTACTAAATTTCTTTTTAAAAACATAATGCAAAAGTTCATTTTCTAATATGTATCCATCCTCATACGCACCTTCAGGGGTTAAAAAAGAAAAACTTTTATTTATATCTAATCCTTCATTAGTCCTTTTCCCCTCTACTACCTTGGTTTCATAAGTACCAATATCAATAGATAATACTTTTTTAGGTAAGAAAAATCTTTTAATATTCAACGGTTCTTCCCCCTTATATTTACTACTAGTTAAAATAAACTATTAAAATACCAAAAGATAATATTTTCACCCTCTAAAATAGTAATAAGAAAAGCTATTGAAATAAAAGGACCAAAGGCTATTGAATCTTTTTTATCTTTTATTTTAAAAAGTATTAAAAAAACAGATACAACAGCTCCAACAAAAAAAGATATCAATGTATTTAAAAGAGATAATTTAAAACCTAATATAAATCCCAGTACACCTATAAGTTTTATGTCCCCTCCACCTATTCCTCCTTTAGATAAAATAGCTATAAGTAGGAATATACCACTAGATACAATTAGTCCAATAATACTATTGAGAAAATGTGGAGAAATATCATACAATAGTAATTGAAGCAATTTGTATGTAAAAGTTGAAATAAGTAGAAATATGTGGCATCTATCTGGAATAACTTGAAAATAATAGTCTACAACGCTAACAATTATTAAAATATCTACTACTACAGCATAAAATACAAATTGTAAACCAACACCAAGATAACCATATAAAGCCAAATACGTAAACCCATTCAATACTTCAACAAGTAGATACTGTAATACCACCCTTTCTTTACAGTATCTACACTTACCACCTTGACAATTAAAACTTAGACTTAGTATGGATTTATAGTATTTAAAATGCGTAAGACATTTTAAACAATGGGGAGAGGGAATAACCAAACCCTCTTCCCTTAGTAATCTGCATATATACAAATTTAAAAAATAGCCTACAATTAAACCTAAAATTAATATAATTATCTTCATTTTTAACATCCCTTGATTTTATTGCTTACCTGGACTTACTTCTATTTTTCCATCCTTATCAATTGTAACTTTATAATATTCACTATTTGAATTGTTCTTTTTTATAAAATCAGGAACCTTTGGTACCTCTTGAATATATTCTTTTAACTCATTGTTTTTATTATTATCTAAAATTATTGTTTTTTCGTTAGATGGCAAACCTTTATCTAAAACATATGTATTAGCCACACTTTCTAATGTTCTCACATTGGTATTATGGGCAACAATCTCTGCAGCTTCTTTAGTCTTTCCTACTTTTGGTATTGCAATTGCCGAAAGTATTGCTAGGATAGCAATAACTAATACCATTTCAATTAAAGTAAAACCGCTATTATTCTTAATCTCTGTTTTCAAACTTTTAATCATTCCCCTACCCCCATATAAAATTTAATTACATTTGAATAATATTTACCATATCAAACATTGGTATTGCCATAGCAATTACTATAAATCCAATAATGAAAGCCATGATTATTATAAGTACAGGCTCTATTACAGTGTTCATTCTTTGAAATAACATATCTACCTCACCTTCATAAAAGTCTGCAGTTTTATCAAGAAGCTTATCAAGAGAACCCGATTCTTCCCCAACATTTATCATAGATTTAACCATTGGTGGAAATACATTTATCCCTTCAATACTTTTCCAAAGTGGTAAACCTTTTTCTATACTTTCAATAGCTTCTTCAAGCTCTTCTACTACCACTTCATTTCCTATGATTTTATTTACTACTTTTAAAGACTGAATAAGGGGAATTCCGCTGAATAATAATGTAGAAAGTGTTCTAGTAAATTTGGAAGTTATAATTTTAGAATTGATTTTCTCTATACCTGGCAATCCAATTTTTAATCTATCAACAAATATTCTACCGGATTGGGTCTGCTTATAAGAGCTTATTGTCAATATAAGAATTGAGAGTAAGATTGAGTATAAATACCAATGGTTTTTTAAACTATTACTAATATTTAGCAGTATCCTTGTAGGTACTGGCAATGCTACACCATTGCTTTCAAATATACTTATAAAGGTAGGTAGTATCATAGTAAGTAAAAATATAATTACAAATATAGATACTATAATTAAAATAATTGGATATATTAATGCTGCTTTTACTTTGCTTTCAATATTATTTTCCTTTTCATAATAAATAGACATCCTATATAAGATTATGTCTAAAGTTCCACTGACTTCTCCTGCTTCTACCATATTGATAAAAAGTTCTCGAAAAACAGCTTTATCTTTTGTCATAGCTTCTGAAAGGGTCATTCCTCTTTGTACTCCATTATAGACTTGTCCAATGGCTTCTTTAAGAATTTTATTTTCCGTCTGTTTTTTAAGAACTTCTAAACAATTTATAATACTTATTCCTGAATCAACCATCGTATAAAATTGTCTACAAAAGATGGACATATCCTTTTTACCCACTTTTGTTTTAAAAGATATATTAGTTCTTATCCTATTATTCTTAGATTTTTCAACAGATATAGGAAGATACTTATTAGTTCTTATTTTTTCTAGAACTTCATCTAAATTTTCCCCTTCACAACTTCCCTCAATTATTTCCCCTTTATTTGAAACAGCTTTATAATTATAAATCAACCTATCACCACCTTACTAAAGATATTTGCTCAGCATATCTTTATTTATAGATCCACTTAAAGCTATTTCTTTAGAGATAAGTCCTTTATTATATAAATTTAAAATTGCATTATCCATAGTTTGCATTCCATGTTTTTTCCCTGTTTGAATAACCATATCTATTTGATAATTTTTACCTTCCCTTATTAGATTTCTTATAGCTGGGGTTGCTATCATGATTTCAAAAGCTGCCAACCTACTATTCCCATCTATATTTTTTAATAGTTGTTGAGATATAATCCCTTGTATGACAGAAGCTAGCTGAACTTTTATCTGCCTTTGTTGCTCTGGTGGAAATACATCTATTATTCTATCCATAGTTTTAGCTGCACCTAAAGTGTGAAGAGTTGAAAGAACTAAATGTCCTGTCTCAGCAGCTGTTAATACAGTGCTAATAGTTTCTAAGTCTCTCATCTCCCCAACCAGAATCACATCTGGGTCCTGTCTTAAAGCTGCCCTTAAACCTTTGCCAAAACTTAAAGTGTCATTTTTAATTTCTCTTTGATTAATAATACTTTTATTATGGCTATGTACATATTCTATAGGATCTTCTAAAGTAATGATGTGACAATTCCTTTCTTGATTTATTTCATTTATCATAGAAGCTAAAGTTGTAGTCTTGCCACTTCCAGTAGGCCCAGTTACAAGAATTAGCCCTCTGGAAAGTCCTGTTAATTCTTTTACTATATTAGGTAATTTTAATTCTTCTAAAGTAGGTATGTCTTTAGGTATAATTCTTGAAGAAAGGCTTAAATATCCCCTCTGCTTGAAAACGTTAACACGCAGTCTTCTTCTGTCTGCTGTCGAATAAGCTATATCAACCTCTCCTTTTTCATTAAGTTCTTTTAACTGATCCTTATTTAATACTTCCTCTACAATCTTTCCTATATCATTCGATTTTAGTTCCTCTTCCCCATATTTTACTAATGAACCATTTATTCTAAAAACTGGAGGAACACCAACCACTAGATGCAAATCAGAAGCTGTCATTTTTACCGCTTTTGTTACTAATTGCGTAAACTCCATTTAACCACTCCTATTTTAATGTGTATCCCACTTTTAATACTTCGTCAACTGTTATTTCTCCTTTTAAAGCTAATTTCTTTAAATTGTAAAGTAAAGTAGTCATCCCTTTTTTTATAGCTAATTTTTTTATTCCATCTGAAGAGGCGTTTTTATTTATCATTTCTCTTATTTCTTCCTCAATAGAAAGTACCTCATAAACTGCTATTCTTCCTTTGAAACCGTTGTTACAACTATCACATTTTCCTGGCTTGTACAATATTAATTCTTCTTCTTCTGAACCTAAGAAATTCTTTTCCAGATTGGTGGCACAATAAGGCCTTTTACATTTATTACAAAGCTTTTTTACAAGCCTTTGCGAAATAATTCCTATTGTTGCACAAGAAACTAAATAAGGTTTTACTCCCATATCTATAAGCCGCACAATACTTGAAACAGTATCATTAGTATGAAGAGTAGATAATACCAGATGCCCTGTTATGGCCGATCTTATAGCTATTTTGGCAGTTTCTGAATCTCTTATTTCTCCAACCATTATTATGTTTGGATCTTGTCTTAGAATAGATCTTAATCCATTAGCAAAAGTAAGACCCGATTTAGTATTTACTTGCACTTGATTTATTCCTTCTAGTTTATATTCAACTGGATCTTCTATTGTTATTATATTTTTTTCTATACTATTCAATTCTTTAAGAATCGAATATAAAGTGGTAGTTTTTCCACTTCCAGCAGGTCCTGTTACTAGTACTATTCCATAAGGCTGCTTTAGAATTTTTTCAAAAGATTCTAAATTCTTCGAATAAAGTCCAAGTTCTTCTTTTGAAAGTATGAAACTATCCCTATCCAAGATTCTTATAACTATTTTTTCTCCATGCACTGTTGGCAAACTTGATATACGCAAATCTATCTGTTTATCTTCAAAATAAAATTCCATACTTCCATCCTGAGGGACCCTTTTTTCAGCTATATCCATTTTGCCAATTATTTTTATTCGCGTGGTTATAGCTGATAAGCATTCTATTGGAAGTTTTTCAATATCCATTAAGTCTCCATCAATTCTAAATCTAATTCTAATTTCATTAGAAAATGGTTCTATATGTATATCACTAGCTTTCATTTTTATGGCTTCATTTATTATTAAATCAACTAACCTTATGGTTGAAATATTCCCGAATTCCTTTTGATTAAGTAACATAAAATTCACCTTTCACTCTAAAAATATTAATATCCCATTAAAAGCTTTTTTATCTTATAAACATCTTTAAAAAGATTATCTATTTCATAATTAAACCAAATCTTTTGGCTTAATAAACCTTGGTTTATTAACATATCTATACCTTCTATTGTCTCCATTCCCATTCTTTCTGCCATATGCAATAACTTAGTTTTTATAGGCTTGTATATTATATCATAAACTATTATATCATTATTGAAAATTGACAAATCTACAGGAGATAAATCTATATCTGGATACATTCCTATAGTTGTACAATTTACAATCATATCTATATCCAAATATTTGTGAAAATTGTCTAAAGTATCATATTCTAATTTTACATTATCAAATTTCTCATGAATTTCAGCTACAAGTTTTTTTCCTTTATTCAAAGTTCTATTAAGTATTATTATTTTATTTGCACCTTCTAAAGCTAATTTAGTTGAAATAGCATGACTTGCTCCACCAGCGCCTAATATTAAAATATCTTTATTTATTATATCTATATTTCTATCTTCTAGAGATTTTATAAACCCTAATCCATCCGTATTATATCCTATAAAACGTCCTCCAACATTCTTAACAGTATTTACAGCTCCTAAATATCTAGCTTCATCATCAATTTCATCTAAATAACTCATTATCTTAATTTTATGTGGGACAGTTACATTAAACCCTTCAATTCCTAAAATTTTAAAGCTATCTAAAGTGCTTTTTAAATCTTTTTTATTTATATTGAAACACACATATATTGAGTTAATATTATTTGTTTCAAAAATATAGTTATGAATTTTAGGAGATAAGCTTTTCTTAACAGGATCACCTATTAAACAATATATATTTGTATTCCAATTTTTTGTCAAAATTTTCATCTCCTTAATTTAATTATATTTATATTATATCATTTTATTTTTATATTTTGAATATATCTATTATGATAAGATCTGTTATGATAATAAATTTCCTATTTAATACAACTAGTGAATAAAGTCCCTTAATAAAAAAAATATAATATGACACAATAATTATGGGAGGTGAAAATTTGAAAAATAATAGATTTTTTATGTTTTTAATCTTTTCATTAGGATTCGTTTTATTAGCAACTGGTTGTCAGCCTCAAAAACCTAATGTTAGAAATAACAGGGTTGAAAATAGAGTAGGCAGAGATGTAAGAGATGATATGAATAGGACGGATACTGATTTAAACAACAATCTTAATGGCAAAAACAATGTAGGTGAAGATGTTAGAAGAAATGCAACAGATAATATAAGAACAAATGATACTAGAGATATGACTGATAACGTGGACACAAATCTATCTGATAGAGCAGAAGATATTGCTAGAAAAGTTGCTAATTTAAATGATGTAAATAGTGCTACTGTTGTAATATCTGGAGATACTGCTCTAGTTGGTGTTGATATGAAAAATAATCTGGAAGGTAAAATAACTGATGATTTAAAAAGAAAGGTGGAAAAAGTAGTAAAGGATACAGATGATAAAATTGATAACGTAAGTGTTACTGCAGATCCAGATCTATATAAAAGATTAGGTAATATGGCTAGGGATATACGTAATGGAAAGCCTATTTCTGGTTTTTCAAAAGAAATTCAAGAAATGCTAAGAAGGATTACTCCTAATATGTAATAACATAAGATCGGGATTTATAATCCCGATTTTTATTCCTTATTCATTAAAATTTGGACTATTAAAACAATTTATTTTAATAGGATTAGAATTTATATTATTTATAAAAATGCTCTTTTCCGAATTTATTTTTATTTGATTTCTATCAGAAAAGAGCATTTTTATTTATGTTTTTAAATAGTTTTATAAAGTTTAATCATTAACTATCTAAAGCCTTATTTAATTTTTTAATAGCCCTTTTTTCGATTCTAGAAACATATGAACGAGAAATACCCAACATACTGGCTATTTCTCGCTGAGTTTTACACATTCCATCAATCAAGCCATATCTTAACTCAATAATAGTTTTCTCTCTTTCTTTCAGTACTTTATTTATTTTGCTATATAATTTATTGATTTGTAATTTTAAATCTACTTCATTTATTACTTCATCAATATCAGTCCCCAGTATGTCTATTAGAGATATTTCATTACCTTCTTTATCTATACCTATTGGTTCTTGAAGTGAGACTTCAGATTTAACTTTTTTATCAGATCTAATAGTCATCAATATCTCATTATCTATACACCTAGCTGCATAGGTTGCCAATCTAGTACCTTTTTTTCTATCATAGGTAGATATAGCTTTTATAAGTCCTATAGTTCCAATCGATATAAGATCGTCTGCATCTTTTCCAGTATTAGAATATTTTTTAACTATATGAGCAACAAGTCTTAAATTTCTTTCTATTAATATATTTCTTGCTTCCTCATTCCCTTGTTCACATAGTTTTAAATATTTTTGTTCTTCTTCTCTAGTTAATGGCTTTGGAAAAGAATTTGTATTTGAAATATATCCCATAAACATTAAAAAGGGTTTAAAAAACCCTCTAAAAGAAAACAATAGAGTCATAAATGCACCTCCACTCTCCCCATACTAAAGTATATGAAGAGAGTCTGATTAAGGTGCCAGTCCTATCTGTTTTTCTTATATATTTCTCTTGAAATCTTCTCAAATAATGGTAATGCATCTTTTGAGCCAGAATAATTATCCTCTACAAAAACTGTTACAACATACTTAGGATTTTTCCTAGGAAAATATCCTGCAAACCAGCCATGTACAGTATTTCTACCATTTAATACCGCCTGAGCAGAACCTGTTTTTCCAACTGCTCCTCCTATATCTTCTAGATTCATTGTTCTAGCTGTTCCGCTTATTGTAACTTCATTCATATATTCATTTACAATTTCACAATGTTTTTTAGATAATATTTTTTCATCTTTTTCTCTATTAAACTTTTTCATCATATTTCCATTGTCTGTTACTATTCCTTTAATTATAGATAAATCCTTCTGTATTCCTTCATTAGCAAGTATCATCATCATATTAGTCACCTGAAGAGGGGTTACTTCTACACTTCCTTGACCAATGGATATATTACCAATTGAAGGTCCTTTAATCTCTTCACCTTCCGGTAAATTTCCCTTCACTTCTTCCATAAGCCCAATATTTATCTTTTCGCCATAACCCAATTTTCTAGCCATATCTATTATCTTTTCACTACCAACTCTTTCTCCTAATTGAATAAAAGTAGAATTACACGATATAGCAAAAGCTTCTTTCATTGAAAGTTTGCCATGACCTTCATCTTTATTACATTTAATTATTACATCATTTATTTCTTCAAAACCATTACAATAAAAGTTCTCATTAATTATATTAGGATCTTCTTCTAATGCAGCAAGAAGGACTACTATTTTAAACAATGAGCCTGGAGGATAAGAAACTTGAACTCCCTTATTATATAACTCCATATTTCCTTTATTTAAAAAATCGTCAACCTCTTCCTGATTAAAATTAGGACGACTAGCCATTGCCACTATATCTCCATTTTCTACATCTGAAACTATGACTGAACCTTTTCTTCCTTCTTCATCCATAGCATTTTCTACAATTTTTTGAATATGGTAATCTATTGTTAGCTGTACATTGTTAGGGCGCTTTGTATTTTCATTGTCTACTAAAGCATAACCTCCTCCCAATATAGGATTCTTCTTGTTATCAATTTCAAAATAAATAGAACCTGTATTTTCCTTTTTCAACACATCATCAAATGTCTTTTCGATTCCACTTTCTCCCTTATTCTCATTTTTTTGAATATAGCCAATAACATGGGATAAAAGATTCTTTTGATTATATCGTAAAGTCTTTTCTGCAAAAAAAATACCTTTTGCTAATGTTTCATTTTCTAATGATCTATTTAATTCTATTTCTCCTATCTTACTATTATCTTTTTTTACATTATTACTTTTATTACTAACATCCATTATAAAATCCATAGCTTCTTCACTCTCCAAAACATAATCCTTCATAAAAAATAGAGTTGGAATCTTATCCCTATTAGTTAAAGGAATTAAATTTCTATCATAAATAATTCCACGAGAAGGATAGATCTCTATTTCTTTTCCTCTCTGTTTTAGAGCTGCTAATTTATACTCTTTACTTTTAACTATCTGAATCCAATATAATCTAGATAGTAAAATCATAAATATTAGAAAAATAAAAAATGCCGATTTAAAAATTCTATTATGAGTAATATTTTTACTATACTTTCCCATAAAAAACCTCCATTACTTTCATCAGTAATAGTATTACCAATTTGTAATGGAGGTATTTATTATTTATCACCTATAATTGATTTAATTTTTGTAACCATTATATCGATGGCTACTTTATTGTATCCACCTTCTGGAATAATAATATCAGCATGTTTCTTACTTGGCTCTACAAACTGCATATGGGCTGGTCTTACTGTACTCATATATTGTTCTATTACCGAATCTAAACTTCTACCTCTTTCTTTAATATCCCTATTTATACGTCTAATAACTCTAACATCTGAATCAGTATCTACAAATATTTTAATATCTAATAATTTCCTGATTTTTTCATCATTTAATATTAATAAACCCTCTAAAATAATAATCTCTCTTGGCCAAACTGTTATAGTCTCTTTTTTTCTATTATGTTTTTCAAAATCATAAATTGGCTTTTCCACAGGCAGACCTTCTAATAATTTATTTAAATGTTCAATTAATAACTCATTATCAAAAGCAAAAGGGTGATCATAATTAGTCTTTTTTCTCTCTTCAAAAGTTAAATTACTTTGATCTTTATAGTAGGAATCTTGTTGAATTATTGTTACATTTGTTTCTTTAATAGATCTATAAATTTCTTTTGCTACAGTGCTTTTTCCAGATCCAGTACCACCTGTAATTCCTATGAGTATAGGTCTTTTCAATTAAATCAATCCTCTCTAGCTTTCCTAATAATATCCCAGTTTTCAACAGGCTTTTTCATCTTCATCTTTATGATTTGTTGTGGATGAGGTGCCACATCTATTTCTTCACCATTCTCATTCCACATATCTTCAATTTTTTGAACAAAAAATTCTTTATTAGGACCAAAAACCTCTATTTCATCCCCTACAAACATTCTATTCCTCTGTTCTATTGTTGCTATTTCTGTTTTCTCATCATAATCTAAAACTAATCCAACAAAATCATATTCTCTAATATAGGAACTACTTCCATAAACCTGATCTTCTCCTGTAGGTTTTTTAAAATAAAATCCTGTAGTAAAATCTCTATAACTAGCTTTTTTAATCTCTTCAAGCCATTCTTCTTTGTATACATAATCTTCTTTTAATCTAAAATACTCATCTATAGCTTTTCTATAGGATCTTATTACTGTAGCTACATAGTATTGACTTTTAACCCTTCCTTCTATTTTAAAACTACATATCCCAGCTTCAATTAACTCAGGTATATTTTCTATCATACATAAATCCTTAGAATTAAATATAAATGTTCCCTTTTCATTTTCATATATTGGAAAATACTCTCCTGGTCTCTTTTCTTCTATTAAAGAATATTTCCACCTACAAGGATGAGCACATTCCCCCCTATTTGCATCTCTACCAACCATATAATTGCTAAGTAAGCATCTTCCCGAATAAGAAATACACATTGCTCCATGAACAAAAGCCTCTATTTCTAAATCTTCAGGTAGACTTTCTTTTATCTCTTTTATTTCATCTAAAGATAACTCCCTTGCTACAACTACCCTTCTAATACCTAAATCATACCAAAACTTAATGGTTTCATAATTAGTAGCACTAGCTTGGGTACTTAAATGAATATGTATATTGGGGGCTACTCTTCTTATTACAGAAAAAACTCCTGGATCTGCTACTATTACACCATCTACACCTATTTTTTCAAGCTTTAATACATATTCATCAAGACCTACTAAATCTTCATTATGTGGAATAATATTTAAGGTAACATAAACTTTTCTATCCCTATCATGAGCAAATTTTATTCCTTTTTCTATATCTTCTAAAGTAAAATTTTTTGAAGCCTTTCTAAGTCCAAATTCTTCTCCACCTATGTAAACAGCATCTGCTCCATAGATTATAGCCATCTTCAACTTTTCTAAATCTCCAGCTGGAGCTAATAATTCTGGTTTGTTCAATTATCTCCCTCCTCTTTATATGTTATAGACACACCATCTCCTAAAGGTAAAACACTAGTTATATACCCATCTAAATCAGATATATATTCTAAATAATTCCTCATTCTTTTTACAATTGTCTTTTTTCTTCTAATCACTAATTCATCACTAGCTACCATACCTTTATATAGAACATTATCAGATACTATAATTCCACCGTCATTTAGTTTTTTTGTACAATCATTAAAGAACTCTAAATAATGTCCTTTTGCCGCGTCTAAAAAGATAAAATCATATTTATCCTCTAACTCTGGTATAACGTCCCTTGCATCTCCCTCTATAACTTTAACTTTATCTTTATATTTACTTTGATTTATATTTTCTTTGGCTATTTTATACATGTCGTTTCTCTTTTCTATAGTAGTTATTCTAATATTGAAAGGAGTTGACTCTGCCATTACTAGCGATGAGTATCCAATAGCAGACCCAATTTCTAAAATATTTTTTACATTGCCTATTTTTAATAAAACTCTAATAAATTGTTCTACCTCAGGAAATATAATAGGCACATTATTTTTATTTGCATAATCTTTTATTTTATTTAAGTTTCCAGAACCCTCTGGCAAAATATCCCTAATGTATTTTTCAATATAATCATAGTTTATATTTACCAATATATAACACTTCCCTTTTTACAAAAGTAATACGTGGCAATTGACCATCCACGTATTACATAAATATTTTATACGTTTTTTATTTTTTTGACTGAGCTTTCAGGTGTTCTTCATAGGTCTTAGTGAAAATATGCTCACCACTACCATCATTTTTTAATACATAATATAGATAGTCTACATCTGAAGGATTTACAGCAGATATTAAAGACTTGGCTCCTGGCGATGCTATAGGAGCTGGAGGTAAACCTTTGTGAAGATACGTATTATAAGGTGATTCAACTTTCAAATCTTTATATAATAATCGTTCCTTTCTTTCTCCTAAAGCATATTGCACTGTCGCATCTACTTGAAGAAGCATATCAATCTTTAATCTATTATAAATCACTCCCGCAATAATTGAACGATCTTTATCAACCCTAGCTTCTCTTTCTACGATTGAAGCTAATGTTATTATTTTATTTAAGTCTAAACCAGATTTTTCAACTTTCTTTTTTAAATCAGATTCATAAAACTGCTCAAATCTTGAGAGCATTATTTCAATAATTTCTTCTTCACTTGCATTTATATTTATTTCATAAGTATCAGGAAATAAGTATCCTTCTAAATTATAACCTTTAGGTATTGTATTTAAAAAAGTGTACTTGTCCGAAAACTTACTTATATCTTTGGATATCTCTAAGAACCTTTTTTCATCAACCAATCCAAGTTCATCTAATCTATATGCAATCTGTTTTAATTCGAAACCCTCTGGTATCGTGACTTTTACAACATTTCCATTTTTTCCTCCTGAAGATAGCTTAGATAAAATCTCCTCAAGATTCATTCCTGTACTAAATATATAATTACCTGCCTTTAATTTTCCATCTAATTTTTCTATTTTAACTTTATATTTAAAAACTAACTTATTGTTAATCAGACCATTTTCTTTTAGAATATTTGCAATCTTAGTTGTGGAACTTCCAGAAGGAATCTCTACATCCATATCTTTTGGATTAGAAAGAGATACTGGACTTAAAGCTTTATCATAAAAAAATTTCATTGTAACTAAACATAGAATAATTATGATAGAACAGATAATAAGCCTTTTATTTATATTCTTCTTTCTATTTTTGTTTTTTAAAGATTCAGCCACAAAATCTCCACCTTTTATATATTTACTCATTTTATTATACTAGGATTATCTTTTTTTTACAAGAATGTATAGTAGAAATCATTTATATCCTTTTCTGAATATATTTTTATGTATTATTAGTATAACATTCCCAAAAACTAATACCGATATTAATTCCCCTAAAGAAATCCCGAGTACTGTGTACCAATAAGGTATGTTAGTAAAATAGGAAACCCAAATAGAAACCAATAATCCATTTAATATAACAGGTGAAAGCATTCCTAATATTTTACTAGGCATCTTGCTTGTTAAATATGCTGCCATAAGAGTGATTAAACTTCCTCCTATTATATCTATTAGTCCAAACCCAGAAAAGGAAGCAAGTATTATATTCGAAATTAGACATCCTATAAATACTCCTGGTATAGCAGCAGATTCTACCAATGGTAATAAGGTTAATCCTTCTGCAATCCTTAGTTGAATGGGACCAAATGCTAATTGACCAATAGGTATTTGAATGGCTACTAAGACCACATATATTGCAGAAATCAATCCAGCTTTAGTTAGATATTTAGTATCCATAATAACCTCCCAGAATTTAATCCTCCATTGTATTTAATTTAATTGCATCATCAAGTATTTTATAAACATCAGATATCAATTGAGTAAATTTCATTTCAGCTATAAAAAATTCTTTTATATCTGGATTTAACATTAAAATTTGCTCTAGCTTTTGTAATTTTTCAATCTTTTCTTTATCTAATTCTTTACCTGATAACTGTTCCATTTGAATTTCAAGAGCCTTCTCTCTAAAATCCTCAATCATTTCTTTATTTTTAACATCTGAAAAAACGTTTTTCTCTTTTTCAAAATATTCATTATACTCATTTGATTCCTTAATAGCTCTAGCTAATTTATGAGCTTCATCATATACATTCATAGTTTTCCCTCCTGATTATATTTTTATCATTATTGAAACCAAAATAGGTACAACCAAGCTAAGTATCACTCCAGAAATAAACGAAACTATTGTAGTTTTTGAATCAGTTGACTTTGAAATAACAGGCAATGCTGTATCCATAGCCGTTGCGCCACAAGGAGCGATACATTCTAAATATCCAATATGTTTAGCTATTATTGGAACAATTATAAGAGCAATAATCTCCCTAATCACATTAGTCAAAAATGCTATAGCACTTAATTCTGTTGAATAACTAGTGAGCATTACTGAAGATAGTGTATACCACCCTAAACCAGCACCTACAGCACCTGATTCATTTGTAGGCATTTTTAATAAAAAACCACCTACAATACTACCTAATATACTTCCAATAATAATCATTATGGGGACAAGAAGGATTTTAAATCCCATTTTTTTAAGATCTTTAAATATACCTTTTTGCTTCCCAATATCCATTCCTACAAAAAACAAAAGCAAACAAAGTCCTATGTCTGCAATTGTACCTGTATAAGAAAAAACCCAATCAGGAAGTATAAAATATCCTGCTCCAATTCCTAATACCACTGCTAAAATAATACTAAGACTCATGAGACTCCTCCTTATCTCTAATAACTATATTTCTTACCAATCTAACAAGAATTATACTAAAAATTATAGAAAACACAGCTAAAACCGTTGCTTTAGCACCTATTTGAAAAAATGATGAAAGCACTTTTTTATCTAATCCGATCCTCACTCCCATTGTGAAAAGTAAAAATAATAAGAAAAAATTTTGAATACTTCCAAGCTTTTCACTGAATTTATCGCTTATTAAGCCTTTTTGTGAAATGATTGCTCCCACAACTAGTAATGAGAAATAAATAAGTACTGTATAGCTCATATGACCCCTCCTTCATATATTGATTCTTCTGTTTTAAAATATATTTTTACTATAGACATTATACTACATAATAATAAAATAGGCTACATAATATGAGAAAAGCCGTAGAAAATCTACGGCTTTAAACTTCCATAATAATAGGTAATATCATAGGATTTCTCTTAATTTTTTCATACAAAAATCCTCTTAGTGCATCACGTATACTAGATTTTAATGTAGCCCAATCAGTTATATGATTTTTCTCACATTCTCTCAATACTTCTCTAACTACATCTCTAGCTTCTCCCATTAAATCTTCGGACTCTCTTACATATACAAATCCTCTTGATATTATATCGGGACCAGCCATTACTTTTCCATCTTCTTTGCTTATAGTAACAACTACTACAATCAAACCATCCTCTGATAAATGTTTCCTATCTCTTAAAACAATATTTCCTACATCCCCTATTCCTAAACCATCTACTAAAATGTTGCCT
Source organism: Clostridiaceae bacterium (assembly GCA_019391515.1). Taxonomy (GTDB): domain Bacteria; phylum Bacillota; class Clostridia; order Tissierellales; family Sporanaerobacteraceae; genus Anaerosalibacter. Next base: position 143,947 of record JAHXQP010000020.1, on the reverse strand, counting down.
GCAGAAACTCTAGGTCCAAACGAGCATGAGTTCCTAGTAAATTCTATTATAGAACCATTTTGGCCTACAAAAATATTTTCTTTTGGCATTCCTAAATCTTCTGCTAACTGAGCATGCCTTCTTAAATGTCTATATTCTCCATGAACGGGTATAAAATACTTAGGCTTCACAAGAGCATGAATAAGTTTCAATTCTTCTTGACATGCGTGACCCGATACATGGACATCTGCTAAAGATTCATATATTACATTTACACCTTTTTCCATCAATTGATTTATAACCCTTGAAACAGTTTTCTCATTTCCTGGTATAGGTGTAGCAGATATAACTACTAAATCTCCTGGCACCAACTCTATTTTTCTATGCTCCGAATAAGCCATTCTAGCTAGTGCAGACATAGGTTCACCTTGACTACCTGTAGTAATAACTACAATTTTATCATAGGGATACTTATTCATGTCATTTATATCTATTAAAGTTCCATCAGGTATATTTAAATATCCTAATTCTGTAGCTACCCCTATTACATTTATCATACTTCTTCCAGATACTACAACTTTCCTATTGAAAAGAACTGCTGAATCTATTATTTGCTGTATCCTATATACATTGGATGCAAAAGTTGCAACTATAATTCTATGTTCAGCCTTTGAAAAAATATCATTAAAGGTATCACCAACGGTCCTTTCTGACATTGTATAGCCTGGTCTTTCCACATTGGTACTATCAGCTAAAAGTGCAAGAACTCCCTTCTCTCCTATTTCTGCAAATTTACAAAGATCTATTGCCTCATCATTTATAGGAGTATAGTCAATTTTAAAATCTCCAGTGTGAACTATTATTCCAACAGGTGTGTGTATTGCTAATGCAACAGAATCTGGAATACTATGATTAGTTTTAATGAATTCTATTTTAAAACAACCAATTTCTATACGATCCCCTGCTTCTACTTTATTTAACTTAACATTCTTCATATTATGTTCTCTCAGTTTATTTTCAACTAATCCTAACGTTAGTTTAGTTCCATATACAGGTGCATTTATCTTCTTAAGAACATAAGGCAACGCTCCAATATGGTCTTCATGACCATGAGTTAAAACTATAGCTTTAACTCTTTCCTTGTTTTTCAATAAATAACTTATATCTGGTATAACTACATCTATACCCAACATTTCATCTTCAGGAAAAATAAGTCCGCAATCTATAACGATTATGTCATTTCTGTATTCTATAACAGTAATGTTTTTTCCTACTTCACCTAAACCACCCAAAGGTATGATTTTTAATTTATAAGGTTTTCTAGACAAACTGTATCAACTCCTTCTATTCTATTAATTTCTCCAAATCTTATAATAATTAGTATTTAAAAAATAAAAAATTATTAGCACACCGTCTATTGCAAAAAAATAACCCCCTTCAGGGGATTTATTTATCTCGACACTCAATACAATATCCAAAAAATTTTACATTGTGGTCCACTATCTTAAATTTCCCTTCTCTCTCAATCTCATATTCTAAATTCTCCAATAAGTCTAGTTTAACTTCTATGACTTTTCCGCAATTTAAACATATTAGATGATGGTGATGATGATCATTAGAATCTGAATTTAATTCGTATCTATTACAACCATCATCAAAATTTAATTTACACACTATATCCAGTTGTTCAAGAAGCTGTAACGTTCTATAGACTGTTGCTAAACCTATTTCTGGATATTTTAACTTAACTACTTCATAAATCTCTTCAGGACTTAAATGACTTCCACTATTTTCAATAATAGCATCCAAAATTGCCCTTCTTTGAGTAGTTAATTTATATCCTTCTTCCCTTAATCTCTCTTTTATAGAATCTACATTAACATCCATTTTTTCACCTGCTTATTTATTCTATATATAGAATATAGATATATATAGTAAAAGTCAAATATTTATAACTATTTTTATTCTATATTTTCCTTTAATATACTTTCATAAGCCAATATAGCATCATTTAGTTCTTCTTCATCTTCTATTCCCACTAAAACTAATTCATCATTGTCATCATATTCCATTCTAAGTATATAGGCCTCAGTCTCATGGTTAATAGGGAAAAGCACAGCATAATTAAAATCATCTAAACCAAAAGTTGCAGCAACTTCAAATTCTTCTTCTTTGCCACTTTCATCCAATAAAACTATTGTATTATCCATATACTTCACCTTCTTTAATAGTTTTTATCTAAATAAGTCTGCAAGATATAAGTTGCAGCTACTTTATCAATAACCTTTTTTCTCTTTTTTCTACTTACATCCCCATTAATCAATAGCCTCTCAGCAGCCACTGTCGTCAAACGTTCATCTTCTAATATTATTTCTAAACCAAATCTTTTTTTAATTTTTTCTACAAACTTCAAAACTTTCTCACCTTGAGGTCCTACAGTATTATTCATATTTTTAGGAAATCCAATAACTATCTTTTTTATTTCATATTCATCAATAATATTTTTTAATGCTTTAAAATCATTTTCAGTACCATCTCTTTGTATCGTAGTAATACCTTGAGCCGTTAAACCTAAAAGGTCGCTAACAGCTACACCAATAGTCTTATCTCCTACATCTAATCCTAGAATTCTTTCCATAATCTCTCCTCATTCTAAATTACTTTTATACAAAACCCTGGGCAACTTTGAGCACAATATCCACAAAATATACAATTATCATTAGGTACAACTTTACCATCTACTATACTTATACCATTATTTTTACAAGTCCTAACACAATTTCCACAACCAATACAGTAATAAGAAACAATTAGCTTTCTTTTTTTCTTATTAATTTTTCGCTTTACTTCATCTGGAATATAACCTTCATTCATTAAATTCACATTAGCATCCACTTCATCTTTTGATTGCATCTCTATAGCTACAGAGTCAATATATGGAATATTTCTTACAAAATTAAAAGCCTCTTCTGCATCTTTTATCAGATGTCCTCCTCCTAAAGGCTTCATACCATATATTCCCTTTCCTATATTATGAGCCTTCTCTATAGCTTTCAACATATCTTCTACATTTCCATCTTGAATACCTATACCTAGTTTATTGATTATAGGATGTATCATATCTATCTCGTCAAACTCAATTGCTCCAAGCACTCCTTCCACCCTATGAGTAGACATTCCAAAAGCTCTAATTTTACCTTCTTTCTTTGCCTGAGTAAAATATTCAATAGCCTCATAATGTCCTCTTAAGGTATAAATACTTTCTTGCTCATGCAATAAAAACATGTCTATATAATCAGTATCCAATTCTTTTAATGCTCTATTTAAACTTTCTTCTGCCGTTTTTGTATCATATGCATAGCACTTAGTTGCAATGACAAAATCATTTCTATCTATATCCTTTAAAGCTTCCCTAATATAGTCATAATTATCATAAAGTTCTGCTGTATCTAAAAAGTTGACTCCCTTTAAATAAGCATATTTAATAAGCTCTGCACCTTCTTTTATAGGCAAATTAGCTTGAAATGGCGTTATAGTAAAAGAGCCAAAACAAAGTCTTGATACTTCAATTCCTGTGTCTCCTAAAAAACTCTTTCCATAATAGTATGCACTTCCTAGTTTTGTTCTTTAATTATATATTCTACTAGCTTAGAAATAAAAGATATATTAATCAATGTTACAGCTATAGAAGCAAGAATTATTCCAGAATCATTAGCTAAAAATCCCACTATACTACCTACTATGCCACTTATAAATCCTACATAGATATATTTGTTTTTATTAAATAAATCTCTCAATTTATCTTTCAAAATAAAAATAATTACAATTTGCGAAATTAGGTTAACATTCAAAACCTTAGTCCACATGGAAGATCCCACTAATTTAATATTCATTAAAAGCTTTCTAATAGCAATACTGATAATCATCAAGTTACCTTCATTATTTGTCATCATTATAGTTCTTCCTAAATGAGTAGGATTCGAATTAAATTTAATATCGACAAAAGCCATTGCTAATATGAAAACTATAGTAGCCAAGCCAATAGTTAAGATTCTTTTGAAATTTATCTTTTTATTAAAAGTTTCAGCTAGAAAATAAAGTACGAAAAACAAAACAGCTATACTTCCACCTACATTGGCTCCTAATTTAGGATGTCCTACTATTATAGCAGAAAAAATCAACAAAACAAATGAAAATACTTTATTCCTATTTTTATTAATGTAAACCCCTAAAAATACTGAAGTGGCTCCTAGAAATACTCCTATCATTTCATTTCCTAAACCAAAATATCTAGCACCGATTGCAGGATCATGCCCTAGTACAGAATATCTGGTTAGCTTTCCTCCTAAAAACACATCTAAAACTAGAACACCATAAAGCAAACTTGATACAAGTAAAACCTTGTCAATCCCCTTTAGTTTATATATTACTAATGCTAGTAGAAACAATATAGTAATCAATGAAATAATATAGCTAGTGTAATTTGTCCATTTTATTACAGATGCTAAAATTAATGACAATGGAATTACTCCAATAATTATAAGTGAAATATTTAAAATATTATATAAGATTCCTTTTAATTTCATCTTGGTAGCTAGAACTAGCATGGCAAATAATATTACAATTATAGATAATATACTATAAGTAGATAAAATATAAAACCTACTTTTAGAAATTATATTTATTCTTGAATTACTAGTTGAAATCAAATTAAAATTATCATTATTTTCTTTATATGTCAGTGTATTGCCTGACATATACTCTGTAGACGTTCCTAGAAAACTTGCAATTGAAGGTGCTATATCGATATTTGTTACTACACTATCTCTCTTAGTTGTAGGAGAATACAAGATACTTTTAGAAATATTATCTCCCCAAAGTATTATAGGTGACAATTTACTATTATCCACTCTATCTTCTCCACTATTAGGACTAGTTATAATAAATAAAGATTTATCTTTATCAATGCTATTTTTTAAATCTCCTATAAAATCATCTATCTTATTTAAGATGTTTATTCTATGTTTCTCAAACATTTCATCTGTTAATTCTTCACTATAAAAATTAAGTCTATCTAAATCTCCAGTGTCTATAACTACTAAGGATACTTTGTTTTTAATACTATTTACTTCACCAAGTAATTTATCATAATCTGTTCTAAGTCCATAAGGAAAATCCTTATCTTCAATTAGTATATCGTCCACATTACCATAGTCAACCAACCCTTTAGAATCTATAGCAATAAGACTACTTGCTCTTATTACATCTTCTAAAGTATCTCCATTTCCATACATAGCTGTTTTAAGCCCTGAGTTATGTAAACTATCCCCTAAGGCACCTATATGCGGCATATAACTATTCTCTTTGTTTAACTCAATAATTCTATTAAGATTTACATTTGCAATTTGAGAATCCCCAGTTATTGGACTAATTCTTCTTTCATATATCTCTCTATTTTCTTTATTTAAATTATAGGTTTCAGCACTTTCATAGGTAGAATAAGCTTTCTTTGAAGAATTTATTGTTAAAAAGCTTTCCGAACCTTTATAGTTATATAATCCTCTTGTATTCATAAGCCCAATACTGCCTTCATCTGTAATCTTTCGTAAATTAGGCATATTATCAATATCTTGTAAAGTATATCTATTAAGTACGATTAAATATACTGTTTTATCATTAGATTTAGAAGATGAAGCTATGCTATACTCACTAAAAAAAGAAAATATAAGTATTATAACAATTAAACCGCTTAATAACCTAGATCTATTCAATTAAACCTCTCCTACTTCCTATTGTTTTTACTTTTCATTGTCCTCATTTTCTAGATAATACTTTAATAACTCTTCAATAAGTTCGTCTCTTTCTAATTTTCTTATTAAACTTCTAGCATTATTATGACTAGTTATATATGTGGGATCTCCAGATAAAATATATCCAATCATTTGATTAATAGGATTATAACCTTTTTCTTTTAATGATTCATAGACAGTTACAAGGATCTCCTTAGCTTCATTTATATTTTCCTTTGGTGGTTCAAATTTCATTGTTTCATTAAAATTATTATTGTTCACAAAAACACCCCCTTATAATATTTATACCATAAAAATCATATTATATACATCTTTTAAAATAAATATTAGCCAAATATTTGGCTAATATTTATTTTAAACTTTTTTTGATTAAAATTTCAACTAATTCTAAGCCATCATCTACTTTACTAGGGTCTTTGCCACCTGCTTGTGCCATATCTGGACGACCGCCACCACCGCCACCAGCTACTTTAGCAACTTCTCTAATAATATTACCTGCATGAATACCTTTATCCATTAAATCCTTCGTAACCATAGATACAAAAGATACTTTATTATCAGAAACAGAAGCTAAAACTATAACTCCAGAATAGATTTGGTTTTTAATTTCATCTCCTAAACCTCTTAAACTATTCATGTCCATATTATTAACCTTATAAGTTATAAGATTAATTCCTTCTATATCACGTTTCTGATTTAATATATCATCAGCTAAAGAAGAAGCCATCTTTGATTTTAAAGATTGTATTTCTTTTTCTTTTTCTTTTATTTCTTCAGTAATATTCTTTGCTTTTTCTACTACATTGTCTTTATTTGATTTTAAAATACTTGATATATTATATATTTGATTTTCTACATCTTTCAAATATCTATAAACCTTTCTACCAGTTATGGCTTCAATTCTTCTAACTCCAGAAGCAATACCAGATTCACCTATAATTTTAAATAGCCCTATATTACTAGTATTATTGACATGGGTTCCTCCACAAAGTTCCTTACTAAAGGAACCCATTTCTATAACCCTTACATCATCTTTATATTTTTCATCAAATAGGGCAACCGCTCCTCTTTTTTTAGCTTCTTCCATATTAGTTTCAATCACTGATACATCTAATCCTAATAGTATATTCTCATTTACAATTTCCTCTATTTTATTTAAGTCTTTTTCATCTACTCCTTCATAATGAGTAAAATCAAATCTTAATCTATCAGGTAAAACCAAAGAACCTGCTTGATTTACATGTTCTCCTAAGACATCTTTTAATGCTTTATGAAGAAGATGTGTTGCAGAGTGATTTCTTGCTATATTATTCCTTCTGTCCTCATCAACTTTAGCAAGTACACTTTCCTTAGTATGGAGTTCTCCTTTTCCAACTTCTACAAAATGATATATAACATCATTTTTAGTCTTTTGAGTATCTGTAACCTGAGCTTTAAAATCATTTCCTTCTATAATTCCAGTATCCCCTACTTGACCACCACTCTCTCCATAAAAAGGAGTTTCATCTAAAATAATTAGGCCCCTTTCTCCTTCTTTTAAAATAGAAACTTCTTCCTCATCTTTAAACAATCCTATTACTTTAGAATTACATTCTAATATGTTATATCCTTTGAAATTAGTTTTAAAATCTTTTAATTTATAAGCTATCTCATCTTTACCCCAAGCTTCTTTTCCTAAACCATGTCTTGCACTTCTTGCTCTGTCTCTTTGCTTTTCCATTTCTTTATCAAACTCTTCTACATCTACTTTTAGTCCCTTTTCTTCAAGTATCTCTCTTGTTAAATCTAATGGAAATCCATAAGTATCATAAAGCTTAAAAGCTTTCCCTCCATCCAATACTTCCTCATTTTTATTCCTTATGTTTTCAATATACTTATCTAGTATATTTATTCCTTGATCAATAGTTTCTTCAAACTTTTCTTCTTCAACTTTTATTACTTTTTTAATTTTCTCTTCATTATCAACTAAATCTGCATATTCTTCTTTCCAAATATCAATAACTTTTTTAGAAAGATTATATAAAAATATATCATGAATCCCTAATAACTTACCATGTCTCGCTGCTCTTCTTATAAGCCTTCTTAAAACATATCCTCTGCCTTCATTACTTGGCAAAACGCCATCAGAAACTAAGAATGTTATAGCCCTTATATGATCAGTTATTACCCTAATAGATTCATCTACTTTTTCATCTTCACCATATTTACTTCCACTAATCTTTTCTACTTCTTCTAACAGGTCATGAATAACTTCTATTTCAAAAATATTATCTGCACCTTCCATAACAGCTGCTATTCTTTCAAGTCCCATTCCCGTATCGATATTAGGATTTGGAAGAGATTTATAATTTCCTTCTTCGTCTTTATCATACTGTGAAAATACTAGATTCCAAACCTCTACATACCTATCACATTCACAACCTGGCTTACAATTAAGATCTCCGCAACCATATTCTTCTCCCCTATCTATATAGATTTCCGAACATGGGCCACCAGGTCCCACTTCTAACTCCCAAAAGTTATCTTCTTTTCCTAGTCTAACTATCTTCTCTTTCGGTATCTTAATATTTTCATTCCAAATTCTAAAAGCTTCATCATCATTAAGATAAACAGTTACCCATATGTCTTTTTTAGGTATTTCTAATCTTTCAGTCATAAATTCCCAAGCCCATTCTATAGCCTCTTCTTTAAAGTATTCTCCAAAAGAAAAATTTCCTAACATTTCAAAAAAAGTTGCATGCCTATCTGTTTTCCCTACATTTTCAATATCTCCCGTTCTAACGCATTTTTGACAAGTAGCTACCCTTTTGCTTGGCGGAATAGAATCACCAGTAAAATATGGCTTCAACGGTGCCATTCCTGCATTTATAAGTAATAAGCTTTTATCATTTTTAGGAACTAAAGAAAAGCTTGGTAAAATCATATGATCTTTTTCTTGAAAAAAATCTAAAAATTCTTTTCTAATCTCATTCAATCCTATCTTTTTCATTAAGTGCACACCTCACTTTTATCTTAAGAGTATAATAATACTGGATTTTAATTTTCTCATTCTATAAAAAAACGTCCCAAAGCAGAAAAGGGACGATAGCCAAACCCTACTCTATAACTAGGATTATAATTAAAAAGCTACAAATTGTCAATATTTAACCCTAGTTAACTTTTTCTACAATATAAGAATACAGGATCTTAACTATTGCTACTACAGGTATAGCTAATATCATTCCTAATATTCCAAAAAATCCTCCTCCTAATATTAATGATAGTATAACAGTTACAGGATGAATTCCTACACTTTCCCCTACGACTTTTGGAGTAATTATATTGTTTTCTATTTGTTGAATAATAGTAAAAATTATTATAACCCATAAAGCTTTTAAAGGTCCTTCTAATAATGCAAAGAAAACAGCAGGTATTATACCAATAACTGGACCAAAGTAGGGAATTATGTCTGCTATACCTGCCAACATACCTATGCTGAAAGCAAAGTCTATATTTAAAATAAATAATGCTATAGTAGTAGTAATACCTACGAATACACCTACTATTATTCTTCCTCTAATAAATTGACTTATAGCTTTATCCATCTCTTTTAAAAGTTTTACTATTTCACTTCTATGAGCTTTAGGCATAGTTAAATAAATTTTCTTCTTAAAAAATTCTTTATCTTTTAAAAAGTAAAATGAAAGAATAGGTACTAATATTAGAGTAAAAATTTTTGAAAACGCATTTGCAGTTATATCCACAAATTTTTTTATCCATTTTATAATAACACTTTCTAGGCCTTTTATATTTTCTTCAAAAATATCTCTTATACCATCAAATTGTGGTGGTAAGTTTTTGAAATTTGAATAATACTTATTTTGCACCTTATCTATGTATTCATAAATCTTATTTAAATAATCTGGCAATATATATCCTATATTTTTAAATTCTTTTATGATTTTAGGAATTAAAACAAAAGAAAAGATAAATATAATAAGAAAAATAATAATATATACAAATATAACACTCCATAAATCAGGTATATTCTTTTTTTTAAAAAAATCTACTATGGGGTTCAGTAAATACGCTAAAATTGATGATAATACTAAAATATTTATTATTTCTGATAAAAATTTATATTTTTTTGTTAATATATAAACTAAAAATATGAATAATAAAAATGTGAATAATTTATATACCCTTCTGCTATCTATTTTAATTTTCTTATTTTCTTCAACATATTTATTTCCTATATTAATTATGTAATAAATAGAAATCAATATAAACAATCCAACTAATATTTGTAGATTTAATGATATATTTTTAAAATTCATTTTTATCTCCCTATTATAATTCATAGGCAGCAAAAGCTGCCTATCTCCATAATAAATTCATTCCACTCTTCATACTTGAAATAGCCTTTCTAGCACTTCTTTTTATTTTTCTTTTTTGTATTGGATTTATCCTAGAAGCTGCAAATCCTAAAGCTGACACCCCTAAAAGGCTGCCTAAAAAAGCTCCTCTTCTAAAACTTCCATTCATATATATCATCTCCTTTATTTTTGTTCTCTATTTATTTTGCCTCTTTATCTCCCTACTAATTCTAGCAGTTTTTTGTATTTTCCTTTGTTTTTGCTAATTAAGTCTTTAACTTCATTGTCTACTATTAAATGTTCCTTATTCGTTTTCACATCAGGAAAATTTGGTACAAAACTTCTACCTTTAGTTATATCCTCTATTAACCCTTCAGTTATAATATATCCAATTAATTTACCATCATCTTTGCTAAATAATAAATCTTTTATATAACCTAGACACTCTCCATCTTGTGTAAGTATCTCTTTGTCTATAAATTTAATTTCTTCTTCTGTGATACCTTCTTCTATATTTGAGTTTTTAATATATAAGCTTTTTCCTAAATCAATCATTATAGCATCTTTTCCAAAGGATGCCACCCTTTCCAACTCTATTGTTTTCTTTTGCTTTAAAAGTTTTCCATCTTTTATTAAAAAGCCAACAAAAGATTGAAAATCTTCTTTAAAAATCACATCAGATATTTCTCCTATTCTTTCTCCATTCTTTTTTTCCACAACCTTAGTTCCAATTAAATCTCTATATCTAATCAATTGAATTCCTCTTTTCAACTTTTAGTTTGACATGATTAGTATTTCACATATTTGAAAAAATATTTAATTGTTTAAAACGAAAAAAACTGCTGAAATATTTCAGCAGTTGGTTTTCTAATGATGATCATGTGGATCTTCATCTGGATCAAAATCTTCAAGTCCATCAATATGAATATTATTTTTTTGTGAATAATTTAAAAGTGCAGCTTTTATTGCTTGTTCAGCTAATACAGAACAATGCATTTTCACTGGTGGTAATCCATCAAGAGATTCAGCTACAGCCTTGTTAGTAACCTTCATAGCCTCATCTATACTTTTTCCCTTAACCATCTCTGTTGCCATGCTAGAAGAAGCTATAGCAGAACCACATCCAAAAGTCTTAAATTTAACATCTACAATTATTCCATCTTCTATCTTTAAATACATTTTCATAATATCTCCACATTTTGGATTTCCAACTTGACCAACGCCATCAGCATCTGGTATTTCACCAACATTTCTAGGATTTCTAAAATGTTCCATTACTTTTTCTGAGTACATTATTTTTCCCCCTTTACTTTTTCATATAGTGGTGACATTTCTCTAAGTCTTTGCACTATTTCTACTAACTTATCAACTACATAGTCTACTTCCTCTTCCGTATTAAAATCACCTAATGAAAGTCTTAGTGAGCCATGAGCTATTTCATGTGGAAGTCCTATGGCTAAAAGGACATGGGAAGGATCTAAAGAACCAGAAGTACAAGCAGAACCACTAGAACCTGCTATCCCTTCCATATCTAAACTAAGTAATAAAGATTCTCCCTCTATAAATTCAAAACAGAAACTAACATTTCCCGGAAGTCTCTTTTCAGGATGTCCATTTAGTCTCACATGAGAAATTTTTTCAAAAACCTTTTTTATAAGTCTTTCTCTAAGTTTTATGAGTTTTTCATTATGTTCATCTATATTTTCATAAGCAAGTTCTATTGCTTTATCTAATCCCACTATACCTGGAACATTTTCAGTACCAGCTCTTCTATTTCTCTCTTGAGCTCCACCCTCTATTAAAGAATGAATTTTTACTCCTTGTCTGATATACAACGCACCTATACCCTTAGGTCCATAGAATTTGTGAGCAGATAGTGAAAGTAAATCTATATTTAATTCATCTACATTAATTTTTACATGCCCTATAGCTTGAACTGCATCTGTGTGAAAATATATATTTTTTTCCTTTGCTATTTGGCCAATTTCTTTTATTGGTTGAATAGTTCCAATTTCATTATTTGCAAACATTATAGTAATAAGTATAGTTTCATCTGTAATTGACTCTCTGAGCTCATCGATATCTATCATACCATATTTATCTACATCTAAATAAGTAACCTTAAATCCTTGTCTTTCTAAATATTGGCATGTATGAAGAACTCCATGATGCTCAATTTTTGTAGTAATAATATGATTCCCTTTGTTTTTATTTGCATAAGCTATTCCCTTGATAGCCCAATTATCTGATTCAGAGCCACCTGCAGTAAAAAATATTTCATTTGATTTAGCTCCGAGAACTTTTGCAACTCTATCTCTAGCATTTTCAACAGCATTCTTAGACTTACCACCCAAAGAATAAATACTTGATGGATTACCATATTTTTCAGAGAAATATGGTAACATTTCGTCTAGTACTTCCTTTTTTACAGGAGTAGTTGCTGAATTGTCCATATAAATATAGTTTTTCATAGTCTCTTCCTCCTAAACTTCTGGATTTTCATTGGATAAAATAAAATATTAAAATTATTATTTATTAGATAATATATCCATATGCTCATCAATCATATCTTGAAGAGTAATAGAATCTATTACTTCGTCAATACTATCTCTTATTTTCATCCAAACTAACTTTGTAACACAATGTTCTTCTCTATCACATTTATTTATATCATCATCCATCACACAATCAGCTGGTGCCATATTTCCTTCTAATGATCTTAAAATGCTCCCTACAGTAATTTCTGATGGAGGTTTAGCTAATAGATACCCACCTTGTGCTCCTCTTACACTTTCAAGAAATCCATCTTTCCTAAGCACAGATACCAATTGTTCTAAATAATTTTCAGATATTTTTTGTTCATCTGCTACACTTTTAAGCGGAATAGGACCTTCTCCATAGTGAAGAGATAATTCAAACATAGCTTTAAGGCCATATCGTCCTTTTGTAGACAATCTCATTTTTCCACCTCTTTTAATCCCAACTAGTTCACTTGGTATTTATTTATAAGTATATTATACCCTAGTGTTCTTGTCAAGATTCATATTTATTATAAATTCATATCTATTATAAATTTATAAAATTTTAATCTGTTTAATGTAGCATGATTACAAATGCATGCATAGTATGTACTGAACCAAGTATAAAGGGATAAGTAGGTGACAATTAGTGGCGGATCGTATATTTGCATCTGTAATTAATCAAAAGACTGTAACTCAAGTTCAACTACAAGTATTAACACTAATTGCTGCTCAAGTTGCTAATGTAATAGAAGCTCAAATTGGTTTTTCTATTCAAGATGATAGAGACTTTTTAGATATTTAACAAAATATTATAAAGAGAAAACTCCCTTTTAAAATAAATATTTTAAAAAAGCAAGATAGGTTTTAAAAAATCTAAATTATAATCTAAATTATAAGGAAAGGAGAGTTAGACTTGAAAATAGGATTTTCAAAAAATGGTTTAACATTTAATTCAAAGAAATTTCATCCTTTAAACCTACCTCTTAAAGGTGTAGGTTTGGAATCAGATATACCATTAGAACCTACTAATTCTACTGAAATACTAACAGCTTTTGAAGAGGTAAAACCTAAAAACTCCAGCAAATTAGAAAAAATACAATTATTGAAATCAATAGTAGATAAAACAACAATATAATATAGGAATTTATTATATTGTTGATAAATAATATTTTTGAAAGGGTTGTTTCAAAATTTCGTTTTGAGGCAACCCCTTTTTTTTGCAAATCAAATAGGATCTAAATAATTATTTTATTTAACGTCCTCTCACACCACTTTACGTTCCATTTGATATAATAGGACTCATTTAAAGCTATGTATTATCTAATATTTTTTAGATATACTTTTATAATTAGGATTTTCAAGATATTTGAGCAAATTTCATGATTTTTAAATTATGTATATTCGACAAACACCCCTATTTTTCTTTGAGAAAATTATAAAATTTCAACGAGAAACTAAATTAGAATTAATTTTATCTCAAATTGATATATTAAAACTTACTAGTGTTCTAAGAAAACCTGGTAATTCCAAAGACTCCAAGGACTATGAACCTGAACAATTAATATATTCTTTAATAGCTATGCAAATAGAAAAAATTCAAAGTATTAAAGACTTAGTCTTAAAGCTTAGAGAAAATCAGGTTTTAAAATACTGTTATAGCTTTGATGTTCTTTGTAGGTTCCATCTGAATATACTTTTAATAGATTTTTGGATAAACTCACTGATTTACAAGAACTTGAACAATTATTTTATGATCTAGTTATTAAAGCTAAAGAATTAAACATTGTTGATGGAAAACATATTTCTATTGATTCAACAAAATTAGATTCATATAAAGCTGCTAAGCCTAAGAAATCTATCGTATATGATAGTAAGAACCCTAACTCGGGAACGAAAAGATATACTAATGCCAATAACATAAGATGGTTTGGTTAAAAACTTCATATATTATGTGATTCTAAAAGTGAATTACCAGTAGATATATTAGTAACTCTAGCTAGTAATTACGATAGTACTATATCTTTACCTTTAATCTAGCAATTTTTTGAAGACTATAACAATATTTTTAGACCTATCTATTATGCCATAGATTCTGATTATAAGCTAAAATCTTTGTTCTAAACCTTGTAATAAGACCTAATAAAGATTTTGATAAGACTTTATTCTATTTAGTTTCTCTGTTAGTTGTAAAAACGTGGTTTCAATTCGCCTTCTAAGTTTAAAGATATATTTGTTAAGCCATTTAGGGTGAGGGCTTTTAGCATTATCTCTTTTTATAAATAGCAGCTGAATTCCTTTTTCAGTTTCTAAATCTGGAGATAAACGCTTATTGGCATACCCCTTATCACCTAGAATAGTTATATGTTCATAGTTTTCAATCAACTCCCATATAGCTTCTCTATCATCCATGTTGGCTGGAGTAAGAATCAAATCTGTAATATAACCATTTACCGTAGTAAGAACATGTAGCTTGAAACCATAATAGGTTTCTTCTTTAGAAGTACAGTAACCATAAGCTGGATGATCTTAAAAAATTTGTAAAAATATGCTCTACCAAGCTTACATACAGGTATAGGAATACTATCTACAATCCTAACAGATTCATTTGGATATCCTAAAATACAGGAAAGTTGTTTACAGATTTCATCAATTACCTCATATAAGGCTCTAAGAGTTCTATTGAATCTAGTTTTGTGACAAAATTTTGGGAACAAATCTCTTAAATTCTTTCTACAGAACCCTAGCCAAGCTTTTTCTAAATCAATGGTTAAGAGTTCACAGCAATACTAATGGTAATTATTTCACTATCGCTTAGAATAGCATCCTTGATATTTCAACGTTCCTTAATATGTGCTAGAATAATCTCCTGATAAATATCGTCAATTAGGATATAAATGACTGTAATAAAGTCTTTTATATCAGTATTTCTTTGATAAGATATTTATTAGTAAACTCTAGCATATGTTATCCTCCTATCTTAATTTCTTGGATGTTATTAATGATAGATTAACATATTTTGCTAGAGTTTTCCTATTTATAAATTTTAACTAGCACAACGAGTTAACAAATTATAAATATATAAAATAAACAATAGATCTCCTTTTACATTAATAAAGGAAATCCATTGTTTATTGTCTTCAATCTGAAAGAAGAGCTGAAAGCTCTTCTTTCTAACTCTCTTCATCAAATATATCCTCATATTGCAGAGGTGAGAATAATGGAAACGGATGACAATCAAAATTATCACAAATATCTTCTGGTTGAAACCTTTCACATTCTGGTGGCTCTGGACAAAAACCAAATGTAGGAACTAACAATTGAACCTTACCAAGAACTTTTATTATAATAAATAAACCTACTGCAAATGTGAGTTTCTTATCTGATATTATAGGTTGACCCAACACTTGTGCACTAGTTTCTACAACAATTTTAAATTCAAACTCATCTCTAGCATCTGGTATAAACATTACTATATCTACTTCAGTATCTGGTAAAAATCCTTCTTTATCTTTATCATCACATGTAATTACTTCATATGGAACTCTTAATATAAATTGTACTCTCCTAAAATGAGGTTTATTAGGTATATCAGATATTATCAATGTATCTTCTACTATAAATCCAGGCTTAAATCTTATAGTATCAAAAGATTTTGAATCTATTTCAATATCTACTTCTGGATAACACTCTCTTTGCTGACATTGAGCATAAACTTTATCCACCATAATACAGTCTACTTCTCTAATTTGATCTAAATCAAATTCCATTTTTCCATTGCAGTTAGAATACTTGAAACCTTCAGACATACTTTTCACTCCTTTATCTTTAATAAATTAGCTCTTGATTTCATATTATGAATTATAGAAAGTTTTGTGATTTTTATATTTAATATTTTTTATAATAAATAAAATATTAATTCAATAAAATTTTAAAAATCAATAAATTGTAATTTCAATATCTATATAAAAATATTTAAATATAACAAAATTATAGAAGAAAGGTGGTGAAATAACTGGTTTATAGTGAAATACAGGAAATATGTAATTAATATTATATATAACATTCTTATAAGTTGATTAATTCCTGTCATATTTTCCTGTAAAATTATATTAATTTAATCTAATGTGCTAGTAAATTTCAATTTAGGTAGATTTACCAATTATTTTTTTGAAAGAATGATACCCTTTAAGAAAGTGGTTTGGGTATATTATCCAAATATTAATTCCTTAATATGTCCTAGATTTATGTTATTACCTAGTATTTGATTGATGCTGTAATAAATATTATGGGCTAAAATCTTTGTTCTAAATCTTGCAACAAGACCCAGCATAGATTTGGCTAGAACCTTATTGATATTTAGTTGCCCAACTTTTGCTAGAGTTTTCCTATTTATAAATTTTAACTAGCACAACGAGTTAATATAATTTTATAAACCAGAAAATAAAATTGAATATTAATATAAAAGAAAGTGAACTCATAAAAAATTCAATAGGAGAATCTTTCAACTTCTATATTGATAAAAAAAATAATCTAGTATTTAATAAATTTAATAATAAAAATACTTTATCTATTTCTCTTTCCGAAATAGATAGTAATGTACTGAGTTTTTCAGTAATTATTGATGAAAACGACATAATACATTTAATTTATTTAATTAAAAATGGAGATTTAATATATTGCACTTATGTTGAAGAAAATTGGATAAAGAAATTAGTTTTTAAATTAGACACTAAATCAAATATATATAAGAATTTAACTTTACTTATATCAAATAATTCTATAAATATATTCTATGCTTACACTAATTTAGTAAATGTTAACCTATGGAATATAGAACAAATAACTAAAAACAACACAAGATGGGAGAAAAAAGCAGTAACAAGTATATTTTCAAAAAAAGTATTTTCTCCATTTTATATTGACTATGATAGTCTAGGAAATATACATCTAGTACTTAAGGCTAACGAACATAATTCAACACATATTTACTATATATTTTATAATGTTTTTATAAAAAAATGGTCTCAGAGCACAGAAAAAATTTCTTTTATTGATACTTATAATATATTTCCTTATTTATTTATAGATTCCAAGAATAATATTCATATACTTTGGTCTAGTCTAGAAAATAAAGATTATACTCTTAAGTACAAAAGATTATCGCATATAGGAAAGAATAAATATAAATGGAATACAATAGATTTACCTCACATAAACAATATAACCTATACTCCTGTTATGATAGAAACAAATGAAACTTTAAAAATAATATATTTGAAAAATAATGAAATAGGATACTTAAATTCAATAAACTATGGTGAATCTTGGAGATTTACTAATAAAACAAAGTTAAGTGATTTACCTATATGGTTTATAAAGTACTCTTCTAATATTCAAAAAAAATATTCTAATAACAAAATTCATTATATTTATGGAATCATCGATGAAAACATATCATTATTTTTCAATGGAGATGAATTTTATAAAGAGAGTACAATGCATTCAAATAATAAGACAACTAAACTACAACAAAATGAATTAAATTTTGTTGATAAAAATGAATTTACAGAATTAAAAAAAACTATATCAGAAATAAAAAAGACTTCTCAAGAAATCTTTACTATATCTGATAATATACTAAGTGAAATAAATATAATTAAAGAAAAAATAAACGATATAGATAAACAAAAATCTAAAAAAAGTTTTTTTAATTTTAAATAAAATATCTTAGTTTTTTAGCAATTCTTTTGCCATTTATTCGCTCTACACTATATACCTCTTTAATCTCTATATTTAATTTATTTACTTCTTTTATAATAATCTTTAAATCCTCTATATCCTTAAATTTAATTGAATAATTACAGCCCCTTTTTATCTGTGAAGGTGTAGATATGAGTTTAAATCTTGTGTATCCTAAATTCTCTAATATATACATTACTTGTATTGCATAATTTTTTGAAGCTAATTGGCATATATAATATTTTTCTTTACTCAATTGTATCACCTCTTTGATGTAAGATTAGCAAAAACTCCTTTCTAGCTAAATACTAGAAAGGAGTTTTTATTATCAAGCTATACTATATAAATTACTATTTTAACATTCTTCACTTACTAGTGTAGAAATTACTCCTTTACTTATATTAAATGAACCTGTTATAGCTGCAGTAGATGTTCCTTCCACTGTTATTCTATAAGTGCAACATTTTCTAGGACAAAAATCCTCATCACATACACTGAATGATATTGGAAGAGAAACAACAGTCGCTTCAGTAATTCCAACAGTATTTGGAATAGTAACTGTATCTATTTCTACTTCTTGCCCATTATCACACTGTTTAAATACTCTAAATGTTAATGTGAAATCAGTAGCAGTAGTTAAATTAAGATTTGCTATAGCAGAAAAATCTAATTTTACTTCTGGTTTATCAAAACATCTCAAATCTACTGAAATACTTCCTATAGTAGTTGGTACTGGAGCTGTGGTAGCTAAGTTTATAAATGGTACATTTACTGCACCGCATACTTCTTTACAGTTAAAATCTATTTTTTCAGGCTTACAATCTTTTCTTGGTGTTTTTTGACAATCACATTTATGAGGTTTTTCATAATGATGATCATGTTTGTGACAACATTTGTTTGGATTATAATAATAAACTTTAGTCATAATATGAATCTCCTTTCTTAATAACTCTATTTTTATTTATCTTAAAGTCTTATATTGATTTTTTCCTTTTCCTAATAACAATCTATTCTAAAAGCTATAATTTTGTGATTATATTAAGTATTTTTACTACAATTTTATTAGAGAATTCAAGAATACTAAACTTTATTATAATTCTTCATATATATTTTTTTACTAATTGGAAAAATCCTTCTTACTATCAACATATAACTTTATATAATAAAGTTATATTAAAAAGTCAAACTTTTTCAAAAAATATAAAAAGCCTTCTGCATGCACAGAAGGCTTTTTATATAGGTATTTCTATTTATTTAATTTTATTTTTAATTTTTCCAACATATCTTCAGTCATTTTAGCTAAATCATATTTAGGATTCCAACCCCATTCTTCTCTTGCTGCACTATCATCAAGAGAATTTGGCCAAGATTCTGCTATAGCTTGCCTTACTGGATCTACATCATAGTCCATTTCAAATTCAGGTATGTGTTTTTTGATTTCAGCTGCTATATCTTCTGGTTCAAAACTCATTGCAGTAACATTGAAAGCATTTCTATGAATAAGCTTATCTGAATCTGCTTGCATTAATTGAATTATAGCATCAATAGCATCTGGCATATACATCATATCCATATAAGTTCCTTCCTTTATAAAAGAAGTGTATCTTCCATGTTTTAGTGCATCATAGTAGATATGTACTGCATAGTCTGTTGTTCCACCACCTGGTAATGTTTCATGTGATATAAGTCCTGGAAAACGTACTCCTCTTGTATCTACACCAAATTTTTTAAAATAATAATCACATAAAACTTCTCCTGCAACTTTAGTTACACCATACATAGTCTCTGGCCTTTGAATAGTATCTTGAGGTGTTTTATCTTTTGGTGTAGATGGTCCAAAAGCTGCAATAGAGCTTGGTGTAAATATTGAGCAATTCTCTTGTCTACCTATTTCTAGAACATTATAAAGTCCGTTCATATTGATATTCCATGCTTGATTAGGTTTTTCTTCACCTACAGCTGATAAGATTGCCGCCAAATGGACTATAGTATCAACCTTGTGTTTTTTAACTATATCAGCTAGTTTTTCTCCTTCTGTCACATCTACTACTTCAAAAGGACCAGATTCAATCACTCTTTCTTGTCCCTCTTTTTTTCTCCTACTACTAGCTATAACATTGTCATTACCGTGTATACTCCTTAGTTCCATAGTGAGTTCAGAGCCTATTTGTCCAAGAGCTCCTGTAACTAAAATTTTACTCATTAAACACACCTCCAAAAAATAGGTTTTTTATACTTATTTCCCATTTCATTATAACATAGTTTTGGAATTTTGAAATATGTTTATCAATAACTGTAACAAACTCCTATAGTTTTTGATCCTAAATGAGCACCTACTATGGGCCCTAGTTCATCTATTGTAATTAAAGCTTCAGGAAATTTTTCAATTAATTTTTCTTTTAAGCTAACAGCTTCATCATAATTTAATATATGACAAACACCTATTCTTTTCACATCAGAAGGTATCGTTTCAATTATCTTTTTTACAGCTTTATTTTTCCCTCTAGTTTTTTCAAGTAATCCTAATTCTCCATCCCTAAGAGCTATAACTGGTTTAATATTTAAAACTGAACCTATAATACTACTAATAGCGCCTAATCTCCCTCCCCTTTTTAAGTATTCTAGTGTTCCTACTGTAAAATAAATAGCCATTCTTCTTTCTTTTTCTACTATATGTGCAATTATTTCTTCTCTACTTTTTCCACTTTCAATCATATCTATAGCAGCTTCGACTAATGCTTTTAAATTAGAAGCAGCTTGTTTAGAATCTACTACAAATATTCTATCTTCTTCTGACATGCTTCTAGCCAATAATGCATTATTATATGTACCACTTAATTTAGAAGATATAGTTAAAACTATTATTTCATCATATTTTTTTAAAGCTTCTTCATACTCTTTAAGAAAATCTCCTGTAGCTGGTTGTGATGTTACAGGAAAATCTTTTGATTTACTTAATCTTTTAAAAAAATCATCGAATTCACCTGTAAACCCTTCTTTATAGATTTCTCCCTCAAAAGTATAACTTAAGGGTATAATAGAAATATCCTTTTCTAATGCATAATCTTTATCTATATAACTAGTACTATCTGTAATTATTTTTATTTTATTCATTTATTTCCTCCTAAATTCAAGTACAAGGGAGGAAAACCTCCCTTGTCTAATTATTTAGCTACTATATTATATATCTTACCTGGAATATATATTTCTTTAACTATTTTTTTATCTCCAATAAATTTCTTTACTCCAGCATTTTCTAGCACCTTATCTCTCACACTTTCTTTAGGTTCATCTATAGCTATTTTTTCCCTACCTCTAACTTTTCCATTAACTTGGATAGCAATTTCAACTACATCCTCTACCAACTTATCTTCATCCCATTTTGGCCAAATAGCTTCATGTAGCATTCCACCTAAACCTACATTTTCCCAAATTTCTTCAGTAATATGTGGTGCTACTGGATTTAAAAGTATTAGATAAGTTTTTAATTCTTCTTTATTTATCTCTCCTGCGTCATTAAATTCATTTAATAAAGACATTAAAGCTGCAATAGCAGTATTAAATTTCAATGTTTCATAGTCTTCTGTTACCTTTTTTATAGTCTTATGGATACTAGTTTCTAATTTTTTTGAATAACCATTACCATCTACAATTATATCTTGAAGTCTCCATACCCTCTCTAAAAACCTTCTACATCCTTTAACTCCATTTTCAGACCAAGGAACACTCTTTTCAAAATCCCCTATAAACATTTCATAGGTTCTCAATGTATCTCCACCATATTCATTTACTATATCATCTGGATTTATAACATTTCCTCTAGACTTTGACATTTTTTCATTATTTCCACCTAATATCATACCATGAGCGGTTCTTTTATTATATGGTTCTGGACAGGAAACTACCCCTATATCATATAAAAACTTATGCCAAAATCTTGAATAAAGTAAATGAAGGGTAGTATGCTCCATTCCACCATTGTACCAATCTACTGGAAGCCAATAATCCAATTCTTCTTTACTAGCTATCCCTTCACTATTATGAGGATCTACATATCTTAAGAAATACCAAGAAGATCCTGCCCATTGTGGCATAGTATCTGTTTCTCTTTTAGCATCTCCTCCACATTTTGGACATTTTGTATTCACCCAATCTTCCATATTTGCAAGAGGTGATTCACCGTTATGTGTAGGTTCATAATTTTCTACCTCAGGCAACATAACAGGAAGTTCATCTTCTGGCACTGGAACCCAGCCACATTTTTCACAATGAATTAGTGGTATAGGTTCTCCCCAATATCTTTGACGTGAAAACACCCAGTCCCTTAATTTATAATTAACTTTCTTTTTGCCTAGTTCTTTTTCCTCCAACCAATTACTTATCTTTTTTATAGCTTCTTTTACCTCTAGGCCATTTATAAAATCAGAATTTACTATTTTGCCAGTTTGTGTATCAGTATAGGCTTCTTTTTCTACATCTCCACCTTCAACTACTTCTACTATTTGAAGATTGAACTTTTTAGCAAACTCCCAGTCCCTACTATCATGGGCAGGCACTGCCATTATAGCACCCGTTCCATAACTCATAAGTACATAGTCTGATACCCAAATAGGTATTTCTTTCCCATTAGCTGGATTTATTGCTTTCAATCCTTTAATTTCAACACCTGTTTTATCTTTATTCAATTCAGTTCTTTCAAAATCTGACTTCTTAGTAGCCATTTCCTGATATTCTTTAATTTCATCCATA
Source organism: Clostridiaceae bacterium (assembly GCA_019391515.1). GTDB lineage: Bacteria > Bacillota > Clostridia > Tissierellales > Sporanaerobacteraceae > Anaerosalibacter. The sequence continues at coordinate 120,793 of JAHXQP010000020.1, read as the reverse complement.
TTTTCTATAATATCATTGTACTTTTCTATTAATGGATGTTCAGCAGCAATAACCATATATGTTGCACCAAACAATGTATCTGGTCTAGTAGTAAATACCCTTAATGAATCTTCTTTTCCTGCAATTTGAAAATCTACTTCCATTCCTTCAGATCTACCAATCCAATTTATCTGTTGAGTTTTTATTCTCTCTATATAGTCAACTGTATCTAAATCATTAATTAATCTATCTGCATATTCAGTGATTTTTAACATCCATTGATTCTTTACTTTTCTAACAACTTCTCCATTACATCTTTCACAAGTTCCATTTACTACCTCTTCATTTGCTAATCCTACCTTACAAGATGTACACCAATTTATAGGCATTTCTTTTTTATAAGCAAGACCTCTTTTAAACATTTCTAAAAATATCCACTGTGTCCATTTATAATAAGATGGATCTGTAGTATTTATTTCCTTTGACCAGTCAAAAGAAAATCCTATTGATTTAAGCTGTTCTTTAAATTTCGCTACATTATTTTCAGTAACTGTCTTAGGATGTATCTTATGTTGTATAGCAAAATTTTCTGTTGGAAGTCCAAAAGCATCCCAACCCATAGGATATAATACATTATATCCTTGAAATCTCCTTTTCCTAGAAACTACATCTAACGCTGTATAAGGTCTTGGATGACCTACGTGAAGCCCTTGTCCTGAAGGATAAGGAAACTCTATTAATGCATAAAATTTTGGTTTTGTCTTATCTTCACTAGTTTTAAAAACTTCTTTTTCATCCCATATGTCCTGCCACTTTTTCTCAATTTTTTTCGGTTCATATTCCATCACTATAATTCCCTCCTACTGTTTTATAGAAAATAAAAAAGCCTCTCTCTCCACTAGAGACGAAAGGCTTTGTTCCGCGGTACCACACTAATTGATAGAAAAAATCTATCCACTCTGAGAAATAACGGTTCTTTTACCGGTTAAAGCTAATATGTTTCACTTTAACAACTCAGGGACGAGTTCAGCAGTATTTCTACTGTCTTCCACCAACTGACAGCTCTCTATAAGAAACTTAAAGCCTACTACTTCCCTTCACAGTTAAATATATATAATTTAAAATAATATAATAAAATCTAATTTAGAGTGTATTATAACAGATATATATATATAAATCAAGACCCCATTAAGGCTATATGTGATTATCTTATGATTATGTCAAACTAGTACTATAAAAAAGATGAGAATTTAAAATCCTCATCTTTCCAATTGATTAAACTATACATGAATATATGCTCCTGGTCCAAGTGGAAGTCCTAGGAAATACCACATTATCATTAGAGCAGTCCAACCTAATAAAAACACCATTGAATAAGGTACCATAGTAGAAATCAATGTTCCAAGTCCACTTTCTTTATCATATCTTTTAGCAAATACAACTATCATAGGAAAATAAGCCATAAGTGGTGTTATGATATTGGTAGTTGAATCCCCTATCCTATATGCAACCTGGGTTAATTCTGGTGAAAGTCCCAACTCCATCATCATAGGTATAAATATTGGAGCCATGATAGCCCATTTTGCTGATGCAGAACCCATAAATAGATTTAAAAAAGCTGAAATTATGATAAAAGATATTACAAGAGGCAAACCAGTAAACCCTATACTTTTTAACAATTCAGCACCCTTGTAAGAAATAATAGCACCAAGATTAGTATAGCTAAAATAGTTAACAAATTGAGATGCAAAAAATGCTAATACCAAATATCCACCCATACTTTCCATTCCACTAGTCATCGCAACTACAATATCCTTACCATTTTTAATTTTCCCAATAGTTTTTCCAAAAACAATACCAGGAACTATAAATAGTAATAGTATCAATGGAAGAAGTCCATTGTTCATAAAATTATCCAGAGTCATTTTACCAGTACTTTCATCTAGTTCCCTAAATATTGCATTTTTAGGAAACATTAAAAATCCCGATAAAATTACAAATATTAAAAGTGCAATTCCAGCATTTCTAAGTGCTTTCTTTTCAAGAGGGGTTACCTCTGCCTTATCTGGAACATAGTCCCCAGTATAGGAACCAAGGTTTTTCTCTACTATTTTTTCCGTTACAAATGTTCCTAAAACTGTCAATAATAGTGTAGAAGCCATCATAAAATACCAATTGGCGGTAGATGTGATTTGATAATCTATACCTACGCTTTTTAAAGCTTCATTTGTAATACCCGCCAACAATGGATCTGTTGTTCCTAAAATAAGATTGGCAGAAAAACCTGCAGATACTCCTGCAAAAGCTGCTGCAAGTCCTGCAATAGGATGACGTCCTGCTCCTGCGAATATAATAGCCCCCAAAGGTATAACAACAACATAACCAGCATCTGAAGCAATATTTGATATAATACCTGTGAAAACAACTACCGCTGTTAATAATCTAGGATTTACATCTGTTAACAATCTTTTTAATGATGTATTTATAAGTCCAGACCACTCTGCTACACCTACACCAAGCATAACTACTAAAACTGTACCTAATGGTGCAAAACCTGTAAAATTAGTAGTTGCATTATTAAAAATATAACACAAACCCTCTGCATTTAAAAGGGAAACTGCTTTTTTAGTTACTTCTTCTCCAGCTTTAGCATCAAAGTAGGTAACAGATACTCCAGTTGCAGCTACAATTGCAGATACTAAAATAATAGCAATACTCAAAATTATAAAGATCATAACTGGATGAGGTAGTGCATTTCCAATTTTCTCAACATTTTTTAAAAAACCTTTTACTTCATTTTGTTTTTCTGTCGCAACATTTGTTTTCAATGTATTTTCCTCCTTTTATGGTATTAAGTGTAATAAATTTAATATAGTATAACTTGAATTATATATTGAAAAATATTATATTTAATAGTATTTGCTAATTTACAATAATATTTTTAGGAGAATTTTGAGTAGATATGGGCAAATAGAAATAAAAGCTTTTATTCCTATTTGCCAAACTGAAAAGAAAATATTAAAACACGCTAAATTAAAACTCTGCTGACCCTACTGTTCTTGGAAAAGGTATCACATCTCTAATGTTTTTCATACCAGTCATATACATGATGGCTCTTTCAAAACCAAGTCCGAATCCTGCATGTTTTGTTCCACCATATTTTCTTAATTCTAAATACCACCAATATTCTTTATCACTCATTCCCAACTCTTTCATTCTTTCTTCTAATACATCTAATCTCTCTTCTCTTTGACTACCTCCAACTATTTCACCAATTCCAGGTACTAATAAGTCCATAGCTGCTACAGTCTTATTATCATCATTAAGTCTCATGTAAAAAGCTTTAATATCTTTTGGATAATTTGTTACAAATACTGGTTTTTTAAATACTTTTTCTGTTATATATCTTTCATGTTCAGTTTGCAAATCTATTCCCCATTTAACTGGATATTGGAATTTCTCATTAGATTTTTCTAATATTTCAATAGCTTCCGTATAGGTAATACGCTCAAATTCAGAGTTAACTACATTTTCAAGCCTATCAAATAGTCCTTTGTCAACAAAAGAATTGAAAAATTCCATTTCTTCCTTAGCATTTTCCATTACATAGTTAATTATATATTTCATCATATCTTCAGCTAAATCCATATCATCATTTAAATCAGCAAAAGCAATCTCTGGCTCTATCATCCAAAACTCTGCTGCATGACGAGCAGTATTAGAATTTTCTGCTCTAAAAGTTGGACCAAAGGTATATACATTTCTAAAAGCTAGAGCATAAGCTTCTGCTTCTAATTGCCCACTAACAGTTAAATTTGTATCTTTCCCAAAAAAATCCTTTGAAAAATCCACTTTATTATCATCATCTAGTGGTATGTTTTTTAAATCTAAATTAGTTACCCTAAACATTTCTCCTGCACCTTCAGCATCACTGCCAGTAATTATTGGAGTGTGGACATAGACAAAATTTCTTTCTTGAAAAAACTTATGAATAGCGTATGCTGTCAAAGATCTAACTCTAAAAACTGCAGAAAAAGCATTGCTCCTAGGTCTCAAATGGGCTATAGTTCTTAAGTATTCAAATGAATGCCTTTTCTTTTGTAGCGGATAATCTTTAGTTGAATCTCCTATCATAGAAATACTAGTTGCCTTAATTTCAAAAGGCTGTTTTGCTTCTGGTGTAGGGTCTAATTTTCCTTGAACCACTATCGAAGCACTAATAGGAAATTTAGATATTTCCTTAAAGTTTTCAAGCTTTTCATCAAAAACTATTTGAATATTTTTAAAGAAAGTACCATCATTTACTTCTATAAATCCAAATTTCTTAGAAGATCTTAACGTTCTTATCCAGCCTTCTATTTGAACTTCTTTATTTAAATATTTTTCTGTCTCCTTAAAAATTTCTCTCACAGTAACCCTTTCCATTTTCTTTCTCCTTTCAAAATAAAGTTAGATAAATAAAAAACCTCTCATCCTGATGAAGGGACGAAAGGTTCGCGGTACCACCCTAATTGTCATATTTTAAATGACCACTTTAATTAGCAAATCAAATACCTATCATATATAACGGTATGAATCCGTCTAAGCCTACTTTCTTATAGATTTCGGTTAGAAACTCCAGGATGTTCTTCAATACAGAGTCTGTATCGGTCTTTCACCATCACCAACTCGCTAAAACTTTCTCTATATCTACTCTTCCCTTCAAAGTCTTTATATGTATCGTCATATTGTTTTATATACAATTATAATTTTATTATTTCTTTTTGTCAAATAAACTATCCAATCTTTCTTTAATATTTTTTTCATAGCCATTTTCTGTAGGATTATAATATACTTTATCTTTTAATTCATTAGGAAGATATTGCTGTTTTATATAGGCATTAGGATAATCATGAGGATATTTATAATCAACACCATGTTTTAACTCCCTAGCTTTATTGTAACTAGTATCTCTCAAATGAAGAGGAACTAAACCTACTTTTCTATTCCTTACATCTTCTAATGCATTATTTATACCTAAATAGGAAGCATTGCTCTTTGGAGCACAAGCAATATATACAGCAGCTTGGGCTAATGGTATTCTTCCTTCAGGCATACCTATTATATCTATTGCTTGAAAAGCTGATACAGCGACATTCAAAGCTTTAGGATCAGCATTTCCAACATCTTCTGAAGCAGATATAATAATTCGTCTTCCTATAAATTTAGGGTCCTCTCCAGCCTCAATCATTTTTGCAAGCCAATATAGTGTAGCATCCGGATCTGAACCTCTCATACTTTTAATAAAAGCAGAAGCAGTATCGTAATGTTCATCTCCAGATTTATCATATTTTATTCCTTTAGTCTGGATACAATCCTTTATAACTTCCTTATTAATTAATATTTTCCCTTCATTATCTTTAGGCGTGGTCAAAACTGCTAACTCTAATGAATTCAAAGCCATTCGCGCATCCCCATCAGCTATATTTACTAAGTAATTTATAGCTTTTTCATCGATTTTAACATTCTTATTTCCTAAACCATTTCTACTGTCTTTTAAAGCCCTAGACAATAATAACTTTAAATCTTCATCCTTTAATGGTTCCAATTGTATAACAGTCATTCTTGATAAAAGGGCTTTATTCACTTCAAAGTAAGGGTTTTCAGTTGTTGCTCCTACTAAAATGATTATACCTCGTTCCACAAAAGGCAGAAGTGCATCCTGCTGAGATTTATTAAATCTATGTATTTCATCTATAAACAATACAGTCCTTCTTCCATACATCTTCAATTTTTCTTCTGCACTTTCTGTTACCTTCCTAATATCTTTAACTCCTGATGTGACTGCACTTAGTTTTTCAAAATTCATCTCTGTGGCATTAGCTATAATCATAGCTAATGTAGTTTTCCCTGTTCCGGGAGGTCCATAAAATATCATAGAAGGTAATCTGTCCCCTTTAATAGCCCTATTTAAAAACTTACCTTCTCCTAATATATGCTTCTGACCTACAAATTCCTTTAAATTTTTTGGCCTCATTCTTTCTGCTAATGGTGCTTCTTTTTTCAATTGTCTTTCCATATTGTAACTAAAAAGATCCATTAAATCACCTTTCTACTAAAGTTAAATATAGACTCTCTTTACGTACTCAGATGTAGTGGAACTTAATATTCCACCGTAGTCTAATTTAAACCTTATCTTATCGCCAACGCTATAATCTATTTTACTATTAGTTACATCTAATATCAAGTGATCGCTACTTCCCCCTAGTATTATTATATCATCATCTACGGGAGTTATGTTTTCTAAATCTATATCTTGTTTACCAATAGCGCATATCATTCTCTTTCTTATACCCCTATCTGTAAAAGTAGGCTTATTTCCAAAAGCATCCATACCTATTTCTCCTATTGGTATAGAAGGCTTTTCTTTTAACTCTATAGCTTCTACTACCATAGTAAATACATCATCGAAAGTATCCTTTATTCTATCTCCAAAAGCTGTTTCTCTACCTAAAACTAGTGATTCTCCCAATCTCAGCTGATTTATACCTTTTGGCATATTATCATCAAATATTAAATGGAGACTACTGGAGTTACCACCTGAAATAATTTCTAAGTCAATATTATAATTATTTTTAATTTTTTCTGCGACTTTAACAAGCTTACCTACGTTGTCTTCCCTTGGTATTATTCCACCATAACAAGTTAAATTAGTCGCTATACCTTCTAATTTAATTCCCTTTAACTTCAATATTTCTTCTACAGCCTCATATATTTCTTCCCTTTTGAAATATCCTTCCCTTAAATCACCTACATCTACCATTAAAATAATTTTATGAACTTTGCCAACCTCTAATGCCTTTTTAGAAAGAATTTTAATAGTTTCTATTTCTGAATTTAGAGAAATATCTGCATACTCTACCACGTCTTCTGCTTCACTTTGCATAGGTAAACGTAACAAAATTTTAGGAATATTAAAATCTTTTAATTTTTTTAAGTTCTCTATCCTAGAATCTGCTAAAAAACTAACGCCTCCATCTATATAGGCTTTAGCTATTTTAGGATCACCACAAAAAACTTTAGTTACTCCTGCTACTTTTATATTTTTATTATTACATTTATTTACAATATATTTAACATTATGTTTAAGTTTATTTAAATCTACTTCTATTCTCGGATAGTTCATATTTATCCCTCCATTTATATTTTAAATAAGTCCAACATTTTGTTGGACTTATTTAAATTACTATATTGTGCTTATTTAATTTCAAGACTATCTTTTAAAATACTTAATGCAGCTTGTGGATGTCTTTTTGCTAATACACCTAACGAAGCCATTATATAGTTATTGTCTATTAAAAGGTTCGCATCTCTATTTGGTAACAATTCCATTCCTTTATTACTTAAAGCTATTTGCTTCATCATATTTATTCTATTTGGAAGCCTTGTAAGAGCACCACCAGTACCTACTATATACTTTACTCGAGTCAAATCTTTCCCTTCAGCAACAGTTTTCTTTCCACCTGGTCCATATAGATGTCTAAAAACTCCAGCATGTCTTTTCACTGCAGTAACAACAGCATGGAGAGTCAATTCCTCTACAAAACTCCTCTGTAGATCTGTTTCAGGTATAGGTTTGTGACTTCCAATAATCTCTTCCAATTCTTCCAAACTAATATTTAAGTTTTCTGCTAGTTCTTCTTTTCCTACCATCTCTACAATATTTTTCATATTTACATAAACACCTAAATCACCTTCAACAGTCCTCTTCGCTACAGGCTCTGGACTTATAAGTATCCTTGCTACCTCATCACTGCCTTCTGTAACTGAATGAACATCTGTAGTAGCTCCTCCAACATCTAGAGTTAATAGATCCCCTATATCCTCATATAATAATTTAGAAGCATTCATTACTGCTCCCGGTGTAGGCATAATAGGACCAGTAACCATATCCCTTATTCTTTCCATCCCTGGAGCATGAATAATATGCTTTTCAAATACATCTTGTATAACTTTTCTTGTAGGTTCAATATTTAAATCGTCAATTTTAGGATATACATTGTCTACAATGTATAACTCTGATTTAGTATCTTCAAAGACTTCTTTAATTTCTTCATGATTTTCAATATTTCCAGCATATATAACTGGCACATCTAAATCTAGTTCTGCGATTAATTCTGAATTATAAAGTGCAGTATCCCTTTCACCATAATCTACTCCACCTGCAATTAAAATAATATTTGGATTTATTTCTTTGATCTTCTTTAAATCTGATTTTCTAAGCTTTCCTGAGGTAATATATTTTATATTGGCTCCTGCACCTAGTGCAGCTTCTTTTGCTGCCCTAACTGTCATATCATAAACAAGCCCATGGACCGTCATTCTTAGACCACCTGCTGCACTACTAGTAGCTATAAGTTCATCATATTCTAGATCTTTTACATTTAAATTTTTCTTTAAATCGTCTATTGCCCCTTTGAGCCCAACTTTTACATCACCTTCTAAAACAGAAGTAGGGGCCTGCCCTTGTCCTATAAATTTAGGACAAGGACTATCTACCTCATGAAATCCATTAACCACTGTAGTAGTGCTACCTATTTCTGCAACTAATATATTAATTCTCATTATTCATCTCTTTTCTTTTCTTAACTATGAACGTTGCTACATGGGCTCCATTTGATCCTCTTCCAAAACCTGCATCCATTCCATTTTTAACAGCTAATTCATTTGAAACTTGAGTACCACCAGAAACAAGTATTATCTTATCTCTTATGCCTTTTTCTATACAAAGTTCATGTATTTTCTTCATATTCTTATAGTGAATATCATCATGGCTTATAATTGTAGAAGCAAGTATCGCATCAGCATTTACTTCAATAGCCGCGTCTACTAGTTTTTCTACTGGTACTGATGTTCCAAGATATTCACATTCTATACCATATTTTTCAATTCCACCATGTTTAATATCTATTATTTCCCTAAGTCCTACAGAGTGTTCATCTTCTCCTACAGTTCCAGCAACTACTTTCATTGGATTCGCTTCAACATCAGCCCTTATTTCATCATCTGTCATGATCTCTGGTTTTGGAGGAATTACTAATTTATCAGTATCTATAGTAAATGGAACCCTACCTTTTATTTCAATTCTAGTTCCTTCCGCTTCCTGCATTACTTCTCTATGAATTACTTCTACATCTTCGAGTCCCATTTTCTTGCCAATTTCAAGAGCAGTAAATTCTGCAACCCTTTCTTCTGCGGGTAAACACATTGTAATTTGAATTATCCCATCTCCTGCCCATTCCATTTCAGGTTTTATCTTAGAAGTTTTTCTTAATTCTTTTGTCTCTTCTAATCTAACGTTGACATTGTCGTTTTCGTCCAATTCATCAATAAATATAATTTTATTCGGCTCTTCAAAAGTAGATCCACCTATTAATTTAGAAGGATTATCTACAGCACTTTCATCGTATTGTGTTACATTATTATATCCAAATACAGCTGTAACAGGTGCCATATAATCTTCTTCTCTTTCATATACTGTATTTACTCCGATACCACCATCAATCTTTCTTGCAATTCCATCTCCATTTCTTTCTGGATATTCTCCTGAATCAACAAAAAAACCTTCTTCAACTGCTTTGAAATACCCTCCTACTTCTATAATTTCTTCCATAAATAGAACTGCTCTTTCTTTGAGTTCTCTTACCTTATCAGCTAATTCTCCCTTATCCCTCTTTATTTCAACCATTTCTGTAAGTCCATCCATACCTACTAGTGCTTGTTTTGCTGTATCTACAGCTTCAATATTATATATATGCCATGGCACATTTCTACCTTCATCTGGTGTAATAGTAGATTGGATTTCCGCTCTTGTAAGTTTTGAAATAAGTAGATTTAGTGTATGAGTGACTGTCGCTTCTCTAGTTGATGATTCCATATACTTTGTATTCATTTGAGCTCTCATTTTATATTCCCTAAAAAATTCTCTAAGTGCAACTGCATAAGGCAAATCCAATCTCATACAAGGAGCTGGAGGAGCTGTTGGTGGTACAGTTGAAAGACAGATATTTTCTTTTTCCATACCTACTTTTACTGAAAATATACTATTAAGAGCATGTTGAACCATAAGTTCTGGCATTACCTTCCATGCTTCTCTTGCTGTAGCATTTGCATTGTGAGCTCCGTCAATTTGTGCTATTTCTGCCCAACTCATAACCTTTTTAGCTGAAGCAGCATCTACAAAGGATCTAACCATATTTATATTTCTATAAAGTACATTATACTGAGGGTCTTGGTGAGCGCCATTTACTCCCTCTTCTGCAAACATAACTGCAATTTCCGGTCCTGCAACCCCACTTACATATGAATGGTAGTTCAATGGACGACCTACTTCATCTTCTATTATATCTAATGCTTTTCTTTGAGCTCTTACTTGTTTTCTAGTAACTGGTATTCCACCTACACCTTGAGGTGTACCTTCTATTAAACCATCGAAATGGCTTTGTCCTGCTGTTCTAATAACCATTAAATGATCTGCACCATGCCATGCAGCCATTCTCATACGTCTAATATCATCTTCAAATCTTCCAGAAGCAATTTCTGTAGTTATAACATTTTCTGGTTGAGGATCTATATATCCAAATCCCTTACTTGATGGTAATGGTTGGCTCTTTTCTAATGGCTCCGCTGTGTCATAATACTCAAATTGACCAATCTTTCTGTTTTGACCTGTTCCTTTTCTCCAAGTCCAGCCTCTTCTTCTTGGCCTATATTTATCAATATCTTTTAATATGTTTTCAATATTTAATTTTTCATTAGGTTTAAGTTCCATTAGTTAGCACCCCCCTTAAAAATTACTACAACATCTTCCCACATTTCTCCTTCTGCAAGTTTAAGCCCTGCTTCTCTTATAGGCATATCTTTTTCTTTTGCTAATCTATATACTAAATGACCTGCACCTTTTCCTAAAAGACCTCTTTCTATAGCACCATCTACAATTGCACTACATTCTATACTTGAAAAACCCATTCTCATAAGTACAGATCTTTCAATAGATGGAGAAGTGTTTTTATAAGCTAAATCTACTAATGGATCAACAATCTCCTCAGCTAATTTCCAAAATCTTTCCTCTAGTTGTTCTTCAGTTAAATCTGCAAGATGTTTTCTTCTTGTTTGAAAATCGTCTTCTCTTTTCATCAAAAGCACCTCCTAATAATATATAGACTTTTAATATTCTACTTTCAATTCATCTAATACCTTTTTAACAAATTCTTCGCTAGATTTTGTATCTTTTACTAAAAATTCTATATCTTCACTGGTAACACTATCTACCTTAGTGTTTTTTATACAATTTCTAATATAAGATCTTTTAATTTTATTTAAATCTATATCCTTTGTTTTTATATAACTTGGATCTTTCGGTAATATAATATTTTCTCCAGGCACTTCATCTTTTGGATCATCAATAACTATTTCTATTCCGTTTTCTTTTGCAAAAGTAAGCTGAGGTTGAATATGTTTACCAGCTCCTGTGTATTCTGTTTCTTGGGCTACGATTATTTTGTCTTCATCTAATTCTTGTGCTAATGCAAAAGTTGCTGCCAATGATGTATTTCCTGCAGGTCCTCTTTCTAATCCTTCAAGTTGTGCTAATGCTTCTGTCATATAAAATACAGAACCTTGATTTACGGTTACATATCTATCCATATATCTTAATGGTCTTGCTGCTGACCTTGGTACATCAGATCTGTCTGGCCAAGTTGCAAATGGTATACCAAATCCAGTATGGCCTGTAGTAAAGGATTTTCTATTAAATTGTGTGTCACTAGCCATGTGTAGTCCACTTAAATCTACACTAGCTCCTACAATTTGAGTATCTGCATCTGCTTTTATAAGTCCTCTTGCAGTACCAGTTAAGTTTCCTCCACCAGCATTTGTTACAACTACTACATCAGGGTCTTTTCCCTCTCTTTCTCTAAACTCCATAGACAATTCATATCCTAGAGTTTCTACGCCTGCTATACCAAAAGGAGTATACAATGAAGCATTGAAATATCCAGTTTCTTCTAATAACCTTAAGAAACTATAAAATAATTCTGGACCAACAGTAAGTTGTACAACTTCTGCTCCATAAGCTTCACATTTTCTTGCCTTTTCTACAATTTCAGGTTGACCTACTTCTCTTGAATCATAGCATTCTTGAACTATTATACATTTCAATCCTCTCATGGCTGCCTGACTAGCCACTGCTGCACCATAATTGCCACTAGTCGCTGCAATAACACCTTTATACCCTAATTTTTTAGCATGGTAACAAGCTGTAGCAGCTCTTCTAGCTTTAAAGCTTCCTGATGGATTAGCAGCTTCATCTTTTACAAATATTCTAGCTCCTTTTCCTTTAGGTGCAAATTTTCTTGCTAGAGCAGTTAAATTTCTTAATTCATAAACTGGTGTATTTCCTACCCCTGTTTCACTTTGAATTTTTTGCATCTGTTGCAAACTATATCCTGTCTCTCTCATCATTCTTTCATAATCAAAAGCAATACTTCCAGACTCAAATACGTCATAATCTATTCCAATAGCCTTTTTCATCGTCTCTGGTCTTCTAGCCATTACAGCTTCGAAACTCATATCCTTACTCACCTTGCTCACTCCCTTCCAGATAACCCCTAAGCTGTCTTCCTATATATAATAACTCAGGTACACATTTACCAAAATCATGATCATAAAAAGGATTTACTTCTACCAATTTCCCTTCTACTTTTCTTCCTATATAAGATTCAACTTCTACTATATCACCTATATTTGCATTTTCATTTAAAAGAAAGCCTTTATCCCACATTTCTAGCGGCACTTTTTTTGTATCTTCAGGTAAGTTTGGAGACCTATCTTCAGGGTTCAAAACTATATTATGAATTCTTACCCAATCACCTTTTTTAGCGTCCATTTTAATTCCCCTCTTTCCTTTTTATAATATGTTTTTAGTTAATCTTCGATTAAATCTCTCATATCGCCCATAATAGCTCTTGGTACTGGTAAATCTAGCATAGTCTTTAATCCTGGAGTAGCATTTATTACTTGTGGAATCATATTTATACACATTGCAATTGTACCTATTCCACCAGGAATTTCTGGTTTTATAGCCATGTCTATATCAGGATTTCCTTTAATAGTTATATAGTCTCCTGTATCTACGCCTTCTAATTGAGGTTCAACTTGTTGCGGATGAACCATTTCTATTTTTTCTTCTCCATCTACATTGCCATATCCTAACATTTTACATCCAGCTACATTTCCTGCTTCTACTTCTGCATAAGGAGCTTTTCTATATACTTTTGAAACAATTGGTTCCATTGTTTGTTTTACTTCTCCACTTAATTTCCATCCCAATGCATCAGAAATCATATTTACTGACTCCGGAAAACCGACATGACCTGCCAATGAACCATCTTTTACTCTACTATTAAATTCTTCTTCAGTTATTCCTACCCCTTGTTCACTCATTACAGCAGGACCAAATGGTGAAAGATTGTTAACTCTCTCTGCTTTAATATGATCTACATCTATACAAGCACCTGTCAATGCTACTACAAGTAAATCCATTATAAGCCCTGGATTTATACCAGTTCCTAAAATTGTGACACCGTTTTCCCTTGCTATTTTATCCAATTTTGCAGCTAGCTCTGGTTCTTGAGCTTGGGGGTATGCCATTTCTTCTGCAGTTGTTATAACATTTATCTTTCTTTGTAAGCAAAACTTAGCCTTGTCAAATACTCCTTTTACAAAAGAATCTGTAGCTATAAGTACTATATCTGCCGCCCCTTCTTTTATTGTTTCTTCAACATTATCACTAACTATTACTTCTTTTCTATCTCCTCTTTCAACTCCTAAAACATCATACATACTCTTATTAACTTTTTTTGGGTGCATATCACAAACTCCTACTATTTCTACACCCTTTTTATTAAGTAATACCTCTGCCATTCCACTTCCCATTGCACCAAATCCCCAAAGAATAACTTTTACATTTTCCTTTGCCATAAAAAGGCACCTCCTAATATCTATTATTTAATAAAGTTTTTTCACTATCTTAATTATATATGCAATATCTTTGCCAAGTTATAGAAATCCATGTAGCTCGCATTACACAACAAAATACTTCTTAATACTTCAATATTTTTCCCAATAAAAGCAAGAAATCGCAATATTTTTTGCATATAGCCGCAAAAAATATTGCGTTTATGTGATAATATATCATGATATACCATACTTTTTTAATTTATGTTGTAATGTTTGCCTTTTTATTCCTAATTCTCTAGCAGTATGAGAAATATTGTTATTATTCTTAGTCAATCCTTGAATAATAATCTTTTTTTCTATATCCTCAATTAGCTCCGGAAGGGCTTTTCCTTCATCAATCTTTTTAAATAAATTAGTTTTTGGCTTAGAATCAATTATATGTTTGTTAGAAATAAAATGCTCTTTTTTTAGAACATGTTCATCTTCTGAAATATAGTTCATGGCAGACTCTATAGCATTTTCTAATTCTCTAACATTTCCAGGCCATGAATAGTTTTGAAAACAAGATAATATCTCTTCAGATACTAGCCATATATCTTTATCTAATTCTTCATTATACTTTTTAATAAAATGTTCACACAACGTAGGAATATCATCTAATCTTTCTTTTAATGGAGGAATAGCAATATATATTACATTTAATCTATAATATAAATCCTTTCTTAATGCCCGTTTTTTAACACTTTCCACCGGATCTTCATTAGTAGTAGCTATTATTTTTACATCTATAGGAATATCTTTAATTCCCCCTACTCTCCGTATATAACCTTCCTGCAACACTCTTAAAAGTTTTGCCTGTAGTGATAAGGTCATAGAATTTATCTCATCAAGCATAAGAGTACCACCATTGGCTTGTTCAAATATTCCTGGTCTGTCTACAGCCCCTGTAAATCCTCCTTTTTCCGTACCAAAAAGTATTCCTTCAAGAAGAGAGTCTGGAATAGCAGCACAGTTTTGTGCTATAAAAGGTTTATTCTTTCTAGGTCCATCATAGTGGATGCTCTGAGCAAACAGTTCTTTCCCCGATCCTGTTTCACCATATATTAACACACTAGAAGTAGACTTGCTTCCTCTCCTTCCTACTTCTATAGCTTTTTTAAGCTTTTTATTATTTCCTATAATATCCTTAAATTGATATTTTTTAATTGTCTTATTTCTCTTTTCTTTATTATTAATATTTAATTCATTTTGCAAATCTATTAACTGATCAGATAACTTTTTAATATGGGTTACATTTTTAGCAATTTCCAATGCTCCTACGATCTTTCCTCTATACATTAAAGGTAAAGTAGAGTTCACTGTAACTATCTTTTGACCTTTAAGATTTAAATAAGTTTGAGTCCTATTTATAATTGATTCTCCAGTTCTCATTACATTTATTAAAGTACTACTTTCCTCATCTAAGCTAGGAAAAATCTCTAATAAATCCCTATTTATAACCGTTTCCTCTTTTAATCCTTCTAATTTAGACATAGCTTTATTATAAACAATAGTTTTTCTATTATTATCTATTGCATGT
Source organism: Clostridiaceae bacterium (assembly GCA_019391515.1). Classification (GTDB taxonomy): domain Bacteria; phylum Bacillota; class Clostridia; order Tissierellales; family Sporanaerobacteraceae; genus Anaerosalibacter. The sequence continues at coordinate 105,237 of JAHXQP010000020.1, read as the reverse complement.
ATTCCTATATCTCCATGATGCAAAATATTTTGCAGTATTATTTCATTGTAATCTTTCTTTTTCATTACATCAACCTCTTAAATCTTAATTTTATCTTCCATTTCTACGAGTTTACTTAAACCTTTTCCATCTAAAGGTATTTCAATAGTAAATATTGAACCTTTATTAGGTTCACTTTGTAAATCTATATTACCATTAAACATTAAAACTATATGTTTTACAATAGCTAATCCTAATCCAGTTCCTCCTACTTGTCTACTTCTTGCCTTATCTGCTCTATAAAATCGTTCAAATAATCTATTTTGATGCTTTTTATCAATTCCTATACCAGTATCCTTAACTTTAACTATTAGATTTTTACCTTTTTCAAATATTGAAACTTTCACTTTTCCACCATTTGGAGTATATTTTATACCATTATCTATTAGATTCATAAGCATCTGCCTAAAGTGATTGTAACTTCCATACAATTGCGGAATATTTTCTTCAATCTCTTTTTCTAATACTATATTTCTTTCTTTTGCAATTTTATTTAATACCCGGAATAAGTCATTTACAATTTCTTCCACATTGAAATGCTCATATACTATATTGCTATTTTTATTTTCGATTTCTGAAAGGAGTAACAAATCATCAACTAAACAATTCAATCTATCTACTTCCACATCAATAATATCTAAAAATTTATAAGACACATCTTCATCTTCTATAGCTCCATCTTTTAAAGTTTCGATAAATCCTTTTATCGATGTTAATGGAGTTTTTAACTCATGGGATACATTAGCAACAAAATCCTCTCTTACCCTTTCTAATTTTTTAACCTTAGTCACATCCTGGAATAAGTATACCATTCCCAATTTTCTAGTAGGATCATTATTTAAAATAATAGGATTAGCATATACATTTAAAACCCTATATTCTGGATTATATATTTCCATTTCTCTCTCCCATATAGTCTCATTGCTAGTCAATCCTTCAAATATTTTATATGTCTTATCTTCTAAAAAAACATCGAATATATTCTTTCCCATGATTTTTTGTCCTTCTATACCAAATATTTTTTCTGCAGCTGGATTGAATAAAATTAAATTAAAATTATTATCCAATGCAATGAGGCCATCAACTACACTTGTAAGTGTAGCTTTAAGCTTCGTATTGCTTTCTTGCAGCTTTTTAATTGTATCATCTAACTTTACACTCATATTATTAAAACTATTTGCTAAATCACCTAATTCATCGTCTTGTTGAAAATAAACCTTCTCTCCGTAATTTCCATGAGAAATATTTTTCGTAGCCTCAATTAGCTCTTTATATGGATCTACAGCATGTTCAATATATCTTAATCCAATTAGAAAAGCCACTATAAGCCCTGCAAAAATTGATATCAATAAATATTCCATAAATTTTTTGTTTAAATTATTTATATCACCAGAATCCACTGAAAGCCTGAGCTTTGAAATATTGATTTCCTCATTATCAATAGGAATATTTATTGATAGTATGTCTTTTATATCTTCATCTTTTTTTTCTATAGCACTATCTCCTACTAAATTACCTTTTCTATCAAAAAAAGTAACCCTAGCATTAATAGACTTTGAATATTCTTTTGCTAATAAATTCAAATCCTTACTATCCACATTCTCTTTTTCAACTAGTTCTTTAATAAGTATAGAGTTTGAATTTAATTTGTCTTCCAAGGACTTTAAATGAATCATTCTTTGAAAACTTAAGGATAATATTCCAGTAGTTATTACCCCTATCAATACCAAACTAGAAAAAATAATAAATATTCTTTTCTTCATAATTTATCACCTATCTCATTTTGTAACCAATCCCTCTTACAGTTTCAATATACTTTGGATTTTTATCGTCCTCTATCTTCTTTCTTAAATTTCTAATATGAACATCTACAGTTCTAGTATCGCCAAAGTAATCGTAGCCCCAAACCATATCCAAAAGCATATTTCTAGACAATGCTTTGCCCCTATTTTCTACCAATATTTTTAATAGTTCAAACTCTTTATAAGTTAGATCTACAACTTCATCTTTCTTCCTAACTTCATATCTATCCATATCTATAACTATATCCTCTACTTTTAAAATCCTTTTTTTAATATAATCTTTTTTATCCATACGTCTCAATACAGCTTTAACTCTTGCAAGTAATTCTCTAATGCTAAAAGGCTTTGTTATATAGTCGTCAGCACCAATTTCTAATCCTAATACTTTATCTGTTTCTCCACTTTTAGCAGTTAACATAATAATCGGAATATGGCTAGTATCTAAATCCCTCTTTAATATTTTACAGACTTCAATTCCATCAATTTCTGGAATCATAAGATCTAATATTATAAGATCATATTTTTCTTTATAAACCGATTCTAAAACTTCTCTCCCAGTATAAGCTTCCTTTACTATATAACCATTACTCTCTAAATTATATTTTAGCAGTTCGACAATATGCTCCTCATCATCAACAACTAAAATCTTTTCATTCATATTTCTACCCCCAAATTAATCCTTTAGTTTAATAGCCGAAATCATTCTATTTTTAGTTCCATTTTCTTTCCTATAAGAGTAAAGTTTGTGGTTATTACAACTAGTACAAATATTACTAACTGTAATATTCTCACTAGGTATCCCTTTATCTTCTAATAAAGTTTTATTTGCTTTCCATAAATCTAAATAAAATTTATTCTCTTTTATTGGAATAAATAACTGTTCATAAAAAGGATGCGTTTCTTTAAATTCATCATATACGTCTTTTCCTACTTCGCAACAACAGGAACCTATAGAAGGTCCTATTCCAACAAGTATATTCTCTGGAACTGAATTGAATTTCTCTATCATTAAATCTACCATTTTACCTCCAATATTTTTCACTGTCCCCTTCCACCCTGAATGGGCTAAAGCTATAACTTCTTTTTCTATGTCTAAGAAAAATAATGGTACGCAATCTGCATAATAAGTAACTAATACTATGTCATTTCTATCAGTAATAAGTCCATCTACACCTTTAGGGTATACTTTGTTTTTATATTCTTCAATATTTTGCACATAGCCAATATTTGTTCCGTGAACTTGTTTTGATAAAACTATATTGCCTTCTTCTACATCAAATATCTTTGAAATCTGTTTTGACAAGTTTTCATTATCCCATCCAATTCTGGTTGAAAAAAGGTGTTCAACTTTATTGGAATTGTGAAAGGATTCAATTATATAATATTGAATATTCTCATTATTAGATACAAGTTTAAAGCTCATACTTTCACTCCTCTTAAATAAATAGGACTCTACTTACAGTAAAGTCCTGTCTATTATTTATTCTTCATCTAAAAGCTTTTTTAATTCATCCATAAAAGTATTTATATCCTTAAACTGCCTGTATACAGAAGCATATCTTACATAAGATACTTCATCTATATCTTTAAGTTTATTCATTACCATTTCTCCAATATGATTACTAGTCACTTCTTTTTCCATTGAATTATATAGTGTTTTTTCAATATCGTCAACTATTTGTTCTATAGTATTCATAGGCACTGGACGTTTTTCACAAGCTTTTATTATTCCATTAAGTAATTTATTCCTATTATAAGGCTGTCTATTCCCATCTTTTTTCACTACAATCAAAGGTATTTCTTCTATTTTCTCATAAGTTGTAAATCTTTTCCTGCACTTAATACATTCTCTCCTTCTTCTAATAGCTTGTCCTTCATCAGTAGGTCTAGAATCTATTACTTTAGTTTCATAAAAATCGCAAAAAGGACATTTCATCATCTCACCTCTTTATAAGATATCCAATGTCTATCCATTATTATCATCTAGTTATTTAATTATAATATATAGATTAGAAATTGTCTAATATAGATTTATTCAATTTCTTTTAAATCTACTAAGATAGTGTCTATGCCAATTTTTATAATATCATTCCAATTTATCATTATATCTTGATTTTTCCCAAATAGACTAAAAACTTTCCCTAACCTAGGTATAATTACAGCTGTTACCTCTCCTTTAGATAAATCTACCTTTACATCTTCTATAACCCCTATTCTAGAACCATCCCTTACATTTATAACTTCCTTTTCTCTTAGTTCTGATATTCTAACCATTATCTCACCATCCTTTAATTGTTGTCCTATATTATATATATTTTTATACATCTATATAATATGACTAAATTAATATATTGGATAATATACTTCTATACAAATAATAACTTAAACTTAAAAAATGTTATTAAAATCTCTTGACATTAATACCTTAAAGTATTATTATAATATCCAATATATAAAATGCTATGATAGAGAAAAAGATATCTAATCTTATTTACAGAGAGTTGGAAAAGGTGAAAACCAACATTAAGATGATATATAATATTCACTCTTGAGCAAATTCGTTAAACGATTAATCTATTAGACGAATTCGAAGGCCCATCGTTATAGGGGATAGGACTGTTAGGTCTGATTAAGTGATGACATTGTCATAATTAGGGTGGTACCGCGGATATAAAATCTTTCGTCCCTGTAAATATAAAATTATATTTGCAGAGCGAAAGATTTTTTTATTGTTTCAAATTAATATATGGATTAGAGGGGGAAGAATTTATGAAAAGATATAAGCTTAGTATTTTAATGGTAGTAATAGTAGCAAGTATAATGATTTTTGTAGGATGTGATGTAAAGAATAATAAAGTAGATGATATAACAGGAGATAAAGTTTTCAAAATTGGAATTAGTCAATTAACAGAGCATCCAGCATTAGATGAAGTTCGAAAAGGTTTTGAAGACGGATTAAAAGATCTTGGAGTAAATGTAGAAATAGATTATCAAAATTCTCAAGGAGATATTGCAAATACAGTAAGTATAGCTCAAAATTTTGTAAAAAATAAAATGGATTTAATATTTGCTATAGCAACACCAGCTGCTCAAAGTGCTAAACAAGCCACAAAAGATATTCCTATATTATTTAGTGCAGTAACAGACCCAGTAAAATCAGAAATAACTGAAGATTGGGAAAATATAGATGGAAATGTAACTGGAACATCAGATATGGCGCCTACTAAATCTCAATTAAAGATGTTCAAAGAAATTGACCCAAATATAAAATCCATCGGTATATTATACAATACCAGTGAAGCAAACTCTGAAATTCAAATAGAGGAAGTAAAAAAGCTAGCACCTAGCGAAGGGCTAAAAGTTATCACCATGGGAGTAAACAACGTAAATGAGCTTCCTCAAACTCTTAACTCTATAATGAAAAAAGCAGATGCTCTATATTTGCTTACTGATAATATGGTAGCATCTTCAATAGAGTTAATATCAAAGGCAACTATAGAAAATAAAATGATTACAGTATCAGCTGAAGAAACACAAGTAAAAGGCGGAGCTCTTATTACAAATGGAATTAGCTACTATGAATTAGGAAAAGAAACTGCAATTATGGCAAAAAAAATACTTGTAGATAAAAAAGATATTTCTGCCATACCTGTTAAATTAACAGAAAAAAATATTACCACAGTTAATAAAAATACTTTAAAAGCATTAGGAATAGATCCAAATCTCCCATTGTTTAAAAATGCTGTAAAAGTTGAAAATAAGAAATTATAAAGATTGGAGGATTATTTAATGAATTTACTTATTGTTACGTCTTTAGAACAAGGACTTATATTATCTATTTTAGCTATGGGTACTTTTATAACTTATAAAATACTTGATATAGCAGATCTTTCTGCAGAAGGCTCTTTTCCTTTTGGAGCATTTATATTTGCAAAATTCATATCTATAGGGATTAACCCTATAATAAGTACACTATTGGCATTTTTATTTGGTTCTTTAGCTGGGCTACTAACATCCATATTATTTACTAAACTAAAAATAAAGCCTCTTTTGTCAGGAATATTAACTATGACCATATTATACTCTATAAATCTTAATATCAATGGTAAAGCCAATATACCATTATTTAGTTATAGTTCAATTTTCAATCTAGGTTCTACTCTATTTATACTAATTATAATTGTTTTATTCATAAAAATAATATTGGATCAATTTTTAAAGACAGAAACAGGTTATTTATTAATAGCAACAGGAGATAATGAGTCTTTCATAAGGTCTTTAGGAGAAAACAGCAATAAATATAAGATAATAGGCTTAATGATATCTAATGGACTAATTGCTTTAAGTGGAGCCTTGACAGCACAAATTCAAGGATTTGCAGACATCACTATGGGTAGTTCTATTATTGTAGTTGCACTTGCTTCAATAATCATAGGAGATGTTATAAAAAAAAGTTCAAGCAAAATAAAAAATACAACTGGAGTTATAATGGGAGCAGTATTTTATAGATTTATAGGAAGCTTTGTTTTAGAGTTAGGTCTAGATCCTACTAACCTTAAAGCTATAAGTGCAATAATAGTAATATTATTTATATCATATAATAATCTTTCAATTGGAAATTTAAGATTTAATAAAACCAAAGGAGGAACAAAGTATGCTGAAAATAGTCAATCTATGTAAAAACTTTAACATAAATACAAATAATGAAATAGTCCTTTTCAATAATTTCAACTTAAATGTAGAAAAAAATAAATGCACAACAATAATTGGTTCCAATGGCTGTGGAAAAACAACCTTACTTAATATAATTGGTGGAAGTGCATCTATAGATAGTGGAAAAATAATATTAAAAGGAAAAGATATCTCTAAGTTAAAAGAAGAAAAAAGAGCCAACTATATAGGTAGAGTACATCAAAATCCATCTATGGGTGTATCTCCATCTCTTACTATCATAGAAAACATGGCTTTAGCGGATAGAAAAGATACTCAATTCACTTTGAAAAAACTAGTGAAAAAGGAAGATATTGATAAACATATTGCGTTATTAAAGAATCTAAATTTAGGACTTGAAAATAAATTAGATACTAAGGTGAAATTTCTATCTGGTGGCCAAAAACAGGCCTTATCACTATTAATGGCTACTATGAAATATCCAGATCTATTATTACTTGACGAACATACTGCGGCCTTAGACCCTAAAACCTCCAAGCTAATAATGACAAAAACAAGAGAATTAATAAAAAAACATTCGATAACAACAATAATGATTTCCCATAATATCAAAGATGCTATTGAATATTCAGATAGAATAATAATGTTAGATAGTGGAAAAATAATACTAGATAAAGCAAGTACAGATATAACAGAGAAAGAATTGATTGAAATCTATCTAACAAAACTTGAACACATAGTTGCATAATTAGCATTATATATAAGCCTATTTATTCTCAATCATATGATTAAGAATGAATAGGCTTATTTTCATTAAATAAAGTTTCTCATGTTTTTTAATGCATTTTTTTCAAGTCTAGAAACTTGAGCTTGGGAAATCCCAATTTCTTCTGCAACTTCCATTTGAGTTTTCCCCTCATAAAATCTTAAGTTTAAAATATGTTTTTCCCTATCATTTAATTTATCTAATGCTTCTCTTAATGCAATTTCTTGAAGCCAAACTTCATCTTCACTTTTTTCATCTTTAACTTGATCCATTACATATATAGCATCTCCACTATCATGATATATAGGTTCAAATAATGAAATAGGTTCCTGTATGGCATCCAAAGCAAAAACTACTTCTTCCTTAGGCATATTTAAATCTTTTGCTATTTCTATTACTGTAGGTTCTCTAGAATGTTTATTTACGAACTGATCCCTCGATTGCAATGCTTTATAAGCTATGTCCCTTAGGGATCTACTAACTCTAATAGAATTATTATCTCTCAAATATCTTCTTATCTCTCCTATTATCATAGGAACAGCATAAGTAGAAAATTTAACATTTTGACTTAAATCAAAGTTATCTATAGCCTTTATAAGACCTATACAGCCTACTTGAAACAAATCATCTACAGGTTCTCCCCTTTTATTAAACCTTTGAATAATACTAAGTACTAATCTTAAATTTCCTCTAATAAACTCTTCCCTTGCCTCCATATCCCCCGCTTTAATTTTTATAAATAGCTTTTGCATTTCTTCATTGGTGAGAACAGGTAATTCTGATGTATTGACTCCACAAATTTCTACTTTATTACTACGCATTATTTTTCTTCATCCCTTTCACCACTTTTTGCCCCTTTTAAAATAAAATTATTACCTGTCTGAATTTTTTTATTCACTAAATTAAAGTAAATAGATTAACCATTTTAAAGAAAAACTTCACATCCCTTGCTATTAAACCATTCTACTTATTTCTTTTTCAAGTCTTTTAATAATCCTTTTTTCAAGTCTTGAAATATAAGATTGTGATATACCTAATATATCAGCAACTTCTTTTTGGGTTTTTTCTTCACCATTTTTAAGTCCAAAACGTAGCTCCACTATCTTTTTTTCTCTACCAGATAATTTATCCATAGCTTGATCCAGAAGTTCTCTATCTATTTCTTCCTCTAAATACTTAAATATAATATCTGCATCAGTACCTAGTACATCTGATAATAGTAGCTCATTTCCATCCCAATCTATATTTAATGGTTCATCAAAAGACACTTCTGACTTAACTTTATTATTCCTTCTTAAATACATAAGTATTTCATTTTCGATGCATTTAGAGGCATATGTGGCAAGTTTTATCTTTTTTTCTGGATTAAAAGTATTAACAGCTTTAATAAGTCCTATTGTCCCAATAGAAATTAAATCTTCTACACATACACCTGTATTTTCAAATTTTCTAGCTATATAAACAACTAGTCTTAAATTCCTCTCTATAAGAGTACCTTTTACACTATTATTTTCTTTTAATTGGGATATTAAATCCATCTCTTCTTCGGGCTTCAAAGGTGGCGGAAGCACTTCTCCACTTCCAATATAAAATACTTCTTTTAGCATTTTAAATTTCGAACCTGCTTTAAATAAAAATAAACTAACTTTCATTCTAATTTTTACTAAATTCTTCATACCATTGTCATCCCCTTAGTATAAGATTTCTGGGTTAAGTAACCCTTTATATTTATTGTCATTAGACAATTTATTATTATAGATCCCTACCACTATCTCTTCTTCTATCTTCTTTTCTGTGGATTCATCCATTATTAAAATCTCGTCTGGTTTAAATCCTAGTAACATACCATTTTCTGTTCCTATAGCTTTAAATGGTATAATTCTAAGCTTTATTTCGTCTACAGACTCTATCATAATATCTGTAATCTCATCTAAATCTAAATCTTCATTTTCTAAAAATAAATTCTGAACCTTTTCTGGAAGCAAATCCTTTATAGCAAAAAATTCAACTATTATTACAGGTCTTTGGCTTATAGGCTCTTTTAGAGAATTGCCTGTATCAACTAAAGCTACTATATTAGCTTGTTTATCATTTAAGTTTATTATTATATTAGTTAGAACATCTGTTTTCCCTAATTTTATTTGTAGGTAATTGAATACATATTTTATTAGAATAAAAGATAGAATAATACCTAATATTAAAAATCTTATTGGAAAATCTTTTATATAAAATACTCCATTATAAACCGAAAAATTTGTATTCATCACATAAAATAAAGCAAAGCTAGCACCAGCAAATACAAAAGCTGTTACATAAAACGTAGATAACAATCTAATAAAATTTGAAATTTTTTCAGGATTAAATGCAAATATAATTATCAGCACAGATATAGCAACTTTCACTGTGAATTTAGTCATAAAATTAAGGGATGGAAAAAACATTACTAAAGTATAAACTGAGCCTATAAGAGCTGCTATTAAAAGCCTCAATTTACTTGTTTCTGTTCTAGTAATCTTTTTAGTTACATATAGTATAATATAATTAATAATAACATTTTCCAGTATCAAGTACTCAGCATAAACATACATATAATCCCCCCTTTTAAAAAACTCTATACTCTACCTTTATTCATACTGGAATAAATTTATGTCTATTATATATTATATGTATAGAAAATCCTGTCATTTCTTAGGCTCAAAAAAAATCGTCTCTCTTTTTGAGAAACGATTTTTTGACATAATATTTATTTTTATCTATCTTTTTTTCTTAGGAAAGTAGGTATATCTAAGTCATCTAAATCAAATTGATTATCTGATATTTCTTCCCTATTTTTTAGTTTTTCGTCAGCATTTGTCTCTTCTCTACTTCTTCTAACAGTAGGTTTTTTTCTTAATTCTTCAAAGCCAGTAGCTATAACAGTTATTTTTAATTCTTCGTTTAATGACTCATCTATTCCTGCTCCAAATATTATATTTGCATCTTGGTCTACTGATTGTCTAATTAAATCGGCAGCTTCATTAACTTCAAATATTCCTAGATCTGCTCCACCTGTTATATTTAAAAGTACTGCTTTAGCCCCTTCGATAGAAGTTTCTAAAAGCGGACTTTGAATAGCTTGTCTTGCTGCATCTTGTGCCCTATTATCTCCAGCTGCCTGTCCAATACCCATATGAGCTATTCCTTGATCATACATAATAGTCTTCACATCGGCAAAATCTAAATTAATAAGGGCTGGTACAGCTATTAAATCTGAAATACCTTGAATACCTTGTTTTAATATTTCATCAGCCATGGCAAATGCTTCCATGATAGTAGTCTTTTTCTCTGCAACTTGCAATAATCTATCATTTGGAATAGTAACTAATGTATCTACTTTATTCTTCAATTCTTCAATACCCTTTTCAGCATGAACCATTCTTCGTCTTCCTTCAAAGGTAAAAGGTTTAGTAACTACCCCTACAGTTAATATTCCTATTTCTTTTGCTACCTCTGCTACTATAGGTGCAGCTCCTGTACCAGTACCTCCTCCCATACCTGCTGTAATAAATATCATATCTGCGCCTTCTAATGCATTGGCAATTTCATTTCTACTTTCTTCTGCTGCTTTCATTCCTATATCTGGATTAGCTCCTGCTCCTAATCCTTTAGTTAATTTTTCTCCAATTTGCAACTTAGTTTCAGCTTTAGATGATTGCAATGCTTGCTTGTCTGTATTTACGGCAATAAACTCAACACCTTGAACACCACACTCAACCATTCTATTGACGGCATTATTACCGCCTCCACCAACACCTATAACTTTAATATGCGCAAATTCATCTACTTCCACATCAAAGTCAAACACGTCATAAACCCCCTTATCTAATAATGCTAAAAATATTCATCCCATATTCTTCTAAAAAAAGATGTTATACTGTTTCCTGAATTCTTCTTAGACTTACTTTTTTTCACCTCTACATCATTACATTCTATATAATAATTAAATTTCCTTTCAAGAGAATAGTTAATTAATCCTGCACCTGCAGAATATATAGGCTCATCAATTCCTATAAATTTAGGTTTACCAATCCTTACAGGTAGATTAAATATCTCTTTAGCAAGTTCCTTAGAACCTGGGAAATATCCAACACCTCCACCAGTCAATACTACTCCAGTTAATATCTCTTCTTTCAAATCATTTTTAATAAGTTCTTCATTAATAATTTCAAAAATTTCCCCTAATCTAGCTTCAATTATCTTAGACAATTGGGCTTCAGAAATATTTATCTTTTCATCTATACCAATGGGATTAACCTTTAACATCTTCTCATCGCTAGCTAAAGGGGTATAGGCTATACCAAATTTTCTTTTTATCTTTTCACTTTCATTAAAAGAAATTCTTAATCCTACAGATATATCATTTGTTATATGATTTCCTGCAATAGGGACTAAATCATTATATATCAATTGATCATTTTTAAAAACTGAGAAATCACTAGTTCCAGCTCCTATATCTATTATTAAAACTCCTAATCCTCTTTCATCTCTATTAGATACAGATTCAGAAACTGCAAAAGGCTCAGGTATTATTCCTAAAACCTCCATACCTACTTCATTTGTGCTTTTAACAGTGTTTAAGATTGTGGTAGTAGAACCTATGACAATATCTACATCTGCCTCCAGTCTAATTCCTACCATTCCTACAGGATCTTTTATTTCATCATATCCATCTATTATATACTGAGTAGGGATAATATCTATTATTTGTTGATCTTGTGGCAAAGAAAGTATAGCTGCAGAATTTAAAACTCTCTCTACATCATCAGAGCCAATCTCTTTATCTTCTCCAGACACGGCAATTATACCTTTATTCCTTATAACTTTAGAATATCCACCAGGTATATTTACATAAGCTGTATTCACTTCCACATCTGCCATATTTTCAGCTTGCTCTAGTGCATATAATATAGCTCTAGAAGTAGATTCAATATCTACCACAACACCTTTTTTAATCCCTTCACAAGGGCAGACCCCAACTCCTATTATTTGAAGTTGTCCTGTTTGATCTATTTCACTGATAACAACACATACCTTTGAAGTTCCTAGGTCAATGGAGGTAATAAATTCATCCATAAATATGCCCCCTTTAGCCTAAATCTACTTAGAATGTTTAATCTTCCAATTCTTTTTCACTTTTTTCCTTCTTTTTTCTTACAGTCATTTTAAACAACAGTATTCTCCTAATAGATGCAAAGTTGTCAAATAATCTTCCTCCAAAAGCAAAAATAGCTGCATAATAAAGTGGCACTCCTAGCCTATCACCAATATAAGCCAAAAAAGCAGCTAATACTGCATTTCCAAAAAAACCTGATATAAATATTTTAGTATCAAATGTATTTTCTAAATTAGCCCTCACTCCTCCAAATACTGAGTCAAGACAAGCTAATATAGCAACTGATATATATAATGCATAGGTTGGACTATAAGTTATAGGAAGTACAAGCCCAACAACTACCCCTACTAAAATTCCTATTATTGCAAATAACAATTTAATCACCTTCTTTTATAGGTTTTGCATATTTAAATCTAAACCTGCCAGAATATCCAGGTACAAAGATATTATCTTTTATATTAGATTCAATATTTATCTTATTAAAATTTTTAAGCTCGTAGCCATGAGTTGCTGGAGCATTTACAGCAGCATTTAAAAGTTTTGGATCTCCTATAGCTTTTATAACAAAAGGAGTTCCTAGGCTTTTTCCATTAATCTTTACTATAGGTCCCCCACACTTAATTTCAGACATAGGCATAACTCTTTGACCATTTATACTTATTGCCTCAGCTCCTGCTACTCTTAGATCATTCAGTATCATAAGTATATCCATATCATGGATTACATCATCACTTATTTCAACACCTTTAATTTCTGTGTCTTGATTATCCCACATCTTTATAACTATACCGGGACCTTCCATATCAGTAAACCCAGAAACAATTTTAGTAGTTTCTGTTCCTTCAATTAAAATATCGTGTATGTTTTCATCGTCGTTTTTTTTAATTCCTTCTAATTTTTCTAATTCTTCTTTTTTACTCTTAATAAGAGACTCCATCTCTTCTATTTCATCATAAGTATTATTTATCTCATTTTTAGTAACTTGTATAGATTTTAAAGTAACTAGATTATAGCTCTCTACATTTTGTTTCATCTGAGTTACAGCAAAAAAACCTAGAAATATACTAAAAATAAATAGCGTAATATTAATACTGCTAACTTTCTTCATATTCATCCCCCTAGGGCGTTAATTAGCACTGTCAACTTTTGGTTTTGCATAAGTAAAATCTTGGGTTTTTCTATACTTAGGAATTTGAATATTCTTTTCTTGTTTCAATTGAACAATATAATCAGAATAATTTTCTAAATACCACAACATCCCACCCTTGAAGATCAACGAAGACTCAAGCAATGAAGGATCTCCTATTGCCTTTATCACTATAGGCGCTCCTACAGACACTCCATTTATCTCTATATGATTTCCAGCTCTAACTATTTCAGTATAAGAAGTATATCTTTGATCATTTATAGATATAGCTTCTGCTTCTGAAGCATTTAAAACACTTATTATCTGTAAAATAATATCATAGTCATCTACTATACTAGATTCTTCGCCAAGTTGAACATCCATAGGTGGGTCATTGATTTCTAAAACAATTCCTGGTCCTTTTAAATCTAAATATCCTGCAAACATTCTATATTTTTCTAAATCTTTATATAGATTTTCTGTATACACATTCTTTTCAGATTCCCCTTTTTCATATTGACTAATCTTTTCTTCAATATCATCTAATTCCTGTCTAAGTCCATCTCTTTCATCTTGAACTTTCTTCAATTCAATAGATAGCTGTTGAGCCTTTTGAGTAGGTAAAACTCCTTCACCTATTGTTTTATTCACAGTCTTAAATTGTATAGCTAAAATAATTCCTAAAAAAACACATACTAACGCAATAGCAACTCGTCCTTCAACCTTTTTCATTTAAATCCTCCTATTTATCATCTGTTACTATAATTGGATTTTCCCCTTTATTAAAATATATATATTTACAATTTAAGTCTTTTCTTGAAACATCTCCCAATATACTATAAAGATATCTTAATTTATATTCTACATTATTTAAAGGTCCAAAGGCAACCTTAATTCCATTTCTTAAATTAATATTAATATTTTCCTTTTTTGAAAAATCAATGCTTTTAATCTGTTCCAATAGTTTAACTTCATCAGCCATCTTAATAAAGCTTTCTAATTCTTCTATATTTTTACCCTTTTCTAAAACAATTTCATCTCCAATTTGTGGTTTTTCTATATTTATTCCTATAATTATTGGAACTTTTTCTACATCAGGCTCAGTTTCAATTCGTAAAATAAAGCTTTCACCATCAGAATATACATAGGATTCCATATAAGGTATGCTAAACTTTTCTCTTCTCTCTACTATACTAACTACTAGTTTATCAGGAAGTTTCCTCTTTACTTTTGCTTCTTTTATATATGGATGTTTTTTTAAATTTATCTCTATGTCTTTTATGTTGACTTTAAATATGTTCTCATTTGCAATACCACCTGAGACTCTAATAATTTGTTCCTTAGATAATTTTTTATTTCCCACAATATCTATTGAAGTTATGTTAAATAAACCATTTTTAAAAGATATCATAATAAATATAAAAAATGTCATTAAAAATATAAAAAATATAATTCCTTTTTTCTTCTTTTTAACCTTTTTGTCCACTTTTCTCTTCTCAATCATAATCTACACCACCCAGTGCTTGTCCTTACAGATATTAGCAGCAAATAGCTGCTATTCTATTTTTATAATATCCGCTCCCAGTTTTCTTAAGTTTTTATCTAAATCTTCGTATCCTCTTTCTATATGATATATGTCTTCTACTTCAGTGGTTCCTTTCGCTGCAAGACCTGCTAAGACTAAGCTTGCTCCTCCTCGTAAATCTTTCGACTTTACCTTAGCTCCTGTAAGCTCTTTGACCCCTTTAATTATAGCTACTTTTCCTATAATCTTAATATCAGCACCCATCCTTATTAATTCATCCGCATGTTTAAATCTATTTTCAAAAACTGTTTCCGATATAATACTTGTGCCATCAGCTATGCTTAAAACTGCCATCATCTGAGCTTGCATATCAGTAGGAAATCCTGGATATGGCAATGTTTGAGTCATTTCAATATAATTTATTTTTTCAGGTCCTATAACTTTTAATGAACTATTATCATTATATATTAAGCAACCTGTTTCTTTCAATTTGGCAACTATAGCTTGAATATGATTAGTTTCTACATTCTTTATTATAATCTCCCCACCAGTTAAAGCGGAAGCTGCTATATAAGTTCCTGTAACTATTCTATCTGGCATTATTGTATATTCTACATCCTTAAACTTCTCGACTCCTTCAATCTTTATAATACTTGTTCCTGCTCCAGATACTTTTGCACCACATTTATTCAAATAATTTTGTAAGTCTATAATTTCTGGTTCTCTCGCTGCATTCCTTATAACTGTAGTTCCCTTTGCCCTTACAGCGGATAGTATAGTATTTTCTGTAGCTCCTACACTTGGATAATCCAATTGTATTTCACAACCTTCTAACTTTTCACAATGACAATATAAAAATCCATGAGATTCATCTATTTCAGCACCCATTTGTCTTAGAGCCTTTAAATGCAAATCAATAGGTCTTGGACCAATTTCACAACCGCCAGGATAAGAAACTTTTGTCTCACCACATCTAGCTAACATAGATCCCATAAGTATAATTGAAGAACGCATTTCCCTTACTAATTCATCTGGAATATTTGTATTACTTAAATTTCTGGAATCTACATACATAATATTATCAATTCTTTCTACTTTACAACCAATAGAAAGCAATATTTTTTCCATTATATCAACATCTCTGAGATTTGGAGTATTAAATATTGTACTTCTATTACCCCCAACAACTGTAGCAGCCAAAATAGGTAAAACTGCATTTTTAGCTCCAGAAACAGAAACTTCTCCTACTAATCTTTTGTCTCCATTAATTATATATTTTCCCATCATTACACCTCCAGAATATGCAACAACTTGCGTATTACACATAATATATTCTATGCATATTCTAAAAAGGTGTTACATAGCTAAATAATTATTTAATCATTCCTTCTATTATATCTACAATTTCATTTACTGCCTCTATCTTTCCAAGTTTTTTACTGTTTTTACTCATCATATTAAGCTCTTCTTCATTCTCTAATAATTTTTTTATACTACTGTTTAGTTTTTCTCCTGTTAAGTCTTCTTCCAATATAACTAGACTAGCCCCCTTTTTTTCAAGAGCTTTTGCATTGTATACTTGATGATTTTCCGCTGTATATGATTTAGGAATTATAATACTTGGTATACCTAAGGCTGTTATTTCTGAAATAGTTATGGCTCCTGCACTAGTAACAACTAAATTCGCAACATTTAAACCTTCCGGCATGTCAAAGAAATAAGGAAGTATTTTTATATTTTCTTTAATAACTATATTTTCTTCCTTTAACTTCTTTGTAAACTCTTCATAAAATCTTTTCCCTGTTATGTGTAGTATCTGTATATTAGAATTGTTAGCATTTTCTTTTATTACATGAAACATACTATCATTTAGCTTTTTTTGTCCTCCGCTACCACCAAAAGAAAGTATCAGTGGAATAGCTGGATCAACATTTAATTTTTTATATGCACTATCTTTATCTACTAAAAATAAACTCTTCCTCACTGGATTGCCTGTAATAGATATTTTATTCGGATATTTGAAATATTTTTTAGATTCTTCAAAACTTAGTGCTATTTTATCTACATATCTAGATAAAATCTTATTAGTTATGCCAGGAAAAGCATTTTGCTCATGTATAATTGTCGGTATCTTTTTTTTGCTAGCAATATAGACTACTGGACCACATACATAACCACCAGTGCCAATTACTATATCTGGTTGAAATTCTTTTATGATTTTTTTCGCATCATTAAGACCTAAGAATAATTCCTTAATAGTTTTAAACATTTCTTTTGAAATCTTTCTTGGAAAACCCTTCACTCTTATAGTCTTAAAATTAAATCCTTCTTTAGGAACCAATTCACTTTCCATACCTTTTTTTGTTCCAACATATAGTATATCCGCATCTTTATATCTATCCCTTATTTCATTAGCAATAGCTAAAGCTGGATATATATGTCCTCCAGTGCCTCCACCAGTTATTAAAAACTTCATTTATTTTCAACTCCTATCTAAATCTGCATGTCTTGAAATATTTAAAAGTATACCTATAGAACCCATATAAAGAATTAAAGATGTTCCCCCATAACTAACTAAAGGTAGTGGTATTCCCGTGGTAGGCACAGATGATGTAACTACCGCTATATGAATAAGTGATTGAATAGTTATAAGAGCAGTTATACCTGAAGCTAACAAGCATCCAAATAAATCTTCAGTATTTAAAGCAATCTTTATTCCTCTCCATATAATCAATAAAAATAACATTATAACTGTAAGAGAACCTAAAAATCCTAATTCTTCACCTATTATTGAAAAGATAAAATCATTATAAGGCTCTGGTATGTAAAAAAACTTTTGTCTACTCTTTCCTAAGCCTAAACCAAATAATCCACCTGATCCTAGTGCATATAGTGACTGAACAGCTTGCCATCCAAACCCAACTTTATCAGCAAAAGGATCCTTAAATGCTAGAAATCTCTTAGCTCTAAAACCTTCGCCTGAAATAGCCTTATATACTCCAACCCCCCCCATAGCTATTAGTGCTCCTAAATGATTAAGTTTCATACCAGCAATAAACATAATACTTACAAGTGTAACACCCAATGTAAAACTTGTACTAAGGTCCTTTTGAGCATAGATCATTCCACAAGAAATCCCTATAATAATAAGAGAAGGGATAACACCTTTTCCTAATTTTCTAACATCATCTTTCTTTTTTGACAAAAAAGATGATAAATATATTACAGAACCTATTTTTATTAAATCTGAAGGCATGAAGGTAAACCCTGGTAGCTTAACCCAACGTTTGGCTCCATTAAACTCTACACCAAGTGGAGTAAAAATAAGCATTCCAGAAAGTAAAGATGCAATAAATATGAATAAGGACAATTTATCTAATTTCTTATAATTAAAGTTCATAAAAAAGACTAAAACTATTAATCCCAAAAAGCCTGCTATTAGCTGCTTTTTTAAGAAATGATAACCATTCTTCATTTTATAAAGTGCATCTGGCCAACTAGAGCTAAATACCATAATTATACCAATAAACACCAACAGTATAGTGGATAAAAGTAAAGTAAAATCGCTAGCTCTTTTTTTTGCCATAATTTAATCCTCCTTTAAGTTGTACACAGCTTCTTTAAAATCCTTACCTCTTTCTTCGAAGCTTTCATACATATCCCAACTAGCACAAGCTGGTGAAAGTAAAACCGTATCTCCACTATTTCCTATTTCAAAAGATTTGTTAATAGCTTCATTCATACTGCCTACTATATATATATTATTAAATCCATATTTAATTGCAGTTTCTTTAATTTTATCTTTAGTTTCACCTAATAGAATTAAGGCCTTTACTTTCCCTTTAAAAGATTTTATAAAATCATCAAAATCTGTTCCCTTATCCTTTCCTCCTGCTATAACTATAAGAGGCGATTCTAATGCTTCTATTGCCTTAATACTAGCATCAGAGTTAGTGCCTTTTGAATCATTATAAAATTTCACTCCTCCAATGTTAGTCACATATTCAATCCTATGCTCTACACCTTCAAAACTTCTTAAAACATCTGCCATATCTTCTGCATCTATTCCCATTGCCCAACCTATAGCAATACTAGATAATGCATTTTCTAAATTATGTTTTCCCGGAATTTTAATTTCTCTCCAAGGCATAACTTTAACAAATTTTCCACCATGAGCTATAACAATATCTTCTCCATCAATATATACCCCATTATCTAATCTGCTATTTATACTAAACCATATTATATTTGAGTTAATATTATCTTTTGTATTTCTTAATACTTTATCATCATAATTAAGCACAGTAAAATCATTTTTATCTTGATTTTTAAATACTTTCTTTTTAGAACTAATATAGTTTTCATAAGATTTATGCCAATTTATATGATCTGGAGTTATATTTATAATTGCGCTTACCTTAGGTTTAAATTTATCAATACTTTCTAATTGAAAACTACTTGCTTCAATTACAAAAATATCTTCTTTTTTCGAATTAACTGCTTCCCAAAGTATTCCTACACCTATATTTCCCGTAATATGACAAGTATATCCAGCTTTTTTAAAAATCTCTCCCATCAATGTAGTAGTAGTAGTTTTTCCGTTTGTTCCTGTAATCGCTATGAATTTATTTTTAGGAATAATCCTATAGGCCAGCTCTATATCAGTTATTACTTCAATATTTAGTTTTTTAGCTTTTTCAATTATTGGTATATCAAGGGGTATTCCAGGACTTTTAACAATCAAATCTATATCATCTAGTGGAATATCATTGGTACCTAGAAAAAGTTTAACAGAATATAATTCTATACTCTTTAAAAAATCTTTAAGCTCATCTTCCTTTTTAGAATCACTTGCTATAATATTAGCTCCCAATTTATTTAAAGCCTTCACAGTAGACACTCCACTTACCCCTAAACCTAGTATGAGTACATTTTTATTTTCTAACTCCATCTCAAACACCTATCTTTCTAAATTTAGTTTATACTAGCTACGCCAATTAGACACAATATAACAGTTACAATCCAGAAAACTGCTACAACTCTAGTTTCTGACCATCCCTTTTGTTCAAAATGATGGTGAAGAGGACTCATTAAAAATACCCTCTTTCCAGTTAATTTATAAGAAGTCACTTGTATTATAACTGACAATGCTTCAACAAAATATATTCCTCCTACTATAGGAATTACCAATGGTAGATTCAATAATATAGCAAGAGCAGATACCGCACCTCCTAAAGCCATAGAACCTGTATCTCCCATGAATACTTTAGCTGGATATGCATTATAAACTAAAAATCCAAGACATGCTCCTGTTAATGCTACAGAAAATATAGAGGCACTATTCATTCCCCAATTTAATGAAACTAAACCGAAAAATGATAACACTATTAAAGTAACACCTGTAGCCAATCCATCTAATCCATCCGTTAGATTTACACTATTTACAGTACCTACTACCACAAAAGTTATGAAAGGTATATAAAGCATTCCTAAATCTAAATATTTATTACTCACAAAAGGAATAATTATCTTTGTACCCAACATAGAAGTATTAGACTGATAAATAGCCAGTAAAGCAGCTAATATAAACTGGCCAATTAATTTTTGATAAGGCTTAAGCCCTAAAGATCTTCTTTTGACAACCTTTATATAGTCATCAATAAATCCTATAAGACCAAAACCAAAAGTAGATAAAAGTAAAATATAGATATCTCTATTTAATATGCCTGAAGTTAAAACAGTAATTAAAAGTCCAATCATCATAATAATTCCACCCATAGTAGGGGTACCACTTTTCTTATAATGAGTTTTTGGACCTTCCTCTCTAATACTTTGCCCAATTTTCATTTTTCTTAAAACAGGTATCAATATTGGCCCTAGTATGACAGTTATAATAAAAGAAATAATTATAATTCGTATTGTGTCGGTATAATCAACCATTATTCTTTCTCCTCTCTAGTATATAGCTTAATTTTCCATTTCCTTCAAAATATCCAATACAATTTGTCTTTCGTCAAATGGAAAAACTTCATCTCCAATAATAGTGTATGTTTCATGGCCCTTCCCTGCAAGTAAAATTATATCTTTAGATCTTGCATTTTTAATTGCATATTCTATAGCTTCTTTTCTATCTACAATTTTCATATAATTTTCGTTTGCTTTTTTAACCCCTTCTATTACATCATCTACTATTCTTCCTGGCTCTTCATGTCTAGGGTTATCAGAAGTTACAATTAAAAAATCTGCATATTTTCCTACAGTTTCACCCATAATAGGTCTCTTTGTTCTATCCCTATTTCCACCTGCTCCAAAAACAGCCACTACTCTTCCTTCTGCAAACTCTCTAATTGCAGTCAGAACTTTTTCAAGCCCATCTGGAGTATGAGCAAAATCTATAATAACTGAAAAGTCCCTATTAGTAGGAACTATTTCAAATCTTCCTTTAACACCTTTTACAGACTCTAAACCTTCCTTTATGGTGTCTAGTCCTATTCCATAATAATAAGCACAGCTAGAAGCTGCTAGTGCATTATAGACACTGAATTCTCCAGGTATATTAAATAATATATCTATCGAACCTTTAGGAGTATTTAATTTAAAATCTACACCATTTAAATGATATTCTATATCTGTAGCATAAATAGTAGCTTTTTCTACTATTCCATAGGTAATAGTAGAGATATCTAAATCCCTGGTTTCTTCTACTATTCTTCGTCCATAAATATCATCTATATTAATAATATTACACTTATTTGTCATATAAAACAATTTTAACTTAGCATTAAAATAGTTTTCTATAGTATTATGAAAATCTAAATGATCTCTACTTAAATTTGTAAATATTCCTATATCAAAATTACAATATTCTACCCTTTTTAAATCTAGTGAATGAGAAGAAACTTCCATAACACAAGCTTTTGTATCTTCTTCTAGCATATTATAAAGATATTCTTGTATCAACAATGATTCAGGAGTAGTATTTGATGTATTAAATACTTCACCGTCTATTACACTTCCCATAGTACCTATTATACCAGTTTTCATATTGGCTTTTTCTAGTATACTTTTAACTAAGCAAGTTATAGATGTTTTTCCATTGGTACCTGTAACTCCAACAGTCTCCATATTTTCTGAAGGATTTCCATAAAAATTAGAACTAATTCTAGCTAAACTATCCCTACTATCTTTTACTTTTATAACTGTAATATCTTCTTCATCTATCTTTATATCTTTAGTAACTATTAATACATTAGCTCCCTTTTCAATTGCTTGATCTATATATTTATGTCCATCAGATTCAAACCCTTCTATTGCTACAAACACATAGTCAAAACCAACTTTTCTTGAATCATAGCTAATTCCTTTTATATTCTTTTCTAAACTTCCATAAGTTTTTTCTACTTCTAATCCTTTAATTATATTTTTTATCTTCATGCTTCAATCTCCACCTTACATGTAAAAATTAATTAAAAGGCAACCTTAAGTCGCCCTTTAATATATTACTCCTTAATATCTGAAAATTCAACTTCAACAGTTATATTTTCATCTATTTCTGAGCCTGCTTTAGGCTTCTGGTTTATAACTAGACCATTTCCATTGAAATTATATTTTAATTTCAAATCATCTAATATTTTAACTACCTCTTCTCTTTTCTTACCAGTTAAATCTGGCATTATATTTATATTTAATTCTTTCCCCTTTTTATTAAAATATAAGTCTATTATTGAACCTTCATTAACTTTAGTGCCTGGCAATGGAAATTGATCTATAACTATAGTATCTTCATTTATATTTGGTAACTCTGTATTATATTTAAAACCAAGCTCTGTTAAAGTTTTGCCTGCAACTGCTATGTTTTTATTTCTTACATCTGGAACTGTAACTTTTTTAACAAACTCTTCTTTTTCTTTCTCTGTATATTGAGGTTCTATATCTAAATACTTTAAAGTCTCTTCAATTACTTCACTTGCTACTGGTGCTGCAGTAGTTCCACCATAATAACTACCGCCACTTGGTTCATCTACAACTACTAACACTGCAATTTTAGGATCATTCGCCGGTGCTACCGCTACAAAAGAAGCAATATATTTTCCTGGTGCATATCTTCCATCTATTACCTTTTGAGCTGTTCCAGTTTTTCCACCTATCTTATATCCAGGAACATAAGCTTTTTTACCCGTACCTTCTGATACTACCGACTCTAATATTTCCAATAAAGTTTTTGAAGTTTCTTCAGATATGACCCTCCTTTTTGCTTCAGGCTTAAAACTTTGAACAACTTTTCCTTCTTCATCTATTAGTTCTTTAACTATCCTAGGTTTCATTAATTCTCCACCATTCGCTATGGTCGAAACAGCTGTCACAAGTTGAATAGGGGTCACTGCTATTCCATGCCCATAAGACATTGTTGCAAGATTTGCTTCCTTTATATTTTTTGGATCTGAAGGAACAATCCCGCCTTGTTCACCAGTTAAATCTATTCCTGTATTTTCTCCAAATCCAAAGGCTTTTATATATTTAAGCATTTTCTCATTTCCTAATTTCCTACCTACATCTACAAAAACAGCATTACAAGAGTTTTGAACCCCTTCCGTAAAAGTTTGACTTCCATGAGGATTATACCATCTCCAACATTTTATATTAGCACCTGGAATACCTTTTATATGCCCTCCACAATAAAAGTTTGTATCTGGAGTTGTTACATTCTCCTCCAAGCCAGCAGCAGATGTTATTATTTTGAAAGTAGAGCCTGGCTCATAAGCATCATTTATAGGAAAATTTCTCCACATATCATACCATCTTTTTTGCAATTCATCTTGTGATAAATCCTTCCATTGATTTTTTATCCCTTCATCAACTGGCTCTCTTGGATTATTTGGATCATAATCTGGTTTAGTAGCCATAGCTAGAATATCCCCTGTTTTAGGCTCCATAACTATAACTGATACATTTTTTGCATTGTTTTTTATAAGAGATTCTAGGGCCGCTTTTTCTGCAAAATGTTGTATAGTTTCATCCATAGTCAATACAACACTAAGACCATCCTCTGCTTCATATAGTTTTTCACTTCCATAAGGAAGTTGTCTCCCTTTCGCATCTGTGGTTTTTATCCATTTACCTGGTGTTCCATTAAGATATTTATCATAAACTTTTTCAATACCGTATAATCCGTTATTGTCAATATCTGTAAAACCTATCATATGGCTTGCAAAGCTGCCATAAGGGTAATATCTTTTATTATCATCGATGATCTCAATCCCTGGTAAATTTGCCTTCCTAAGCTCTACAGCTTCCTCCTTAGTTATCCACTGTTTAAGTTTTTCTACTCTTTGATTCTTAGTTATTTTTTCATAGACTTCTTTTTCATCCATTTTTAATATCTCTGCTACTACCTTAGCAGTTTCTTTAGGTTTATCAATATCAGCCGGACTGCTCCATACAGTATAAGAACTTACACTCATAGCCAATTTTTTCCCATTTCTATCGTATATTACTCCTCTTTTAGGCTTTATCTCGATACCTTTAGTCCATTGCTCAAGAGCACCTTTTTTTAGTTCCTCACCTTTTACAATTTGTAAATACCCTAATCTTAATATTAGTAAAAAAACAATAAATGATACAGCAAAAAATATAACTACTAATCGTTTTTTAGTTTTGTTGCTAGGTGCTGACATTAACCCAAACCTCCATAACATTATTTTAATATCATATTCATCATATTTTTAAAATAACCAACTATAAAAAAGTCTTCTTTTTGTTTTGATTCTCCTACCAACTTATCTTCATCATTAGCTTTATCATCAATAGATACATAGACTATTTGTTCCTCTGAAGGATAGTACATACCAAGTTTTATCTTTGCATCTTTCTCTATTTTAGAGTCACTTTTAACTCTATCAAGTTCAGCCATTAGATCTTGTTTCTCTTTTTTTAATTCAACTTTTTGACTTTCTAATTTCGAATTCTCCAGTCTCATTTGGGTAATATAGGTATATCTTAATAAAACAAATAAACAAGCTAGTAATATTATAGTTGCACCCATTAAAAATTTCAATTTCTCATTAGATTTATTTTTATTGTTTCCCTTTTTTTTCTCCTTTTTTTTGTTTCTTCCCTTATAATAATGATTTTCTTCCCGTTTAGCTACTAACAAATTTATTCACACCTCCCTAAAATTAGAACACTAAACTTTCGCTCCTATTCGAAGTTTAGCACTTCTGGATCTTGGATTGGTTTCTATTTCTTCTTCACTAGGTACAATTGGTTTCCTTGTTAAAATCTTAAGCTCCCTTTTCTTATTACAAGTACATACTGGAAACTCTGGTGGGCAAATACAATTTTTATTTAAATACTTGAAAGTATCTTTAACTATCCTATCTTCTAATGAATGAAATGTAATAATACATAACCTTCCACTTTTATCTAAGACTTCATTTGCATTTAGAATACTATTTTTTAATATATCTAACTCTTGATTCACCTCTATACGAATAGCTTGAAAAGTCTTCCTTGCAGGATGTCCTCCTTGGATTCTGACCTTCTTTGGTATAGCTTTTTTTATTGCAGATACTAATTCAAATGTAGTGTCTATTGGAGCTTCTCTGCGCTCTTCTACTATAAATTTAGCTATTCGCTTTGCCCATTTTTCTTCTCCAAAATCCCAAATAACTTTTTCTAATTCTTTTTCACTGTATTTGTTAACCACATCCCAAGCTGAAAAAGTATTGCTTCTATCCATTCTCATATCCAAAGGAGCATCTTTGTTATAAGAAAATCCTCTTTCCTCCTCATCTAATTGGTGTGAAGAAACACCTAAATCTAAAAGTATTCCATCAACTTTCTTTATCCCAAGTGTATTTAATACATTTTTTATGTTCTTAAAATTATCCTTTACAATTATAGTTCTATCTCTATAATCAGCTAAGACCTCCTTAGACTTTTTAATTGCATTTTCATCTTGATCTATCCCTATTAACTTACCAGTGCTAAGTCTTTTTACAATTTCAGTTGAATGACCTGCTCCTCCTAAAGTGCCATCTATATATATTCCGTCTTCTTTTATATTTAGTCCATCTAATGCTTCATTAAGCATTACGGGAACATGTTTAAAATTCAATATATCAACTCCCATTTTTATTTTCTTATATTCCTAATTCAGCCATCTTTTCTGCAATATTTTCATAGCTTAGGCTGTCATCCTCATTGTATATATCCCATTCTTCCTTACTCCAAATTTCAACCCTTGTCCCAACTCCTATTATCACTGCTTCTCTCTCCAATTTTGAATGATTTCTTAAATTTGCTGGAATAAGAATCCTTCCTTGCTTATCTAATTCACATTCAGTGGCGCCTGAAAAGAAAAATCTTACAAAAGCTCTAGCATCTCTACTAGTTAAAGGTAGTGATTTCAATTTTTCTTCCAGTATATGCCATTCAGGTTTTGGGTACACAAATAGACAGTTATCCAATCCTTTGGTCATAATGAAGTTCTCCCCTAGACCTTCTCTAAGTTTGGATGGAATAATAAGTCTTCCTTTATTATCTACATTGTGTTGATATTCTCCAATAAACATTTTATTCACCCCAAAAAAGTGTTTACACTACCTCCCACTTCTCACCACTTTACTCCACACTCTATTATTTCTATAAGTATTCGTGAAATCCTTCAAAAAAAATAAAAAAAGTCCAAATATTTACTAGGACTTTAAGCCTATTTTTATTTAAAGCTAAATAGTTTACTGTTACTATTTTACTTTTATTATAAAAATAACTTAACAACCGGGTAATAACTACAATTTTACATGTTTTTAGACATTAAAAAAGAAGCAGCATACTTCCTGCTCCCTTAAATCCTATTTATCTTTTTCCTCCTATAGGAAAAAATGACTATTGAAATTCCTATTAGTGCCATACTTACAAGTTGAGCTACCCTAATTGGACCTAACATCAAACTATCAGTTCTAAGTCCTTCAATAAAAAATCTTCCAACTGAATAAAGTGCTAAATATAACAAAAAGGTCTCTCCCGTTACTTTTTGCTTGTTTTTTCTATACCAGATTAAATAGAAAAAAACTGCAAAATTCCACAAAGATTCATATAAAAATGTAGGATGAACTTTTACACCGTTAACCATAATGCCCCATGGTAAATCTGTAGGACCCCCATGAGCTTCTTGGTTTATGTAGTTCCCCCATCTACCAATGGCTTGGCCTAAGATAATACTTGGTGCACATATATCTACAACCTCCCAAAAATCAATTTTCCTTCTTTTGCAAAATATAACTGCCACTATCACTGCAGCTGCTATAGCTCCATGTATAGCTAATCCTCCACCTCTTATATGAAATATCTCTTTAAAATTTTGACTATAATAATCCCAACTAAAAGCTACGTAGTAAATTCTTGCTCCTACTATGGAAAGAGGAATAGCATATAGTAGCAAGTCTATTAATGTCTCCTCATTAAAATTTATTCTTCGTGCTTCCCTAAATGCAAGTATTGCACCTATTATAATACCAGAAGAAATAAGTATTCCATACCACATTACCTTTATTCCAAAGATTTCAAAAGCTACAGGATCCATATTTTCTCCCCCTTTCTATTTGTATATCTTTTAAATATAACATAAAATAGGGATATTTAAAAGCATTTAAACTGGCTTAATTACAGATAGAGTATAGTTGTCTTTCCTATAATGTTTATTAAACCTATTTAATGCATCTTCAAAAGAAATAGAATCGTATACATCTAAATAATCTAGAAATAAAAAATCTAGAAAGAAATAATTTATAAAATTATTAGCAATAAACTCTACTGAATTAAATCCCATAATATTGGACCCAATATCCTTGTTTTTAATCCTTTCAAAATCTTCTTCATTTAAACCTTCATTCCTTATTTCTTCTAAATAAGTATTTATTCTTTCAAGTACAACTTCTGGCTTATAAGATTGACCTGCTACAATAGAATGTCCGTAGTTTTTATGTCCTACATACTGCCCACCAAAACTAGCATCTATAAGGCCTTCACTATAGAGTTCTTGATAAAATTTGGAACTTTTCCCAAATAACATTTCTAATAATATATTTGTAACTATTTCTCTTTTAACCAATTCTTTACCTTCTAGTCCTAATTCATCATCTTTAAAGCCTATAATGAATATAGGAATTGAAGTAACTAGTTTTTCCTCAATATATTTTTCTTTGATCTCTTTTGGTTCTTCAGGATATATGCGCGTTATCTCTTCTACATCAAGTTTTATATCTTTTTTCTCAGAACTATCTACTACTTTTACTACCTCCTCAAAGGAGATATCTCCTACTAAAAATAGCACCATATTTTTAGGATGATAGAAAGTATTATAACAAGTATATAGAATCTCCTTATCAATTTTTCGAATACTTTCTACAGTACCTGCTATATCCGTTTTAACAGGATGATTATGATACATTCCTGTTAAGCAATTGAAAAATACTTTCCATCCTGGATTATCCTCATACATTTTTATTTCTTGAGCTATTATCCCCTTTTCCTTCTCTACATTTTCATCAGTAAAATAGGGATTTTGAACAAATTTAATTAAAAGTTCTAGGTTTTCATAGAAATTATCGGTACAAGAAAAAAGATAAGCTGTTTGATTAAAATTAGTGTATGCATTTACACTAGCACCAAATTCTGAAAACTTGTCAAATATATTTTCATCTGGTTCTTCAAATAATTTATGCTCTAAGAAATGGGCAATCCCCTCTGGGACTTCTATTGCCTCTTTCTCTCCTATAGGAATAAATTTATTGTCATTAGAGCCATATTGAGTTGCAAATACAGCATATTTTTTCATATAACCACTTTTAGGCATTAAATAAACTTTAAGTCCACTTTCAGACTCATAAAAAAATAATTCTTCATTTATCTTATTGTTTTTAAATATACTTTTGTCCAAAGTAATCTAACCTCCTAACTACAGATTTTCATTTTTTAAAAAATAAATAGTATCTACATTTATTTTATTAGCAACTTCTATTATATCTTCCCTATTTACATTTAAAATATCTTCTATCATTTCATCAACAGATCTATTATCATTAGACAATACTTGACTTAAAAAGAATTCAGATATTAGATAATTGCTATCTGTTACAGATTTTAGAGATGTAACTATAGCTTTTTTAGCAATTTCTATATCATCATCAGTAAAAATCCCTTCTTTTAATTCATCTATTTGATTCCTGGTTATTTCCAATGTTTTTTCAAATTTATCAAAATCGATACCTGCATCTATGATCATTATAGATTTATATTTATAAATTTTAGAATTTATATAATATGCAAGGCTTTCTTTTTCCCTAACAGTTCTAAATAATTTTGAATTTGGACCTCCCCCTAATATTTCACTAGAAACTAATAGTGCCTTATAAAGATTATCTTCATAAGGTATGCCAGTTCTATACCCTATTACTAATTTTCCTTGATTTATTTGCATATCTTCATAAACCATATTTTTTGTCTGCACTGCATCTGTAATTTTTTCTCTAGGAATCTTTGTTATATTTTCCCTATCTATTTTAAATGTATTTTTTATATGATCTATCATCTTGTTATCATAATTACCAATATAAAATATCTCAATAGGACTATTCTCTAATATAGATTTATAATGCTCATATAGATTTTTATTATCAATAAAGTCTAAGTCTTTTACATAACCATATTCATAAATACTATATTTTTCATTTTTACACATTTCTTCTATACATCTAGTCATAGCATAGGATCTTTTATCATTTATTTTTCCTTCTATCATTCTCTTTAAATTTTCTTTTTCTTGATCTACATATTCTTTCTTAAAACCTCCGTCGTCTACGTAGGGATTGTATACTATTTCTTTTAAAAAACTAATTACTTCATAAAAATACTCTTCATCATCTACATAAAAGCCTTTTGGACTTTCTATTGTAAATCTTAAAACATGCCTTTCACCTTTTTTATTAATATTTAAGCTTAATTGTCCTCCATAAAGCTCTTCAAGCTTTCTCTCAACTTCTAAAGTAGTATTATATTTATTAGTACCTCTTTTCAAAACTAATGGAATAAGAGCATTTTGGGTAACCATGTCTCTATTTAAAGGCATTTCCATATATAAACTTACTAAATTGGATTTAAACTTATCTGTTTTTATTAAATTTAAATTTATTCCATTACCTATGTTTAATCTTTCATTAGATATTGCCACGTATTTAACCTCCTTAAATCTATTTGTTTTTATAATACCCATATTTAAATAAAAAAATATAAGTTAATAATTATTATATGAAAAAACCTAGTCTTAAGACCAGGTTTTAACTATATCTTTAAATTATTTTGTCTTTTGGACTATATTATCTATTTCTTTTTTATACTTATCAATACTATCTCCTTTAATAAGAGCCTGAGCTATATCATCTATTATATCAAATGTTTTTTTATCTGCAATCACTTTAGCTCCTTCTATATGTCCATCGCTTTCTACTGCAGTATTTTTTATCATATTTATCATATTTTCATCTAGTTCTACTTCTTCTGATATTTCAACAGCTACTATGGCTTCATTGTCATATATTATTGCCGCTGCACCTTCTACTCCTATTAGCTCCACTAGACTATCAGCAATTTTTTCCCCCCTATCTACCAGTTCATTGGACTTTTTTGCGCCTACATCTGTACTTACATCTTTTTGTTCTATATCTTCTTCTACTTTTTCTACATCACCTTTTTTACACCCAGAAATAAATATAGATGCAATCACCATTGATATGAGTAAAAATAATAGTTTTTTATTTGTCTTTTTCATATGTATAAACCTCCTTGACATTCAATAGTTGGTACTTAGGATTTATTATTCCATTTAAAATAAAAAATATTAAAAATAAAAGCATGTTTGGAAAATATTAACCAAACATACCCATAATATAATCTTTTGTTCTATCATCTTTAGGAGATTCAAACATATATCTAGTTTCTCTATGTTCAACAAGCTTGCCTAAAAGGAAAAACGCTGTATAATCTGAAATCCTAGCTGCCTGTTGCATAGAATGGGTAACTATTATAACTGTATAGTTTTTCTTTAAAGTAGTTATTAGATCTTCAATCTTCGATGTAGCAATAGGATCTAATGCAGACGTAGGTTCATCCATTAATATTATCTCCGGCTCAACTGCCAATGCTCTAGCTATACAAAGTCTTTGCTGTTGCCCCCCTGAGAGACTTAGGGCAGACTTATTCAATCTATCCTTTACTTCATCCCACAAAAATGCTAATCTTAAACTCCTTTCAACTATTTCATTTAATTCACTCTTTTTCTTTATTCCATGTACCCTAGGTCCATAGGCTACATTATCATATATGCTCATTGGAAAAGGATTTGGCTTTTGAAATACCATCCCTACTTTTTTCCTAAGAACTGTAGGCTCCATTTTTTCATATATATCCTCACCATCTAGCATTATATTTCCTTCTACCTTCACATTTGATACCATGTCATTTAATCTATTTAAAGTTCTTAAAAAACTTGTCTTTCCACATCCAGAAGGACCTATTAAAGCAGTTATACTATTTTCTTCAAAAGAAATATCTATATTGTTTAATACTTTCATATTGCCATAATAAAGATTTAAATTATTCACAGCTATTTTTTCATTCATTATTATACATTCACCCCTTAATTTGCTTTTAATTTTTCACTAAATTTTTTGGCTAATCTATTTGAAATCAAATTTATACAGAGAATAAATACAACTAAGATAGTAGCCGTAAAATAAGCTTTTTCAAAAGATATACCTTCTTTTGCTAAAAGATATAAATGTACAGATAAAGTTCTACCTGAATCTAATGGACTAACAGCCGCTCTTGGTACCATTCCTGCTGTTAAATAAATTGCTGCCGTTTCCCCCACTATTCTACCAATGCTTAAAATAACTGAAATAATTATTCCAGGAAGAGCACTAGGAATCACCACACCTTTTATAGTTTTTACCTTTGAAGCTCCTAGCGCCATACTTCCTTCTCTAATTGATAAGGGGACAGATTTTAAAGCTTCCTCAGTAGTTTTAATTATTATAGGAAGAATCATAATACTAAGTGTTAAAGCTCCAGCAAGTATTGACCATTTTAAATTTAAACCTACAACAAATACAATCATTCCAAAAAGACCAAATATTATAGAAGGTATTCCTGCTAAACTTTGAATAGCAAATCGTATTAAATGCACCAGTTTATTGTCTTTAGCATATTCATTTAAATAAATAGCTGTCCAGATACCTATAGGGGTAGAAATAGATACTGCTAGCAATACAATATAAAAAGTGTTCATAATCATAGGTAGAATACTTTCATTTCCAATAATATCAATATTACCACTCTTTATAACCCCATTAAACACTATGTGAAGAAGTATCCATAAAACTATTCCAAAAGTTAAAAATACAGAAAAATATATAATTCCCTTAATCAACTTTTCCTTCACTATTTTAATATTCATTTGATGATCTATCTGTAAACTTTTATCGGTCATTTAGCTCACCTGCTTTTCTATTAAATACTAAAAACACCCCATTAATAATCATTATGAACACAAATAGAATAACTCCTGTTGCAAAAAGTGCACCTTGATGGAGTCCATATGCATATCCCATCTCTATTGCTATGTTAGAAGTCAATGTTCTCACCCTATCAAAAATAGAATGGGGAATTAGTGGAGTATTGCCTGATACTAATATAACAGCCATAGTTTCACCTATAGCCCTGCCAAGGGCCAGTACAATGGAGGCTAATATACCAGATTTGGCAGACGGTAATATCACCTTAAAAGTGCTATCTATATGGGTTGAACCTAAAGCTAGTGAGCCTTCTCTATATTCCTTTGGAACAGCCCTTATAGAAGCTTCTGAAATGCTTATAATTGTTGGCAAAATCATTATACCAAGTATTATTGAAGAAGCAAAGAGACTATTGCCTCCACCACCAAAGAACTTATCAATAAGAGGAACTATACTAACAAGGCCGAAAAAACCAAAGACTACAGAAGGTATTCCTGCTAAAAGCTCTACAACTTTTCTTAAAAAATCGGCTGTTTTTTTGTTTGCCATTTCGCTTAGATATATAGCTGTAAATAATCCAATAGGTACTCCTACTAAACAAGCTCCTATAGTAACATAAATAGAACCTACAATCATAGGTAAAATACCATATTGGCCATCTCCTGCCTTCCACTTAGTTCCTAACACAAAATTTTTAATTCCAATTTCCTTTATTGCTGGAACCCCTTTTATAAATATGAACAAAGTAATACTAAGAATTAAAGCAATAGAAATAAGTGCACTTATTAAATATAGCTTTTCATTTAATTTCTCCTGCCAATTACTTTTTTTCATATATTTACACCTCTTTTATAAGTTAGAGAGACAGGGATGTAATCCATTAGGATTTGTCCCACTCCCTCATCTCTACACTCTAACTATTATTTTACAGTAATTTGTTTTTCTCCTACTATTTTCTGTCCTTCCTCACTTAATACAAAGTCTAGAAATTCTTTAACTAAAGGACCTTCTTCGCCATTTGTAAGCATTAGAAATGGTCTCGAAACTTTATATTTTCCAGATTTAATATTTTCTACTGTTCCTTCTATACCATCTATTTTAAGTCCGATTATTGAATCATCTAAATAAGACAAGGATATATATCCTATTGAGTTCTTCTTACTTGCTATGTTAGCTTTAACCGCTCCATTTCCTTCAGCTATAAGGGCATCTTCTCTAACTGAATCAAGTTCTAGTATTTCCTCAAAAGCCCCCCTTGTTCCTGAGCCTTCTTCTCTTGAAACTATTAAAATTTCCTCATCTTCTCCTCCAACTTCTTTCCAATTCTTTATTTCTCCAGTAAATATTTTATTTATAGTATCCATGTCTAAATCTTCTACACTATTTTCAGGATGTACCACTACTACAATACCGTCATAAGCAATTATATGTTCTTTTATTTTAGATTCTTTTTCTTCATCTTTTAAATCTCTCGAACTTATGCCAACATCTGCTGTTTCATCAATTATAGCTTTAATTCCTGCGGTAGAACCAACTCCTTGAACATCTACTTTAATTTCTGGATTTTTATTACTAAATTCTTGTCCTAGCTCTTCTGCTAGTGGTGTTACAGAGGTAGAACCTACAATACTTATTATTCCTTCTAGTTTTGAATCAGTACCTTCAGCTTCTTTTGAATTATTTGTACAACCAGCTACTACTACAGAAACCATTAATACTAAAGATAGAATTAAAACTACTCTTTTAAAACTAGCAATTTTCATTTACATTCTCCTCTCTTTTCTTTTTACAATTCAATAATAATTAAATATAGTTAAATCCAAGTTAAGATAAAGTAAAATCTATGTAAAATACAAATTCATTTTAGCTCTGTATTGAATAAATAAAAAGCATAATATATAATGTCTTATGACACAATAACTTAAGGTCGAAAGGAAGATTGAAATGAAATTAGGAATAGTAGGACTACCAAATGTAGGCAAAAGTACTCTTTTTAATGCATTAACAGCTGCAAAAGCAGATGCAGAAAACTATCCATTTTGTACCATAGAGCCAAATGTAGGCATCGTTCCTGTGCCAGATGAAAGATTAAATCAATTGGCTGAACTTATTAATCCTGAAAAATTAACTCCAGCTACTATTGAATTTTTTGATATTGCTGGATTAGTAAAAGGTGCTAGTGATGGAGAAGGTTTGGGAAATAAATTTCTTTCACATATTCGTGAAGTAGAATCTATAATTCAAGTAATAAGATGCTTTGAAGATGAGAATGTTACTCATGTAGAAGGAAGAATAGACCCTGTTAATGATATTGAAATTATAAATTTAGAGCTTATGCTCTCTGATTTAGAAGTCATAGATAGAAGACTTACTAAAGTAGGAAAAGAAATGAAAGGAGATAAAAGCTACAAGAAAGAATATGAACTTTTAACTAGAATCAAAGAAAGTATAGAAGAAAGCAAATCTCCTAGAAGTTTAGACTATACGGAAGAAGAACTTAGTCTAATAAAGAGTTTAAGCTTACTTTCATTAAAGCCTGTACTATATGTATGTAATGTTTCAGAGGAAGATCTTATAGATGGATATGAAAATAATCCACATGTAGCCAAAGTAGAAGAATATGCAAAACAAGAAAACTCTAAAACCATAGTCATATCAGCTAAAATAGAAGCTGAAATTGCTCAACTTGAAGGAGAAGAGAGAGAAATATTTTTAGAAGAACTAGGCCTTAAAGAATCTGGACTTGATAAACTTATAAGGGCTAGTTATGATCTATTAGGCCTTATGAGCTTCTTAACTGCTGGCCCACAAGAAGTAAGGGCTTGGACTATAAAAAAAGGAACAAAAGCTCCACAGGCTGCTGGAAAAATCCATACAGATATGGAAAGAGGTTTTATAAGAGCAGAGGTAGTAAACTATAAAGATTTATTAGAATGCGGTGGACATACTCAAGCAAAAGAAAAGGGACTTATCCGTCTAGAAGGAAAAGATTATGTAATGCAAGATGGGGATGTAGTATTGTTTAGGTTTAATGTATAAAAATAAGTTGGCGTTTCTATTTCGCCAACTTATTTTTATAACTATTTTCTATGATTTATTTTTTCTTTTAGGACTTCCTTAAGTAACCCAATAGCTGATTCTTCTGTGGGGTCATTAGTACCTAGTTCTCCTCTAAAAGCTTTTGCTAGTATAGATTTCTTTAGAAGTTCAATTTGTTCTTCAAGCTCCGTTAACTTTTCTATTTTTGATTCAAAAGACAATAAATTGTCTAGAATACGGACTATTTCTTCTTGTTCTTCAAGAGGAGGAATTGGGATTTCAAATTCCCCTAGTTTTTTTGAGTTAATATTAGACTGACTAACACCATCAGTTTTTACTTGATAGCATTTATACTTTGCGTAAGTAGAATTAAGGAAATAATTTATATAATCATTATCTATAAGCTCAAATGGTCTAATCCTAATTAAATAACCCGCAAATATTGCTTTCATTTCCCCTTTATAAATAGATGTTTTTCCAACAAGTTCAGGACTGTTTGTTCTATTAAACAATATGTCGTTATATAGTAGTTTATATTTTTTTATTTCATCTTCATCTGATGTATATACTAAATCTGACCAGTCTAATTTTCCACCTTGTAAATTTCCCATTCTTAATACGGGAACAGTCCCTTCGCTACTAGATTTCTTTGAACTACCATATTTAAATTTATAGCATATATCTCCCAACTTAATCCATATCCAAGTATTAGGTAAATCAAATGGTTCTTCTAAATCATATGATGATACACTATTTTTTTCTATTGATTTTAATCGTTCCTTCAATACTTCGATATCTTTAAATAATGCTTTACCTGATTTTACCCCTAAATTTTCCTCTCTCCATTTCTCCGTCAATTCCCCTCTAAAAGCCTTTGCAAGTATAGCCGCTTTCCTATTCTCAAATCTTCCTCTTACTTCTTCTATAAGCTCTTTTGCTTTATCTATTTTAGAGAATAGAGATTCTATTTTAGT
This sequence comes from Clostridiaceae bacterium, assembly GCA_019391515.1. Classification (GTDB taxonomy): domain Bacteria; phylum Bacillota; class Clostridia; order Tissierellales; family Sporanaerobacteraceae; genus Anaerosalibacter. The sequence goes on along the minus strand of JAHXQP010000020.1, from coordinate 68,573 downwards.
TACTATCCTTTGTTGTTCAGATAGCGGCGGAAGGGTGACCCTTATTTCTTTTAAGTTTTTTTGATTTAAACTAACTTGATTGACAGCCCTTTTAATTCTTTTAACAACATCATACTTGAATTCTATACCCTGTGTATAATATGCCATAAATTCAGGTAAATATAATTTCTTGTTAAATCTTAACCTTAGAAGATTCATTCCATGTATTAATGGTAAAAAATCTTTTTTTATCAAAGCAGTCTTTCCAATATGTTCAATACTATTGATATGACTTAAAGCTATGTCACCTTCTTGATAATAATCTTTCTCTTTTAGTTTATCTACTTCTTCTATAAATCCAATTCGATTAAAGTCAATTGAATTATTTTGAATAGATTCTATCCTTGTAACTTTTATTCCAATTTGATCTTTATTCTGTTTAATAGTTGTTCCATTTCTAATTTCATCAGTAACATAATCTATACTGCTCCACACCCAATTCTCAGGCACATCATAAAGCTGTTCCTCTACTGGTATCAATGCTTCTTGCAATAACTGTTCTATTGTTTTTTTCGCCATTATCTATCCCCCTCCAGGAGCCTAAGCTCTTTTATGACACTCATTAGAAGGTCTGTGGCTTCTTCCAGTTTTGCTACTGCATCTTCTGCAGATTCTATTGGGTCTGGTAAGTCTTCATAGTCTATTAAGGATTCATCCTTTATAAATCCTAAGTCTAAGCTATCTCCCTTTTCCTTGATTTCCTCCCTAGTAAATCTATTCCATCTTTCATCTTTAACTTTACTCCTATCTTTAGCTTTGTATGCCTTTATAAAATCATTAAAATGTTCTTCTGTTAACATATTTCTTTTACCAAAAGACCCCATATTTGTTCTTAAATCATAGAACCATACTTCTTTTGTATTATCTTTGTCTGTAGTTCCTCTAGTAAAGAATAATACATTGGTCTTTACACCTTGGGCATAGAAAATTCCAGTAGGCAATCTAAGTATTGTATGAAGATTACATTTATCCATTAAATCCTCCCTTATTCTCTGTCCATCACCATCTTGGAATAATACATTGTCAGGTAGCACCACTGCTGCTCTTGCTTTCCCATCTTTCTTTAGAGAACGGTATATATGTTGAAGGAAGTTTAGCTGTTTGTTAGATGATACATATGTTAAATCATCTCTAGTTGACCTTTCCCCACCTTTTTTAGTACCAAATGGAGGGTTAGTCATTACTACATCAAAGTCCTTCATCTTTTTACCTAGATTTGATAATGTATCTCCAAGATAGATTTCTCCCTCTATGTCATGTAGCATAGCATTCATTAAAGCAAGTCTGTGAGTTTCTTGTACTAACTCACAACCAGTAAAGGCTTCTTTTTTTTGAAACTCCTGCAATTTTTCATCTAAATCAAATAGCTCGTCGGTCTTATTCTTAATATGTCTATCTGCTGCTATCATAAATCCAAAGGTTCCCGCTGCAGGGTCATTACATCTTTCACCTGGTTGTGGGTCTATTAGCTCTACTATTATATTTATAAGTGGTCTTGGAGTAAAATATTGACCTGCTCCTGATTTCTTTTCATTAGCATTCTTCTCCAACAATCCTTCATAGAGATTTCCCAGTCCTTCTTCCTTTGCACTATACCAATCTAGTTCATCAATAGATTTAATTATCTTATCTAAGTTTTTAGGCTCATCTATATTAGAATTAGCATTAGTGTAGATTTCTTTAATTTTGCCCTCTCCATTTGTACCTAATTCTAATAAAAGCTTTCTATAAAAGCTTTTAAGCTCTACCCCTTCTTTTTCTGCAAGTCTATCCCACCTATATTCTTCAGGTATACTGTTTTCACTTCCCGTTTCCTTTGCCATTTTTAAAAATAAAATATAGGTTAGTTCTGTAACGTATTGATGATATGTAATACCATCATCCCTAAGTACATTACATAGATTCCATAGTTTATTTACGATTTCTTGGTTGTTCATCTTCTATGCTGTTCCCCTTTCGTCATATAAGTTTTCATTGATAATTTTAATTAGTTCTTCTAATTTTCCTCCAAAATGCTTATTAATTCTATCAAAACCTCCATTAGTTCGGAAAGCCCCTATGTCAAAGGACTCTTTATCAATAATAGATTCTTTCAATAGCTGTTTTTCAATTCTTTCTAGCCATTGTAGTTGTACCTTAGTCCATTTCTGAAGTCCCTTCACCTTTTTCATAGCATTTTTTATTCTTTCTTCATGGTCTATAAGAGCACTGCCTATTGCTTGCTGTCTTATAAAACCAATAATATCTGCAGTAATATCAGCATCCGTCATCTGATTGTATGCAATATTTAATTTTATTTCTGAAAATCCATGTTTATATAGCTCTTCGAGTAAAGACTTTAATTCTGTCCTAGTAAGTTCCTGAGGCCTTTGGCATACAATTTGTAGTGCTGATATCTTATTGATATTATCATTAATAAATTCACCAAACTCCTCCAAATAATCCTCTGGTTTTTTTGATTTCCCATAGCCCTCAGAAGCTTCTAATAGTTTATCTTCATGAGTTGATATAATTATCTTTCTAGGATTATGCTCATGTTCATCTAAAAAGCTAAATAATTCTTTGTTTTTTTCTATTTTTTCAACTATTTCTTTTATATTTCCTTTTCTCAAATCGTCAATAAATTCATCAGGTGTCTTACCTTTTGTATATAATTTGAATTCTTCTAATTTTTCACCTTTGAGCTTCCTTTTATTTCTGTGGAATTTAGCTATAATCCCATCAATATGATTTTTCTTTTTTTCCTCAGTATCCAATTGAAGTAGCTCATCAATTAATTCTTTAAATTTTATACTATTTCTAGCAACTACTGGTTTCATGTTGGTTACTTTTTCTAATCCTTCATATAATCTAACAGCATCAAATATATTAAAATGAGTTTTTTCTATATCATCACATAACCTTGTGGCTCTTCCAAGCATTTGTTCATAAAGTATTCTTGATTTTACTCTTCTTAAAAAAACTAAATTACATATCTCAGGCACATCAATTCCTGTTGTCAATAAATCAACTGTAACTACAATAGTTGGATTTTCCTCATTTTTAAATCTTTTTATAGCCAATAATGGATCTTTTATTGAGCCTGTTATCTTCATTATGGCATCATCTTCAACTTCAATTCCCCTATTCTCATATATTTCTTTGATTAATCTAACAACCATATCTGCATGGTTATCTGTAGCAGCAAATATTAATGTTTTTTCCCTCCCTATTGGGGAGATATGATCTAAAATTTGTTCTAAAGCTACCCTATTGAAATTTTCATTTAAGACCTTTTTGTTAAAGTGGTCTATTTCAATATTTAAATCATCTGGCAACCTTTCACTGTTTACAATCTTATTAGTAATAGGGTCATATATTGGAACTATATTCCCAACTTTATAATTGATTCCTTCTTTACTTAGTTTTGTTACAATTTGAAATGGTGGACCATGGTCAACTAAATACCCATCAACTACAGCTTCTGCATATGTGTATTTAAAAACTGGTTTCCCAAATATGGCTGTAGTATGTAGGGCAGGTGTAGCGGTAAGTGCTATTTTGGTAGCATCAAAATATTCCAATACATTTCTATATTTGCTTATATAGTCATCCTGATTTCTAAATTCTAATTCAACTTCTCCCATTTCTTTGTCTAGTAAATATCCTCTATGGGCCTCGTCAACAATGATACAATCATAGTTATCTATTGGTGGAACTTCACCTTCTGAATACATGATTCTTTTTACCATTCCCTGTACAGTTGCTATATGAAGTTTAGTAGTAAGTTCTGGGGACTTTTCATCAAGACCTTTAATATCATATATTTCACCAAATGTCTGTAAATCTTCAATAGTTGTTTCTTTAAATGCATCCTCAGTTTGGTTTCCTAAGGCTTGCCTATCTACTAAAAATAGTATTCTTTTAAATCTATTGGTCTTTATAAGTCTATATGCTAAACCTAATATTGTCCTAGTTTTTCCAGTTCCAGTTGCCATGGAAATCAAAATATTTTCTTTTCCATTAGCAATAGCATCTTCCATTGCTTTAATAGCATTAATCTGATATTTACGAAGGTTCAATCCCTTGGAATCAGTTAAATATTCAAAAGTTTCTTCTTCTAGGCTCTTTGTGGATGCCCTTATATCCTTATCTAATAAATCCTTAAGTCCCCTAGGTGTGTACCATGACTGCAACGCCTTAGGATGATTTGTAGAATTTCTAGCATCTAAAAACCATATCCCTGATTTTTCTTCTAATTGTTTTAAATATTTTCTTCCATTAGTAGCAAATAGAAAAGGTACCTTGTACTCTCCCCATGTATTAATAACATATTCGCTATCTTCTTCTTTAATCTTCTTTGCATAATCCTTACAATCTTCTATATCTGAAGGAATATCCTTACTTCCCCTTTTGGCTTCTATAAGGGCAACAAGCTTTACCCCAACAAATAGAGCATAATCAGCCCTACCACTTTTTCTAGACCCTATAGCTTTTGTAGGCCATTCTGCTATTGCTAAATTCTTATTCTTTTGTGGTCTTGTACCATTGGAAAACCTAAGTGTCTTTGTATCTGCTTCCCAGCCACAACTCCTTAATTGTTCATCAATAATCTTTCTTGTTTCATCTTCATTTAATTTGATTAAAGAGGCTGCCTTTGCTGATTTTTCCTGCCTTTCTTTAGTACCTTCATCAGTCTTCTGACTTCTTAGTTGGTTAAGTTCTATTTGCAGTTTGTGTAGTTTATTTTCATAATCTAAAGTTAATTTTTCACTTTCATTTTTTAGTTTTTCTATATAGATTTTCTCATTATTCTTTACAGGCAGCACAAAATCCATTGGCTCAAAATTCCAATCACCATAGATTTGCATAAACCAAGTAGCTAATTTAAAAGCCAAACTCGTATTAATTTTAGCATCCTCAACATTACTATAATTTTCATGAGCTGCTTTATTTCTTGAAACTCTTAGTGTATGAAGTATCTGATCTATCTCATAAGGTAATAAATCATTTTGTTTTAAAATTCTTATCTTATTTAGTTGACTATTATTATCAGGGTCTTCAAGATTATCATAGGCAAACATATAATCAACCATTAGCTCTGCAAACATACCTAGTTTTATTAAAGTTGTATTTGAATCCTGATAAATATTTTTTTCAGCTAACTTCCCCAAATCAGCTAACATAGGCCATTTTTGTTCTAAAAATTGAAAATTGCTTTGAATCATTTTTTCACCCCTTAGAAACTCATTTTTTCCATAACATTACAAAATCTATAATTTCAACCCAATTAACTTGTTTTCTAACTACATTTCTTATATTTATTGTACCCTTATTTTACACAGTTTTCAAACAAAAGCATACAATAATGATGGACTAAATGAACTTATTATTATCGTTTATTATAATAAATATCTAGCTATATAAAACTTAATGTATAAAAATAAGTTGGCGTTTCTATTTCGCCAACTTATTTTTATAACTATTTTCTATGATTTATTTTTTCTCAAAGATTGGAAGATACTCTAAAAATATAATATCTTTTCTATTGGCTGCATCTCCTTCTGCCAATATAGCTGCTTTAGCTTCAACAATACCTCCTGCAGATTCTACAAGTCTTTCCATAGCTCGTATAGAGTCTCCAGTACTTACAACATCGTCAATAATAGCTACTCTTTTTCCCCTTATATATTCAGCATCTTTCTCATCTAAACACAATAGTTGCTTGTCCTGGGTAGTTATGGATACAACTTCATCAATAATAGGTGAATTCATATAAGGTTTTATGCTCTTTCTAGCCACAATATATCTTTCCATATCTAACAACTTAGACATCTCAAATACTAGAGGAATTCCTTTTGCCTCTGCAGTTAATAGTACATCTACATGAGGTAATTTTTTTACTATTTTAGGGGCTACTACGGAAACCAATTCAGTATCTCCTAATATTACAAAACTAGCAATAGAAAGATTATCATTAATTTGTACAATAGGTAGTTCCCTTGTTACTCCAGCTACTTCAATTGAATATGTCTTTTCCATTTTCCGTCCTCCTTATATATTACATTCCTAGTATACTAGCAAAAACTTTAAAAATAATACCTGATACCATACCTAAAAATGGATCAGTAATTGCTGTTACAGTCATAGTTATTCCTCCAACAATGGGTCCTCCCGAAACTCCAGTAGCAGTCAACGCAGACACAGCATTAACTGGTACAGTTACAATAGCTCCTAGCACAAATAAAAATCCAGCAATTGATTCACTAGGTATATATTTTCCCATCTTAGGCAATAAACCTGAAAATAAAATAATTGCCATTAAAACCATCATTAAAACACCAGACATTAAAGGATGTGGTGCACCTCCTGTTGCAGAAATAATAGATTCAACAGGACCACCTCCAAACATTGCTGATGCTAAATCTGCCAAACTACTGACAATTGATAGATGATCTATATTGACATTGGTATTGGCAATATTGCCAGTGATCTTTCCAAATGCAATATTAGCACCTACATTTAAACATATCATGGCCAAAGCACCACGAATAACATCAATATTTATAATAGGCTTTTGAAAAACGAATTTTTCTCTTTCAGAAATAATAATATCGGATTCTTGCTTTAATATTAGTGCAATAATACTTGATACAATTACGGAAATAGCAATGGTATATACTAAATCTTTTGTAAGCATATAAACAACGAAGCTAATAGCAATAGAACTAAACCCAACTATCTTATTTTTTCTTGCCATGTCAACAGCAACACGTGTTAACATAATACCTACTCCTGCCATCATTCCGCTAGTAATTGCAGGTCCAATAAAGTTTACAATTCTTTCAAGTAAACCAAATGCACCTATGATAGTCATACCTATAGCACCTAAAATAACCATAGATATTCGTTCTTTCATGTTTTTGCCCATTGTTCCTGCTAATGTAATAGTTTCTGCCTGAAATGAAACTGGTGCTACTACACCAAATATTAAACATCCTATTGCACCAACAATAAATGCTAAAGCTGTTGGTACTGATGCAAATCCAAATGACAATGCTAAAAGTCCTTGAGGTAATCCATTAAGAATAACACTCAATGCTGCAAGTACGTCTTTTAAATATTCCATTTATGTCTCTCCTTTGTATTGCTCCCACATAAAGAAATACATAACAAGAAACTGGAACCCTCTATAGGAGAGAATTCCAGTTTCTTTAAAATGTAAATAAGGATTAAAATCAATATAATACCTTTTAATAATTATCTGTTTATCCTAACCCATAGTAGAATAATTATTGGTTATTCTGTAGAGACTCCCGAACCATATTATCAGGATTATATGAAAGCAATATTCTGTTTTTATATAATGAATATACCAGAAAGTTCGACATTTTTCAAGATACTTTATTTATAGTAGAGTAAATATTATAAAATAATTAATCTATATAGTTTAATTTTTCTTTTCTTCTAATGAATTTTTACTTATCAATACTAAAATCTCCGTATAAAAATAGTGAGATTCCTAGGAACCTCACATCCATACATTATCATTAAATATGCACCTTAAAAATCTTCAGCATAATACGAACTTCTAACTAGAGGTGCGGAGGCTACTCGTTTGAATCCCATAGATAGTGCAATTTCCTTATATTCATTGAATTGGTCTGGAGTAATATACTCTACTACAGGAATATGTTTAGCTGTAGGTTGTAAATACTGCCCTAATGTTAACATATCACAATCAACTTCACGTAATCTTTTAAATACCCTTAAAACCTGCTCCTTGGTCTCTCCAAGTCCTAGCATAATTCCAGATTTAGTTCTCATATCTGGTCTCGTTTTCTTTACATAATCAAGTAATCCTATTGATCTTTCAAATTTTGCCATAGGTCTCACTTTATCATATAGTTCCAGTACTGTTTCTACATTATGATTTAGAATATTAGGCTCTGAATCTATTATAATATCTATTAAATCTTTATTACCTTGCATATCTGGTATAAGCAATTCTATAGTTACCTTTGGAGTAGCCTTTCTTATTTCTTCTACAACTCTTACAAATTGATTAGCTCCCTGGTCTTCCAAATCATCCCTTGTAACCGATGTAATAACAGCATGTTTTAGTCCAAGTTTTGATATAGCCTTAGCCACATTTTCTGGTTCATCTGGGTCTACCTTTTCTGGTTTTTCCCTAGTTACATTACAAAAAGTACAGTTTCTTGTACAATTTTTACCTAGTATCATGAAAGTAGCCGTTCCCCGAGTATAGCACTCCATTCTATTGGGACAATTTGCTTCATCACACACTGTATTTAGAGAAAGGTTTGACGTCAAAGCGTTTACTTTGTTTTGCTGAATTCCCCCTTGCATTTTAACTCTAATCCACTCTGGTTTTCTTAAAGCCATTAATCTCCCTCCATATTTGACCCTATATCCATTAGTCCATCAATAAACTCATTTATTGTTATTCCATGGATATATTGGCCTAAATTTATTTTGTTTAAAACAAGTTCTATCTCTTTTCTATTATGCCTTACTCCTATTAATGCTTTTTCTACATCTTGTATATTTTTTTCTCCAAAGTAATCACCATATATAGAAATACTTTTTATTTCTCCATTTTTAACCCCTAGATAATATTCTATTACTCCACTTGAATATTTTACAAAATTTTTATATTTATAATTTGGACTCCTTCCATAGTTCCACTCCCATGTAGAAAATCTATTTTTCACTATTTTATCTATTTCATATAGATCTTCTTCGTTGAATTCATATATGTTCTTTATATTATAAGTTTTTATTATGTATTCTTGTAAATAATCTTTAAAGCTATGTAAGCTCATCTTTTCCTTCATATAAGGATAAATATTTGTAACCCTTGCACTTGTTGATTTTACAGATTTACCTACAAATTTTATTGGTTTACTTTTTAATGCTAAAGATAGCTTTGACATATCACAATCATACAAGAGAGTTCCATGATGAAGAAGCTTGTCTTTTCCAAAATGTTGAGCATTGCCAGAAAACTTCTTTCCATCTACCGTTATATCATTTCTGCCCGTAAATTCGGCATTAATACCTAAAGATTTAAGTGCATTTACTATAGGTAATGCAAATTTCTCAAATCCATTTTTTAATCGTGTCTCTGAATTATCCTTATAGGTAATAAAAGTAAAATTTATATTTCCTAAATCATTATAAACTGCTCCTCCACCAGAAAGCCTTCTAACCACTATAATGCCATTTTCTTCAATATAATCTATATTTATTTCTGATATGGTATTCTGATTCCTTCCTATTAATATTGAGGGCTTATTTATCCATAGCATAAATATTTCCTCATCAAATTTATTCATTAAATACTCTTCTGCAGCATGATTGAAAAAAGGATCATTATTATCGTTTATCACATATATCATATTGCCTTCACACTCCTAATTAGACGGTCTTCTTTTATTTCATTGTATAAAATATTTCCAATATTTGCAATGCAGTATATTTATTTTCTAGCTAAATAAAAAAATAAAACTCCTGTGTTATTTCCACAGGAATTTTATTTTTTATTTTTACTTAAAGCAGCATCTACAAATTCATATACCCTTTTTTTATATTCTTCTCTATTATTTTTAAAGCTTTCACCATGACCTGCATTTTCTGCTATATATATTTCTTTTGAGCCCTTATTCTTTGAATCAAATAACTCCTTACACATAGAAACTGGTACAAGCTCATCTTGTGCACCGTGAATAAACATTATTGGTGCACTTACATTTTGAACTGATTTTTTAGGTGAAACATCGCTATATTTAAAATTAGATTTTAATTTTGTAACTGTACTTGCACAGAATGCTATAGCCTCTAAGGGTATAGATAGTTTTCCCTTTTCTCCAATATATAAAAATTCATCTTTCAAGTCAGAATAGGAACAATCTGAAACATAAAATTTTACTTTCCCATGCTTTTCATTGAGTTCTGAATGCATAAGAGCAGTTGCCGCTCCCATAGATCTACCATGTACTCCTATATTGCCTCCAGGATTTTTCTTTGATATATATTGTACCCAATCATCTAAATCATGTTTTTCAAAATGTCCATATGTTGTATCTTTTCCTTCACTTTCCCCATTATTTCTTGAGTCGTATATCAATACATTAAACCCTTTATCTAAGTATAGCCTTGCAGTAGAGAGCATACTTTTTCTTGTCCTAGCAAGACCATGTATCAATATCATAGTATCTTTAGTTTCCTTCGGATTTTTTATATATGTCCCACTTAATTTATATCCTTGCTTTGATTTTATGCTAACACTCTCTTCCTCATATTTTTTATTCTCCCCTAAAATTTTTGATACTGTATGAGCAGTATCATCATCTACTCCTCGTCTAAGACACATTTGTTTGTGGCAAAAATTACCTATTGAGAAGCCTATAAAATTAACTACCATAAAAACTATTAGAAAGAAAGTTAAAAAAACTTTTAATTTAGATTTATTCTTCATACCTACCTCCATAAAATAATACTTAGTTTAATTAAAATTTAACCTTCATTAAAAGTTTTCCCATGATTTTTATTTTAACCCTTTCAGTTTTAGGCAATAAAAACATATATATGATATAAGAAATCTAATGTATTTTTAAAATTAGTTTATATAAATACGTGAATTCTTTTTTTAAAACTTTATTCTAAACTACATTTTATTCAAAATATATAGGTTATTAAATTAATTGAGGAATTTGCATAATTAAATCTATAAAATTAAATAAAAAAGAGTATAGATCTATAACTTATTAAAAATGAGATTTAAAATTTTATACTTTATTACTGTTAATATTCAAGTATTTATATGCGTTGAGTCAGTTTTATTTGATGATTTACCTGAATTTTAAATAATTTTCACCTTTGCCCCGATATGCAAGTTTGCATCCTGCAGAACAGACAGGATTAAAATGTTTATCTAGTCTTGTATGATGAGCAAAGCTTCCTCTAGAATTGTACACAATTATTAGAATTTCACTATACTTATTAATTATATCTTTATAAATATAATCAGAATCCATAGAATAATAAATAGGTCTAAAATATTGTTATAGTATTCAAAAAAATATTTTATCAAAGGTAAAGCCATAGTACTATCGTAATTACTAGCTAGAATCACTAATATATCTGATGTGATATGAGATAATACATTTTATTAGTCAAATCAAAACTAAAAGATAGTTGCATTTTTTTGATTTTTGCTTTATGATTAACTTTAGTATGTGATTTCATAACAGATAAAACATACTAAAAAAGAGCTGAAAAATCTATAGATTTTTCAGCTCTTTTTCTTTTATTTAGGAACTATATTTTGAAACAGCACCTTTAGAAGTATCATATCGATCTTTAACCTTTTTCTCTTTTATATGCTATTTACTTTGAAACACCCCTTGAAATTTATTTACAAAACTTAAAAAGGCCCAAGTTGTATAGCGTAAGCTATTATTACGAAAATAGCTCCTATTAGATATTGAATTAATGCTAACTTTATAAACCATTTAGCCCATTTTTCCCAAGGGACTTTTGCTAAAGCTAAACCAGCCATGAAAAATCCAGAGGTTGGAGCAAGAATATTTGAAATTCCATCGCCTAATTGATAAGCTAATACAGCTGTTTGTCTTGTCACTCCTGTCAAATCAGCTAAGGGCGCCATTATAGGTATAGAAACAGCTGCTTGTCCACTGCCTGATGGAATAATAAAATTTAATAAACACTGAAAAATATACATACCAATTGCTGTAAATACTGAAGGTAATGATGATACTGCATTTGAAGCACCGTATAATATTGTATCTATAATACTACCTTCAGTCAATACTACTAATATCGCTCTAGCAAAACCTACAATTAATGCTCCACCTGCCATATTAGCCATTCCTTCTACTAAGTTTTCTCCAAATCCATTAAATCCTAATTTTCCGAATAAGGCAACTATAATTGCCATACCTATAAATAATGCTGCTATTTCTGGTATAAACCATCCAAATTGTATTACTCCGACTACAAGTAATACAATTGTTAAAGCTACAACCATCAAAACAATCTTATCATTAACAGTAATCTCTCTTATATTTTCCAAATCTAGTGTATCTTCTCGAGTTTTATCAATTTCATACATATTGCTAGTTTCAGGACTCACCTTTACTTTATTAGCATATCTATAAACATAAATAATACTCACAGTAATCATAGCTATATATAATATGACTCTAAATCCTATGCCTGAAAATAAAGGAAGTCCCGCTATACCTTGACCAACTCCTATAGTAAAAGGATTCATGAATGCTCCAGCAAAGCCTGCTCCTGCACCAACTAGAACCATACCTACTCCTGTCATAGAATCAAATCCTAACGCAAGAGCTAAAGTTACCATAATAGGAATAAACGGCAAGGTTTCTTCTGCCATTCCAAAAACAGCACCACCTAAAGAAAATATTGCCATTATGACTGGTATTATAAGCTTTTCTTTACCAGCCATAGATTTAGTGATTTTACCAATTCCAGCTTCTACAGCACCTGTTTTTTCAACAACTGCGAAAGAACCACCAACTATAAATATAAAAAATATTATATCAGCAGTCTCAGCCATTCCTTTTGGTATTGCCTTAAGCAGACCAAATATTCCTACAGGTGATTTTTCTACATAATGAAATGTATCCGGATCAACAACCATTCTTCCGTCAGAGGTTTCTACTCTGTCGAACTCTCCAGCCGGAACAATATATGTTAATATTCCACAAATCACTACTATAGTTAACAATACAACATAAACATGTGGAAATTTCTTTTCCTTTTTTTTCGAATTTACATTTTTAGAATCAGTCATGATTTTTCCTCCTTTATATTTATAATAATTTTCTATAATAAATTTAAATAAACTTAACTTCCTTTCATTTATTTATTTTTTAAATATATTTATTTACAGAATTCAATTGCAATCATAGAATATATTAAAGTTGCAGGTAAAATTTGGTCTATTTCTAACTGTTCATTTTTTGAATGAGCAGTTTCTAACTTTCCAGGAGCAAATACAATAGTAGGTATCTTACCATAACTACTCAAAAGTCCACCATCAGACCATGCAGGAAAATAAGTAATATTTGGTGTTTTATTATGTATTTCTTTTGTCTTATTCTTTACTATATTTATTATTGAGTGATTTATATCAATTTCCATAGCTTCATGAACATATCCTTCTTTCATTACACTTTCATTCATAACTTTTAGGGTACATTTAAACTCTTCATCTTCATTTTCAAGTTCATTGATTATATTTTGATATTCTTTTACTATATCTTCATATTTAATTCCTGGAACCCATCTTCTATCAATTTTCAATATACATTCTCCAGCAACAGTACTAGGCTGAGTACCTCCTTTTATATTGCCATAATTCATAGAGGAGCTTCCAATAATAGGATGAATCTCTTCTTTTATTTTAGGAACTAATTCTTCTTCTATTTTTTGAATAAAATTCGAAGACTTTAGAATAGCATTTATACCTTCAGATTGCTTACCACCATGGACAGTTTTTCCATGAAAATGAAATTCAAACCATTCTAACCCTCTATGCGTGACACATATATCAAGATTAGTAGGTTCACCTACTATTGCAGCATCAGCTTTAATTCCCTTCTCTATCAAATCAATAGTCCCCAAGCTTTTTTCTTCTTCATCAATTACACCAGCAAATATTATATCTCCATTTAGCTTTACATCAGCCCTTTTTATAGCAATCATGCTGTAAATCATACAAGCTAGTGGTCCTTTCATATCAACTACTCCACGTCCTATTAACTTATTATCTTCTCTTCTAACCTTGAATGGATTTTCCATATCATAAGGTGGTACAGTATCCATATGTCCAGTTAGTAATAACGTTTTCCCATTGCCTCTACCTTCTATTTTTGCAATTACATTACACCTTCCATCAGCTACATGAGTCAATTTAGAATCAATACCTTCATTTATAAAGGTATTATGAATATATTTAGCAACCTCTGTTTCTTGACCTTTTATTTGATTGTAGCTAGGGATTTTTACTAAATCTGATATGAAATTTATAATTTCCTCTTTATTTACAACATTTTTTAGACTCATAAAATTTCGCCTCCTCTTTTGTTCATTATATGAACTATGGGTTCATATAATGTACTGTTAGTATAGCACAATATTTAACAAAAATCTATAAGAATTTTGAAAAAATTAAATAAATTTTATTAGTCTTTTCCTAATATCTTACTTTATTTCTCTGCATACTGCTTATCTTATCTATCTTGATGCAAATACTATAAAATATTTACACCTTAATTTTGTATATGATAGGAGATTTTTTATATCTTAATATGTATTTTTATAATTTTATAGTATAATAAAAATACATATTAGATTATATTTTCATTAAGAAAGTACTGAAAGGAGATTTTTATGACAGACATTAATAAGTTATCTAGTGTGAAAAAAGCTATTACCTTATTAAATCAATTAAGTGAAGAACCTTATGAATATACTTCAACAAATTTATCTTATGTAACTGGTATCAACAGGACTACTGTACATAGAATTTTGGGTGATCTTCTTCATTATGACTTAGTTATGAAAGATTATAATACCAAAAAATATCGCATAGGTCCTAGTACTTATAAAATGGGTTCTGTATATATTCATAATCTAAATTTCAAACATAAATTGCTAGAAATATTGACTGATATGTCCCAAGAATGTAAAGAATCAGTAGGTCTAGCTATAAGAGATAGAGAAAAAATAATATCTTTATATGAAATAGAGCAATTTCAACCTTTAAAAATGAATTATAAACCAGGTCTATTCTATCCAATGAATAGAGGTTGCTATGGAAAATGTTTAATGGCTTACTACAATCAAAAAAAAGTAAAGGAATTATTATATTCTCAGCAGTTTGAAAAAATTTGCAAAAATACATTAACAGATCCAAAAGAAATATTGGAAGAATATCAAAAAATAAGAGAACAAGGATATGTCATAAGTGATGAAGAAACCTTCAATTATGCCATTGGTGTTGGTATACCAATATTCAATTCTAATGGAAATGTAAAAACTTGCGTTGCAATTTCCTTTTTCAAACAAAGCGACTACAAAAATAAAATTGAAGAACTTAAGTCTATTTTATTTAAATATTCTGATGAAATATCGAAATATATACCCGAATAAAAACAAACAGCATAGGTTTTAATTTTATATAAAGTGGCTGTGGATTGGCAACCGCTTTTAGAAATATCTAAGTTTTGTTTGCTATACCTAAAATTCGGCTAAGAAAAATATATTTGAATTTATGGAAACTTAGGTAATTCAGTTGTTAACTTGAACATAAAATAGGGACTGTTTCATAACTGATGAATCAGTTATGAAACAGTCCCTTTCTACAATAAAACAATATATTATATTATATTGCCTTTTTCTTCAAATTCCTTTTTAATAGCTTTTAATAAATGCTTATCTTTTATAACATCTATACCTGTTAACACTAATGCACATATAACCTTTATCATATTTTCATAAGCAGTGTCTGTTAAAGTTGCTTTAGCAAACTCTTTTGTATGAAGTGTGAAATCTTGTCCTCCTTTACATATATTAAAAAAAGGATGAATAGTTGGACAAAAGTGGCTTACATTTCCCATGTCTAATGAACCATTAAATAGTTCTGGTTCAGTTATATTTTCAACTCCTAAACTTATTAAGCTTTTCTTATATACATTAGATAAGGTTTTATTTGTTACTAAATTATCATATACAGCTTCAAAAGTACTTATTTCTAACTCTGTTCCTGTTGCAATGCTAGCACCTTTTGCACAATTTATAATTTTTTCTAGTACTTCTTGTAAATAGTTTTTATAAGTAGCTCTTATATAAAATTGAGCGACTGCTAATTCTGGAACTATATTTGCTGCTTCCCCCCCTTTTTTAATTATTCCATGAATTCTTGTACTAGGTAAAATATGTTCCCTTAAAGCATTAATAGCATTGAATGTAAGTATAGCTCCATCTAAAGCATTTATACCTTTCTCTGGAAATGTAGCTGCATGTGCTGCTTTTCCCTTAAATGTAAATTGTATAGGATACAGTGCAAGGGCATTTCCACTTTGAATATATTTTGATTCAGGATGAGCAAGCATTGCCACATCAATATTCTTAAAAGCGCCCTTCTCAGCCATTTCCACCTTAGCACCACTAGTTTCTTCAGCAGGGGTCCCAAACACTACAACTTTACCACCTATTTCATCAACAAATTTACTTAGTACTATTCCTGAACCAGTACTTGTTGCACCTAGAATGTTATGACCACAACCATGTCCTATCCCTGGAAGTGCATCATATTCAGAAAAATAAGCAATTGTAGGACCATTCTTCTTTCCTATATATTCAGCCTTAAAAGCAGTCTTTATTCCTAAATATTCTTCTTCTACATTAAATCCATGTTTCTTAAGTAAATCTATGTGAGCTTTACTAGATTTGAACTCTTCGTATCCTAATTCTGGATTCCTATATATAAATTCACTTAAACTAATAAATTCATCTTTTAGCGTCTCTGTTATTTTTATCACTAATTCTTTCAATATATTACCCTCCTACAATATTAGTTGGCTAACTTTATTAGCACTTTCTATTATTTGTTGTTTTAATTTTTTAGTCTCATCTTCATTTAAAGCTTCCTTTATATAAGCTACGCCTAAACACCCTACAACTTTACCACTTAAATCCCTTACAGGAGCACCAATTCCCATTATTCCTTTTCCTACTTCCCCATCACTAGTTGCATACCCCTTTTGTCTAATTTCTTCATATTCTTTCAAAAGATCATCTGGATTCATAATAGTATTTGGACCTCTTTCACTAAAATCATATGAGCAAACGATTTCCTCCAACCTACTATAAGGTTTGAAAAATGCCATTATAGTCTTACCATATACTCCACAATTTATGGGGTAAAAATTTCCTGGTTTATATCCTATTTTTACTACTTGATAGCCTTCTATTTCAATAACATTCATGATTTTTTCTCCTACAAGTTTAGCATAGCCTATAGACTGTTGTGAATCTTTGGCTAGTTCCTCTAATATATTCTTTATTTGATCAATATTATTATTGTTATTTAAATAACCCATTCCAATACTATAAGCTATTGGTCCTAAAGAATATCTTCTACTTAAAGAATTTTGAAAAACTAATTCTTCTTCAATTAAACTATTAAGTATCCTATGAATAGTACTTCTATTTAATCCTAATTCATTACTAAGGTCTAACGCTGACATTTCGTAAGGTTCTTTTGATAATCTTTTGAGAATCATTATAGCTTTTTTAAGTGATGTGTTTTTTCCCACTCTATATCCCTTCCTTTGTGTTCACTTAACTGACATATGTTCGTTTTATATTCATACCTATATATTCAATATTTTTTTTAGATATCCTCCCCACCTTTTCGAATATTTTAAATTTTAAGAATTATTTCTTCTAACAGCTTTTCCTAACCTTTTATTAACTATTTTATTTTTCTCTACTGCTATACTTCCATTTACCAAAACATATTCAATTCCTTTTGGCGGTAAAGTTGGCTTCTCAAAAGTAGAACAATCTCTAATGCTATTAAAATCGAAAATAACTATATCAGCATCCATACCTTCTTTTATTTCTCCTTTATTCTTTAATCCCAGCCTATTTGCAGGCAACTTAGTCATTTTCTTTAATGCATCTATAAAATCTAGTTCTTTATCATCTCTTACATATTTACCTATTACTTTTGGAAAAGTTCCAGCTCCCCTTGGATGACCTTGTCCTTTATTATATAATCCGTCACTGGCTACATAAACAAATGGTGCTTTAATGGCTTCTAGTATTTCTGCTTCATTCATAGCAAAAGCTACTACAAGCATATCTGGCTGTTCTCTTCTTACTCTATGAAATATTTTCTCACTACATCTAACCCCTTTATAAGGTTCTTCTGTTAAAAGTATATCTTCATATTCTGCACCCCAATTTTCAAAACATCCTTCATCAAATACCGCTGAACCTATACGTGTGCTAAAAGCATTGTAAGGATAGCAATCTGCTGCAATATCTACACCTTTTGCTATTGCTTTTTCAATTTCATTTAATCCTTCTTTCATATTTCCAAATCCAACACAACTTCCTATATGAGATATTTGCATTGGTTTACCTGTTATTTTAGAAATATTTATTAATTCTCTTATAGACTCTACACCCTTATTAGCATCTTTTCTATAGTGAGCAGCTAATAGTATATCTTCTTTTCCTACTGACTCACACAACTCTATTATCTCTTCAAAAGTAACTCCAGGAGAATACTCTAATCCAAAAGATATTCCTACAGCTCCAATATCAAAGATACCTTCAAGAATTAATTGCTTCATTTTATCAATTTGATGACTGGTTGCTCTTCTGTATCTATCTTCTATGCCTACTATGTTTCTTAAATAATTCTGACCTACAAATGTCATATAATTTATAGGCGAACCATTTCTATCAATAAAATTCAAAAAATCTCTTATACCTTGATAATTATCTCCACAATTTCCTGCTATGCCTGTAGTAACCCCCATTAAAATCATATAATTTGCTATATCATAAGGATCTATATTTTTAGCCTTTTTAACCTTTTCTTCATGCATATGAATATCTATAAAACCAGGGGACACTACTTTTCCAGAAGCATCTATTACTTTTTTAGCTGGACTAGAACATTGACCTACGAAGGTTATCTTATTTCTATTTATTCCTATATCACCTATAAGTGTTTGGTTCTTTTCAAAATCCACAATTATTCCCTCTTTTATCAAGATATCATACATAATTTCGCCTCCATTTTTATATTCAATTGAAATTTTCATTCTAAAAATTATAAACATATCATGTGTTTTTCAAAACTTTATAGGAATTGTTCATTTCCTATTTAGCGACTTTTAATAGAGTATCCATTAAAACCTTAGTTCCAAGCCCAATATCTTTAGATGTAGAATGCTCTTCAGGACAATGACTCACCCCTCCTACACTTCTAATAAATATCATAGCCATAGGACAAAATTGACCTATAATCATAGCATCATGTCCTGCCCCACTCGGTAGATTCATATAAGGTATTTCTAATTTTTCTGCAGAATTGGAGATCTCTTCTATTAATTCATCGTTTGATAATACTGGCTTTATCAGTTGATTTACATCTATAGTACATTGAACTCCGCTTTCAGAAGATATTTCTTTTGAATATCTTGTTATTTTTCTAATTGCATTCTTCATATTTCCGAAATTTAAGTCTCTATAATCTATAGTAAATTCTACCGTAGAAGGAATCACGTTTGAACCACCAGGTAAAACTCTTACATCTCCTACAGTTCCTCTAGCAGTATTTCCATATTCTAATGCTGTTTTTTGTACAAATTGAATAATTTTAGTTGCACTTATAAGGGGATCTCTTCTCCCTTCCATTGGAAACGCACCTGCATGACCAGAAATCCCTTCAATTTTTACAGTCAGTACACTTAATCCTGTAATACCATCTACTATTCCAATAGGGATATCTCGTGTATCCAGTACCCCTCCTTGCTCTATATGTAGTTCAAAATACGCCTTTACTTTTTCTAATGGATATTTGACTTCCATTATCTTATCAGGATCATAACCATGCTTTTCCATTTCCTTAGCTAATATTAACCCTTCCTTATCTTTATTTTGATAAAGATCTTCTTTAGATAATCTTCCAGCTAATGCTGAGCTTCCCATTAATCCAATGGGAAATCTACAACCTTCCTCATTTACAAAAATAATAAACTCTAGAGGATATTTAGTTTTTATTTTATTTTCATAAAAAATTTCCATAATTTCCAAATAGGACACTATTCCAGCAACACCATCATACTTTCCTCCATTAGGTACAGAATCAATGTGGGATCCCATTAAAATAACTTCTCCATTATTTTTTAAACCATCTTTGTGGAAAATAACATTTCCTATCGAATCTTCAAAAACATTAAGCCCTATTTTATTACCCCAATTTATTATTAATTCCTTTGTCTTTTTCTCTTCATCAGTATAAGGAAATCTAGTTATTCCTCCTGAAGAAACTTTACCAATATTTCCAATTTCATTTATTCTATTTTCTATCCTTTTTATATCTATCCTCATATCATCTCTCCCTTACAAACTTCGTGTGTTATGTATTATCTCTTAATATTATCATAATTTAATCACCTATATATATCACCTCCTTGACGTCTAGTACTCCTTAAGTATGGTTACACTTCTTCTTTACATCCATATGCGAATAATCTAGATAGTACTTAGATAGTACTTAATTACTAAATAAAAACACAAAATTTATATTTTAATTCTAGTGCTAAACTTCTCGATGAAAGTATTTCTTTTTCAAATTCTCAAACTGGTTGTGTTAAATTAGTGTTTTGCTTGAAAAATTTGAATCTAATACTTCCATGTCATAATTAGTATAGAAGCTCTTGGTCATTATTGGACTAGCTTTTATTCCTATCTTTTGGATATTAGATTTACAGTATATATCATTAACTCTGTTCAGTCTAAGCCTTTACAAAGATGTATGTCAGACAAACCAAGAATGACTTTATACTAATAATCTCCTTATCTCCTTGCTTTAGTCTATGAGTGATCTGATTAGAAACATAAGTACATCCCTTTCTTAGATCAAGCTTTTCTTGAATATTCTAAAATTTTGGCGTAACTTCTAAGAATCTACTTTCTAAATATCCTACTAATGAAGATATGTTATCTATAGATACAGAATGTACAGAAATTTTCTCTAAACTTCTATCTGAAGATAATAGAGTTCACTTTGGTATCTCTAAAACCTCTCAAATAAAAAAATATGCTACAAATACTTTTTGAGTTAGTTTTGCAAAGAATACCTTTAATTTTAATTAAACAAATTATTGGCCAAACTGACTTTATCGAAGAACAACTTAAGGACTTTGAAATTAAAAATTCTACACTAATTCATCAAACTAATCAAGTAATTACTACCATCACAGAAATTGGTAATGTTCTTAATGATATTTCACGTTTTGAATCAGCCCCTCAATTAGTCGCTTATGCCAATATTGCTATAGCCGTGAAACAATCTTATGATTTTATTGGAACTCAAATAAAAATTCCCAAACATAGTTCACCTTATCTTCGTAGAACAATTTGGCCAGCTGATAATGTCTATAAGACAAACCTTTTCATATGGTAACATAATAACTCTATAATAGACATGTTTCTTTACTTCTATATCTTTTCTTGAAATTCCTTCTATATTTCAAAATTATTTATAATCTTTTTAATTAGATATCTATTTAGATGTTTCGCTTATTTTTTATATATTTCACCTTATTTTCATCATGTTAAATACTATATTAGCTGAATGTTCTGCTGAATTTTTTTCAAAAGTATCATAATTTGTATACGCTTCATCATCTGCATTATCAGATATACATCTTATAACAACAAATGGTATATTATTTATATAAGCTACATGACCAATAGCTGCCCCTTCCATCTCGACACAATATGGTGAATATTCTTCCATTATACTTTTTTTCATTTTACTATCTGATATAAAACATTCTCCACTAACTATTCTACCTATGTGATAGTTCCAATTATTGAGTTTATATTTTTCACATGCTTTTATTGCTAATTTAATTAACTTTTTATCACCTTCAAAGCATTCTTTAAAAGGGAAAAAATTTTTCATCTGCTTTTTAGTTACATCATGATAAGTTACATCTTTTGATACAACTACATCACATATTTTAACTTTACTATGTAAACTACCAGCTATTCCTGTATTTATAATACAACCTACATTAAATTTATCTATTAAAATCTGTGTACAGGATGCCGCATTTACTTTTCCTTCACCGCAACAAGCTATAATTACATCTTTTCCTTGTATTTTGCCAATATAATAATTAAAACCTGCTATAGTTTCTTTCCTTTCTATAACCATTTTCTCCTTTAGTAATTTAATTTCCAACTCCATGGCCCCAATTATTCCTATAATATCCACATAAAAACCTCCAGTTGTATTTAAATAATATCTAAAATTGTCTTAGAAAAAGCGGATATTCCTCTACATCTATAATTAGACATAACAATAATAGCCTTTTCTACTTCTGGTTGTATAATAAGATTGCTTCTAAAACCTATATCTTCACCACTATGCATGATTTTTATATCTTTGTCTTCACCATTATTTTCTAAAAACCACCCTAATCCTATCTTTTTATTTCCTCGTCCAATTTCTTTACAAGGTCTTATCATTTTCAAATATGTTTCTTCTTTAAAAATTTCTTTTCCACTGTATCTTCCTTTATCCATGTATGCAATAACATAATTACACATTTCAAGTGCATTTGAATAAAGTGTAGAACTAGGTCCATGAATCCTATTATAAGGGAATATATTGCTTACTTCTATTTCTCCACTTTCATTTCTTATATGAGGACTAACAAGGGAACCTTTTGGAACATCTTGTTTCAAATAAGTACTATTATTCATTTCCAAAGGGTTTAGTATATTTTCCTTCATATAATTTTCAAAAGTCATTTCAGAAACTTTTGATATAATATCTCCTAGAATTTCATATGTTATATTGCTATAAGAAAATTTTTCTCCTGGTTCCCACATTAATTTTATATTATCAAGACTTTTTACATATCTTTCTAGTGCATTGTCATCATACTGTGGGTTGTCCCATTCATAATCTTCCACATCTGGCATACCAGATAAATGGCTTAACATTTGTTGAATAGTTATCTCTCCATAGCGTTTATCTACAAGCTTGAAGTATGGTATATAATTTATAACAGGTTTATAAATATCTAGTTTTCCTCTTTCATATAATTGCATAATTGCTGTAGCAACAAATGTTTTGGAAATTGATGCCATATGAAAAATAGTTTCTTCAGTAATTTTTTCATCTTTATTAATATTTTTTACTCCAAATCCATTAGTATATAATATCTTTCTATCCTTTACCAATCCCAATGCTAAACCTGGAATACTTTCTTCTTTCATATAGTCTAAAACAATTGATTCTAATACATTCTTTTTAAACATCATTTTCGCCTCCATTCCTTTAACCTTATATTATGATATATAAGGTTATTGATAATATATTCTATTATACTATTGTTTGTTAATATCCGCATCTATCTGTGGTATAATATGATATTTTTATTTATTTCTTAAATAATACATGCGATTTATTGTATTAAATTCTTTAAATTCAATTATTTCATATCTTTCAATAATAAAATATGGACTAATTATTTCATGAACTTTATCCTCAGTTAAATTCCATAGGTACAATCCTGATTCTTCTTTATAAAACTCTTGAGAAATTTCTATGAAATTATATTCTTTTCTTTCTTCTGCAGTAATATATGGGTTAAGTTTTAATAAAATCTTGCCATTAGGTTTTACTATTCTATGGATTTGCTTAATTAAATTAATAGAATCTTCAGGCTCTAAATTATCTAAAATATTAAATAGTATAGCACTTTCAAAAAAATTATTATCTATTTCGTTTAATTTCCCTATTCCGCCACAAATTAAATCAACCTTATTTTCAAGATTAAGCTCTCTTATAATCTTATTTGCTATTTTTATTGCATTATTTGAAATATCTATACCATATCCATAATCTATTCCTTTATATAAACTTCGCAATAACACCGCCCCATTTCCACAGCCAAAATCAATTATAGATTTGCTATCTTTTACAAGCCAACTAATTCCATCTTCTATTTTTTGTATTTTTATCACTTTTCTCGGGTCATAAATATTAGCTTGTCCAAAAATATTATCCCAGTATTTCATGGTATCATTATATTCTTCCATATCCTAAACTCTCCTTTATTAATTTATATTAGATTTTAAATTCTTCATGTCCAAGTTGTTCCAAGGCCTCATTGAATATACAAGGGAATTTTATCGGATTTTTTAATATTTTATAAACCATGTCTTTTCCAAAACAATCATGTATAATTCCCCAAATATCATTCCCAAAACTATATAGTCTAGAATGCTTTAATTTAGGTATATCTCCTTTATTTTGATCATCAGTATAAGGATTCATCCAGTATATCATAATATGTTTTTCCAATTCATCGATTGAATTGATCTTATTATTCCTTATATCGCTTATAGTCTTTTTAAACTCTTTCATTGTATTATAAAAATCATTATTAAGATATTTCCAAGTGAAATTATCTAATCCTATATTTTTAGGACCAGAATAAATACTTTTTGATAAAACGCCTTCTGCATTATTGCAGTACTTAACTGCTAATCCCTCTCCTGAAAAGTAAAGATAAAATAGTGCTTCTAATGGTATGGAATTTAAGTTCATCTTTTCATAAATAAGATTAGTTCCTACATGATGAACTTCATGGGAAATAATAGCGCAAAAATCTTCAAATTTCATTTCCTTAGCTAATTGCAAATAATCAAAATGCATACCATTTTCATAAACATATCCAAAACTTTGACCTATTCCAATGGTGAAAATGAAATTTAAATCTGGGAGAATAGTATCATTAGGCAAACCTTTCAATGCAATTGAAATCTGTTTTTTAAATAAATCCGGTGTTAATTTTTTAAGCTCAGATGATTTCTCTTCATAAAAATTTAAATTATCTAATAAATCTTTATAATACTTATGATGAATTTTTAAATCTTTATTTTTTATATCATCTTTCAATAGATTAGGTATATTTAGAAAATAATAGATAAATTCTTCTTTAGAGATTCTGTCTTTATATCTTAAAAACTCAAATTGATAATCTTTATGATTTAATATTCTTTCAATTTCTGATTTCTTAACAGTTTCATTCTTTAACTTTTCACAAAGTTTTAACATCTCTTTTATACTTGAATAACGAATTGAAAATTTCATTTCCTACACTTCCTACCTCCTAGTATAATCTTTATTCCCCTAGAAATTCCATAGACTCTTTTCTAATAGTTTCAAACTGTAATCTTGCCATGTCTTTCATGTTATATTTATTAGACAAAACATTTATAAATTCTGCACCAAGATAATAGCCTGTATCGCTTATTCCTAATACTTGAAACCAATCACCAAAAAAATATTTAGTACCTTTTTCTTTATCATATAATGCTGTTAAATATAGACTTTTTAATTGTTCTTTATTTTCTCTACACTTTTGGAGCCATTGACTACCTCTAGAATCAACTGATTTACCTAAAAGTTTATATTGAAAAAATTGTGCAAAACCTTCTTCATATAAATACCAAATTCCTTCATTATAATTATTTTTTTCTATATCTTGAGGTAAATCATCTTCACCCCTTAATTCAAAATGAAGTACGTGGCATAATTCATGAGATAAAAGAGGTTCTAATTTGTCTATTGTATGCCAATTCAATTCAGCAATCTTATCTATACCATAGAATATCGTTCTCTTGCCATTATAACTATGGACACTGCCAGCACTATTACATAATCCACAGTATAAAACAATATTCATATCTACATCTATATTAAATATATATTCTACTTTTGAATTTATTTTATCTAATATTTTTAAAATATTGTTATGGGCTTGTATCATTTTATTGAAATCATTTTTAGTTCTATTAAAAACTATACTTTCTGCAACCTTTCTCCAATCATATCCGTTAGATTCGTAATCTTCTTTACATTTCCTTTCGAGTTCAGGAAAATTAGATATATAACAATCTTCCCATATTTTAATTTTTTCTTTTATGGTTGCATCTAAGTTATCTTGAAAACATGTCTTAAAATCTTCAAATGTATCTATTACACTAATCATAATCTCACCTCTCATTATTGTATATATTCTACTATAACTATAAAAAACCTTTCTATTTATATCTCCAACAAAATTAAAATCTGTATCCACTTAATGAAAGTAGTACTTGGGACGGAATATAAAAAATCCAAACTAATGAAGAAAATATATTAGTATATAAATCTGCAATATTCCATAGAGAATATATATCTCCTGATATGCTGCGAAGAGCAACATTTATATCACATAAAAGGAATAATACCATTCCTATAGCTATCAGGTACTTATTTGGGCTTGGATATAAATTATATTTACAAATTTTTATTGACTTCACAACATTGCTTATTAAAAATATTGAATAGTATAAAGATATACCAATTAAAATATCCATATCTGCAATGAAATGATTTACTGTTAAATAAAATATTGATACCAATAAAAATATAATTATAGAATTTTTCAATACCAGTTTAAACTCGCCACTTCTATATCTAATAGAATAAAATATCTGAGTAAAACAAAAAGACACTACTCCTAAAACATTATTTACAAGGATTATAAGAAAGAAATCTGCAATAACAGTGAAAAACAATCCTAGTTGGAGCAGACATAAATCCCTTTTATTTAATGCATCTTTACCTGTAAGAAGAGATATTAAAAAACATAGTACTATACATATATATTTAATCCTGTCTAAGGATATTGTAAATTTGCCATCAAAAATATCTATATATATAAACAATGCATATAATATGCTAATTATTATTAGTGAAATTTTAACAATTAATGATCTATAATTTTTGCTCCCCATATCATCACCCTGCTAATATATTGCTTCATTTGTTCTTATTTTATGAAATTATAATTTCATAAAAAATGTACTGCAACCAAGTTGCAGTACATTTTTGTTTTACCATGAAATCTTTTCTATAGAGTTATCTTCAAAAAATGTTTTAACATTATATAAAATTAACATATCATCTATATTATTATCTTTAATAAATTTACTTAAATCCTCATTGAAATACCTTAAATCTATCATATATATTTCACTATAATGTCCTGTTAAAAAAGGTACTAAGCTATTAGCATAGGAGTCTTTTATAATTAATAATTTTTTACTATTAGAAATATTGGTATTTATCTTCAATAATGAATGGTTTCCATTGAGAAAAACAGTATACTTATCTTTTTCATTAAGATTGTCCATATTATATAGTGAATTAGAAATCTTTTTCTCATCATAATATTTTACAGTGCAATTTTCACTTTTTTTAGGAATATATAATTCAATGCTATCACCTTTTATATTTCTAAATCTACCTTTTGAATAAAGTGAACCATAAAAACTATCAGTAACCTCTTTTATATCGAAATAGTCATTCCTATGGGAATGAAATCCCATACCTTCACCTAATCTTTTATAGGCATAAAAAGCTCCTTTACTTGTCCAATGATGGTCTGTTTTATAATATATATATTCATCTTTTCTAGAAGAAAGATCATCATATATATCTATAATTTTGATGTCTTTATTAAGACTACTCTTAACCTTATCTATATAAAAAAGTTCATCATCAACAGGTGCAAAAGCAGGAAGTTTATCTTCTAAAACTTTAACTGAATTTGGAACTAAAGCAAAATATTTATTGATATTAGGATTGTTTTTAAAAAAAGAATTAATTGCAGCAATTTTATTTTCTAAATTCTCATCATCTGGTTTATTAAACTTTTCCATTAAGTATCCATCTTTTCCTAAAAATACATCGTTGTTTTCTTTTTTGCCTAAAGTTCTTTCACAGTTTGACTTTATTCCTATAAAAAAATCCCTAAAAGGAAACTGATCTGAAATATATTTTTCGAAGTTTGACGTGAATTCTCCTTTAGAAAGTTTCTCAAAAGAAAATTTAGGAATCTGTTCAAGCCTCCTATTTTCCATATCTGAAAAAACTCTATCTGGAGTTATTATATTATTAAATATTATGATGCCAATGTACCATAATAGCATTAGTCCGATAATGTATTTATATGAATTATTATCTTCCTTCAAAATAACACCCCTTTTCATCAAAACCTAAAATATAGAAAAGGATTATAACTTTCATCTACAAGATAAGCCGTACATATAAATAATAGCACCATAAATATTATAGGTATAATTATATTCCCTCTAAATTTTAAGCTATCTTTTAATCTTTTCATTCCTAAACCAATGATTGGTGTAGAACATATGGCTAATACTATAAATAGTAATGCATTGGTATATAAATAGTAAATAGCTTTGCTATCATAAAGTAGGCTATTACCAAATCCGAACATAGTTTTAATAAAACTTATACCTTTATCTATATCTTCAAATTCAAAAAATACCCATCCTACTATTATTACTAAAATAGTATATATATGACTGATAAATACTGGTTTATCTTTTAACCATTTTTGTAAAAAAGTTTTTTCTATGATCAAAAATACACAATAATATAATCCCCACAAAATGAAGTTCCAATTTGCTCCATGCCAAAGTCCTGTTAGGAACCATACTATAAATAAGTTTCTATATTGTTTTACTCTCCCATCTCTATTGCCACCAAGAGGTATATATACATATTCCCTAAACCAAGAACCAAGAGAAATATGCCACCTTCTCCAAAACTCAGTTACACTTTTAGAGATATAGGGATAATCAAAGTTTTTCATAAGATTAAATCCAAACATTTTGCCTAATCCTATAGCCATATCAGAATACCCACTGAAATCAAAATATATCTGAAATGTAAAAGCTATTATTCCAAGCCATGCGGAAATAACTGAGAGCTCACTTATAGGGGCAGCTTTTATACTATCCCAAAGTATTCCTATATTGTTTGCAAGAAGTACTTTCTTAGATAATCCTATAATAAATAATTCTGCCCCTTCCCCAAACAATTTGAAGCTTTCATGCCTATTTTCTAACTCTAAAGCTACATCACTATATCTAACTATTGGCCCTGCCACTAACTGAGGAAACATGGATACATAAGTACCGAAAGAAATAATATTTTTCTGTGGCTTAACTTTACCTAAATATACATCTATTGTATATGACAAGGTTTGAAATGTATAAAAAGAGATTCCCAAGGGAAGAGGTAATTCTATGGTCTTTATACTCATATTAAAAAAATTGTTTGTATTATTAACTATGAATCCATAGTATTTAAAGAAACAAAGAATTCCTAAATTTACAACTAATGAATTAACTAAAACTAATTTTGCAATTTTCTTATTTTCTCTATACTTATCTATAAATAATCCATTAAAATAATCAAATACTGTGGAGAAAAGCATAATAGATATATATATCGGCTCTCCCCAAGCATAAAATATTAGACTAGCTATGAAAAAGACAAGGTTTCTTATCTTTCTGGGACTAATATAATATACTGCTAACACTAAAGGTAAAAATACAAAAATAAATATTAAACTGCTAAAAACCAAACCCTGTCCACCACCTTAGGAGTATTTATTGTTTATTTAAATACATCATTGAATATACCTTCTATTTTTTCCGCATCTTTTGATACTGCAAATAGTATATAGTTATTATTTGCCTTTAGTACATGCTTCTCTATTAAATAATATTCATCTGGAAGATAGTCTTTAAAACTTTCAGACTGATTTTCTATTCTTTTGTTGATTTTATCCTCTATATTAGATAAATCTTTTTCATCTCTAACCTTTAATATTAATAACTCATCAGCCTTAATATTTGATATAGCTATATGTAATGAAAATTCTTCGACTTCATCATCACTAATATCATAAAGTTTTTTAAGCTTATCACTATCTCCTTCTTTTAAATTAGACATATCTGCTTCATTTTTAATTTTCCCAACTACATCATCAATGGAAATTTCTTTTACTTCTTTCTTAGAAGAACAACCTGTTGAAATAATTGATATACAAAATATCAAAATAGCAATAATAAAAATACTCTTAGTTCTACCTCCAAATAATTTCTTCATATAATATTCCTCCTTTAATTAATCTTATTGCTGTGAATTATTATTTATAATATAATTTAACCATTGTTTATAAAAGGCATATTTAAGGTGTATTCCATCTGGTTCAAATAAATTTTCTTTTCCCTTTAATATAGGCCTTAGATTTATATAATTTATTCCTTCATCTTTACACATTCTAACTAATGCAGAATTAAACTCTTTTATTTTTAAATTATTCAATGCAGGTTTTTTATTTTGAACCTTTGGTGAAACAGGAAGAATAGATTGGACATATATGTCAGCATTTGGTAGCTTTTTCTGAATTATATGTATTAAATCCATATAATTTTGTGTGAACTTTTCATCGCTAATACCCATGAGAATATCATTCATTCCGAATAATATATATACCTTTGAAAAGTTTCCTTCACCAATATTAATAACTTCCTTTTGAGCACCCACTGCTGTAAGACCTAGTTTAGCAATAACATTTCTTTCATCCAATACTTCATATGCAGATAAACTATCAGTAATTGAATCTCCTATAAATAAACTATCTTTAAAAATCCCTTTAAAATTATAGTTTTTATTTCCACTGTCTTTTTTCTTTTCAATAACTTCTTTATCTTTAAATATAGGAGTTTCTTCTGCTTCTTTTACATTACTTTTAAGACTTTTTTCTTTTTCTGATTTGCTTTTTGTTTTAACTTCAGAATCTTTTATAGAACAAATTGATTTTTCTACCTTTGGAGCAACTTTATTTTTATCTTCTTTGTTGAAGATTGTCTTTACAGAAAAACTTAAAATGAAAATAACTCCAATAATTAAAGTCAATGAAAAAGCAAACCTTATTTTATTAGCTACTCTAAGTTTTCTCCTTCTTCCTCTTCTCCTTTTCATTTCATGCCTCCAACATTTCTTGATTAAATATCTCAATATATAATATTATAGTATCTATACCTATATAAATGGTTACAATCCAGTATCAAATCCCTGGCAATTTAAGTTAAATATAATTTATGAAGATATAAAAAAACAGATAGACAATGTCTACCTGTTTTCATATCTTCCCATCATTCCATTTCTATATCCTCTTCTTCCTCCATGACATGAGCCTGGGTAAAGTCCATTTTCATCATGCCATTTTTCCATATAATCGAAGTGTTCATGCCATTTTTCCGCTTCTTCTTTAGTAATTCTTCCTTCCTTTAAATTTTCATTAACTCTATCCCTATTATATTCAATTTTATCTCTATGCCATTCTCTCATATCATTTTGATATTCTTCTATATTATCATTATAAGTATAACTTGGCTTTGATAGTAGCTTAATATCTCCTTCACTTTGAGCATAAACAAAAGTTGTTGCAAGAACCAAAAGAACTCCTAAAACAAGTAATGTCTTTTTCAATTCTATCTCCTCCCTATATAATATATTTGAATTTTTATTTAATCTTATTATAGTATTAAATTATAGAGCAATTATGAAGAAATTTGTCTTCATAATTGCTTCATAATCTAGGGTTATAATTATGCTAAAAGTACTTAGGGAGGGTTTATATATGTTTTGTTATGGAGCCAGATATGGATTAATGGGAGGTTTTTGGAGTCCCATTTTTGGGCCCATAAGTAAAATTATATTTTGGGCAATACTAATATCATTAGCAATAAAGCTTATTAGAAATAATAGATCGCAAGATAATAGCATATAAAAGATTAGGCGGAGATAAATCTCCGCTTTTCTTGTTCTTACATTGGGTAATATATAATTGAGGTGATTTTTGTGAATAATAAAAAAATATTAGTAGTAGAAGACGAAAAAAGAATACTTGATGTAGTTAAAGCATATCTCGAAAAAGAAGGATTTGAAGTAAAAACTGCTATAGACGGAAAAGAAGCTCTTGATTTATTTAATTCTGAAACTTTTCATCTTATTATACTAGACTTAATGTTACCTATAATTTCTGGAGAGAAGGTATGTAATCATATAAGAACTTATTCAGACATTCCTATTATCATGCTTACAGCCAAAGTAGATGAGGACGATAAAATAGAGGGATTAGCCATTGGTGCTGATGACTATATTACAAAACCTTTTAGTCCAAGAGAACTGGTTAGTAGAGTTAAAGCTCTCCTAAGAAGAAGTTATAGAGATTCTAATCCACTATTTGAAAAAGTATCTTTTAATAATAAGGATTTAGAAGTAGACATAAATAAAATGGAAGTAAAGAAAGATGGAAAAATTCTATCGTTAACTGCAAATGAGTTTAAAATATTATCTGCCCTTCTAGCTAATCCTGGGCAAGTTTTCAGTAGAGAACAGCTTATAGAAAAAGCTTTTGGCATCGATTATGAAGGTTTTGATAGGACTATAGATACTCATATTAAAAATATAAGGCAAAAAATCGAAGACAATCCTAAAGAACCTAAATATATATTAACTATTTATGGAGTAGGCTATAAGTTTGGAGGTGATTA
Organism: Clostridiaceae bacterium; assembly: GCA_019391515.1. GTDB lineage: Bacteria > Bacillota > Clostridia > Tissierellales > Sporanaerobacteraceae > Anaerosalibacter. The sequence continues at coordinate 36,218 of JAHXQP010000020.1, read as the reverse complement.
AAATATGTCATTAACTAAGAGAATAGTATTTACCCTACTTTTATCTATTATTATTTCAATTGTTATAACTAGTTTTGTGTCCAATTATATGATAAATAAAAAATTTGAAACCTACCTAATTGAAGAACAAAATACAAAACTAAAAAAAGTTAAAGACATAGTAGAAAATCTATATAAAACAAAAGGACCTTATCTTAACGAAGAAGATATTTCAAAATTATCTTCTTTGGAAGGAGTTTATATTGAAATAAAAAATGATACAGGAAAAACAGTTTGCAATTCACATAACAACCACATGGATCATCATAGAAGAATGATGAGAAATATGAGAAAACCTCGTATTATAGAAGGAAACTATATTGAAAAGGAATATCCTCTCTATGATAATAACAATAAAATTGGAACTTTAATAATTGGATATATGGATAAGTCATACCTAACAGAAAGCGCCATAATATTTAAAGAAACACTATCTAAATCTTTTCTAATGTCAACTTTTATTACTATTTTGATAGGTTTTATAATAAGTATAGTACTTTCAAAAGAGCTTTCATATCCTATTATTAACATCACAGATACAGCTAATAAAATGAGAAAAGGAGATCTTTCTTCTCGTTCTAATATTAATACAAATACAAAGGAAATTAAAGATTTAGCTAATTCTATAAATTATCTAGGAGAAACATTACAAAAACAAGATAACTTTAGAAAAAAATTTACTTCTGATATATCTCATGAACTTAGGACCCCTTTAACTACTTTGCAAACCCATATAGAAGCCTTGATTGATGGAATATGGAAAACAGATGAAAAAAACCTTTTAATACTTCATGAAGAAGTTGATCATCTTACGAAATTAGTAAATGAGCTAAGAGATATTTCAAGATTAGAAGAGCTTGAACTTAATTTAAGTAAATCTTATTTTAATGTTTCTAATGAGCTTGAAAAAATAACAGAATCTTTTAAACCTATATTTAAAAAAAGTGGTTATGAAATCATAACTAAAATTGAACCAAATGTAACTATGTTAGCAGATAAAGATAAATTTAAGCAAATAATATATAATTTGATATCTAATTCTTATAAGTATCTAGATAAAGATGGAAAAATAGTATTAAATCTTAGAGAAGATAAAAATTGTGTTCATATTGAATTTAAAGATAATGGAATAGGTATTCATAAAGAAGACCTACCAAATATTTTCAATAGATTTTACAGATCCAATAACCATACAAATAAAGAAAATGATGGATCAGGATTAGGCCTTACTATTGCAAAATCCTTAGTAGAAGCTCATGGAGGAAAAATAACCGTTGAAAGTATTTTAGGCAAAGGAACTAATTTTAATATAATTCTCCCTATAAAGTAATTATTTAGCACTAATTTTATCTTTCAATCTGTCTCTTCTAAAAAAATATACTATTAAAGCTATCATAGGGATAATAAATATAGAAGTTAAAGCTATAAATAGTGTTATTTTATTCAAAGGTTCTTTAGCTGCTAAAATAGAACGTCTATCCTTTATTAAAACTGATGATATAAAAACAATTATAGACACAGGAATTATATATACCTTATTTTCTCCCTTCCTAAATGTTTGGCCTAAAGATACAGTAGTAAAAAATAAATATCCTGTTATTTTGCCAATATTGCTTGTAATCCAAGCTACGACATAAATTGATTCAATTCTATGTACTATCTCGAAAACATTTATAAGTCTAGCAAAGGTAAAAAAAGGAAAATTAGCATGTTTGGCTTGTTCTATTCCTAATGCAGCTTGAGAAACTATTATCATCGAAACTACTATTAAAATAGAATAAATTAAAGACTTTATAAAAATCTTATTTAAATTTTCTCTTTTATCTAAGTAAGGTGCAAGCATTGCTAAAATCAAAATATCTACAAACTTAGTTCCAATTTCTATTGCACCTATATTTATATCTTTAAAAGATGAATCACTTAGTATAGGTAAAAAAACGCCAAAATCTAAAACATTTATTCCCAATATAATTATAACAGCAATAACTACTAATATTAAAGGAACAAATATTTCTGCACCTCTTCCAATGCTCTCTAATCCCTTATATGAAATATAAATGCAAGTTATTAACATCATAGATGCTGTAACCCATGTAGGAGTTTCTGGGAACATGGTAGAATCTAATATCTCAACTAAAATAGAAACAAATATAATCGTAAATAATAGAAAAACCATCGAGTAAAAAAATCCTATTATTTTTCCTAATATTCTCCCATATATTAATTTCATATATTCTATTAATGTAAAATCCCTAAATTTATTGCTCAGAATTAGCATAGGCACACATAATATTATACTATAAATTGTTGATAAAAATATCATTATCCAATTATCTTGATTACCTGGTGGTGCATTTATAGCTGGTTGATAGGAAAAAGCAAGAACAATTCTAAAAGCAATAATTAATAAAATTGCTTGATATGAACTTATTCTAACATTATCTTTCATATTATTCTCCCTTTATCTTATTAGTGGATGTATTCACAAGACCTGTTCTAATTATATTGGTTTCTACTTCTACCTGAACATCAGCTTGTGAAAATATATTGTTCCAATCAGAACTTATACGACGCCATTCTTTTGGGTACTTTCTATGCACTAAAGTTCCAAATCCAAATACATCTGTTTTATAATTTTTCTGCACTTTTTTTATACTGTTTTCAATTTCCTCCTTAACTTGTTTTGAACAAGACTCCTCAATTAACTTTATTGTTTCTTCATTTGATATATCGATATCTCCACTTACATCTCCTAGCATTCCTCTCATCTTAACTTTTGTCTTTAATATAAATTTCCCATTTTTAATTTCTACATCACTTTTAGTTTTGCTTTTAATTATTTCAAGAACACTTTTACTCCTATTTGGCGTATTTATAGCACTTGATGAATCTTTAATACTAGGGGTAGGTGTGCTATAATGATCTACGTTTTTTACTGGAGTAGGAAATTCAATCTCCCCCCCTTTTACCTCATTTCTTACAAAATTTAAAGCTCTAGTTTCTTCGCCATTCAAATAACCAGATAATTTTTCCTTATTAAATATGGAACAACCTTCTACTACTAATTCATACTCTTTTTTTCCTTCATGTGTATCAGCTTTTTTAATTGCATTCTTCTCTTTCCTATCTACTACTCCTAAAATAGGCTGTCTCCCAGAGTCATAATAATATTTTAAGTATTCTGATAAATTAACATCAACTCCTTTAGGGTTAAATTTTTTATTTTCAATAATATCTTCCATATACATTCCTAAAATCTCTTCTACCGCCTCATGAACTCCCATAATATCTGTAGCTTTTTTCTCTTTTGCTACTAGTATATACGCTGTTTCTCTAGACTCATGATCTCTTTGTAGCACGTCTATATGATTAATAAAACCTTTCTTAACAAACTCTTCACCAAATATAAATATTTTGTTTTGAGATACAAAAATCCTTCTGTCAAATTTCAAAGATATATTTCTAAGAGCACCAAAAATTGTATCTCCTCTTCCTTGAACATATAGAACTAAATCCGCTGGCTTAGCTTCCAACATTGCCTTTACTGGCCTAGGATTTATAACTTCTATAGTAACTAATATTTTTTCATCCTCCCAGTCTATTCCTATGACGGTAGCAATTCCTAAAGTATTTAATTCTCTAGAATTCCAACAACCTGTTATAATTAAAGTAAGACATAAAATAAAGATAAGTAAAACAGACTTTTTTTTCATTCTATCACTTCTTTCGTACGTTTCTTTGTCTTATTCTATTCTTCTTTACTAAATATCCAGGCCTTTTTTTCATACTCCAAAGGGGAAACCTTATAATAAAGTCTTTAAGTCCTGTTTTATCTAATGGAGCAATAGGATAACCATAAGGAATACCAAAAGGATCCAATGAAACTGCTCCTATAATAATTACTACTAATCCACAGGTAATTCCATATAGCCCCATAAATCCACCAAGTACAATAAGAAATAATCTATATAAAATCATTACTTCTGTAAGAGCTGGGACAGCGAACTCTGCTATTGCTGTAATAGCTATTACTATAACCATTGGTGCACTAACTATACCACCTTCAACAGCTGCTTGCCCTAGTACTAAGGCTCCAACAATACTTACTGCCGAACCTACTGCTTTAGGCAGCCTAACTCCCGACTCCTTTATAAGCTCAAGCATTACGGTCATTAAAAGAGCTTCTAATACTGAAGGTAAAGGAACTCCTTCTCTAGCACCAGCCATTGTTATTAATAAAACTGTAGGAATCATCTCCTGATGAAATGTTTGAAGTGCAACATATAAACCTGGCAATAAAATACCTAAGAATAAAGCAAAAAATCTTAACATTCTTAAAAAAGTTGCTATATAAATTCTTGAATAATAATCTTCACTTACCTGTATATTTTCTATAAATAAACGAGGAATAATCAAAGCATGAGGAGTCCCATCACAAAATATTGCCACTCTTCCTTCTAATATTTTTCCAGCAACTATATCAGGCTTTTGAGTATTACTTATGGTAGATACTATATTATAAGGGCTATCTTCTATATAACTCTCTATATAGCCAGATTCTAATATGGAGTCTGTATTAATATCTTGGACTCTTTTTTTTACTTTATCTAAAACGTCCTCATTTACAATATTTTTAATATAAGCAACTGAAATTTCTGTTTCAGTTTGCTCCCCTAATATATAGTTTTCAAAAACTAAATTTGGATTTCTAATCTTTCTTCTAAGAAGCATCTTATTAGTTGATATATCTTCAATAAATCCTTCTTTAGGTCCTCTAACTACTGCCTCTGAATCAGCTTCCTCAATAGACCTTTTTTCCCAATGTCTTAAATCTATAGAAAAACATTCTTTACAACCTTGAATAAATAAAATCAAACTTCCAGATACTATTTCTTCTATAATTTCTTCAAAAGTATTTATTTCCTTTATACCAGAAACAAATATAATCTTCTTTAGATCATTATAACTTTCTAATCTAGTTATCACTGGTTTTAAAACATCTCTATCCAATGTATTCTTATCAATAAAACCTTCTAAATAGCTTATAATTATTTTCAAATTAGAATTAGTCCTAAATTCATATGCTACAAGATCAGATGTATTATTAAATTCTTTTATTAATCTCTCTTTATTTTTATCTATATCTTTTGAAATCAATATATAAACACCCTTTTTTAAATTATTCTATTTAATAGTATGGGTTAATCTTGCATTAATTATGATAAAAATACCATAAAAAAATAGGTACTCTGTAAATGAGCACCTATTTCTTAAGATTTCTGCTTCCCAATTTTTTATATGGGATTCCACTTTTGCATAGTGGACAATTTTCTTCATCATAAGTATCTATTTTTAGTTTTGTTCCTCCATATATTGGTATATCCAATACTTTATTAGTTCTGTCTACAATACATGCAATACCTACTACTTCTCCTCCTAATCTTTCTATTTCCTGTATAGTTTCATAGGAAGATTTCCCTGTAGTCACTACATCTTCTGCTATAAGAACTCTTTGCCCTTCTTCTATCTTAAATCCTCTTCTTAAAGCCATCTTTCCCTCTACCCTTTCTGTAAATATAGCAGGCTTTCCAGTTTGTCTCCCTAGTTCATAGCTAACAATAACCCCTCCCATAGCTGGTCCTACTACTACATCAAAGTCTATGTCTTTAAGTTTTTCCACTATTATACCTATAGCTTTTTCTGCACTGTCTGGATATTGAAGTAGTTTTGCACATTGTACATATCTATCACTATGTTTCCCTGATGAAAGTAAAAAATGACCTTCCAATAAAGCTTCTGTTTTTTTAAGTAAATCAATCAACATATTTAATACCTCCTAGCAATACCTCTTATTTCTTCAAGAGATTTTATATTTTCTTTTTCCATGAATTCTTCTATACCATTTATTATGTCTAAGCATATATCTGGCTTCATAAAATTTCCACTTCCCACTTGTACTGCTAAAGCTCCAGCCATTATGTATTCTAAAGCATCCTTATAGTCTACAATTCCACCAATTCCAATTATAGGTACATTGACAATCCTACTAACTTCGTAAACCATTCTTAATGCAATTGGTTTAATACAAGGACCAGATAACCCTGCAATTGTATTATCAAACACAGGTTTCCTATTTTTTATATCTATTGCCATTCCGCTAAAAGTATTTACAAGTGAAAGCCCATCTGCTCCTGCCTCACAACATTTATAAGCCATATCCAAAATATTCTCTGCATTAGGTGAAAGCTTAACTATTAATGGCTTTTTACATACCTTTTTTACTTCGCTAACTACTTTAAAAGCTATATCAGATTTTATACCAAAAGCCATTCCACCTTCTTTTACATTAGGACAAGAAATATTCAACTCTATTATATGTATATTAGTATTGTTTAATTTTTCGACAGTCCTTACATATTCTTCCATAGTACTTCCCCCTACGTTAGCAATAATTACTGTATCGTACTTTTCCATATGAGGAAGCTCTTTAGAAATATATCTATCTACACCTGGATTTTGAAGACCTATACTATTTAAAAGTCCTCCCGTAGTTTCATGTATTCTAACTCCACTATTTCCTTCTTTCTCATTTAAAGTCAATCCTTTTGTACATATTCCCCCTAATTTTGATAGTGGAAAAAAGTCTTCATAATCTCTGGTAAAGGTGCCCGAAGCAGTAATAACAGGATTTTTAAACTTTATTCCAAACATTTCTACACTAGTCATGAAAAATAATCTCCTCTCCTCTAAATACTGGACCATCTTTACATACTCTTCTAATTCCAGAGGTAGTCTTTATACTACAACCAAGACATGCTCCTACACCACAAGCCATACGTTTTTCCATAGAAATATATAGGGGTACATTCTTTTCCTCACAAATATTTTTCACTTTTGACATCATAGGCATTGGACCACATGTATAAACTACAGAATATTCTTCTGGATTAAATATATCTGTTATAAAGCCATTGTAACCTTCTTTTCCGCTATCTGTTGAAATATACAGCTTATTTACATTTTTCCCTATTGTATCCATATAAAAGGGTTTTTCTCTAAATCCTCCATAAAAATCTATATCATTCTTTAGACTTTTACATAGGTAGATCATTGGAGCTATACCTATTCCTCCTGCTACTACTCCAATTTTACCTTCATTATTTAATGGAAAACCCGTTCCTAAAGGACCCAATAGATTAAGTACATTCCCTTCTCTAAGTTTAGAAAATATATCTGTCCCTTTCCCCTTTACTTCATATAAAAAAGTCAATAAATTTCCTTCTATATTACAAATACTAAGGGGTCTTGATAAAAAAGGCTCTTTATCCCAACTTCTAAGCATGTAAAACTGTCCAGGATTCCCTTGAAAATCTCCAGTTAATTTCATTTCATATATATTGTCTAATATTTTAATATTTGATAGTACCTTTCCATTACATTGTTTTGGTTTCACTAAGTATATCCTCCTTCATATCTAAGGCAGCTTTTCTAACATAATAATCAAGCTTTTCTATTCCATCTTCATATTTTTTGTAAGATGTAATTATCCCTCTAGAAGAATTGACTACTCCACCATTTCCATTTTTTAAGTAAGAAGCTACATCACTACCACTTCCACCTTGTACTCCATATCCTGGTATTAGGAAAAATATATTTCCCAATCTGTTCCTAATTTCATCTGCCTCTTCTAAGTGGGTGCCACCAACTACCGCTCCTATAGAACTATAGCCACATTTTCCCACATATTTAGAAGCTATTTCTTTAATTTTATCTCCAACATAGTTATATATTTTTTCTTTACCATCTATATTTAAATACTGAATATCCTTTGCTCCTTCATTTGAAGTTCTAAGAAGTATAAACAATCCTTTCTCGTTATTTTTCACATAATCAAGATAAGGAATAACACTGTCAAATCCCATATACGGATTTAAAGTAATAATGTCACTTTCAAAATCCCCTTCAAAATGGGCCTTAGCGTAGGCCTTTGCAGTTGAAGAAATATCTCCTCTTTTAATATCTGCTATAGCTATAGCACCTCTATCTCTTATATAGTCCAAAGTTTTTTTATAAGCCAACATTCCATTTAGTCCATGAGCTTCATAAAAAGCAATTTGAACTTTATAACAAGGTACTATATCTATAGTTGCGTCTATTATCCTTTTATTGAAATAGAACAATATATCATCTACTGAGTGATAGCTGTTTTTCATAGTAGATGGAACATATTCTAATTTGGTATCTAGCCCTACACATACATTCCCTTTTCTTTCTACCTCTTCATATAATCTATCTATAATCAACTTCTATCCCTCCATTATATTTTACTTTTCCACTTTTTATAGTGGCTATTATTTCGCCCCAATACTTTTCTCCATTGAAAGGAGTATTCTTCCCTTTAGAGACAAAGTTCTCACTATCTATTTTAAATTCTTTATTTAAATCTAATAATACTAAATCCCCATCATAACCTACTTCTATTCTACCTTTGTTTATATCTGCAATTTCTCCTGGATTTGCTGACATTATTTCTGATAGCTTGTTAAGGGATATATGTCCACCTCTAACTAATGTAGTATAAGATATTGAAAAAGCCGTTTCTAAACCTGATATTCCACAAGCTCCATTCTTTTTATCTTCCACACTATGGGGGGCATGATCTGTCCCTATTGCATCTACATATCCAGCTTTTATAGCTTCTATTAGTGCTGATACATCTTCTTTTTTCCTTATAGGTGGGTTTACTTTATAAGGGTTATCATAAAGTGATATATGGTGTGGGGTTACTTCACATGTAATAGGTAACCCTTCTTCTTTCCCTTTAACTATCCCCTCTATAGCTTCCTTTGTACTTACATGGGCCAAATGAAGTTTAGCCCTTGTCCCCCTCACAAGTTCTATATCTCTAAAAGTCATTATATTTTCTGAAAGTCTACTATCAACACCAACTATCCCCTCATCTTCTTCATGGGCTATAAGAGTTAAATTCTTTTCCTTAGCCTTTTTAAGGGCTCTATACATTACTACACTTTCCTGGACTCCTTTTCCATCATCAGATAAAAATCTAACTTCTTTTCCTAGGCTATCTATATGCTCTAAAGTCTTTCCATCAAAGTCTTTTGTTATAGAAATAGTTTGATGAATATCTATTAAATCTAATTCTTTAGATTTTTCCAGCACATAATTTACCACTTCCATACTACTGCATATTGGATTTGTATTAGCCATAAGATTTACAAAGGTATATCCTCCCTTTAATGCAGCCTTACTCCCTGTGTATAAATCCTCTTTATAGGTGAAGCCTGGATCTCTAAAATGGGTATGCAAATCTATAAAAGACGGCATAACTACTAAACCATTACAATTAATAATTTCACAATCATAATTCAAGTCAGGACCAAAGTCTAAAATTTTACCATCTTCAATATAAATATCACCTTTAAATTCTTTATTATAATCAATGACTTTAGCTCCCTTTAAAAGTAATTTCATATCTATTCCTCCCAAGTATCATAAATATGATCACAATACTGGCATCTATATATCCCTTTTTCTTCATCTGTAAGGACAAAGATATGCTTTATATTTCGCTCTGTAGAAGTTACACATCTAGGATTTTTACATTTTATTACTCCTTCAATTTTTTCTGGCAGAGAAAGACTGATTTTTTCTTTTATTTTTTCATTCTCAATTATATTAACTGTAATGTTTGGATCTATAAAACCCAACATAGTTAAATCTAAGTCCATAACATTTTCAATTTTTATCATGTCCTTTTTTCCGCACTTCTTACTAGGTGAATTCATAATTAAAGCAACCCTACAATCAACATTATTTAAGCCTAGATAATTAAATATTTTAAAACCATATCCTACTTTTATATGATCTATGACTATACCATTTACAATACTATCTATATAAAGCATTATCTCACCCCCAAAAGTTTTAGCATTAAAGCCATTCTTACGTACATGCCAAAATTAACCTGTTGAAAATAACAAGCCCTTGGATCAGTATCTACTTCATAACTAATTTCATTAACTCTTGGCAGTGGATGCAATACTATTAAATCCTTTCTTGCTAAATCCATTTTTTTAGAATCTAGTATATAACTATCTTTAAGTCTTATATAATCTGCCTCATTGAAAAAACGTTCTTTTTGAACCCTAGTCATATACAATATATCTAAACTAGACATAACATCTTCCAATCGTTCAACTTCAATATATTTTATATTGTTTTTATCTAATACGTCACTTTTTATATAATCGGGTATTTTTAATTCTTGAGGAGAAATCAATACAAATGAATTATTTTCATATTTTGAAAGAGCTTTTATAAGTGAATGGACAGTCCTTCCAAATTTCAAATCTCCACAAAGTCCAATGGTTAAATTTGAAAATTGACCTTTTGTATTTCTAATAGTTAAAAGATCGGTAAGTGTTTGAGTTGGATGTTGATGTCCACCATCTCCAGCATTTATGATAGGGACTGGTGAATAAAAAGAAGCCAATCTAGGTGCTCCTTCTTTTGGATGTCTCATAGCTATAATATCTGCATAAGAACCTACAGTTCTTACTGTATCTGGAATACTTTCACCTTTCTTTACAGAACTTGAAGCTGCTTCTGAAAAACCAATTACATTACCTCCAAGCCTTAACATAGCAGATTCAAAACTCAATCTAGTTCTAGTACTAGGTTCATAAAAAAGAGTTCCTAATATCTTTCCATGACAAGAATCTAAAAAACTATCTTGATCTTCTATTATCTCATCTGCTAATTTAAATATTTCTTCTAATTCCCTTATTGTAAAATCTTCTGAACCAATTAAATGTCTACCTTTTAACATTTTATTCCCTCCTTTTTTAGCCTCTCTGGACTAATTTAAAAGAAACGGGCCAAAGAGCATAAAAAAACCTTCCTTAAAGGAAGGCATAGATATAGCAAGGCTATTTTACGCTTCCCTTTCCGATCTCACAGGATCAGTTTAAAGGCCCTATTTATTTTTATTTACAATATCATATTTAAAGTTTTTTGTCAATAATTTTTAATTTTAAAAGGACTCCATTTGGAGTCCTTTTAACTATTTCATTCCTGTAGTTCCACCACTTAGTCCATTTTTAACTTCTTGAATAGATTGTTGATCTGCTGTTGGTGCTGGAGTATAATAACCTTTTTGTTCTGCTATTTGGAATAATTGATATTGAAATTGTTCTGCTTCATTTCTAAGTTGTTGTAATGTGCTTCTAAGTTGTTGGTTAGCACATTCTGTTATAGCTTTTGAATAACTATCTATACTTGCCTTTGTACCAGATAATATATCGGCTACCATATCTTTTTCTTGCATAATATACCTCCTATATTTATAATGAATTCGTTAAATTTGTAGCAGTAGTTTGAGCATCTTGGCCTGATTGTTTAAATAATTGTTTTAACTGTTGATCTTGACATTGATTAGAATAAAAATCAAACTTTGTAGCCATCATTTGATGACTACTAGCAATTTCCCTTATACTTTGAAGTTCTTGTTGATTTATATTACCTAAATTCAAAGTGTTTTTTAAAGCCATAAGATTTCTCCTTTCTTTTCTTTATATTTTTTCAGCCTTTAATATTTTGGCTTGATATGTGTAGATTTATTCATGGTAAAAAAGAACTTAAATATTAAAATAGAAAAGTGGAAATAATAATTTCAGTGGAGGTCATAATTTGAATAAAAAAGTAGTTGTTGAAAACAATTTAACTCCTTTTATAGACTTTTTAAAGGATTCTGGATATGATGTTTATACACTTCATCAAAATAAAAATTTAGATAAAATAAATTCTAATGAATATAGTGCAGTAATTGTTTCTGGAATAGATGTTTTAAGTACTAATGGAACAACTTATGAAAATCCACAGGTACCAGTAATTGAAGCTAAAGGGCGAACTCCTGAAGAAATATATGAATTATTAGAATCTAGATATAACAATATAAAATAATATAATATCCATATTTCCTTGACAAAATATAAGTTTAATAATAAAATGTAATCTAAAGTTAGATTTGAAAATGAATATATGAAAATAATGATAAACTCTTATCTAGAGTGGTGGAGGGACTGGCCCGATGAAGCCCGGCAGCCTGCATTAGTTTGCAAGGTGCTAATTCCTGCGGTATTAACCGGAAGATGAGAGAGGATTTTGCCTCTTTCTTCTTGAAGAGGTTTTTTTATTGCATAAAAACCTGAGTAAAAAGGCTTTTTATATATAAAATAGTTTAGTGTGGCAATTAATTAAAGGGGTGAGTTTTATTGATAAAAGTAGAAGAACTGTCTAAAACATATAAAAATAATAATAAGGAAATCTATGCTTTAAAGAACATTAATATTGAAATTAAGAAAGGAGAAATATTTGGAATAATTGGCTTAAGTGGTGCTGGAAAATCCACACTAATTAGATGTTTAAATAGACTTGAAGAGCCTACTAATGGAAAAATCTTTATCGATGAAAAAGAAATCACTAATCTAGATAATACAGATTTAAGGAAAACAAGAAAAGATATAGGGATGATTTTTCAGCATTTCAACCTTCTATCTTCAAAAAATGTTTATCAAAATATTGCTTTTCCTTTAGAATTAGAAGGATTAAAAAAAGATGAAATAGATAAAAGGATTAACACTCTTTTAGAATATGTTGACCTTAAAGATAAAAAATTTGCATATCCTTCCCAATTAAGTGGGGGACAAAAACAAAGAGTGGCTATTGCTAGAGCATTATCTAATAATCCAAAGATACTCTTAAGTGATGAAGGAACTTCTGCATTAGATCCAAAAACTACTAAGTCTATATTAGAATTATTAAATAAAATTAGGAAAGAGCTTGGCTTAACTATTGTACTTATAACTCATCAAATGGAAGTTATAAAAGATATTTGTGATAGGGTCGCTATTATTGAAGATGGAGAAATAATTGAACTTAATACAGTAGAGGAAATTTTCGCTAATCCCAAAACTAAGACTGCTACGGAATTTATTTCTACTTTAAAAATAAATTCTCAAGAAGAAATAAATTATACAAGAAAACCTGGAAATAAAATTTTAAGACTTAGTTTCGTTGGAGAAAACGCCAAAAAACCTATTGTTTCTAAAATGATAAAACAATTTGATATAGACGTAAACATTCTTTCAGGAAATATTAATGAATTGATAAGTACAAGTATAGGAAATCTAGTACTAGAAATTTCAGGTGAAGATAAGGAAATTGAAAAAGCTATAGATTGGCTTAGAAAAGAAAACATAAGACTGGAGGTAATCTAATGTTAGAACTTTTAATTACCTCACTACTTGAAACATTATATATGGTGTTTTTTTCTACTATATTTTCTTTAATTATAGGATTTCCATTAGGAATATTATTGATTATAACAGAAAAAGGTGGAATATGGGAGAAGCCCTTATTAAATCAAATACTTAGTGGAATAATAAATATTCTTCGTTCTTTCCCATTTATTATCTTAATGATATTGGTATTTCCACTATCTAGAATAATTGTAGGAAGTACTATTGGAACTACTGCAACTATTGTACCTCTTTCAATTGCCGCAGCACCTTTTGTAGCTAGGGTTATTGAAAGTGCCTTAAAAGAAGTAGATAGAGGAGTAATTGAAGCCAGTCTATCTATGGGAGCTACAGTTTCTCAAATAGTTTTTAAAGTGCTTATTCCAGAAGCTATGCCTTCCTTAGTTATGGGAATTACTCTAACTATTATTAACTTAATTGGATATTCAGCTATGGCAGGAGCAATAGGTGGAGGTGGATTAGGAGATTTAGCCATAAGGTATGGACTATATAGATTTGAAACCAATATTATGGTGGCTTCTGTTATAATAATCATTATTTTAGTTCAAGGTATTCAATTCCTTGGAAATAAAATAGCTATTTCAATAGATAAAAAATAAAGGAGGAGTTTATTTTGAAAAAAAATATTTTATTGTTATTATTAATTTTAGTTCTTAGTTTTTCATTACTTACTGGATGTGGTAAGGAAAAGGGTGGTGAAAATACTATAAAAATAGGAGTAAATCCTGTACCACATAGAGAAATAGTAGAAAATATTAAAGATGATCTTGAAAAAGAAGGGGTAAACTTAGAAATAATAGAGTTTACAGACTACGTAAAACCTAATCTATCTTTAGTTGACAAAGAAATCGATGCTAATTTCTTTCAACATGAACCTTATATGAACGATTTTAAAAAAGAACGTAATATCGATATTGTATCTCTTGGAAAAATTCATATAGAACCTTTAGGATTATATTCTTCTAATCATAAATCTATTGATGATTTTAAAGAAGGGGGTACTATAGCTATACCTAATGACCCTACTAATGGCGGAAGAGCACTTTTACTTCTTGAAAAGCATGGATTGATTAAGTTAAATAAAGACGCTGGTCTTGCAGCTACAGAAAAAGATATAGAAGAAAACCCTAAAAACTTTTCTTTTAAACCAATGGAAGCTGCTCAACTACCAAGAATACTAAAAGATATAGATGGAGCTATAATCAACGGAAACTATGCTATTGAAGCAGGTCTGACTCCAACAAAAGATGCTCTAATTCTAGAAGATAAAGATTCACCTTATGCAAATATTATTGCTATAAGAGCTGGAGAAGAAAAAGAAGAAAAGTTCCAAAAATTAATAAAAGCTCTTCAAAGCGAAAAAACAAAGAAATTTATTGAAGAAAAATACAATGGAGCTGTAATTCCTGGATTTTAATATAAAATATGTTTTAAACCTTATAGTTTATTTTTTAAATATCTACAGATAATATACTATGAGGAGGGATAGAATGACTAAAAATAATGATAAAAATTTAAATATCAATATTAATAGATTTAAAGAAAAGAAAATGTCTATCCCTATAGAAAATCAAAAAACAGCAGCTTACTATGATATTAAGGGACTAAAGCCAGAATCAAGAGTACCAATTCCTACCCTAGAAGGAGTAGTAAGAGCAAAAGAATGGGTTGAACAAAATCAGAAGTAAAATAAGAGCAAGGATATCCTTGCTCTTATTATTTTTCTGAAAGCTTTTTATATACTTCATATCTTTCAGAAGCATCTTTTTCAGCTTTTTCGTACAATTCTTCTGCTAAATCAGGAAATGTTTTTTCTATTTGAGAGTATCTTACTTCTCCTAGTATAAAATCTTTAAAAGGTTTTTCTGGCTTTTTAGAATCTAATATAAATGGATTCTTCCCTTCTTCCTTTAATCTTGGATCATATCTATAAAGATGCCAATAACCTGATTCTACAGCTTTTTTCTCCTCCTCTACAGTTTTTCCCATACCTACCTTAATACCATGAGCAACACAAGGAGCATAACATATTATAAGTGAAGGACCTTTGTAGCTCTCTGCCTCATTTATAGCTTTAAGGGTTTGATTCATATTTGCTCCTAATGACACTTGTGCCACATATACATAGCCATAAGTCATAGCCATTCTTCCTAAATCTTTTTTCTTCGTTACTTTTCCTGAAGCAGCAAATTTAGCTGCTGAGGCTGTAGGTGTAGATTTCGATGCCTGACCTCCAGTATTTGAATACACTTCCGTATCAAATACTAAAATATTTACATCTTCTCCTGTAGCAATTACATGGTCAAGTCCTCCATATCCTATATCATATGCCCAACCATCTCCTCCAACTATCCATTGTGACTTTTTCGCCAGAAAATCTTTTAATTTAAGTATTTTTTTAATAGTTGAGTTTCCATTATACTCATGTTTACTAATAATCTTTAATAGTTTATTAGATACTTCTTTTGATTTTTCACTATCATCCATATAATTTAACCATTCTTTAAATATATTTGTACATTCATTGCTAATATTTTCTTCTATACCTTTTTCCATTAGACTTGCAAGTTTTTCCCTTGTCTGCTTTACAGCTAGATACATTCCTAGCCCAAATTCTGCATTATCTTCAAATAATGAATTTGCCCAACTTGGACCTCTACCATCTTTAGTAGTTGTATAAGGAATAGATGGAGCACTAGCTCCCCAAATAGATGAGCAACCAGTAGCATTAGCTATCATCATTCTATCTCCAAAGAGTTGAGTTACTAGCTTTAAATAAGCAGTCTCTCCACATCCTGCACAAGCTCCATGAAATTCAAGTAATGGTTTGGAAAATTGACTTCCCTTCAACATAGTCTTGCTCATTAGATTATCTTTATATGAAATATTATTGGCTGCATATTCCCAATTATCAACCTGTCTTTCAATTTCTTTTTCTGCCTTTACCATTACTAATGCTTTTCCTGGTGCTGGACAAATATCTGCACAATTTCCACATCCTGTACAATCAAGAGGACTTACTTGTATTCTATATTCTAATCCTTCCAATCCCTTTCCAACAGCTTTTTTCGTTTCAAAAGTCTCAGGTTTATTTTTCACCTCTTCTTCATCTAATAGAAAGGGTCTTATAACTGCATGGGGACAAACAAATGAACATTGGTTGCACTGAATACACTTATCTGTTTGCCATTGAGGAATAAGTACTGCTATACCTCTCTTTTCATAAGCAGTAGTTCCCATTGGAAAAGTTCCATCTTCCATATATTTAAACGCACTTACTGGTAGATTATCTCCTTCTAATTTCGCCATGGGTCTTTGAATCCTCTTTACAAAATCTGGTTCATCTTTTATTTCTTCCTTTTCCTCTTGTACATCTATCTTTCCCCAACTTTTTGGTATATTTACTTTGACAACACCATTTACCCCTTCATCCACTGCCTTATTATTCATTTCTACTATTTTTTCTCCCTTTTTACCATAGGTTTTCTCTATAAACTCTTTCAAATATTTTACTGCTTCTTCTATTGGAATTACATTTGCTAATTTAAAAAAGGCAGATTGCATTATCATATTTATCCTTGTGCCTAATCCAATCTCTTGAGCAATACTTTCTGCATCTATTATATAGAAATTTATATTATGATCCTTTAAATATTTTTTTACATAGTTAGGAAGTTTTTCATCTAACTCGTATTCTTCCCATGGACAATTTAAAACAAAAGTTCCTCCATCTTTTAATCCTTTTAAAATATCGTAATGATATATATAGGATTTATTGTGACAAGAAATAAAATCAGCTTCATGGACTGAATAAGTAGATTTTATTGGAGTTTTTCCAAATCGCAGATGGGATACAGTTGTTCCTCCTGATTTTTTGCTATCATAAGAAAAATATCCTTGAGCATATAATGATGTATTGTCCCCTATTATTTTTATTGCCATTTTATTTGCTCCTACAGTTCCATCAGATCCAAGTCCCCAGAATTTACATTTGATAGTATCCTTTGGAGATGTGTCAACAAAATCCTTCACTTCTAATGAGGTATGGGATACATCGTCATCTATACATATAGTAAATCGATCTTTTGGAGCATCCTTTTTTAAATTCTCATATACAGCTATTATATCTGCTGGTACAGTATCCTTTGAACCAAGTCCATACCTACCGCCTACTACTATAGGCTTTATATCTGAATTATAAAAAGCAGATCTTACATCTAAGTATAGCGGTTCTCCTAAAGCCCCTGGCTCTTTTGTTCTATCTAGTACTGCTATGCTTTTTACTGTTTCTGGTAAAACATCTTTGAAATGTTTTACTGAAAACGGCCTATATAATCTAACTTTTATGAGACCTACCTTTTCTCCTTTTTCAATCAGGTAGTCTATTGTTTCTTCTATGGTTTCACAAACAGAACCCATAGCTACTATGAGCCTATCAGCTTCTGGATGACCATAATAATTAAATAGCTTATAATCTCTTCCTGTAATATCATTTATCTTATTCATATAGTTTTCTACTATTCCTGGTAATTTTTCATAGTATGGATTAGAAATCTCCCTACCTTGGAAATATATATCTGGGTTTTGTGCTGTTCCTCTAACTACAGGTCTCTCTGGATTTAAAGATCTATTTTTAAATTCTTCTATAGCTTTATAATCTACTAACTTTTCCAATTCATTATATTCTATAACTTCAACCTTTTGTATCTCATGACTAGTTCTAAAACCATCAAAGAAATGTAAAAAAGGAACTCTCCCACCTATTGCGCTTAAATGGGCTACACCTGACAGATCCATAACTTCCTGAACACTACTAGAACATAATAGGGCAAATCCAGTTTGTCTAGTAGCCATTACATCTTGATGGTCTCCAAAAATACTTAGTGCATGGGTAGCTATTGCTCTAGCACTTACATGGAATACTCCTGGAAGGAGTTCTCCTGCCATTTTATACATATTTGGAATCATAAGAAGTAACCCTTGTGAAGCTGTATAAGTAGTTGTTAGGGCTCCTCCTTGCAGTGAACCGTGAACCGTTCCTGCTGCACCTGCCTCTGATTGCATCTCTACTACTTTAACCCTTTGATCAAATATATTTTTCTTCCCTTGGCTAGACCATAGATCAACTAATTCAGCCATTGGTGAAGAAGGAGTAATAGGATAAATTGCTGCCAATTCTGTGAAAGCATAGGAAATATAAGCAGCCGCTTCATTTCCATCCATAGTTTTCATTCTTCTTGTCATACAAAAACCTCCATTCCATTTTTCTATACTTATTATTCAACATTTGTCAAACAATAATACATACTAAATGGAAAAAGCCTTGTATTCATTTTGAATACAAGGCTTTAGGAAAAATATTTTATTAAATTTTATCTATCTTCTCTTAATTTCTTTAAGATCATTCTTTGTTCTACTCCAGCTACTAATCTTCTTGTATATGCTACAGTATCAGGGTTTACACTCATACTGTCTATTCCTTGTTGAACTAAGAACTCAGCAAATTCTGGGTATTGTGATGGACCTTGACCACAGATTGAAATAGTCTTTCCATGTTTATGTGCAGCTTTAATTAATATTGAAATAGCTCTTTTCACTGCTTCATTTCTTTCATCAAAGTAACCCATATTGTTTAATATACCAGAATCTCTATCTGCTCCCATTACAAGTTGAGTTAAGTCATTGCTTCCTATACTAAATCCATCTACAAGTTGTGCAAATTCTTCTGCTTCAAATACTACAGATGGTACTTCTGCCATTATCCATATTTTAAAGCTATTATCTTGAACTAGGCCTTCTTCCGCCATTATTTGTTTTACCTTCTTAAGTTCCCATGTAGTTCTTACAAAAGGAAGCATTGCCCATACGTTTGTTAATCCATACTCTTCTCTTACTTTCTTCATTGCTTTACATTCAAGTCTAAAACCTTCTTCATATTCTGGTGAAATATATCTTGATACACCTCTCCAACCAATCATTGGATTGTTTTCTATTGGTTCTACTTCGTCTCCACCTTTAAGTCCTCTAAATTCATTAGTTCTGAAATCACTAAGTCTAACAACTATTGGTTTTGGATATATTTCTTGTGCTACTGCTGTAATTCCTTCTGCCATTTTATCTATTAATAAGTCTCCTTGACCTGTTTTAACTAAATACATTGGATGAGCCCCTACCATATTTGTAAATATAAATTCAGTTCTCATAAGTCCAATTCCGTCAAAAGGTAGATTTTTATATCTTCCTATTATAGAAGGTTCACCAAGGTTCATATAGATCTTAGTAGCAGTTATAGGTGCTAGTTGGTTTACTAAATCTTCACTAACAACTGCAGCTCCTGAAGCAGCTTCAGCCTTTTCTTCTTTATCTTCTTGAAGAACTATTCCGTCGTAAACTACTCCTCTAGTTGCATCTACTGTTATTTCCATTCCTTCTTTTAAAACTTCACTAGCTGTTTTTGCTCCTACTATACATGGTATACCAAGCTCTCTAGATACAATAGCTGCATGACAAGTTCTTCCACCTTCATCAGTAACTACTGCACTAGCTCTTCTCATAGCTGGCACCATATCTGGATTTGTCATTACTGTTACTAATACATCTCCATCTTCTACTCTAGAAATTTCATTTATATCTTTGATATTCTTCACCTTTCCACTAGCTATACCTGGTGAAGCTGCTAAACCTCTTACTAATGATGTTAATTCAGTCTTTTCAGTCACAGTTTTTGACTCCCCTCCATCTTTTAATGTAGTTATAGGTCTCGCTTGTAATATATAAAGCTCTTTAGTGTCTTCATCAAATGCCCACTCAATATCTTGATGACTTCCATACATATTTTCTATTTTC
Source organism: Clostridiaceae bacterium (assembly GCA_019391515.1). Taxonomy (GTDB): domain Bacteria; phylum Bacillota; class Clostridia; order Tissierellales; family Sporanaerobacteraceae; genus Anaerosalibacter. The sequence continues at coordinate 15,993 of JAHXQP010000020.1, read as the reverse complement.
ATTCCATAGTCTGCAAGTTTTAGTATTTCTTTATTAGTTAAACATTGTTCATTTATCTTTTCAAATCCTAAATAATCGCCAACTTTAACTTCTACTGTTCCTACCTCTTCTTCACTTTTAACGATCATTGTAATTTTTTCAGCAATATGTTTTTCTGAAACCTTTTTATCATTTTTATTAAATATATACTCATCTGGAGTTACTGTTCCTGATACTACTGCTTCACCTAGTCCCCAGCTTGCATTAATCATTATTTCATCTTTTTGGTTATTTACTGGATTTGCTGTAAACATTACTCCTGATTTTTCACTATTAACCATTTTTTGAACAACTACACTTAATGCGACTTCAAAATGATTAAATCCTTGTTTTTCTCTATAATATATAGCTCTTGCTGTCCAAAGCGAAGCCCAACATTTTCTTGAGAAATTAAGAACTTCTTCTACTCCACTTATGTGTAAATAAGTATCTTGTTGTCCAGCGAAAGAAGCTTCTGGTAAGTCTTCTGCTGTTGCAGAACTTCTAATAGCTACTTCTGGATTTTCAACTTTCACATTTTTACTAAATTCTTTATAAGAATCTACTATATCACTTTTTATCTCTTCCGGTATCTCACAGTTATTTATAAGTTCTCTAACTTCAGCCGCTCTCTTTTGAAGTTCAGAAGAATCTTCTACATCTAACCCGTCTATTTTTTCTTTTATTTTATCCTCTAATTTAGATAGCTTAATAAAATCTGTATAAGCTCCTGCTGTCACGCAGAATCCTGGTGGTACATCGACTCCTTTTTGAGTAAGTTCTCCTAAATTTGCACCTTTTCCGCCTACTATTGGTATATCATTTTTATCAATTTCATTAAACCATTTAATGTATTTATATTTTCCCATTGGGGCACCTCCTGAAAATAATTATATATATATTATAGCATATATTATTAAATGTGTCATACTATTTATGATTTTTTTTAATAAAAAAGTTCTAATATTGAATATTAGAACTTTTTTATACATTTATTTAATTGTTATAACTGCAGTATCATTAGGATCTGCCCAGTTGTATATAAATTCAGCGTGGCTAGTATAATTTCTAACGCATTTATGAGATCTAGGCATGGTCCCTATAGTAAATAAATATTCTTTTATACCTGGATCTACATTTTTTCCATCCTGTTTAACAAAATCTACAGGAATTCCATGTATATAAGCACCTTGAGCAAACCTAACTGCATAGGGAGCATATCCTGATATCTGTCTAGTATTATCATTTAAATAATAAAACCTATCTTTCTTTTCCAAAGCTTTAAATTTTCCTATTGGTGTTTCAAATTTACGTTTTTCCTTCACTCCTGTAGTTGCTAGTGTATAAGATATCAATGTCCATTTGTCCCCTCTTTTTTCAAATACACCTTGATTTTGATTTGTAGTATCAACCACTACAGCTTTTGAAAAGCTATCTAAATTATTGTCAAAAGAAATATATTTTTTTGGAATCCAATATTCCCCTTCATAATCTAAACCCTTTACTTTGAAATATCCTTTTTCTTCCCCTAAAATAAAAACTATCATCCCATCGGGGAAATATCTAAAATTATTGTCATTATTCAAATCAATATATGCAGGTGCACTTTGATAGGCCTGCATACCATGTTCATCCATCGCCTTTCCATTAATTAAAGGTGGAGAGCCATTTACATCTTTATAGTTTGATATATACGCATATTTATGTTTTGTTAATTCATTTTCTAATTCTTTGATTGAACTATACATATTATCAAACCTAAAACTTCTTATTTGACTAACACCTTCAGGTATGAAACCATAAAGCATCTTACCATCTTTATTATACCAAGATACACCAAACCATTTATCAGAGCCAGTATCTTTTATTGTCTCACCTTTCACCTCGTTTACAAGCTTTAGTTTATCAAAAGTATTTCCCTGACCTATTACATTTCCACCAAAAGAAGGTGTATTGTATATATCAACCCCATCTTTATTAATCAAACAATAGTCATAGGGCATCAAATATTTTCTGTAAGCCAAATCCACATCTATTTCTTTCGGTACTCCAGTATTAAAGGTTTTATTTACTTTAAAGTTTCCTGCACTAAAATTAGCAATTAACTCTTTATTTGATAATAAGTTATCCTCACTTAGTAGATAATCAATATTTCTTTCTTTTAAAGCCTTTTCTGTTATCTTATCATCATCTTTTATACTAAAAAAATTGACATAAGGTTCTATATCATCTTCACTGTATTCGGAACTCTCTCCTACTTTTTCTTCATTTTCTACAGGAGGATTTTTAACATTAGGTTTTAAGTCCTGCTTAGGAGAGCAAGATGTCATTACAACACTAAGTAGCAAAATACAAATTAAATACACCCTAGTTTTTTTCATTTTTAAATACCTCCTCTTTTTAAAATTTTTATATGATATCTTTACTATTAATTATATTATTCCGCTTAAATGCTAATTAAATTCATAAAAAAAGGCCCTTTCAAAATGGGCCTTTTTTATTCCACTATTCTCCTGATACAGATAAACTTTTAATCTTTACAGATGGTGATCCTACCTGTCCACCTATACCAGGTAAAACAAATTTCAAATCATTTCCTACCTTTTCTACATTTTTTAATGTATCATAAAAGTTGCCTGCAATAGTTATTTGATTTACTGGTCTTTTGATTTTTCCACCTTCTATTTCATATCCATAAGCAGATAAGGAATAATCACCTGATACTGCATTTGCTCCTGAGTGCAATCCTTGTACATCTATTATTAATAGTCCATGATCTATACTTTTAATTAGATCTTCAAATGAATCTTTTCCACTTTCTACATATAGATTGGTTGGTGCAATAGATAGAGATGATTTATAAGAACCTCTATATCCATTGCCTGTAGAACTTACTCCATCTTTTTTAGCAGTTTTCCAATTATGAAAATAAGTTTTTAATGTACCTTTGTCTATTACTTTTTTAAACTTAGATGCCATTCCCTCATCATCAAATGCTCTAGAAGCCACTCCATTTTTTATAAATGGATCATCTGACAAAGTAAGAATAGGAGATGCTATTTCACTATCTATTCTATCTTTTAATAAAGATAATCCCTTTTGTACATTTTCAGCTGAAAAAATAGGCACAAAGGTTTCTAAAACATTGGCAAATACATCATTTCTAAATATAATAGGATAATTTCCTGACTCTATAGATTTAGCATCTAGCATTGACAATCCTTCTTCTACTGCTTCTTCTGCTAGAGATTTATAATCATAATCTGAAAAATCATTGGATATTATATAGCTAGAACCAGTTTTTATATCCTCATTGTATTTAACTACTACGGATATATAACAATAAGCTATATTTTTCTTTTCTTCTAAATCTACACCTTTTGTATTTCGCAAAATCCTATGTTGTTCTACTTCTCCATAACTACAACCAGATACTGAAACGACTCTCTCATCTAAGGACAGTGCTTCTTTCTCTAAAGCTTTTACAAAATCTATTTTCTTTTCTAAAGATACATTGCTAAGATCTTCATTATATAGCTCTACTTCTCCATATTTACTAGAACCAGAAAAAATCTCTTCTTTATCTGGTGAATCTATATATTTACTATTTTCTATAACATCATTAATAATTAAATCGATTGAGCTTTCATCTATTTTTTCAGTATAAGAATAACCCATCTTTCCATTTGAAATTCCCCTAAGAGAAAGCCCTCCACTTTCTGCAATATTGTATTTATTTAATTCTCCTTCAAATACATCTATTTCTATTTCTTTCCCGTTTTCAATAAATACTTCCATCTCCTCCAAGGAATCTTTTCCGCTTTCAAATATTTTTTCTATTATAGAATTATATTCCATTCTATTCATCCCCCTTTCTTCCGCCTACTGTTAAGTTTTTAACCCTTATTGTTGGCTGCCCTACATTTACTGGTACAAGTCCACTTACAGAGCCACACATTCCTTGAGCTAGTTTAAGGTTATTTCCAACCATATCTATTTTATCTAATACTTCTGTTCCATTTCCTATGAGAGTAGCTCCTCTCACTGGTTTAGTTATCTTTCCATTTTCTATTAAATATCCTTCCATTACTGCAAAGTTGAAATCCCCTGTTGCTGGGTTTACACTGCCACCTCCAAGTTTCTTTGCAAACAATCCACTTTCAGTATTAGAGATTATTTCCTCAAAAGTAGATTTTCCATTTGCAATATACGTATTGTTCATCCTAGAAGTTGGAGGAAGCTTATAGGATTGTCTTCTGGATGAACCTGTAGGTTCATAATCCATTCTTCTTCCATTTAACTTATCTACTAAATATCCTTTTAATATACCATTTTCTATAAGAAGGTTTTCCCTAGTTGGAGTCCCTTCATCATCAATATTTGTAGTTCCCCATTCATTAGGAATAGTCCCATCATCTATAGCTGTAACTACTGAGGATGCTACTTTTTCATTTAATTTATTGGAAAAAACCGATGTATTCTTAGCTACAGAAGTTGCTTCTAATCCATGGCCACAAGCTTCATGGAATAACACTCCTCCAAATCCATTGTGTATAACTACAGGCATCTTACCACTTGGACAAAATTCTGCATCGATCATGGTTTTTGCTATTCTAGAAGCTTCTCTACCATGTTCCTCTATATCCATGTTTTCGTAAAACTCAAATCCCATAGACGCTCCTGGAGCTGAAAAACCTATTTGCATTTCCCCAGATTTTGTAGCTACTGATTGAATAGCCATTCTTGTCCTTACCCTCTTATCTTCTGCCATTAAACCTTCTGAATTAGCTATAAGTACATTTTGTTCCTCATCTAAATAGCTAACTGTAACTTGAGATATAACCTCATCATAGTTTTTAGCACTTAGATATCCATTTTTCATAATTTCTATTTTCTTTGCTTTTTCCACAGATCTAGGCAATGTTATTATTTTATTATTATTTTTTACATCATTTTTCATAAGATTTAAAACAATATTCTTTTTATCTAAGTTTATTGCTAATGCAGCTTCTTTAGCAACTTTGATTAAGTTTTCTTCTGTAGAATCATTGGTATAGGCATAAATACTGTTAAATCCATTAAATATCCTTATACCAACACCGTAATCTCTACCTGAAATACTGTCTTCAAGTATTCCTCCTATCATTTTCATATTTGTAGTATACTTATCTTCTACGAAGATCTCAGCAAAATCTCCTCCAGTAGATAGTGCTGCATATAATACATTTTCTATAATTTTTTTATTTATCAAACTAAATCCCCCCTATATATCTAATATAATACATTTCGACATTGAAGACTTTTTTCCCTTTTAAAACAAAAAATTAACACAGTAGATTTTTTCTACTGTGTCAAGATTGATATTAAATTTAAGTACATTTTAGAAGTCAGAAAATAGGATCAGTATGAAGAATAAGAAAATAAACGTTTCATCAAAACCTCCATGACCAAAACCTGAATCCCCAGAAAACAATAATAAGATTATTAAAAGAAGCAATAACATTTCATTGTTGCCACCAAACATATTTGCAAAGATATCTTGAAGCATGAATAAACCCCCTTTATTTTTAATTACTCATTATATACTATTCAAATAATGATTTTTGGTTACTAATTTTATTAATTTAAAATAAATAATGGGGGTAGATAATTATTTTCCTGATATTATGCACTTTCTACATCATTGTAATACACTGCTTGTGAATGCCATAGTTCGTAATACTTTCCTTCTTCATTCTTTAATAATGCCTCATGAGTTCCCTTTTGGATTATCCTTCCTTCATGAAATACTGCTATCTCATCACAAAATCTACAGGATGAAAGTCTATGAGATATATAAAAAGCAGTTTTAGTACCAACTATTTCATTGAACTTTGAATAAATCTCAAATTCTGCTATAGGATCTAACGCTGCTGTTGGTTCATCTAATATGATAATAGGCGCATCTCGATACAATGCCCTAGCCAATGCTATCTTTTGAGCTTCTCCACCTGATATCTCCACTCCATCCTCATCAAAATCCTTATATAGAGGCGTTTGTATCCCCTTGAACATAGTAGAAACCCTTTCCTTAAATCCAGCCTTTTCTAAAACACTTTCTACTTTCATTTCATCATAATTTACAGAAGCCGCTACATTCTGTCCTAATGAAAAAGAAAATAATTTAAAATCTTGAAATACTATGGAGAAGAGGTTCATATATTCTTCATAATCATATTTTTTAATATCTATGCCATTTAAAAGTATCTCACCTTCATCTGGATCATATAATCTACATAGAAGTTTGATAAAAGTAGTTTTTCCAGAACCATTCATACCTACTATTGCTAAACGTTCACCAATATTTAGCTCTATTGATACATTTCTTAATACATATTCATCTGTTCCTGGATATTTGAAGGATACATTTCTAAACTCTATCTCATATTCATCATCATCTCTCTTTTCCACTGGTAGAGTCCCCTTGTACTTTTCACCTTCAATATTTAAGAAATCTATATACAATTGTAGATATTGATTGTTATTCATAATATTGTTTATAGAGGTTAAAACTAAGGTGCTACCAGATATAAATTGATTTATACTTCCTGTGTATTGAACTATACTTCCTACAGATATACTTCCTCCTATAGCCCTTAATCCAATGAAAATATAAACCATTCCACCTATTAAAGAGGATATAAATGCACCTATTCCCCCATATTTACCATTGGTATTTTCAATTTTTTTAAACATATTACTTCCACCCTGGATAAATGAATCTATCTCCTTTTTGTATATATGTTTTTGATTATATAGTCTTATTTCCTTTCCAGCATTATAATCTTCTGCTCGCGTAAAATAAAAAGTGAAAATTCTATTTAAATCCATTATGCCACTAAAATACTCAAACATTTTCTTATCCGCTTTAGTCTTTAAATATAGATTAAATATAGTCCCTACTAAAACCAAGGCTAGAAATATATATCCACCTATAGAATTATTGTATTTAAACAATTCTGCAACTAATACAATAGATGTAATAACCGTAATAAGCCCCTTAGCAAAATCACCTAAGTATTTTAAAAGAGCTATAATACCTCCACTATTCATCATCTCTGCTTCACTTATCTTGGTTCTAAGATTATGGGTCACTGGGTTTTCAACATGCTCATAGTCCATATTTATTATCTTTTCATTCATCTTCATATCCTGATTTTGAATCACTATGTTTCTAAGGAAAAGTCTTAAGTGATCTAGTCCAGTAGATATTAAATGAATAATAAAATTTAATCCAATAGTCAAACCTACTAAAAGTACAAATCTTTCTATATCTTTTGCTCCTAATAATTCATCAATAATCTTTGCAGTAATATATATATTTATAAAAGGAGATATGGATTTAAAAAGAGCATCAAATATAGTGACAGGCAATACCCAATGCTGTAAACTGTGAATCTCTCTTAGACCAGTATTTAATGTTTTCATATTTTCCTTAAATCTATTCACTTGCATATTCTTCACCACCTACATTATCTTTATAATAATGAGATTGCATATCATAGATCTTCTTATACTTGCCACCCTTTTCCATTAAATTATAATGATCCCCTTCTTCTACTATCCTTCCATCATCTATAAAAACAATTCTATCGCAAAATCTAGTAGAAGATAGTCTGTGGGATATGAATATACTAGTATGCTTTTTCATTAATTCATTGTATTTTTGATATATTTCATTTTCAGCTATAGGATCAAGTGCAGCTGTTGGTTCATCTAATATGATAATAGGTGCATCTTTGTATAGTGCCCTAGCAAGCATTAACTTTTGAGTTTCTCCACCTGATAATTCTATAGCATCATCAAACACTGATTTAACCAATAAGGTATTCTTACCCTTTGGTAGTGTTCTCACCTTTTCCATAAATCCTGACATATTAAGAACCCCATCCATCTTTTCATCATCAATAACTTCTTCTGGAACCAATGCGATATTCTTTTCTATGGATATAGGCAATAGGTAGGTATCCTGAAATACTATAGAAAACAATGTATAGTATTCATCCCTATTATAGTAACTAGATTCCACTCCATTTATATATATTTCACCTTTTGTAGGAGTATATAATCCACAAATAAGCTTTACTAAAGTGGTTTTTCCTGCACCATTAAGGCCAACTAATGCTAGCTTTTCTGCCTTTTTAATATGGAGATTTATATCTTTAATAGTATAGTCTTTAGCTCCAGGATATTTGTAATAAAGATTTTTAAGCTCTATATCACAAGGCAATTCATAAGTTTTTGGTAAAGCTACTCCTAGCCCTTTATTCATTTTGTCCTTCATTTCAAGATAATCTCTTAAGTCATTAATCTCAAGGCTAATAGAATTTAATTCATTTAAATTTTTTACTATCCCTGATAACCATATAGAAATCTCTGCCACTATACCAAAATATAATACAAAATCTCCTATAGGCATATTCTTATATAGAACTGAATATATGAGAAATCCATAGGTTATAACATCTCTTATAAGAAGTAATAATCCATCAATAATATTTGAGAAGTATTTACGACTTATATTTTTCTTCTCAAAATATATCTTTTCCTTTAGAAGTTTATCGTACATCCCTTGAAACCAAAGGGACATATTGTAAAGCCTCATATCCTTTGCTGATTTAAAATCGCCAGTTTTAAATCTTATATACCTAAGTTTCTTTTCTATAGGTGCCAGATTGTCCTTGTTCTTATGCTCATAATTGTTTACATATCTTCCCATGAAATAGTTTATAACTGCTGATAATATAATAAATGCAACTATCAAAGGATGAATTGTAGATATTATACCCGCATATAGTACAAAACCTAATATATTAGAAAATAATTCTATACTAACCCCTATTATTGCCTCAGTGCCAGAGTTATCACCAGATGTGGTCATATTTGCTTTCATAAACTTTTGCTGCCCCTCAGAATCATCTATATTTTCAAAATCTGTATCCAATTGTTTATCCATTAGCAGATTTACATATTTCATCCTGTGAATAATCTTTTTACCTATTGTTCTGTTGATTATGGTTTCTAATATAGTTTTTAGAATAATTATTCCTAAAATAGGCATCCCAATATTTATCATTAGTTGATTAACCGATACACCTTCTACTACAGAATCTATCAATGCCTTAGGTAAGTATATTCCCAATAGAGGTACAGCTACTGTAATAGGAATCTGTACTGCTGATAATAAGAACAATAGCTTATCCCATTTCCAAATATTATTTAACAAATAACAAGTATTTTGCCATGTTGAATATTTAGGCTTTTTAACTTCAATATTTGTATCTGTCATATCTACCACCTCAATTATATATTAGTAATAAAAAGCATTTTAGATATAAAAAAAGCACCAGTGGTTTACTTTATAACACCAATGGTACTATAATGGTAAAATTATCTCTGTTGCAAATACTCCTTCTTCATTTTGTCTGTTTATAAAACCACCATATTTATCAACAACACTATCTACCCTATTTAAACCAAAACCATGGTTTGTTCCTAATTTTGTGCTTATATATTTTATCCCTTTTTTCTTAGCATTGCCTTCCATGGAATTAGTTATAGAAATATATAATTGCTCCTTCATTTCTCTTATGTACACTCTTATAAATCTATCTTCTGGGTTTTTAAGCTTAATGGCAGCTTCCATAGCATTGTCCATTAGATTTCCGATAATAACACACAAATCTATATCTGCCACTTTTAAGTTTTCTGGTACTGTTGCCTTTGCATTGATATTTATATCCTGACTAATTGCTAAAGATAATTTGCTATTCAGTATTGCATCTACCATAACATTTCCCGTTTTTAAAACTGTATCTATATTAGCCAAATCTATATCTAAATTATTTAAATATTCCCCCATTCCTTCATGCTTTTCTAAATCAAGATAGGCCTTCATTGTCTGTATATGGTTATGATAGTCATGTCTCCAGCCTCTCATCTGTTTATAGATGTTTTCAACTTCATTATAATGTTTTGTCATAAGATCATTTTGGTAGTTGGCAATACGTCTGTCTACTAACTTGGATAGCATATATCTAATTGTAAAAAATAACAGTATTCCTGAAGCTAAGGTAATTCCAATTATAGCTAACACCTTACCCCTATTCATCCATATCACCTCTATAATACTTTATAAACGCCATATTAGTTTTAGAATATTTCCTTCTGCTTACAGGAATTACATCTTCATTATCTAATTCTATATCTTCTCTTCCTATTCTCTTTACATGTTCCAATCCAACAATATAAGATCTATGACATCTTACAAAACTATTTTCATCCAATTCCTTCTCTATGATACCAATGTTTTTTCTAGCAGTATATTTTTCATCTATAGTAATTATTTCTACATTATGCCCAAAAGACTCTATATATCTTATATCATCCTGTATTATTCTAATAATCTCTCCATCCATATCTATAAGGATTGTCTTAGCTTCTTTGGAAGTTTTCTGCACTACTCTATCTAAGCATTGGTGCAATTTCTTTTCATCTATTGGCTTGATTAGGTAGTTTATAGCACCAACATCATAACCAACTTGTATATAGTCAAAAATAGCTGTAATGAAAACTATATCTATTATATCATCCTCTTTTCTTATTTTCTTTGCCAATTCCACGCCATTAATTCCTTCCATCTGAATATCCAACAGAAGTACATCATATCTTTTATTCATACTCCAGCTAAAATCGAAGCTTTCGGCACTAGAAAAAGCTTCGATAACAGCTTTTATATTCCTTTCATCTGCCCAATTGTTCACATATTTCTCCAAAAGTTCCACCTGTATTTTCTCATCTTCACATACGGCAATATAGATTAAATTTGTCACTTTTTTTCACCTTCCACTAATATGAATTATATCATAATTTTTAGACGGGTATGTAATATTTACCTATTAAGTTGCACTCATGCTGGCGCACAAATAAAAAAGACCTAGTCATTCAAACCTAGGTCTTCTCTCAATTCAACTATAGATTTAGTTGAAATATTTTTTTCATCTATATCTAAAATTTTAATAGCTTTATTTAAATCTTCTTCTTTCTCCACTTCAATTTCCATATAAGTATATGGATAGGTATCTTTGTCCCAAGTATCTATGTCAAATCTTATATCATTGTATTTATAAGAAATCCTTTCTTTAAATCCTTTACTTATTATATGAACTCCTAAGGCTTCTAATATATAGAATAGGGAATTTTTATTTTCTATTTTAGTATTTGTCTCTATATTTTCTCTAATACCATCCCTTGCAACATTTTCTTTAAGAGTAAAAGTATAATCTACTTTTCCAATTTCTAAATCTTTCTTTTCTCTAAGTCTTAGATAACTGTCATGTTCATTTTGAATTTTACTTTCCTTTGAATCTAATAAATAATTTATTTGTTCTTCTCGACTTATTAGAGAAGCTCCTATTCCAACTAATTGCTTTTCTATGCCTTCTTTATCAATATTTAATACCTTAACTTCTAATTCTTTCGCCATATAATATTGCCTCCTACCATTGAAGCTAGTATATTTATTTCCCTATCAAACAATATTAAATCTGCATCTTTTCCGACTTCTATACTACCTTTTTTATCATCTACACCTATTGCTTTAGCTGGGTTTAGACTAGCCATTCTTACCGCTTCATGAATAGGTACATTTTTCTTATATATCATATTATAAACTGCATCTCTCAGATTAAGGGTGGAACCAGCTAATGTACCACTTTCAAGTCTTGCCCCACCTTTTTTTACAAATACTTTTTGTCCTCCTAGTTCATATTCTCCATCAATCAGCCCTGCAGCTCTCATGGCATCAGATACTAGAATGATTTTTTCAACTCCTTTTGTTCTTAAAGCTATATCTACACTTCCATCATGAAGATGTATCCTATCATATATGATTTCGCAATATACTCTATCATCTGTTAAAGAAACACCTATTATTCCTGGCTCCCTATGAGAAAAACTTCTCATTCCATTATATAAATGGGTGGCTATTGTTATGCCTTCATATACTCCTTTTTTTGCTTGTTCAAAAGTTGCATTGCTATGGGCCATAGCAGAAACTATATTTTTAGATTTTAAATAGGTAATAACTGAACTAGCTCCTTCTAATTCTGGTGCAATAGAAACTACTTTAAGCATTCCATTTGATAGTTCCTCTAGTTCTTTTATTTCATTTAAATTAGGGCCTTTAATGTATTCCGAAGGTTGAGCCCCTTTCTTTTCCATGGAAAAGAAAGGCCCTTCTAAATGGATTCCAATTATATGAGATTTCATTTCTTTATTTTTATAATCTACAATATTTTGGATAGCTTTTTTCATGTCTTCATAAGAAGATGTAATTATAGTTCCTAGAAATGATGTGACTCCATTTTGTAAATGAAAATCTGCAATAGTATCTATAGCCTCTTCTGTAGAATCCATAAAATCATAACCTGAATTCCCATGATTGTGTGTATCTATAAAACCTGGAGCTAAAAAATTATGTTTACCATCAATTACATTATCTACATTTTCTCTCTTAAAGTTTTCTTCCTTTTCAATTCTTTTAATAACACCTTTTTCAATTAAAACTCCATGTCCATATATTATCTCATAAGGCGTCACTATATTTACATTTTTAATCAATACTTTCATTTAACTCTCCCCCCTTATCCCTTTGAATACAGTTTTCTATTTTAGATATTCACTTGCTGATTCCTCATCTAATATTATTGTTACATCTGGATGTAATAATAGTAGAGAGGCAGGGTTGTGGGTTGATACTACCTCATCTTTTAATAATTCTCTAATTATATTGGCTTTATTTTTTCCATTAGCTAAAAGAAGTATCTTTTTAGACTTCATTATACTTCCTAGTCCCATAGTTATAGCTTTTTTAGGTACTTCTTCTATGGAATCAAAAAATCTTGCATTAGCTTTTATTGTAGATTCTGTTAAATCTGTTACATGGGTTCCTAGATAAAGTTTATCATCTGGTTCATTAAAAGCTATATGTCCATTTTCTCCTATTCCTAATATTTGTAAATCTATTCCACCTTGTTTTTCAATATCTTCGTCATAAGATTTACAATATTCTTCTACATTTTCTGGATTTCCATTTGGAATATTAATATTATCTTCATATATATTAATATTGTTAAAAAGATTGTCATACATAAAATAATGATAACTATTTATATGATCATGAGGAATTCCTAAATATTCATCTAGATTGAATGTAGTAACTCTAGCAAAATCTAGACCTTCTTCTTTATGTCTTCTAATAAGCTCTTTATAAGTCCCTATAGGTGTACTTCCTGTAGCCAATCCTAGGATTAAATCTGGTTTATTTTTTATTTCTGTCTCTATAATATCTGCAGCTTTTTTACTTAAATCCGAATAGTTTTTTTCAATAATAATTTTCATATTTAATTCCTCCTTATATATATTAAATGGATCTAATAGATTTTTAATGGATTAAAATCTATGTAATCACTAGATACACATAAAAACTGCATACCTTCAATCATATCTTCAACCACATATTTATGGCCTTCTGAATGAAGATGGCCATATATACAAATGTCTACATTATGTTCTTTCATCAAATAAACAAATTCATTTGGAGAAGAATCTAAATTGAAAGGTGGATAATGAAGCATTGCTATAATCTTATCTGGTCTACCTCTAATAGAGTTTAAAGATAGATCAAGCCTATTTAACTCTCTATTGTACATTTTTTCATCATGCTCTGTAAAACCTTCACTATCCTTAGATTTCCAACCTCTACTGCCAACTATGTCTATATTTTTATAGGAATATCCATCATTTTGAAGAAAAAATATAGTATCAAGTTCTAAAGAATTCATTTTCTTCTTGCTCTCCCACCAAAAATCATGGTTCCCTTTAGTTATAACCTTTTTACCTGGAAGTTCATCGATTTTTTTTAAATCATTATGCGCTTGGCCTAGTTTTAATGCCCAAGATATATCTCCTGGTATAAGTACTAAATCTTCATCAGTTATTTTTTCTTTCCAGTTTTTAAATATTTTTTCTTCATGACCTACCCAATTTCCTCCAAATATATCCATAGGTTTTTCTCTAGAATAGTCTAGATGCAAATCTCCTATTCCATATATCATTTATTTCACCTCAGTTAATGTTAAAGTTTAACTTTAACCCCCAAATGGCTATTTTTACAGTTATAATAAGTTAAAGTAACTCTTTAACCTATAAATTTAAGTAGTTGAATTTACTATTATTTCTATCTAGTATATCCTTTTCTCTTGTATGGCAAGTAAATAAAATAATTTGCCTTTTCTCACTTTCTTTTGTTAAAAATTTTAAAATATTTTCAAGCCTATTTTTATCATATTGTATAAAACAATCATCTAATATTAAAGGGGTTTTATCTTCTTTCAAAATATCTACTATACCAAATCTTGTAGCAAAATATATTTGATCCATAGTACCTCCACTTAATCTACCTATATCTACTAATGCATTGCTCTCAGGTTCTACTACAGAAATATCCATTTTTTCATTTATTTTAACCTCTTTATATTTATCTTCAGTAACTATGGATATAGTGTCGCTTACTTTCTTGTTTAAAGTAGGAGCAAAATCCCTTTGTATATTTTTAGATATTTTTTCAATAGTATCTCTTGCTAATGTTAAAGATTTTAGTCTTTTTTCATACTCTTTTTTTACTTTTTCTTTTCTTAAAATATCTTCATCTATTTCTACTAAAGGTCTAAAGTTCTTAAATAAACTGTTGATTCTTTCTTCAATTCTAGTCATATTTTTTTGTTTTTCAGATAGTATATTATCTACATCTTTTAAACTATTTAATAAACTATCTTTTTCTAAAAGTTTATAATCATATTCTAAATCTTTATTTATTAACATAGACTCTTTTTTTAGATACTCTAAATTATTATTACCCAAAATTTTATTTAACAATAATTCCTTACTATCTATATCCTTTATAAAACTATTATATTTTTCTTTTTTTATAAGGCCTTCTTTAAATTCTTCAATACTAGAAGAGCAATTTTTTGAAAAAATTTCTTCTATATCTTTAGATATCTGTCCTAATTCTACATGACAACCATTTATCTTATCCCTTAATTCTTTTTGCTCTTTTAATAATTCAACTTCCTTGTCTTTTTTAGTAATAAACTCAAAATATTTTCTTTCAATATTTTTTATATCTTCAATAGTAAAGTCTTCTTTAACCTCTAATAAAATATTAAAATCCTTTAATTCATCCTCAAATTCATCTATTTTTCTAATTAAATTTTCCTCTTCTTCTTTTAACAACTTAAATGCTTTATCCCTATTTTTAATATTTAAACTAGCTTCATAATTTTCATCTAAAAGTCGCTTTAATTCTATTTTTGTAGAACAATTATATTTTTTTAAAATGGTCTCCATCTCATAATCTAGTTTCTCCAACTCTGTGTTTTTTTCTCTTTCGTTTTCTCCAAGTTCTTGTATTTGTCTATTCAAATTTCCAATATAATCTTTAGCATCTTTATTTGAATAAAGATTGTAAATAAGAAATAAAGAAGTTGGCAATATTAATATGAAAAATAAATTGTTTTTAAAACCTAAAGTAATAAAAGTAAGTATAGTTAAAGATGATGCGAAACTTAATAGTTTCTTTTTCTTAAGTTCTTTTGTCTTCTCTTCTAGCCTAGTTTTAAGGAAAAGCACGCTTGTATCCTCTTTTTTATAAAAAATAGCATTCTTTTTTTCTTCTATCTCTTCATACTTATATACATCCTCTATTAAATCTCTCATATTTTCTTCATCTAATATTTTATTCTCTATTTTAACATTATTTATTTTATTTTGTACAACTTCTAATTTTTCTCTTTTGCTATAAATTTCTTTATATTTTTCAATTATATTTTCAAATTCTTCACCATTTACAATATTGTATTTTTTTAAGCTATT
>JAHXQP010000016.1 GCA_019391515.1 Clostridiaceae bacterium | reverse complement strand
AATACGACCTTTCTCATAATCTTTGCAAGCTTTAATTTTTACTTCTTTACTGTACTTTGGTTTTCTTCCCATAAAAAATACCTCCAAGTAGATAGTCTAATTTTAATTAATTAGACTGTCTACTTTGGAAGTATCATATCATTATAGGCTGTTTTCTTAGTGAATTTTCAATAATATTGAAATGGTGACTGATGTTTCGTCAGTTAAATGAAAATTAGTAAGATATTTAATTACTTCACAATTCTTCATATACAGCATTTTCATGCTGTATACAAAGAATTGTTCACATAAATTAGAGTAAGAAAACAGCCTGATTTTTTGAGGTGAGAACATATGGATTATTGTAAGACTACTAGAGAAAAGCTTTTAGCTAGAAGTGAAATGCCTATTATTAACACGCTAGAGGATTTTGCAAATAAATTACTAGTAAGTGAAACTATATTAAGAAAGATATCATTACATTCATATACTTATTATAAAGAATTTTATATACCTAAGAAAAGTAGTAATAATATGAGGAAAATCATAGCACCTAAATATACATTAAAAGTAATACAAGCCTGGATTTTGAGAAATATATTAGAAAAAGTAAAGCTACATGAAAGTGCTATGGCTTATCGAAAAGGAACAGAGTTTGGTATAAAACGCAATGCATCTATACATAAAGAAAAACAATATATTATGAAAGCAGATTTTAAAGATTTTTTCTCGTCAATACCAAGAGCAAAAATTTTTTTATGTTTAATGAATTTGGATATTCTATGAAGATGTCTAATATTTTTGCAAATATGTGTACTTATAAAGGATTACTCCCACAAGGAGCAGTAACTTCACCATATATTACTAATATTTTATTAAAGAATTTTGATGAAGAAATGTATGATTATTGCATAAATAGAAATATAAATTATACAAGATATTCTGATGATATAATTTTATCTTGTGATAGAAAAACTCCTCTTAAGGAGGCTAAATATTTTATAATTGATAAAGTAAAAGGATATCATTTTTTAGAGATAAATAGTCGTAAATCCTTTAAAATATATGGAAAAGATACATCTAAAATAGTTACAGGATTATTAGTTAATAATGATAATGTAAGAGTTACTAGGAAGTATAAAAGGTTTCTAAGAGCACAAATATTTAATGAAATAAAAGTAAATAAAAAAAGCCCTAGTTTAGAGATATATGGAAAGCTTGCTTTTATTAAGCACGTAGATTTTAATACATTTATTCAAATGACTAAATATATTAAAAAGTTAGGTATTAAGGATAAATTTAAAGTTAGTTTTTTAGAGGAATAGTAATACAAAAGGAAATTAGTTATTATATACTCCCCACAAAGTAGAACTTACTATTTTAGGAGGAGTATTATTTTTTTTGAAGAAAAAATATAGATTGGAAAAAAAGCTTAATTATTAAATGATAATTTATAAGCTTTCTATTTTTTAAGTTAAATCAAAAAAATCAGAAGATTATTTTAATTTATTAGAGGAAATAACATTCTTTTATAGAAGTATTACATATTGTAAAGAGAAATATGTAAAAAATATAAATAGGAGGTATTTTTATGTCTAATTATGAAAACCTCATATATGCTATTCAAAATAAAAGAATAATAATAATGAAGTTTAATTCAGATGAAAAGAGAATTATAACTAGGTTTTGTGTTCCTTTTGACTATGGTCTATCGTTGATAGATACCATGTATTAGATATTGATAGTCCAGAAGGAAGTCATAATTTGTCTATACGTCCAGATCAAGTAATTAATATTCAAATTGCTAATAAATATTTTAATCCATCTGATTATATAAATTGGAAAATAAACTGGTATATTTAAAGAGATTGGGGTGTACATTCATAAGTTATGAAAATTTAAAAATTATCTATTAAAAATTTTAGATATCATAAATGTTTAGATGATATACCATTCCATGATTTAACTACTTTTATTGGTGAAAATGATTGTGGAAAAACTACAATAATAGATTTTTTAGATTTAATGATTGGATATGAGAAGGTTAATAGAAGTGATTTTTTTCAAGGAAATTCAGCTGAAGGTTCTGAAATTATTCAGGAAGATGAAATAATTGGTAAGATCTTATTTAAGATAAATAGTAGGGAAAAAACATCTCTAAAAAAATATTTAGATAAAGATGAAAATTAAAAATTAAAAAGAGTATTTAATAAAGATGGCAATGATAGTACTTATTTTTATGGAAGAAAGTTTAAAGATGAAAGACTATATACATATAAAAATATGAAGGCAACTGAATTAAAAATTTTGTTAACTGATATTAGATTAAAAGAAGAAGAAAATCAAGATTTAAGAAAAGAAGCAGTAGAAAAGTATATAGATGAAAATAAGAATAATTACTTAATTTATAAATATGGCTAGGTAGCTATAAAATATAATGAAACTAAGAATTTTATGTCTAAATTTATAAGATATAATGTTGATGATTATAAGAATCCGAACAATATAGTGCTGAAAACACTGCAGGAAGTATTTGAGAATGAAATTTATGATTTTGATGAATCAGGAGAAAGAATATGTAAAATAAAAGAAATAATGAATAAAGTTAGCGATAATCTAATAGACGCTTCTAATAAGTTAATTGATAATGTGAAGGAGTATAATGATAAAATTGAAGATGTTTCCGTAGAACCAGAGATAGATTTAAGTTCTGGTTTAAAAAATGCATTTATAAAAGTTAAAGATAATACTGGAATGGTACAGGATTTAGATGATAAGGGATAAGGGACGAAAAAAAGAACATTTATGCCTATAATGGAATGGACAAGAAATGTATCTGAAGTGGGATAGAGAAGTATTATTAGGTGTTATGATGAGCCGGATAATAATTTACATATTGAAGCGCAAAGAAAACTATTTAAAACCATAAAATCAAATACCAAGTATGGAAAAACTCAGGTTGTAATATGCACTCATTCTTTGTTTATGATTGATTCTTCTCCGACAGATTATATAAATTATATTAAAAGAAGTGAAGAAAGAACAACATCAATAGAATATTTAGATTCAGATGGTGATGAAGAAATAGAAAAATTTATTCATAATATGTGTAGAGAAATGGGATTATCGAATAGTCATATATTTTTTGAAAAATGTTTTGTTTTAGTTTAAGGTCCAACTGAAGTGAATTTTTTACCTATAGTATACAAAAAGTTAGTAGGTTTATCTATGGCCGAAGATGGTATTTCATTAATTAATTTAGGAGGAAATGGCTCAGCTATTAATTAAAAATAAAAGAGATTTAACGGTAGTCTTTTTAGACAAAGACTCTGAAAAGTTTAACAAAGAAAACTTAATGAAACCAAATAACAGGATTTTAATTAATTGTGCTGATGAAGAATATGAAAAATTTTTAGATGATTTTTTCAAAGAAAATGTTATTTTCATAGGAAATAAAGAATTTGAGGATAGTTTTTCATCTCAATATTTAGCAAAGGTATTGAATAAAAATAGACCAAAAATATATGGGTAGGAGTGGTTAGAGACAGATATAGAAAAAATAAAGTACGATAGCTATAAGTTTTCTGATGAATTAGTGAAAGAAGTATCTAAAAAATCCTATGAAATGCTGACTAAACCAGAGCTAGGTCTTTATTTAGCCGGAGATATTACAGGGAAAGATTTATTAAGTGAGATTGAAGAGTTATTTGTCTGTATAAAAGAAATAATAAAATAATAGTTGATTAAGTAAAATAAGTGATTAACAGCTCTAAGTAGATTTCTATTAAATAGCTTGATTAAATTTAAATAATGAAAATATTGTTGCTAAACTTTTAAAAGTTTAGCAACAATATTTTCATAGATTGATTTACAAATGTTTCTAGCAAGTAAAAAAATTTAAGGTTGAAATTAATGTTTTGAGCGAGAAAACTACAGATACTCGCGAGAACAAAAGTGAGCCTAGCAAAACCCTAAAGGAGAAATGCTCTATGGGTATAAAAAATATATTGTCATTTATAAAATCCCATAAGTATACAGGTTTTTCAATAGATATTGGATGTGTAGAGGTAGACTTCGCTAGGAATTCTCGCTGAGGACATTAATTATATGTTTGCATATAATATTAAAAATGAGAAGGACAGAAATGGGGTTAATAGATACTTATAGGAATAATATTGCAAGAAAAAGACAGGAAATTGTAAGACTTTCTTCTAATCGAGCTAAAGAAACTAAAAATATACCAAGTTTGAAAAAGAAAATTATTTCTGCAAATGAAACTATTAGGAGAACTAAATCCTAGTCTACTATAAAATCTAAATTAAATGAAATAAAAAGAGCAGAGAAAGCATTAGCAGATATTGACAAAAAAGTAGCTAATATTGATTCGAAGATAGCAAGTAAAGATAAGGAAGTTTCTAATGAAGAAAAGAAACTTAGAAGGGAAGAGGAGAAGTTAGAAAGAAAGAGGCTAAAAGAATCAGAAAGACAAGTGAAACAAATTAATAATACTTTAAGTAATCATAGCAGGTTACAGTATGAAATGCAGAGAATTTTAGTAGATTTGCAAAGTGTACCAGAAAAAATAACAGTATTATTTATGGCTTCTAATCCGATGAATTCAAAGTCGTTGAGACTAGATGAAGAAGTTCGTTTAATTCAAGAGATGATTAGAAAATCAGAACATAGGGATAGTGTTAGGTTTGAAACAAGATGGGCTGGGCTGCTAGACCAATGGATATTTTACAAGCTATAAATGAATTAAATCCAGCTATAGTTCATTTTAGTGGTCATGTATCAGTTACAGATGAACTTGTGTTACAAGTTACAGATGGAAATGCTAAATTAGTTAGTAAAGAGGCAATAGTTTAAACTATGATGACATCATCTGATAAAATGAGATTAGTATTTTTTAATACATGTTTTTCTTATGGACAAGCTATGGCAGCTGTTAAATATGCAGAGTCAGCAATAGGAATGAATGCTTCTATTTGAGATTATGCAGCAGGAGTATTTTCAGCACAATTTTATTCTGCAGTTGGTTTTGGACTTTCATTAGAAAAAGCTTTTAATCAAGCAAAATTAGCTTTAATGCTAGAAGGAATACCAGGAGAAAATACACCAGAGCTATATGTTAAAGAAAGTCTATCAGCTGATGATATAATTATTGTAAGACCATAGAAGAAACTAGAAAGAGATTTGTTTATGATATTCTAAAGTATATTACTAAAAAAATAGAATCTTAACAGCATAGGAAAGTAAAATAGTATGAGAAATTTTTCAAAAGGTATAGGAAAAGGGGAGCAAGTTTTGGATAGATAATATGGCATGGTAGGTTTACATATATTTACACATAATTTCTTATTCAGCTATTTATCTTATATCTAAACAAAGAAGCATTATATATATTAGCTTTAAGTAATAGAGAAGAATTCTTTATTATTTTCTCATAGTCTTTATTATCATTGACTACAATAATGAATCTAAATATTGTGAAATAAGTAAGGCCATTTTAGAATATAGAAAAGTAAATATAAGATACTAACCATCTAAGTAAGTAAAAAAATATTTGCAAGGTGGTTTTTAAATAAGATAGCTCTTCTATATATGATATATTAAACATATAGAAATTAATAGGGAGGGGCTGGCTATGGAGTTAAAGGGAGATCTGTTTAATGGCAAAGGATATATTAGTGGAATTACAATTATAGATTTAAAAGGGGAAATACTTTTTACAGCCAAATTTAACAATAAATTAAATCAAGAATATACTGAAAACTATGAGGTAGTAGGCAAGAAGTTTCTTGATATCTATGAAAATCTCAATGAAGATAATAGTACTACATATAAGGCTATGGAATTAGGAGTGCCTTTATATGTAGAGAATCAAACACTTAAATCTAAGGATAGGAAAGAGATTAAAATTACTTCCTTATCAATACCTATTAAATCTGGAAATAAAATTGTAGGCGCTATAGATTTATCTGTTAGTGAGGATGATGAAATAAATAATAATGATTATGTTGAAATAGATTATGAAACTTTTGAAAAGAATAATGTTGATAAGTTAGAGTATCATGGCAATTATGCCAAGTATGTAACTGAAAATATTATTACTAATAATAAGAAGATGATTGAACTTAAAGAATACATAAAGGTGGCTGCAAGTTGTGATTTACCTACTTTAATATATGGAGAAACAGGTACAGGAAAAGAACTTTTTGCCCAATCTATTCACAATGAAAGTGAACGTAAAAACAAACCATTTATAGCTCAAAATTGTGCAGCAATACCAGAAAACTTACTTGAAAGTATTTTGTTTGGAACTTCAAAAGGAGCTTTTACAGGAGCTGTTGATAACATAGGGCTTTTGGAACTTGCAGATAGTGGGACAATATTTCTTGATGAAATAAATTCTATGCCATTGCATTTACAATCAAAGATGTTGAGAGTATTGCAAGATGGTTCTTTTAGGAGTATAGGATCTAAGGAACTGAAGAATGTTGATATAAAAATAATAACTTCAACTAATGAAGAGCCTTTGGAGGCAATAAGAAATGGCAGATTGAGACAGGACCTTTATTATAGGCTTAATGTTTTAAATATTAATATTCCACCCCTAAAAGAGAGAAAGGATGATATACCACTACTTGCTAATTTCAATGTTGCAAAATATAATAAGGTTTTTAACAAGAATATAAAGTATATATCCAATGATTTATATGAGAAATTGACAAGGTACGATTGGCCAGGGAATATAAGAGAATTAGAAAATGTTATAGCATATGGATTAAGTGTTGTGAGCCAATCGAAAGAGAAACTTGAATTTTCTGATATAGAACCTAAATATAATGAGATTTTGGAATTAAGTAATGATGAGGAAGTGAAAGTAGAATCTTTGACAAAAATGGTTGAGAATTATGAAAAAAATATAATAGAAAAAACATTATTACAAGTAGATAACAATGTAACAAAAGCCTCGAAAATTCTAAAAATACCGAGACAGACATTACAAAGGAAAGTAAAGCGTTATAACTTAATATAGTTAAAAAGATAAATAGCCCATATGTGAGCACTGTAAAGCTTACATATGGGCTATTATTATTAAGAAAATAGTATTATACGAAAATAAGATGGGGAAAACATTGGTATTACTTATTTTTAAGTCAAGATATAACTTGGCAGCGTATTTGCATTTATATTTAACTAAATAGTTGCAATATTATTTAAATTGTAAAAAAATAATAAATTATTAGGAGGGAATAACATGATCTTTGGAGTATTAAAGGATATAAAAAATTATGAGTACAGGGTAATCGCAACTCCATCTGAAGTATCAACAATAATTGAAGATGGTCATAGTGTACTTGTTCAAAAAGATGCAGGGAAAGGTGCAGGTTTTAGCAATGAGGAATATATCAAATCAGGTGCTGAAATAGTTGATACTATGGAAGAGATTTATGAAAGATGTGATTTTGTGGCTAAAGTTAAAGAAATTGAGCCATGTGAATACGATTTATTAAGGGAAAATCAAATAGTATTTACATGTATTCATCCAGCAGCCCATGAAGAAGAAGTACAGGCTCTTCTTGACAAGAAAGTTATAGCTTTTACAGCTGAAGATTCTCATAGATATGGCTCACCTAATTGTGAAGCAGCAGGGAAAATAGGTGCTTTACTGGGATTAGAATCTCTTTTATCAGTTAATGGAGGCAGTGGAAAATTTGTAAATGGTCTTGCAGGTGCTCCAGGGATAAAAGTATTAATATTAGGAGGAGGAATAGTAGGAAAAAATGCTTTGCAAATTCTTCAATCATTAGGAGCCTGGGTAACGGTGATGGATATAAATATTAACACATTAAGAGAAATGGGAAAAATGTATGGGGAAAAGGTTAATACACAATTTTCTACTAAATATAATATTAAAAAAATACTTCCGGAAATAGATTTACTGATTAATTGCGTTAAATGGCCAAAAGGAAGTAATGAGTATTTAATAGATAGAGAAATGGTTAAATCTATGCAAAAAGGTTCAGTAATAGTGGATATTAGTAATGACTATGGAGTTATAGAAACATTCCATGAAACCACTCTTGAGAATCCTAGATATATTGAAGAAGGTGTTGTACATTATTGTGTTAGCAATATACCTGGAACCATAGCTAATTCAACATCGATTGCATATGCAGCCTCTGTTCTTCCACATATTATAAGTATAATGAACTTGGGAGTAGAAAAAGCATGTATTAAGGACGGATTTTTAAGAAGAAGTTTAACCACATATAAAGGATATTTAACCCATGAGGAAACAAGTGCAGTGCAGAATAGACCTTGGATTAGACCTGAGGATATATTAAAAATTGCAGATAAAGAATTAGATCCAGCACCACCGGCAACAGTGACAAGATCAGATAATTTTATAACTCTTTAAAGTTTATTAAGAAAAACAGTTAAAATTCCAATTGGAATAAAGGGGGAATATATATGGAAGAAGTATTAAATATGGGTATGTTATCCATAATACCTTCGTTATTAGCAATTGTTTTATCTTTTCTCACGAGAAATACAGTTGTTGCGCTAACAGTTGCGTGTATAGTTGGAACACTGCTTGCAGGCCAAGGCTTGATGGGTTTTCCTACATTATTAAAAACAAGTTTAGGTACAACTAGTTTTTCATGGGTTATGATGTTGAACGTATTTATAGGAATATTAGTTGCTTTCTTTCAGAAAACTGGTGCTATACAAGGGTTTACCCAGCATATGGAAGATAGGAAATTGAGTAGAAAAGCAATTCAAGTAATCTCATGGTTATTGGGCATGTTTGTATATTTTAGTGATTCTTTTAGCCCATTGTTTGTAGGTACTACAATGAGAAGCTTATCTGACAAGGCAAAGATTTCAAGAGAGAAATTATCTTATATAGCTGACTCTGGGGCAGCTCCAGTAAGTGTTTTGGTGCCTATTACAGGATGGGCAGCTTACTTAAGTAGCTTAGCTATAGGAATTGGAGCTATTGCCACTCAAGAACAAGCAACAGAATTATTTATTCGTGCAATACCTTTTAATTTCTATGCTTTATTCACAGTAATATTTGTAGGATTAATTGCTTCTGGTATTATTAAAGATTTCGGTCCAATGAAAAAAGCAGAAGAAAGGGCAATGAATGAAGGAAAAGTATTAAGGGATGGAGCTAATCCGTTAATCGGTAAGGAATTAACTGAAATGAAAGCGTATCCAGGTATCAAACCAAAAGTATTTTTGAACTTTATACTGCCAGTGATAATGATTGTAATAATTGCAATGGGTACTTATATAGCTATGAAATCAGCAAAGACAATGGAAGCTTTCTTGTTTGTAATAATATTTATGTGGGTTAGTATGCTCATACAAGGAATACCTTTTAATGAAATTATGAATACCATGACTGATGGTATCAAGGGAGCAGTACCTGCTGTTGTAATTTTAGCATTGGCATATTCAGTAAATGATTTAAGTAAAATGATGGGAACTGCTAATTATATTGTTTCAATTAGTGAAGGATTTTTAAGTGCACAATTGTTACCAGCTATAATTTTTATGATTTCTGCTATAATGGCTTTTTCAACAGGGTCTTCTTGGGGAACTTTTGCCATATGTATGCCAATAGCACTTCCTTTGGCATTTAACTTTACAGGAGGAGAAGTTACTACGTTAGTATATGCTTGCTTTGCAGCTGTAGCAGGTGGTGGAGTATTTGGAGACCATTGTTCTCCTTTATCAGATACAACAATATTAGCTTCAACTGGAGCAGCAGCTGACCACATAGACCATGTTAAAACACAGTTGCCATATGCTCTTATATGTGGGGGAGTTGCTTTGATAGGTTATTTAATATTAGGATTTATAGGAGCATAATAAACCAAATGTAAAGTTTGAATGATTTAGAATCAATAAAACATTATATAAATCTACTGGATTAAATAAAATAGACGTTTTTAATATGTAAAACATATGAAACGTCTATTTTATTTATAAGATTGTTTATATTTTTTAATTTTATTAGAAGTATGACTAGGTTTGTATGAATTAAGTACTTTTGTTTAATAATATAGATTAGCAAATTTTGTGCAATTCAGATATTGTGGTAATTTGCCATGATAGACTTATTGCTATGCTAGAATATACAATTGGATTCTCCATTCTATAGAGGAGATTTGTTTTTTATAGGAGGAAAAGGGGCAGAAAATTAATATATGAAATAAGAAAGAAAATACTTAATCAACTTTAGAAATTAAACAGATATTTTATAAAACCATTTAGAATATCTTATAAAACCATAGGATACACTATATATCTAGTATAGTAAAAATCTTAACTGGGACAAGATTTAATAAAAAGCTAAAGGTTATGGAGGGGTGTTTTTATTGAAGACTATAGCTGTTGCAGGAACTTTTGATTCTAAGGGTAAAGAGTTTGCTTATATAAAGGAAGTTCTAGAGAACTTAGGTTTAAATACTTTGACAATCCACTGCGGTGTTTTTGAACCAACAGTTGAAACAGATATATCTAATGCTACAGTAGCTAGGGAGATTGGAGAAAATATTGATGAAATTGCAGCAAAAAAAGATAGGGCTCTTGCAACAGAAATATTATCTAAAGGTATGGAGAAACTAATTTTAAGGCTATATTCTGAAGGTAAATTTCATGGAATTATTTCTCTTGGAGGAAGTGGTGGTACATCATTAGTCACACCTGGAATGAGGGCTTTGCCAGTAGGAGTACCTAAAGTTATGGTATCTACAGTTGCCTCAGGGAATGTACAGCAATATGTAGGTACTAGTGATATCATTATGATTCCATCTATTGTAGATGTATCAGGTTTAAATTCTATATCGACTAAAATATTTACTAATGCTGCTTTAGCAATTGCAGGTATGGCGAAGTTTGAACATGAAGAAAAGATTGAAAAGAAACCACTAGTAGCAGCAACTATGTTTGGTGTAACTACTCCATGTGTTGATGTAGCTAGGGAATATCTAGAAAAAGAAGGATATGAGGTACTAGTATTCCATGCAACAGGTACGGGAGGAAAAACCATGGAAAGGCTTATTGAAGATGGTTTCTTTGATGGTGTCCTAGATTTAACAACTACAGAACTATGTGATGAATTAGTAGGAGGAGTATTGTCGGCTGGAGCTGATCGTTTAGAAATGGCAGGCAAGTGTAAGGTTCCTCAAGTTGTATCTGTTGGAGGAATGGATATGGTGAACTTTGGACCTATAGATACAGTACCAGAAAAGTTTAATGGTAGGAAATTTTACAAACACAATCCTACTGTAACATTGATGCGTACCACTGTTGAAGAAAACAAGAAATTAGGTGAAATAATATCTGAAAAATTAAACAATACAGAAGGACCAACTGTATTGATGTTGCCATTAAAGGGAGTTTCAATGATAGATGTAGAAGGTCAACCTTTTTATGGACCTGAGGAAGATCAAATTTTATTTGATACATTGAGAAAAAATATTGATGAAGATAAGGTGGAATTAATTGAGATGGATTTAGATATTAATGATAGGAAGTTTGCTTTGGAAGCGGCAAAGAAATTAGTGGATCTAATGGATGCTAATAAAAATAAATAGAGGATAAAAATATTAAAAGAGGTGAATGTGTTAGTGACTAGGACTGAAATACTTAAAAGATTAAGGGATGAAGTATCTGGAGGTAAGGTTATTGTAGGGGCAGGTGCAGGGACTGGTATATCTGCTAAAAGTGCTGAAGCTGGTGGTGTGGATCTTATTATTATATATAATTCTGGTAGGTATAGAATGGCTGGTCGTGGCTCCTTAGCTGGACTTCTCTCTTATGGAGATGCTAATGAGATAGTGATGGAAATGGGAAGAGAAGTGTTGCCGATAGTTAAGGATACACCTGTATTGGCTGGGGTCTGTGGTACAGATCCTTTTAGGGTAATGGATAAGTTTTTAGAAGAATTAAAAAATCAAGGGTTTGCAGGAGTACAAAACTTTCCAACAGTAGGACTGATAGATGGGGTATTTAGACAAAACCTAGAAGAAACAGGTATGGGATATGATTTGGAAGTAGATATGATAAGAAAAGCTAGTCAATTGGATATGCTAACTACCCCTTATGTTTTCGATACAGAACAAGCCAAGAAGATGGCAGAAGCAGGTGCTGATATCTTAGTAGCCCATATGGGACTTACAACCAAAGGAACAATAGGGGCTAAAACAGCTTTGACTCTAGATGATTCAGTTGAAAAGGTTCAAGAAATTTGTGATGCTGGCAAATCAGTCAACCCAAATATTATGGTAATCTGTCACGGTGGACCTATTGCTATGCCAGAAGATGCAGCCTATGTACTTGAAAAAACAGAAGGTGTAGTTGGATTCTTCGGTGCATCTAGTATAGAGAGAATACCTACTGAACTAGCTATTAAGGAACAGGTAGAGTCATTTAAGAATATAAAGAAGTAAATATGAATATGTATTAAAAAGAAACTAGAAAAATTATTTTTCTAGTTTCTTTTCTAATTTTAATATTTCTATGGTAGCTTCTAAGCCATATTTTAAAATCTTTTCAAAAATAATTGGTGAAATAGATTCACCTTCAACTATTATATCTTCCTCCAACAATCTTTTTAATATTTCATTCTCAAATATTTTATAGGAACTACTTTTTGAGTATTCTGTATTGTGGGGTTCTTTACAATATATATTTCCATTTCTATTGTCTGTTCTACCAAGAAGATAATCAATTGATACTTCAAAAATATCTGCTATCTCTTTTAATAAATTTTTATCTGGAAACCTTTCATCAGTTTCATATCTTCCAACAGTTGCTCTAGAAACATTTAATTTTTTTGATAAGCTTTCTTGGGTTAAGTTATTTTCTAATCTTAGTTTTTTCAACCTATCTCCAAAAGACATATTTTCCACCCTTACCCTTCAAATTTTTAAAACCTAATGTTTTAAGACTACCTATAAATAAAACATAGCATTTCCTATGACCTTATATAAGAGTATGTACCAAAAAGACGAAAAAAACTTGACATGCGACATAAAGGTGCTATAATATTAAATAAATCCAATTTGGTACATTTAATAACTATCTCATTTATATTACTAGTTAAAAATTATAAAAAAGGGGTGATGCGAATATAAAAAATATATTTTTTATATCATTTGTATTCAATTTGATTTATGAAGTTTAATGTTCTGTATTGTTTAAAATTAAAAAATAGGGAGGTCTAAATATGGAAAGTTTAATAAAACCAGATCAGACTTGGATTTTATGGGCATTTTTAATTGGATGGGCTGCTGTGAGTATCCATTTAGAAGAAAAATACAAATGGGCGGCTAAAGTTACAAGCTCTGTTATTGCTCTTTTAGGATCCATGATACTATCTAACTTACATATCATTCCTACAGAATCTCCAGTATATGACAAAGTATGGACCTATATTATACTTTTAGCTATTCCGATGCTTCTTTATGAATGTAATATAAAAAAGATATGGAGAGAAAGTGGTAGATTATTGATGACTTTCATAATAGGAGCGGTTGGAACATTAATAGGTGCACTTGTAGGATATTTTGCTTTACGAAACTATATTCCTGATTTAGGTTATGTAGCAACTATTATGACAGGGTCTTATATAGGTGGAGGAGTTAACTTTGTAGCTTTATCGGATGCTTTTAATGTGCCTAGTGAGATAATAGCTGCAACAACTATTGCAGACAATGTTTTAATGGCATTGTACTTCTTTGTATTATTGTCCATTCCATCGATGGCTTTTTTTAGGAAACATTATAATCATCCACTAATTGATGAAGTTGAAGCTAAATATAAAGCTACTACAGTTGGAACGATAGAAGATTATAAAGATACAGATAATATGAAAAAAACCGAAATCACAGTTAAAGATATTGCCTTTTCTTTTGCTAGCTCAATTATTATTGTAACTATATCGATAGGAATTTCAGATTTCTTTTCGAAAATTATTCCAACAACTAATCATTTTTTTGCTATATTAAATTCACTATTAGGAAATATGTACTTAATATTGACTACATTAACTATGTTACTTGCAACTTATAAAGCAGAATTCTTCTCTTCTATAAAAGGTGCTCAGGAAATAGGAATGTTTTTAATGATTGTATTTATGGTAGTAATAGGTACTCCAGCATCTATACCAACTATTATTCAGACGGCACCGTTACTTTTAGTATTTTGTGCGATTATGGTTGCTATAAATATGTTGATAATATTCCTAGGAGCTAAAATATTTAAATTCAACTTAGAAGAAGTTATCATTGCTTCCAATGCTAATATAGGAGGACCAGCGACAGCGCCTGCTATGGCAATATCTCAGGGATGGACATCATTAGTAGGACCATCTATTTTAGTTGCAGTATGTGGATATGTTATAGGAAATTATTTCGGTATAATTGTTGGAAATGTTTTACTTTAATGAATTTATAGGATTTTGGGAGGAAGACTTATGTTCATATTCAACGGACATTCAGATATATTATCAGATATTAATTTAAGGAGACTTAAGGGTGAAAGGGATGTTTTTAGAAGATATCATTATGAAAACTTTTTAAAGTCAGATGTAAAATCAGCTATATGGGTAATTTGGACTGATCCACAACATATTAATAATCCAAAAAATAGGACAAGCCAAATTATAAATTCTATGAAAGAAGAATTTGTTGAAGCGTCAGATATAATAAATGTTGTTAAAGAATACAAGGATTTTGAAAAAGGTTTTAAAGAAGATAAGGTCAATATTTTAGTAGGTATGGAAGGACTAGACCATATTGAAGATAATATAGATTTAATAGAAAAATATTATAATGATATAGGCTTGAGACATGTATCTCTTACATGGAATAAGAAAAATATGCTAGCTTCCGGAGTAGATGATGATATTAATGGAGTTACTTCTTTAGGAAGAAAGGCTATTGAAAAGTTAGAAGAATTGGGTATTTTGTTAGATGTATCCCATTTAAATGAAAAGTCTTTTTGGGATGTAGTCAATATAGCATCAAGACCTATTATTGCTTCTCATTCAAATGCAAAGCATTTTGCAAATGTAAAAAGGAATCTTGATGATGAACAATTAATAGCAATTGCTAAAAGTGGAGGATTGGCTGGAGTAAACGCAGTTAGTGTATTTGTAAATGATGATAAAGAAAATCAAAAAATAGATGATTTAATAGATCAAATTAATTATATTAAAAGCTTAATAGGGATAGAACATATTGGTTTTGGATTTGATTTTTGTGATTTTTTACCTCAATCTTATGTGGGAAGACCAGACCCTAGAACTAATTCTATAACTGTAGAAGGACTATTGTCAGAAGCTGATATTGGAAAGTTAATTAATAGAATGAAAAAGAGAGGTTATAGAGAAGGAGAAATAGAATTAATAGCTTATAAAAACTATGATAAATTACTTAAGATGATTTTAAAATAGATAAACAATCTATATTCTAAGATTTAAAACAACATTACCCCTCTAGTACCAAGAAATATATAAATACTAAATTTAATAAATAATTTTTTAAATGAGTTGGAATGGAATATGGATTAAATTAAAAGTGATTAGTTTTGTTAGAAACCACCTTATATGTATTTTACATATAAGGTGGTTTCTAAGTTTTATCCCTATTATTTATAAAACTGGTTTATAAAATTTTTTTAACTTAACAGTTTTTTCACCTTTATACCAATAATGGTATAGAAATAATAGAGGATATATAGTAAATGTGTAGAATTATGATAGAAAACAAGAATATTTTTCATAAAGATCTCGAAAGGATATGAGATTTTAAATTAGTGGAGATTGTTGACTGAATATTTATGATATAATATATATAAACTTATATTATAAAACATTTTAAATAATAGGTGATATTATGGATGATTTATTAAGGGAGAGTATCAATATATTTTTAGAACAGGCAGAAGAAATGTGTAATATAAACTTTGCCTATATTTTTGGCTCCTATGCAAGAGGAGAAGAAAATATTAATAGTGATATAGATATAGCTATTATGCCTAAGGAAATAAATATGGATAAAATGTCAGGGTTATTTGTTAGGGGAAATTTAATAGAATTGGGCAAGTCTATATTTAAAAAAGATGTAGATATAGTATTTCTAAATGCAGATTCTGTGTTTTTAAAATATAAAATTATACAAGAGGGTATTGTTATCAAGGATAGTAGAGATAGAATTACCTTTGAATCCATAGTATTAAGGAAATATTTTGATTTTAAATACTATAGCAACTATTATAATGAGCGAATGTTAGTTTAGGGTGAATTGAGGATAGGAGAGATAATCATGATTGAAAAAGAGATTATTTTAACTAGAATAAGTAAATTGGATGAATATATTAAATTTTTACATGAAATTGGAAAATATTCTAAGGGTGAATATCTAAAAAATGCACTGATTTATGGTTCTGCCGAAAGATTTTTGCACCTAGCTATAGAGTGTATAATAGATATTGGGAATCATATAATTGCTAATATGGGATTTAGAAAACCTGAAAGTAACAGGGAAGTATTCATTATCCTATTCGAAAATAATATAATAGATAACAATTTGAAATTAAACTTATGCAATATGGCAGGATTTAGAAATATATTGGTACATGATTATATAGATTTAGATAGGGAAATAGTATATGATATAATAAAAAATAATTTAAAAGATATAGAAAATTTTAGAGATATAGTTGTGAATTATGTGTGAATTACCCACCACTGAAATCTTACAGATTTTGAAGTGGCGGCTTCTAAGAAGTTTGGTAATTAAGTTTCGAGTCTGTAAAATAGTTTGTGTTTTTAGTAGAAGAGAGATAGCTCTATTCTGACAAGAAATATTGAATTAAATGTAAATGTTAAACTTGTATCTTTATTTTAGTTTGCCAAAGTTTTAGGATAATATACATAAAATCTTATAACTTTGGCAATAATTCTTATAATGGATAAGTGGGCTTAATAAGTAAGAGGTAATGCTACTTTTTTACTTATTAAATTGCTAATTTTCAATAAAAGTATAGTCTTATTTTATAGGTAAGGTTCTATCCTTCCTTCAAAATATATAACTAATTGATTGAAGATATAATCCCAATTCTTATAGCGCCTACTCCACTTTTTCATTACATTTTGGCTTGCTAGATAAAGCATTTTTTCTAAAGATTGATCCGACGGAAAGACTGATTTAGTCTTTGTAACCTTTCTAAATTGTCTATGCAAGCTTTCTATAATATTAGTTGTATACTGGATTGGCAACCCCTTTTTGAACAAAATCCTACTGAACATAGATTTTATTAAATATCTATGATGTCTTTCCTAATGTCATAGTACTTAGTTCTCTATATTCAATTGGTGTCTTGTATCCTAAAGCTCCGTGAACCCTTCCGCTACTGAAATAGCAAGAATAATTCCAGATTTTGCATTTCTGATTATAAGAATGGTACCAGGTGCAAGTATAGCTAAAGTTATAGCAAATGCATGGTCTATTGCTACAATTGCATAAAAAATCATTAACAGATCAATAGTTTTAATAAGAATAGCTAAGCTATTTAAATAGTTTAGCTATTCTTAACTACTTTTAAAAAGAGTGGATAATACTAATGTTGACGATATATATTCTTAATGTTATATTTACCTTAGGAAAACGACATGCTTAAAACTTAAAAACAATATTAAGAATTTTGATAGAAAGGAGAAAATAACATGAAATATTATTTTAAGTTATTTTTTAGTATATTACTTATTGTTTTTGTACTTTGGCTTATATTTCGTAGATATAAAAAATTTTCTTTTATATTTGAATTAGAAGAGTTAGATTATCCTATTACAAAGTTTCATATGGGAACGATAATTAATATCATATTTGTATTATTCTTTATGTATGAACTTATTTCAGTGTATTGCTTTAAAAAATACTTTGAACCACGTTTATATTTAATACCATTGGGGCTACTAGTCATCTATTTTTGTTATGGAGCAGTTCCAGATATATTAGAGAATAAATACAAAGTGAAGGTCAATGTGGATCCTGCAGCAAGACTTTTAGGTGGATTTGATTTCTTTGGTTCATGGGTAGGTCAATATAAAGATGGGATAATTATTTACTATTATTTAATTAAAAGAGATACAATAAAAGTGTTAAAAAACACAGATGAAGAAATAATTTTTCAAGGTATGACGGAAACAAAAAAAGTTACACTCCCAATTGAGGTTAAACTTAGAAGTAGGCCGAGTATAAAATATTTTAAAAATATTTTATAAACATATATGTATAATAAAATAATAAAAAACTGATTTTTAAGTTATTGTGTAAAGTATAGTGTTTTTGAAGAAAATGAATTGAAAAATTTTTGGATAAATAAAAAGTATCCATACATAATAAGAATATTATATAATTTAGCTTTGAATAGAAGACTGATAAGGAAGCAGTTAGTTGAGGATGTTGGATTAAATCCAAAAGAGCGTTGGGTAGTGTTACCATTAAAAAATGAGGGGTTTTTAAAAATACTAGAATTGGGTGAGGCTGATGAAAGTTTTATTATCTATTAAGCCAGAATATGTTCAAAAAATTTTTGAAGGAGAAAAAAATATGAATATAGGAAAAGAATTTTTAAAAGAACTGATGTGGAGTCTGTTATAGTATATACTACAAAGCCAGTAGGAAAAGTTATAGGAGAGTTTGAAATTGCTGAAATACTTGAGGGAGATCCAATTACAATTTGGGAAAAGACTAAGAAATATTCTGGGATTGATAAAAAAAGCTATATAGAATATTTTAAAAGACAATAAAAAAGGATATGCACTTTTCATAAAAAACACAACTATTTATCAGGAGCCACTTGATTTATACAAAGTTGACCCTAAAATAAAAATTGCGCCACAATCTTTTATGTATATATAGGGGGAGAGTAAGAGGCAGAAAATAATATAATGATTAACTACAATATATTTTTAAAAACCAAATAAAATGTTTTACAAAACTAAATATAACCTATTACTTACCTTATAAGCTATCCTCAGCTTGTAAGGTGTTTTTATGCCCATATTTATATGGTATAATTTATGGGAAAAGAGGGGGATGTATATGAGTAAGATTTTACTTGTGGAAGATGATAGTACTTTGGCTATTGGATTGGAATATTCACTTAAAAATGAAGGTTATGAGATAGATGTGGCAAATAATTTATCTAAAGCTAGGGAACTTTTTAGTGAGGGAAATTATCAACTAATACTTTTAGATGTTATGCTTCCTGATGGGAATGGCTATGAGTTTTGTAAAGAAATAAGGGAGGGTTCTAATATTCCTATCATATTTTTAACTGCTTGTGATGAGGAAGTAAATGTTGTAATGGGTTTAGATATCGGTGCGGATGATTATATTTCAAAGCCTTTTAGGATAAGGGAGCTTATATCTAGGATTAAATCTGTTCTTAGAAGGTATGGAGAAGATAGTTTGGGAAAGGTACTGGTTTCTGGAGATATAAAGTTATATTTTCTAGAAGGAAAGGTAGAAAAATATGGTGAAGAAGTTTTCCTTACCCCTATTGAATACAAACTTCTTGTAAACTTTATGAAAAATCCCAACCAAGTTATTTCAAGAAACACTATATTGGAAAGCCTTTGGGATACTGGAGGAGAGTTTGTAGATGACAATACCCTTTCAGTATATATTAAAAGGCTTAGAGAAAAAATAGAGGATAACTCATCTATACCTAGATATATAAAGACTGTAAGAGGATTAGGATATAAATGGGATATGGATATAAGGGGGTTGTAGAATGTTTAGAAATCCTGAAATGAAATCTGTTTTTATAAAGCTTTTAATATTCCAGCTTGTATTTAGTATTTGTATATTTGGAGTATTGAACTATGAAATAAAAGAAGTAAACAAAAAAATAGTAGAACAAAATACAGCTATAGTAGGGAATATATTGAATAAACATCCTGAATTGGAAAGAGAAATAACTGAATATATAACGAAAGGTCCAAGTAATGCGGATATTGAAAAAGGAGAAAAAGTCCTTTCTCAATATGGCTATGATGAGAGTATGAGGCCTAGACTTCAGCCAGCCCTTAAGAATATGAGTCCTAAAGTTGAAGGAATAATATTTTTTATATCTTTCATTTATTTCATCCCCTTATTTTTATTAATAAGAGGGGAGTATAATTTTATCTACAATAAGGTAAGGAATATATCCTTTGCTGCTGAAAGGGTTGTGGAAGGTGATTTTTCTATAGTATTGGAGGAAGCAGGGGAAGGGGATTTTAATATTTTAAATCACCAATTCAATCAAATGTCTAATAGATTGGAGGCCAGTTTGGAAGGGCTAAAGAATGAAAAAGGTTTCTTAAAGAATATAATATCTGATATTTCCCACCAACTAAAAACTCCACTATCTTCCCTTATTATGCTGAATGAGTTAATAATCGAGGATGAGGATATGGAGGAAAGTGTTAAAGTAGATTTTTTAAAAAGAATGGGAGGGCAACTTGGCAGGATGGAATGGTTGATTATAAATCTTTTGAAAATGGCCCGTCTTGAAGTTGGAGCTATACAGTTTAGAAGAGAAGAAATTTTTTTAAGAGAGCCTATTGAAATTGCACTTTCTGCACTAAATACGAAGATTAGGGAGAGGGAACAGAGGATAAATATTATTGAAAAAAATGAAAGCTGTTATTTCCATGGGGATAAGGATTGGACAGGTGAGGCTTTTATAAATATTATTAAAAACTGCATAGAACATACTGATGAAGGCGGAGAAATAAATATAATTTTAAGTGAGACCCCACTATTTAGTCAGGTAATTATAAGCGATAATGGGGAGGGAATAGATAGAAAGGATCTACCCCATATATTTAAAAGGTTTTATAAAGGTAGTAGTGATGTGAAAGCTGATAGTATAGGAATTGGTTTGAATTTATCAAAGTTAATAATAGAATCTCAAGATGGAATTATATCTGTGAAAAGTGAGAAAGGGGTAGGCACTGAGTTTACCATTACTTTTTTAAAGGGGAATTTATAGTTTCGTCTTACAAAAATGTAAGATGAAAATTCACCTTATTGTAAGATGGACATTGTAGACTATAATTAGAAAGAAAAGGAGGGATAACTGTGGAAGTTGTTAGAGTAGAAAATCTTTGCAAAGTCTATGGTACTGGTGAGATGAAGGTAAAAGCAGTTGATAATATAAATCTTACTATCAATCAAGGTGAATTTGTAGCAATAGTAGGACCAAGTGGTTCAGGAAAGAGTACCTTATTGCATTTATTAGGTGGGGTGGATAGGCCTAGTAGTGGGAAGGTAATTGTAGATGGAGTAGATATATATAGTTTGAGTGAAGAGGAACTTGCTATATTTAGAAGGAGGAAGGTAGGATTTATTTTTCAATTCTATAATCTAGTACCAGTCCTTGATGTAGAGGAAAACATATTATTACCATTGCTTTTAGATAACAAGAAATTAGATAGAAAATACATAGATGAACTTATTTCGATTTTAGGTTTGAATGAAAGGAAGGATCACCTTCCCAATGAGCTTTCAGGAGGTCAACAACAGAGAGTTTCTATAGGGAGGGCCCTTGCATATAGTCCATCAATAGTCCTTGCCGATGAGCCTACGGGAAATCTGGATAGTCAGAATAGTAAGGAGATAATAGATCTTTTAAAACTTTCTGTTCAAAAATACAATCAAACTCTTGTACTTATAACCCATGATTTAGATATTGCCTCTCAAGCAGATAGGATAATAACTATTGAAGATGGCAGTATTGTAAAGGATGAGAAAATATCATGATAAAGAATTATAAACAGATAACTTATAGATATTTAAAGGTACAGAAAAAGAGGACTATACTTACTATCATTGGAATAATACTTTCAGTAGCACTTATAACGGCTATTGGGACTATGGCAATAAGTATGAGGGATGCTGCTATAAAAGATGTAATTAAAAGAATGGGAGATTATCATGCCATTTTCACAGATGTTCCATCAGATAAAATAGATAAAATAACTAAAAATGTAGAGGTGGAGAAGTCGGGAATAACTAAACCAGATGGATATGCACCTTTAAGGGAAACAACGGAAGAAGAAAGGGAAAGCTTGCCTATTCCCTATAAGTATTTAAGAGTTAGAGGATATGATAAGGAAACATTGGATATATTGCCCTATAAAATTAAAGAAGGGAGACTTCCCATAAGTTCAGATGAGATAGTTTTGGAAAAATTAGTATTAGAATATTTTCCTAAGAAACCAAAAGTAGGTGACAAGATTGTCTTATCTTTAGGTAAAAGGATAATTAAAGAACCAGATGGAAAGGAAACTGTTGATCCACAGAGTGTGGATGGAGGTTTTATTTATTCAGATATAGAGGAACGGTTTGAAAAAGAAAAAGAAAAGGAATATACAGTAGTGGGAATTGCAGATTCTGACAATGTATGGGAAGATGGTTATATGTATGATACCATAGTTGGATTGGATAAGAAGGATTTAAAAGATAATAGTTATGACATCTATGTAAGATTTAGTAGTATAAATAAGGCTAGGAATAAGGCAGAAAAAATAGCTAAGAATATTGGTCTAACTGAAGGAAATATTCAATATAATGATGATTTATTAGAGCTTTCAGCCCAAAGCGCATCAA
The DNA here is from genome assembly GCA_019391515.1 of Clostridiaceae bacterium. Classification (GTDB taxonomy): domain Bacteria; phylum Bacillota; class Clostridia; order Tissierellales; family Sporanaerobacteraceae; genus Anaerosalibacter. Next base: position 36,458 of record JAHXQP010000016.1, on the reverse strand, counting down.
AATCCTTAAACAATGCTCTTGTCAAAATATTAATATTTATTATAACCTTGGTAATAGTTGCTACAGTTGCGGTAATATACAATTCTTTCAATATATCCATACTTGAAAGAATATCCCAGTTTGGGTTGTTGCGTTCTGTAGGTTCTACCCCAAAACAGATTAGAAATATGGTATTTAAAGAAGCTACTATATTGGGTGTCATAGGGATACCTGTAGGACTTTTCTGTGGTGTATTAGCTATGAGGATAGTTCTATATATCATATCATTGATTAAATTTGATTTTGTTGCTGATTTTGAGATAGTGATTTCTCCTGTAGTACTTGTAATAAGTTCCATACTAGGGTTAATAACTGTCTATCTTTCAGCATATGGCCCGGCAAGAAAAGCAGGTAAAATTTCACCATTGGATGCTGTGAGAAATACAGGAGGATTTAAAAAGGAAACTTTCAAGAAAGTTAAAAGTTCTAAGTTAATAAGGAAGCTCTTTGGTATGGAAGGGGAACTGGCTTATAAGAATTTAAGAAGGAACAGGAAGAGGTTTACAATAACAGTATTTTCTATGGTTATAAGCATGGTGCTTTTTATTAGTTTTTCTAGTTTTTCCAAATATATGTTTAGAATTGGAGCAGTAAGTGATGATGAAATGGGAAACTTCCTCATATATTCTCCTGGAAATTTGGATTTAGATAGTATGTATAAAGAGTTGAAAAATATTGAGGATGTAAAAAGGGTATATAAGGCTAGTACGAGTTATGCTGATGCATTGGTTAAGAATGATGTGATAAGCCCAAAGTTAAAAGAATTAAATGAGGGTCTTTATGACGAGAAAATACAGGGTTCTACAGTGGTATATAATAGTAATATAATTACCTTCGGAAATGATAATATGGATGCTTTAAAGCCATATTTAAAGAATGGTACTGTTGATGCTGAGAAGCTAAATAGTGAGAATGGAGTTTTGGTAGTAGCAACTACTCCAACATATGATGAAAAAAATGACAAAAGTGTAATAATCGAAGGGTTCAAATTTAAAATAGGGGATAAAATACTTGTATCGGACCATATAGATGATACTGATAATAAAGATAATTTAAAAGAAGTAAAGGTCATGGGAATACTGGAAAGAGGACTTTTATCAAATGAATATAAATACAATCTAAATGATGGATTAAGTATAATATCCACAGAAGAAATATGTGAAAAATTAATGGATGATGGACTTGATACACAAGTCTATATTGAAATGGAGAGGGATGGAAACAATAAGCCAGTTAGGAAGTATCTATCTGGATTAAAAGAAAAGGACCTTAAATTTAATTACTTAGATTATTCAGAGCAAGCAGAGGAAGATAGAAAAGTGAATATAGTTATGAATATATTCTTATACGGTTTCGTAGCAGTAATAGCCTTGATTAGCTGTGTAAATATTATAAACACCATAAGTACAAATCTGATACTTAGAACTAGGGAACTAGCTATGATAAAAGCTGTAGGAATGGCACAGAAAAGTGTAAGGAAGATGGTAGCCTTGGAAAGTATCTACTATGGTTTGATGGCTACTATATATGGTGGGATAATAGGTACAGGACTTTCTTATTTATTGTATAGGATTGTAATGAGGATTAGAGGGTTTGATTGGATGATTCCATGGAATAGTATATTCATATCTTCCATAGGAGCTATAGTTGTAGCATTGATATCAGCATATATTCCATTAAAGAGAATAAATAATGGAAACATAATTGATAAAATAAAAATGGAAGAATAGGTCTTTGATAAAAGTAGGCTTTTTACAGCCTACTTTTTGTATTTTATTGTAGATAAATTGGAAAAGAATTATGATATAATTTATTAAAAAAGAAATAAAATTGTATAATTAATTTTAGGAGGTACTTTTATGTTGAAACTTATAAAAAATGGAACTGTATATTCTCCTACTTATTTAGGCAAGAAAGATATCCTCATAGTAGGGGACAAAATAGGCTTTATTGTGGATAATCTTCAAGTCCCAGAGAACTTTGTCCACATTGAAATCATTGATGCAAAGGGGAAATATGTAGTTCCAGGATTTATTGATTCCCATGTTCATATTGCTGGAGGAGGTGGAGAAGGAGGATTCAAAACAAGGACTCCAGAAATTCAATTAACAGATATAACCCTTGGAGGGGTAACCACTGTAGTTGGAGTATTAGGAACAGATGGTACTACAAGGAATGGAGACAATTTACTAGCAAAAGCTAGGGGATTGGAGGAAGAGGGCATAACCACATATATGTACACAGGTTCATACCAAGTTCCAACTAGGACTATAACTGGAAGTGTATTAGATGATATAGTGTTGATTGATAAGGTTATAGGGGCTGGTGAAATAGCTATGTCAGACCATCGTTCCAGTCAGCCTACGGTAGAAGAATTTACAAAACTTGTAGCAGATGCAAGGGTTGGAGGAATTCTTTCTGGCAAGGCTGGAGTTGTGAATATACACATGGGAGATGGACTAAGACAGATAGATTTTATTGAAGAAATAGTAGAAAACACAGAGGTACCTATTACTCAGTTTATACCTACACATATGAATAGGAATGGAAGTTTATTTAAACAAGCTATAGAATTTGGTAAAAATGGCGGAATAATAGATTTTACTACAAGCACTACGAGGAAATTTCTAGAAGAAGGGGAGGTAAAATGTAGCAAAGCTCTGAAAATAGCATTGGAAGAGGGAGTTTCAGGAAATAATATTACTTTTTCATCAGATGGACAAGGAAGCCTTCCAGAATTTAATGAAAAAGGTGAGTTTATAGGTATTGGTGTTGGAAAAGTTACTTCTCTATATGGAGAAGTAAAAGATGCTATAGTTTCTGAAAAAATTCCTATGGAAAAGGCATTGAGGGTTATTACAGCTAATCCAGCGGATATTTTAAAATTAAAGGACAAAGGCTATATAGAGAAAGGTAGGGATGCAGATATTGTACTGTTAGATGCAGATACATTTGAAATAGATACAGTTATAGCAAAAGGACAGGTTATGGTCCAAAACAAAGAGGCAGTTGTGAAAGGAACATTTGAATAAATAAATACTAGATAATTATGATAGAAGGAGTGTATTTTAGATGACAGAAAAATCAAAGGCTGGGAAAGAGTATAGAATTCCTGATACCTATGTAATAATATTTTTTATAGTACTTGTTGCAGCGATTTTAACCTATCTTATTCCTGTAGGCAGATTTGATGTATTGTATAAGGTATATGATTTGAATAATAACGTTGTAATAGAGCTAGGTGATGGACAAAGTAAGGATTTTGAATTTAGTGGAGAAAAGTATATTCTAGATGCTACAGGTGATGAGGAAACAGTCCTATTTGCAGATAGTTCAGAAGAGCCTGTAGGAACCATAAAAAAAACAAAAGCCTCTGCCATAGAGGTTGAAAAAGATGATAAATTTGTCTTTAAAGTAGTTCAAGAATATGGTGATTATATAAACTCTGGAGAGAAGAAAGGGGTAAAACTCTTTGGAAAAGATGGAGATATGGGATTTTTAAACTATGTATTTGAGGGAATGGTAAAAGGTGATAAATGGGGCTCAGCAGTTGGAGTTGTTGCTTTCATATTAGTAGTTGGAGGAGCCTTTGGAATGATACTTAGGACTGGAGCTATAGAGGCTGGTATTGGAAATATGGTTTCTAAGACGCAAGGGAAGGAAGTTGCCATAATACCAATATTATTCCTATTGTTTTCTTTAGGTGGTGCCATATTTGGAATGGGTGAGGAAGCAATACCATTTGCTATGATAATTGTACCTCTTGTTATTGCCATGGGTTATGATGCTGTAATAGGAGTGATGATAACCTATGTTGCAACCCAAATTGGATTTGCTACTTCTTGGATGAATCCCTTTAGTGTAGCTATTGCTCAAGGAATTGCAGGGATTCCAATCATGTCTGGAGCAGGCTTTAGGATATTTATGTATGTGGTATTTAATATTGTATCTATTATATTTATAATGTTGTATGCAAAGAAGATAAGAAAAAATCCGAAGCTATCTGTAGCTTATGAGTCGGATGAGTATTATAGAAAAGATTTTAATGTTGGAGATATAGAAAAACTTGAATTTAATTTTGGTCATGGATTAGTTATGATTACAATACTTGTTGGTATAGCATGGGTTATATGGGGTGTAATGAAACACGGATATTATATACCTGAAATAGCCACTATATTTTTCACAATGGGTTTAGTTTCAGGAATTATTGGAGTTATATTTAATTTAAATAATATGACAGTAAATGATATGGCTAATTCATTTAGGCAAGGAGCTGGGGATCTAGTTGGAGCAGCATTGGTTGTTGGTATGGCCCAAGGAATAGTATTGATTTTAGGGGATTCTTCTCCTTTTACAGATTCAGTACTAAATACAGTACTATATGGCATGAGTAAGGTATTGAAAGGATTGCCAGCAACTATAACTGCATGGTTTATGTATCTATTCCAATCAATATTCAATTTCTTTGTAGTATCAGGTTCTGGTCAAGCAGCTATAACTATGCCTCTCATGGCTCCACTTTCCAATATAGTAGGAGTGTCAAAACAAGTATCAGTATTAGCATTCCAGCTGGGAGATGGATTGACTAATTTAATAGTTCCAACATCTGGTTGTTTAATGGGGGTACTAGGAGTTGCAAGACTAGAATGGAGCAAATGGGCTAAATTTCAAATTAAATTTCAACTAGTACTATTTATACTAGCTTCTCTATTTGTAATTGGAGGAGTAATAGTGGGATTGGTATAAAATATAACAAATTTTTGTAAATAAAAAAATTATAATTAGTAAATGTGACTATGTAATTTTAAAATTACATAGTCACATTTTTTATTTCATTATACTCTTGTAGATTTATTGGTAAAAAGTTGAAATATGAATAACAAATATGATACAATTGGGACAAGGTAATCGAAAAGCAGGGTGTGGTTGCCACCTCACTTCACAAAAGAAAGGAGGTGGTGTGATATGAGTACATTTCAGGCAATTTCTTTAATGATTGCTTTTGGTATGTTTACTATATCACTAATCTCCTTAATAGTTATGCTAACAAAGGATAATGTTAAGAGAAAAAAATAATCACCCTGCCTGCCCGCAGAGTGATTAAAGATTTTTATTCACTTTAGTGGCAACCGCACCTTTGCGGTATCGATTACCTTATTTTATTATACCACAACATATAAAATTGTAAACATAATAAAAGTAAAAAAATAAAATAAGTCTTGACAAATTTTAAAACTATAACTATACTATATCTATAATGAAATAAAATACAAAATATATTTTAAATATTCAAGAAGCAAAGGAGTAGTTTTGCCAAGTACATCCTACAGAGAACTGGGTAAGGTGAGAGCCAGGTGGTGAAAAGCTTAATGAAAAGAGTTGCTGAAATGGATAGGACAAAGCCTATGGGTAGGCAAGTATCTTATTCCGCATTCAAAGCGTTATTTGAATCGAGTTATATTTTACGTAAGTAAAATATAATTAGAGTGGTACCACGGTCATATCCGTCTCTTATATATAGAGACGGTTTTTGTATATTTATAAATATATTGAAATTTAATACAAAGGTCTGTGATACAGAGGGTAGTTATATTAGTAGATTTTACAGAGAACTGGGTAAGGTGAGAGCCAGGAGATTGAAAGTATAATGAAGAGAGCTGTGGAGACAAATAGGACAAAGCCTATTAGGTGAGTATCTTATTTCGCATTCAAAGCGTTATTTGAGTTGAGTTGGGTTTTATATAAAGCCAATTAGAGTGGTAACGCGGATATTTCGTCTCTTTTATATGAATAGGGACGAATTTTTTATTTTAAAATTAATTTAGGGGTGAATATTATGAAAAAGAAAATCAGTTTATTTATAGCAGTGATACTTATATTATCAAGTTTAGTTGCAGGTTGTGGAACTAAGGAAGAAGTAAATTCAGAAAAAAATGGTTCAGAAGTTGAAGATAATTCATTAGAAAAAATTAAGAAAAAAGGTAAATTAGTATTGGGAACTAGTGCAGACTATCCACCATTTGAATTCCATACAATAGTAGATGGCAAGGATGAAATTGTTGGTTTCGATATAGAAATTGCAAAGTATATAGCAGATGAACTAGGTGTTGAATTGGAGATAAAGGATATGGAATTTGATAAGCTCCTAGGAGGTTTATCAACTGGAATGTTGGATATAGTAGTTGCTGGTATGAATCCAGATCCTGAAAGAGAGAAGGAAGCAAACTTTACTGATATTTATTATGAAGCCAATCTTTCAGTTCTAGTGAACAAAGAAGATGCAACTCAAATTAACAAATTAGAAGATTTAAACGGTAAGAGCATAGGGGTACAAATTGGTACAACTCAAGAGAAGTTTGCAAAGACAGAGATAAAGGATGCTGATGTAAAAAGTTTAAGTACAAATCCAGATATAGCTATGAATTTAAAGACTAAAAAAATAGATTGTGCCATTATGGAAGCACCTGTTGCAGAATCCTTTGCAAATTCTAATGAAAATTTAATGGTTGTAGATGACCTAACTATTGATAGTGGCTCTGACGGTGTAGCAATAGCTGTAAAGAAAGGTAATGATGAATTAACTGTGAAGTTAAATGAAATATTGGCTGAAGCAAAAGATAAAGGTCTAATGGATAAGTGGTTTATTGAAGCAGATAAGCTTAATAATTAGGAGGATGAGCTTTGAACATTGTAAAATTACTTGTAGAATATAAACATTATTACTTAATAGGAATTAAAACAACTTTACTGATATCTTTTTTATCACTTATTATAGGAAGTACTTTAGGAGCCCTATTGAGTCTTTTAAAACTATCAAAGGTTAAACCCTTAAGGTTTATTTCAACAGTATATATTGAGATAGTACGTGGAACGCCTATTATGGTACAAATAGCTTTAGTTTACTTTGGAAGTTATGTAATACTGGGGACAAATATGGATGGATTTTTAGCTGCACTAATAGCTGTTTCATTAAATAGTGCTGCTTATGTAGCAGAAATCATCCGTTCTGGAATCCAATCTATAGATAAGGGACAGACGGAGGCTAGTAGAAGCTTAGGACTATCCAACAGTCAAACAATGAGATATATTATAATGCCACAGGCTATAAGGAACATATTGCCTGCTTTGGGAAATGAGTTTGTTACTTTAATAAAAGAGACATCTGTAGCTTCAACAATAGGGGTAGCAGATTTGATGTATGCGTCAAAGATAGTGCAGAGCAGTAGCTTCCAACCTTTCAATCCATTGATTATAGTAGCAATAATATATTTTATATTTACATTTTCATTATCTCAACTAGTAGGATTGCTTGAAAGGAGACTAGTCCACAATGATTAAAGTAGAGAATTTAAATAAACATTTTGGAGATAAACATGTATTGAAGGATATAAATTTAGAAATAGAAGATGGTGAGGTTATTGGCCTAATAGGTCCTTCTGGTTCTGGTAAAAGTACCCTTATAAGATGTATAAATTATTTAGAAGAACCAACTTCTGGCAACATATATATTAATGATAGAAATATAGCTAAAGCAGGGAAGGAAATAGATAGAATAAGGCAGCAGATAGGAATGGTATTCCAACATTTTCACTTGTTCCCTCATAAAACGGTTTTAGAGAATATAACCTTAGCTCCAGTTTTAACAGGGAAATTAACAAAGGAAGAGGCAGAAGAGAAAGCTATTGAACTTCTTAAGACTATGAATTTATTAGACAAGAAGGATGTATATCCTAATTCTCTATCAGGAGGACAAAAGCAGAGGATAGCTATAGCTAGATCTCTTGCTATGGATCCAGAAGTAATGCTCTTTGATGAGGTGACATCAGCTCTAGACCCAGAAATGGTTGGGGAAGTTTTAAATGTAATGAAAGATTTAGCTAAAACAGGCATGACAATGGTAGTAGTAACCCATGAAATGGCCTTTGCTAGACAAGTAGCCGATAGAGTAGTGTTCATGACCGATGGAGAGATCGTAGAAGAAAACAAGGCAATAGATTTATTCGAAAACCCACAAAACCATAGAACAAAAGAATTTCTATCAAAGGTATTAGAATATTGATTAGTATAAAAGTAGCTAGTTATTGAAATTAATTTCAATAACTAGCTACTTTTATATAGGAAATATTCAAAATTATATGGACAGTTTTAATGTTTTATCCGTTATATAAGTGAGAAGATTAATAAAAAGAGTTTTAATGTATAGCAGTTATATGGAAAGGGAGATGGGAAATGTTTTATTATAATAATATTATGCTTTTTCCAGAGTTGATAAAAAAAGAAGATGGAATAAAAAGATATGAGGAAATAGAGAAGAGGTGGTATAGAAAATAACTTTATAATTAAGGAAGTGATTCTGTGGATGTTTATAAAGTCTATCAAAAGTACAATAAAGATTTCATTGCTTTTGCAAGATCTATTGCAGGAAATAATCAAGCTTTTGACTTAGTACAGGAAGCATATGTAGCTGCATTGGAGAGGGAAGAAATATTTAATAACATGAATGAGTATCAAATAAAGGGGTGGTTTTTTACTACTATAAAGAACAGAAATATTGATAACATAAGAAAACAAAATAAATTTAAATATATTGAGAATATTGGACTATTTGAAGATACAGAAAACTTTGAAGAGAATGTTCATATAAGAGATTTGCTAAAAGATTTACCAGAAAAAAATAAAAAAGTTTTACTACTTAAATATGGAATGAATTTAAATAGCAGAGAAATAGGGGAAATTCTAGGGATATCTCCATCGACAGTAAGATCCCAATTAAGTGCAGGATTGAAGATATTGAGAGAAAATTTATAGGAGGGTTGAAAATGGGAAAAATAAAGAATATTGGTGTTTTAGATGTAAGGAATATTGATGAAGAGTTAGCTCAGAAAGTGACAGAAATAAAAAATGTAGGAATACTTATAGAAAGTGATAATTCTCAAATACTATTAAAAGATTCAAGTAAAATTAATATTGGCAGTACTATTAAAGTAGAAAGTGGTTTAAACGTAAGAGTCGTTACTCAAAATGGGAATATGGAAGTTGACAGAGATTATTTGGAAGGGTTGTTAGACCCTATAATTATTTTAGGAAATGGGAAATTAACGTTTGATAATGATATTGATATTCAGTTATTTGATGATAAGATATATTCCGTAATAGTAAATGGTGAATTGTATTGCCCAAAGAAATTAGCAGGAGTTCTACAATCAAAAGGTATAGTAAATGGTAAATTATTTAGATATAATAGCGATTATAACTTTTTGAATAATAATATAAATTTAACTAATAGATTTTTAAAAGGTTTAAATTCTAATTCGAAACTTGCTTTTAAGAATTTATTCATTGTTGAAAAAATAGATATGGATTTATTTAAGAAAAAGATATTAAATATTCAAGTATTGGATAAGTTAATACTTGCTAAAGAATTTGAAGATGAAATACCTAAATATATTGATAAATATTATGAAGTAGATAAAATTATAGTACCTGGAGAATTTAAAAAATTTAAATATGTAGGCGATGACATTTCTATAGATGATATTTCTATAAAAAAATATAATCATACTTTCCTATACGTAAATGGAGACATAGAAATATCTCTAGAAGATGATTTAGTATTTGATAATTATATAGAATATTTAATTTGTGATAAAATTATATGTAATAAAAAAACTTATGAAATGATTAAATCCAATATAGATGAATGTGTAGAAGTAGAAATGATAGGAGGAAAACTTTTAAAAAACAAAGGAAAGATGATAATATCAGATATATTAGAAGAAGTAACTATAGTAAACATGGGGAAATTAGTATTTGATGAAAAACTTGATTATGAAAAATTCAATAAAAATGTAACAGCTATTATTAACTATGGTCTTGTTGAAGTGCCAGAAGATAAAATAGATACTGTTAAATGTAAAGTAAAAGATAATTATGGGAAAATAAGGGCAAAAGAAGATGATGAAATTAAAGATGATGAAACAGAAGAAGAGATACTTTATGCTAATATGGGAGAATTGAAGCTATAGAAGAAAGTATAAAATTAAATATTTTATTGCGGGTTATTTAAAAAATATAATAGTCAGCAGTTGAGTGAAGCTTAATTCAATTGCTGACTATTTTTATATAATTGAGTTATTTTAAATATAAAGTTTAACCAAACAATGATATGAACATAAGAATAATTTATATAGTAAATATTATTTAAAAAAATAAAGAAAGTTGGGGAAAACTCAATTGAATGTGGTATATATATACTAAAAGATAGTGGCCACAATATAATATTTTTTAATTAGCGTTATAAATCAATTTTTCAGGGTATACCATTAAAGTAAACATTTAAAAAGATATTATGAATAAGATATATAATGTAAAAATATTGATTGTAAAAAAAGGGAGGAGAATATATGTTTTTCAAGACTACGGATCAACACGAAGAATTGAGAGCCGAAATCAGAAAATTTGTTGAAGAAGAAGTTAAACCTATTGCATTTATGTTGGACCAAGAAAATAAATTTCCTAAAGAAGCCATAAAAAAATTAGGTGATATGGGGATGTTAGGCATTCCATATCCTAAAGAGTATGGAGGAGCTGGTTTAGATACAATTAGCTATGCAATAGCTGTTGAAGAATTATCTAGAGTAGATGGTGGTACAGGGGTTATTCTTTCTGCCCATACATCTTTAGGTGCATATCCGATTGCTGCTTATGGAACAGAAGAGCAAAAACAAAAATATCTAGTTCCATTGGCAAGTGGAGAAAAGCTTGGAGCATTTGGTCTTACTGAAGAAAATGCTGGTAGTGATGCTGGTGGTACTGAGACTACTGCTGTTTTAGAAGGAGACCATTATATTTTAAATGGTGAAAAGATATTTATTACAAATGCTGGTGAAGCCGATATATATATTATATTTGCAGTTACTACACCGGGCATAGGTACTTGTGGCATCAGTGCTTTTATTGTAGAAAAAGACTGGGAAGGTTTTAGCTTTGGTCAAAGTTATGATAAAATGGGTATACGTTCTTCTGCTACTGGAGAACTTGTTTTCAATGATGTAAAAGTTCCTAAGGAAAACCTATTGGGCAAAGAGGGAGAAGGCTTTAAGATTGCTATGGGTACATTAGATGGTGGACGTATTGGTATTGCGGCTCAAGCCCTTGGAATAGCACAAGGTGCTTATGAAAATGCCTTAGAGTATTCAAAGGAAAGAATTCAATTTGGAAAACCAATTGCCCATAATCAAGCCGTATCTTTTAAATTAGCTGATATGGCAACAAAACTTAGAGCAGCTAGATTCCTTGTTTACAGTGCAGCAGAACTAAAAGAAAACAATGAACGCTATAGTATGGAGGCAGCTATGGCTAAACAATATGCTTCAGATGTTAGTCTTGAAATTGTTAATGATGCCCTTCAAATATTTGGCGGAAGTGGCTATATGAAAGGTATGGAAGTTGAACGTGCTTATAGGGATGCTAAGATTTGTACAATATATGAGGGAACTAATGAAATTCAACGTATAGTTATAGCTTCCCATATAATAGGCAAGTTGCCAAAAGGTGACCGTGGAGCTGTAGTTTCCCAAGGGGGACCTGCTACAGGATATCGTAAGAAAATGATTTTCAAAGAAGGAACTCCTGAGGAACAAGTTAATGCTCTTGTAGAGGCTTTAAAGAAAGATGGCTATGATTTCACGGTTGGAATTCCTACAGATACTCCTATAGGTAAGGCTGACAGAGTGGTTAGTGCAGGTTTAGGTATAGGAGAAAAAGAAAATATGAAACTTATAGAAGAATTAGCAATTCAAGCTGGCGCAGCTATCGGTTCTTCTCGTCCAGTAGCTGAAGATCTTGGATATTTACCATTGAATCGCTATGTTGGTATGTCAGGCCAGAAGTTTAATGGAAACCTTTACATTGCCTGTGGTATTTCAGGTGCAGGACAGCATTTGAAAGGTATAAAGGATGCTACTACAATTGTTGCTATAAATAATGATCCTAATGCAAAAATCTTTAAAAATGCAGACTATGGTATAGTAGGTGATATAATGGAAATAGTACCACTGCTTACTGCTGCATTAGATAATGGAGAACCTAAGAAGGAAGCTCCACCTATGAAGAAGATGAAGAGAGCGGTTCCAAAGAAAGTTAAACCAAACTGGAAATATCATGTATGTAATGGATGTGGATATGAATACGATCCAGGCGAAGGTGACCCTGAAGGTGAAGTACGTCCAGGAACACGTTTCGAAGATATACCTGAAGATTGGACTTGTCCAGCTTGTGGTGAAGACAAAGATATGTTTATAGAAGCTTAAATTCTATAATAAATATATATAAATATATTTTAACGTAAAAGGAGGACTTATATTATGCATTGTGTTAGGGAAGTAACTGAGGATCTTTATTGGGTTGGAGGCAATGATCGCCGTCTTGAATTATTTGAAAATATTCATCCTATTCCAGAAGGTGTTTCATACAACTCCTACCTACTTTTAGATGAGAAAACTGTATTATTTGATACTGTAGATTGGTCAATTGGCCGTCAATTCCTTGAAAATATTAAATGGGTTTTGGGTGATAGAGATTTAGATTATTTGGTAATCAATCATATGGAACCAGATCATGCAGCTTGTATTGATGAGATTGTTCTTCGTTATCCAGATGTAAAGATTGTATGTACTAATAAGGCTTTTATGTTTATGAATCAATTTGGTTTCCATCCTGGTGACAGGGTGATACAAGTTAAAGATGGAGACACTATGTCCTTTGGAAAACATGAAGTTATGTTTATAACTGCTCCAATGGTACATTGGCCAGAAGTTATGGTAACATTTGATACTACTAATGGCGTACTGTTCTCTGCTGATGCCTTTGGTACTTTCGGTGCTTTAAATGGTAAATTGTTTAATGATGAAATGGATTTTGATCGTGATTGGATAGTACCAGCTAGAAGGTATTATACTAATATTGTAGGAAAATATGGTCCTCAAGTTCAATCTCTACTTAAGAAAGCTAGCAACATTGATATCAAGATGATATGTCCATTACATGGACCAGTATGGCGTACTGATTTAGAATATTTTATTGATAAATATGATAAATGGAGTAGTTACGAACCAGAGGAAAAAGGCGCACTAATTGTATATGGATCAATGTATGGTAGTACAGAGGCTGCTGCTGAAGACTTAGCAAGAAGGTTAGTGGAAAAAGGAATGACAAATGTAGCTATGTATGATGTTTCAAAAACCCATGTTTCCTATTTGATTGCTGAAACATTTAAATATAGCCATATAGTTCTTGCTGGTGTAACTTATAATTTAAATATTTATCCACCAATGCATAGCTATCTTACAGATATGAAGGCATTGAATCTACAAAAACGTACTGTTGCTATTATTGAAAATGGCTCATGGGCTCCTAGATCTGGTAAACTAATGCGTAATCTTATAGATGAAATGAAGGAAATGACTATTTTAGATGAAGAAATTTCATTAAGTTCAACAATGACTGAAGATGATGCTGATTCAATGGATAACCTTGCTGATAGCATTATAGAATCAATGAAATAGTTTAATAAATGAAAATGAGACCGGCTTATAGATAGAATTCATAAGTCGGTTTTTTATGTCTTTAAAATTACGTTTTTTAAAATTCTAGTATGATATAATGACTCATATAGAGATATTGGGATTTGATATATAAGTGAGGTAATAATAATGAAAGAATTTATGGATAAATTATCAACGTTTGTTTTTTGGTATCCATTGATAATGTCTTTGTTTTGGATTGCTGGCTCTCGATTGTTTCACAAAAGTAAAGAAAAGGAGATGCCAGTGGATTTTGATGAATTAGATTGGCCAATGGTTAGCATTTTAATTCCTTGCTATAATGAGGAAAGGACTATTGAAGAAACAATTGATTATATGCATAAAATAAATTATTCAAATAAAGAAATTATTGCAGTTAATGATGGTAGTAAGGATGAAACAGGAGAGATATTACATAGATTAGCAAAGGAATATGACGATTTAAGGATTATAGATTGTAAGGAAAATTGTGGCAAGGCAAATGCTTTGAGATTGGCAACTTTTGCTTCAAAAGCTGAGTACTTAGTATGTATTGATTCTGACGCAGTTTTAGATCCATATGCAATACATTATTTAGTATATCACTTTCTTTATAGGGGGGAAAGATTGGGGGCTGTTACTGGGAATCCTAGAATTCGTAATAGGGATACATTGTTGGCCAAGTTACAAATAGTTGAATATGCCTCTATTATTGGTGCAATTAAGAGATCACAGCGTATTTTAGGTAAGATAATGACAGTATCTGGTGTTGTTGTTGCCTTTAGAAAAAAGGCATTGATTGATGTTGGATTATGGGATCGAGATATGATAACAGAAGATATATCTATTTCTTGGAAGTTGCAACAGAGATTTTGGGATATTCGCTATGAGCCTAGAGCCCTGTGCTGGATGTTGGTACCGGAAACTATAAGTGGTATTTGGAAACAACGAACTCGCTGGGCTCAAGGTGGTCAGGAAGTAATTTTTCGTCATTGGAGAGTCATGACAGATTGGCGACATCGCCGTATATGGCCAATCTATTTAGAACAATGGGTTAGCCTATTTTGGTCTTATTCATGGACTATTGTGACAATATATTATTTTATAATAGCTGATACTATTCAGGAGCTACTTATCTGGATAGCTTTTCCATCATTTGCTTTAGTATTTTTGAGTTTGATACAGTTATGGTCATCCCTAAAGATTGATAGCAAATATGACGATGTTTTATATCTTTATTTATGGGCTGCTTGGTATCCATTTATTTATTGGATATTAAATGCAGTGATTGTAATGTTTGCTTTGCCTAGGGCTATTAAAAGTAGGATAAAAGGAGGGTATGCCACATGGACAAGTCCAGACAGAGGACAAAGAATTACAAGTTAAATGAATCCTTTATAATTAAGTCTAAGAAGTCATGGGGGCGTGAAGGGATAGTTATTTTATTTACTTTAATAGTATGGGTTTATTGTATAACTGTTATATATTTTTTTATTGATGTTATATTTTCGATTAATAATGAATATCCAAGGTTATTTAAGGTATCTTTTAAAATGACCAATTCTGATATTCAAGTTTTTTTCAAGATAGCCGTAGCTTTACTTGTTATAATTTATATGATGCTTTCAGTTTGGATTTTTTATAACAAGAAAAGATTTGGTAGTCTTACACGTAGAAAATATCCTGGAGTAACAACAAAAGAAGATTTAATGAATTTAGATATGATAGATGAGGATATTTATGAAATATTACAAAGAGAAAAGGTAATTGTATTGGAAATGAATCCGATAAAAGACAGGGAGGATTAAGATGAAGTTTTCTATGAAAAGATTGTTAAAATTTATTGGTTTATTTTTAATGGTTTTTATCATAGCATTTGTGGTAGATAAGGTAAAGACAATAAGAAAGGCGGATGCAGATTTTCCAGTAATTTTTGAAAAAAACGGCTGTCTTGGCCTTAATTATCATCGGATTCGAAAAGATCATATTGCTACAAAAATAGTGGAATCTCTAACTGGTTCTGATGAATTAAAAAACTATTCAGTTTATGAAAGTGAATTTGAGGAACATATTAAAATTTTGAAAGAACATGATGCTATTTTTGTTACACCAGATGAGTTGAGGAAATTTAATGAAGCAGGAAAATATCCCAAAAATTGTGTTTGGATTTCTTTTGATGATGTAGATGAATCTGTTTATGAGAATGCTTTTCCTATTTTAAAAAAATATCAAATTCCATTTACTTTATTCGTAATAGCAGGTCATGTAGGAAATGATGATTTTGAAAATCTTTCGTTATTGACTTGGGAACAAATACAGGAAATGGTTGATAGTGGTTTAGCGACTGTTGGTTCTCATACATATGATATGCATAGTTTAGTAGATAATAAACCAGTGTTTTTTTATCCAGAACAGAAAAAGGATTTTTTAAAGGATTTAATCAAAAGCAAGGAAACTATTGAAACCAATTTAGAAGGGGTAGAAGTAGAAGATTTTGCATATCCTTATGGAGATGGAAAAGAAGAACTGGTTCCTCTTATAAAAGGGGCAGGATTTTCATCTGCTTATATTTTAGCCCCAAGGATTCTTTCTAAGGAAAATACACCTTTTTGGCAAAATAGGATTTTAGTAGATCGTTTTGTTTTCAAAAAAACTGTAGAACCATGGTTGAAAATCCCAAAAGATTAAATCTTATTTCTCCATCCTATTTTTTCACTGGAATTTGTATCTCTGTTATAAATTCCTCTTTTTCTGCTGTACCGTGGATATCGAGACGGTAAATTTCCATAGGGTTACCATTTATAGTGTAGCCTTCTTTTTTTATGAATTCTATCATTTTTTCAAATAATGGTTGGCTTTTTTCATATCCACCTTTATATACAAGTGTGGCAAAAGACCCTTCAGGTAAGATCATATTGTATTTTTTTTCATCATCATCAACAAAAAAGAAGGCATTTTCATATATGGTATAATCCCCTTTTTTCATACTTTCTTCTTCTATGAAAACCCCCATATCTTTGTTAGCAAATAAGAATAGTTTAGAGTCATTTCTAGCTTCTAGCTTGCGAAAGGCTAGATCTACCTCTTCTTCTTTAGACATAGATTCTTCTATGAAGATAATCTTTCTTGCTGCTATTTTTTCTATTTTTATTCTTTCATAATCATTTATTTTTTGGAAATCTTTAAGGACTTTAACTTTTTTCTCTAAATCTTTTTTTGATAGTACCAAAGGCATAATTTCTTTTTCTATTAAATCGATTTCTTTTTCCATTAGTTCAATAGTTGTGTTTATATTTCTATCTTCTAAATAGGCTTTTATTTGTTTTACAGAGAAGTTTAATTTTCTCAAATCTTTTATTACGTTCAATCTCCAAATATCTTCTAATGAATAGACTCTATAGCCATTTGCTTTCCTTTTTGGAGATATGAGTCCTTTTTCTTCATAGTAGCGAATAGAGTCAGAGCCTATGTTGTAGAGCTTAGATATCTCTCCTATTCTATATTCACGCTTTTTTTTCATATAAATCACCCCTATTTCACTTGACCTTAGTATTGTACCAAGGTTTATAGTATTATACAAGAATATATGTAACAAAAAAATAAGGAGTCGATATGGATGCAACAAGAAGTTTCAAATGGAAGGCAGTTAACTAAAAAGTTTTTTAAGTATCTAATACCATCAGTAAGTGCTATGTGGTTTTTCTCTATTTATACAATGGTTGATGGTATATTTGTAGGAAAGGGAGTAGGACCATTTGCCCTTGCGGCTGTAAATCTTTCTATGCCTTTTGTAAATACTATATTTGCTGTTGGTCTTTTAGTGGCAATTGGTTCTTCTACTTTGATTACCTTTTACTTTGGAAGAAATGAAAGGGAAAAGAGTAATGAAATATTTACTTTAAATGTAATTATCCTTTCTGCCTTAGGAGTTATTACAAGTATTGTTTCGCTACTTTTTTTAGATAAAATAGCTGTTTTTTTAGGAGCGACTGAGGAGACCTTTGTATATGTAAAGGATTATTTAAGAATAATCATCCTCTTTAGTACTTTTTTCATAGTATCTTATTCTTTAGAAGTTCTTGTTAAAGCAGATGGTTTTCCAATATATTCTATTATATTTGTAACATTATCTGCCTTAACAAATATAGTGCTAGATTATATCCTAGTTATTCGTTTTGACTATGGTATAAAGGGAGCGGCTTTTGCAACTGGATTATCCCAATTTATATCTTGTGTTGGATTTTTGATCCACTTTATTGTAGGGAAATCTAATTTAAAATTTGTAAAGCCTGAGTTTGATTTTAAACTTATAAAAAAGCTATTTGTATTAGGAATACCTGAATCTTTGACAGAGTTATCTGCTGGATTTACTACCTTTATTTTTAATTATGTTATACTACACTATATTGGACCTGAAGGTATAGCGGCATTTAGTGTTATTATGTATTTAAATAATTTGGTGTTAATGTCAATGATAGCTGTAAATCAGGGAATGCAACCTTTAATCAGCTTTTATAATGGAAGAGAGGATCAAGATAGTATAAAGAAGTTATTGGATCTAGCTTTGAAGACATCTTTAATATTTGGATTGGCGTTCTTTATTGCTTCTCAACTATTTAACAAGCAATTGGTTTCTCTATTTTTAAAGGCTTCAAATAAGGAAGCTTTTCAGATTTCTATAAAAGGCTTAAAGATATTTAGTTTTGGATTTTTAGTCTGTGGATTGAATATTATATTTTCTGGTTATTTTACTGCACTTAAAGAAACAAAGAAGGCTACTATTATATCTTCCTTGAGAGGATATATATTGATGTGTGTAGTTTTATTTATCTTGCCAAATATATTGGACGACTTTGGTATATGGATTGCACCACTAGTTTATGAGGTTTTAACTTTATTTATTACTTTGTCAATATATATGCGTTCAAAAGCCGATTTAAAGGAAAGAGAATACAGCCTTGATAGATAAATTATATTTATTTAGGACTAGTCTATATGTGGGCTAGTCCTGTTTTGTTTTTTGTATGTGCTTAGAATGGTATGGTAAAAGTAGAAGTGATATAATACTATTAATATATGAAAATAGTGATTCTATATCCTATTTATTGAAGAATAGATGGAAACTTGTTATAATTTGGCTATAAGACTTTTATTTTGTTTTTTTATGCCCTATTAATATTTAGGAGAAGAGGGATAATATGAAAAGAAGAAAGTACATGCTTGTATTGCTAGATGTGGCTCTTATAAGTTTGGCATATTTCTTATCTCTTTATTTGAGATTTGATGGGAAGATAGATCATATGTATTTAAAGGTTTTTAAAAGTCATATAGTGGTTATTATTGGTATAAAAATATTTATATTTTATCTATTTAAATTATATAAATCTCTTTGGAGATTTGCCAGTATAGATGAGATGATAGATATAGTACTAGCTTCAATAGTGGCCAATGCAGTGGTTATAGCCTATATGACTATGAGAGAAGCCAATCTTCCAAGAAGTATATATTTTATGGTTCCTATTATGGATATGGCCTTTATAGGGGGAAGTAGGTTTAGTTATAGAGCATTGAAGAGGATAGAAAGTGATATACCAAAGGGGAAAGAAGGATGTAAAAATATTCTAATAGTAGGAGCAGGGGCAGCTGGAGCTATGGTTATAAAAGAGTTTAGAAATCATAATAGACTGAATAGCAGACCAGTAGCTATAGTAGATGATGATTTTACTAAAATAGGTCAGAATATAAATGGTGTACCAGTACTAGGTACTAGGGAGGATATACCAGATATATGTAAAACAAAAAATGTAGATGAAATAATAATAGCTATTCCATCTGCTAATAAGAAAGATATAAGTGAAATAATAAGTGAATGTAAAAAGACTAAGTGTAGAACAAAAACGCTTCCAGGAATATATGAGCTTATAGATGGAAAGGTTAGTATAAATAAAATAAGGGATGTAGATATAGGAGACCTTTTAGGAAGAGAAGAGATCCATTTAGATATGGACGATATATCTGGGTATATAAGAGGGAAAAAAGTCTTAGTAACTGGTGGTGGAGGCTCTATAGGCTCAGAGCTTTGTAGACAGATAGCTAGATTTGAACCGGAAGAATTAGCTATATTAGATATTTATGAAAACAATGTTTATGATATACAAAATGAGCTTAAGAGAAGATACAAAGAATTAGACTTGAAAGTGATTATAGCTTCTGTTAGGGATAAGGAAAGAATTGAAAGTATAATAGATGAGGAAAGACCAGATGTAGTATTTCATGCAGCGGCCCATAAACATGTACCTCTAATGGAAAAAAATCCTGAAGAAGCTATTAAAAATAATGTCTTTGGAACTTTAAATTTAGTCCAAGCTACCGATAAATATAATGTGAAGAAGTTTGTACTTATTTCAACAGATAAGGCGGTAAACCCTACAAATATAATGGGTACAACTAAAAGGATTTGTGAGATGATCATTCAATCTATGAATAGCGTGAGTGATACTGAATTTGTAGCTGTAAGGTTTGGCAATGTTTTGGGTAGTAATGGCAGTGTTATACCACTATTTAAAAAACAGATTGCTGAGGGTGGGCCTGTAACTGTTACCCATGAAGATATAATAAGATATTTCATGACTATACCAGAAGCTTGCCAATTGGTACTCCAGGCTGGAGCAATGGCAGATGGAGGAGAAATATTTGTATTGGATATGGGTGAGCCAGTGAAGATTATAGATTTGGCTAAGGATTTAATAAAGCTTTCAGGATTTGAGCCTAATGTAGATATACCTATAGAAATAGTAGGATTAAGACCTGGGGAAAAGCTATTTGAAGAGTTATTATTAGATGAGGAAGGTATATCTAGCACTAGTCATAATAAGATATTTATTGGTCAACCTACATTTACAGACTACAATTATTTAATAAAAAGTCTAGAAAAGCTTAAATATGTAATGGAATACAAAGATAATATTAAATTAAAAAAAGCTCTTGTAGAGCTTGTACCAACTTATGAACCTTATAAGGAAGATTCTTTAGAAAAACAATATGTAAATCATTCTAAAAAGTTAAATGAGGTTGCTATAAGTATTGAGTCTTCTAATTTAGAATAAATAATAGAAGACAAATTATTGTTGGAATAATTATTATAGAAAAACCAATGATTAAACTTTGTTTTTCCTTTGGGGTAAGCATGTAACTTGCTTCATAGTATCCATCTACTTTTTTCCTTTTATAGAGTTTGGATAGTGCTGCAAAAAAAGTCAATTTATATACCTCCTTGTGGAAAAATAATATTTTTTTATATATAATTGTATATTATGTCAAATAACATTTTAATTATACATCAAATGGAAATTACTATAAATAGGCCTAAGGACCTATATAATTTAGGTCCAAATATGTAGAGTTTTAAATAAAAATTTTAAGGAGGCTTTGAAAAGTGGAAGAAGTAAGTATTAAGGAGCTTTTTTTTATATTAGCAAAGAGAAAAAAGGTTATACTTTTGATAACTATAGTTTCTATACTATCTAGTGGGATAGTAAGTTTTTTCATATTGAAACCAGAGTATGAGACCTTTACTACTCTTATGGTAGGAAAACCTAGGGATTATGGTAGAAGTGATAGTCAATTGGATTATAATGATGTGCTTTTAAATCAAAAGCTTGTACCTACTTATGGACAGTTAGTTAAAAGTAGGTTGGTTACAGACGAGGTTATAAAGAATTTAGAGTTGGACTTAACTCCTAAAGAGTTTGAAGAAAAAGTAAATGTAAACCTTGTGAATGATACAGAGATTATAAAAGTTGAAGTGGTAGATGAAGATCCTAAATTGGCTGTGGCTATTTCCAATGAAACTGCTAAAGTATTTATGAAAACTGTAAAAGAAAAGATGAAAGTAGAAAATGTTCAGGTTATTGACAGAGCTCAAGAGCCAGAAAAACCTATAAAACCTAGACCAAAGTTGAATATGGCTATTGCGGGAGTGCTAGGTTTCATGATTAGTATTTTTATAATATTTTTAATTGAATACTTGGATAGCACTATAAAGACTCCAGATGATGTAGATAAGTATTTAGATTTACCAATTATAGGAACTATACCAAATATAGAAGATTAATTTATATTGAGGTGAAAAAATGAGAAGGCAAAGAATAATTACCCATGAAAATCCTAAGTCTCCAATAGCAGAAGCTTTTAGGACCTTAAGGACTAATATTCAATTTTCAAGTATAGATAAAGCTTTAAGCAGTATAGTAATTACTTCTTCTGGACCAGGAGAGGGAAAAAGTACAGTATCCGTAAATACAGCAATGACTATTGCCCAATCAGGGAAGAAAGTTCTATTAGTAGATTGTGATTTAAGAAAACCTAAAGCACATACTTTTTTTGGAATACATAATGGACAAGGGCTGACAAATATATTGGCGGAAGGAATAGATTTAAAAGAAGTGGTATATGAACCAGAAATGGGAAATAATCTTCATATTTTAACAGCAGGACCTATTCCACCAAATCCATCAGAGCTATTAGGTTCTAAAAGAATGAAAGCATTTTTGAAAGAAGCAGAAACTAATTATCACACTATTATATTGGACTCACCGCCGGTAGGAGTGGTAACAGATGCAGCTATTCTTTCAACTATAGCTGATGGTACTATACTTGTATGTGCAGTGGGACAAGCTGAAATCGAAGCTTCAAAGACGGCTAAAAATTTACTTGAAAAAGTAAAAGCAAATATATTAGGAGTAGTTTTGAATAAAGTGCCAGTAACTCAAAATGGATACTATAAATATCATTATTACAATTATTACTCTTATTATGAAGAGTAAAAAAGGTGGGAGATAGATGATTGATATTCATTGTCATATACTTCCAGGGGTAGACGATGGTTCAAGGAGAATAGACGAATCAATAGAGATGGCAAAGATATATATAGAAAATGGAATAGAAAAAGTTATAGCTACTCCCCATTACATAGAGGATATAAATCCTGCTACCTTTGAAGAAAATAAAATAGTTTTAGAAAATCTTAAAAAGGCTTTAAAAGATGAAGGTTTAGAATTAGAAGTATATTTAGGGCATGAAATATATGCAAGTCCAAATATTTTAGAACATATAGTGAAAAAAAAGGTAGCTACTTTAAATGAAACTAAGTATGTACTTTTAGAAATGCCCATGTTTGATGTACCAATGTATATGGAAAATATAATATATGGATTATGTATAAAAGGATATATCCCAATAATAGCTCATCCTGAAAGAAATTCTAAAATCCAAGAAGATCCAAATGTTTTATATGAATTTTTAACAAGGGGGGCTTTAGCTCAGCTAAATCTTCCGAGTATTGAAGGAAGATATGGTGAAGCTTCAAAGATAACTGGAGAATTGCTTTTAAAACACAATATGATCCACTTTGTAGGTACAGATGCTCATTCACCAAGGTCTAGATCACCAAGGGTTAAAAAAGGCTTGGCTATTTTAAAGGATTTAGTGGATGCTGAAATGTTTAAGAGTATAACTTGTTTAAACGGAGAAGCCTTGCTGGAGAATAAACCTATTTCTGTAGATGAACCTATAAAGTATGAAGAGAAAAAGGGATTTTTTTCATTTATAAAATCAAAATTGAAAATTTTTTAGATTGATAAGTGGCTGTCTTAAAATGAAACTTTGAGACACCCACTTGTTTTTTTATAGTCAATATAAAGTATATTTTTATTTGTTTCATAATAATAATATTAGGGTAAGTATATACCGTAATCTGTAAAAAAAGGGGGCAAATTTTAAAATGGGGTGTAAAAAGAAAGTAGTTCTGTCAGGAAATCAGGCTATTGCTAGAGGATTCTACGAAGGTGGAGGTAGGGTTGCAGCAAGTTATCCTGGTTCTCCAACTGTGGAAATATTAGAAAGTATGAAGGAATATGATGAAATTTATTCTGAGTTTTCTACCAACGAAAAGGTAGCATTAGAAGTAGCTATGGGAGCTTCTCTATATGGCTCAAGGGCTATGGCTTCTATGAAACATGTAGGAATGAATATAGCTGCAGATCCACTAATGACCTTTACACAGACTCCTATAAATGGAGGGTTTGTATTGGTCTCTGGTTCCGATCCTGGTATGGCCAGTTCTCAAAATGAGCAGGACAATAGAATATTTGGAAAATTTGCCAGTATGGGAATACTAGCCCCGGGAAGTAGTCAAGAAGCGAAGGATTTTGTTAAATTTGCACTGGATACAAGTGAGGAGTTTGAAACACCAATCCTTGTTGATATTTCAAGTAGAACCTGTCATAGTAGAGGAATAGTAGAGTTAGATGACAGGGTGGAGAAAGAGCCTTCTGGTTTTGAAATTGACCAAGAAAAGTACTGTATGCTTCCACCAAATACATATAAAGCCCAGTATTTTATGAAAGAAAGGTTAGAAAAGCTAAGACAATATGCTTATGATTTGCCAATCAATATATTAGAGGAAGTAGATGGTTCTGATACCCTTATTATTACCTCTGGACTTATGTATTATAATTTAAAAGAATTGAATCTACCTGTAAGCATATATAAATTAGGAATGGTTTATCCAATTTCTACAAGAAAGGTAAGGGAATTAAGTGAAAAATATGAGAAAATAATAGTATTAGAAGAGACTATGCCTTTTATAGAAAATGAGCTTAAACGTAAAGGTATAGAATGTGAAGGAAAACGATATTTTTCATTTACAAAGGAGATACACGTTGAAGATATAGAAGAAGGTCTTTTTAATGCTGGAGTAGTTAAGGAAAGACGTCTTACAAGGGTAGAAGTAATAGATACAGTATCTCGTCCACCTATGTTTTGTGCAGGATGTCCTCATAGGCCAATATTTGATATATTGAAAAAATCAAAAGTCAAAGTTATTGGGGATATTGGATGTTATTCAATGGCTGTATTGCCTGGATTTGAAGCGGCTCACACCAATATAAGTATGGGAGCTAGTGTTGGTATGATAAAGGGAATGAATAAGGCAATGAGACAGAACAATGATGATGAGCCAATAGCTGCTGTTATAGGGGACGGGACATTTTTCCATTCTGGACTTTCTGGTTTTGTAAATCTACTGCATCAAGCTGATGAAGAGGATAATATGACTTTGATTGTTCTTGACAATAGGACTACTGCTATGACTGGAGGACAGTCAAATGCTAGTTCTGGTAGGTATAATGTAGATGATGATATGGATGCTTCTATTAAGGAAATATTAAATGCCATGGGAATCGGAAGGGTTATAGAAATAGACCAGTTTGATTATAACAAGATTAAGGAAATAATAAATGGGGAATTAAAAAAGAAAGGATTGTCTGTGATTATAGCTACTAGACCTTGTGCTCTCAGATACAAGATCAAGGAACCATATTTTTATGTAGATCCAGAAATCTGTATAGGATGTAGATCTTGTGTAAGGACTAATTGTCCACCTATAAAAATGAAGAAATATGAAGGTATAGATAAGTTGAAATCTTCTATAGATCCAGATGCCTGTGTAGGATGTAGTGTCTGCGCCCAAGTATGTCCTGTAAATGCAATTAAGAGATCTAAATAGTTTAAGGGGGGAATTAGGATGGATACTAAAAATATAATGGTAGCTGGTGTTGGTGGTCAAGGGATAGTACTTATGACAGGTATAATTAGTCAGGCAGCAGCAAGGGATGGATATGATGTAAAAACCAATGATGTAGTAGGTCTTGCCCAAAGAGGGGGAATGGTTTGGGGAAGTGTGAGAATAGGGGGAAAAATTTATTCTCCAAATATTCCAGTTGGCGAAGGGGATATTCTTCTAGGTATGGAACCTTTAGAAGCCTATAGATGGAGCCATCTTATGAGCGAAAATTCTACTATGGTTATAAATAAAAAGAGGAATTATCCTATTCCTGTGCTGTTAGAAAAAGAAGAATATCCAGAAAAAGATATAGAAAAATTAAAAGAAAAGTTCAATATCATTACTTTAGATGTTGAAAAGGAAGCCAAAAGTGTAGGAAATATTAAAGTTGCCAATACTGTTATGATTGGAGTACTATCTAAGTATTTGCATATAAGGACAGAAACGTGGAAAAATATCCTTAAAGAAAATGTTCCTTCTAAAGCTATAGATGAAAATTTAAAGGCTTTTGAAATAGGAAGGAACCACTCTAATAATAAGTGAAATCCACTCCTTAAATCGTCCCAGAATATATATTATTAAAATTGACATAATTTTTTCATTGATATAAAATACTATAGTTAATGTAATTAATTTTAAGGAGGTTTTTTGGCATGCCTACTAAGCATATATTTGTTACGGGCGGTGTTGTTTCATCATTAGGTAAAGGTATTACGGCGGCAAGTTTAGGTCAGCTTTTAAAAAGCAGGGGACTTAAGGTAACTATTCAAAAATTTGACCCATACATAAATGTAGACCCAGGAACAATGAGTCCTTATCAACATGGGGAAGTATTTGTTACTGATGATGGCGGAGAAACTGATCTAGATTTAGGTCACTATGAAAGATTTATAGATATAAATTTAAGTAAAAATAGTAATGTGACTACAGGAAAAATATATTGGTCTGTATTAAATAAGGAAAGAAGAGGGGAGTATTTAGGCAGAACAGTTCAAGTAATACCTCATATAACCAACGAAATCAAAGAAAGAATGATGAGAGCGGAAAAAGAAAAAGAAGTAGATGTAGTAATAACAGAAATTGGAGGAACTGTTGGAGATATAGAAGGATTACCATTTTTAGAAGCTATAAGACAGTTTAAAAATGATATAGGAAAAGAAAATGTTATGTATATTCATGTAACATTGGTTCCTTATCTGGGAAAAGCAGGGGAATTAAAAACTAAACCTACTCAACACAGTGTAAAAGAACTCAGAAGTATAGGAATACAACCAGATGTTCTTATATGTAGAACAGAAAGACCGATTTCTCAAGATATGAAAGATAAGATTGCACTTTTCTGTGATTTAAAACCATCAGAAGTAATACAAAATTTAGATGCAGATACATTATATGAAGTGCCACTAATGCTTGAAGAAGAAGGTCTTGCTGATCTTGTAATGGACCATTTAAACTTAGAATGCAATGAATTAGATTTAAGTGAATGGAAGAGTATTGTAGAAAAATCTAAAAATTTAGAAGGAAAAGTGACTATAGGATTGGTAGGAAAATATGTAGAACTTAGGGATGCTTATCTTTCAGTAGCTGAATCATTGGTTCATGCTGGTATAGCTAACAATGTAGATGTAGATATTAAATGGATCCATGCAGAAGAGGTAAATGAATCTAACTGTGAAGAAATACTAAAAGGTTTAGATGGTATATTGGTACCAGGTGGCTTTGGAGATAGAGGCGTAGATGGAAAGATCTGTGCAGCTAAATATGCAAGAGAAAACAATATTCCTTACTTTGGTATATGCCTTGGAATGCAAATGGCAATAGTAGAATTTGCAAGAAATGTAGTTGGACTCAAGGATGCCCATAGTTCTGAACTAAATGAAAATACTCCATATCCAGTAATAGATCTTATGCCAGAACAAAAAGATATAGATGAACTAGGTGGAACTATGAGACTTGGACTTTATCCTTGTAAATTAAAAGAAAACTCAAAAGCCTATGAAGCCTATGGTGAACAACTAATTTATGAAAGACATAGACATAGATATGAATTTAATAATGAATATAGAGATAAACTAGTAGAAAGTGGACTTATAATATCTGGTATTTCGCCTGATGAAAGACTTGTAGAAATCATAGAGTTAAAAGATCATCCATGGTTTGTAGCGGTTCAATACCATCCAGAGTTTAAATCTAGACCTACAAGACCACATCCACTATTTAGAGATTTTGTTAAGGCAGCAAAAGAATATAATTGTTAATAATTCAAAAGGAATTCTTCTATAGAGAGTTCCTTTTTTAAGATTTAAATTAACAGAAATTTCTTGATATAATACAATTAGTTATATTTATTGGTTACAAAGGAGTGGGGAAAAGAGATGAAAAAGAAACTAAAGCTTGTGGTTCTAACTATTTTGGCAGTATCTTTATTTACAGGTTGTACTTCAATATTTAAAAAAGATAAACAAGAAGAAAAGGCAAAGGAAGACTATATACCTGTAGAAGTGGAAAAAGTTTTTTTAGGAGAAATATATGATGAAATAAGTTTTGGAGGTAGATTTTCTTCTTTAAAAGATGGAGTTGTTCTGCCTTCTATTCCAGGAGTAGTGAAAGATATAGCAGTAAAACCAGGGGATAAAGTTAGCAAAGGAGATTTATTATTTACATTGGAAAATGAGGAAATAGAAAGCCAAGCAAATAAGACTAAAGATGTTTTAAGTGATTTAAAAGCTGAACAATCTAATTTAGAAAAAATGTCTACTGAAAACTCTTCAATGGAATTGCCTCCAGGAGTAGATTCAATAGAAGCTCAAAAGGAGATGGAAGCTAACAAAGAAGAAATCGATATGAAGGTAGGGGAATTAGAAAAGGCAAATAAAGAATCGGAAGATGCATTGGATAAATTGAATGTAGTATCTCCTGTAGATGGAGTGGTATCTTTTATAAATATAAAAGAAGGAGGATTCGCTACAAATAATGATTTTTCGATGATAGTTTCTGATTTAGATAATACATATATTGGAGTAGATATAACAGATAAATCTTTAAATAAAATACAAACTGGCGATAAAGTATTTATAGATATACCTTCCCTGTCTAAAGAAGATATTAAAGGGGTCATTGATTCTATATCTTTAAGTCCAGATCCTAAAACTGGCCTTTATCCAGTGAAGGTAGTTTTAAATGATGAGGAAGAAGAAGGGCTAGAGATTAGACCTGGAATGGTAGGAAAGGTAAAAATGAGAATTGATAGAAAAGAAGGAGTATTAGTTTTAGATAGCGACACAGTTGTAGATAAAGATGGAGAAAAGATAGTTTATCTAATAAAGGATGGAAAGGCTGTTGAGAGAAAAGTAAAAATAGGATTAGATACAGGAGAAAAGGTGGAAATAGTTAAAGGCCTTAAGAAAGGGGAAAAGGTAATAGTTAAAGGGCAGGATTTCCTATCTAATGGCTCTAAGGTTAAGGTTGTTAGAGGTGATGAGAAATGAGCCTATATAGTTTTTCAGTTAAGAAACCTATTACCCTTTTAATGATAGTATGTGTAGTTATTATAACAGGTATAGTGTCTTTGACTAAGATACCACTAGATCTTTTGCCTAAGATAGAAGTTCCTGTAGCAGTAGTTAGTACTAGTTATAAAGGGGTTGGACCAGAGGAAATTGAAAAGTTAGTAACAGAACCTATAGAAGGAGCTGTAGCTACTGTAGGCAGTATGAAAAATATTCAGAGTATATCCTATGATGGAAATTCCCTAATAATAATTGAGTTTAATTCTGGCACAGATATGGATTTTGCTAGTCTTGAAATGAGGGAGAAAATAGACTTAGTAAAAGGATTTTTGCCAGATGAAGTGGAAAATCCTATGGTTATAAAGGTAGATCCAAATGCCATGCCTATTATCCAGCTTTCTTTTTATAGTGAAGAAGATTTAGGAAAGCTTCAATCTATACTTATGGAAATAGTTAAGCCAAGAATTGAGAGAATAGAAGGGGTAGCCAATGTATCCTTGTCAGGAGGAAAAGAGAAAGAAGTCAGTATATTTTTAGAAGAAGGAGAGCTTGAAAAATATGGCTTAACTATAGACAAATTGGCTCAGCTAATTGGAGCTGAAAATTTAAATCTACCAGCTGGCCAGATAAAAAAAGGTAATAAAAAATTATCGTTAAAGACAGTAGGGGAGTTTCAATCTATTGAAGATATAAAATCTATGCCTATACCTTTGGCTACAGGTGGTGTTATCCATTTAAGAGATATAGCAAATGTATCTATAGAAGATAAAGAAACTACTACTGTTTCTAGAATAAATGGAAAAGAAGGTATAAATATATCTATCCAAAAACAGTCTGATTCTAATACTGTTAGGGTTAGTGAAGAGATACATAAGGAGTTAGAAGCTATAGAGAAGGATTATCCAGATTTGGATATGGAGATAGTCCTTGACCAAGCTGAATACATAAATATGAGTATAATGAATGTATTTAAAAATGCTATTATAGGGGCAGTGTTGGCAGTAGCCATACTTTATCTGTTTTTAAGGGATTTAAAAACTACCCTTATAATTTCTGTGTCTATACCAATATCTATTATAGCTACATTTATATTATTATATTTTGGCAATATTACTTTCAATATAATGACCTTAGGTGGAATGGCTTTAGGAATAGGGATGCTTGTAGACAATTCTATAGTAGTATTGGAAAATATATATAGACTAAGAGAGAATGGTTTAGATAGCCAATCTGCTAGTATAGAAGGAGCCAAAGAAGTGAGTATGGCAGTTACAGCTTCTACCCTTACAACTATTGCAGTATTTGCACCTATGGTATTTGTAGAGGGAATTACGGCTACTATTTTTAAAGAATTAGCTTTTACTGTGGCTTTTTCATTAGTCATATCTTTAATAGTTTCTTTGACTTTAATACCTATGTTGGCTTCTAGGTCCCTGAAAAAAGAGGTGGAAGAGAAAAACAATGGGTTCTCTAAAGTTTTCCGAAGTGTAAGAGATGGATATGAAAGTATACTTTCATGGGCATTAAATCATAAAGGATGGGCAATTTTTATAGCTATAGCTATATTTGTAGTCACTATTTTCCCCTTATTTATACTAGGAGGAGAGTTTTTTCCTCCAGTAGATGAAGGAACCTTTATTGTAAATATAGATTTGCCATCAGGTTCTAGTTTTCAAGAGACTAATAAGGTTATTGAAAACTTAGAAAAAGATATATCTAAAATAAAAGAAGTGGATACAATGTTTTCATCTATAGGGGGTAGTTCTTTTGCTTCTTTTTCTAGTAGCACCTCTAGTTCAGATAGTGGTAGCATAACTGTGAAGCTTAAAGGTTTAAAGGAAAGGGATAGGACTACTTTCCAAGTAGCTGATGAAGTAAGGAAGATTGTAAAGGATACTCCAGGTGTAGATATATCTGTTGATACTACTTCAGATTTAATGGGAGGATTAGGTGGAGATCCTATAAATATAGAGATTAAAGGTGAAAATTTAGATAGTTTAAAAGAGATTGGTGAAGATTTTAAAGAAATTGTAAATAGTATTCCTGGTACAAGGGAAGTAAAAACTAGCTATGAAGAAGGGGTACCAGAAGTGAAGATTGGTCTTGATAGGGATCTTTTAAGCCAATATGGTCTTACAACTTATCAAGTAGCTAGTGCAGTGAGAGGGAGTATCTCTGGTGTTTTGGCTAGTAAGTACAAATATGAAGGAACAGAGTTAGATATAGTAGTCAAAAGAGGGAGTTCAAAGGATGAAACTATAGAAAGTATAAAATCTTTACCTATTATGACACCTATGGGTAGTAGTGTACCTTTAGAAGAAGTGGGGAAGGTTTCAATTGAAAATAGTCCTGTTACTATATATAGGGAAGATCAATCTAGGGTTGTAAATATAACTGGTCAAGTATTTAATAGGGATATGGGAACAGTTATAAATGAAATAGAAAATAAGCTTAAAGAATACAAAATGCCTTATGGATATAGTTATGGCTTTGAAGGGCAATACAAGCAGCTTACAAAGGCTTATAGTGATTTAACCTTGGCACTAATTTTGGCTTTAGTTTTTGTATATATAATACTTGCAGCACAATTTGAATCTTATATATATCCTTTTGTAGTCATGTTAAGTGTACCATTATCTTTTTCAGGAGCCTCTCTTTTCCTACTTTTATCTGGAAAGACTTTAAGTGTTCCAGCAATAGTGGGAGGTATAGTCTTGGCAGGTATAGTAGTAAACAATGCAATAGTTTTAGTTGACTATATAAATACTTTAAGGAGAAGTGGAATGGAAAGGGATGCTGCAGTTTTAAAATCAGGTCCAACTAGATTTAGACCAATACTTATGACTACATTAACTACTGTATTAGGCCTTATACCTTTAGCATTGAGAAGAGGAGAAGGCTCTGAAATACAAAGTCCTATGGCTGTAGCTGTAATAGGTGGACTCTTTTTTTCAACTTTATTAACTTTGGTATTTATTCCAGTAATGTATATTGTATTTGATAATTTAAGAAAGACTAAAGAGGATATATGATATATATGATAATTAATTTTGAAGACTATTATCATAAAAGATGGTATAATAATCAATAAGAAAAATT
The DNA here is from genome assembly GCA_019391515.1 of Clostridiaceae bacterium. GTDB lineage: Bacteria > Bacillota > Clostridia > Tissierellales > Sporanaerobacteraceae > Anaerosalibacter. Next base: position 4,623 of record JAHXQP010000016.1, on the reverse strand, counting down.
AAAATACTATACAAGGTGGTTTGACATGGATAAAATAGTTATTAAAGAGAGTGAGAAAAATAGAAGATTAAAGATAGTTGGTCTCTTTATGGGAATTTTACTAGTTATTATAGGCATTAAGACTAAAGGAACACGGGAATTGTTCATAGGGCTAATATTTCTTTATTTTACTGTTTATAAAAAGGAAAATACTGTGACTAAAGATGGTGTAGTCTACAGACATAAGGGTATATTTTTTGATCGAAAAGACAGGGTGGATTTTTCTACATTGGATAGAATTATTGTCTACAGAGCTAAAGATGGCAGATACATTTTTTATTTTGATAGGGAGGAAAATCCTAAAGGTATAAAGGTGGAAAGTGAGTATGCAGAGCCTATAGTGAGGCTAATAGAAACTAGGGAGGACAAAGTTCCTATAGAATATGCTTGCGAACCTTTCGGAGAAGATGATGATGGAGAGTAAATAAGTAAAAAACAACTTTTACATATGGGGTAAAGGTTGTTTTTTCCATATAAATACATATTTAGTGTCAGTTTAATATAAAATTGGGGATTTATAAAAACATATAAGTAATATATTGTTCTATGATAACAAAAACTATATGAAGTAAAGGGGATAGTATAAATGAGTGGTGTAGATAAAGAATTACTTTTTCAATACATATTAGATAACATTGATATAGGTATAAGTATAATAAATAAAGATGGGAAGTTTATTTATTATAATAAGGCTATGAGTGAAATAGAGGAATTAACAGAAGAAGAGGTAATAGGTCAACATGTATTAGATGTATATTCTGGAATAGATGGTGAGACTAGTACATTAGTGAGGTGTTTAAATACAAAAAAACCTATACATAACAAAATGGAAAGATATTTAAATAAAAATGGAAAAGAACTTTACTCAACGATTACAGATATTCCAATAATTGAAGACAATGAAGTTATTGGAGTTATAGAATTCTGCAAGAATATGGGGGAGTTAGGGAAAGTATGTAGGAGTTTTGAAAAATGGTACAATTCTATAGAGTATCCTATGGAAGATTTAATTCTGGATAAGGAAATTAATAGTCATACATTTAATGATTTTATTACTAAAAATGTTCAATTAAGGGATATGTTAAACAAATTAGAGAAAATGTCAGCATATAATTATAATGTGCTAATATATGGTGAAACAGGAACTGGAAAAGAAATAATAGCACAAAGTATACATAATGGAAGCAAAAGGTGGAAAAAGCCTTTTATTGCACAAAACTGTGCTGCTATTCCGGAAAATTTATTAGAATCTATCTTCTTTGGAACTGAAAAAGGAAGTTTTACTGGTGCCTTGTGCCGATCAGGGCTATTTGAAGAAGCAAATGGGGGAACTTTATTGTTGGATGAGTTGAATTCACTACCCATGTATCTTCAAGCAAAATTATTAAGAGTCTTACAAGAAGGATATATAAGACGCTTGGGATCCAGTGTAGAGAAAAGAGTAGATGTAAGAGTGATAGCTACAGTAAATGAGAAACCTGAAGATTTAATTAAGAGAAATAGATTAAGAGAAGATTTATTTTATAGATTAGGGCCTATATATGTAAATATTCCACCACTTAGAGAAAGAAAAGAAGATATTGAATATCTAAGTAAGTATTTTTTAAGAAGAGAGTCTAAGAAACTTAATATCAGCACACCAGGTATTTCTAAAGAAGTAATTGACTTTTTAATGAAACATTCGTGGAAGGGAAATGTAAGGGAATTGAAAAATGTAATTAAATATATGGTTTTACATGGAGTAAATAATGAGATTATAAAAATAGAGCATATACCTTGTTATTTGAGGGATCAAATGCCTGAAGAATTAAAGTTATCTGAAAATGAGAAAGAACTAACTTATAATGAAAAGGTTATTCAGTTTGAAAAAGATCTTATTAAAAATACCCTTATAAAAACTAATGGAAATATTTCTGAAGCATCGCGAATATTAAAAATAAAAAGACAAACTTTGCAGTATAAGATAAAAAAATGGGAAATACAGTAAAAGCATGTCAATATTTTTGCAATCCATGCCAAAATATTGACATGCTTTATAATGTCTATTCTATAATAAGAACTCTATTCGTATATAAAGAAAATAACTTTAACATGCTAGCATATTAGCTAAAAAAACAATATATTAAAAAAACTTTTTCCTTGAAATGTGATGAAATAGGAGAAAATACCTACTTTAAGTTATTGGCATATATGTTGCACTATTATGAAACCGTATTCTCAATAAAATAAAAAATACAAAAGGTAGGAGGGAATTTAAAATGAATGAAGTTAGGAAACCAAAACTGTGGGAAGCACTGGTACCGGTAGTAGGCATGACTGCAATAATTATCATAGGTATATTGAAGTTTGAACTTGAACCGCATATACCTATTGTATTGGCATGTATTCTTGCATCTTTAATGGCTAAGAAAGTAGGACATGATTGGAATAGTATTTTAAGCGGTATTCTAGAAAGTATTAATAGGGCAGTTGAAGCACTTCTTATAGTTATGATAGTTGGTATGTTAATTGGAAGTTGGGTTTCAGCAGGAACTGTTCCAGCTATGGTTTATTATGGATTAGGTCTTATATCTCCTAAAGCATTTCTTCCAACAGGAGCAATTTTATGTGCTATAGTTTCGGTAGCTACAGGTAGTGCATGGACATCAGCAGGAACTGTAGGTATTGCACTTATGAGTATAGCAGAAGGATTAGGAATTAATCCTGCACTATCAGCAGGAATGGTTATTTCAGGGGCATATTTTGGAGACAAGTTATCACCGCTTTCAGATAGTACAAACGTAGCAGCTGCTACAGCGGAAACTCCACTCTATGACCATGTCGGAGCTATGTTGACAACAACTCTTCCAAGTTTTTTTATAGCTTTGATACTTTATACTATAATAGGGCTTAAAACTGGAGGGGGAGATTTTGATCCAACTAGGGTTGATTTAATTAGAAGTACTATTGTAGAAAATTTTAATATTAATATATGGCTTATGATTCCACCATTATTTGTAATATTTGCAGCGATAAAAAGAATCCCAAGTATCCCATCTCTTTTAACAGCTACAGGACTAGGTGGATTGTGGGCAATGATATTTCAAGGCAGAAATATAGGAGAAGTGTTGCAAACATTCCATACAGGTTTTTCTGCTGAAACTGGTGTAGAAATTGTAGACAAGCTTTTAAATCGTGGTGGCGTTGATGCAATGATGTGGACAATTTCCTTAATAATGTTTGCATTAGCTTTTGGTGGAATATTAGAAAAAGGTGGATTCACGGAAGCAATATTAGGAAGAGTAGTAGCAAAAGTAAAGAGTTTAACAGGATTAGTTGCTTTGACAATAGTTACAGGTATAGTTTGTGACTTTATACTTACAGATCAATATCTAGCAATAATGGTACCTGGTAGGATGTATGCAAAGGCATTTGATGATAGAGGTTTAGAGAGAAGATTCCTTTCAAGAACTTTAGAGGATGGGGCTACTATGTGGTCTGCAATGTGCCCATGGAATGGTTGTGGTGCTTATCAAGCAGCAACTTTAGGAGTACCAACTTTTTCTTATCTTCCATATGCATTTATGAATATAATTAATCCTATATTAGCTATTATATTTACACGTTTGGGAATAGCTATATTTTATAAAGATGGGAAAAAACCAGCTAAGGATGTGGCGAATTAACAGAAAGCCTGCATATAGTTGAAGGTATAAAATCTATGTTAGGAAGCATGGAATATAAACATTTCTATGCTTCCTATTTAAAATATGATATAGGATGGGGTAATATGGAAAAACTAATTATTGAAGATAATGAAAAGAATAAAAGGATGAAATCTCTTGCTGCATTTTTAGGTTTATTCTTAATTATATTTAGTATAAAATTACAAACATGGTGGGAAATAATTATAGGAGTAGCTTTTATTTATTTTAGTATCTATAAAAAGGAAATTGTAGTAAATGAGGAAGGTGTATTCTATAGTTATAAGGGGATTTTTTTGAGACATAATGAAAGTCTAGATTTTTCGACAATATCCCACGTAACGATTTGCAGAGCTAAAGATGGATCGTATTTTTTTTATTTTATAAAAGGCGATTTAGCTAAAAAGTTAATAGTAGATGAGAAATATGTTAAACCTATAGTGAAGCTGATTGAAAGCAGGAAAGAAAAAATTTCTATAGAATATGAATATTTAAGCTAGCGCTTGTTTTTAGGCAGTGGAAATAGCTCAAAATTTGGCGAAAGCAAAAGATTGGTTAAAAATAATCAATCCATTTTTTATCTATGAAAAACTAAAATGGCTATATTTAGCCAATACAGTATATTTTTTAAATTGTGGCATATTTGTTGCATAGTATATATTTTTGTGAAAATTAAGGTGTAGAGACCGTATTAGCTAAAATTTTAACAAACAGAACAATTAATTAAATATGAAAGGATGATTTAGATATGAAAAAAGGATGTCCTTATGGAACACACAGAGTTTTAGAACCAAAGGGTGTATTACCACAACCAGCATTTAAAATTAGTAACGATATGGAAATCTATGACAACGAAATACTAATTGATGTACAAACATTAAATATTGACTCAGCAAGTTTC
>JAHXQP010000015.1 GCA_019391515.1 Clostridiaceae bacterium | reverse complement strand
TGAATCCATTACATTTGTTATTTCTTTAAGTAGTTCATCACTATTTTCAGCTACATTAGAAGATGAGCTTGCTACGTTTTCTTGGGCTGCAGTAGATTCTTCTGAAGTACTAGCCATTTCTTCTGAAAAAGAAGCTACTTGCTCACTAGCATCAGAAAGCTCTGTAACAAACTTTTTCAAACTACCTGAAGTACTTTTAAAGGCCCCAAACATTCTACCTATCTCATCTTTTCTTTCTAACTGCTTTTCATTTATATCTTTCCTAATATCCAAATTTGCAATTTCTTCTGCAAAATCTGTAGCTTCAACAATAGGCTTAGATATATTATTCCCAACCATATATGTAATAGCTATTGCCATAATTGATAAAATGACCCCTATAATTAGAGATCTCCTTACCATTGAATTTAAAGGTTTTTCCACATCTTTTACTGGAATAGAAAAACCTATTGTCCAACCTGAGTATTCTACTGGTGCTGCTGTAAAATATTTATCTACTTTGTCATAGTCCTTTATTTTTTCTACATTTTCCCTTTTAGAGCTATTCTTAATAAGTTTTTCCATACCACTACCTAGTACATCTGTGGCAGATGTAAAACCCTTTTCTTCTGAATAAATAAAATCCTTATTATAATGGGATAATATATTTCCATTATCATCTATTAAAAATCCATTTGAACCTTTTATAGGTTTAGCTTGGGACACAAGCTCAATAAGATGGTCAATAAATATATCAGAACAAATCACAGCTTCTACCTTTCCATTTTTTCTAATAGCTTTGGCTACTGTTACTACAACTTTTTTATGTTCAAAATCCACATAAGGCTCTGATAAAACTACCTTATCACTTTTACTTGCCCTTATATACCAATCCTTTTCTTTTACTTCATAGTCTTTTGGTATAGGCATATTACCTTGATATGTAGCTACCCTATTTTCAGGAAATCCCATGTAGTACTCTGATACATCTGAATTTGTACCATTTTTATATTTAAAATAATCTGTTAAATATTCCTCACTATATACATCTATATCTTCATTTCTTGCTACATAATTTAGCTCCTGTTCCATTTCTTCAATTATCTTACCTTGTACCCTAAGCCAACCATCAATCTCTTTACCATACTTATTTCCTGCTTCTTCTAGTCTTCCAAGTTGTCCATCAATTATATGTTTAGAAGATGTCTTATAATTTATAAAAGACACTGCAAAAATACTTACTATACATATGATGCAACAAAAAAAAGCAATTCTACCTTTAATACTTTTCATCTTGTTTCTCCCCCTTATATAAATGAATAATGTTAATAACTTAATAATCTTATACTATTTAAAATATTTATGATATTTAGTCATTATAATCATAGTTATTCATTTCTTATAACCCCTTGATACTGTAGTTTCCAGTAGTCATTCCTAACACATATAAGTATATAATGAAAATACTGTATGATCAAATATTAAAAGTTTAGAATATAGAATACTCTTTTCTAATTTTTATATTGATAATTACTAGAAAAGAGTATTCATTTTCACTTAATTACAGATTTATTTACAATATATTTTATTATTATATTAATATTTTACCTTTGCAATAAGGCTTTGTAAGTCTTGAGCCAACTCAGCTAAACTTTCACTAGCTGAAGCAATTTCCTCCATAGCTGCTGTCTGCTCTTCTGTTGCTGCAGATACATTTTGAATCTGGGAAGATACATCTACACTTATTTCTTGCATATGATTAGTTGCCTCCATTACTTCATCCCCATCTTTTACAATGCCTTCTATATATTTTGTCATGTCATCCATATCATTATTTAGGTCTTTTATCAACGTTATTATTTCTTCA
>JAHXQP010000014.1 GCA_019391515.1 Clostridiaceae bacterium | reverse complement strand
TGAATCCATTACATTTGTTATTTCTTTAAGTAGTTCATCACTATTTTCAGCTACATTAGAAGATGAGCTTGCTACGTTTTCTTGGGCTGCAGTAGATTCTTCTGAAGTACTAGCCATTTCTTCTGAAAAAGAAGCTACTTGTTCACTGGCTCCAGAAAGCTCTATAACAAACTCCCTTAAACTATTTGAAATTCTTTTAAAAGACTCAAACATACTACCTATTTCATCTTTTCTTTCCAATTGCTTTTCATCCACATCTTTTCTAATATCTAAATTTGCAATTTCTTCTGCAAAGTCTGTAGCTTCAACAATAGGCTTAGATATATTATTCCCAACTATATATGTAACAGCTATTGCCATAATTGATAAAATGGCCCCTATAATTAGAGATCTCCTTACCATTGAATTTAAAGGTTTTTCCACATCTTTTACCGGAATAGAAAAACCTATTGTCCAACCTGAGTATTCTACTGGTGCTGCTGTAAAATATTTATCTACTTTGTCATAGTCCTTTATTTTTTCTACATTTTCCTTTTTAGAGCTATTCTTAATAAGTTTTTCCATACCACTACCTAGTGCATCTGTGGCAGATGTAAAACCCTTTTCTTCTGAATAGATAAAATCCTTATTATAATGGGATAATATATTTCCATTATCATCTATTAAAAATCCATTTGACCCTTTGACAGGTTTAGCTTGGGACACAAGCTCAATAAGATGATCAATAAATATATCAGAACAAATTACAGCTTCAGTTTTTCCTTGGTTTTTTATAGCTTTTGATATTGTTACTACTATTTTTCCATGATCCATATCTACATAGGGATCTGATAATACAACTCCTTCACTTTCGTCTGCCCTAATATACCAGTCTTTTTCCTTAACCTTATAATCTTCTGGTAAAGGAGCTGAACCTTCACTTGTAATTAATTCATTTTCATTAGGACGACCTATATAATATTCTATTATATCTGGATTTGTGTCATTTTTATATTTAAAGTAACTAGCTAAGTATTCATGATCATATATATTATCAGTTTTAGCTCTATACTTTAAATCATGTTCAATCTCTTCAATTACTTTACCTTGCACACTAAGCCAACCATCAATCTCTTTACCATACTTATTTCCTGCTTCTTCTAGTCTTCCAAGTTGTCCATCAATTATATGTTTAGAAGATGTCTTATAATTTATAAAAGACACCGCAAAAATACTTACTAAACATATGATGCAACAAAAAAGAGCAATCCTGCCTTTAATACTTTTCATTTTACTTCTCCCCCTTGTATGAATAATGTCGACATAAGTATTATCGGCACGATTTATTATTTATTTATTATTTAACTATATTAAACTTCTAAATTCAAAAGGAAGAGGCTAGCCTCTTCCTTTTGTGAATTTCTATTTATTTACTTTAATGGTTTAAGTCCTAATATTTCTCTTGCTTCAGCTGGTGTTGCAACTTCTCTACCTAGTTCATTTGCCAATCTAACAACTTTTTCAACTAATTGTGCATTTGATTCAGCTAAAACACCTTTTTCAATATAAACATTATCTTCGAATCCTACTCTTGCATGGCCACCCATGATTATTGCTGCTACAGCCATAGGCATTTCATGTCTTCCAACTCCTGATACTGTCCAAGTAGATCCTTCAGGTAGACTATGAACTAAAAATGCTAAATCTCTAACTGTTGCATTCATTTGTACACCTAGTACAAAGTCAAAATGCATAGGAGCTTTGATAAATCCTTGTTTGTGGTATCTAATAGCTAAGTCAACCATTCCTTTATCAAATACTTCTATTTCAGGTTTAACATCCTTTTCCATCATAACTTTTCCAAAGTTTTTGATAGTATTTTCTGTGTTTACAAATATTTCGTCTCCACCAAAGTTTAATGTTCCACAATCTAATGTAGCCATTTCAGGTCCTAATTCTACTGGTTGAAGTCTTTCTTCATCACTCATACCTACTGCTCCACCTGTTGATGGTTGAATGATTACATCTGGACATCTCTTTCTAATTTCATCCATACATGCTTTAAATCTTGCTTTGTCTTGAGTTGGAGTACCATCATCATTTCTTACGTGTAAATGTATGATACTTGCTCCTGCTTTGTATGCTGCTTCTGCTTCTTTTCCAATTTCTTCTACAGTATATGGTATATTTGGATTGTTTTCTTTAGTAACTTCAGCGCCACATATAGCAGCTGTTACGATTAACTTTTCCATCATATATCACTCCTTGCCACAATATTTTGCCCGCTCAAATAAGCCTTAATTACTTATTTCTTTGTTTGTCTTTTGGAACTACACAAGTTCCTGTTGCTTTACAAACTACTACAGGTTCTTCTAATACATCACATGCTGAGTCATTAAGGTCTGGTCTTGGTTTGATAACTTTTCTAGCTTCAAATTCCATTTTTCTTGAGCTATTTCCAACTTTAACGATTTTTCCAACTGCTTCAATATAGTCTCCAGCGAAAACTGGTGCTAAAAATTGTACATCGTCATATCCTACGAATAGTCCTTCGTCTCCATCATTTCTAATAAGTAATTCTGTAGCTACGTCACCAAATAATTGTAACATTTTAGCTCCGTCTACTAAATTTCCACCATAGTGTGCATCTCCAGCGCTCATTCTCATTCTAATCATAGCATTTTCCATAGTATAATACCTCCATTCAATTATTTAAATTTCATTTATTGACAAATTAATTTGCAACCATCCCTATTATATCATAAGAATTATTTATTTAAATATTGTTTTTCTATATTATAATTAACTGCTTAATATTAAGCATATAGTTTTTCAAAGATGTCTCTTAGTGCTTTTGATTCTCTCATGATTTGTAGTGAAATTTCTGCATGACCTTTAGTATACCCATTTCCTACTACCATGTCTACATCTTTACCTACTCCTTCTGCTCCTAATGC
>JAHXQP010000010.1 GCA_019391515.1 Clostridiaceae bacterium | reverse complement strand
TCATAATAAAAGTTTTATCCTTCAGAACTAATTACTTCCGTATGTTTAACATACAGACTTAAGTTATGAATTATATTTAAATCAAAGTTATTAACTTAAGGACTTTTTTATACTGTTTAATTTTCTAGGTTCTTTTGAGTTGCTTATCTAATATATCATATTCTAAAATGTTTGTCAACTGTTTTTTAATTTCATCTGTTTGCTATGTTTGTTTTAGTTTCTCAAGCAACAATATGAAATGTTATCATCTTTTTAAATCTTTGTCAATAGTTTTTTAAAAAGTTTTTCTTTTTTGTTCACATTCCATATTTTCCTGTGTTTCAAGGACAGTTAATAACTTAACATATTTTTTGATGTAGTTCAACCCTATATATGATGATTTTTAATGTGTTTTATCTGTTTTTATAGTTTTACCTTTTTATTTCGCCCTTTTTTGTACTTTTTCATCAAAATATATTTTTAGAAACTAAACTTCCCAACGCTATTGAATAAAGCTTTGATTCATGGGTATCTGCTCTTGAAACTAACACCACTGGTACTTTAGCTCCCATGATAACTCCAGCTGACTTTCCATTCCCAAAATAAGTTATACTTTTCCCTATACCATTTCCCATTTCAATATTTGGTACTAATAAAATATCTGCATCCCCTGCAACTTTACTTTTGAAATTTTTTATTTCAGCTGCTTCTTTAGAAATAGCAAGATCTAATGCCATAGGTCCATCTACAATTATACCCTCTTCAAACTGTCCTTCTTCATATATTTTCTTTATTTTATCTGCGTCTATTGTAGCTTCCATCTTTGGATTAACTTTTTCTTTTGCTGCAAGACATCCAACTCTTATTTCTTCTTTTCCAAAAGCCTTACAAACTTTTACAGCATTATTAATGATTTTAATTTTTTCTTTTAAATCAGGAACTAAATTCATACCACCATCTGTTAAATAAATTAATTTATGATAACTAGGTACTTCATAAACCATAACATGGCTTAATAAACTATTAGTCCTTAAACCATAATCTTTATTCAATACCTCTTTTAGAAGTATTGAAGTATCTACTAACCCCTTCATAATAAAATTAGCTTTTCCATTGCTTACAGATTTAACGCCTATTTCTGCACATTTTTCATAATCTTTTTCATTGATTATCTCAACATCTTCTAGATTCAATTTTTTATCCGCTATAATTGTTTTTATTTTTTCCTCATCACCAATTAGGATAGGCTCTGCAATTTTAAGTTTTCTTGCTTCTGAAACAGCTTCCAATACCTCTGCATCTTGAGCTACTACTACAGCTAATTTCATATTATTCCCATCATCAACCTTTAAAAGTTCATTTAAACTATTTATAGGCATAAAATTCCCCCTTGTATTTATTTGTATCTAATTAATATTTTATCATACATTTTTTTAAAAATTAACCTTTATATTCCAAGCTCCAATTCTTTTTTGAATTTTTTTACAAACTCATCATAAGGATTAATTTCATAAGCTTTATCAATATCATTAATAGCTTCTTTTAACATTCCTAATTGGAAATAAGCAATGCCTCTGTTACAAATTACTTTATAATCCCCATTATCTTTTCCAATTCCCTTTGTAAATATTTCTATAGCATCTTCAAAATTTCCAATAGAGAATAAACATATACCTAATTCATTGTATATATTTACCTCATCTTCATTTAGCTCTAATGCAGCCATAAAATACTTTATGGCTTTATCTATTTCTCCAATACCTTTATAAGAAAGGCCAAGCATATAATTTAAATTCCACCAATCTTCATATCTATCTTTTATATTAATAAATTTTTCAATTGCTTCCAAATATCTTCCCGAAAAAAGCAAATTACATCCCTCTTCATAATTTGAATCATCTTCAATAGCATCTAATACCTCTCTTATTTCTTGCTTTCTTTCTTTATCTTCATCTATAAGCAAAAGTTTTTCCCAAATAAGCTTAGCTTTTAAAAATTGTCCATAATATCTATAATAATATCCTAATTTATAATATGCTAAAGAGTATTCTGGAGAAATATCCAATATAGTTTCTATGTTTTCCATTGCTTCTCTTAAAAATATGTCTCCTTCCTCTTCATTACCTGAATTCAAAAATTCTTTAGCCTTATTTTCTAAACAAATACCATAGTTAAATAAAGCTTCTACATTAGTCTTACCAATAACTAATAATGCTCTAAAATATATCATTGCTTCTTCTGTTTTTTCTTCCATCATATATTTCATACCTATATGAAATATATAGTTATCAATTTTAGAACTATAAGCAAAAAGTATATCTTTATATTGATCTACATATTCAAATTCTGGATCAACTCCTAAAGTATATATTATGCCCTCAATTAAATAAGATACCTTTATATCATCTTTCATATCTCCCGACTTGATTTCATCAATAAGAGTATCTGTAAGAATCGGTAATGGCATGCTACTATTAATTTTATAGTCATTGATTTGTATATAAGAATTATCCTTTAACTCAATAAAGGACAAGTTTTCAGTCTTTTTTTTGAAATAATCGTTTAATCCCATAATTCATCACCCACTAATCATAAAATTTTTTCATATAAAATCTTTTTCTTCTAGTGCTAGTACTCAATATTTCAAATAAAAATCCTCTATATATCATTATAAATGAAAATAGCACTTGTCCTATTAAATATTTTAATATTCCAATTAAACTAATATCAAAGTTATAACTTAAATGGGTTGCAAATATATTCGTTAGCATATTTCCAGTAAATTTATAAATTACAAAAAAGAATATTACATTGGGCAACAACCAATTAAACCAATTCTCCTTCATAAAATTAAAAGAATAACTTATAGATTCCCAGGGAGAAAGTGCTTTTTGGTAAATTATTTCTGGCAATGGATTAAAAATTATAATTATTAAAATATTTATAATCATACTTATCCTAGTAACAGAACCAGCAAATAAATCTCCCAGTCCTCCAAAAAAGAAACTTAGTAACCAAGCTATGAAAAACACGCCATATACTTTCCATAAAAAATGACTAAATCCTTCTTTAAAATCCTCAAAAGTAAAATTATTATATTTAATTACATTGTATAACAAATAAAGATAATTAGAAATTAAACTACTGGTTACAATGGTTACTACGAATCCAGCTAATATGCCTAATACGCCTCTAAATAATAAGTTTATTAGATTGAATAGAACCATATTCAAAAGAGTATATGCAAAACCTGTAAATACAATAATCCAGTTTTTAGAGAAACTTTTTAAAGCTTTCTTACTTGTTTTAGAATTTATAAAAAATAAATCTTTAAATAAGTCCAATATCTTTCCTCCTATATTTTATTAATTTTTTCTGTAATATTTTTTACTTCACATTTATTTAAAACCATATTATTTTTATAGATAAATAATAATATGATTTTATCTCCATTTAATTCTTCTAGTGAATAATTCTGATTAATAAAATTGATAATATTAAAATCAAAAACTTCAAAATGTACTTTATTAATAAGCTTCCTTGTAGCCAAATCTTTATACTGTGGCAAATACTTTATCAGATTCTCTTCATCCTTTAAAAAATCATGTCTTTTATTTATTAATTCTTCTACATCCCTTCTTTCAAAATAAGATGGAATATTTGAGTCCCTATTATTTAAAATATAATCAAATTTTAATATTTCATTAAATACTTGCAAATTTTCTTTAATTATATCATTATAGAAATTATATAATATTTTATAAAGCCCTTTTTTGCTATGCGATAATTTATGATATTGTTTCTCTTCCCAGTAGAAACTAAAAGCCTCATAGAAATCAAAAGGTGTATCATAATAGTTAGTTATAATATATTGGAGGGAATTTTCAAAAACACTTTCATTCCCATATTTATCTAACAAATCTTCTATTGTTTTTAATTTTAGCATTTCAGAATAAGATATATATTTAGTTTCTAAAACTTCATAAGGAGGTTTGTTTAAAAACTTAAATCCATGTTTTTCTGTATTTTCCCTTAGTCCAGAACCTTTAAGCAATTTTAAAAAACCTAACTGAAGCTTTTCTGGTCTTAATTCATATATTTCATTAAATGAATTTTTAAAAGAATTATAGTCTTCATATGGAAGTCCTGCAATTAAATCTAAATGCTGATGTATATTTCCATACCCTTTTATAATATTAGTAACCTCTTTTGCCTTATCTATATCTGTAGTCCTACCTATAGCTTCTATAGTTTTTGGATTTGTTGATTGAATTCCAATTTCAAACTGAAAAAGTCCTTCCTTAGCTTCACTTAAAAAATCCAACATTTCATCATCTAATAAATGTGCAGTTACTTCAAAATGAAAATTCATATTTTCAGGATTTTTATCCATTATAAATTTCATTATTTCCATAGCATATTCCTTTTTAGTATTAAAAGTCCTATCTACAAATTTAACCTGCCTTACTTGAGCAGCTATAAGTTTTTCTAAGTCCTCTTTCACCCTCTCTATGCTAAAAAATCTTACCCCTTTTATAGTTGAAGATAAACAAAATTGACAATTAAAAGGGCAACCCCTTGAACTTTCGTAATACACTATTTTATTTTTTAGCCCAGATAAATCCTCATAAGGAGATGGGATAATATCTAAATCCTCAATAAATGGTCTAGGCTCATTTTTTACTATTTTTCCCTCTTCTCTATATATTAAACTCTTTACATCCATATACTCTTGATTTCCGCTTATAAGTTTAATAATAAGCTCTCTAAAGGTTATTTCTCCTTCTCCACATATTATAAAATCTACAAAATCATATTTTTTAAGTATTTCTTCTCCATCAAATGAAACTTCAGGCCCTCCTAATATTATCTTTATATTTGGATTTACAATTTTTAAAATATTACATATATCTAAAGTTTCTTCTAAATTCCATATATAACAAGAAAATGCTATTATATCAGGATTCATTTTGTGAATTTCTCCAGCTATATAATCATTATTTTGATTTATAGTGAATTCACATACTTCTATATTTGGAATATCTTTGCAAAAGCTTTTCAAGTATCTGATTGATAATGATGAATGTATAAATTTAGAATTTAAAGTAGTTATCAATACTTTCATTGTTTATCCTTCCTTTTCTTTTAATTAATTACATTATAGCACAAGATTTTTATAAACTATAATCTAAAAATAAAAGTATTTTTGTAGATTTTTTTGCTATAAAGAAGGGTTTTATCTAACTATATAGAATTATAGTAGTTAGATAATTAGATAAAATTTAGGGAGGAATAGATTATATGCATAAATTTGATAAAATCTCCATTGCCGAAATGTCCAAAAAAGATATGCTAATAATTCTTGAAGCACTTGATTACACTGGAAAAAATACTAATATAAAGGACTTCATAGTCTTAAAAAATAATATAGTAAAAGAACTTAGTTTACTTGCAGATAGTAGTGAAGAGGATTTTTTAAACTATCTAGAAAAATAGACCCCCTATATTTGAGGGTCTTTATTTTTTAAATACATACATACCAGATTTAGTTGCTAAATAAATTTTCATACCTTCTGACATATTTTCTTTCTTCAATACTTTACATTTATTTAATAAAGAGTGATAAAATTCATCTCCTTCATTAAAAGAAAATATATCAGGCAAGTAGTATTTTTCAATAGTTAAAATATTGGGATCTATTCTTCCTCTATTTAAACTCCAAATATAGTGGCATAAATCCTTATGAAATTTCAAACTCTCTTTTTTATCAAGATAAATATTGTTTTTCATCCAATATAATCCCTTAGAAAATATCTGGAAATCATCTTTCAGTATATTTTTTTCTATAACCAACAAAGACTCTTTTAAATCTTTAAATTTATTTGAACTTATGCCATTAAGTAGATTGATTATTTCTATTCTGTTTCTTTCAAAATCCACAATAAATTTCTTAGAATATTCCTCTACTGGAACTCTAAAAAATTCAAAATATTTGTCTAAAAAATCTATTTGAGAAAAAGAAATTATCTCATCTTTTAATTTTGAAATAATATTTTCATCATTATTTGCAGATAAGAATAGTATTTTAGAAATTAATAATCCTTCTAATATAGCCTCTATATTTCCTGTAGTATAAAGTATATTCTTTAATACTTCTTTCTTTAAAATGTCCCAATTTTTATTTGAAAATACTATAGGAGCTATCCTTATATAAAGACTATCATCTATATTATTTAAATAAACATCTTTGCTAGATAAATCTATACCGTTTAAAAGAGAAGAATTCCCTCCACTTCTATAAAAATACCACAATTCAATTTCTTTTTTAAATCTTTCATAGTCTATTCTGGTTCCTATTTCCTCTCTTGAAGGCATAAGGCTTTTTATAGTTAAAATTGTTATTTCCAATATATAAGTTTTTTCTTTTTCTTCATTAATTACATTAAATATATTTAAAAGAAAGTTGTTAATCTTCCTTTCTTCCATCTATATTCTCCTCTACATCTTATTAGGAGCTTCTATTCCTAGTAATAAAAGCCCTGTATTTAATACTAGTTTTGTAGCATAAACTAAATGAAGTCTTGCTTTTCTCAAATCTTCTTCTTCATTAAGTATTGGACAGTTATGGTAGAACCTATTAAAGTTCTTTGCAATTTCTGTTATATGTCTTGTTATAAAAGATGGTTCATTTTTCTCTGAACTATTTATTATTATATTCGGAAAATCATATAAAAGCCTCATAATATCTATTTCCTCTTCCCTTTTTAATAGTGGATAATCAACTTTATCTTCTACTGAAAACTCTCCTTTTTTCAGCAAACTATTTGCCCTAGCATGAGCATATTGTACATAAGGTCCTGTTTCACCCTCGAAACTTAAAGTTTTATCCCAAGAGAAAACATAATCTTTTATCCTACTATTAAACAATTCTTGGAATACAATAGCTCCTATTCCCACTTGTTTAGCTACTTCTTCTTTATTTTCTAATTTTGGATTTCTTTCTTCTATAATACCTGTTGTTTTTTCTATTGCCTTTTTAAGTACATCTTCTAAAAATACTACTCTGCCTTTTCTAGTAGACATAGTACCGTCTTCTAAACTTACCATTCCAAAAGGTACATGGATACAATCTTCTGCCCAATCATAGCCCATTAAATCTATAATTTTTCTCCATTGATCAAAATGAAGTTTTTGTTCTGAACCTACTACATATATATTTTTATAAAAATCATAATGCTCTTTTCTATAAATAGCTGCAGCTATATCCCTAGTTATATATAAAGTGGAACCATCACTTTTTCTAATTAAAGCTGGTGGCATATTATATGGTTCTAGATCTACAATATCAGCCCCTTCTGATTTAACCAAAAGGCTCTTATCTTGAAGATCCTCAACTACTTTTGGCATCTTATCTGAATAAAAACTTTCTCCAGTGAAAGAGTCGAATTCAATTCCTAACATATCATATACTTTATTAAATTCTTCTAAACTTATATCTCTCATCCATTTCCACAATTCTACAGCTTCATCATCACCATCTTCTAACTTTTTAAACCATTTTCTAGCTTCATCATCAAGGTTAGGCTCTTTTTCTACTTCTTCATGAAACTTAACATATAATTTCAATAATTCATTAATAGGATCTTTCTCAATAATAGACCTTTCACCCCATTTTTTATATGCTACGATGAGCTTTCCAAATTGAGTACCATAGTCACCTAAATGATTAATGGCTACTGTATCATAGCCTAAAAAGCTGTATATTCTATATAATGCATGACCTATAATTGTAGTTCTTATATGTCCAATATGGAAAGGCTTAGCTATATTAGGTGATGAATATTCCACTATAACAGTTTTATCTTTGCCTATGTCTGAAGATCCATATCTTTCTTTTTCATTCTTTATTTCTTCAAGAACAGTTTCTGCAAGAACTGCCCTATCTATGAAAAAGTTAACATAAGGACCTACATTTTCTATCTTTTCAAAATAAGGATTTTCTTGTATCTTATTAGATATATCTTCTGCAATAAAATTAGGCGCCTTCCTAAATATTTTAGCTAACTTAAAACAAGGAAAAGCATAGTCTCCCATTTCATAAGATGGGGGTACTTCAATTAAAGATATCATTTCTTTTTCATCTAGTTTTTCGTCTAGTCCTGAAATTATTTTTACTACTTCATTTTTAAAATCAATCATATTAAAAATCCTCCCTCCATATTTAAAAAACCCTCATCTCTAATTAAAGAGACGAAGGTTAACTCCGTGTTACCACTCTTGTTGGCAAAATGCCCACTCATTTTTATAACGTTATAAACGTATCATCCTACTTATTTCGGATGTATTCTCCAAGGTTCTTTTCAAATATAATTTTGTACTAAGCTTTCACCATCCTTAGCTCGCTTTAACAAAAATATATTCTACTCTCCTCTTCATAGAATTTCTCTTTATTAATTTGTTTAATTATTAATATACAATATAACTCTTATCATTTCAAGAACTTATTTTAATTCTACTACTGTTACTCCAGTTCCACCTTCACCATAATTACCTAGTCTATGTGATTTTACATGTCTATGACTTTTTAAAAGACTGGCTATACCAGATCTTAAAACCCCTGTACCTTTGCCATGTATTATCAATACTTCTTTAAGTCCAGCTATATATGCATCATCTAAGTATTTATCTAAATCTAATAAAGCTTCATCTAATGTTTCTCCCCTTAAATCTAGCTCTTTCTTCACATTTTTAGCTTTACTCCTAATTATATTTTTTGCACTAACTTGGGATTGTTCTGCTTTTTTGTGATTAGCCCTCTTAAGAGTCGATACGTGAACATTTACTTTCATTATTCCTACCTGAACATTTACATTTCCATTTTCATCTGGAGAAGATAATATTGTTCCCTGTTGCTCTAATGAAAGAATTTCCACTGTTTCTCCTATCTTAAGGTTCTTTGGTGGCTTATTGCTCTTTACATTCAATATGGCACTAGATAAATCACCTTCTACATTTTCAAGACTTTTCTTTAGCTTATCTTGTGCTTGTTGAATTTTTCTATTCTTCTCTTTTTCTATTTCTGATGAAATTCGTCTTAACTCCAATACAATAGTATCAGATTCTTCTTTAGCATCTCTTAAAATACTTCTTGCTTCTTCCTTTGCACTTTGTATTATTTTTTCTCTTCTTTGTGAAGTTTTTTCTTTTTCTTTATCTAATTCTTCCTTCAATCTTTTTATCTCATCTTTTAATCTTTCGGTTTCTTCTTTATTCTCTGCCACCCTTTTTCTATCTTCTTCAATAGTTTGAAGTACATCTTCAAACTCTACATTTTCTTTTGAAATAAGACTTCTTGCATGTTCTATTATATTTTCACTTAATCCTAAGCGTTTAGATATTTCAAAAGCATTGGACTTACCAGGAACTCCAATTGAAAGTTTATATGTTGGACTCAAAGTTTCCACATCAAACTCTACGGAAGCATTTTTAACCCCTTCTTTAGTTAATGCATAAATCTTAAGTTCACTATAATGGGTAGTAGCAATAGTCCTTATATTCATCCCATGTAAATAATCTAGAATGGACATGGCTAAAGCTGCCCCTTCAGTTGGATCTGTCCCAGCTCCCAATTCGTCAAATAATACTAAACTGTTTTCATCCACATTTTCTAATATATTTATAATATTCGTCATATGAGAAGAAAAAGTACTTAGACTTTGCTCAATGCTCTGCTCATCACCTATATCAGAAAAAACATTATCAAAAATAGCTACTTCTGAATTATAGTTAGCAGGTATATGAAGACCTGATTGGGCCATTAAAGTCAATAAACCTGTAGTTTTTAATGTTACAGTTTTACCTCCAGTATTTGGGCCAGTAATAACCAAAGTATTGAAATCCTTCCCTATATATATATTAATAGGAACTACCTTATCTACCTTTAAAAGGGGATGTCTTCCATTTTTAATATTTATATAACCACTATTATTTAAAATAGGTTTTGAAGCCTTCATATCAAGAGCTAACTTTCCCTTTGCAAATATAAAATCTATTTTCTCTAGTATTTTCTGATTTTGAACGATTATTTCCCCTTCTTCTGCTACAATTTGGGTTAACTCCAAAAGTATCTTTTCTATTTCCTTCTTTTCTTTTATTTGGAGCTCTTTTAATTCATTATTTAACTCTACAACAGCCATAGGCTCTATAAACAATGTAGCTCCACTGGCAGATTGATCATGTACTAACCCTGGAAACTTAGACCTATATTCTTGTTTTATAGGTACAACGTATCTTCCATCTCTGATAGTAACAATGGCATCTTGTAAATACTTTTTATGAGTAGAAGAATTAACTATAGAATTTAATCTATTCCTTACAGAGTCATTTTTAGCATTTATTTGTCTTCTAATATTCCTAAGAGTAGAACTTGCATTGTCAGAAATTTCTTCTTCACTTATTATAGCTTCGTTTATACTATTTTCTATACTTTTAAATACTCCCAATAAATCAATCAATTCCTCTAAAATTGGATAATCAGAGTCCTTATCTTCCCTAGTCTTTTTTATATAATTTTTAAGATTTCTAGACACCCTTAAAGTATCTGAAATTTTAAGTAAACTTCCTGGTGATAACATACCACCCATTTCTGCTCTTTTGATTTCTGTTGATATATCTTTTATTCCATATAGTGGTGGTTCTCCTCTTTTTATAAGAAGGGCTATAGATTCACTAGTTTCTCTTTGCATATATTCTATGTCTTCAATATTAGTAGAAGGTTTCAACCCTTCTACCATTTTTCTTCCTAAAGATGATTCTGTTTTCTCTTTTAATTTATCAATTATCTTATAGTATTCCAATACTTTCAATGTTCTTTCATTCATATAATCGTCACCTCAAAATCTTGAAGTTTATACAGTATTATAAAACTCCTCTGAAATAGTGTCCTCTAGTTATTCCAGTTTTTTCTTTACAATAATCTGTTATTTCCTCTATTTCTTTTTTTCCTAAATTTCCATTTATATAATCATAAAAAGCCTTTTGAATAGTTTCTATTCCTTCTCTTTCAAATGAAAAATCTAATCTCATCATATTAATACCACTATTATATATCTCTTCTAGTTCTTCTAAAACCATAAGAGGAACGCTATTGTATATAGTGGTTATCTTATCTTTTCTTGTAAATGCAAATATTTTATTTTTTCTATCCTTTAACCCATATCCTTCTCTAAAAGAGCATTCATTGCAATTTAAATTGTTATTGCATTTTTTAATTAACGACATAGGACAGTGTTTAGTTACCATAGTAGGTAAATATCCATATCCAATAGTTTCATAAGCTATATTCCCTTTTTTACAAATTTCTTCTATTTGTTTTAAATTTAACTCAGGAGATAGGGATATACTACTAGCACCCATATTCCATAATGCCCTTGAAGTAAAACTATTAAACACATTCAGTCCTATATCTCCATGGATATTTAAATCGAATTTGTCTTTTACAAATTGAAAAGTTCCTAAATTAGACACAGATACTCCGTCTATATAATCTATAGCTCTTTCTATTTTTTCTTCTAAGTTCTTTAACTCTAATTCACTAAGTATTTTTCCAGTATCTATATAAACCTCTTTCCCTTTATTGCTTACTTCCTTTGCACAATTTAATAAATCCTCGTTAAATCCTATATATATTCTATCCAACTTTTCTAAATCTAACTTTTGAAATTGTTCAATATTAGATACCTTCACACTTAATTTCCTATTTTGAATTTGAACTTTCTCTCTCTTTTCAAATCCAAAATAATTTCTAACTCTTGATTTAAATACAGTATCAGGTATTTTTTTTCTACTATTAAACACCGCTTTTTTTTCATTCAATAATTCTATTCCTCTCCTTCTCAAACTATTTAGTTCGCTTAAAGGAAGGAAAGAATTTTCATCTAAAAATATTTTTATATTATCTATATGATATGGTTCATTTGTCAATTTATCTAATTGATTCTTTACCCTTTCTTCTGTTAAAGATACCTTTTTTGCTTTTTCTACCAATCCGCTTCCTTCTACTTTTATAGTATGTTCACCATCTCTTATTATAAGGACTGGTATCTTCCCTATGGATATAAATACATCAATATCTATAGGATACTTTATATTCTCTATGTTTTCAAAAGACTCTTTCGCTTTTTCTAGTAAGAGATTGTTAGATGTCCTATATACCAGGGAATTTATATCTACTCCCTTTATCTTATCTATTTTTAATATAGTACCTTTCCTAGCAGAATTATCCAATACCAATCCTACCTCTTCACCTTTATTTGTAACAAGCTGAATTCCATCTTTAACTTGAACATCTTCTTTTAATCGAATATATATTTTATTTCTATCTATCTTTACAACTTTGCCTATACAAATCCCTCTATTATTAGGTTTATCTAAAGATATTAGTCTATCTCCAAAATCTCCAAATAAATAACCTTTAGTAAAACCCCTATTAAATATTTCTTCAATCTCTCTTTTATCAGTTTCTGATATTTTATTACTACCTAAATCTAGGGATTTCCTATACTTATTTACTACAGTAGCTACATATTCTGGTTTCTTCATCCTTCCTTCTATCTTTAGAGATAGAATTCCACTTTCTATTATTTCCTCTAAATTTTCTATAGTATTTAAATCCTTAGGACTTAAAATATACTTTCTTTCATAATCTTTTATACTATAATTTTCATCTTTTAAGCTTATAATAGAATAGGACATTCTACAAGGCTGGGCACATCTCCCTCTATTACCACTTCTGCCACCTATAATACTGCTCATAAGACATTGACCAGAATAGCAAACACAAAGCGCCCCGTGAACAAAAGCTTCTAATTCAATATTACTTCTTTCATTAATATATCTAATCTCTTCAATGGAAAGTTCTCTTGCCAGAACTACCCTTTGAAAACCCATATTTTCTAAAAAAATAGTTCCTTCTAAATTGTTTATAGTCATTTGAGTACTTCCATGAATCTCAAATTCAGGAAATATGCTTTTTACTAAAGATGCTAATCCAATATCTTGTACAATTAAAGCGTCTATATCTATTTCATATAAGGATTTTATATAATCAACAACTTCTTCTATTT
The DNA here is from genome assembly GCA_019391515.1 of Clostridiaceae bacterium. Classification (GTDB taxonomy): domain Bacteria; phylum Bacillota; class Clostridia; order Tissierellales; family Sporanaerobacteraceae; genus Anaerosalibacter. The sequence goes on along the minus strand of JAHXQP010000010.1, from coordinate 84,151 downwards.
CATCATCTCTCAATAAAATATTTGCAGTTACATAAACTTTTACTCCTCGTAAATGTGCATATCTTACTGCAACTTTCAACTCTTCTAAGTCAAAATTAGAAGCATATTGTCTAGCACTAAAAAGTTTTCCTCCTAAATAAACTGCCTGTGCACCATTTTGCACTGCAGCATGTAGTGATTCCATACTTCCTACAGGAGCCAACAATTCGACCTTTTTATTCTTTTTTTCCACCTGTATTACAATTCCTCCTTATTGAATATGCTATTGTTTTTATCAAGATCTTTTACTACCTCATCTAACTCTTTCTTAGTTTGAATCAGTTCCATTTGATTTTGATATAATTTGTCTTGTAAATCTTTTATAATCTTCTGATTTTGTTTCAATTCATTTTCTTTAAGATATATAGCCTGTTCATATTTTGTAACAGATTTATTTACACTTTCATGATTTCTTTTAGCTTCCAATAGCTCATTTTTGTAGATATTACATTCTTCTTCTAATTCTTTAATCTTTATTTTGCTTGCTTCTAACTCCTTAATAAGCCCATCATAATTTTCCATAGGTTCCTTAACTTCCATTTTTAAATTTTCCAATTCTTTATAGGTTCTATAGTACTCATCAGCCATATTAAATGTCGCAAGAATAGTTGCCATTAAATCATTCAATTTCTCATTTTTTGAACTCACTTCTTTTATTTTTTCATCTACAAAGGCTGCAATACCCTTTATATATTCTTCAGATTCATTTCCTACAACTGTAAAGTTACGACCAACTATATTAACTTCTACTTTCTTTTTATCTGTCATAACTTACCCTCTCCCTTTATTTAGTTCATATATAAGTATTCTTCTTAAACATTATTTTTCCTCTATTTAAAGATTTAATTAAAGGAGTAGAATAATCTACCCCTCTAACTTCTAAGATTGGCTTCAAAAGTTTCCTCTAATTTACTAATTATATTATTATGAACTTTAGTTACTTCTTCATCTTTTAATGTTCTTTCACTAGATCTATAAGTAACTGAAAAAGCAATGCTTTTTTTGTCTTCTGGAATCTGTTTACCCATATAAACATCAAATAAATCTACTTTTTCTATTAATCCTTCTCCATTCTCTAAAATCTTTTCTTCAATATCTTTTACTAGTATCTCTCTATCAAGTACTATAGCTAAATCTCTTGTAATAGCTGGATATTTAGCTAAAGGCTTATACTGTCTTTCCAAATTTGCAATCTCTATTATTGTATCAAAATCTAATTCTGATATATAAACTCTCTCTTTTATATGATAATTTTCTAAAATATCTGGATGAATTTCTCCAATAACTCCTAAAACTTTATCTTTATAAATAATATTAGCAGTTCTACCTGGATGGAAAGAAGGATGATTTTCCTCTCTTAAGTATTTACATTTTAATATTCCTAATCTTTCAAGAAGCGTATCTACAACTCCCTTTATATAATAATAATCCACATCACCATACATACCTAAAGACAACATTTTTCTTTCAATTGGTAGTTTTTTAATTGGCAATTCTTTCGGTATAAATATATTTCCTATCTCATATATAAAGGCTCTTTCTACCCCATAGTTATAATTTCTTGCTAAAACATCCATAGCATTTGGAATAAGAGTAGTTCTCATAACGCTATAATCTTCTCCTAAAGGATTCATTATCTTTATACATTTCCTTTTTTCACTATCTTCACTTAATTTTATTTTATCATATACTTTAGGACTTACAAATGAATAAGTCATTATCTCATTCATCCCTAAACCTTCAAGTATTGACTTTACTTTATCTTCAACAACCTTATCATAAGACTTTTCCCCTCTGATTAAAGCTCCTCTCAAAGGTTCATTTTTTATATTATGAAAACCATATATTCTTCCTATCTCTTCAATTAGATCTACTTCTGCTTCCAAATCTAATCTAAAGGTAGGAACTGTAACTTTTAAACACTCTTCTTTTTCTTCTACTTTTAATTCTAATCCCTCTAATATATCAATCATATCATTTTTATCTATATTGGTTCCAAGAAGTCTATTAACCTTATCAGTTCGTAAAGTAATAACTTTTTCTATAGCTTTTTCTATATAATCATCTATGCATTCGCCAACTACTTTTCCAGCACCTATTTCTTCTATTAGTTGACAAACCCTGTTGCAAGCAATTTCACATAGATTTGGATCTATTCCTTTTTCAAACCTTGCTGAAGCTTCAGTTCTAAGATTCAATGATTTTGATGTAAGTCTTACATTTTTATCATTAAAATTAGCAGCCTCTATTAAAATAGTTTCTGTTCCGCTTGTGACTTCTGAATCTAATCCTCCCATTACTCCAGCTATAGCTATTGGCTTTTCACTATCTGCTATAACTAGATTTGAAGGATTCAACTTTCTTTCAACACTATCAATAGTAGTGATTTTTTCTGAATCCAATGCTCTTCTCACAATAATTTTCTTATCTTTTATTTTATCTAAATCAAAAGCATGAATGGGTTCTCCAAATTCTAACATTACATAATTGGTCACATCTACAATATTATTTATAGGACGCATTCCTGCCTCCATAAGTCTAGTCTGTAACCATAGTGGTGAACTTTCTATCTTTACATCTTTTATAACTTTAGCATAGTATCTATTGCACAAATCTTTATCTAATATCTCTATATCTTTAACATAATCACTTATACTCTCTTCTCCATTTTTAATTGAAATTTCAGGATACTTTATTTCTTTATCAAATGTAGCACAGGCTTCCCTTGCCATTCCTACAACACTTAAACAATCTGGTCTGTTTGGAGTTATTTCAAGCTCTATTACGTCTCCGTTAAGCCCCAATATATCCTTTATATCTGTACCTAGGGGATACTCTTTATCCAAAATAAATATTCCATCTCTTTGTTCTTTAGGAATAACACTATCACTTATTCCTAACTCATCTAATGAACAAAGCATTCCAAAAGACTCTTCGCCTCTTAATTTACCTTTCTTTATTTTAATTCCACCTGGAAGCCTTGCTCCAACTAATGCTACTGGTACATAATCCCCCTCTTTTATATTTGACGCTCCTGTTACTATTTTAAGTTTCTCTTCTCCTACATCTGTAGTAGTTATTACTAGCTTATCTGCATTAGGATGTTTTTCTATATTTAATATTTTTCCTACTACTACCTTCTTTATACCTTTATCTAAAGGTATAATAGATTCTACATGAGAACCAGTTAAAGTTAGTTTGTCAGAAAATTCTTTTGAATCTAAATCTATATTTACATAATCTTTCAGCCATTTCATAGGTAATAACATTTTTTCTTCCTCCAATTCTTAAAATTGTTCTAAAAATCTCATATCATTTTCAAATAATAATCTAATATTGTCTATTCCATATTTCACCATAGCTATTCTATCTATTCCTAATCCAAAAGCAAAGCCACTATATTTATCTGGATCTATACCACAATTTTGAAGTACTTTTGGATTTACCATCCCACAGCCTAAAAGTTCCATACTCCATCCTGTCCCATTACATTCTTCACAACCCTTTCCCTTGCAATTAAAACAAGATACATCGACTTCTGCACTTGGTTCAGTAAACGGAAAATAATGAGGCCTAAATCTTGTATGCATATCCTCCCCAAATAACTCTTTTATAAAAGTATCAATTGTTTCTTTTAAATTAGCCATAGTTACATTTTCATCAACTACAAGCCCCTCTAATTGATGAAACATAGGAGAATGAGTGTCGTCTACATCATCAAATCTAAATGTTCTACCTGCGGACACTATTCTTAATGGAGGTTTGTTTTCTTTCATAACCCTTATTTGAACAGGTGATGTATGAGTTCTTAAAAGTATATCCTCAGTTATATAGAATGTATCTGTTAAATCTCTTGATGGGTGATTTTCTGGAGAATTTAACTCATCAAAATTGTTTTCAACTGTCTCTACTTCTGGCCCATAAACCACACTAAATCCCATATTCATAAATATATTTTCTAGTTCTTCTATAGTTTTTACTAAAGGATGTCTATGTCCTAAAACAATGTTTTTACCAGGAATGGATATATCTATTCTCTCTTTTTCTAATTTCTTTTTTTGAATTTCTTTTTTTAAACTTTCTTTTGTATTATTTATCTCTTTTTCTATATCCTGCCTCACTTCATTAGCCATTTGGCCAATTACAGGTCTTTCCTTATTAGATAATTTACCCATACCTCTAAGTACCTTGGTTAACTCACCTTTTTTACCTAAAAATTTAATTCTCAACTCTTCTAAATCTTCCATATTATTTAAATCTTTTATTTCTTCCATTGCCTCTTCTTTAATCTTACTTATCTTGTCCTTCATCTTTCAAACTCCTTTCATTCCTGATTATATAAAAAATAAGACCTATTCCATAGAGGTAAGGTCGCAAATTTCAACTATTTTATTAAATTATAGCACTAGAGGGGATAAAACACAAGAAATATTAGCTTCTCTGCCTAACTGTCTCATACATTATTATGGATGATGCTATAGCTGCATTTAAAGATTCTGCATTTCCTATTATAGGAATTTTAACAGTATTATCTGCTAGATCTAATATTTCTTGTGATATACCTTTAGATTCATTACCAATTACTAAAGCAAAATCTCTTTTAAAATCCACATCATAAATATAATTTGCAGACTCTAAAGACGTGGCATATATCTTTATATGTTTATTTTTTAACTCTTCTATTAGCTGTATTTTATCTTCTACTTGAACTATAGGAATATGAAATAAAGATCCCATAGTTGAACGAACAACTTTTGGATTATATACATCTACACAATTGGTAGTCAAAACCACTCCACTTACTCCAAAAGCATCGGCAGTCCTTATTATTGTACCCATATTACCTGGGTCTTGAAGTTCATCCAATATAACAATACATTTATCTTTTTTTTCAAGGAGCACTTCAAAGTCTATATTATTAAAATTTAAAACAGCTAATATACCTTGAGGATTTTCTGTATCCGAAATATCTTTGAGCAATCTACTAGGAAGATTTATTAGTTTATCGTCATATTTTTTTATATTATTAAATAATTTTTCTCCTCCAGTAGTTTTAAATAAATCATTTGAAAATAAAATATATACAGGTTCGATATCCCACCTTATACACTCTTCAACTATTTTTACCCCTTCTATCAAGAAAAGTTTTTTATTCCATCTTTCCTTTTTCTTATAAAGTCCCTTTACCTCTTTAATAATTGGATTAGAGGGACTATCTATCTTCTTCATTTCACTATTCACCTGAACTTTTTTCTATTTTCTTAATATCCTCTGTGTTTCCAATAACCACTAATATATCTCCTTCTAAAATTTTATCATCTGCATAAGGAGAAACATTTATATAGTTTCCACTTTTTACTGCCATAATGTTTATTCCATAATTAGTAGGCAATTTCAATTCTTTTAATGTTTTATTTTCCCATTCAGGGATAGCAGTTATTTCTACAATGCTAAAATCTGGAGAAAGCTCTATAAAATCTAAGATATTTGATGACACTAAATTATGCCCAACCCTTACACCCATATCTCTTTCGGGAAAAATTACTTTATCTGCTCCTATTTTTGATAATACTTTTCCATGTAGTTCACTTTGAGCTTTAGCTATGACAGATTTTACTCCTAACTCTTTTGCAATTAAAGTCGCTAATATAGAAGCTTCTAAATCAGAGCCAATACTTACAATTACAACATCAAAATTTCTAATTCCTAACTCTTTCAACACATTTTCATCCATTACATCTGCTTGAACAGCATGGGTTACATATTCAGATATTTCTTGAACTATTTCTTCATTTCTATCTATAGCCAATACATCATTTCCAAGCTCATATAATGTTTTTGCCACACTTGAACCAAAACGCCCACATCCAATAACTACATATTGTTTCATCTTCTATCTCCTTTCTAGCCAACAAGTATATTGCCTTCTGAATATCTATAATTTTTAATTGAAGTCTTTTGCCTTTTAGCAAAAGCAAATGCCATAGTCAAAGGTCCTACCCTACCTAAATACATGGTAATCGCTATTAGTATTTTCCCAAAATTACTTAAACCTGGTGTTACTCCTCTTGTAAGTCCTACGGTACCAAATGCAGATGTAGTCTCAAACAACAAATCTAAGAAATTTGCATCTTCAGAAATAGTCAATATCATTGAAATAATAGTTACTAAAAATATTCCTATACTAGCTATGGTTAAAGCTCTATATATTATTTCTTGAGGAATTCTCTTTTTATAAGCTATTACATCTCTGCCTCCTCTTATAACTGTGAAAGTAGTCAAAAGTATTGCTCCAAAAGTTGTAGTTTTTATTCCTCCAGCTGTAGAACCAGGAGAACCTCCAATAAACATTAATATTATCATAATAAACGTTGTAGTATCTTTCATCTTTGACATATCTATAGAATTAAATCCTGCAGTTCTTGTAACTACCGATTGAAAAAAAGATGCTACAATCCTTTCTTTTGTATTTAATGGCTCTAAAGTTCCTAGATTATCCCATTCTATTATATAAAATAATATCATTCCTACTATTATAAGTATTAGAGTAATCATTAAAACAAGTTTTGAATGTAATGATAATCTGTTAAATCTCTTGTGCCTAGATATATCAATGTATACTGAAAAACCTAACCCCCCTATTATTATGAGAAAAGCTATAGTTAAATTTACTACAACATCTCCTTTAAAAGGAACTATGCTATTTCCTGTAATATCAAATCCAGCATTACAAAATGCTGAAATCGAATGAAAAATTGAAAACCATAATCCCTTGGCAAGTCCATATCTAGGAATAAACCTAGTAGAAAGAAGAAGAGCTCCTAACCCTTCTATTGCAAAAGTTGAAAGAATTACATACTTAGTAAGTTTAACTAAACCCGACATAGTTTCTTGATTCAATTGTTCTTTTATTATAAGTCTTTCCTTTAAAGTTATTTTTTTACCTAATATTAAAGCAACTAGTGTAGCTAAAGTCATAAAACCTAGTCCGCCCATTTGAATTAAACATATAATAACAATATGTCCAAATAAAGACCAATACTCTCCTGTATTAACTACTACAAGGCCTGTTACACATACAGATGAAGCCGATGTAAATAGTGCATTTATAAAACCTATACTTTCTCCACTTTTTGAAGCTATAGGCAGATTCAATAGTATAGCCCCAATTAAAATTAATCCAGCAAACCCCAGTGCTAAAACTCTAGGAGGATTAAGCTCCAATTGTCTTAATCTTCTTTTTAAAAAATCCATTAAATCACCTCCTAAAACAGAATACTAAAAATAGTGTTTCAAATACAACATATAATTATTAATTTATCCAAATATGTATACAGTCCTTTAGAATAAAGAAAGAAAAAGTAAAAGCTCCGAAATCGGAACTTTTACTTTACATACCTTTTGCAATTTCTACTAACTTTGAGAAACCTTCTGGATCGTTTATAGCCATTTCGGATAACATTTTTCTATTTATATCTATATTAGCTTTCTTTAAACCGCTTATAAATGTACTATAATTCATTCCATTTATTCTTGCAGCTGCATTTATTCTTGATATCCACATTTTTCTAAAATCTCTTTTTCTTAGTTTTCTTCCTGTATATGCATAATCCAATGATTTCATTACAGCTTGATTCGCTGGCCTATATAGTTTACTTTTAGCACCATAGTATCCTTTTGCTTGTTTTAATACTTTTTTATGTTTCTTTTTTGCATTTACTGCTCTTTTTACTCTTGCCATATGAGCTACCTCCTTCGCTTCCTATATAAATTTAGTCTAGTAAGGTAATAAGTTTTTGATTCTCTTGTAATCACTTTCACTAACTACCGCACCTTTTCTTAAGTTTCTTACTCTTTTTGGTGATTTCTTTCCAGTCTTATGGCTTTTATAAGCTTTATATCTTCTTAATTTACCTGTTCCAGTTTTCTTAAATCTTTTTGCTGCTCCTCTATGAGTTTTCATTTTTGGCATATAAATTACCTCCTTTATCTATTCTGACTTTGGAACTAAAAACATAACCATATTTCTGCCTTCCATTTTAGGTTTTTTGTCTACAGTTCCAACTTCTGAAGTTATTTCTATAAACTTACCTAAAACTTCCCTTCCCATGCCTGTATGGCCCATTTGTCTTCCTCTAAATCTAACACTTACTTTTACTTTATCTCCATCTTTTAAAAATCCTATCGCTTTATTTGCTTTTACATTTAAATCATGATCTTCTATGTTTGGAGTCAACCTTATTTCTTTTATATTAATTACTTTTTGATTCTTTCTGGCTTCTTTTTCTTTCTTAGCCATTTCATACTTATACTTGCCATAATCCATTATTCTACATACTGGTGGTTTTGCATTAGGAGCTACCTTTACTAAATCCAGCTTTTTATCATAAGCCATTTCTAAAGCCTTCTTACTAGGAACTACCCCCACCTGCTCACCATCTACATCAATAAGCCTAACTTCTCTCTCTCTTATTTGTTCATTAATTTGAAGCTCTTTAATATTACGCCACCTCCTAAAATTTTTAAACAAAAATAAAAAAGCGGATAAAACTATCCGCTTTTCTCTCAAAATAGAAAAACACTAATATATATAATAAGTAAAAAATACTTATTTAATAACAATTATAAAACCTTATGAGCTTTAGCTATAAGGTGAGAAGCGGATACTTCTACTTGAACCTATTTAATATTAAGTTTCCTTATACATTATATGCTAGTTAATTTAACTTGTCAATACGTTTTTATAATTACTAACCATATATTATTTTGCTAATTCATATAGTGCCTTTGCATATATTTTAGCCATTTTCATCAAATGTTCTATTGAAATATATTCATCTTTTTGATGGGCAACTTCCTCTTGTCCTGGAAATACTGGTCCAAAAGCTACTGCATTGTCCATTGCCCTTGCATAAGTTCCACCACCAATAGTGATAGGTTCACTATCTAAATCACCAGTTTCTTCTTTATATACCTTCATAAGCTTTTCAACTAATGGATCATTTTTAGAAACATATATAGGCTTCATTTCATCTTCATCTTCTATAAGATCTATTCCAGTTCCTTCTAGCTCTTTTCTAATACCGTTATATACTTCTTCTGAACTAGACTTTATAGGATATCTAATATTAATTGATAAAGTAAGTTTACCATTTTCAGTTTTTATAACTCCTGGATTAAAATTCAGTTTTCCTGAAACTTCATCTTCAAAACCACAGCCTATTCCTTCACCATTATGTTTTAATGCTATCTTTTCATTATAAATCTTTATAAAATCAGAAATATCACAATTGCAATCAAGTATTTCTCCTAAAAACAACATGAGATAAGTAATAGCATTTTCTCCTTTTTCAGGAGTGCTTCCATGGGCAGAAGATCCTTTAGCAATTATTTTAACTGTTCTATCTTTTTCTTCTATAGAAATATCATAATCATTCTTTTCTTTAAAATTTTTAAGTTTATTTTCGATATGATCCATATCTTTCACTTCAAGTATTGCTTCACAATAATCTGGAACCATATTTACTGCATTTCCACCTTTTATACTTTTTATAGAATTATCTCTGCAACTATTATTCTCTATCTTCTTTACAAGATCAAAAGCTATTATACCTTTTTCCCCATGTATTACTGGAAAATCTGCATCTGGTGTGAAAGCCATATCTGGAGCTTTTTCATGTTCAAAATAATATTTCATACATCCCCATCCTGTTTCTTCATTGGTACCAAATATTATCCTGATTTTTTTATTTAAAGATACATTAGCTTCTTTTAAAGCTTTCATAGCATATAAACTTGCTATAGCAGGTCCTTTATCATCTAATGTTCCTCTACCAAAGATTTTTCCATCATGAATCTCTCCACTATAAGGTGGATATGTCCATCCATCCCCTTCTGGTACTACATCTAAATGGACTAATATTCCTATAGTTTCATCACCTTCGCCTAAATCTGCATGGCCTGCATATCCATCTAGGTTTTTTGTTTTAAATCCCATATCTTCAGCTATATCTAGTGCATATTTAAGTGCATTATATGGCCCTTCACCAAAAGGCATACCCGATTTGCCTTCAGCTTCAACACTTTTTATGCTTACTATTTCCTGTGTTGATTTGACTATATCATCTTTATAGCTTTCTACTAATTCAATAAAATCCAAAAAAATCCCTCCCCATTTTTTTATTTTGTCTATTATCTTATAATTTAAACTTCTTCTTTATATTATACCTTTTCAAAATATTTCCTTCAACAATCCTACAATTATTTTTATATAAAAAAACTAAATGGTTAAACTATTATTAGTAAAATATAAAAAGGTGGGGATCATTTGAGAAAGAAAAAAATAATTCTTCTAATAACTATTTTAAGTGTGATTTTTTCATCACTACTTTTTTACGATAAATATTTTTCTACATCTGGATTCGAAAAAATTACAAATGCAGATAGATTTATAGTATGGATAGTTACAATTATTTTTGTTGTTTATTATATAAAGCTAGATTCAGATCCACAGTTAGCTCCTCTAGCATTAAGTAGTGATAAAGAAGGAAATAAGAAAAATAATAACAAGCCAGATGTTTCTTTTGAAAATGTAGCAGGATTAGAAGAAATTAAAGAAGAACTTCAAGAAACTATTGATTTTATCAATAACTCACATAAATATACAAAAATGGGCGCAAAGATTCCAAAAGGAATCCTTTTTCATGGTCCGCCAGGAACTGGTAAAACACTTCTTGCAAAGGCTGTAGCTGGAGAAACCAATTCTACATTTCTATATGCTAGTGGTTCTGAATTTGTTGAAAAATATGTGGGAGTAGGTGCAAAAAGGGTAAGGAGTATGTTTGAAAAAGCAAAAAAAGATGCTCCTAGTATTATTTTTATTGATGAAATAGATGCTATAGGTGCTAAAAGAAATTTAGATTCAAACAATGAAAAAGATCAAACACTAAATCAACTTTTATCAGAAATGGATGGATTTAATACTAGTGAGACAGTAGTAGTCATTGGAGCAACCAATAGATTAGATTTGCTAGATGAAGCATTGTTACGTCCAGGTAGATTTGATAGACATATTTATGTTGGCAATCCCAATATAAAAGCAAGAGAAAAAATACTGGAAGTACACACTAAAAATAAACCTCTTAATAATGGTGTTTCTATAGAAGATATAGCAAATAAAACCCATGGACTTTCTGGAGCTCAGCTTGCAAATATAGCCAATGAAGCCGCTATAATTGCAGTGCGAAAGAATAAAAACAAGGTTGACTGTGAAGACTTTAATCAAGCAATTGAAAGGGTATTAGCAGGACTAGAAATTAAAAACCCATCCATTTTATTAAAAGAGAAAAAAACTGTAGCTATTCATGAATCAGGTCATGCTTTAGTCAGCAAAATACTTAAAACTGATATGGTACAAAAAATATCTATAGTACCCAGAGGGCAAGCATTAGGATATGTTTTAAAATTTCCAGAAGAAGAAAGATATCTACTCACTAAAAAAGAATTAATGGGAAAAATTACTGGTCTTCTTGCAGGAAGAGCTGCAGAGCAAGTAGTTTTTAATGAAATAACTACTGGAGCAAAAGATGATTTAACTAAAGCAACCCAAATTGCACAAGAAATGGTTTGTAGTTATGGAATGAGCACATTAGGTAATATTTCTATAGATGAATATTATATAAAAAACAATTATGATATAATTAGACGAGAAATGAAAAAGATAATAGATAAATGTTTTGAAACAGCTCTAAAAATAGTAGAAGATAATAAAATAATCTTATTCCATATATCTGATTTGCTTATTAAACAAGAAACCATAACTAGTGAGGAATTGGATAAAATATTTCAAGAATATAAAACCGATTTAGACTACGCAACATAATAAAACGAGACCTTAAAAAAGGTCTCATTTTATTTATCTCTTATTTTTTATTTCTTCTTTTATTTTTCCTACAAAATCTTCTACGTCCATTTCCCCAAGATCTCCTTCATCTCTCTTTCTTACAGATACAGCTTTTCCTTCTACTTCTTTTTCTCCTACTACTAACATATAAGGAATCTTTTGTAATTGAGCTTCTCTTATTTTATATCCTATTTTTTCAGTTCTATCATCTACCTCAACTCTCAAATTATTTTCTTTAAATATTTTCTCAAGTTCATAAGCATATTCATTAAATTTATCAGATATAGGAAGAATAGATACTTGGACTGGAGCTAACCATGCAGGGAACTTTCCAGCATAATGCTCTATAAGAATTCCCATAAATCTTTCTATACTACCAAGTATAGTTCTATGAATCATAACTGGACGTTTCTTTTCATTATCTTTATCTATATAAGTTAAATCAAATCTTTCTGGCATTTGGAAATCTAATTGTATTGTACCACATTGCCAAGTTCTACCTATAGCATCTTCTAAATGGTAATCTATTTTTGGTCCATAAAACGCTCCGTCGCCCTCATTAACTATATAATCTATATTTTTTTCATTCAAAGCTTCTATTAAATTATTTGTTGCCATTTCCCATTGTTCATCTGTTCCCATGGAGTTTTCTGGTCTAGTAGAAAGCTCAACATGATATTTAAATCCAAATACATCATAAATATAGTCTGCTAAATCCATTACACCAACTAATTCATCCTTAACTTGGCTAGGTAGCATAAATAAATGAGCATCATCTTGAGTAAAACTTCTCACTCTCATAAGACCATGTAATGTACCAGAAAGCTCATGTCTATGAACTAAGCCTAACTCAGCCCATCTAAAAGGAAAATCTCTGTAACTAAACATTTTTGTTTTATATACAAGCATTGAACCAGGACAATTCATAGGTTTTATAGCATAGTCATTATTATCTATTTCTGTAAAATACATATTCTCTCTATAATGATCCCAGTGACCCGATCTATGCCATAATTCTTCATTTAATATTAAAGGCGTTTTAATCTCTCCATAACCTCTTTTTCTGTGCTCTTCTCTCCAAAAATCTTCTAATATATTTCTAAGAAGCATTCCCTTCGGATGGAAAAATGGAAACCCGGGCCCTTCCTCATGAATACTAAATAAATCTAGTTCTCTTCCTAGTTTCCTATGATCCCTTTTCTTTGCCTCTTCCAATCTATCTAGATATTCATCCAAGTCTTTCTTCTTCATAAAACTAGTTCCATAAATTCTTTGTAGCATTTTATTCTTTTCGTCTCCACGCCAATATGCTCCTGCTATATTTAGAAGTTTAAAGGATTTCACTGGTTTTGTCCTAGTTAAATGAGGCCCTGCACAAAGATCTACAAAATCACCTTGTTTATAAAAAGAAATAATTGCATCTTCTGGCAAATCTTCTACTAATTCAACTTTATATGGCTCATCTTTTTCTTTCAAAAATTCAATGGCTTCATCTCTAGGAAGAACAAATCTTTCTAGTTCATAATCTTCTTTAACTATTTTCTTCATCTCTTTTTCTATTTTTTCCAAATCTTCTGGAGTAAATCTATGTTCTGTATCTAAATCATAATAAAATCCATCATCTATAGCTGGACCTATAGCTAATTTAGTACCTGGATACAATCTCTTCACAGCTTGAGCTAGTATATGAGAACTAGTATGCCTAAAGATTTCTTTTCCTTCTTTGTCTTCAAATTTTACAATTTTCACTTCGGCATCTTCTTCTATAGCATCGTTAAGGCCTAATATCATTCCATTCACTACTGCTCCTAAAGCAACCCTTGCTAAGCCTTGACTTATATCACTAGCTATTTTATATACAGTTACACCTTTTTCATACTCTTTTTTTGAACCATCTGGTAAAGTAATAATTATATTGTCCATAATTTCCCTCCTATTTCTATTTTTAAATACAAAAAAACCCTCATCCCATGAAACATAGGGACGAGAGTTTATATCTCGTGGTTCCACCCTAATTGGTGCTTGAGTCAAATAACGCAAATCGCGGAAATCCTTCCCTAAAAAGTTTGGGATTCAGCTTCGGGTTGGTTTTCAGTTAACAATACCTTAGGATTGTTTCCAGCCAAGACAATCCCTCTCTTGAAGGATTAATTAACTTACTCTTCCCTTCATAGCTTTTAAATATATAATTTTACTTAATCAAATATTATATCTTTTATTTTATTCCTTGTCAATATATTTTCTATCTTTTTAAAAGTTTTATACCGTCTTCCATTCCAAACATTTTTTGTTCCCCTGATTCCATATCTTTTATAGTCATTTTTTCATCTTTTAATTCATCAGGGCCTAATATTATTACATATGGAACTTTCAATTTATTTGCATAGTTAAACTTTTTACCCATTTTACTTTTCTCTAAATATACTTGAATATTAATTCCTTCATTTCTTAATTTATTTCCAATCTTTATAGACTCTTCTAAACAACCATCCATGGGTATTATAATAGCTTTTATCAAACTATCTTCATTGCTTTCAACAATATTTGCTTCTTTAAATTGATAGAAAAGTCTAGTAAGGCCTATCGACATCCCTACACCAGGTAATTTTTGATTTGTATAGTGTTTAGCTAAATCGTCATATCTGCCACCAGAACAAACACTTCCTATCTCTGGATAATCATCTAAAAATGTTTCATATATAGTTCCTGTATAATAGTCTAATCCTCTTGCAATAGTCAAGTCTATAGCTATATTTTCATTTGGGACTCCAAAATATTTTACATAATCTATAACTAAAGAAAGCTCTTCTAAACCTAACTGAAATTCTTCGTTATCAATGTTCATATCTTTTAAATTATGTAATATTTCTTCATTGGTGCCTTCTATGTTCATAAATTGAATTATCTTTTCAACAGCTTCTATACTTAAACCAATTTTGTCTAGTTCTTTCTTTACACCACTAGTTCCTATTTTATCAATTTTATCTATAGCTCTTAATGTACCAACTCTATCTTCTATACCAAGGTAGTTAAAGAAACCATTTAATACTTTCCTATTATTTATTTTAATAGTGAAATTTTCAAAACCTAAGCCTTTAAAAGTAGAGTATATAACACTTGGAATCTCTGCATCATTTATGATACCCAACTTCCCATTTCCTACAATATCTATATCACATTGATAAAACTCCCTAAATCTTCCTCTTTGATTCCTTTCTCCTCTATAAACTTTTCCTATATGATATCTCTTAAATGGAAAATTTAAATCAGGGAAGTATTGAGCAACATATCTTGCTAAAGGTACTGTTAAATCAAAACGTAAGGACATATCATTACTTCCCTTATTAAATCTATATATCTGTTTTTCTGTTTCTCCTCCACCTTTTGCCAATAATATTTCTGATTTTTCAATTACTGGCGTATCTATTGGTAAAAATCCAAATTTCTCATAGTTTTCTCTTATAATATCCAACATTTTATTAAATAATACTTGATCTGAAGGCAACAATTCCATAAATCCTGGTAATATGGAAGGTTTAACTCTTTCTTTATCCATTATATCCCCCCTAAAATACATTATACTAATACTTATAATATCATTTTTTTAAAATCTTTCAAAGTGTAAAGATGAAAGTAAAACTTTCTTTATTTTTCTTTCTTCAATGGAATCTTTATATTGCATAAATTACAACCTTTGCAAAACTCAACCTTATCTATAAAAACACTTTGAAGTATATCTACAATTTCTTTACTCTTATTTTCTTCATTAACATGAATAATTAATTTTTGAGGAGCTATTGTAATTATAGAACTAATTAAAATATCATCTTCATTAATACCATCATCTGATAATTCGTTAATAATATCATTAAAAAAATCATTATCTATTAAATTGTTTTCCTTATCATATAATTTATATTCGTCATCTATAACCACATTTACTAAATCAATTTTAGGTTCTTGAATGTCTATAAAATATTGAAGTACATTTATAAATTCCCTATATTCCTTAACAGCTGAAAATTCATCTATACTTCTTTTTATAATTTCATTTATAATCCTATCTATAGATTTCAATCTAAAACTTACAAATCCATCTACTATCATTAAATCATTAATAGAGATATAATCATATACTTCCTTAAATATTAATTCCTTCTCTTTAATAAATTCATTTTTATTATATAAATTTTTATAAGCTAATTGAACAATTTCAACCTTTTCATCTTTATTAAAATTATTATACTTCATAAAAACATCTTTTAATATTATCTCTTTTAAATAATATTCAATGATTATTTCACTAATAAATAAAGATATAATACTATAAAATTCTTCTTCTCTACCTTTAGGATAAAACATTAGAAAAAATCTATCATTAATTTTTTCTTCTTTAATTTCAATATTATTTCCAAAATCATATTTATTAAATATATCTTTTATTTGACCTTTGGTTTCTTTTACCCCAATAGATAACAATTTCAATCCTCCTCTCTTTTCATGACATTAGTAGTATACGTTTTTGACATAAGTATATACTATTTATAAGATTACAATATTAACAATATAAAGTAATTATTGTACCAAGATCAACAATTTTATCATAACTTAAAAAAATTAGATTTTTTTTATGTTTTTTTAGGAAGTTATTAATTTTATCTTTATCTGGATGATCATCCAATTTTCCTGAAATAAATATGTCATTTTTGCATATACTACCAAAACAACCACCTATAAATCCATAGTCAAATCCTTCTAGTTCTATATATCCTGGTTCTATTAATAAGGTATCTATGTCACATTTAACCATTGCCTCGTATATAGGACGATCAGCAGTAATAATAGCTTTTTTATCTACTACTGCCATAGAACATTTTGTATATCCTTGATTTACATTAACTAATTCTAATCCTTCTTTTTTTAAATAAAAAAGAAGTTTTTCATCTGTATACTTAAAATTATGAATTGCATATCCATAAACTCTTCCTACATTATATGCTATATCTCCTGGATAGTCTCTTACTAATTGTTTTTCTCCTCTTATAAGTTCTATACCCGTTCCAAAGAATTTTTCTTCATAATATTCAAAAACATTTGGAGCTACAATTAAAGTTTTATAATTTATAGGATGTAGCACTATATCTGGATGATAAGCTATAGCCTCATGAACATCTTCACATTTGACAGTTTTTATTACTTTTATATTTAACTTTTCTAAAAACTTTATTACTTTTTCATCTACCCTTCCATCTATAATAACTAAATTTCCTTTTTTATATGGTATAAAAGGATTGTTTTTCACATATATTCCTCCTTTCACAAACATCAAATAGCCTCCACCTTTAAAGGTGGAGGCTATTTGATGTTTGTGATTAAACAGTCTCAGCCCACTGAAATATCGAGCGTTAGCTATTTAAAATTTTATCATTTCCACTGTTTACTCGATATGTTTAAATGTCAAAAGTGAATGTGGCCTACCTAAATCTACAATACTGACATAAGTCCATTTTTATCTAACTCTAAAAGATTGAATCTCTTCAACCATTCGAATAAGTTTTAGTATTGATACCTTGTCTTCCAATTCACTCGCATTATAAAGTCTGTTTAATAGTCTCGGTATATTACCTCTATAATCCCAAGCTTCTTTTTCATTTGTAATACCTGCTAAATCAGTTGCCTCAAGACGCAACATAGCACCAATTGCACATATTTCTAGTTCGTGTTTAACTTTATCATCAAAATCTATGAAATTAGCATAAGGTATAATACATTCGAGTAACGCTAATTCTTTGGAATTCATATTATTCATATCAAAATCATTAGCAAATTGTCTAAAAAATTCATCTTTATCATTTAAATTATAATATTTGGAAATAGCCTCTTTTTGATTTTTAGAGTCTTCAAATTCATTATTTAAAAACTTTTGTATTAATTCTTCCAATCCTTTTTTCCTTTCTACTTTATCAACAGATGTCAAATGATTTGAAAATCCTACTTCACCAATCTCATTTTTATTAGTTGTAGATGTCTTACTTTGATAATTATTAATTGAATTTAAAAAGGTACTGTTATTAATCGAATTAATCATTTTCATAATCCCCCAATCTAAAAATTTAAACGGTTCATATATGACTATCGGCAAATACTTATTCAACATTAAGTATTTTACTATTTTTCGTAGTTTTATTTAGTATAGGAAGTCAATCTTTTGCTGCTTCTGCTCCACCACTTACAAGCCTTAGGGTTACTAGGGTAAAATCAGAAAAAGGTGGAGCAGAAGTTATTAGGGAAAATCAACTATCTACTAAACGTGACCATGGTGGATCATACATTTATGTAACAACAGAAGAAATAGGGTATAGTTCTCAAAGATATGCAAAATTCGATAATCAAGAAGCTGAACTTATAGATTCTAAATCAATTGTTGGAAATAATAATATAGTTATTGGCTGGGAAAGAACTTGGAAGTTATTTGTATATAGCAATGATAATAGTAATCAAGGAGATTTTACTTATAAAGCTATATCAGCTAACTATCCTTGGAATACTATGTCCACAAGTATTTTTATCAAATAATAATTTAATATAATATAGTTTATAAAAAATAAACCTTCTATAAGATATAGAAGGTTTTCTTGGAGGCGGCACCCAGATTTGAACTGGGGATAAAGGTTTTGCAGACCTCTGCCTTACCACTTGGCTATGCCGCCATATTTAATTTTATGATTGTTTTGAAATAGTAATTCTAAAGAACTCCCCCGACTAAGTGATTCACACAAAACGAAAAGCGTGTTTTGGTTCTCTACTTATGCCTTACCACTTGGCTATACCGCCGTATTTAATTTCCTGGAGCGGAAGACGGGATTCGAACCCGCGGCCCTCGCCTTGGCAAGGCGATGCTCTACCACTGAGCCACTTCCGCAAAATTTCTAGCTGCATAGTTTAAATATAATGGTGCCCAGAGGCGGAATCGAACCACCGACACGGGGATTTTCAGTCCCCTGCTCTACCGACTGAGCTATCTGGGCAACTTAACCACAGTTGATAGTATACAACAATTATAAGTTAAAGTCAACACTTAAAGTAAAGATTTTAAATCTTCTTTTGAAAAATTATATTTTTCATTACAAAAATGGCATATAACTTCTGCCTTTCCATCTTCGTCTATCATACTTTTTATCTCTTTTTCCCCTAGACTTCTAAGAGTTGTTTCTATTTTATTCCTAGAACAGTTACACTTAAATGAAACTTCTTTTCTATCTAAAATATTCATATTAAGTTTTCCAAATACATTCTCAAGTATTTCTTCTGGAGTTAATCCCTTATCTATTAATGTAGATATAGGCTCAGAATTTTTTATACTCTCCTCTAGTTTATCTATATCCTCATCTAAAGTTCCTGGAAGCAATTGAACTATATACCCTCCAGCTGCTTTTACAGATAAATCTCTATCTACTAGTACACCTAAATTAACTGCTGAAGGCTGTTGCTCAGAATTTGCAAAATAATATGTTAAATCTTCTGCTATTTCTCCCGAAACTATACTAGACTGCCCAATATAAGGATCCTTAAGACCAAAATCCTTTATAACAATAACCCTTCCATTGCTTCCTACTGCTCCACCTACATCTAATTTCCCATTGCTTTTCAATGGTAAATCCACTGTAGGGTCACCTACATAGCCTTTAACCTCACCTTTTGAATTAGATACAACAGCTATGTTCTTAATAGGTCCATCTCCACGAAATTGAATAGATATACTTTCTTTTTCATTCTTCATCATTGTTCCCATAATGCTGGCTGCTGTTAAAGTCCTACCTAAAGCGGCTGTTCCTGTAGGCATGGTATTATGAATTTTTCTAGCCTCTTCTACTAAATTAGTAGTACTGGCAACAAATACTCTAATAGTTCCTTTTTTATCAATAGCTCTAATAATATAATCTTTCATAATTAACTCCTTTTCTATATTGTTTTAGAGATATTTAAAGCCCCTAACGTTAGGGGCTAATTTGCTACAATTTAAAACTATCTACAAGTTTTTATATTTAATTATAGTTTTTTAACACTTGTAGCTTGAGGACCTTTTTCTCCTTCAACTATTTCAAATTCAACTTGTTGTCCTTCTTCTAAAGTTTTGAATCCATCTTCTTCAATTGCTGAATAGTGTACGAAGACATCTTCGCCATCTTCAGTAGAAATAAATCCGTAACCTTTTGTAGCATTAAACCACTTTACTGTTCCATTAACCATTTAAAACATTCCTCCAATACAACTAATTTAATATAGATGAGTATGTAATACCCTCTACTTTCCCTAATACTATCACAGTTAAATACTGTTGTCAAATAGTATTCCTCAAAAATAACAAATTATTCAGTGAACTTTCAGATACTTTTTTACTACTTTTTAGCAACAAAATTAATCCTTTCACTATTATTTTTAGGAACATTGAATGTAAATGCCTCATATTTTTCTATTTCCTTAAATCCTGCCTCTTTAAGAATACCTTCAATTTCTTCAATTTGATAGGCACGCTCTATATGCTCCTCATCAAATCTCATATAGTTTCCATCTTCATTTTTAATAAAAAAATCTAAATTAAATTGAGCTAAGCCACTAGCTTCATCAAAATAATTTTGCCAAACATAATATATATCATCTCTATCTTCAACAAAAGTATTATCTCCTATAATTTCACTTAGTTTATAATAGGAATTAATATCGAATATAAATAAACCATCCTCTTTCAGATGCTCATATACATTTTTAAATATTTTTAAAAGCTCATCTCTATTAAGAATATAATTTATGCTATCACAAATAGATACTACACTATCAAATTGTTTGCTCATCTTAAAATCATTCATATTCTGTTTTAATAGTTTTAAATTCTTAAAATGCAATAATTTATTATAAGCTATAGAAAGCATCTCTTCTGACATATCAAAGCTAGTTACATTGTATCCTTCTTTGCATAGATAATAAGTTAAATTCCCAGTACCACATGCCATTTCTAATACTTCTTTAGGTTCTATATCAAATCTTATAAATATATCTTTAATATATAAAAACCAACCTTCATAATCTACATCATTCATAAGTTCATCATAATATAGAGCAAACTCTTCATAACAATTCATATTTTATTCCTCTACTAACTCTTCTAGTATAGCTTCCAATATATCACTAGCTGAACCATTTAATAATATATCACTATAATGATCCATTGCAGAGCGTCCTTTATTTATGATTATTAAATTCTTAGCCATTTGAGGCAAATAATTAACTGGTGATACTACTAAACTAGAACCTACTACTATAAGTAAATCACTGGTACTTGCTTCATTAGAAGCTATACTAAAGTCTTCTGGAAGCATATCACCAAACATTATTACATCAGGTCTTAATGTTCCCTGACAGCTATTGCATTTTGGTGGTATTTGTCCTTCCACTGTTTTTTGTGTTATTACGTCTAATGGAACTTTTTTGCCACAGTTCATACAACTACCTTCCCTTGTGTTCCCATGAACCTCTAAAACATACTTTGAACCAGCCTTATGATGTAAATTATCTATATTTTGAGTTATTATTCCTTTAACAAATCCTAGCTTTTCCATTTCTGCCAATGCTAAATGAGCCCTATTAGGTTTTGCATCTGTCATTCCTAAAAGCATTTTATAACCTTCACTATAAAACTTCTCTGGATCATTGTGTAAAACTGTAGTAGATAGTGCCTCCATAGGATCTGTATTTTCCCAAAGACCTGTACCAGGGCTTCTAAAATCGGGAATTCCACTCTCTGTAGAAATACCTGCCCCAGTCAACACCATAGTTCTAGAAGATTTTTTTATCATTTCACTTGCTTTTTTAATTTTGTCCATGTCCATGATCAAGCACCCCCATAATGTTCAAGTATTAAGATACTATTCTTTATCCTTTAAGGCTTCTTTTTTTGCCATTTCTCTTTTCTTTACAGTTATAAGTCCTCCTATTCTTCCTGACTCTTTTGCCGTAAGTCCACCCCATCCTACTTCTTTTATCTTTTCCATAAGTCCCAGTTCTTCAGCAATTTCATATTTCAATTTATCTTCCAATGTTTCGATTTTCTTTTTCTTCTTTGACATTTGAACCCCTCCCTCCATTTAGTATGGTTGAGAAGGCTTTTTTTATTCAATTCATTATTAATTAAATAGAAACATATAATTATAAAATATAAATATTATCAATACACCTACTAATGGAATATAGTCTAATTTTCTAAAGTTATATTCTTCTATTACTTCTTCTTCAATTTCCTCTTTGCTTTCAGGCAATGCCTTATATAAACTATATGATATACTTGCACAAACTATTGAAAATATAAGTCCAATAATTATAGATAACATGCTAGCAAAAGAATTAGCCGATATATCAATAGCTTCACTTTGAATCTGCATTTCATCCATCTTTCCTAATAAAAAATAGCCAATAGTTAAAGCCATAGCATTGTTAAATCCATGAGCAATCATAGAAGAATATATTGACTTTGTCTTATATACTATTAATCCAAAAATTATTCCTAAAAAAATAGGTCCTAAAAGATTCTGAAGATTGAAATGATACACTCCAAATAATACTGAAGATATTATTATGGCTTTTTTCTTTCCTAATTTATCATAAGAAGACATAACCATGCCTCTAAATAATATTTCCTCACATATTCCTGGTGATAGTGAAATAACTATTAGACCTAAGATGAATTCTGGTGAACTTTTAGGTATAGGAATAGGTGCTGGCCTTATTTTTATAAAATTACTTAAAAAGAGAATAAAAATATAATTTAAAAAAGCTCCCACTGGATAAGCAAAGATAACTATTAATGGTATAAGTACTATCTGTTTCATAGATATTTTATTTAATCTAAGAGTATTTTTTAGACTATAACCCCTTATTCTCAAATATAATATAGTAGGAAGTAAAATTATTAAATATTGAGTTATTAATAATCCAGAATATATCTCCCTAGATTGTGCAAATCCACCTAAGAATATTAATAAAATTCCTAAAACAAAATAAAAAATATTTGTCTCCAAAATACTAGGATTCTTTCTTTTATTATCCATAATAACCTCCTAAACCCTTTTATTTAATTGTATCTTTTTTCTTATCTCAAATCAAATAGATTATTATAATTACACAAAATTAAATATATTATAGTATAATATATTATAATAATTTAAAATTTAGAGGTGAAAATATGAAAAAAATAAATGTTGGAATAGTTGGTGCAACTGGTATGGTCGGAAAAAATTTTCTTAAACTAATGGAGGAAAGGAATTTTCCTGTAGAAAATCTTTATTTATTTGCCTCCAGTAAATCAATTGGGAAAAAAATATTATTTAGAGAAAAAGAATACGAGGTAGAGGAATTAACAAAAAATTCTTTTAACAAACCTATAGATCTTTTGCTTTTTTCTGCCGGAGGAGAAATTAGTAAAAAGTTTGCTCCTATTGCAAAAGAACATGGAATTACTGTAATTGATAATAGTAGTGCTTGGAGAATGGATAAAGATGTACCATTAATAGTTCCTGAAGTGAATCCTGAGGATATAGAATGGCATAAAGGTATAATTGCTAATCCTAATTGCTCTACAATTCAATCTGTAGTTCCATTGAAGCCACTTCATGAAAATTTTAAAATAAAAAGAATCATTTTCTCTACTTATCAAGCAGTATCGGGTTCTGGTGTAGCTGGTATGGATGATTTAAAAAACGGCTTAGAATATTTAGAGCCCCAAAATTATCCCCATCCTATTGCTTTTAATTGTCTTCCACATATTGATTCTTTTATGGATAATGGATATACAAAAGAAGAAATAAAAATGATTGAAGAAACTAGAAAAATATTGCATGATGATAAATTAAAAATTACTTCTACCGCAGTAAGAGTTCCTGTTTATTTTGGTCACTGTGTCTCTACTAATATTGAATTTGAAAAAAATTTTAATATAGAGGAAATACACGAAGTCTTAAACAATTATAAAGGGATTGTGGTACTAGATAATGTAGAAAAAAATACTTACCCAATGCCTGTAAATATAGAAGGCAAAGATGAAGTATATGTAGGTAGAATAAGAAGAGATTTTAGTGTTGAAAATGGAATTAATATCTGGATAGTAGCTGACAATACTAGAAAAGGTGCAGCTACAAATACTATTCAAATAGCCGAACTTTTATTAAAAAATAAATAAAAACAGGGGGTTTTATAGTGAGTATTTTTAAAGGTTCAGGTGTTGCTATAGTGACGCCATTTAAAGGTGGCAATGTAAATTATGAAAAATTAGGGGAACTACTCGAATGGCATATAAGCGAACAAACAGATGCCATAATTATTTGTGGGACAACTGGAGAATCTGCTACTCTATCTAGCGAAGAAAAAAAAGAAGTCATTAGGTTTACAGTAGAAAAAGTAAATAAACGAATTCCTGTAATAGCTGGAACTGGTAGCAACAATACTAAAGATTCAATAGAACTTAGTAAATATGCAGAAAAAGTTGGCGCCGATGCTCTATTAATTGTAACACCATACTATAATAAAACTACTCAAAAAGGTCTTATAGATCACTATTTAGTCATTGCAGATAATGTAAACATTCCTATTATTGTCTACAATGTACCAGGGAGAACAGGACTTAATATTTTACCTAAGACACTTGAAACATTATCTAAACATCCTAATATTCGTGGAGTAAAAGAGGCTAGTGGAGATATTGCACAAGTATCAGAAATTGCTAGACTATGTAAGGATAATTTTGATATTTATTCTGGAAACGATGACATGGTAGTGCCTCTTCTTTCATTGGGAGGAATTGGTGTTATATCCGTAGTAGCTAATATCCTTCCAAAAGACACTCACGATATGGTAATCTCCTATCTTGAAGGAGATTTAGAAAAAAGTAAAGAACTACAATTAAATATGAAGGCTTTAATAGATGCATTGTTTATAGAAGTAAATCCTATACCAGTAAAAGAAGCTATGAATTCCCTTGGTATGGATGTAGGTCCAGCAAGGCTTCCACTTACAACTATGGAAACTAAAAATCGAGAACATTTAATAGAAGAAATGAAGGCTTACGGATTAAATGTAAGGGGGTAAATATATGATTAAAGTTCTCATCAATGGTTATTATGGCCAGATGGGTCAAGTAATATCTCAAGAAATTAAAAAAGATAAAGAAATGGAATTAGTAGCTGGTATAGATAAAAACAAATCAAATAATTGTGACGATTTTAATATATACAATAATATATTTGATTGTAATGAAGATATTGATATAATAATAGATTTTTCTCATCCTAGTTCCTTACCTAATCTTTTAAAATATAGTATGGAAAAAAATATATCTTTAGTTATAGGCACTACTGGTCTTAGTAATGAAGATATAGAAAAAATTGAAACTGCCTCTAAAAAAATACCTATATTCTATTCTGCAAATATGTCTTTAGGTATAAATATATTAGTTTCAATAGTTAAAGATATCGCCCCAATATTAGAAGACTCTTTTGATATTGAAATAATTGAAAAGCATCACAATAAAAAAATTGACGCTCCTAGTGGAACAGCTTATATGATTGCAGATGAAATAAATAAAGAATTGAACAATTCTAAAGAGTATGTTTTTGGAAGAAATACAAAAACTGATAAACGAAAAGAAAAGGAAATCGGCATCCATGCCCTAAGGGGCGGAACTATAGTTGGAGAACATAATGTAATCTTTGCTGGATGTGATGAAATTATAGAAATAAAACATAGTGCTTCCTCTAAAAAAATATTTGCACAAGGAGCTATTAAAGCAGCTAAATTCCTATATGATCAAGAAAATGGCCTATATAACATGGAAAGTTTAATTAAAAAATAAAACTTAGATTAAATGTATAATAAATAGCCTTGTATATACGAATAAAATATACAAGGCTATTTATCTCTAATCAAATGTGAAAATATAAGGGATATTTCTATAATAGTCTCCATAATTAAGTCCATAACCAACTATAAATACATCTGGTATAGTAAAACCTATATAGTCAGGTTTTAAGTCTACTTTCCTCCTACTAGGCTTATCCAACATAACAGCAGTTTTTATACTATTGGGATTCTTTTTCTTCAAATGCTCTATTACATATTGCATAGTATACCCAGAGTCCATTATATCGTCAATAATTAATACATCTCTTCCCTCTATATCACTTCTAATATCAGTAACAATTTCTACATTCCCAGAGGTTTCTTCTCTGTCACCGTAGCTTGATGTAGTCAAAAAATCAATCTCAACAGGAACACTTATATTTCTTACTAAATCAGAAGCAAATATAAAACTACCTCTTAAAAGAGAAATAGCAACCAACTTTCTTCCTTCATAATCTTTAGATATTTCCGCTCCTAATCCTATATTCCTTTTATCAATCTCTTCCGAACTAAAAAGTATTCTTTTTTCTTTACTTGTCAATATGTTTCTCTCCCTTCAGGATATCTAGTTACAAACTTTGTTTAATCACGATCCTTTTTCGTATACAATATTTTTTTGATTTCTCTTAATTCAAACAATATTTTATTTAAAGAATATTGTATGCTTATTAAAACTATAAAAAAAATAACTCCAAAAATTATTTTTAAATACATCCAAACACCCCTTATTAATAATATATAATATCAGAAAAACCTATATTTTTAAGGGCTATATTAGATAAATTATAACCTAACATATAATAATTGGTCAACATGTTCTTAAATAAAAATTCAAACAATAAAATAACCACACCTTTCTTTAATAAGACAAACATTTATAAAAAAGGTATGGTTAGATTAAAAGTTATTAATCTGATAATATTTTTGAGTATCGTTAGATTAAAATAGGATTTTAATAAATTCAACCTAACAATATTAATTGCTTTCTACTGCTTCCTCCTCTTCCTTCCGTCTATTATTATCATTTTCTATGTATTCAAGCTTCGATATAGATACTTCATAAGCAATTCTTGTAATTACCTCTCCATTGGAAAGCCGTTTCTGATAATCTCTACTTTGAATTCTTCCCCACAATCTTACATGATCCCCTACTGATAACTTTTCACAAAACCTAGCATTTCTACCCCAGGATATACATGGTATATAGTCTGACTTGTTATAAGGCCTATTAACAGCTATAAGTAAATCTGTTATCTCTCTACCAAAAGGTGTAGTCCTATAAACTGGAGATTTACATATATATCCATCAATGAAGATTTCATTTGGTTTTTTTAGTAGTTCATCAATTTCTTCATCTTTAGGTTCATATATATCCCTAGCAAATATAGTTAAAACCAATCGATTAGAATTATTTACATATCTATTATAGGATCTTAATTGCCCTTCAATTAAAACATATTTTCCTTTCATCAAATCAATATTTACAAGCAACCTTTCTGAGATAGTTATAGGAAGAATATCAAGATAATCGCTAAGTCTTGGTACTCCTAATTTAAAAGTGTAAAAACCTTCACCATACATCTCATGACTAAACTCTTTTTCAGAAACTACTTTTCCAACAATTATAACTTTATTTGTATCTATTACTTTATCAACCATTGAGTCTCCATTCCCCCTTATTCTTATGTTTTTTTGGATAACCTATTTTTATATCTATTCAAAAATCTTTCATAATATGAATTATTTTAAAAATTACTGACCCTTTAGTTGATTTATTAAGATATCTTTAGAGTTATTTAATAAATCGCTACCTAATAACAAGAAAATATCATCTTTTTCTATAGATTTAAGTTCACATTCTAAGCAACGTTTTAAATTATAATATATGTTATAAGGAATTCCTTTTTTAATAAATAGATGTTCTATATTTTTTTCTATCAAACTATCTTTTTTGTCTATAAAAAAAACAACTCTTCTAATTCCAAGTATGGGAGCCCAATTTAGCACTATCTCTAAGTTTTTTTTAATTGTATAAATTCCTTGATCTATTTCAATACCTTTTAAAAGCACTATATCTTTATATTTTAAATGTTGAATGTTTTCAAAAGCAGTACTATAGTCCATTGGATTTAAGCAAAAATTATCTATAACTGTAAAATTCCCCTCATATAATTTTTCCATCTTTCTATCAAAACCTTTAATGTTCAATAAGCCATCTTTAATATTATCTATGTACAAACCATAGCATAGTCCTACAGTTATAGAAGCTAAGGCACTATATATATATTCCTTTCCAAAGAAATTTATTTTCACAGGAAAATCTAAAGGTTCAATAATATCTCCATTCAAAGCTTTAATTTCTCTTTGGAGACAAAAATTAAACTCTATTAAATTATTCATATCTAAACTAGAAGCAGTAGCCGTAGCCTTATTATTTAAACCATAAGTTATGACTAAAGCTTTATTATTTCCCTTCAATAATTTAATATTATTTTCATCATCTATATTCAGTACAATAATGCTATCTAAAGAAGCAAAACTTTTCTTTACTTCCTTAGATAGTAAAGTTTCATGCTCAATATCTGCATAGACAATAACATTAAATTTTAATCCTAAACTAGAAAGATCTTTTAAATTTTTAAGTGAAAAATTTATTATTCCTATATAATTGTTTTCATTAAAACTTAAAAAAACTATATTCTTATTTTCATACACTAAGGAAAAACCAGAATTTATAAAAATATCCCTTATCATACCAAAAGTTATCTTTCCTCTCTTCTCTTCAGCTACTCCAATTAAACTCATCTTTTGATTTTTCATGTTCCACACTCCTTCTAGTTTTTCATTGTTAAACTTCTAGTTTTTATTCTTTTCCCTGTGTTGCCTACCTGTATTATCCATATAATAGTTTTCTTTATATATGAGATCGGAAATAGGAACTATTTCATATCCATCTTTTTGAAGTTCTTCTATTACTAATGGTAAATATTCTTTTACATACTTAGCATTATTGTGAAATAAGACAATAGAACCATTTTGTACATTTCTAGTTACCCTATCTACTACCGGTTGAACACCTAACTCTTTCCAATCTAAAGAATCTACGTCCCACTGGATAACATGATAATTATTTTCTCTACAAACCCTTATAAGTCTATCATTATAATCTCCAAAAGGCGGTCTGAAAAGTGTTGGCTCTTTTCCAGTTAATTCTTTGATCTTATTCCCCGTCTTATTTAATTCTTTTAATATCTGCTCCTCTGAAAGTTTACTCATATAAGGATGGCTTGTAGAATGATTTCCTACATCATGGCCTCTTTCATGAATTTCTTTAACCTTTTCTGGAAATTTGTCTACCCAAAAACCAACTAAGAAAAAAGTAGTCTTCACCTCATACTTATCTAGTATGTCTAATATGTCATTAGTGTATTCATCGCCCCATGCAGCATCAAAACTAATAGCAATCTTTTTCTCTTCGGTCTCAACTGAATATATTGGCAATTCTTTTTTATTAGAAAAAACCTCCACAATATTCATCTTATTGGTGAAACTAGTATAGACAATTGAAGTACATAAAATGATGACAACTATAAAAATTCTCATAGTCATATTTTTATTCATGTTAGAATTATGCAATTTATTCACTCCTATTCAAAAATCTTTTTTATAATTTTTAATATTAATTCACTATATAATACATGATATGATTGTAGAATATGAAAATATTATATTTTTTTACTTTTAAGCATTAAAATTAAAAAAACACCCATATAATACTAGGATATATTTAATAATAAAGGTTAAATTAATAATGCAACTCCTAAAAAAGATTTCAGAGGAGGATGAAAAATGGCAAGAGGAAATAATAAAATAGTTGTTCCAGAAGCAAGAACAGCATTAGATGAACTAAAAGTTGAAATTGCAAATGAATTGGGAATTCAAAATTATAATAGTATAGATAAAGGGAATTTAACTTCTAGGGAAAATGGATATGTAGGAGGATACATGGTAAAAAAACTTGTTGAAGATGCTCAAAGACAGATGACTAAAAAATAAAATTCCTTATAAAAGGAGAAGTGAGTTTTCACTTCTCCTTTTAATATGGTATAATTTAAGTTAATATTATTTTTTAAAAGAAGGTGTTAGAATGTTTATTGATAGTACCGAAGAACTTGCTCAAAATAAACTTCTCTTACTCTATATAATAGATAAGTCTGAGATTCCTCTTACAAATGGACAAATAACAGAATTCGTATTGGAAAATAACTATATGAATTATTTTTTAGTTCAACAGTTTTTAAGTGAGTTAACAAGATCTAAATTCATTGAATATTCTAGGCAAGAAGAAAAGGAACGATATACTATATTAAAAAAAGGAAAACTTACTTTAGATTATTTTATTCATAAGATACCTGATGAAATAAAAAATGATATAGACAAAAAATTCGAAGTGAAAAAAGAAGAACTAAAAAGAGAAACACAAATAATTGGAGACTATTTTAAAAAAAATGAAAATGAATATGTGGTGAATTTAAAATTAGTAGAAAAAGATTGTACATTATTCAGTCTATATTTAAATGTTGTATCTAGCGAACAAGCAAAAATGATCTGCAATAATTGGAAGTCAAATCCAGATAAAATTTATCAAGAAATATTGAATACTCTAATAAAATAAAATTTACTTAATTAGGATCAATCCATTTGGTTCTGAACCTATTTTTATATTTTTTATCACTTTATTATTGAATATGTTAAAAATAGTTAAGGTGTTTTTTGACGAATTTGTTATAAGCAAGGATTTATCTCCATCCCAAAAAATTTTATTTGGCATTCCTTCCAAATAAAATTTTTTAATTATTTTATTTGCCTTCAAATCTACTTTATATAAATGTCCATCTTGAAGGCTTGTCAAAAATAATATGTCTTTTTCTTTGAGTTTTAACATATTATTACAGACTCCTTCAATATCTAAACTTTTAACAATACTTAAGTTGTCTAATCTAACTATAGAAATATTGCTATGTTCTGAAAAGCTTTCATTGGAATGAGAAAGTATATACATATACTCTTTTTCCAAACACAATCTAATGGGATTATTACTAAGTATAAGTTTCTCCTTTTTATTGTCTTCTAAATCTATTATGTCTATACTATGTCCATTACCATTGGCTATAAATATTTTTTTGGAAAAATTATATATTTCCATATCCTCTGGTTTGTCTCCTACGGATATATTTTCAATAAGATTAAAACTTTTTTCATCTACTATAGAAATTGAATTTGAATCCTCATTCAATACAAATATAAATCCATCATAAACTTTTATAGTAGAGGGAAATTTTCCTACAGCTAATATAGATTCTATATTCATTTTATTCATATCAATTTTAGAAATTGAATTATTATAAGCATTAGCTAAATATATTTTGTTTTTTTCTGTATCTAAAGCTATATCCCAAGGTCCAATAGGTTTGTTATCTAAACATATATCAATGCCTTTTGCTTTATCTAATAAAGAAATAAAAGATATATCTTTTATTTCATAATCATTTTTAAAATCAATAATTGTAATAGAATCTTCTCCTGTATTTGCAATAACTACTTTCCATTCCATTGCTAATTTTTCACCTCCAACTCCTATATATACAATCTATGCATTAGTTGAAATGAAGGTGATTATTAAAAAAATAGATGCAAGATTGCATCTATTTTTTTAATATATTCTCAATTAACTTCTCTTCATTTATCTTTAGGTTTCTCTTTTTTATTTCTATTATCATAGAGTTTATTATCATAACTTCTTCCCAATAGTCTTCATTGTTTTCTTTTTCCAGTAAAGATTTTAATCTAGCCATTTTTCTACAAGTAACTTCTACTAACTCTTCATCCTTCCATTTTTTAAAAGCTGGAAATTCTATTACATTCATATAGACCTCCTAAGAACGATATATATTAATATATATTCCTAAAAAGTCTTACTAATTACTAATTATTTAATAGTATCTTTCTTACATCTCCTATTAAATATATAGAACCTGCAAATACAATTAAATCGTCCTCATTGGCTATATTTAAAGATCTTTCTATAGCTTTTTTAATATCTTTTTCTATTGTTATATTCTTATCAGCCTTTCCAACTTCTTTAGCTAAATTTTCAGCCTCCATTTTTCTCGGATTATTTATTTCAGTAATTATTATTTCATCTGCTAAAGGAGCTATATTTTCCACCATATGGCTAAAGTCTTTATCCTTTAAAATACTCATACCTAAGATCAATCTATTGTATTTAAAAAGCTCTAGTGATTTTACCAAAGTTTTTATACCTTGTAAATTATGTGCTCCATCTATTAAAAATATAGGTTCCCTCCTCAATACTTCAAGTCTTCCCTTCCAAAAAGTATTTGCCAAACCTCTTTTTATCTCTTCATTACTTGTTTTCATAAACCCTTCATTTCTTAATGCAGATATTACCGATATTGCTAACGATGCATTATATACCTGATGTAGACCTAAAAGATTGATTTTCATATCTTCGAAAATATCATCTTTATATTTAAAATCAAATATCGCTCCATATTCATTTAACTCTTTTATATTTATATTTTCTATTGGACATACTGAAAAATCTGCATTCTTATCCTTTGATACTTCCTTTAAAGCTTTCAATACTTCATCTTTCTGTGGATAAGACAAAACTATTCCATTTTCTTTAATAATGCCAGCCTTTTCTCTAGCTATTTTATCCAAGCTATCTCCTAATACATTCATATGGTCATAATCAATAGTAGTTATTACCGAAAGTAAAGAGCTATCTATAATATTTGTAGAATCTAATCTTCCACCTAATCCTACTTCCAATACTACAAAATCTATATTCTCTTCTTTAAAATACAAAAAAGAAATAGCTGTAATAAGCTCAAATACAGTAGGATGAGGAAAACCTTCACTAACTATTTTTTCAGTTTTTTCTTTAACATTTTCGGTGATTTTAGCAAAAGTTTCATCAGATATGTCTTTTCCATTTATTTGGATTCTTTCATTAAATCTTTCTAAATAAGGAGATGTAAATACACCTACTCTATAACCTGATTCCTCCAATATCTTAGAAATATAGGAGGCTGTAGATCCTTTTCCATTGGTACCTGCAATATGAATATATTTTAAATCTTTTTGAGGATTCCCTAGTTCACTCATTAGTTTTTCTATAGTTTTTAATCCTAATTTAGAACCTAACCCTTCTGCTCCATTAATAAATTTCAAAGCCTCTTCATAATTCATTTTAAATTTCCTCCTAAGTACATATTTTATCCAAATATAATTTTACCATATTCAAAGTTCTACAACTACAATACAATTTAGCTAATTTAAAATAGGTGGTCTACATAGACCACCTATTTTAAATTCATATTTACATATTTTCTTTTACATATTTAATTCTTTCCAGCACTTTATCCATCATATCACTATATTTAGCTTCTTTTTGTCTTTCATCTTCCACTATATTTTCAGGGGCTTTATTTACAAATCCTTTATTTGAAAGCTTTCCTCTAACCCTTTTTAATTCACCTTCTAGTTTATCTTTTTCCTTTTCTAATCTTTCTAGTTCCTTTTCAAAATCAATTAAATCCTTCAATGGTAAAAATATTTCAGCCCTATCAACTACTACTTGTATATTATCATCACCTATTTGCTCTTTATCCTGTTTTATTTCTATATCTTGAGCATAAGCTAAATTTATAAAATATCTTTCCCCATATTCTAATATAGATTTAACTTTTTCATCTTTAGTAACAAATATAATCTTAGATTTTCTTGAAGGAGCTATATTCATTTCTGCTCTCGCATTTCTAATACCTCTTATTGCTTTCATTATATATATAATTCTTTCTTCTGATTCTTTAAAATTGTATTTTTCATTATATATAGGCCAATCACTAACAATTAATGCTTTATTGTTTTCGGGCAGATGATTCCATATTTCTTCTGTTATAAACGGCATAAAAGGATGGAGCAATTTCAATATATCCTTCAATACAATTAAAAGAACTTTCTGAGCCACCTTATTGCTTTCTTCATCATCTCCATATAGCCTTGGTTTAACCATTTCTATATACCAGTCACAGTATTCATCCCAAATAAAATCATATACCTTCTGTCCAGCAATTCCTATTTCATATTTAGATAAATTTTCTGTAACTTCCTTAGTTACATTATTCATTCTGGATAATATCCATCTATCTTCTTCTTCTAAGTTTTCTAATTTTAATTTTTCACTTATTACATTTTCATCTAAATTCATAAGAACAAATCTAGTAGCATTCCAAAGTTTATTTGCAAAATTTCTATTAGCTTCTACCCTCTCCATATAAAATCTCATATCATTACCAGGAGAGTTACCTGTTATCAATGTAAATCTCAAGGCATCTGCACCATATTCATCTATAACATCTAATGGATCGATTCCATTTCCTAAAGACTTACTCATTTTTCTACCTTGTTCATCCCTTACAAGACCAGTTAAAAATACATCTTCAAATGGAACTTCTCCCATTTGTTCTATACCAGAAAAAACCATTCTAACAATCCAGAAAAATATAATATCATATCCAGTCACCAATACATTGGTAGGATAAAAATATTCTAATTCCTCTGTGTTTTCTGGCCAACCTAAAGTTGAAAATGGCCATAATGCTGAAGAAAACCAAGTATCAAGAGTGTCTTCATCTTGATAAATATTAGTACTATTACATTTACTACACTTTTCTGGAGCTTCTTTGGAAACCATTATTTCATTACAATCTCTACAATAGTATACTGGCAGTCTATGGCCCCACCAAAGTTGTCTTGATATACACCAGTCCCTAATATTCTCTAACCAATGGGAATAAATCTTTCCAAATCTTTCAGGAATGAAATCCAATTCTCCATTTCTATAAGCTTCAAGAGCTGGCTTTGCTAATGGCTCCATTTTTACAAACCATTGCTTAGATATTATAGGTTCAACTACAGTTTTACATCTTTCACAATGGCCTACACTGTTTTCGTGCTCCTCTATTTTTAATAAATATCCTTCCTTATCTAAATCTTTAACCATTCTTTCTCTAGCTTCATACCTATCAAGGCCTTCATATTTTCCACCATTTTCATTTATTGTAGCATCATCATTCATAATTTTACATTGCCCTAAATTATGCCTGTATCCAACTTCAAAGTCATTTGGATCATGAGATGGTGTTATTTTAACAGCACCAGTACCAAACTCCATGTCTACATATTCATCTGCAACTATAGGAATTTCTCTGTTTACCAATGGAAGTATAGCATACTTTCCAATTAGATTAGTATATCTTTCATCTTCTGGATGAACTGCTATAGCTAGGTCTCCCAACATAGTTTCTGGCCTAGTAGTTGCAATTATTATAAAATCATCACTATTCTTTATAGGATATTTTATATGCCAAAAATGTCCATGAGAATCCTCATGGTCTACTTCTGCATCTGAAATAGCTGTTTTACAGTTTGGACACCAATTTATTATTCTATCTCCCCTATAGATAAGGCCTTTTTCATAAAGTCTTATAAATACTTCTTCTACAGCATTACTAAGGCCTTCGTCTAATGTAAATCTTTCTTTAGACCAATCACAAGAAATACCTAGCTTTCTCAATTGATTATTTATATTACCCCCATACTCTCTAGTCCAATCCCATGCCGCTTCTAAAAACTTCTCTCTTCCCAATTTCTCCTTGCTTTTTCCTTCTTTTTTTAACTTCTCTACCACCTTAGCTTCAGTAGATATGCTAGCATGGTCTGTACCTGGAAGCCATAATGCTTCATATCCTTCCATCCTCTTCCACCTTATTAATATATCTTGTATTGTATTATTTAAAGCATGACCCATATGAAGATTTCCGGTAACATTTGGCGGAGGCATCATAATTGTAAAAGGCTCTTTTTCTTTATTTACATTGGCTTCAAAATACTTTTCTTCATTCCAAAACTTATATATTCTTTCTTCAAAATCTTTTGGATTATAAGTCTTAGGTAAATTCTCAATCATTTTCATTTCCTCCTTTTATATATAAAAAAACCTTCATCCAAAATATAAGGACGAAGGAAATTCTCGCGGTACCACCCTAATTCCATAGCTAATACTATGGCTCTTAAATGTTATAACGGTATTTGCCGTTCAAATCTACTAGATTTCAATTTGAATACTCAGAAGCTACCTTCAGCAAACATTGCCTAAAAAAGTCTTTCAGCCTATGGACTTTTCTCTCTATATAGGATATATATAGGATATTTACCTACTCCTCTTCTTCACAGTATAAATATAAGGTTATTTAACTATTTAATAGTTATTATATAAAAAACAACTCTAATTTGTCAACAATTTAAGCTTCATCTTTATCTACCATAATAACTTTAAATATAGATAGATAATTTAAAAAAGCTAAGAGATGAAAAAATATGGTGATATAGAATAACGTGCTTATTGCCGTTTGGGATAAAGATAACATTACAGAAATTATTGCTATATAAAAAGAAATAGTAGCCACTTTTCCAAATTTATTTGCAGGTATTACCTTCTTATCATCAGAACAGTATAATATTCCTCCCCCTATAATAAGTGCTAACTCCTTAACTCCCAGAACAATTAAAATCCAAGGAGAAATTAATTCATAGGAAGTAAAACTTGCAAGAACTGCAAAAGTAGTCAGTTTATCTGCTATTGGATCCAATACTGTTCCAAGTTTTGTAACCATGTTATATTTTCTTGCAACATAGCCATCTAATATATCTGTTATTCCTGAAGCTATAAGTATTATCCCTGCATAAACTATCCTTTTTTCAAGTGTAGAATAAAAAAACAATAAGTAAATAGGTATTAAGAAAATTCTAGTTAAAGTAAGACCATTTGCTAAATTCATATAATTCCCCTTTCTATTATTTTGTAACCCTTTATCTATTATAATCATATAATAAAAATAGTCTAGTCTCCATAAATTTTTAGGAGGGATTTTAATGAGTAAGAAGTTTAAACTCTTTTCCTTGGTATTAGTATTGACAATTTTGCTAAGTTTTAGTTTAACTGGATGTAAAAAAAATAATTTAAAAACTGTTAAACTAATAGAAGTTACCCATTCTTTATTTTATACCCCTCAATATGTAGCTATAAACCAAGGATTTTTTGAAGATGAAGGTCTTGAAATCGAACTTATTAATGGAAAAGGAGCAGATAAATGTATGACTGCTCTATTAAGTGGAGAAGCCGATATTGGATTTATGGGACCTGAAGCCTCAGTCTACGTTTATAATCAAGGAAAAACAAACTACGCTATTAACTTTGCACAATTAACACAAAAAGATGGTTCTTTTCTTGTAGGAAGAGAAAAAGAAGAAAATTTCGATTTTAAGAACTTAAAAGGAAAAACTATTCTTGGAGGAAGAAAAGGTGGAATGCCTGAAATGACTTTAGAATATGTACTTAAAAAGCACGGATTAGAGCCAGGAGTTGATGTAAATGTAAGAACAGACATTCAATTTGATGTTATGGCAGGAGCTTTTACTGGCGGAGAAGGAGATTATGTAGCACTTTTTGAACCTGTAGCTGCTACTTTAGAAAAAGAAGGAAAAGGATATGTGGTTGCATCTATTGGGAAAGAAGGCGGATATATTCCTTATACTTGCTATTCAGCAACAAAAGATTATATAGAAAAAAACGAAGATACAATTCAAAAGTTTACCAATGCTATATATAGAGGTATGTTATGGGTTCAATCTCATAGTGTGGAAGAAATAGCTAAAGCTGTAAAACCACAATTCCCTGATACTGATGATGAAGTTTTAATGGCTCTTATCACTAGATACAAAGAACAAGATACTTGGAAACCAAACCTGCTCCTTACAGAAGAAGGACTAAATCATATGATGGATATTATGGAAATGGCAGGAGAACTAGAAGAAAGAGCAGATTATAATAAAATTGTTACAGATAAATTTGCCAAAAAAGCTATGAAAGAAATAACTAAATAATTGAGTAAAAATATATAGCAAACAAAAACAGTTTATCTGTTTTTATTTGCTATATCTCATAACATCTTCCCTCTTTGAACGATACAT
Organism: Clostridiaceae bacterium; assembly: GCA_019391515.1. GTDB lineage: Bacteria > Bacillota > Clostridia > Tissierellales > Sporanaerobacteraceae > Anaerosalibacter. The sequence goes on along the minus strand of JAHXQP010000010.1, from coordinate 46,143 downwards.
ACACAATATTTTATACATCAAATAAAATATTATAAAAAATATATTGAATACATTAAAAGCAGTAAAAGTATATATTAATTGATTCATATTATCTATAATCCCAATAGAAAAAGGTGGACTATTTAAATAACAATAATTAGAACTAGTCAATATATTGAAAATAAATATTATTGAATGATAAACATTTGTAAAGATTAGCACTGAAAATAAGCTTTTTTTATCTATATCATGTCTTTCAACTACCAATAAATATATTCCAGACCACAATAACAATGCATGTCCTAAGAAAAAGGATAACCCAGTATAATGAGGAAATTTAAAAGGATCTACTGTTGGAAAAGCAAGGGCTGATATTGCTCCAATAATTCCCCAATAACAGCAAATGTTTTTATAAAAATCCTTATCACTGATTAGTGCAAAAATAGTTAAAATAATTGCTACCCTACAATTATATAATGGTAGACTTTCATGAATTGTAAAATATCCTGAAAATTCGTACCATAAATATAGAATGATTTGCTGCATGGATAGCATTGTAATCATAAAAATTTTAAATATCTTGTTATACTTATCTTCTCTCAATTCATTTCTATATTTTATTATCAATTCTGCTCCTATTAAAATAAATGCCATCATAATCCAATGTATTCTTGAACCATTTGGAAAAACATATCCATCTGGTGTACCTCTAAAAAAATATTTTATCATATGTGACCTCCCTATATCCTAATTCATATGAAAATATCCTTTATAAAAAAGGTATAGGAATCTATCCTATTTTTATGCAAGAATAAATTCCTATAAAGATTATACTACAAAATATTATATTTTTCACTAAACATTTTATATATTAGAAAAATCTATATACCTCTTTTAGCGTATAAATTTTCTTCTGCAATTTCACTTATTTCTAATCCTACCATTGCTTCTCCTAAATTCTTTGATACTTCAACTAATTTTTTAGGGGCATCATAATTTCTTACAGACTCTACAATAGCTTTAGCCCTTTTTTCTGGATTTGAGGATTTAAAAATACCTGAACCTACAAATACTCCATCACAACCAAGTTGCATCATAAGGGCTGCATCTGCAGGTGTAGCTATACCTCCTGCTGCAAAATTAACTACAGGTAATTTTCCATTTTCAGCTACATATAGAACTAAATCATAAGGAGCACCCATTTCCTTTGCAGCAGTCATAAGTTCCTCTTTAGGCATATTTTCTAACTTTCTAATTTGTGACATAACAGTTCTCATATGTCTTACTGCTTCTACTACATTTCCTGTTCCAGCCTCACCTTTTGTTCTTATCATTGATGCCCCTTCTCCAATCCTCCTTAAAGCCTCTCCTAAATTTCTTGCACCACATACAAAAGGTATTTCAAAATCTTTTTTATCAATATGATAATTATCATCTGCAGGTGTTAACACTTCACTTTCATCTATGTAATCTACACCTATAGCTTCAAGAATTTGTGCTTCTACAAAATGACCTATTCTTACCTTTGCCATTACAGGAATTGAAACAGCTTCTAGTATTTCTTCTATTAACTTCGGATCAGACATTCTTGCTACTCCGCCATCTTTTCTAATATCTGCAGGAACCCTTTCTAGTGCCATAACTGCTACTGCACCAGCTTCTTCAGCAATTTTGGCTTGTTCCACATTCACTACATCCATTATTACTCCGCCTCTTAGCTTTTCATCCAATTCTATTATTTTCTTATCCATAAAATAACTCCCCCTTATTTAATATGTATGCATTACACTTTTGTTTGCATATATATTGTACCCTTACATCATGTATTTTGTCAATACGCTTCTCAGGATATTTTAAGTGTACTCATTAAAAAAGAGAGTGTATTGCACACTCTCTACTATCTAGGAATAAATCCAACCTTTTTATATACTTTTCTCAATGTTTTTCTAGCTACTCTCTCCGCTTTTTCTGCCCCTCCCCTATATACTTCCTCTAAATAATCTTTGTTCTTCATATACTCATCATATTTTTCTTGAAGAGGCCTTAATCCTTCTATAACTACCTCAGCCAAATCTTTCTTAAACTGTCCATAACCAGCACCTTCATATTTGCTTTCAATTTCTTCAATAGAATTTCCACTAAAAGCAGAATAAATATTTATTAGGTTTTTAACTTCTGGTTGTTCATCACTATATTTAACTAGGCCTAAGGAATCTGTTACTGCCCTTTTTATCTTCCTGTTTATAATATCTGGACTGTCTAATAAAAGAATATAGCCATTTTCGTTGTCATCAGACTTAGACATTTTACTTTCTGGATTTTGAAGACTCATAATCCTTGCTCCCACCTTTTTAATCAATGGATCTGGAACTTTAAATGTTTCACTATATCTGTTATTAAACCTTTCAGCCAAATCCCTTGCTAACTCTAAATGTTGCTTTTGATCTTCTCCCACAGGCACTAAATCTGTCTGATATAAAAGTATATCAGAAGCCATCAATACAGGATAGGTAAATAGGCCTGCATTTAAATTTTCTTCACTTCTTTTAGACTTCTCTTTAAACTGTGTCATTCTACTAAGTTGTCCCATATAAGACATTGTATTCAATACCCAAGTAAGTTCAGTATGAGCACTAACATGGGATTGAATAAATATAGTGGATTTTTCTGGATCCAACCCACTAGCTAAATATAGTGCAAGTAAATCCAAAGTATTCTTTCTTAAATCCTTTGGCACTTGTGGAACAGTTATAGCATGAAGATCGACTATAGAATAAAAACAATTATAATCATCTTGGAGATCTATCCAATTTCTAATAGATCCTATATAATTTCCAATAGTTAATGCTCCCGAAGGTTGTACTCCACTAAATACCGTCTTTTTCTCTTCCATAAAAAAACCTCCCAATTCTATTTTATATAAATAAAAAAACCTTCCATCTCAAAAAGAGACGAAAGGTAGCTTCCGTGGTACCACTCCAGTTGGCTAATAAGCCCACTCTAATCTTTAACGGTGATAAGCCGTAAAATCCTACTTTATTTCAGATTTCATCTCCCAAGTCCATTCAATATAAGAGTATCACTAAGTTTCCACTACCCTTAGCTCCCTATAGACCTTTCTTATATCTACTACTCTTGGTCATAGATTTCATATTTACCTATTATTATACATTATATATAACTTTTTAAAAAAGTAAATAGTATTATTTGTATTTTAATCTAATACTAAACTTAATATATAAGCATATGATAATGGATTTTTACTTATTTCTTCTCCAAAAACGTATAAGATTTCCTCAGCCCTATCTTTCAAACTTTTATTACCTGTTATTTTAAACAATTTCATCATATTCAAAGCAGCTATAGAATTTCCTGAAGGAATTGCTCCATCATATATACTCTTAGGCCTTATGACAAGCTTCTCTCCATCACCACCAGATAAAAACAATCCCCCGTTTTTATCATCCCAAAACAATTCTAACATATCTCCATTTAACTCTAAGGCCTTTTCAAGATAACTTTCATTCTTTGTTGACTCATATAATTCAATAAGCCCCCATGTAAAGAAAGTATAATCTGGTAGTAGTCCTAAGTTATAACCTTCTCCTTTAGAATAAGTGGATAAAAGCCTTCCATCTTCCCTAGATAAGTTTTTTAATATAAAATTACAAGCCTTCTCTGCCCTATTTATATACTCTTCTTTTTTTAAAAGCCTACCGCTATAAGCAAGAGAGGCAATCATAAGTCCATTCCAAGAAGTAAGAATCTTTTCATCCCTATGAGGATGAACCCTTTTCTCTCTATAGTTAAATAGCTTTTGTCTAATACCTTCTACCCTTTCAAAAGTTCCTTCATCTATAAAATATAAGTCCTTCCCTATTAAGTTAGGAATATTTTTCCCTTCAAAATTGCCTAATTTAGTTATATCATAAAAACTAGAAATAAATTCCCCATCCTTTTCTCCTAGTACATCAATTATTTCATTATAATGCCAAACATAAAACTTTCCTTCTACCCCTTCTGAATCCGCATCTAATGCAGAATAGAATCCTCCATTTTCTGAAATCATATCTCTAAATACAAATTCATATATTTTCTCGGCTATTTCTTTATACATTAGTTCTCTAGTTATTCCATAAGTTTTTGAATAAGCTATTCCCAGTAATGCATTATCATAAAGCATTTTTTCAAAATGGGGAACAAGCCATTTTTCATCTACAGAATATCTGCAAAATCCAAATCCCACATGGTCGAATATTCCACCTTTATACATACTATCTAAAGTAACTTTAGCTATATAAATAGATTCATTATCATTGTTTCTTACTCCATAGTCTAATAATAAAAATATATTTTGAGGTATAGGAAATTTAGGTCTTCTTCCAAAACCTCCATATATTCTATCAAAAGTATTTTTTAATTCTTCAATTGCTTCCTCTAGTTCTGTTTTTCCTACTTTTCCCTTTGAATATGTAAGATACGAATTTTCTATTGCATTTAATATACGATTACTTTCTTCAATTAACTCATCCTTACTTTCCCTCCATAAATCATTCATTTTATTCAATATTTCAATTAACCCAGTATATCTATAGCTTGATTTTTTAGGAAAATAGGTCCCAGTATAAAAAGGCTTCCCATCGGGAGTTATAAATACATTAAGTGGCCACCCTCCACTACCTGTTAGTGCTTGGGCAAAAGTCATATATACTTCATCAATATCTGGTCTTTCTTCCCTATCCACTTTTATAGGTATAAAATATTTATTTAAAAGTTCTGCTACTTCTTCATCTTCAAAAGATTCTTCAGCCATCACATGACACCAATGGCAAGTAGAATAACCTATAGATAAGAATACAGGTTTGTCTTCTTTCCTAGCCTTTTCAAAAGCTTCATCTCCCCATGGATACCATTGTACTGGATTGTATGCATGTTGAAGTAAGTATGGAGACTTTTCATGAATTAATTTATTTGGAGTGCTATTATTATTTACATTCACAAAATCAGATCCCTTCCTTATATCCTGTTATATAGATTCTACCCATTATAGTAAGGAGATATGCTAAAAATAGAAAAATCTTGTGCTTAAGTTTATATTGCACAAGATTATTTGTTTAATGGTACTAACATAATATTGTAGATACAGTTTCCCAACACTTTGAAATAGATTCAATTAATAATTTTATAAACATCAAATTTTAGTACTTGTCCTACATGCAAAATATACAAATATAACTGATATAATAATTAGTGAAAGTCTATTTATATAAAAAAGACTCTTATTCTCTAAAAAAAATGAATTTCCCATTAAAGTAAATACTTTGAATAATCTTCCACCACTAAATTGGTCAAGTACTACATATATTATGGAAACAACAAAGGCTGGAATAAAATTTTTAAAAATTACTATTATAAACAAACATAAAGAACTTATAAATAGTATGGGAGGAATAAACCTCATCATTAGAACTAAAACATCTAATATACTTCCTATACTATATATGTACTGAATAAATACATTAGCCAAAGCTATAAATAATATCATCACTGTATATACAAGCCATCTTGAAAATATTAAAACATTAAATTTTTCTTTATTGTAAAATGTTAATATTTCATACGCATTTCCTATATAATCTTCATAAAATGCAAAACATATTACAATTATCATAAATATTGGAACATCTCTTTCTAATAATGGCTCGCTCCACAACAAATCTCCATTAGAATAATTTTCATTTATATCTATACCATGAATTAAAGGTAAAGGATTGATTTTTACATAATATACTCCCAATAAAATCAAGGCAATTCCAAAAGCTATAATAATACTATTAAGTCCACATTTCTTCTTATAAAATATATCTAAATATAATTTTTTATCTCGCTTGAAAATATACATAAGCATTCTCCAATGATGGTTTGACTTTAGTAAATCCATCTGAAATATTATTGTCTTCACATATAACCCTTAGCTTTACTTTGCCTCTTTCACTTCCAGACTGTTCTATTATTCTAAAGTTTTCTTTTACTTTATCATATTCTTCAATATTTATGATACCTTCATATATTTTTCCATCTACTATTTCAATTAAATCATCTCTATACCCATCAAAAGTAATTTTACCTTGATTTAATATAATAATCTTGTCACAATAAAAAGATATATCTTCTACTATATGAGTAGATATTAATATAATACTTTCTTTACCTATACCTGCAAGATATTGTCTAAATTCAAATCTTTGTTCAGGATCCAATCCAACAGTAGGTTCATCGATTATTATAAATTGTGGATTTCCTATCATTGCCTGGGCAATTCCTAGTCGTCTTTTATATCCTCCAGAATAGCTTCCAAATCTTTTTTTAATGACACTTGATAAATTAAATTTTTCTACTAAATAATCTATTTTCTCCTTTTTTTCCTCATTATTTAACCCCTTTATATCACATACATATGACAAGAAATCTAATCCAGATATATAATTATATATTTCAAAATTCTGTGGAAGATATCCTACCATATTAACTAATTCTTCTCTGTTATTTAATATAGATTTGTTATTGAGTAGTACTTGTCCAGTTTTTGGAGTCTTTAGACCTACTAATATTCTCATAAGTGTAGTTTTTCCAGAACCATTAGGCCCCAACAATCCTATTACTCCTCTATCTTCATATTCAAAATTAATATCTGAAAGAATTTTCTTATTTAAATAATTAAAACTTATGTTTTCAACTTTTAATTGATTTTTCATGTTCATACCTCCATATCCACTAAATTATTGGCATAAAAATAGTTTCATCTATTACTAAACTATTTTGGTCAGAGTTAATTATTATCTTGTTAATTATTGAAATATCTAAAGTCGGATAAAAATCTTGATTTAAATGCTCATCTACCCAAATTTTAACGTTAGATTCTGAAATACATTTTGGATACACAATCTCCAGATTTTTATAATTCATTGTAGTATAATTTCCAGACAATATATTTAATCCACTTCCTTCACCTTTTAACCTAGTATAGTAGTAAGATTTATCTTTATCTTCCTTTACTTTAGGTAAATTACTGTATACCTTCGATTTACTTCTTACATCTATTTGAAAATTACTAGATTTTTGATTATTATCTAACGTAGGATACCAATAGATTATATTATCCAATAAGGATATATCTCTATTTGATGTATATAATACATGGGCTCTATTAAAACTCTCCACGTAAACTTTTCCAGAGTATTCTATATCAACTATAAGTTCACTATCTTCAATATTATTAGTTTCTATAATTATCTTATCATTAACTCTAGAATATTTAGCTTTATTGCCATTAATAGAAACTTTGTCTACTTTAAATATTTCACTTAAGAAAAACTCTAATTGATTTTTCTCTAAATTATTTTTAGTTAAGTTAATAGAACATTTATTATTCAATTTATTGAAAACATCAATATTCATAGAATATCCTTTTATACTATATCCTGCATGTTGAATATTTTTATTTTCTACTTCTGATATAGGATCGTTAACTATATTTAATAAAGGATAAACCATGCAGATCATAGATGATTGTATTATCAAAAAAACAACTAAAACACAAATATAATACCTATACTTATTTTTATTTGTCTTTATGTTTGTTTTAACATATACAAGTGTAATCATAAATAAAATATTAAATACGATAAATAGCTTGTCTAATAAATAAATCCTATTAAATAGTATAGGAGAAGCATAATTAACTGGAGCTGTTACCTTATCTGTAAATATACTTAAAAAATCACTAAATATAGTTAAAAATTTGTTTGTTGGAGAAAATAATGTCATAGAACTACCCATTGAAAACAAATATATAATTATACAAATAATATAACGAAGAAAATTACCAACAAAAGTTCCTACAGTTGCCCCAAGGACTACAGCAAATATATTAGCACAATACCATATGATAGCATAATTAAAAAATTCTTTAATTGTATACACATTTACACCTATATAATTGATATGTGAAAATATAATAATACATGGTATAGCAAACAACAAAGTAGAAACCTTTGTACCTGCTAAGATATTACTTAAGAAAAGTTTGTTTTCATTACGCTCTATTGTTTCTACTATCTCATATTTATTTCCACTAATATATGTACTAATTATCATTATTCCTATAGTAGTACAATATAAAGAATATGATGACAATTCAGTAAACAAATAAATAGACATTTCTAGAACTTCTTTATAATAATAACAAAAAAAACTTACTGCAATAACCATTAATAAAAATACAATATTTTTTACATAAACTTTAAAGTAAAATCTGGATGTTTTCATATCAATATATCACCAACTTATCATTTAACATTTAAGACTCTACTTTCAACTATATCTAAATGTTTTAAAGAAAGCAATCGTTTTGACCCTCTATATTGCAACATTTTTCTCAAAATACAATTTATAAAACTATATGCAATTTAAAACTGAAAAAAATACAATGTAATTTGTAAAAAAATAAAAAAATTTGAGGTTGACTTTTAAACTATATTGTATTAAACTAGTGTAAAATAAGGATAAATTCAATGCGTAGAAATAGTAATTAACTAAGTGAGATTTTAGCGAGTCAGGGATAGTGAAAGCCTGATATCAGCTTGTTAATGAATGGGTCTACAAGAAACTTGATGAAATGAGAATCTCAGAGTAGTCAATGTCGGGGATTTCCCGTTATAGGAATAGGATATCAAATCGTAAGATTTCGTATCTGTAGAGAAGGGTTATCTAACAATAGCCTAAAGGTGGTACCACGAGAATATGTCTTTCGTCCTTTTTACAAGGATGAAGGACTTTTTTTATACAATTTATTAATTAAAAATAAAGGTGGTGAGTAGTATGTTGTGAACTGAAGAAAGTGACTGGAAATATAAAAGAATAGAACAAAACAAGGAGGATATTATTATGAAATTGAAAAACAATATTTTCACAGCATTACTATTAACCATAGGATTAATTTTGCATCAGATTACACCAGGTATATTGGGAGGAATGAAATTTGACTTTTTATTGTCATTCATCTTTATATCCATATTTTTAAACAGTACGTTTAGGAATACTATGCTAACAGCATTATTAGGTGGTATACTTTCTGCTATGACTACCACCTTTCCAGGGGGACAAATACCTAATTTAATTGACAAATTAGTTACATGCTTAATTTTATTTATCATTATTAAAGGTATTCAGCATTTTAAACTCAATTCTTTTATAGTAGCTCTGATTAGTGGATTAGGAACTTTTATAAGTGGAACAACATTTTTACTATCTGCTCTTTTAATCACTGGATTGCCTGTGCCATTGAAAGTTTTAATGATAACTGTAGTTCTACCTACTATACTAATCAACGGTGTAGGAACTGCTTTTCTTTATGGAATAATAAAAAGAGCATTAAAACTATCGGGAGTTGCTATAGATAATTTTAATGCTTGATTATATAAATTAAAAAGGTGCTGCATTTTAAAATACAGCACCTTTTTTTAATCTCCTACTCCAAAATCTGTGTTCTCATATAATACTTCTATATTTGGATTTGCATCTAAAAAAGAATAATTTTCTTTAAACCATTTTATTAATTCTTCATCTCTTTCTAATTTTGATGTATTTGGAGTGAATATATTTATAGTAGCATGAGAAAAATAGTTTAATATAATTTCTATATCTTTTTGTATCATTTCTTTTGTCTGCCCCTTTATTCCTACCATTATACAAGGAGAGTCAAAATATTCTTTTAATTCTTCTGGTGTAGTAAATCTTGCATTTTTATTTAACACCTTATTCCTAAAGTCATAATCAAATGTTTCTACGCCTATTTTAAAAACTATTGGTACACCAAAAAATTCTCTCATTTCATCTAATCTATCTTTATAACACCAGTGACTTTCTAAGTATAATCTCTGTATCCCTTTTTCTTTTATAATATCTTTTATTTTTTCCAATGTCTTTACAGGCAGTTCAAAACAACTTCCTGAATTAATTACTTCTAAGGTACCATATTTTCCTGTTATTTTTTCAAGAACTTTTAGGTTTATACTATTTATTTCTTCTTCTGAAGTTGAATTGTCTAGTATATAATCACAGAAACTACATTTACCCCATATACATGGGAATCCTTTTAAAAGAACAATCTCCCTTTTATTTTTATTTTCAATAATACTATATCTGTCCATAATTAATCATTCACCAACTTATGTTTTATTTTTTAGGAATATTTGATATTGCTGCAAGAACTAGAGAAGCCCCTAAAAACCTATCAAAATAATCCATTAAAAATTGTACTATAAATACACTTAATACTTTATTAATTCCCATATTTGACAATACAGCTACTATATATGAAGAACTTGAAGATGTTATTCCTCCAAATACAAAGGCTGCTATTACTGCACCAACAAATGACGAAAATATAGAAACAACTAGTACACCTAAAATCTTTTTCTTACCTCTCATAAAGCCATTATTATACATTATTGCACTAAAAAATCCTACAAACATTTGGACTGGTGCAAAATATAATGAATAAATATCAAATGTAATACCGCTAACTATACCACTACACAATCCTGTAATAACTCCATAATATGGACCTAATAAAAATGAAGCCATTATTGTTCCTATAGAATCTAAAAGTATTGGTAATTTGAGACTAAAAGCTGTAAAAGTTCCTACTACATTTAATGCAATGCCGAGACCTGTTAAACTTAATTTTAATGTTGATATTTTTTTCACTTTCTTCTCCCTTCTTTTTTTAGTCCCATAGGTTCAATTTCCCAAATTTAATTTTTAATTTAAAAAATAAAAAAAGCCGTATCTAAGGATACAGGCAAGCTAAAATAAATCTATTATAAAGTGATAATAGATTTAAATAACATAAATCCTTAGTTTTTTATCCTGGGAGTTTACGAACCAGTCCCGTTAAAACTGGATTTAACGGATTTAGGGATTTAAATATTTAATTTTACTTATCCATTATAACACGTTTGTCCTCTATGTAATAATATTATTACATTATAATTATAAAAAAGCTTCTTTTGGCCATCTAAAAATAGCTAAAAGAAACTTTCAAAATCTACTTTCTTACTCAATACTAAAATTTCACTATACTTTCAGCCACTACATCCATAGGGTCTATTAATGGCTTGTTTATATTATGGGGTTTTAATGCTAATGTGATTTCTGTACAACCAGCTATTATAATCTCTGCACCTTTATCTACTAATTCTTGAGAAGCTTCTGTAAGGAGTTTTAAAGGCTTTCCCTTTGTATTTCCTCTTTTAATACCGCCCTCTCCGTATATTGCATCCATAACTTTTTCAGATTGGGTTGTACTATCTACATAAACAATGTTAAAATCCGGAAGATACTTATTGAATAAATTTGTTTTAATAGTTCCAGTTGTAGCTAAAATTCCTATATTTTTTACCTGGGGATAATTATCCTTTAAATATATATTTAACTCTTCTAATGCATTTAAAATTTTAAATGCAATTTGTTTTTGTATTTCTTCAATAAAATAATGTGATGTAATACAAGGCAAACATCCTATGTCAACCCCTGATTTTTCTAAATTTTTTGCAGTTTCTACTATAGCTTCTACAGGACTTTCACCATTATTTAAAATGGCTTGAGTTCTATCAGGTATTTTAGGATTGCTATCTATAATCACTCTAAAATGATCTTGATCTCTATTCACCTTTGTAGCCTTAATAATTTTCATATACAGTTCTGCTGTAGCTTCAGGTCCCATGCCACCAATTATTCCTATTATTTTATCATTCATAATCTATTTTTCCTCCGTAAACTAAGCAATTCCTGCTATTCTATTTTTTAAAGGTCCTAATAATTCTTCTTTATTTAAATCAGGTCTTAATTTGTAAAGTGCTTCTAAAGTTATCTGAGCACCATAATCCATACCCTGACAACCTGCCAATAATATAATATCTCCAGAAGAAGCATTGGTTAAAGCATGATCTATAGCATGAGGAAGTTCATTATATAAATATACAGTAATTCCTTCTCTATCCATTATTTCTTTGAAAACTCTAACCTCATCATTTGACACTCTATCTTTCTCCGTAACATGAGAAGCACTTTTAGTTGCAATTATTCCTTTTATACCTAGTTTCTTAGCCCATTTAGCAATAGTTTCGGCATTTTCACTATTTGTTATAACGCCACGATTTCCCCTAATTGCATATACTAAATGGATATTTGAATAATCCATTAAACTTAAGGTCTCCATAGTTACATCTATATTTCCAACATTGGCAAAATGGTCATCAATAATCTTAAAGTCTTCATCATAAATAAATTGGAAACGGCGTTCTACACCTGTAAATGAACTTAAAGCTTCTTGAATAGTATTTATAGGCACCTCACATAATAATCCTATAGAAATAGCCACTAGAGAGTTATAAATTGAATGGTAACCTGGTACTCCTAACTCTATTCCAAATTTTTGAGGTTTATATTCTGTTTTTCCCACTATTAATGATTTAGAAAGTTCTACTGTGAATTTTCCCCTTCCAGTAGAAAGATCTAAATTGCTGATAGATAGGTCTCCATTTTTGTGTTTTATGCCATATGTTAAAACATTCCCTTTAGTTTTATTTATTAAAGATGAAGAGTAAGGACAATCTAAGTTCAAAATTGCCCATCCATTTTCTTTTACATTTTTTATAAGGCTAGATTTGACTTTTAAATATTCATCAAAAGAACCATGGACATCTATATGTTCCCTACTTATATTATTAAAGGTTACTATATCATAGTCTACATCAGCCACCCTACTTAATTCTAAAGCAGATGATGAAACCTCCATTATAGCATGAGATACATTTTCTTTTTTCATTTGATGAAAATATTTTTGAAGATCAAGAGATTCTGGTGTAGTTAGACTAGATGGATTTAAATAATCACCATATTTAACCATAATAGTACCAATAAGTCCTGTTTTTAACTTATGATTTTCTAGTATAGAATTCGCTAGAAAAGATGTAGATGTTTTTCCATTAGTTCCAGTAATGCCAATAACTTTCATATCCTTTGATGGATACCCATAAAATATAGCACTTAAAGCTGATAAAGCCTTACGTGAATCTTTAACCTGAACTTGAGGAACCTCACATATATCCTGTATATCTTCAACTATAATTCCCTTTGCTCCATTCTTAATTGCTTGGGATATATATCTATGTCCATCAGTTTTATATCCTTTTATACATACAAATAAATCCCCTTCTTTAACCCTTCTGGAATCATAGCTAATACCTTCAATACCTATTTCTTTTTCATTAAGATATTTAATTACCTCTATATTCTTAAGTAATTCAGATAATTTTATCATTTGTTCACCTCCCACGTTAACTATTAATTTTTTCTCCGATTTTACTAAATACACGTTTTACCTTATTTCCTAGGAAAGCAAATGCTGGCATTGGGTCCTTTATGTCCCAAATTGCATAGGCTTTAGGGCGATTAAATGTTTTAAGAATCTCTCCTAGGCCTAATTGCTTAGATTTTCTATAAGCCTTTATTGCTAATAAATCTTCATAACCATACCAAAAAGCTATATTGGTGTCTTCTTCTATAGCATAATCTTCTGGGAGTTGTCCAGTTAATTCGCTATAAGCTAAATAAGGCATATTAATTCCTGCTTTATATAATAAACTATTAAGATTTGTAGTTCTCGCATTTATTTCTATCATGTAAAATTTACCGGTATCAGCATCTTTCTTAAACTCTATTTCTGCAAAACCCTTAAACCCAATATCCTCTAAGAACTTTCCGCCTATTTCATATAATTCAGGTATATGTTTTTGTATTGTATATACAGATGCACCATAGTTTATAGGAAACTGTCTTAATTTTTGACATGTCATCCAATGGCTTACTTTTGAATCTTGATTTAAATAAGCATCAAAAGTATACATATGATCGTCAAATCCCGGAATAATCCTTTGGATTATCACCTCTAAATTTGCATCTTCAGATTTTTTAATTGCCTCATTTAACTCTTCCATATTATAAACCTTAAATAACTTTTTCCTAAAATGAGCTACAAATTCGGGTGAATTTGTAGGCTTTACTAAACATGGAAATTTAATGTTTTCTTCTACTTTTTTTTCGAAGTCTACTTCATTCACATAAACTGTCTCTGGAACCAGCATATCGTGCTTTTTAGCTAAAGAATGGAGAGTTTCTTTGTTTATGACTTTTGTAAACAACCCTTGTTCCGTTTGATTTATTAAATAGTATTTACTTAGTATAGGCAAATATTTATCAATAAATTCTGCATAGCCGTCTGCTGTAGGAAATAATACTGGAGGCATTTCTTGTTTTTTAGCATAATCAATTAAAAAATGTAAAAGGCCTTCAGGATCTTTTTTGCAATCGGGACCAATTAATTTTTCTGATATATATTTAGAATGAAAACCATATGTACCCTTTTTAGAATAATCTACTGCAACAACAGGTATATTATGAATTCCTAAACAACGTATTATACTAAGACCAATATAATAATTTGCTCCTAAAACTACTACTTTATTTTTCATTTGCTATTTCACCTCATTATAGATAAAAAACATACTTTTTCATGATAATGCATTATGAAAAAAGTTTAGCATAAAAATTTATATAAGTAAACATATATCTCTAAAAGCAACAACAAATAATATATTTTCCCTGATAATTACATAATAGAAATATACACTAAACTAAAACATTATTAAAAAATATTTGCCAAGGCTTTTATTATATTCATTAAAAACTTTGGCAAATACAGTTAAATAAAAAACATATTATAGTTGAAGCTTAACCATAATGTCTGGATCTAATACTCTACAGGTTCATGATATTATTGATTTATGTAAAACTTCTTTTCTTTTCTCCTCCATTATATATACCCAGACACTTGTAAATAATCATAGCTTTCCCAATTTATTGAAATTAATTATATTGTATTTCTAAAAATAAATAGACTTTCCTAAAATATTTTAAAACAGTTTATTATTAAAAACTTTATATATTCTTCCATTTATTTCTTCATTTCTTTTGCTATTTCTACAGATGAACTAGCTCCTATCCTACTTGCTCCTGCTTCAACCATTTTCTTAGCAGTTTCATAGTCTCTAATACCACCAGAAGCCTTAACTCCTAAATCTTCTCCTACAACTTTTCTCATAAGTTTTACATCTTCTGCAGTAGCTCCCCCTGTGCTAAAACCTGTGGAGGTTTTAACAAAATTAGCCCCAGCAGCTTTAGCTATTTCACATGCTTTTTTCTTTTCATCATCGTCTAAAAGACAAGTCTCTATAATTACTTTAACTAATGCCTTATCTGCTGCCTCATTTACTACATCTTTTATATCTTCTTCCACTGTAGTATAATCTCCATCCTTTAAAGCACCAATATTGATCACCATATCCAGTTCATCAGCACCATTTTTAATAGCTTCTGAAGCTTCAAAAGCCTTTACTTCCTTAGGTGTACTTCCTAGTGGAAATCCTATTACTGTAGCTACTTTTACATTGCTACCTTCTAACTCCTCTTTAGCAGTCTTTACATAATAAGGATTTACACAAACTGAAAAGAAATTGTATTCTTTAGCTTCACTACATAATTTTTTAACCATTTCCTTTGTAGCTTCTGGTTTAAGTAAAGTGTGATCAATTATAGATGTTATATTTGACATAATATACCCCCATTACTTAATTATTTCTATAAGGTCTCCATTTTTTACGCCTGCAGCATTTCCTTCTTCCATGTCTACATGCATTTCTAATTTATGACCTTCTCCAGATCTAACTAATACATTATGGAAAGTTAGTCCTCTAATTCCATCAATTTTAACACTAACTATATCTCCATCTTTAACTCCATATTCTTTAGCTTCATCAGTATGCATATGAATATGTCTTGCAGCTACAATAACGCCTTTGTCTAGGTCAACTTCACCTTTAGGTCCAACTACTTTAAGTCCAGGTGTTCCTTCTATATCTCCTGAATTTCTGATTACAGATTCAACTCCAAGACTAAAAGCATCAGTTACTGATACTTCTACTTGAGTATTCTTTCTAACTGGTCCTAATACTCTAACTTTCAAGCTTCCTTTAGGTCCAACAATCTCTACTCTTTCTTCAGCAGCAAATTGACCTGGTTGAACTAAATCTTTCTTTTTAGTTAATTCATAACCTTCTCCAAATAAAACTTCTAAATCTTCTTTTGACAAGTGAATATGTTTGTTTGACATAGCTATTGGTAATTTTGTTTTCATCAAATACTCCTCCTTAAAATCTATATAAATATACATATACTATTGAAATTCTCACTTTTATTATTATATGACTTTATTATATAAAAATCAAATAATTAGACAATATTCTCTAATAAAATATCGAAAAATGTAGGAAAAGATATATTAATGCATTCATGATTTGATAAATAAGAAGTTCCTTTAGCTTTTAAAGCTGCAATAGAAAGGGCCATAGCAATCCTGTGATCATTATGACTTTCTAATTTTGCTGGTTTCAATGAAGAATTTCCTTGTATTATCATTCCATCTCCAAGTTCTTCTATTGCGACACCCATTTTTCTCATTTCATTTGCCATAACTTTTATTCTGTCACTTTCCTTATACTTTAATTCACTAGCATTCCTTATAACTGTAGTTCCCTCTGCAAATGCACTAGCTACTGCTAATATAGGTACCTCATCTATAAATGTACCTATTTCATCCCCTTTTATATCTATCCCTTTGAGTTTAGAGTATTTAACCAATATATCCCCTACTGGTTCATTGTTTAAAGTATTTACATTAGATATTTCAATATTTCCACCCATTTTCTTAAGTATATCTATAAGTCCTGTTCTAGTTTCATTTAACCCTACATCTTTTATAACTATTTCAGAGCCTTCTAAAATTAAAGCAGCCACTATAAAAAATGAAGCAGAAGAAAAATCTCCTGAAATATATAAGTTTTTACCTCTTAATTTAATAGGTGGATTTAAATAAATTAAACCATCAGATTTATAAATATCGACACCAAAAGTCTTTAGCATTCTTTCTGTATGGTCTCTAGAAAGAGCTTTTTCCTTAACTATAGTCTTTCCATCTGCAAAAAGAGAAGCCAATAGTATAGCTGATTTTACTTGAGCACTTGCTACAGGCATTTCATAATAAATACCATTTAATTTCTGAACAGGGGAAATTTTCAATGGAGGATATTCATTATCTAACCCCTCAATATTTCCTCCCATTTTTCTCAAAGGTGTTATAATTCTATTCATAGGTCTATTGTTTAAAGAATCATCTCCTACTAGAGTAGTAGGAAAATCTTGTCCTACTAATATACCACTCATAAGTCTCATAGTAGTGCCCGAGTTTTTACAATTTAAAATACTCTCTGGAGGATTTAATCCATTTAATCCTTTACCTTCTACTATTACTTTATCATCTTCTACTTCTATATAAACTCCCATTTTCGTAAGACAATTTATAGTTGCAATAGTATCTTCTGAGTTTAAAAAATTACATATCTCTGTTTTACCTTCAGCTATAGAACCTAATATTATACTTCTATGTGAAATAGATTTATCTCCTGGAACCCTTATTTCCCCTCTTAAGGCTTTATTGTCACCCTTTATTTCCATATCCAATCACCACTTAAAGTTTTTTTAATTAAATCTTTCTCAATATTATCAAATATTTGAACCTCTCCCCTATCTGTTGGAAGAACAAACACAATTTTATTCTTCCTATTCTTCTTATCATAGGCCATATTCTTCAGTATTGCATTTATTTCCTCTTCATTAAATATTTCTGGTTCTACTAACTTAGTTAAAACATTAAATATTTCATTGAAATACTTTTCCTCTATTAGACCTATTTCCTTGGAAATAAAGCTTTCGTATATCATTCCCAATATAACAGCTTCACCATGATTATATCTTTTAAAGTCATAGAAAGATTCAATTCCATGGCCTATAGTATGGCCAAAATTGAGTATTTTTCTTATTCCCTTATCCCTTTTGTCTTGTGAAACTATTTCTTTTTTAATGAAAACCGATCTATTTACAATTGTTTCTAAGGCTTCATCATCAAAATTATAAATACTATCTATATTAGAATAGACATATTTTAAAAACTCATGGTCGTATATAATTCCATACTTTAAGACTTCCCCTACCCCTGATGTTATATCTCTAGTGTCTAAAGATTTAAGTAGTTCTATATCTATAAAAGTAGCTAATGGAAAATAAAAGGAACCTATCATATTTTTATAACCTTTAAAATCTACTCCAACTTTTCCTCCAATACTACTATCTACTTGGGATAATAATGTAGTGGGTATCTGAATATAATCTACGCCTCTTAAATAAGTAGAAGCTACAAATCCTGAAATATCCCCTACTACTCCTCCACCAAAGCTTATTATTATCGTATTCCTATCGCAGTTAGCTTCTATAAGTTCACTGTATATATCTTTAACAATATCTAAACTTTTAGACTCTTCTCCTGGAGTTAAAGTATATACATTAACCTTAAAGTCAGATATATATTGGAGAATTTTATCTAAATAATATTTACTTACATTTTCATCCGTTATTAAAAAAATATTTCCCTCTATATTTTCACTTAAAAACTTTCTTATATCATCGAATAAATGCTTTCCTATAACTATATCCATATTATCACCTACTAGATACTCCATCTATATAATTAAAATAATTTCTTTTTAATTCCTCTATACTATCTCCACCAAATTTTTTCATTATTTCTTGGGATAAAGTATAAGCCAGCATACTTTCTGCTACTATACTAGCAGAAGGAACTGCCAATACATCTGAACGCTCTATCTGGGCTAATGACACTGATTTAGTAGTCATATCTACGCTGTTCAAAGGTTTTCTAAGGGTCGGTATAGGTTTCATAGTGCATCTAACTACTATATCCTCTCCATTTGAAACTCCTGCTTCTATTCCCCCTGCATTGTTGGTCTTTCTGAAATATTTTTCTTCATAAAATATTTCATCATGGACTTGAGAGCCATAACTTTTTCCACCTTCTAAACCATTCCCTATCTCTACAGCTTTTATTCCAGGTATACTCATTATACTTTGAGCAATCTTCCCATCCAATCGGCTCTCCCAGGTGGCATAACTACCTAATCCTACTGGAATATTTACTGCTATTAACTCAATAGTCCCCCCTAATGTATCCCCTTTTTCCTTTGCACTTTTTATCTTTTTAACTATCTTTTCTTCTGCTAAACTATCTACAACCCTTACAATAGACTTATCAGCTTCTTTTATATCTTCAATATTTCCTTTTTCATAAATAGATTTTTCCGATACTATTCCCCCTACTTGGATTACATGGCTATATATTTCTATATTTAATTTTTCCAAAAGAGACTTGCATATACTTCCAATCCCTACCCTTACAGCTGTTTCTCTTGCACTTGCCCTTTCCAATACGTTTCTCACATTGTCTTGGTTGTATTTTATAGCTCCTGAAATATCTCCATGGCCAGGTCTAGGTCTGTATATCTTTTCAAGAACTTCTAAATATCCCTTATTCTTTATTTTAAAGCTAATAGGATTACCCGTAGTTTTTCCATTATTTATCCCAGATATTATATCCATCTCATCTTTTTCCATATCCATTCTTTCACTTCTACCATAACCTTTTTGTCTTCTTTTCAATTCATTGTTTATAAAATCCATATCTATGTCAATATTGGCAGGGATTCCTTCCAATATGCCTATTAATTCTTTTCCATGGGATTCACCTGCTGTTAAAAAGCGTATCATAAATATCACTCCTCTTTCTCATTGTAATAGAAAAACTTCTACCTGTGAAGGTAGAAGTTAGATATACTCTCTATATTTTTGCCTATGTTTTGAACTTCTTGAAGTACATCTTCTCTATTCCATATAGATAGTTTATCTGTTCCAGAAACAAAATAATTACCTAGATATTTTACATCTATTGATTTAAAGAACAAATCTACAGTCCTTATACAGGCTTGAAACTGATCATGTTCAAAAGCTGCTCCACCTACTGATAGAAATATGCCTATTCTATTTTTATCTTTTCTGTAACTCTGATTTAAAGCACGTTTCAATGACCAATATCTTTGGCATCTGTCAATAACTATTTTCGTCAAACTACTTACAGAATTGAAATATAGTGGCGAAGCTAAAACAAAGATATCTCCTGTATCAAATAAATCATATATTTCATTCATATCATCTTCCAATACACATTTTCCATTCCTTTCACAAGAGCCACAAGCTATACAATATTTTAAATTTTTTTCTCTTAAATATACTTTATCTATACTATAATCCTTTTCATCTATCCCCTTGAGAAAAGACTCAAGCAGTATATCAGTATTTTTACCTTTTCTTGGACTTCCCATAAGACCTACAACTTTCCTCATACTAACCTCCTGTTTCTATTTTATGCTCAAAAAGTTCCTCTACTGTCTTTTTAAAAACTGGATGAATAAAGTCTGGACATAGTTCACATAGTGGTTCAAGGACAAAGTTTCTGTTTTGCATATCAGGATGAGGAACTTTTAAATCCTCTTCATCATATACTTCATCATTGAAAAATATAATATCTAAATCGATAAGCCTTGGACCCCATTTAAATTTCCTTACTCTTCCTATTTCTTTTTCTATGTAAAGTAATTTTTCCAATACTTCCCTACAACTTAAATCTGTTTTTATCTCCAGTACTCCATTTAAAAAACTTGGTTGTTCTATGTATCCATAGGGTTCTGTCTCAAATATATTTGACTTCTTAGTTATTCTCATATTATTTTGTTCTATTAAATAGAATGCCTCTTCAATAGCCTTCTTTCTATCTCCAATATTACTTCCAAAACCTATATATACAGTGTTCATTTCAACACCTCTGTCATCTTTATAGCTCTACTATTTTCCAATACATCATGAACCCTTATTATATCAACATCTTTCAAAGCAGCATAACATGAAACTGCTATAGTACCTTCAAGACGTTGTTCTACAGGAACTCCACCAAGAGCTTCTCCTATAGGGGATTTCCTTGATACTGCAAGTAATAGAGGTAGATCAAATACTAAGAACTCATCTATTTCTTTTATAAGTTCCATATTGTGATCGAAATTTTTACCAAATCCTATTCCTGGATCTAGTATTAGTCTATCTTTTTTAATTCCTTTTTTTAATGCAAAGTTTATTCTTTCCTCTAAAAAGTCTTTAACTTCTTCTACTACATCATCATAATGGGGATTTTTCTGCATATTTTTTGGTGTACCTTTTATATGCATAAGTATGATGGGAACATTGTACTTTAAAGCTATATCTGCCATATTTTCATCAAAAGTCATAGCCGATATATCATTGATAATATCTGCGCCTGCCTTTATAGCTTCTTCTGCTGTTTGGCTTCTATATGTATCTATAGATATCAATATATCTTTGTTTTTCTCTCTAATACCTTTTATAACAGGAACTACCCTCTCTATTTCTTCTTCAACAGTTACTGGATCAGAGCCAGGCCTAGTAGACTCTCCACCTATATCCAATATATCTGCTCCATCTTCTATCATTTCCATAGCTCTATTTACAGCATTATCAACATTAGGTACTCTAGAACCTGGAAAAAACGAATCATCTGTAGCATTAAGTATGCCCATTACTTTCATGTTTTCAAAATTATAAATTGTTCCATCTTTTAATTCTATATGTCTCACTATAAATCTCCTTTCAATATTCATTATATATATCTTTTTTCTGTATAGGCAAAGGCACTATGATTGTGAATACTTTCCATACTTTCTACCTTTACACTATACCAACGAATCTTTTCAGTTTTCTCAAGTCTTAAAGCAACTTCTCTTGCTACATCTTCTACAAATCTTGGATTTAAATAAGACTGTTCAGTAATATACTTTTCATCTTTTCTCTTAAGAAGAGGATAAACAGGAGAACTTGAGCTTTCTTCAGCTATTTTCACTAAATCCTCAATCCAAACAAGACCATTCATATCAACTAAAATATCAACAACAGCCCTTTGATTGTGAGCACCAAATTCACTTATCGCTTTAGAACAAGGGCATAGGGTAATAACTGGTACAGAAACACCCATTAAAAACTTAAATTCTTCATCCTTTGTAGCTTCATAATAACATTTTACATCTGTTAAAGATTCTATTTTAGTAACCGGTGAAAGCTTTTTAATAAAATAATCAAAATCTATCTTCATATATGCTGATTTAGAATCTAATTTTTCTATCATATAATCAAGGGTTTTTTCAATATTTCCAGGAGAAATCTTATCCATCTTACTTATAATCTCCACAAATCTACTCATATGTGTTCCTTTTATATCATGAGAAAGGCTTACAGCTGCATCTATTTTAGCAATAGTATTTTGACTTTTATTTTCTCTATCAAGAACAGATATAGGACATTTAAAATCCTTAATTCCCACCTTTTTAAGAGCTATATTCCTTGTATCTATTTGTTTTTGTATATCTTCCATACTATTCACCCCTATATATAACGCCACTAGTTTTAGTTTCCCACACCTCAACTTCATAAAGCCTACAATTATCCCTATCAATATATTTCTCAAGATTTTCCCATGTATATATAGCTATATTTTCAGCAGTAGGCTGAGGAATCATATTGTTCAGATAAGCGTGATCAAATTTATTTATTATTTTTTCATTAACTATACTTTTAAGCTCTACAAAGTCAAATATCATGCCTTCTTCATCTGGCTGACCTTCTAATTTTACTACAAGTTTATAGGTATGACCATGTAGATTTTCACATTTTCCATGATAATGAACAAGGTTGTGGGCTGCATCAAATTCAAATTCTTTTATTAAAATCATAAAATCATCTCCTTTGAAATTTAATAAACAAAACTATAAGAACTTATTTATATTATTCAACATATATTCAAAGATTCCTTGCACATTGCTAAAAAATATTCCCTATCTATTTACTTTTTAAGTAAATAGATAGGGAATATTTTTTATTATGCATTATATGTTTCTCTATTCTTCTATATCTTTCATTATTGTCTTATAAAAGTAGTCATAGAAAATAGATACGATGGCAAAGGATAAAGATATAAAAGCCATAACTATATAATAAAATCTATAAATTGTAATTGTTGACAGTACATATAGAGAAAAACTTAGAAAGAGATATTTAATTACCTTTGTCTTAGAAAAAAGATTCCCCCTTTTCTCCGATATTTTTCTTTTATTTTCATTATATCTATTAATGATTATTTCTTCTATCTCCTCTTTTGATGGATATTCACCTATTTCTTTAATCATAAAAATCAATTTATCAAAATCTATAAATTCCATAATACCTTCATATTTATCTTCTAATCCCTCAATAAAATAAGAATTGGTTACAATTATTCCTCTTTCAATGCCAATTTCATTTGATTTGTCTTTAAAATCTTTTATATCTTTTTTAGATATTCTTTCTTCTAAGGGTATTTTAAAACATTTAACTGCCCATATCTCATCTTGCTTCTTTCCTATTAAATCTATGTCCTTTCCGTATTTTTCAAATGAAGCATCATAGTACTTCTCTAAAATTTCTTTTACATATTGAATAAACTCATCACTAGCGAAATAATTAATCTCTTTTATAATCTTCTTTTTTACTATATTTTCATTTACCTCACTAACTTTTTTATCATATCTATTTGATTTTATATAATAACTAGTATATAAGGCTAGTGAAAAAAATGATATGGTACTTATTATAGATATTATGAAATGTTTGGTTTTAAAAATTAGAAATATAAAAAATAATAAAGACATTAATATTTTTATAAGTAGACTATCTACTAATACAGCATTATAACTTTTCCCACCTTTAATTTTTTTCAAATAATAATTTTTTATGTTTTTTCTTCTCTTTAAATCTTTTAAACATTGTTTAAATCTATCATTTATAGTTTTTTTACTCAATTTTACCTTTCATCCTTCCTTTATATAGATTTGCAACTACTAGTATTATTGACATAATAATTACAAATAATAACACTATATTGTTTAGAAGGCTTATAAATATTTGTTCCGGGAAAATTCTAATTAAAATATCTACATTTGGATTCAATAGCCATAGGTCATTATCAAATAATATTAAATGAAAATAAGTAAAATATTTATTAAAATCTATTAAGTACAAAAGAAAAACTGCTAATACAATTCCAAGAGATATAATAGAAGAATACATGCTATATTTAACTAGATCTTTAGGGCTTTTAAATATTAAATATAAAAAGCTAATTAATAAAATAATTATAGAAATATTCCTTAAAATAAATCCTTCTTTAAAAAGAACCCTTACATCTTCTAAATGAATAAGCTCTTTTTCATTAAAATACTTTTCAATATCACTATTATCTTCTTCCCCTTTTAAATATTTAAATAATTTATTCGTTAAATCCATTAGCTCGTTTTTTTCAATATTTGTACTAGAAGAAATTTTGTATTCATCATATTTTTTAGCATAAAAACTTTCATTAAATGCAATAATATTTGTACTAAATAATAAAATAGCTATGGGTAGGAAAATAGAAAATATTATAGATATAGTTTTTTTCATCTTCTTCACCTTTCATATTTTTTTATTTTATTTATACCCATATTTCAAAAAACAAAATATAAAGACCCGAAAATTCGGGTCTTTAGGCCATAGCCTTTTCTAGTTCATCTAAATGTTTTAATGGAAACATCCTTAAAAGTTCCTTATATTGTTCTACAGTTAAACCCTGAGTAGTAGTATATATCTGTATCTTACCATCTACACTAGCATTTTTAAATCTTTCCTTTATTTCTTCAAAATTTTGGTTATCAGCCATAAACACACTCCTTATACTATGGTTTCGAGCTTATCTTTAGTATGTTTAATTAAAGTTTTTTTATACTTTTAAAAACATAAAAAATATCACTCTTTATCTTGTTTTTCACAATTAAAGAGTGATATTTTCATTTAACTATTCAATTTCTAAATCATCAGGAATTTCCCAGTTATGGTATACATCCTGAACGTCATCATTGTCTTCAAGATTTTCTATAAGTTTTATCATGTTCTTTATGTCTTTTTCTTCTTTAAGCTCTACAGTATTTTGTGGTATAAAAGAAGTTTCTGCTGTTACAAACTCGTACCCTTTTTCTTTTAACGTATCTCTTAAAGTATTAAAATCTTCTGGAGCAGTTACTATTTCAAATACTTCTTCTTCTACACTAAAATCTTCCGCACCAATTTCAATTGCTTCCATCATAAGTTCTTCTTCATCTATAGAATCATCTTTCTCTATAGCAAGTATACCTTTTCTATAGAACATAAATGAAACGCATCCTGTTTGGCCTAAGTTTCCACCAAATTTGTCAAAAGCATGTCTTACATCTGAAGCAGTTCTATTCCTATTATCCGTTAGACAAGATACATATACTGCTATTCCTGCTGGACCATAACCTTCATATTTAATTTCTTCAAAATTATCTGCATCTTGGCTTCCAGCAGCTTTCTTAATAGCTCTATCTATATTATCGTTAGGCATATTCTCAGCCTTAGCCTTTTCTATAGCAGCTTTAAGTGCAGGATTGTACTCCGGATCAGATCCACCTTCTTTAACAGCTACAGTAATGTACCTGGTAATTTTTGTAAAAATTTTACCGCGAACAGCATCTTCTTTTCCTTTTTTTCTTTTGATATTCGACCACTTTGAATGTCCTGCCATCCTGTTTCAACCTCCTTCAATCAATAACAATAATATTTTAACATATAAAGCAAAGTATTTCATTAATTTATTTTTCTATAGTAAATACAGGAGGAAATTTTCTTTTGTGCCCACTTCTTTTATTCATCTTCTCTATTTTTTCAACAAACTCTTTTTCTCCATTTCCAGTTTTTATATAGCTATCCAATACATCATAACTAAAGCCCATTTCTTTTTCATCTGTTTGATTTTCCCAAAGTCCTGCAGTAGGAGGTTTAGTTATGATTTTTTCAGGTATGTTCAAGCAATATGCTAATTCTCTTACTTCAGATTTTACAAATGAAGCTATAGGAAATATATCTACACCACTATCTCCATGTTTAGTAAAATATCCTACAGTAAATTCACTTTTATTGCTAGGACCTGCAACTAAATAATTGTACTTTTGTGCAAAATAATACAATGTAGTCATTCTAAGTCTAGGTTTTACATTGGCTTCAGCCAATTTATTTTCCCCTTCATTAGATACAGTTTTCATAAATACATCATAAGTATTTGTCAAATCTACTTTAGTAGTTTTAAGATCTAAACTTTCTGCTACTAGTAGTCCATGTTCTTCATCTATAGGGTTGCTATGGCAAGGCATAATAATTCCCAAACTATTTTCAGGAAATGCCTTTTTAGCAAGTCCAGCTACAACGGCTGAATCTATTCCACCACTTAAACCAAAAACTAAGCCTTTTGCATTTGCTTCTTCAACCCTTTCTCTCAGCCAATTAACTAGTTCATCACATATTTTTTCTACATTTTCCATAGGAGTACCTCCATTATCCATGATTATTTTAATTTTATTCAAATATTTTAGTACTTAAATATCTTTCTCCTGAATCTGGAGCTATAGCTACTATTTTTTTGCCTTTACCTAGTTTTTTAGCCCATTTTAAAGCTACAAAAGCTGCTGCACCAGATGAAATTCCTAACAACACACCTTCTCTTCGAGCCAATTTTCTAGTCATCTCTATAGCTTCTTCATCTTCCACTACTTCCACTTTATCCAATAAACCCAAGTCCAATATTTCTGGAATAAAATTTGCTCCTATTCCTTGAATTTTATGTGGTCCTGCTTCTCCTCCTGACAATATTGGCGAAGAAGCTGGTTCAACTCCAATTATTTTTATATTGGGTATCTTATTCTTTAAAATTCTTCCAATCCCCGTTATAGTTCCTCCAGTCCCAATTCCAGATATAAATACATCTATATCTCCATCCATTTGTTCCAATATTTCTAATGCTGTAGTTTCTTCATGGGCTTTTGGATTGTCTGTATTTTTAAACTGATAAGGTAAGAAATAGTTGTCATTATTCTTTACTAATTCTTCTGCCTTATCAATAGAGCCTTGCATTCCTTTAGATCCAGGAGTTAAAATCAACTCTGCACCATAGGCCTTTAACAGACTCCTTCTTTCAGAACTCATAGTATCTGGCATAACTAAGATCACTTTATAGCCTTTAGCTGCTCCTACCATAGCTAAGCCAATACCTGTATTTCCACTAGTAGGCTCTACAATTACGGAACCTTTTTTTAGTTTTCCCCTTTTTTCTGCTTCTTCTATCATATAAAGGGCTGGCCTATCCTTTACACTACCTGCTGGGTTAAAGTATTCTAATTTTAAAAATACATCCGACCAAGATTCTTCCATTATATTGTTTATTTTAAGCATAGGAGTTTTTCCTATGAAATCTATTATACTGTTGCCAATTTTCACTCAAAACACCTCCATTAAAGTTCCCTATATTGAATAAGGTACTATTGTTTAGGAAAAATTAACTATAGTGATACTTTAACTACAAAATATTATAACATATAAATCATAAAGGAGATAATCATGGATAAAAAACAATTTAAAATATTTGGTATAGGATTGGCTGCTGGACTAGTAAATGGCCTTTTTGGTTCTGGGGGAGGTACTTTAGTAGTTCCTGCATTGGTGTTTTTGTTAAACGTAGATGATCACAAGGCTCACGCTACTGCCATATCCATAATACTCCCTTTAAGCATTGTAAGTGTCCTAATATACTATAAACACAATATAGTAAAATTAGATATTGCATTTATTGTTGCCTTAGGTGGTATGATTGGAAGTTTTATAGGTGCAAAACTTCTAAATAAAGTTCCTGTAAATATTCTTAGAAAAATATTTGGCTCTTTTATTATATTTGCTGCAATTAGGATGTTGATAAAATGAAATTATTTATAATTGGATTCTTTTCAGGTATAGTAAGTGGTATGGGTATTGGTGGAGGTACTATACTTATACCTTCCCTAATTTTATTTACCCAGCTAACCCAAAAACAAGCTCAAGGTATTAATTTAATAGTGTTTATTCCTATATCCATAGTAGCTTTAATTGTACATTACATAAATAAAAATATTGAATTCAAACTAGCATTTTTAATAATAATTGGAGGCATAATAGGAGCCTTAATCGGTTCTTCCATAGCCATTAAAATAAACCCTAGTCTCCTAAAAAAACTATTTAGTATATTATTATTATGCATAGGAATAAGTGAGTTATTCATAAAAAAAGAATAGGCTCAAATGCCTATTCTCTTCCTTTCAATGTTGCTAACACACAATCATGATATAATATTTTAAATCCCATTTCTTCTGCTTTTTTAATTACATCTTCATCAAAAGTTCCTGGTTGAAACCACAGATATTCTATCCCTAACTCTTTAGCCTCTTCAAAAAATGTAGTAGTCACTTTTGGTGGAACTACAAAATCTATAACATCAGGTTTAACCGGAATATCCTTCAAACTACTATATACCTTATGGCCTTTTATCTCATCATATCTAGGATTTACTCCGTAAGTTTCATAATCATGTTTTTTAAGTATTTCCCAAATTTTATATCCAAATTTTTCTTCATTAGGAGTTGCGCCTACTATAGCCCAAATCTTTTTATTCAACATTTCTTCTTTATATATATTCATCTTATCCATACCTACACCTCCATTATATAAGTACCCCGTCTATGTATATTTAATCTTAAACTACTTTAATATTTTTCCATCTTTTATAGAAAGGTATTCTTCTCCAATATCATCAATAATACCAGTTCCATTTGTTAATTCCCGTATAGTATTTCTAAATATTTCGTCTTTCTCATATTCAATATAAAGTATAAGATTAACTGCATCATCAAATACAGTGTCTTCTATATATATTCCTTTATTTATTAAATAATTTTCTACCATACCATAAAGGGTATAATCAATCCTAACTTTTACTTTTCTAAAAAGTATTTTATCTATTATAATGCCAGCTTCCAAACCAATCTTAGCACCTTTTGTATATGCTCTTATAAGCCCTCCAGTTCCTAATTTCTTGCCACCAAAATATCTAGTAACTACTACAGCTATATTTCTTAAATCTTCCTTTTTTATGACTTCTAAAGCTGGTATTCCTGCAGTTCCACTAGGTTCCCCGTCATCACTATATCTTTGAATATTATTATCCCCTCCTAAAACATAAGCATAGACATTATGGGTTGCATCTCTATGTTTAGTTTTAATTTCTTCAATAAATTTTATGGCTTTATCTTCTGTTTCAACAGGCATTGCATATCCAATAAATCTAGACTTCTTTATTGAAATTTCATCTTCACCCATTTTATATATAGTTCTATATCTAGTTTTCATACTTATCACCTTTCCTGTATTGTCCTCATGTACTAACAATTATATCATTAATTTCAAAAAAATTAAGGGTAGCAAGCTACCCTTAGACATAAACTTCTTTAATTTCATCCATTTCTTTTATTTCTAAATATTTTTTAAAGGAAAGGTTTATAAGTGATTTATCTTGATTATGAGTTATTTTTTCCATAGCCTCTTCAATAGGGAAGAAGCCTCCATCTTGAAAACCTAAATCTCTCTTTATTTTAAATACCTCAGATTGAGACTCCATAATGTACCAAGTGATAAAATTGTACACAGGTTGTTTTCTCGATAAAGAATAAAATTCGTAACTAGTTTCTCCTGCAGTAGAAATTATTGTTCCTTCAACGCCCCCTTCAATCTTTACACGCTTTAGGGCCGTCTCCACTGCTAGAGAACCGTTACGAATTTTCCCTTTTGGTAATACCCAGTGACCTTTATCATTTTTTAAAATAAACACCTTATTATTGTGGAAAACTATACCGCCAGCACATTTTCTTATTATCATTGGCATCAACCTCCCTTTTCTCTTATATTTAATGATACATTAGATTTAATTGAATTTCAACATTTTTCTGAAAATACTTCTTCAAAAGCCTTCTTAATATATCTTATGTAATACTTTTATTATTAATCCTATTTTTTCAATTTATTTTTTTATTTCTTCAATAGATTGTTTAGCAGCCCTTTTTACATACTCTTTTTCATCTGTTAAAACAACTTCTCTTAACAATTCTAAAGTATGAGAATCTCCAATCCCTGATAAAGCTTTTACTGCATATTGTCTCACTTGTGGATTTTCATCTTTTAAAGTTGCTTCTAGCCAAGGTTTTGCTTCTTTATTCTTCATCTTACCTAGTGCAGAACAAGCTAGCCTTCTATAGTTTACATTTTTGCTTCTCAGTTCCATTCTTAAAAAGGGAAGAAATCTTTCTTCATTAAGCTCACCTATAAACCAGATAAGTATCATTCTATCCTCTTGATTTTTGAATTTAATATATCTATTATATATTTCATCAGACAATCTATTCTTTTCTTCCTCTGTCATATCCTTTAAATACAAAATCCTATCTTTTTTAGTCAGGCTTATGATCTTTATCAACTTATCCTCTTTATTTCCTTTTTTTGAATCCTTTGATAAAAATATTTTACTTTTTATAATATCCTTTTCAACTTCTTGTTTAGACATTCTTCTTATGAGGGCAATGCTTTCTATAGGCTTGCCCTCTTTATATAGTAAATAAGTTATAAAATAATCCTCAAGTTTAGAAATATCTTTCCAAAGAGTTCTTTCAATCACAATATATCACCTGTTTTTAACATAATTAAAATACTTTTCATAATCAACACTGCTTAGTTCTACTTTTATCTCTGTGCCCTTCTCCTTATGTTCAATACTCTCTATATTGTAATTATCCAATATATGGGATAGTATATCTTGTTTGTCATAAGGAATAAGTAGAATAGTATCTATATAATTTATAGGTAGATTTTCTTGTATCATACCCAATAGTTTATCTATATTTTTCCCATTCTTTGCAGATGTAAATATTTTTTTATCAACATATTGAGTATCATATATTAATTGTCTATCTCCTACTTTATCGATTTTATTAAATACTGTAATAATTGGTTTGTCTATCACCTTTAAGTCCTTCAATATGTTATAAGTTGTTGCCATTTGAAGATCTAAATTTTTATTTGAAGCATCTACTACATGAAGAAGTAAATCTGCATACATTACCTCTTCTAAAGTACCTTTGAAAGCCTCTACTAAATCAGTAGGAAGTTTGCTAACAAAACCTACTGTATCAGTTATAAGGAAAGACTGACCATTAGGTAATTCTCCTTTTCTAAGGGATGTATCTAACGTGGCAAAAAGCATATCATATACAAATACTTTTTTATCCTCATCATAATTTTCATTTAACTCAATTATTTTATTTAAAAGTGTAGATTTACCTGCATTTGTATAGCCTACCAACGCTACTATAGGTAACTGAGTTTTTTCTCTTCTTTTCCTTTTTACATCCCTAGTCCTTTTTATATCTTTCAATTGCTTTTCAATGTTGTCAATTTCCCTTAAAATATGACGTCTATCTGTTTCTAACTTTTGTTCTCCAGGGCCCCTAGTACCTATACCCCCACCCTCTCTAGATAGATAATCCCTAAGACCTACAAGTCTAGGAAGTCTATATTTAAGCTGAGCTAGCTCTACTTGAAGTTGTCCTTCCTTAGAACTTGCCCTTTTAGCAAATATATCCAAGATCAAATTGGTTCTATCTATTATTTTCCTCTCTATTATATTTTCTAAATTTTTTATTTGAGCTGGTGAAAGCTCATCATTAAATACTACAGTATCTATATCTAGTTCATAACAATAGTTTTTTATCTCATTTGCTTTCCCTTTTCCTATATAATAAGCTGCATTGATTTTTTCTCTTCTTTGAACAATTCTTTCTATTACTTGACCATTGGCTGCTTTCACAAGCTCTTCTAGTTCTTTCATAGAATCCTCTATATCAAAATCCTTCTCTCCTAAATCTATTCCTACAATCAATATCCTCTCTTTTGACTCTTCAGTTAAAATCACCATATCACCATCCATATATTCTTTATAGTATTATACTATATATTTTATTTCTTTTCACATTATTTAACTATTTTAAGTACTTCATCCTTGGGAACATTTATATACTGGTCTGGTACATCACCTATTATTACAGTTTCTGCAATTGGTACATTAGTACTAATTTTAACTTCTTCTGAAACCAAAGGTACAATAATTTTAATATTAGCCTCTACAATTAAATAAATCCTATGCCTAGTTTGATTGATACCTGATTCTTGAAATTCAGTTGCAAAATCTACATAAACTGTTCCTTCAGGTACCATTTTCATATTAATACTAGGTAAGTTTAAAAGTTGTGTATCAAAGGCATTGCTTAATGGTACATCTACTTCTGATTCTGAAACTTTTTTCAATCGTTTTTGAACTTCTGAGGCAACTTCTGAAGATATATTGTTCATAATTATGGTATTTGCTTGCATCAAAGTGACCTTTCCATTATCATCATACCTAACAAATATTAAATCTTTATAATCTATATCATCATTTACTTTTAAATTAACAGAATCATTTATCACTTGATTGGCTATAGCTTTTGCTTTAATTTCTGATATAGCCACCAGTGTAGGTTTAATATTTTTGTCAATATATCTAAATATGTATATTCCAATGAAAACTACTAAAACTATCCATATAATATGTTTATTTTTTTTAAATAAATGTTTCAAAAAAAGCCCCCCTCGTATATAATATATGCATGCTGATAGTTTAAAGTGTGTGTTTATAAGAAAAATATATTATAATGATTATAGTAAAATACTATAAGTTAACAGGGAATAATTTATATGTTATAATTAACTTATTATTTTACCTTTTTTCCCATTTAAGGAGGTATTTTAATGTCAGAAAGTAATAAAAAAAGAACAAGAAGTGAAAAGAACAAAAAAGAAACAACTAAGAAAAGAAGTAAGTTTAAAATATTTTTATTAGTTTTACTAATAGCTGTAGTGGTATCAATCGGTGCTGTAACTGGTATTGTTATAGCTATTGCAAAAGATGCACCAGATATAGAACCTTCAAATATAGAAGCGCTACTAAATCAAACTTCTTTTATCTTAGATGAAAATGGAAAGGTCATAGAAAAAATTCAAACAGAAGAATATAGAACTATTGTAGATTTAGAAAAAATACCTAAACATTTACAAAGCGCATTTGTTTCCATTGAAGATGAAAGATTTGAAAAGCATATGGGAGTAGATCCAAAGGGCATTATGAGTGCTATTGTAGATAATATTCGAGCAAAATCTACAGTAAGAGGTGCTAGTACTATAACTCAACAGTTAGCTAGAAATCTCTATCTAACTAATGAAAAAAAGCTAGATAGAAAAATAAAGGAAGCTTATATAGCTCTCCAATTAGAAAAATCTCTTACAAAAGATCAAATCCTTGAAGCATATTTAAATAGGATATATCTAGGTCAAGGAGCTTATGGAGTCCAAGAAGCATCGCAAACTTATTTTTCAAAAGATGTAGAGGATTTGACTATTGCAGAAAGTGCTCTTCTTGCAGGAATAGTTAAAAGTCCATCAAAATATCCACCTTATAAAACGATTAAACCTGAAAACTTCGACAGCAATAGCAATATTGAGGTTGGACAAATCGATATACTAGGTGAAAAATATATTGCTGTGTATAATGAAGAAGCCGTAAAACGTCAAAAAATAGTGCTCATGAAAATGAAAGAATTAGGCTATATTTCAAATGAAGAATATAATCAAGCCTTAAACGAAGATGTTAAAAAAGACTTAAAACCTGGAGAAAAGAAGATAAAAGGTATTTCTTCCTATTTTAATGATTTTGTTAAATCCCAAGCCATCGATGCCCTAGTTGAAAAACTTGGCTATACAAAAGAAGAAGCAGAAAAAGAATTATATACTGGTGGTTTAAAAATTTATTCTACTATGGATATAGAAATGCAACATAAAATAGAAGAAGTATATAGAAACTTTACAGAAATACTATTTGGAAATCCAGGTGGCTCAGGAAAACCTGTACTAATAAGCTGGTCTTTAGATGGAAATAGAAATATTAGAGATGATAGAAATAACATCATCTATTATAATCAACAAAACCTATTTGATGAAAACTTCAACCTAAAAATTGAAAAAGGTACTTTTCAACTTGAAAATGATAATTTAATAATCAACAATAAGAAGCTGAAACCCTATACTAAAAGTATAGATATTACTGATTATTATACTATTAATGACAAGAGAAATTTAGTTACCCATACAGTAGGATCTTTAGCTCTTGGCGAAAATACCTATAGCATAGGGGACAATAAAGAATTAATTATTTCTAAGAAATTTTTAGCTGAAAACAAAGATTTTTATTCAATAGATGGGAATGGTAATTTAATTATAGCTAATAATTATTTCTTTAGAAGTAATGACGGGGTTGTTCAACCTCAATCTGCTACAGTAATTATGGATCATCATAATGGCCAAATAAAAGCATTGGTAGGTGGAAGGGATATTCAAGGTAATAAGCTATTAAATAGAGCTACCGCTTCTCCTAGACAACCTGGTTCATCTATAAAACCTATTGCTGTATATTTACCAGCATTAGATAATGGATTTACTGCAGCTACTGCTATTGATGATGCTCCTCATTATGATGGAGCTGGCAGATTGTGGCCAACCAACTGGTATAAAGGATATCGGGGACCTACTCCAGTTAGAAAATCTGTAGAACAATCTATAAATGTTAACTCTGTTAAAGCTTTAGAATCCATTGGTATAGATACTTCTATAGAATATCTATCTAAAATGGGAATTGTTAATAAAGATAAACCTGAAAATGATAATTTTGTATCCCGCAGTGAAAATAAAAATAGTAATGATGAAAACCTTGCAGCTTTAGGGCTTGGTGGTATGACAAGAGGCCTTACTCCATTAGAAATGACAGCTGCCTATGGCTCTATTGCAAACAATGGAACCTATATAGAACCTATAGCTTTCACTAAGATATTAGATAGAAATGGAAATGTATTGATAGACAATCAACCAAAGAAAAATAAAGTAGTATCTCCACAAGTAGCTTATATAATGACTGATATTTTGAGAACTACTGTATCGAATGGTACAGCAAAAAGAGCAGCCATTCCTAATATGACTACAGCTGGTAAAACAGGTACTACTCAAGAAAATGCAGATGCTTGGTTTGTTGGATATACACCATATTATGTATCAGCAGTGTGGATAGGTAATGATTCGCCTGCAATTAAACTAAATCAAGGAAGCTCTATGGCTTCTAGTCTATGGAAGAAGACAATGACTAAAGCTCATGAAGGACTGAAAAATAAAAGTTTCGATAGACCAGAAGGTATCGTAAGTGCTAGTATATGTACTAAATCTGGAAAACTACCTAGTTCATTATGTAGTGCAGATCCTGAAGCAAATATAATAACAGAACTATTCGTACAAGGTACAGTCCCTAGTGGATATTGCGAAGCTCATATGGATATTCTAGAAAAAAAGCCTGAAGAAGATGAAGATGATAAATTGGAAGAAGAGCCTAAAGAAGATGAGAATAAAGAAAAAGATGAAGATGAAAATAAAGATAAAAAAGATGATAAAAATAATAACGATGTGGAACCACCTAAAGATCCTGAAAAACCTAAAGATCCAACAGATGAACCAGAAGATCCTGAAACACCTGATGATTCTGGAAAACCTGAACCGGGAGGCAACGGCAACTAAATAATAAAATCAAAACAAAAGACTAAGGAAAAATTCCTTAGTCTTTTGTTTTAGGATTTGATACTACAGACATAATATATCCAAATATAATAGCCCCTGCTACACCTCCAGCAGTAGCCTCCAATCCTCCAGTAAAAGCTCCTATAAGACCGTTTTTCTTTACGCCTTCAGTAGCTCCCTTACAAAGGGCATATCCAAACCCTGGTAAAGGTACAGAGGCTCCTGCTTCAGCATATTTAATTAAAGGTTCATATATACCTACGGCTGTAAGTATAACTCCAGATGTAACAAATATTACAAGAATATGAGCAGGAGTCAATTTAGTAGTATCCATCAAAATTTGTCCTATAACACATATAATCCCACCAATTACAAAAGCTTTAAGATAGTCCATTTTTTTAAGCCTCCTCTACTCTATTGAATTGCTTATAGTTACTGCATGTGCTATGCCTGGTATAGATTCACCTTGCTGGGTACTGACGGAAGAGTGAAGAGCACCTGTAGAAATTAAAAGAACCTTGTTTAAACTTCCCTTCAAAAGTTCCTTATATACATAACCAGCAAATACTACTGCTGAACAACCACATCCGCTTCCTCCAGAATGGGTATCCTGTTCTTCGTGATAAAATATTTTAACCCCACTATCATTGAATACTTCTGATATATCATATCCTTGTTCTTTCATTAAATCAGATGTTATTGCTTTGCCTACAGAACCTAAATCTCCAGTTATTATTAAATCATAATCATCTGGATTATATCCTGTGTCTTTAAAATGGTTTGAAATAGTATCAACTGCTGCTGGTGCCATAGCTGCTCCCATATTGTTTACATCTTTTATCCCTGGATCAATAACCTTTCCTGTAGTTACGTATGTAATGAAAGGTCCTTCCCCTGAAGAAGATAATATAGCTGCTCCAGCACCTGTAACAGTCCATTGTGCAGAAAATGATCTTTGATTTCCAAACTCTAAAGGATAGCGAAATTGTCTTTCCGCTGAACTAAAATGGCTGGAAGTCACACAAGCAACCTTTTCAGCGAACCCACCATCTACAGTCATAGCTCCTAAACTCAATGACTCGGCCATAGTAGAACATGCACCATAAAGACCAAAATAAGGAATGCTCAATTGTCTAGCACAATATGAAGATGAAATAATTTGATTTAACAAATCTCCCGAAAAAAGATAATTTATATCACTTTCTGACAATGCTGCATTAGTTAAAGCCATCCTTACCGCTTCTTCCTGCAATTTGCTCTCACATTTTTCCCAAGATTCTGTTCCCCAAAGATCATCTTCTAAAATCATATCAAAATACTCTTTTAAAGGTCCCTGCCCTTCTTTAGGTCCTACAATACTAGCTGTACTAATAATAGATGGAGGATTTTCCAGTTTCACTGTCTGATTTCCAACCCTCTTTAAACCCATATTATCTTCCACCTCCAAATAATAAATAAATTATCCCAACTAAAATAGAGCTTCCTACTCCATATACTAAAACTGGTCCCGCTATTGTAAACATCTTAGCTGCCACTCCAAAAACATAGCCTTCCCTTTTATGCTCCATAGCTGGAGATACTATAGAATTGGCAAATCCAGTAATAGGTACTGTTGAACCTGCACCTGCAACCTTGCCTAATCTATCATAAACTCCAATGCCAGTTAAGAAAGAACCCATAAATACTAACATTATGGAAGTTCCAGCAGCCACTTGTTTTTCATTTAATCCTCTTGAAAAAAGCCAATTTCTAATTAACTGACCTATTGTACATATCAATCCACCTACAATAAAAGCCCAAAATATATTTTTAAAATATGTAGGTTTTGGAATCTTCTTTTCTGCATATTTCTCATATTCCTTTTTATTTAATCTGTCCATAATATTCTCCTCTCTATTTGTAATTTACTAATACTAACCAGTTTAATAGTGAAGCTGATACCTTTCCTAATAATATTGAAACAATTAAAAAAGGTATATACTCAGTTATTTCCATCTTTCTAGATAAAACTGGGATTACATTTAAAACTTCTGCTAACGCAGAAGCAAATAGTCCCACAAAAGTACCAAAAAACAACCCTGATATAATGGATAAATATTTATTAAGTTTAAATGAAAAATCGAAAAAAAATGTAAAACTAAACATTGTCATTGATAAAATCAAAACCCACTCATATAAAGGTATTTTTCCATCTGTATCACTTATCTGGGCTAACCTTGGTACTACACCCAATAAAGAAATAAAAGCACCAGCTGCATTTCCCACTACTATTCCTGTTGATAAACCTATAAAAGCTGATACAACCCTTGACAACATACCACCACCTATTGAAGAGGTTTATTTGTATTTTTTATTTTTTCAACAATATATTCATCTAGTTCCTTATTATATTGATCCATCTCAACTTCCAATGGTCCTGGCTCTTTTCGTTTAGATTTAACACTAAATACAGGACTAAAAAAAGCACCAATACCTATGCCTATACCTAAAGAATATGGTACAAGTACAACCAAAGGATTTTTCTGATATTCTCCTGTAATAATATAGAAAATTTTTTCCATACATTTTTGCATATTTACATCTTCGTGAAAATATATAATAGCCAATCCTGCTCCAAAAAATAAAACTAAGCATACTACCAATACTTTAAAGTATTCAAATATTTTACTCTTTTCCTCTGATTTTTTGACTTCAATTAAAACTTCAGGTTCTCCAATCATTATTACATCTATATTGTCCCTTTGATTTTCAATTTTACTTAAAATATCTATAGTAGATACAAATTCATATATTTCTTCATTTTTAGATTTATATACTTTAAGAGACTCTAAAAATTTCTGTACACTTGGATTGTTACAATATATTTCAGCTACATCAGTTAAATAAACATCACTATTTGGTTTAACAGTATATCTAGACTCTAATTTTATATAAGCTTGATCTTTATCTATGTTCCTCACCCCAATTTACATAATAACTAATATTGTCTACAAATTTTGCTTTTTTAGGAATGGTCTTATTAGATTTATTATTGTTCTGGTATAATATTATCCCAATAGAAAAAGAGATTATAAGTACTAAAGCTAATATTAAAACCTTTCTAGGTTTTTTCTCCATTAAATCACTCCTATTTCTTTTATTCTTCACCTTTATTATTTACCTTTATTTTTTTTTAATTCAAAAAAAAAATAAAGGCATGATTTCATGCCTCTGCTAACATCCCTCTCATATCCTTCAATATTCTCTTTTCTATTCTAGATACTTGAACTTGGGATATACCCAACATTTTAGCCACCTCAACCTGAGTTTTATCTTTAAAATAACGCATTACAATTATTTGCCTGTCTCTAGGTTTTAATTTACTTAACATTTCTTTTAAAATAATTTTTTCAATAATATCCTTTT
This sequence comes from Clostridiaceae bacterium, assembly GCA_019391515.1. Taxonomy (GTDB): domain Bacteria; phylum Bacillota; class Clostridia; order Tissierellales; family Sporanaerobacteraceae; genus Anaerosalibacter. Next base: position 6,906 of record JAHXQP010000010.1, on the reverse strand, counting down.
CATCTTGTTCATCTGAACTTATTTTATCTATTAAGAAAAGAGGTGAACCATCACTTTCATGTATTATGTCATGTAAATAATCAGGTTGATAGTTACAATCTAAAGCTACTACTACATCTTCTTTATCCATACCTATTTCATCAGCTATTTCTTGTATTGTAGCTTCTCTTCCCAATTCTTTAGCTAATTTTTCAGAAGCAGTTTTTACCCTTATTGTAGTCTGCTTCAAAGACCTGCTTACCTTTATAATTCCATCATCTCTTAAAAATCTCTTTATCTCTCCTATAATCATTGGAACGGCATATGTAGAGAATTTAACGTTATAGCTTGTATCAAATTTATCTATAGCCTTTAAAAGCCCTATACATCCTATTTGAAATAAATCTTCAGTATCATAACCTCTATTGGTAAAACCTTTTAATACACTTCTTACAAGACCTATATTTCTATTAACTAATATATCTTTTGCTTCTTCACTACCTTTTTGAGACTCTTTTATAAGCTTCATAGTTTCTTCATGACTTAAAAGTCCTTTTTCATTGTTATCCACCCTAGTCATAGCATCTACTCCTTATTAGGAAGGCTTTTAAACTTTTTTATCATTCTTACCTTAGTCCCTTTCTCCAGTTCAGATACTACTTCCAATTTATCCATAAAAGTCTCCATTACTGTAAAACCCATCCCTGATCTTTCTAACTCTGGTTTAGATGTATAAAAAGGTTCCAAAGCTTTTTCTAAATCATCAATACCCTTTCCCTCATCTTTAATTATTATCTCTATTTCATTATCAACTATTCTGCTTTCTATAGTGACCATTCCTTCAACATTTTCATATCCATGTATTATAGAGTTTGTCACTGCCTCAGAAACAGCAGTTTTTATATCTGATATTTCTTCTATAGTAGGATCCAATTGGGAAGCAAAGGCAGCCACTACTACCCTTGCAAAAGCTTCATTAGTAGATTTGCTAGCAAACTCTAATTTCATATAATTTTTATTTTTCATCAACTATCACCCCTCTAAACTATTTTCTAATATAGAATCAACTGTTGGATAGACACTTATTATTTTATAAATTCCTGACATACGTAAAATTCTCTCTATATTAGAACTAGAACTAACTATAAACACTTCTCCTCCATTTTCTTTACAGGTTTTATACCTTCCCATTATAAGTCCAATGCCTGAACTATCCATAAAATTTAATTCTCTTAAATCAAATATTATATTTTTCTTTCTTTTTTCAAAATACCACATATCAATTTTATTTCTAGCTTCCTCTGTAGTATGATGATCTAATTCCCCCTTAAATTTAACTATTAGATTTTCATCAATAGTATCTAATATTAATCTCAAATTTATCCCTCCCATGCTCCATATTCTTCTATCCCCTTTTCTATTCTATATCCTATCTATATTTTCCTTCAGAGAAAACTGACTAGTTTTGTATAAAAAAGAAAAAAAGAGTCTTTTTTTAAAGACTCTTTGCCGCAAGTATTACATGGCTTAGTAAAATAGACGTAGTCAAGCTCCCTACTCCTCCTGGGACTGGTGTGATAGCTTTAACCTTTGAAGATACATTATCAAAATCTACATCCCCTGCCATTTTTCCATTTTCATCAAAACTTATTCCTACATCTATTACAACACTTTTCTCATTAAAATATTCATCAGTTACATACTTTGGTCTGCCTAATGCAGTTACTACAACATCTGCACTATTAGTAAAACCTTTTAAATCTTTAGTTTTAGAATGACAAATAGTTACAGTAGAGTTTTTACCTAAAAGCATCATTGATAGTGGCCTGCCTACTACCATACTTCTATTTATAATCACTACATGTGCCCCTTCTAAGGGTATATTATAATGATCCATAATCATTACTGCTGCTTTTGGAGTACATGGAGCAAAACCTTCCATATTTCCTTCAAATATTTTCTCTAAGTTCAATGGATTCATACAATCTACATCTTTTAAAGGACTAATAGTTTTAGCTATTATATCTTCATCTATATGTTTTGGTAATGGTCTAAATATTAAAATACCATGAATATTGTTATCTACATTTAGTTCTTCTATTAAAGAAATCAAATCTTCTGTAGAAATATTTACATCTTTTTCATAAACCTCTCCCTCTATTCCTACGGTTTCACAATTTTTAAGTATGCTTCTTTCATATGCTATATCGTCTGGATTTTCTCCTAATCTAATTATGGCTAAAGTAGGAGTAACACCTCTATTATTTAGATCTTTCACATTCCTCTCCATAGACTCCTTAACTTTTTTTACAACTTCCTTACCTTTTAGTATATTAGCCATAAAAATCCCCCTTATAATAATTTTGGTTGTGCTTAAATAATTTTATCATATAATATGGAAAAAACAAGTTAAAACTACTGCATATCTATAGCAACCATAAGCCTAATACAGTGGAAAATATCCCCACTAAAGTTCCTGCTACTAATTCTTTATATGTATGTCTTTTCATTTTTATTCTTGACCAAAATATTAAGGGCATAATTAAATACAACAAAATAATAGGCTTGCCTAAGAAATGATACAAAAGAGTAATAGGTCCTGATACTCCACAAGCATGTCCACTGGCTTTAAATTTTAAAGTTTTATTTACAAAAGCCAAAAGTATTCCTGAGGCAACATAGGCAGCAAATATTTTTTTAACAATAAGGGGTCCTCTAAGTAATAAAACAAGAAAACTTCCTATAACATAACCCGATACTGCTAAAATAAATGCAAGTTTCCTTTCTCCACCCCTTCCTGTGTTTTTATATCTTGGCAATATATGTTTTAGTGGATAAGCGGATATGGGTAATATAGTTAGAAATAATATAGAGTGAAAATACCATAAAGGACTTATAAACTCTTCCTTAAATTTAATATACAATAAAGTGATTGTGAAAAAAGCAACCATTGGTACAACTGTTAAAACACTAATAATTCTAGCAATCTTCTCTTTCTTAGTGATACCCTCTTCCATTTTGACTCCTCCTCTTTATAGGGATATAGAAAAGATTAGCCCGAGATTTGAGCTAATCAAGATTAGTTGTCATTCTTCTATTAAGTATATTTTTATTTCTTAAATTCATGGGATCTAAACTTTGAGTTTTAACTCCTTTATCTTCTCCTAAGGTATTCGGATACAACATATCACCGATTTTAAAATTTAATTTATCTACAATTTCTTTTGAGTCGGAATTTCTATTTAAAACTCTATTTCTTGAAGCTATAGCTGGATTGCCATTTAAAGCAATATCATCTGAAGAAAATTTGAATTCTTTTCCAAACTTATCTACAATTATATATTCTTTTTCATCTTCATCATAGTCTTTAATCAACACACTATCACCTTTTACAAGACTATGAGAAGATTCATCTTCATTAAATATGGTACTAGTAACTTTTGAAACGCCAGTAGTTATATTTATTAGTTCTTCCGATTCTTCACTTACTTCATTAAGTTTTACAAATCCTTTATTAGAATTTTTAGTTATAAATAGTCCATATCCTCCATGGCTATTTATAAGATATATAATTTCTCCTGATTCTAATTCATCTACAACTCTTCCTTCTGCACTAGCTTTGTCTAATAAAAATGTTTTATCTATAACCTTATAAGCTTTTTTTCCTTCTTTTGTCTTCAAAATATTTCTTTTTTTAGCCTTAGCTTTTCTTTTTTCCCTAAATATATCTTTCTTCTCTTTTATTATATTTATTGTTTCCTCTTTTATAGGCTCAGTATCTTGTAAATGCCCCCCAGCATTAGCAAAACTTGTGGTTGCCAACATTCCTATTAAAACTATAGCTGCTGTGCAATACCTTCTAATACACCCCACCACAAACACATCCTTCTATTTTTAAATATAATATTATTATAGTGAATATTATATTACATATTACATTTAGTATCAAGAAGTGAAAATACATAGCTAAAATTCTAGCTATGTATTTTAATTTAAAAGCTATTCAACTATTATAGCAGCTACTGGATATGACTCTTCAGCTTCTTTAGCACTATCTGATAGTCCTTCAAGAACATCCTCATTATATTCTACTGCTTTGCCATCATCGTCCATTTCAAAAACTTCCGGACATATACTTGGACATAATCCACAACCAATACAGGTATCTTTATCTACCTGTGCTTTCATTTTAAAAAACCTCTTTTTTATTTTTTATTCTCCATTTAGAAGATGCCCATATTTTTTTATTTAATTTTCTCAAATTATTCAACATATTTAACACTAATAAGATCTGGACTAAAACCTTTCTTCCAAGCATGATAACCCCAAGTCTTTCTCTAAAGATATGGCAAGTTGTGACAAATTTCAAAACCAAAAATGAAAAGGGATAAAGTAAGAAACATGTCTTACCTAGTTATATCAATATGTATAGTTTTTCAACAAAATTTGTGGTAATACATAATATGTAAAACTAACCACTTTATAATTTGAATAAATTTATTATTCTTTTAAAGATTATAACTGAATGATCTAATCCATATCTACTTATAATAAAAACTAATATTGAACAAAAAATTAATATAAAAAAAATTGTTAAAATTCTTTTTTTATTTTTTTTCATATTGTCTCCCCTTTTTACAATATTTATTAAGAATATATCCAACTTGCTAAAATTTTGTTTTTATTTATATATAGTTTCCACATACAATTATACAATAATCATCTATTTATAAAATCAGAATTATAATTTTTTTAACCTTATAATTCTATCTGCTGAATCTGAAACATCTTTATCATGTGTAACACAAATTATTGTCTTGCCAGACTTTTTTATATCTTTAAAAATTTCAATAACTTCTCTTTTATTTTTATAATCTAGATTTCCAGTAGGTTCGTCAGCTAAAACTAATTCATATGGTTTTAACATTATTCTTGCAAGAGCAACTTTTTGTTGCTCTCCCCCACTTAAATAACATACTTTTCTATTTAAATAACTATTATCAAGCCTTACTTTTTCTATAACTTCATCTATATCTTTATTAGTAATTTGTTTATTATATTTTTTAGCTATATTAATATTTTTTTCAACTGTTTCATCTTGCATTAATAAATAATCTTGAAATATATAACCAAAAAAATATTTCCTAAGTTCTAATATATCTTTTCTAGAAAATGTGGTTTCCCCACACAAGTTGACTTCTCCATCATCTGGCTTGTCCAACAATCCTATAATATTCAATAATGTAGTTTTACCAACACCACTTTCCCCAGTTATACAAACAAATTCATTCTTTTTTATAGATAGTGATATATCTGATAAAACTACTCTTTCGTCAAAACTTTTATTAATATTTAATAATTTTATCATTTTAATTCCCCTTTAATAAACTTAATCTCGCCTTTATTGAGTAAAACCACATTTACAGTTCTTGCTATAATAAAATCTATAAATAACATTGAAATAGTAACTATAACCGTATAAATATATATTTTTTTATATACAATAATCAGAAGTAAAAATACTAAAATATACATAAATAAATTAGATAAGAGTAGATCTTTATAAGTCGTTATAAAATTGTAACCATATAAAGATTTTATAATAATTTTTGATATATAAGACTTATAATAAACATATGTTATAACTATCATTAACAGAGTTAATATCACAGATACAATTATAATATTTAGCATTAATCTATCTATTTTATCTTCTATCTGACTAATTTCTTGTCCTTTTTTATCATACACAGATAAAATTGCATTTAATTCATAAACATTATATCTTTGTGTAATATTCTTGATTTCTTCTAATGCACTATATTCATTCTTTGACTCTAGAAATATGGCTCCTCCTAAGGTTGAAGCCAAAATAGAATTATCTACATTTTCAGTATATACAGTAACTATTGGATCTTTAACCATATTAAGATAATCTCCAGCATTACTATTATAAGTAAAATAAGCTTGGTTATTTTGTATATAAATTAAGTTTATTTTTAAATCATCAATTTTCTTTTTACTTAATTTTTGATTACTAGCCTCCTTATACATATTAGACACATGAACTTTTTGAAAATAAAACCATTCTCTATATGTTTTTTTTATAGTATTTTCATGTTTTTTTAATTTTTGTGGAACCAATACATTTAAAACATCGTCATTATAATCTATTTTATCAAGAACATTTTTTTTATCAAAAGAAGTTTTTATCAAATGTCTTTTTAAATAGTTTTTATCTACCATTATATTTCTACCATGAGGAGAGTATAAATCCTCTTTATTTTTTATATTCCCCTTATAAGTATAATCTATCTCTTCATTATAAGGGTTTAAAATTCGTGAACGTTCAAAATTAATTGAATTGATTATAAAAACTTTATTTAACCTACTTAAATCTTTATACACCTTTAATACCTTATCATTATGTTCACCCTCTAAAGCTAAATCCTCATATATAGGTGAATACATTGCACATATATTAAAGAGATTTTCAGTATTTTCCCACAAACCTAAACTGTCTTGATTTTTCTTAAGTATAGATTTTTCATTAGAAAAATTTTTAAATAATAATATTATTAGTAATATTAAACAAAATTTTGATAGACTAGCAATAAATCTTATCTTTGAGAGTCTCTTTTTTTCATCTTTATTATTCAAATTAGCAAAAGATAATGCGAATAAAATAACAGAAAATAGGAATAACAATAATACCACAACTAAATTTAATACTATTGTTATAGGAATAAATTTAAACAACATACTAGTTAAGTTAAATATATATATAATTCCAATCATAACTAAATTACATGCAAATATAGTTATAAACAACGTTTTATACAAAATTTTATTCAAAATACAATATATTTGTATCTTTGAATATCCCCACAACTCATAAATTAAATAATCCTTTTTATTATTCAAATA
>JAHXQP010000002.1 GCA_019391515.1 Clostridiaceae bacterium | reverse complement strand
ACCATTTATTGCTGCTTTCAATAATTCTAAAGTTTTATTTACTTCTTCTTGGGTTGCTGTTTTACTTTCAAAGATTTCTTTTCCTTTTGATATTGCATTATTTAAGTCTTTTATACTTTCTTCTGTTTTGTCTTTTATGTCTATTTTTTCTGCTTTGTTTAGTACTTCTTTTAACTTAGTCTTGTCTATTTCTGGTTTTGGTTCTGGTTCTTCTTTATCTTCTAGATTACTCATTGCTGCTTCTATTGCTCTTACTACACTATCTATTTCTTCTTGAGTTACTTTTTCTTTCCCTAGTATTTCTTTTCCTTTTAATATTGCATTTTCTAGGGTCTTTACACTTTCTTCTGTCTTACCTTCTATATCTACCTTTTCAGCTCTATTTATTACTTCTTCTAATTTTGTTTTATCTATTTCTGGTTCTTCTTTATCTTTCAGATTAGATATTGCTATTTCTATTTCCTTCACTGCATTATTTACTTCCTCTTGAGTTGCCTCTTTCTTTTCAAGTATTTCTTTTCCTCTTGATATTGTTTCATTTAAGGCCTTTACACTTTCTTCTGTTTTACCTTCTGTTCCTATCTTTTTTGCTTCATCTATTGCTTCTTTTAACTTAGTTTTATCTACTTCTGGTACTTCTGGGTCTTCTAGTTTTTCTAATCCATCAATGGCATTGGTTAATTCAAAAAACGCCTTATTATATCCACTTTGCAATTTTATAGCTTGTTCTGCATTTTCAATTTCCGCTTCTAGATTCTCTATGGATTTTGTGCTATATTTATCTTTTTCTTTAAGAACGCCTTTAGCTACATCCACTAAACGCTGTACATCTTCTTTAGTCTTTTTAATTTCTTCCGACATATCAATTGTTAATACTACTTCATCAGGCCTGTCTTTATCTAAATGGAATCTTCCATAGAAAGCTCCCTGACCTTTAATAGATAACATATAGTTATATCCTCTACCAGATGCATTAGATGCTATTTTTGTTGGTTGAGTTATATCTTTGATAATATATTCATAAGGAGCAGTAGATACTACTAATTTTTCTACTTTACTTGGATCAATTTCATTTCCATTCTCATCTTTTACTTTAAAAGTTAATAAACGATCTACAGTAGGAGTTACACCTTCACCTCTTGCTATAATATCCACATCTTCTGATGGCATGGTAAATTTATAATATTGATTTTTATAACCTTTTTCTGTAATTTCTTCATCCTTTACTTGAATAAGATTTATATTTTTGCCACTAGAAGATTTTACAAATACATCTTCTAGTTCATACCCTCCCACTCTTAATAGGACTGTGTTTCCCTCTTGAGCAATGTTAAAAGAATTATAAGGACTGCTCATGTTTTCTAATACTAAAGTTGGTCCTAAAGGTGATCCTTCTGATAAAAGATGAATATTATGTTGCTTATTAACATCAAATGAATTCTTCTGATATTCTTTCTTTATAATATCATAATACACCACATTCTTGTTAAATATTGAACTATCTTGGGATGGACCTGGCACAAAACTAAAACTACCATCTTTGTGTTGAGTAATAGGCAACTTTCTTCCATTGTACATCGCACATAGGTATCCCAAATCATATTCTTCATCAACAATATCAATTTTAAACCTTAGTTCATCTCCTACCTTTTGAACCTTAACTGGATCTGATCCATGATATCTTTCAACCCACTCTCCATTCTTATTATAATAAAGCCTTGCATATGTTTTTTTACCTTCATTTACTCCATCTCTTTCTGGTCCTACAAAACGTACTGTAAACGGATCTGGAAATTCATTTATATTGCTACTATTGGAAAACCTTGCATGGATTTCAACATCTTTTTCAATTGGTTCATCAAAATCAAATTTTTGCACCCAATCTTTTTTATAATACCATCCTTCAAATGCTCCGCCTTTATGATATAAACGAGCAACTTTATCATAAGTATCTTTAATATACTTTAAAGGTTCAATAGCTTTTTCTCCATGATCTACTAACTGAACAAATCTAAAAACTTCCCAATATTTATTAGCAGAGAGATTTCCTGTAGGTATTCTCAAACTTCCTAAACTTGTTCCAGATTTATCAGCACTAGTATTGAATATAACTGCATGTTGATTTTCCTTTTCTTTAATAACTATTCCATAATGATTTTCTAATCCACCTTTCCCTTTTAACATCATATAGGTTAGACTATCTTTTTTAAAAGGATGATCTACTGATGAATATTTTCCATTTAGATCATCAATAGACCCATCTGTCTCTGTAAATTTAGTACTTGATGGACTAGCTTCTGTATTACATTCATAAGACAGTGCATTTTTTGTCTCAGCTTTTATCATAGCTCTACCATTGTAAACCAATTCCCTATCTTTTGGATCTTCAATAACTACTGAAATGATTTGACCATCAAAAGTTCCTTTCCCTAGTACTCTTTTTGTTGCACGATCAAGAATTTCTAAGGATTCAATTGTAGGATATGCATAGTTTCCGGGTTTCTCTAAGTCATATGATAAAGGAACTTCTACTTTTGTTGCTTCTCCCTTAACTTCAAATTCACCTTCTACATCTTTATAGTCTGGATGAGAAACTTTATAAGTGTATTTCCCATCAGGTAATTCCCATATGTAGGAAAGATTATTGTCATTGGTTAATTCTTGTCCTTTATTATTCCATACTTGTACATTAGAATTATATATTGTTCCAATCATAGCATTTTCTTGCTTCCCGTACACATCAAAATGTACTTTATACTTTTCTAAATCTAAATCTTCTATTTTATCTCTTACATTTGAAATATCTACGAACAATGTATCCGCATTATAACTTGTACCTAGTTTCATTTCAATAATATCCTCTGTTTCAGGTGCTTTTATAATTTTTAACTTGTCACCTATATCTCCTGTATTTTCTATATAATCATTTTCTGGCAATATTATATATTTACCATCTCTATACTTTAATGGATTGTAAAATTCTATACCATCTGGAATAATTTTTACAGTTTGTCCAACAGTTCCCGTTCCCCTAAGTGCTTCTTTGTCTTTTAGAGGTGAAAAATCTCCAATACAATTTCCTTGTAAGAATAGTTGGTTGCCAATTTTACTGGCAATTGGAGCATCTCTTAAACATTCAACACTATTGACCTTATTTCTTTGTAAATGAGCTTTTTGAAGCTTTTTTAAATCTCTCAAAGGAGATATATCCTCTACATTAGAGTCATTAATCCAAATGGTATTTAGATTTTCTAAATTGGCTAATATACTAACATCTTTTAGAGGAGAACGCCACTTTGTATTATCATGTCCATGCCATGGAGCATGACCTTCTGCATAACAGCTACCTCCTAATTGAATAGTTTCTAGATTTTTTAAGTTCTTAATTGGTTCGAGATTTGTTACACTTGTACCTTTTAAATAAAGGCTATAAGCATTTGTTAGATTCTCTAAACCACTAATATCCTTAATTTCTTTTCTTTCTTCTTCAGAAATCTCGTCTAAATTTAATTTCTGCATACCCATTAAATCTTCTTTTATTATTGGTTGATCATCAGTTCTTTCTTCTTTATTTATATAACGATTTATTGCTTTTCTTAGATTAGGATCTGGAACTACATTTTCCTTTTCTTCTGGTTGTTCATTTCCCTTATAAATAACTTCTATATCTTTCGGAAAAGCTTTTTCTGCAATATCTATGTTTTCCTTATTATTCATGATAGTTATTTTCTCTATCACTTTATTCATATAAAAAATATTTTTTCCTATCTTTTCAACAGTTGAAGGAATGGTTATTTCTTTTATCCCTGTTTTACGAAATGCTCCTTCACTTATTACTTCTAATCCTTCATCAAGGGTTACTTCTTCTAAATTCATACAATCACTAAAAGCTTCTTTCCCTATAGTTTTGACACTACTAGGAATATGGACTTTTGAAATTTCTGTGTTTGAAAAAGCACTTTCCCTTATTTCTACAAGACCTTTTTGTAAAGTCAATTCCTGTAAATTTGAACACAATATGAAAGCAGATTTTCCAATTGTTTTTATGCTTCCTGGAATAGTTACTTTAGTTATAGCTTCATTGCCTGCAAAAGCCATAAATCCAATGCTTTCTACGGGAACTACTTTTCCATTTATATTAAATTCACTAGGTATATTAATTTCTGTTTCATTTCCTTTATATTTTGTAATTTCCTTTTTTTCCACATTAAATTTAAATCCAAGTTCTTCTGGAGTTGGAACATTTGATTCTGTACTATCTTGAGCAAATACAGCAAATGGGAAAGATGTTAGAAGTATTGAGCCAATTAAAACTATTGCCCATAATTGTAGATTTCTCTTCATCATTATTTATTACACTCCTCTTTTCAACTTTTAAAATAAGGCAAGAGACAAAGATATCCCTTGCCTTATTTATTTCTTAATATTATTTTATAGATTCTACTGGACGGTTACTATTTGCCCACTGTGAAACAATGTCACCTATAGTTAAGTTCTTTTGAGTTCTATATAGATTATGTGCTGAAATACTATATGGCATACCTGGATCGCCACCTGGTTCTCCCCAAGGTGCATCTATATCTTGGCCGTAAGCCATAGTAAAGTGCCAAATCATTTTTGTATCTCTATCAAAAGTTTTAGCAGATGCTCCTACATTTGGAAAATACTTTCCTTCTCCTTCATCTACTGTATACATCCATCCTGAATATGAGTTTATATCGAATTCACCTATTTGATTATATCCATTTCGTCCCATGTAACTAATATAACCCTGAGAAATTCCTGTGATATCCATATCGTTTTTTTCACCAAACATAGCTAATACATCCATAGCAGTAGTACCAACATCTACATTAAAAATATCTATTAGCTTTCCAGAGTCAAATCCAGTAATGGCATTTTGAACATAATCAACGTCTTTACTATTCTCTGGATCCTTTGGGTCAGGTACTGGAAATCCTGATATTTCTTCATAGTCTCCAGTTAACCAATTCTTAGGGTTATCTACATTAATTTCAGTAGTTATAGTGATTTTTTCCCCTTCTTTTGCACCTGTTATAACATATGAACCTTCTTCATATTCTTTTTTATCTTCATCTTTATATCCTTCTGGTATATTTAATTCTGCTATATTTTCTTTAGTTAAGTCTAATGTAAAGTCATCGGAATCACCTGCTTCAACAGTTTTACCATTTAAAGTAAAACCAAATTCTTTCTGTGCAGTTAATGTTACAGGAACTGCTGTTAAATCAGCTTTAGTATCTTCTGGATAGGTAAGAAAAATATTTCCACGAACTACATTTTTATATCCCTCGTTATTTTCATCGGGTATAGTAGTAATTCTAATATAATCTTTACTCTTCTCTTTTTTATTTTTATCATTAGTTTTGGTTTCTAACTTGATATAAGATCCTTCTTCTGTTTTATCAATATCTGCATCCTTAGCTTCTGTAATATTTGGCATTAACAACACACCAAATACCATTACAAATGCCAATAACAATGATACTGTTTTCCTACTTACACTTTTAGTCATTTTGTATCCCCCTTTTAATTATTTTTTTATATATTCCCTTGGCAGCTTTTTCCCTCCCATGATATAGTGCTGCCATTCTATATCATGGATAAATCTCTCCCATGGGCATCACCCCTTTTCAAAATTTAAAGTTTATATAGATACCCTTTATCAGAATGATACTTCTATACTTCTCTTCCTTTTTTCTTATCTAGCCATATCTTTGTTCCGACTAATAACAACATAACTCCTAAAATACTTATACACATCATTGAAGATTGTCCTGTCTTGGGAAGAGATGTTTTTGTTGGTTTGTTTTGTGTATTAGGTTTAGTTGATACATTATTTGCTTTATTTATTGTTCCAGATTCACTCGGTTTTTGTGGTTTAGTTGGTTTGGGTGGATATTCTGAATCATTTGGTGTTTGTGGTTTGATTGGACTCGTTGGTTTAGTTGGATTTTCTTCATCTTTTAAGCTATTTATTGAATCTTCTATTGATTTTACTGCGTTATCCACTTCTTCTTGTGTTATTTTTTCGTTTTCAAAGATTTCTTTTCCTTTTAATATTGAAACTTCTAAAGCTCTTATACTATCTTTTGTCTTTCCTTCTGTGTCTATTTTTTCTGCTTTGTTTATTGTTTCTTTTAGCTTCGTCTTGTCTATTTCTGGTTTTGGCTCTGGTTCTTTTGGATCTTCTTTATCTTCTAGATTATTTATTGATACTTCTATTGCTCTTACTGCACTATCTATTTCTTCTTGAGTTACTTTTTCTTTTCCAAGAATTTCTTTTCCTTTTAATATTGCTTCATTTAATGCCTGTACACTTTCTTCTGTCTTATCTTCTACCTCCACCTTTTCAGCTCTACTTATTGCTTCTTCTAATTTTGTTTTATCTATTTCTGCTTCTGGTACAGGTTCAGGCTCCTTTTCATCTCTACCATAATCTGCAAATTGATATGCATGATATGGTGTATATCCTTTTTCTTGTGCATTTATATAGGTAGCTAATGCTCTAAATCCCCGCTCTGTTGCTACAGAACTAGACTCTGGAGTATGCCCATCTACAAAAACCTTAACATGCTTAAAAAGATTCTTTTCATTAACAAAAGATAACTGCCCATCAATAACTGATTTTGTACTGTCAGAAAATCTTGAATCTGTATTAGGATCTATTCCCATAGATGCTAATGCAATTAGCACCATAGAACTAGATTCACTAGTTTCCGCATTATATGGTCCATAAATAAAACAATAATCTTTAGTCTTTACTCTTCCCAAAGCATTTACAGCTTTTTCTAAAGCTTTTTCTACCTCTGGATCTCCCTTATATGGCGCTAATGCAGATATAGCTGTAGCTGTAGTAATTACATCCAGTTGAGAACCTAATTTATTATCTATACTCCAGCTACCGTCAGATAATTGATTCCTTAATATATAATCAATTAAATCCTTCCTTGTCCATTTATTCTCTTTGGAAACAGGATAGTTTCCACTATCATAAGCTAAAATAGCCCAAATATAGTCATTAAGGGTTTCCGTATTATCAAAGTTAGCAATTTTTTTAATTAAATCTATTTTTGTACCATTTTCCAATGTAACATTTCTAGCATCTAACCCTGCTGCTGTTAAAGAAATAGCAATTTTTTCATACCCTGTAACTTTTTCAGGATTATTTTTTATAATTTCTTTTGATTTAGCCAAAAGTGATTCTTTATGAATAAGATTTTGTTTGCCATAAATAGCTAAATCTATAGCTTCCCAACCTTTTCCTGTTCCATAATAATTTGGAGCATTACTTTCAATAATTTCACGAACCCTCTTTTCTTTATATTCTTGTTCTATTGGTTTTTCGATAATAATATGTTTTACTCTTTTTTCAGTTCTATTTCCTGCTGTATCTTTAACAGTATAAGTAACATAACATTCTTGTGGTTTATTCGTATTTATACTGTCTGGCATAACTTCTATTTTATCTGTTATATCTCCATCTACATCATCTATTGCTGTAACACCTTCTAAAAGTTTGGCTTTGTCAACTATTTCTCCTATATGAAAAGTCTTTGATTCTAATCCAAAGAATTCTGGTGGAGTAATGTCTAAATCAGCAGGTTTTTCTTTTATAACTTTTACAGGAATATCTGCATTACCAACTCGTCCGTGAGAATTTTTCACATGATACCTAATCATTCCATCTTCTACTAAAAACCTTGTATCTAAATTTCCCTTATACCACTTAGGAGTATAGGGAATAATTTCCATTTTATCCGTTATATCTCCATCTAATTCATCTATAGCTTTAACGCCTTCAAGTAATTCTTCTTTAGTAACTTTTTGATGTTGCTCAAAAATAAATTGTTTTTTTGTTCCTTTAATCTCAGGTTTAGGATATCCAGATATATTTGCATTTACTGTATATTGTGGCTTCCAGGACACTTTTGGTGGATTATTTGGAATCACTTTTATTGATATGCCCCTCTTCATTCCATCATTAAAATTTTCAAGTCCACCTTCTTCTTTAAAAGTAATTGTAGTAGTATAATCTGGACCGTCTATATCATACCAATTACCACTTCCATTATAAATCTTAATCTTTGCACCCTTTGTAACTGGAACAGCTTTTACTTTTAACTCTCTTGTTTCCCTTGGTAAGTTAAGGGTGTACGGATAATATTTATCTTGAAAAAAGTTTTCCTCCATGCTAACTTCTTCATCGCCTATGTAGAATTTTAACTCTTCTAGATTATATGAGTCATATTCTTCTGCTGCAAAAGATTCCATCGGAAAATAAGAACCTAAAATGATTGCTGTTAGGACAATGGCTAATAAGCGATATGATTTTCTGAATTGCAATTTAATTCCCCCTTTTGTTTGTTTTCTGTAAATTATAACTAAATAAGTTTATTCTAACTTATTCTTTGATGTCATTTTTCTTACTTATTTTTTATAGATAAACAAAAAGAGCTTCTATTACAAGTAATTAAATACTCATAACAGAAGCTCTATATATGCTGTAGAACTTTACTTGAAACTGTACCTATTATGCGAGGTTAGTTTTCCGTTTATCAAAGAATCTGTTCCCGACTTGATTATAATTTCTTATAATCTCACGGTAGCGCATCTGCTCAGGATTTCCACCTGATTCCAGAAAGATAAAAGTGTATTTTATCCTGCTGAATATGATACTTCAGCCTTCTTTAAACTTAAGTTAAATTGTTAAACTGTGTCATATAATGCCAAGTAAAATATACCCATCTGAGTTAATAATATCATACCTTAATTTAAAAGGCAAATAATTTGTAGCTTTTTGCCTTAATATTTCTAATGAAATTTATTCTTTTATATATTACTAAAAGGACAGGAGCTTTAAGTAACTCCTATCCTTTTAATTAAATTTATATTTCTTTATGTTTTCTCTTATTTATCCATATTCCTATTGCTAATAAAGTAGCTCCTAAAATATTTATCCATATCATAGAAGATTGCCCTGTTCTAGGAAGTGATGCTTTTGTTGATTTATCTTGTATATTAGGTTTAACTGTCTCATTATTTACTTTATTTATTGTTTCTAGTTTATTTGGTGTTTGTGGTTTAGTTGGCACTCCTGGCTTTTTGTCATCATCTTCATCTTTAGGATCTTTTGGTTCTACTGGATTCGTTGGTTCCTTTGGATCTGTTGGTTTTACTTTTAGACCATTTATTGCTGCTTTCAATAATTCTAAAGTTTTATTTACTTCTTCTTGGGTTGCTGTTTTACTTTCAAAGATTTCTTTTCCTTTTGATATTGCATTATTTAAGTCTTT
>JAHXQP010000001.1 GCA_019391515.1 Clostridiaceae bacterium | reverse complement strand
ACAAGCTATATATTCAACCTTTTGATTTAGCATACCTTCAACTATTAATTTAAATCCTGTTAGTTTTTGTCCTTCTAAAGATGTTGATACAGGCGTTTTTATAACTTTTGTATTAATTATTTCAATATCCACTAGTGTATTTAAAATTTCTTCTGCATCTGGTTTTTGAGCTGATATTTTAACATATTCTTCTTTGCTTAACTGCTTAAAGCCTGTTGGGGTTACACTAGTTATTGCATTATTACTTTCTATAGTTTCTTCTATAGAATTATCTCCACGTACATATTTTACTACTTCCAATTTAGCTGTTTTAACTTCCATTTCAACTCTTGTATCATTGTTTGTTAAATTTAAAACTAGTGTATCTGAACCTATATTTGTTATATTTCTAACTATTCTAATAACAATTTCACTTACAGTTCCACGTATTAAGATAGTAATTGTTGTGTTTATAGCTACTATACTTATATTATAAGGACTTACCCATGAATTCCAAGTTGGGCCACCATCTATTGAAAATCCTTGACTTAGAATTTCCAATGGAAACAAATCTGTTAGTATTACATTTAATGCATCGGAAAGTCTTGTATTAGATATTTCAATGTATATTCTACCCCTTCTCCTGCTGCTATTGTCCCGATGATATAGATGGCTTACCTATAAATCCTACATCTATTGGGGACCCTAGGTTTAATATACATCCCAGTATTACATCTGTTAATTTTACATTTGATGCTTCTGGGGGTTCTGCATTAAACACCTCAATCGTATATTCTATTTCCTCCCCTACCATTACTGGGTCTAGATTTGCTATTTTAACTATAGATAAATCTATTACTAATTCCATTTGTAAGTAATAATTCTCAACTTCCCTATCTAATTCTGGCTCCATATTTCTCGTGCCTTCGTCTGTTAGTGAAAAATTTTGATTTATTAACTTATCTGTTGCTACCCCAATTTTTACAAAAGTATGACCTGATTTTAAGGTAACTCCTACAAATACTGTAAGGTTTAATACTACTTGTGTACCCCTGAAGCTGACAGTACTACTATAACTGATTCAACCTCATTTTCTTGAAACAATTCGTCTTTATTGAAATCTATCTATCCATTATCTTATAAATAGTATAATTACCTGCTACAGTAAGATTTGAAAAAATATATACTCCAGATGCATCCGTTTGAACTGTTACACACACACCATTAAAGCCATATATAGCAACATAAGCATTAAATATCCCTGGTTCACCTGAATCTAGAATACCATTATTACTTAAATCATTAAAAATTATTCCTTTAATTATTGCAGCAATAAAATTTCCCTGATTCTAATACTTTACTAAATAAAACTTTTACAACTAATTTAAAACCTTTTACTTTAAATTCAATTAAATAAAATCCCTGCCTATCATATAGGCCACTTATAATGCTCATTTACATACATAATAAATTTAACATTATTTATTTTTTACATTTTAATTAATACTGTATAATGTTTAGGAAAATATCTTTCATCAACTAACACATCAAATTTATAAGACCCATCTTCTTTAGTCATTGAATTTTCTACTTCTCTTAGTCTTATATTACCTCTTTTATCCACATATTCTTCAAACAACTTTATAGGTTTATTTTTTACACATTGCATTCCATTTCCTCCACGACAAACTTCTATTAATTGCATCCTTTTTACAACAAAATCCATCCTTAATTCATCTATTTCTTTAATTTTCCATGACTTAATCCTAGGTGAAATATCACCTAAGATCAAATCATGCCTTTGCACATTATCAGTAATAATAAATCTATCATATATTCTATATTTTATTTTACCTTTCATATCTCTAAACTCTTTTAATATAGGATTATTCTGCACAAATGAATTTCTCTAGACATGGATCACATTCATTTTCTTTAATATATCCTTCTTTTCCTAAAGCCTGTTTACTTGCAAAAATCCTGTACACTATTGGAGTACAGCCCTTAGGAATGCAAACATCAAACTGATAAAATCCTAAGCAATCAGTTATTCCATGTGCTATACCTACATATTTTACTCTTCCACTTCCATCTTTTACTTCTTTTACAAGCTTTAATAATGCATTCTTTACTGGTTTTCCATTACAATCTTTAACTTGACCCCAAACTCTTAATGTTCTTTCTTTTTTTACAGTAATATCAGCTCGTAATTCACTAAATTCTATATCTTTTGATATTTCAATTTCCTCTGTTACATTACCAACGACAAACTCTCCCACTGTATTTGTATCCTCTCCATCACATCTTCCACAGTCTGTATATTCTGTATATTGTTCATTATCTAATGACATAATAATACTCCCTCCCGAAAACTTCATTTTTTAGTAGACTATTTACATGTCTCTAATCTATATTATTCATCTTATTTAATGTTGTTACACTTTTAAAGATTGAAAATTGAGGAGTCTTTTCATTGTTAATTAAAAAGTAGTGTTGTTAATATAATGTTGTAAACACGATTTTCCAGGCGATATAAGACATAGTAAAGGAAGTACCTAATAGGTATACAGATGAATATAAAAATAGCATTCTAAAATTTTATAGTTTTGGTAAAACACTTGCTGAGCTTAACAATAAATATGAACTACCTATAATCTATAATACTAATATGAGTAAAAAAGCTAAATCCATAACAGTAGATAATAATAAAACTATTGATCAGACCGATTACCAAGCCGCGTTTAAGAAGATGACTTGAATAGAAGTAAAAAAGATATAATTAATAAAGATTTCTCTAAAACTAGCATTAAACAGAAATAGATAACTAATATTATCTATATTTATATAATTAAGGATGATTAACACTATCTCGCTTCTGTTATGGATTTTGACAGTAGAAAAACTTGGATATCCATATCTAAAAATACGGATACTGCAATGCCCATAAATTTCAGAAATTTGCTTAGGAGTAATTTTCCATAGTGGCTTAAGAAATCAATATACAAATTACAGGTTTGGGAGGTATGTATGGCATTTACCAAATGAACCCCCCTATATCTTAATCCAAAACTTCCCTAGTTTAGATGAAAAATTATTGCTTTTCCAATCAGAACTATACCTCTTTTAATCTGTAAGAATTACCATTTATGTTTAAAATATATGGCTTATGAGTAAATCTGTCTATCACAGTCGCTATTATTACTAGATCCTTAAATATTCCATACTACCTTTCAAAAGATAAATTCGCTGTTATTCTTGTAGATTTTCTATCTGTCCCTTAAATAGGTAAGTAAATAGGAGTTCAGAAACTTCTTTATCAAAAGAAATGTATTCTGATTCATCTGTTATAATAGGGTCATTTTTTAAAGTTTATTTTCAAAAACCCTTAATGTTTTCAATCCTAGATTCTTTTAGTTCATTTACCAATAATGATATTATGGTAAAAAGAACCCTATATCCCTCATTACATGCCTTAATTTCAAACCCCATGGACCATAATACTGTATCAAGGTTCCCTGCGAGTATTATGCTTTGCCCTGTTTATATGAAATCCAATGATAAAAATACTTTTATTTTACCTTTTGCATCCTGAAGTAAATCCTCTAGATTTAAGTCTTCTATATACTTTTTATATAGAAATTTTGTTTGTCTCATTCTACTTTTTATTCCATTTACTTTTCTTGAATCATATCCATTTTCTAATAAGGATAAAAGAAAAGCCCCATATGTTATTTTTTTATATTTGTCTCTTTTATTTCATCCTCTATGGTTCTACCTATATATGGTATTCCAGTTCCTTTGCTATGGTTTTTATATTGGTTTTAATAATATCTTTTTTCATATTATCAAGGCCGTTTTATCAAAATTTACTAATAGTTTTTTTAATAAATCTCCATAGTAATTAAAGATTAACTTTGAATGTTTCCCTATTTCTGTATTTTTATATTTATTTTCTCCATGGTTTCTTCTTGCCTATGATATGATACTTCCAAAGTAGACAGTCTAATTAACAGAATTCATATATCAAAGAAAATTTGAGACCTTGGAAAAATTACAATTAGAATTAACCAAGTATATTTATTGGTATAACAATCCAAGGATTCACAGCTCTTTTTAGGTTATATTTCACCAATTGAGAATAGAGAATTTCATGCTAGAAATCTAGGAAAAGCCTCCTAGTATCAAACAAATTCTATGCTAGGTAGGATTTTATCTAAAAAGGGGTTGCCAATCCACCTCAACACTTCATCTACTACTTCATGACTTTTGTTTTTAAAATATCCTATAGATATATGCCCTTCTTTTTCTGCTACTTTAAACATCCCTTTATTTCTATATCTAAAAGGAGTTTCCATACCTATAGTAGGATTAATTTTAACATCTTCAAGTTTTCCTATTCGTTCTATTGCCTCTTTTACCATATTTGCTTTTATATCTAATTGCACTCTATAATTAAGCTCATGAAGTTGACAACCTCCACAACTTTTATAATATTTACACTCTGATATCTGTCTTTTGGAAGATGGATTTTTTATTTCAACTGCTTTCGCTTCTGCAAAATTTTTTTTAGTCTTTTTAATTTCCGCTATTAATTCATCTCCTGGAAGTCCACCTTCAACAAATATAGTGAATCCTTCTACTTTACCTACTCCTAAACCTTGATTAGTTAAATCTATTATATTTAAATCTAATTTATCTCCTACACTAACTGGTCCTTTCATACATACTCCCCTTTCCAAAAAAGAAGGCACACAAAAGTGTGCCTGCTGATAGAAATAGAATCAGTGTCCCTTTATCTTCTTATTTTATACTAAGATTATAGACGGATTAATTTTTTTTATACCAAATATCATGAAATAATTACCACCTTAAGAATACTCTAGTACTTCCACGCCTAATTTTGTTTTTAAAGTATCTTTTTATAGCATTCTTGTATATTTCCCTTGTGCCAGGAAGTATCATAGTTATTCCTATTATATCTGTTACAATACCTGGTACTGCTAGAAATATTCCACCTATTAAAATACACAATCCTGTTAGAAGAGCATCACCTGGAACTGTACCTTGGGATAATGCTCTATTTATATTGGATAATACTATTTTTCCTTCACTTCTAGCTAGATAATAGCCTACAATCCCTGTGGCTACAATTAAAGCTATTGTTGGCCAAAATCCTACATTCTGAGAGGCCTTAATTAGGATATAGAGATCTATTATAGGTGTTACTATTATAAATAATAGTATTTTCCCCATATATCATTCTTCCTTTTCTAAAGAGTCTTGTAACAATTTCCACTCCTTTTTGAATTTTTTTCTAAATCTTACAGGCTTCAATGATTTGTCTACAAAAGCATGTTTAGTAAATCCTTCTACTAATAATTCGTTATTATCTTTCCTATATATTTCATACTCTAGTGTAAGCCTTACACCTTCTAGTTTTGTCAATTTTGTTTTTATTATAACCTCTTCATCAAATTTTGCTGAACTTATATATTTACAACCTGTTTCTATTACTGGTAGAAGTACCTGCTCTTCTTCTAATTCCCCACAAGTTAAGCCCAATTCTCTAAAGAACTCATTTCTTCCTACTTCAAACCAAGTAAAATAATTCCCATAATATACTATACCCATTTGGTCTGTTTCTTTATATCGAACCCTTATAGTAGTTTCCTGTACCATCAATTTTGCCCCCTTTATAGTACTCTAGCTTCTCCTTTGTATATTGAGCCAGTAATACTATCTACTGTAACAATATCATTATCTTTTAAAATTTCTGTTGCACTTTCTACTCCTACAATAGTAGGTTTGGCTAAATTCAATCCTACTATAGCTGCATGGGATGTAAGTCCACCTTGTTCTGCTACAATTGCCGAAGCCTTTTCTACATATGGCATTATATCCCTAGCTGTACAATTACATACAAGAACATCTCCTTCTTTAAATCTACCTTCTATTTCTTCCTTTGTATTTCCTATAATTACTCTTCCAGAAGCAGCTTTATTTCCTATTCCTACACCTTTAAGAAGTACTTCACTTACTATATGAACTTTAATCAAGTTGGTAGTGCCTGATACTCCTACTGGTATCCCTGCTGTAATAACTATTAAATCTCCTTGCTTTATATAGCCTTTTTCAAGAGCACTATGTATTGAAAGATCTATTACTTCGTCAGTAGATATACTTTTTGAAGATAGTACTGGATATACTCCCCAGACTAAGGCCATCTTTCTCATTACTTCTTTTGTAGTAGTAGCTGCAATAATTGGTGCCTTAGGTCTGAATTTAGATACTGAACTAGCAGTAAATCCTGAAGATGTAGCTGTAACTATAGCACTTGCTCCTAAATCTTTTGCCGTAGTACAGGTAGCTTTACTTATAGCATTTGTTGTTGAAATTTCTCTATTCTTTGAGTTTTCCTTCAATATTCGTTTATAATCAAGAGAATCTTCAGTCCTAGTAGCAATACTGTACATAGTCTTAACTGCTTCAACTGGATATTTACCTGCTGCTGTTTCTCCAGATAGCATAATAGCATCTGTGCCATCAAAAATTGCATTGGCCACATCGGTTACTTCTGCCCTTGTAGGTCTAGGATTTCTCATCATAGAATCTAACATTTGAGTAGCAGTAATTACAGGTTTTCCAGCTTCATTGCATTTTCTAATTATTTCTTTTTGAATAATTGGGATCTCTTCTGTTTCAATCTCTACCCCAAGGTCTCCCCTAGCTACCATTATTCCATCAGAAACATTTATTATCTCATCTATATTTTCTACACCTTCTTGATTCTCTATTTTAGATATTATTTGTATATGGTCTCCACCATTTTCTTCTAATATCTTTCTTATACTAAATACATCTTCAGCTTTCCTAATAAAAGAAGCCGCTATAAAGTCTATCCCGTTTTCTATTCCAAATAATATATCATCTATATCCTTTTGGGTAACAGCTGGCAGATTTATTTTCACTCCTGGGACATTTACGCCTTTATGGTCTTTTACTGACCCACCATTCTTAACAATACAGACCATATCTGTTTCTTTGACTATTTGAATGACTTCTAATTCAATTAATCCATCATCAATCAATATAGTATCTCCACTTTTTACATCCTTAGCTAAACCTTCATAGCTTACACTAACTATTTTTTCATCTCCAGAAACTTCCCTTGTAGTTAAGATAAATTCCTGATTATCTATAAGTTCTACTCCACCTTCTTTAAAATTTTTAAGTCTAATTTCTGGGCCTTTAGTGTCCAGCATAATCCCTATAGGAAGATCTAACTTTTCTCTCACTTTTTTTATAGTTTCTATTCTAGCTTTATGCTCCTCATGATTCCCATGGGAAAAATTTAATCTTGCTACATTTAGCCCTGATTCCATAAGTTGTCTTAGTATATCTTCAGTCTCAGAAGCTGGACCTATGGTACATACTATTTTAGTCCTTTTCACTTTCCTCACCTCATTTTTTTATATTGAAAGTATCTTTGCTATATCATACATTTCTTTATCAAAAAACCCTTCGCTTGAAAGAGCTTCATCTATATCCAAATCAATAACTTGATTTTCTTTAATACCAAGAGCTTTTCCTGCATCGCCTTTTAGTAAAAGCTCAACTGCTTTATTGCCCATTTTACTAGCTATAATTCTATCAAAAGCTGTAGGTGTTCCTCCTCTTTGTATATGACCAAGTATTGTAACCCTTGTTTCTGTTCCAGTTTTTTCTTCAATTTCTTTTGCATATTCATAAGCATTTCCTGCACCTTCTGCAAGAGCTATAATACTATGAAGTTTTCCTCTATTCCTACTTTGAATAAGCCTTTTACAAACTTCATCTACTTCCATATTCTCCTCAGGTACTATAATACTTTCTGCAC
This sequence comes from Clostridiaceae bacterium, assembly GCA_019391515.1. Taxonomy (GTDB): domain Bacteria; phylum Bacillota; class Clostridia; order Tissierellales; family Sporanaerobacteraceae; genus Anaerosalibacter. The sequence goes on along the minus strand of JAHXQP010000001.1, from coordinate 31,227 downwards.
CGCCAGCAAGTCCTGCATATAGTGCTATATCACCACAACTTCTCCCCATTACTTCTACTATATTTGCCCTACCATGAGAACTAGATGTATCTCTTATTTTACTTATGGCATCTACTACTGTTTCTACAGCTGTGAAAAATCCAATTGTATAATCTGTATATCCCATATCATTATCTATTGTACAAGGTACTCCAATAATAGGTACCCCTGCTTCATTTAATTTTCTTGCTCCTTTAAAAGAACCATCTCCACCTAATACTATTATTCCATCCATATTAAAAATTCTTATCACATTCAATGCTTTTTGAAGTCCCTTTTCTGTTGTAAACTCATCACATCTAGCAGTCCTAAGTATCGTTCCACCTCTATGGATAATATCTGCTACACTAGAAAGATTCATTTCTTCAATATTACCATTTATAAGACCATTATATCCTTGTTTTATTCCCATTATTCTTAAATTGTTATAAATACTGGTCCTTACAACTGCTCTTATGGCTGCATTCATACCTGGTGAATCTCCACCACTAGTTAGAACCCCTATAGTCTTCATTTCTAAACCTCCTTATACTTAAATAATTCCCAAATCTAATAATGCTAATTGAACATCTTCAGCTTCAAGTTCTGGTGCCAGAATTTCATATAATAAAGTATCTCCTTCTTTTGTAAATACCTTGACTTTAACTAAAAATCCTTCAGCTATTAATTTATTTTCTATTTCTTTTGCCCTAGTATAACTGTCTACTACATGCACTGCAGTCCACATATTCTCGCACTCCTTAAACAATATATTGTACATAACATTATAACATAATATACAATGTTTTTTTATTAGATTTGACCCTCTTTAGCAAATTTTTACACATCCATTCCCTACTACTTTTTCTATTTCATCTAAAATTTCATTCCTTTTTATATCTACCCAATAATCTCTATCTGCCATTACAACTTTTTTATCCTTTGCTAAATAAACATATACTGGTACATCTCCTTTATATTTTTCAAATATCTCTTTTAGATTACTAAAAGCAGTATTAAAATCCCCTTCTTCAATTTTTATATATAGCTTTTCTCTCCTATATTTACTCAATGGCTTAATAGATTCACAAATTATTTTAGGTTCGTCTTCTTCACTTATACTTAATCTACCTTCAACTACGACTATACTATCTTCTTCTATATATTTTTGATATTTTTCATAGGTAGCAGGAAAAATGATTACTTCTACTATTCCATATAAATCTTCTAAAGTAGCAAAAGCCATCATATTATTATTTTTAGTTATTTTATTTTTCTTATTAACTATTATTCCTCCAATAACTATTTTCTGTCCATCCCTTAAGCTTGTATCTACCATCTCTTCAGATATTTCGTCAGATATTTGGAACAATTCTACAGTGGTATTGGTGGAAATTTTTTTCAATTCTTCTTCATAAGAAGTTAGAGGATGACCACTTATATAGATACCTAATTTTTCTTTTTCCATTGTCAATAGATTTTTCTCTGGAAATTCTTTTAAATCTGGTAAATTATCATCTGAAACCTTATCTTCAATACTATCAAATAATGAACATTGGCCTTGTATATTCCTTTTCTTATCATCATGAACTCCATCCATTATCTTTTCAAATACAGCTAAAAATTGTGCTCTATTGCCTCCTAGCGACTCCATAGCTCCAGACTTGATTAAACTTTCTATAGCCCTTTTATTCATAACTGTTCCATCTATGGTTTCTATCCTTTGACAAAACTCAGTAAAACTCTTAAAAGGACCTTCTTTTCTAGCCTCCACTATAGTTTCTATAAGGGCTTTGCCTACATTTTTAACAGCCATAAGACCAAATCTTATTTTCCCATTGGACACTGTAAACTTTCCGTAGCTTTCATTTACATCTGGAGGAAGTATTTCTATTCCTAATCTTTTACATTCTTGAATATATAAAGATACAGAATTAGTATTTCCCATAACACTAGTAATTAATGCTGCCATAAACTCTACAGGATAATAGTATTTCAACCAAGCTGTCCTGTAAGCTACTACAGCATAGGCAGCTGAATGGGATTTGTTAAAAGCATATTTAGCAAAACTTATCATTTCATCATATATTATATTTGCTGATTTCTCATCTACTCCATTTCTTATAGCACCTTGAATCTCTACTTCTCCATTTTCATCTAATTTTCCATATATGAAATGTTTTCTTTCTTCTTCCATAACATCCATTTTCTTTTTACTCATGGCCCTTCTTACTAAATCTGCTCTTCCCATAGAATATCCACCAATATCTCTAACTATTTGCATTACTTGCTCTTGATATACGATGCATCCATAGGTAACTTCTAAAATAGGTTTTAATTTTGGATGTAAATATTCTATATTAGAAGGATCATTTTTATTTTCTATATATCTAGGAATTTGATCCATAGGGCCTGGTCTAAATAATGAGTTAGCAGCTACAATATTTTCAAAACTATTGGGTTTTAATTCCTTTAAAAATTGTCTCATACCAGCACTTTCAAATTGGAATATTCCTAGAGTTTCTGCATTGCTAAACATTTCATATACTTTGGGATCATCATAGGTAAAGTCTGAAAAATCTATTTTAACTTTGTGATTTTCTTCTATTAATTTTACTGCATCCCTTATAACAGTTAGAGTTCTAAGACCTAAAAAGTCCATTTTTAATAGTCCTAGCTCTTCTAATTCAGTCATTGTGAATTGAGTAGTTATAGAGTCTTTATTCCTTGATAATGGTACATATTGAGTAATTGGTTCTTTAGATATAACTACTCCTGCTGCATGGGTAGATGTATGTCTTGGAAGACCTTCTACTTTTCTTGCTATATCGATTAATTCCCTTATATCTTCTTGTTCATCATAAATTTGCTTTAAATTTCTATTAACTTCCAACGCCTTATCTATGGTCATACCTAATTCCATAGGTATCTGCTTGGCTATAAAATCTACTTGTCCATAAGCCATATTTAATGCTCTTCCTACATCCCTTATACTCCCCCTTGCTGCCATAGTACCAAAGGTGACTATTTGAGCTACCCTATCTTTTCCATACTTCCTAACTACATAATCTATTACTTCTTCTCTTCTTTCATAACAAAAATCCACATCTATGTCTGGCATAGTGACCCTTTCAGGATTCAAAAACCTTTCAAAGATCAACCCATATTTCAGTGGATCTATATCTATAATACCTAGTGCATAAGAAACTAAACTTCCTGCTGCAGAACCTCTTCCTGGTCCTACCATTATGCCATTGTCTTTAGCATATTTAATAAAATCCCATACTATAAGGAAATAGTCTGTATATCCCATATCTACAATAGTATTGAACTCAAATTCAAATCTATCTTCTATCTCTCTAGTTATCTCATCATATCTTTCATTGAGACCATCTATACATAGTTTTTTTAAGTATTCAACATCAGTATAACCTTCTGGCACTTCATATCTTGGAAGATGTAATGTATCAAAATCCATATCCACATTACATCTTTCTCCGATTAAAACAGTATTATCTATAGCTTCACTTACATCCCCAAACAGATCCATCATTTCATCATAGGATTTTAGATAAAATTCACTTGTAGGAAATCTCATCCTATTTTCTTCATCTACAGTCTTACCTGTCTGTACACATAGAAGTACATCATGTACCTTTGCATCTTCTCTTTTTAAATAGTGAATATCATTAGTAGCAACTAGTGGAATATCTATATCCTTACTTAATTTAATTAGTTCTCTATTAACAAATTCTTGCTCTCTAATTCCATGATCTTGAAGTTCTAAGAAGAAATTTTCTTCTCCAAATATATCTTTATATTCTAATGCTACTTTCTTAGCACCCGCTAAATTTCCATTTAAAATTTTCTTTTGCACTTCTCCTCCAAGGCAGGCACTTAGTCCAATTATTCCTTCACTATACTTCCTAAGTACATCATAATCAACTCTTGGTTTATAATAAAATCCATTTACATAGCCTTCCGATACTATTTTCATAAGATTTAAATATCCTGTATTATTTTCTGCTAATAAAACTAAATGATATTGAGCTTTTTCCCTTGGATTTTTTTCTGTGCATTTTCCAACAGATATATATACTTCACATCCTAAAATAGGTTTTATATCCCTTTTAATTGCTTCTTTATAAAAATCTACAACGCCAAACATAGAGCCATGATCTGTAATAGCAATAGTATCCATTCCCAGTTCTTTGACCCTATCTAATAATTCTCCTATTCTATTGGCTCCATCAAGTAGACTATATTCTGTATGAACATGAAGGTGAACAAATTTCCCTTTATCAGCCATATCTAAACCCTTTCTATATTATTTTCTTATATGATTACAATTCTATCACAAAACCAACAAAAATAAAAAAACTCCTAGATTATCCTAGGAGTTAATTAAAAGTATTCTCTATTAATATAGATTTATTTTCTAACAAATCTATATAATAAGGTTTCTTTATCTCATTATTATATTGGTCATAGTTTATCTTCACTATAGGTCTAGTAGGTACCCCTTTATTTCCTTCTGCTACAATTCCTCTTTCTCCTGTATTTAGTATTACCTTCCTCCCTATAGAATAGGAAGCTACACTTTCAATAAATTTATCAATAATATTTCCATCAAATTGTTTCCATTTCATATTAAATAAATATTCTACGGCTTCCTCGTTTTTTACTTTCTTTCTATAAATTCTATCGCTTGTCAATGCATCATAAACATCGGATACAGCTACTATACTAGAAAACTCATGTATATCTCCAGCCTTTAAACTATTAGGATATCCAAGGCCATCATATCTTTCATGGTGTGATAAAGATATATTTGCAAGTTCTTCATCTACGCCTGATATTTTATTGAGTATTTCATAGCCAAAAGTTGTATGTTTTTTAACTATTTCATATTCTTCCTTTGTAAGTTTTCCAGGTTTATTCAAAATTTCTAAAGGTATAAATATCTTACCTATATCGTGAAGCATTGCACCTTTACCAAGCTTTATTAATTCTTCTTTGTTATATCCTAAACTTTTGCCTATAATAATAGATATTACAGAAACATTTACACAATGATTAAAAATATGATTGTCTATAGTTTTCATATTTAATATATTTTTTAATATTTCCTTTTCACTTAAAAGCTCATCTATAATTTTTTCTTTAATAAATATTATTTCTTTAATATTTTTCTCTTGTGAAAAAGGAAGCCTATTTATTATTTTTTTTGCAATAATTATTGCTTCTTTACTTGTAGCACTTTTAACCAGCCCTTCTACTGAAATTTTATTAAAACTTTCATTATCTATGCAAATATTTTTAACATCATTCTCTTTTAAATTTTCTATATAGCTATTTTTTAAAATAGCTCCTTTCCTTAATAAAGATATACCATCAGAGCTATATATATTCTCAGCTAACACCATTCCCTCTATTGCATCATTTATAGATATAATCATTTCTATCTCACCTTTAACTATTTAATGTATAACCTAATCATGTTATAAAACAAGTATACATTATTTATCTTGATTTTTTTGATGCCCTGCTGAAAACGGGACTTCGGTCCTATATTGTAGAATAATGTAGAATGTTAAAAAGAGTAGAAATCTACTCTTTTAAGCATCTAATATTCTATTTTCAATTAAATCTACTAAATCTTCAATGGCTTCAACTTCATCTTCCCCTTGGGCAATAATAGTTATTTCTTCTCCTTGAAATACTCCTAAACTCATTACTCCCATGATACTTTTGCCATTTACTCTTTTTCCGTCTAACTCTATATATATACGGCTTAAATATTTATTAGCAGTTTGAACAAAAAGTGATGCAGGTCTTGCATGTAATCCTACTTCATTTCTTACTACAACTTTTTTTGATTCCATTATCAGCTCCCCCTTTCCTTTCTTAAATCATCTGCGATTTCTTCTATCCTTCTGAATCTATGGTTTACACCAGATTTCCCTACCGGTGGGTTCAGCATAGCTCCTAACTCTTTTAGACTAGCATCCCTATGCTCTAATCTCAAATATGCTAAATCTGATAAGTTTTTAGGCAATTTTTCTAGTCCTATAATTCTATCAATATATTCAATATTTTCTATTTGCCTTAAAGATGCATCTATGGTCTTACTTAAGTTTGCTGTTTCACAATTTACTATTCTATTTATATTGTTTCTTACATCCTTCAATACTCTTATATCTTCTAATTTTAATAAGGCTAAATGGGCTCCCATAATATTTAGAAGATCTACTATCTGTTCTCCCTCTTTTAAATATATTACAAAGTTTTCTTTTCTTAAAACAATTTTAGAGCTTAAACCAAAACTATTTATCAGGTCTGAAAGTTCCTTACCATGTTCTTCATTAGTAGTTACAAATTCTAGATGATAGGTCTTTTCTGGATTGCTAATAGAACCTCCACCTAAAAAAGCTCCCCTTATAAAAGATCTTTTACAACATCTTTTATTTATTATATCTTGAGGTATCTTATAGTCTACTTGAAAATAATCATCTTCATTTATTTTTATCAAGCCAATATCTTCAAGTATTTTTTTCGTAGACCTTGTATTTCTCACAACAATTAAATAGTTATTGTTCTTTTTTAACTGCTTGTTCCTCCTTACCATTACGTCTACATCTGTATTGTACATTGTCTTCAATAATGAAAAAATCCTTCTAGCTATGGCAGCGTTTTCCGTACCAAATTTAAGGCTCATCCTGTTTTTACCATTTATTTGAATAATCCCATTCATACGCACTATTGCCGCCAACTCAGCTTTTGCACAACATTTATTTTTTATTGGTATTCTTGAAAGTTCATTCTTTGTAAAAGAAGAAAATGACATTATATCTCTCCTAAATCTTTATCGCTTTAATATACTATACTTCATGTCCACTGTCTTGTAAAGAGTTTTTTATCTCATCTATAGCTTTTATTGTTATTTTTTTCTCAGATAAATATTTTAACATGTTTTCTGCTCTATCTATATGAACAAATTTAGCTTCAATAAAACCTTCCTCTTTTTGGGGAGTACATTCCATATTTCTTGCACTCATTAAAAACCAGTGTACAGTTTTATTTATGATTTCATTTCCTCTTATATTGGTGAAATCATAGTGAATTTCATCTATATATTTTATTATCTCAGCTTTTACTCCAGTTTCTTCAAAAACTTCTCTTAAAGCTGTGTTTTTTATTTCTTCATTTTTTTTAACTCTTCCTTTAGGAAGAACCCAATCTCCATTAAACCTTTTCAATAATAGAATAGTATTTCCAAATGTGACTACTCCTCCAGCACTTACCTCTTTAACCATTGTTCCCACTCCTGTAATAATTTAAAACATTATAATATATATATTTATATTATAACATTTAATGAAGGATTTTTTTACTCATTATCGAATATTAACAAGTAATAATATTTTTAAGGAGGTAATATATATGAAAATTTCAATGAATTACGTTACAGACATACTATATAAATTATTAAATATACCTAGCCCTTCTGGAAATACGGCGAAGGCTATAGATTTTGTAGAAAATGAATTTAATTCTTTAGGTATAAAAACTTATAGAACTAATAAAGGAGCCCTTATAGGGACTATTGATGGAAAAAACAGTGACGAAGAAATTACGCTATCAGGCCATGTAGATACTTTGGGAGGAATGGTTAAAGAAATTAAATCCAATGGCAGACTTAAAATAACTCAAATCGGTGGATATCCTTGGAATTCTATTGAAGGAGAATACTGTACTATAGAAAGTAGTGATGGAAATTTATATACTGGTACAATTCTAACTACAAAAGCCTCAACCCATGTTCATGGAGACGAAACTAGTGATATTAAAAGAAATGAAGATAGTATTGAAATAAGAATCGATGAAAAAGTTAAAAACAATGAAGATATAGAAAAACTTGGCCTATCAGTAGGAGATTATGTGTTTTTCGATGCTAGGGCTGAAATAACTAAGTCTGGTTTTATTAAATCTAGACATTTAGATGATAAAGCTGGTGTTGCTTCTATATTAGGTATTGCAAAATATTTAGTTGATAACAATATTGTTCCTAATTATACTACAAATTTTTTCATTAGCAATTATGAAGAAGTAGGTCATGGTGCTAGTGCTGCTATCCCTGAAAAAACTACTGAATTTATTGCTATAGATATGGCAGCTCCAGGAGAAGGCCAAACTTCTGATGAATATTCTGTTACCATTTGTGCAAAAGATTCTACTGGACCTTATGATTTAGAGCTAAAAAAACATTTAACTAAATTAGCTAAAGACAATAACCTAGACTATAAAGTAGATATATATCCATACTATGGTTCTGATGGTAGTGCTGCACTAAGGGCCGGGCATGATTTTAGAGTTGGTTTAATTGGTCCTGGAGTTGACGCTTCCCACTCTTTTGAAAGAACCCATAGTGATGCACTAGAAAACACTATTAAATTAGGAATACTATATCTAACTAAATAAGAATCATCCCTACCCAAGTAACTTCATCATCTTTAAACTCTATCTCTAGTCCCATTTTAGCTACTGTTTTAATCACATCTATTCCTAGGGATTCTGATGAAGGTCGTGAAAGCTCAGGGTAGGGACATTTTTTATAACCTAGCACCTTTTTACAAGGGGTACACATCTTGCAATTCCCTGCAATTAATGCAATAGATTTTTCAAATCCTAACCCTTTGCCTTTCTTTTCTATATCAAGAAGTATCTTATGTAAGTTTCTTGCTGGTTTAAAATACTCTTCTCTATCTTCTTTATTTATAATTTTATGTCTTGTTAAAACTATGATACAAGAATTAAATTCTTTTAATTTATTTTTAAAATCGTCTATCTTTCCTACATCTGGAGGACATGTAAAATTTCTATTATATTCCCCACATCTATTATCCTTACAGTATTGTCTTACTTTTTCATCTACTATAATTTCACTTGGCAAAATATTCCCTAAATAAATAATCCCTTTAGTCTCTATATATTCTATGAGTTTTTTCATATTATCCATAATAAAACTCCTTTGTTTTTTATTTTTGTATTTTTTTCTAGTTTATTTATAAAAATAATCGAAACAATAATATTAGAGGTGAAAATATGAACATAAATGAAAAATTCATTATAAATTTACAAGGAAAAAATTTTATAACCTATGAGGGTCTTTTAGATTTAGCTCATAAAAAAGGCTTACAATCGATAAATGTAGAACTTATTCAGATTCCTAATCCTGAAAATAATATGACTGCTATTTGTAAAGCTAATGCTGTTACAAATAATGGGACCTTTTCAGATGTAGGAGATGCAAGCCCTCAATCTGTAAACTCTACTATAGTTCCCCACTTAATAAGAATGGCATCTACCCGTGCCAAAGCAAGAGCTCTAAGAGACCTAACCAATGTAGGTATGACTTCTGTTGAAGAAATATCCTTTGATGAAACTCAAGAAGAAAACAAAACTATTTCTACACCAAATTTCTATGAAGAGCCTCCTACACAAAGACAAATGGAAACTATCAAAAGACTATCAAATGAATTAAATCTAGCAATTTCCTATGATAACCTAACGAAAAAAACAGCTGGTACTTTAATCTCTAAAATGCTAGATGAAAAAAGTAGAAAACATTAGATAAGAAAGCTTAAAAATAAGCTTTCTTATCTTTGTTCTCTTTTGATAAATTAGATATTAACTCACTAGATTTTAAACTATCATGACGTATATAATCTTTCTTTACTTCAATTAAATTATCTTTTATGATTTTTATATTTAATTTCTTTAATTTCTTTTCATCTTCTTCAGTCAATATAACTGGCTTAGAACCATCTTCTTTGTACTTTTCTAAAGTCTCTTCTGGTATTTTTTCTACATTAACAATAACATAGTCTAATAAATCCTGGCAACTATGTTTGAGTATAGCTTCTACATGATCAAATACTGTATAGTTATCAGTCTCTCCTGGTTGGGTCATTACATTAGGTATATATACCTTTGTAGCATTAGAGTTGCAAATATATTCTGCCATATCATTTACCAATAGATTTGGAATAACACTAGTATATAAGCTTCCTGGACCTAATACAATTATATCAGCTTCTTTTACAGCTTCTACAGCTTCTGCTAAAGGATAGGTGATTTCTGGTTCCATATATATTCTATCTATTTTGCTCGATGCTTCTTTATTTTTTAAAGGTATATTAGATTCTCCCGCTACAATATCTCCATTTTCTAAAACTGCATAGAGGGTTACATCCTCTAATGTCATAGGTAGAACCTTTCCTGTAACTGCTAATACATTGGAAGTCTCTTTTATAGCCAACTCAAAACTTCCATATATCTCATTCATAGCTGCTATAAACAAATTACCAAAGTTTTGTCCCTTTAGGCTTCCTTCTTTAAATCTATATTGAAGTATTTTTTCCATAGTAGGCTCTGTATTAGCAAGGGCTAAAAGACAGCTTCTTATATCTCCAGGAGGAAGCATTCCTAAATCTTCTCTAAGAATACCTGAGCCTCCTCCATCATCTGCAACTGTGACAATAGCTGTAATATTCGATGTATACTCTTTCAATCCTCTTAAAAGTATTGAAAGTCCAGTTCCTCCTCCTATAGCTACAATTTTAGGTCCTTTTGATAACATTCTATCTTTATATATCATTTTATTTAATTCCTCTTTTCCAATATTTCCATTTGGTTTATTATTTTTTACAGCATTTATTATTGACCTTATAGATATCTTAACTGAAATAAGAACTAATAATATTCCCGTTATTGTAAAAAACATTTTAAAATTGGTATGACTATTGGTCATAACTAAATTATACATAAAACCTGATAATCCTAATGTTATAAAAAGTATTCCCACAATTCCTAAAAAAACCCAACTTGCTATAATTATTTTAGGTTTAATCCTCTTTCCCATATTAGATTACCCCTTTAATTAAGACACTCTTGCATCCCTATGATTTATTATAACCCTATTTCCTGCTTTTGCCAATTCCTCATATAGTACATTTGCTATAGTAACAGATCTATGTTGCCCACCAGTACATCCTATGCCTATAACCAACTGAGTTTTACCTTCTTCTATATAATATGGAATAAGAAAGTTTACCATATCTAATAGTTTATCAATAAATATCTTTGTTTGATTCCATTTCAACACATAATCCCTTACTTCCTGATCATTTCCCGTAAGTTCTCTTAATTCTTTTATATAATAAGGATTTGGTAAAAACCTAACATCAAATACTAAATCTGCATCCAAAAGTATTCCATGTTTGAATCCAAAAGAAGCTACTGATATAGTAAGTTTCTTTGATTCTCCTCCTTCCACGAACACCCTTCTTATTTCATTTTTCAGCATGCCTATAGTCAATTTAGATGTATCTATTATATAATCTGATTTTTTCTTTACTTCTTGAAGTAACTTCCTCTCCTTAGTTATACCATCTATAAGCCTTCCATTAAGACTTAGTGGATGAGGACGTCTTTGTTCCTTATATCTCTTTATCAATACATTATCTAAAGCGTCTAAAAAGAGTATTCTATACTTCAAGCCCTTTTTCTCTAAAGTTTCCAAACTATTAAATAGAGCATCAAAAAATATTCCTCCTCTAATATCTACTACTACTGCTACTTTTTTAATATCTCTTTTAGATTCATAACAAAGTTCTGCAAACTCAGGTAATAGCTGAGGTGGAAGGTTGTCCATACAATAATAATCAAAATCCTCCAATGCTCTCATAGCTTGACTCTTTCCTGCTCCCGATAGTCCTGTGATTATGACAAATTCCATATTCAAATAAACCCACCTCCAAAATCACTCTATAATATTTTTTATTCTTTCCACAGGTACTTTTCCCTTTAATGCTCTTTCTATTCCATTTTCTAAGTTTCCAACTTTTTCTGGACTATGAGCATCACTATTTATATAGAAATAAACATCTTCTTCTAATGCCAATTCTATTTCTTCTACTGTTAAATGGCTATGGCTTGAATTTATTTCTAATGCAATATCTTTTTCCTTAGCTTTTCTAGCCAATCTTTTTATATCCACATATACTTTAGAACCTGGATGGGTTATTATGTCTATAGGATATCTATCCATAGCCTTGATAAGGGCTGAAGTATTCATATCCATCACTTTTTTTCTCATCTTAGGTATCCTTTTAGACAAGAAATTTAAGATATACAGTTTATAACCATCTTTAAATGTTTCTGGTAATGCCCCAAAATGATAACCAAGAAGGAGTATATCTAAGAATCCTATTATCTCATCATCCACATCTATTGTTCCGTCATACCTTATAATATTAGCCTCTACCCCTAAAAGTATTTTTAAACCTTTAGGTTGAAATTCTTTATTCAGCTCATCTATTTCTTTTCTCATTTTTCCTATATCTTCTCTTTTTATACCATAAGTAAAGTGACCTGGTCCATGATCACATATAGCTATTTCTTTCAACCCCTTCTTGAAAGCTTCTTCTACATTATCCCTTATGGTACCCTTTCCATGGCTATATATGGTATGAGTATGATAATCTCCTATAATTTTCATAACCTTCTCCTTTTTATTCTCTTCCTATAATCTTCAACTCTGTTTCTAGTTCTACTCCATAATTATCCTTTACAATTTTTTGTACAGTTTTTATTAAAGTTCTAACATCCTCACTAGTAGCATTGTCTATATTTACTATAAAACCACAGTGTTTTTCAGATACTTGAGCGCCTCCATATCGTATACCTCTAAGGCCTGAATCATCTATTAGCTTCCCTGCGAAATAACCTTCTGGCCTTTTAAATGTACTTCCTGCACTCGGAAGATGGAGAGGCTGTTTTGAAGTTCTTTTTTCTGTTAACTCCCTCATTTTTTCTTCTATAGCTTTATAGTCTCCCTTTTCAAGTTCCATTTCAACTGATAAAACTATAAGGCCTTCATCTTCCACCCTACTCTTTCTATACCTAAACTCCATTTCTTCATTAGAGTATTCTACTACATTTCCATCACTATCTAAACATCTAACTTTAGTTACTATATCTTTCATTTCACCGCCATAAGCGCCTGCATTCATAGTTATGGCTCCTCCTATACTGCCTGGAATACCACTTGCAAATTCTAATCCAGTAAGGGAATTCTTTAATGCTTTTTTGCTTACAACGGTAAGAAGTGCTCCAGATTCCGCTTTTATAAAAGTATCATTTACTACAATATCTCCAAATTCCTCTGAAATCTTTATTACAACACCTTCTATTCCTTTATCACTTGCCAACAAATTGGAGCCATTGCCCATTATATAATAATTTATATTATTGTCCTTACATATTTTTATTCCTTCAATCAATTCCTTTTCACTTCCAGGTATAACCATAATATCTGTGGGTCCACCTATTTTAAAAGAAGTATGATTTTTCATAGGTTCATCTAAAAGTACTTTTCCTATATTTTCATTATCACTAAATATCTTTTTTATATCTTTTTTGTCCAACAAAACCACTCCTACTTTTATTTTTTCTTTTATATCTAATATTATACTTTATCTTGTCAAATTTTCTACTCGTCTTTTAGCTTCTTCAATGGCCTCTTTTGATGTCTTTTTATTTAATACAGCTTTTTTTATTTCATCTTGTAAAATAATATCTATAGATTTCCAATTTTCATCTCTAGGCACTACCTGAGTATAATATAGCGTTTCTTCAATTCTTTTCATCTTTGGATTATCTTTATACATATCTTTTATTCCCTTTTTAACTGTGAATACTCCTAATTCTTCCAGAGTTTTTTGACTAGATTCATCTGATAAAAATTTTAAAAACTTAACACAAGTCTCTACCTTTTTTTTATCTTCTTGCTTAAATACTCCAAAGGAAGCTACCCCATCACTTAAAGCCATAGGAAGTTTTTCATCTCCCAATGGATAATTAGCTATATCAAAATTAAATCCTTCCCCTTTATTTTGAAGATCTTCAAGAACTTTAACTGCCCAAGATCCTGTTGGATATACAGCTATCTTTTTATCCTTAATAAACATATCCCAACATTCTTTTTCACTTAAACTACCAAAATTATCAGGGGTAACTTTATATTTATATTTTAAATCTACTACCCTTTGTACACCTTTTATTGCACTATCTCCATAGAATTTATATTTATTCTTTTTAAAATCTATTATTTCAGCACCATCACTAAGTATTATTCCCCAAAGATTATAATAATTAGGCTCTATAAAGGAATTAAAACCAAAATGATCTTTAATTCCATCATTATCAGAATCAAAGGTGAGTTCTTCTAGTTTTTCAACAAACTCTTCATATGTCCAATTCCCATCTAATGGAGGAGATACTCCTCTTTCATTAAATAAATCTAAATTTAAATACATGGTATAAGTCGTCATCGCAAAAGGTAAACCGATTATATTCTCATTATAAGTTACTGGCTTCAAAGTTTCAAATTTAAAATCATCTAACTCTTCTTTCTCTAAAAATTCATTCAATACTTCTAAATCATCTATCCAAGGAAAGTTAAAACTAATAGGTACAATATCAGGTTTATCGTTAGATTTAATAGCTTCTTCTATTTTTTCAGGACCACTTTCCCAATCCAACGGAGTAAAATCTATATATACTCCTGGATTCTTTTTTTCAAATTCTCTTATTCTTTCTTGAATCCAACTATACCTGCTTCCCGTGCCCACATCTAATCTTGGATAATCCCATATCTTTATAATACCAGTATAGCGTTCTTCTGGCTCTTCTGTTAGTGAATCTGGATCATTAAAATGTATATAAAAAGACCAGAATACAATAAATGCAATCAATAACATTGCAACTATTTCTTCTCCTTTTCTCATTGACATAAATTCACCCCTCTAAATAATTATTCATGAGGGGTAACCTTTATGTGAAAAAAGTAGAGGCTTTCGCCTCTACTTTTTTATTTAATTATTCAGCCATTCTCTTATATTTTTCATATCTTGCTTTTGAATCTTCTTCTGCTTTCTTGAATAGATCATCTGCTATTTCTGGGAAAGTACGTTTTAATGATGTATATCTTACTTCAGTATTTAAGAATTCGATAAAGTCTCCTGTTGGCTCTTTGGAGTCTAAAACAAATGGATTTTTACCTTCTTCTTCTAATACTGGATTGTATCTATATAGATGCCAGTATCCTGCTTCTACAGCTTTCTTCTCTTGTTCTTGGCTATTGCCCATTCCACCTTTTATTCCGTGGTTAATACATGGTGCATAAGCTATGATAAGTGATGGACCATCATATTGTTCTGCTTCAGTCAATGCTTTAAGCAATTGATTCTTGTTTGCTCCCATAGCTACTTGTGCTACATATACATAGCCATAAGATGCTGCTATCATACCTAAGTCTTTCTTTCTAACCCTCTTACCAGAAGCAGCGAATTTAGCTACTGCAGCTGTTGGAGTTGCTTTTGATGATTGACCACCAGTATTTGAATAAACTTCAGTATCAAATACCAATACATTTACATCTTCTCCGGATGCAAGTACATGATCAAGTCCTCCAAATCCTATATCATATGCCCAACCATCTCCACCAAAGATCCACATGGATTTTTTAATTAGATAATCTTTTAGCTCAGCAATTTCTGATAGAATTTTTTGTCCTCTTTCATTTCCTACTTCTTTTTCTAATAATGGTAAGATAGTTAATGTAGCTGCTTTCGATGCTTTAGCATCTTTCTTACCTTCTATCCAAGCTTTAAATGCTTCATTGATTTCGTTATCTATATCTAATTCGATAAATTCGTTCATTAATACTTCAAGTTTATCTCTTAATTGGTTAACTGCTGTTGCCATACCAAAACCGTATTCAGCATTGTCTTCAAATAATGAGTTAGCCCAAGCAGGTCCTCTTCCATCTTTATTTATACAGTATGGAGTTGATGGTGCGCTAGCTCCCCAAATTGATGAACAACCTGTTGCATTAGCAATTATCATTCTATCCCCAAATAATTGAGTAACAATTTTAGCATATGGAGTCTCTCCACATCCTGCACATGCTCCTGAGAATTCTAATAATGGTTGAACAAATTGGCTACCTTTAACATTGCTATTTGCCATTAAATCATCTTTTACTTCAACTTCCATTGCATAATCCCAGTTCTTAGATTGTTCTTCAACTAGCTCTTCTAGTGGTTTCATAACTAATGCTTTGTCTTTTGCTGGACATACATTAGCACAGTTTCCACAGCCAGTACAATCTAATGCACTTACTTGTATACGATATTCAAGTCCTTCTAATCCTTTTCCTAATGCTTTCTTAGTTTCAAAACTTTCCGGTTTGTTTTTAACTTCTTCTCCATCTAACAAGAATGGTCTAATAGCAGCGTGTGGACATACAAATGCACATTGGTTACATTGTATACAGTTGTCAATTTGCCATTCTGGAATATTTACAGCAATACCACGTTTTTCATATGCTGCAGTTCCATGTGGGAATACCCCATCTTCTTTATCTACAAAAGTACTTACAGGAAGTTTATCCCCTTCTTGTCTATTCATTGGTATTAAAACATCTTTAATAAATTCAGGTACATCTGCACTAACTGCTGTTTCTTCAGCTACTTCAGCTTCCTTCCAGCTTTCTGGTATATCAACTTTAACTAATGCATCAATACCTCTATCTACAGCTTTATGGTTCATTGCAACAACTTCTTCACCTTTTCTACCATAAGTAGCTACAATAGAATCTTTTAGATATTTAACTGCTTCGTCTACTGGAATTACATTTGCTAATTTAAAGAATGCAGATTGCATTATCATGTTTATTCTATTTCCAAGGCCTATTTCATTTGCAATAGCTGTAGCATCTATTATATAGAAATTAACATTATGTTCAGCTAAATATTTCTTAACATCTCCAGGTAAATGTTTGTCTAGTTCATCAACTGACCAATTTGTATTTAATAAGAATGTTCCCCCATCTTTTATTCCATCTACAACACTATATTGATGAACATAAGATTGTTTTGAGCAGGATATAAAGTCTGCTTCATCTATTAAATAAGTAGATTTTATAGGTTCATGTCCAAATCTCAAGTGAGATATAGTAACTCCACCTGATTTTTTACTGTCATATGCAAAATATCCTTGAGCGTACATATCTGTATTGTCTCCAATAATCTTAATAGCACTCTTATTTGCACCAACAGTACCGTCTGAACCTAGTCCCCAGAACTTACATCTAATTGTGCTTTCTGGAGCTGTTTTAACTTCTTCTTTTATTTCCAATGATTTATGAGTTACATCATCTAATATGCCTATAGTAAATCCATCTCTTGGTTCTTCAGCCTTTAAGTTTTCAAATACAACATTTATTTGTGATGGAGTAGTATCCTTTGAACCTAAACCGTATCTTCCACCAACAATTAGTGGAGCGTTTTCTTTTCCATAGAACATTGAACGAACATCTAAGTACAATGGTTCTCCTATTGCTCCTGGTTCTTTAGTTCTATCAAGAACTGCTACCTTCTTAACTGTACTTGGTAATATATCAAAGAAGTATTTTTCTGAGAAAGGTCTATATAGATGTACTTTTATAACACCTACTTTTTCACCTTTTTCTATTAAATAGTCAACAGTTTCTTCTATAGTTTCAGTTACAGAACCCATTGCAACTATTATATTTTCAGCTTCTGGATGTCCATAATAATTAAAAGGTTTATATTCTCTTCCTGTTAATTTTGTTATTTCTTGCATATAATCATTAACCATATCCGGTATTCTATCATAATATGGATTTGAAGCTTCTTTAGCTTGGAAGAAAATATCTGGGTTTTGTGCAGTACCTTTAGTATATGGACGTTCAGGGTTTAAAGATCTGTTTCTAAATTCTTTAACTGCATCCATATCCACTAAGTTTTTAAGATCTTCATAGTCTATTAATTCAATCTTTTGAATTTCATGGCTAGTTCTAAATCCATCAAAGAAATGTACAAAAGGAACTCTACCTTTAATAGCAGTTAAATGTGCTACTCCAGCTAAATCCATAGCTTCTTGAACACTACCAGATGCAAGTAGAGCAAAACCAGTTTGTCTTGTTGCCATTACGTCTTGATGATCTCCAAAAATACTCAATGCATGGCCTGCAAGCGCTCTTGCTGATACATGGAATACACCTGGAAGAAGTTCTCCAGCCATTTTATACATATTAGGAATCATAAGCAATAAACCTTGGGAAGCAGTGAATGTAGTAGTTAGTGCTCCTGCACTTAATGAGCCATGTACTGCTCCTGCTGCTCCTGCTTCAGATTGCATTTCTGTTACTTTTACTTCTTGACCAAAAATATTTTTTCTACCATGGGCTGCCCAATCATCAATTAGTTCTGCCATTGTTGATGAAGGTGTGATTGGATAAATTGCTGCCACATCTGTGAAAGCGTATGCAACATAGGCTGCTGCAGTGTTACCATCCATGGTTTTCATAACTTTTGCCATTTATAGACCCCCTTTAATATATTGCTTTTACATTGTAAAAAAATTGACACTCTTCTTTCATTAAATAAAGATAGTATCTTTATATTTCACTATATTTTTAGTATATTAAACATTATAAATAAAGTCAACCATCAAAAGAATAGTAATTAGTGTCGTAATTGTGAATGCAAAAATATTACGTATGTTTCAAGGAAGATTACTTGTTAAAATATTATCAATTCTCAATCCTTTCCCTTCTTCTTTTTTCTATTTCTTTTTTGACTTTATTGTCTAATGCTATTGCCGCATTATAGCCTAACATTTTTTGTCTATTATTCCTAGTTGCTACTTCTACTATCATAGCAGTATTTCTACCTGGTCTTACTGGTATAATCAGCTTAGGAACCTTTATACCTAATATTTCAGTATATTCTTCATCTAACCCTATCCTGTCATATTCTTTTTCCTCATCCCAAAATTCTAATTCAATGACTAAATCTATGAACTCCCAGTTCTTAACTGCACTAACTCCATAAAGTCTTTCAATATCTACTATTCCAATACCTCTTATCTCCATGAAATGCCTTATTAACTCTGGAGCTGTTCCTCTTATATCATCTTCAACCCTTTTTATTTCTACAGTATCATCAGCTACTAATCTATGTCCTCTTTTTATTAATTCAAGAGCAGTTTCGCTTTTCCCTACTCCACTTTCTCCTATTAAAAGTGCTCCCATACCATAAACCTCTACTAACACTCCATGAACAGTTATTTCTGGAGCCAGTACATAATCTAAATGATTTATCAAAAGATTTATAAATTTAGTAGTTGAATGCTCTGTTCTTAAAAAACTTACATTTCTTTTCTTTGCAAATTCTATCATTTCTGGAAAAGGTTTTAATTCCCTAGATATAACTACTGCTGGTATTGGATAGGAAAATAACTTTTCTATTCTTTCATGCCTTATATCTTCAGGCAAACTATTTAGGTAGTGCCATTCAACATTGCCAATTAATTGAAGCCTTTCATGTGCAAAGTGATCGAAATAACCTGCCAATTGAAGTCCAGGCCTATTTACATCACTTTTATTTATTTTAACTTCATCTATATTATTAGATTTATAGATAATTTCTAAATCTAAAGCTTTTACTAACTCATTAAGGGTTATATAGTCCATTTTGGTTCACATCCTTTAATATTCTAAAGTTATTTTCGGAAAAAATTATATACTTCTTTTGCTACCTTTTTATTCATACTTTCTACGGCCATCAATTCATCTAAAGATGCTTTTTTTATGCCTTCAACGCTTCCAAAAGCTTTAAGAAGAGCTTTCTTTCTTTTGGATCCTATTCCTTTAATATCATCTAATACAGATTTAAACATTTTTTTATTTCTTAAACTTCTATGATAACTAATAGCAAATCTATGGGCTTCATCTTGAATCCTAGTTATAAACCTAAAGGCAGTAGTATTTTTTTCTAAGGATATTTCTTTGTTATTATATATAATTCCTCTTGTGTTATGGTGTTCATCCTTTACAAGGCCACATACAGGGATTTCTATCCCCATTTCAAATAGTATTCTCTCTGCTATATTTACTTGTCCTTTTCCTCCATCCATCATAATAAGGTCTGGAAAAACAGAAAATCCTTTTACTTTAATATTATTTTCTTTTATTAGCTCTTTTTCTTCTAAACCTCTTTTAAATCTTCTTTTTATAACTTCTTCCATACTTGCATAGTCATTTGGACCGATAACTGTCCTTATTTTAAACCTTCTATAATCACTTTTCTTAGGAATACCTTTTTCAAATACTACCATAGAGCCTACTGGTTCTACTCCCTGAATATTAGATATATCAAAGGCCTCAATTCTAAAAGGCACTTCATCTAAATCCATAACTGTAGCCAACTCTTCTAATGGTTCTTCTCTTTCCTTCTTCTCCATTATAACATTTTGTCCATACTGATTTAAGGTATCTAATGCATTTTTTCTTACCATTTCCATGAGCTTACTCTTTTCTCCTCTTTTAGGTACCCTTATAGTTACTTTAGAACCTCTTTTTTCACTAAGCCATTTAGAAATTATAATTTCATCTTCAATTTCTTCTTCTACAAATATTTCCTTTGGCACATAGGCAGTTCCTAAATAAAATTGTTTTATAAAAGAACTTAAAATTTCAGCCTTTTCAGTTTGCTCTGCATCTGAAATGAAAAAATGCTCCCTTCCCATAATCTTTCCACTTCTTATAAAAAACACTTGAATACAAACATTCTCTACCCCTCTTGCCATTCCTATTATATCTTGATCTACTAAACTATTAGTAGAAACTATTTTCTGTTTTTCAAGAATTACCTTTAGAGAATTAACTTGATCTCTATATTTAGCCGCATTTTCAAAATCTAAATCTTTAGATGCTTTTTCCATCTTCTTTTCTATTACTTCTACAAGTTTCTCTTCTCTTCCATTTAAAAACATTATTATTTCATCAATCATTTTCATATATTCATCTTCATCTACATTTCCCTGGCAAGGGGCCAGGCATCTGCCTATATAATAATTAAGGCAAGGCCTATTTATAACCTTAGTTCCATCAAGTTTTAATTTACAAGTCCTAATTGGATAAAGGGTCCTAATTATATCTAATGTGTCATTTACTGCATATCCATTAGGATATGGACCAAAATATTTAGCCCCATCTTTTAATATCTTTCTAGTCTTTATAACCCTAGGATATTTCTCATTTGTTGTTATCTTTATATACGGATATTGTTTATCATCCCTTAAAAGAATATTGTACTTAGGTCTATGTTTTTTTATTAAATTTGCTTCTAAAATTAAAGCTTCTACTTCATTGTCAACTATTATATATTCAAATTCACTAATGTTTTTAACCATAGCCCTTACCTTTGGAGTATTGTTTCTAGAAGACTGGAAATACTGTCTAACCCTTTTCTTTAAAGAAATAGCCTTTCCTACGTATATAACTTCTCCAGTTTCATTCTTCATTATATATACTCCTGGTTTATCAGGTAACTTTTTCAATTCCTCATCTATATTAAACATAAAACCACCTTTCTAAAAAAACCTATATAAGTATATTATCACATTATCGTAAATAAATTGAAGCGAATTTTCATATAGGATATAATATAGATAATTAGAATATTTTAGGAGGTTTTTTAATGAGTAGAATGAAAAAATCTATGGCTTTTTTTCTATCATTTATGGTTACAATTTTATTTATAACATTTATTACAATTTTATTAGACCCTATATTAAAGGATATATCAATGACTTCAATTAAAAACACAATACTACCTCTTCTATTATCTCTAGGTCTATTATTTTTTATGTTTTTTCAAGGATTTTTAAAGTGGAGATGGAATGATAAAATATTGAAGAAAAATAAAGTCTTTTTAGAATTTCAAGGAAATAGTTTCACAAATATGGAAAAGTCATGGATATATATTTTTTTAATACTTATATACTTTAGTCAACTTTTTAGAGATTTTTCATTAAAGTCTATTACTTTAGGAAGAATTGCTCTTTTTATAGTTTTTTTTATTATAATATATTTTCTTTTAAGATTGTCAGAAAAAACTATGAAAATTATATTTACAAAGGATGGAGTTATAATAACTGGATTAGATTTGAGAATCGATATACCTTTAGGACAACCTATCCACAATGCTACAGGCTATTACCCTTATAATAGTATAGATAGCTATTTGCCCCTACAAGATAAAATTGAGCTTTTCACAGAATTTGAGCAAGGAAAAATTGTAGTAGAGACTAAAAGTAAAGAAAAAAGCCAGATTTTATATATACTTAAGCAAAATAAAGTAGAAAAGAGACAATATATGTAAGAAAGAGGTGATCTAATATTACTCCAATTATTTTATTATTTATTATTGGTATAATAGTTGCTATAATAGGCGTAATTTATAACATTGAAGCAAATATTTACGTAACATCTAAAAAAAGCCACGATGAAAAGGAAAAAACAAGAAAGAAATTAGCCAAATTAGCTAAATTTCAATATGTTTTAATTGCAGTATGTTTATTGTTATTTCTCTATTTTAAATATATTTGCTAGGAGGGTCTATAGTGATAATGAAAAAAATCCTTTTAGGTATTGGACTTACCTTTGGATTACTTTCCATGAGCTTTCGGGCTAGCTACAATTTAAAAAGAGATAGGAATGTACTCTTAAATAAAAAGAAAGATAATAATGAAAGAGAAATTTTTTATAAGATATTAAAATATCAAGTTATATTTGGAATAATAGGAGCAATATTTCTATTTACTGCCATGGTCTTATATTGCTAAATAAATAAAACATATACATATTCATTAGGGTATAATAGCACACCTCTTTAGAAGTATGTTATATACCCTGATTTTAATGGCAAAATAAAAGATATCAATATTAATATCTTTCAAGTAATTCTAATACACCATCATTCTTCATTTGTACACTACAGTATTTATTATTAATTTTAACTATGTAATAATCCCCTTTGATTTTAAATGTTAGATTCTTTAAATCTTCAGCTGAATTTTCTTTTTCAATATTTTTTGATAGTTTTAAAATTTCCTCTGTCATTATTAATGAACCATTCTTATAGAATTTAATCTTGAAAGAAGGCTCAGATTTATCTACATATTTGTCTATTTTCTTTTTATTTATATCAACATTCCAAAGAGGATAAAAATTCATCACTATATCTCCTACATCCTTTTTATCTTCAAATATTATATTCTTACCTTCATAACCCATTACTTCAATCTTGTCTACCTCATGTAACCCTTCTAGCAAACCCATCCATTTTTCTATTTTCTTATTTCTAATAATACTTTTGGTAGATATTAAAATACTAATTAACAATATTATAATTAAAACTTTATTTGGTTTATTGTTTTTCATTTTTGACCCCCGCTTAATATGAAATTAAGATCTTCTTTGTATATAAATAAAGGCTTCTATCTTATAAATAAATTATAAAAGCACATAAGCTTTTTAAAATTATGCAAACTTCAACTTTGCTTAGACTTCAATACATACCATGACACAGCAAATGCAAATATAATTTCATAAACAATAAAAAAAATAATGTCTCTTATTTTGCTTTTTTCAATAAAGTGTAAAATCATAGAAATAAACATAAAAACTACAATTACCCCAATTGCTATTTTTTTAACCACTAAGGAAACCCTAAAAGATTGTATAGTAGTAACAATAACAGTTGTTATACATTTAAGTATCCACCATAATTTATTAGAATTTGTTTTTTTCATTGTTTATAAATTCACCTTCTTTATAAAACTAAAACAGAAATATATTCCTGCCTTCTTTTTGAAAGCAGGAATATATTTCTACCTACTCATTTCCCTATTTATCTTGATTGTTATTCTTAGCTAATTTAAAATGCTTTTTGCTTAATAAAAGTAATCCTACAAATAATATACCTATACCTACATATTTAATTTTATCATTTGTTCCAGTAGCTGGTAATTTTCTCTTTCCTTTATTGTTTGGATTTTCCTTCTTATCATTTATGTCTATTACTTTGCCATTGCTTCCTCCTGTTTTGTCACCCTCTGGATCAATCTTTGGAGGTTTGTTATTATCATCCTTTGTATCTTTATTGTCATTATCTGGAGCTATATCTTCATCTAATTTATTTTTAGCTTCATCTAATATACCTTTTAATCTTATTACCTCAGAATCTTTCCTAAGTTCTTCTGACATATTGTTATATGCATTTTCCGCTTCCTTTACAGCCTTAATATTTTCTTCTCTTGCTGGTTTAGAAATTTCTCCAATATCCTCTACTAAGTTCCTAAAGTTTTCAATTTCCAATTCTTTAATCCTTTTTTCTGCTGATTCAAGTTTTTTCACATCTACTAATTTCTTTTGATCATCTGTTAAAGCTTCATAAGCTTTTCTGGCAACTTTAACAGCCTCTTTATTTTCATTTGTAAATTTATCTAGCTTTAAGCTTTCTATCTGCTTTATTACTTTGTCAGCTGCTTTTTTATTTTTTTCTTTTTCTTCATCTTTTTCCATAGCCTCTAGTTCAACTATTTTATCTTCTACTTCAATAAGCTTAACAGCATTAGATACTCGTTTTCTTTGTTCCGCTGTCAATTCATCATAAGCTTTCCTTACTTCTTCTACTTTTCCTTTATCATTTAGGGTTAATTTATCTATTTCTGGAAGTTTAGATATCATATTTTCTACTTCTTTTATAATCTTTTCATCTGCTTTTTTCATTGAAACATCTAACAATTTAACGCATTCATCAAGTTCTTCATCTAAAACTGTTATCTTTTGTATAGTTTTATAAGAATAATCATATACTTCCTTGAAATTTGGATTTCTTAATAATTTATCTTTATTGGGTTTTCCATTTATTTCAGCAATTTTTTTAGTCAATGCTGTCTTATCTCCAACAGGAAGTGGTGGTGTTCCTCCTGGGAAGTCTTGACCTAAATCAGCACCATACCCCCAAAGAGTAAAATGGACTCTAAATACATCTCCATCTTTAGGAGTATAGGCATTCATTCCTACATTAGGAAGTACATTGTTTACAGAATACATCCATCCCGACATTGAACTATAATCAAATTCACCTAATTGACCTGGCTCATTTAATTCACCATGGAATGATTGTCCATTAGTTGGATTCTCTTCTATCATACTTAACAGTTCTTCTGGAATATTTATTTCTCCTTTATCTGCTCCTTTTATAGCCTCTACATAATCATACTTTCCAATTACATTTTCTTTTCCAAGAATGCGGTCAAGTATATCCCTACAATTTTCCCCTTTATAAATTGGCACTTCCATAGGTTCTACAAAATATCCTTGCCCCAATGTAAATCTTTCTAATGCAAAGGTAATAGTACCAACTTGTCCATCATCTTCTGATTCTAGTTCCTTTATAATCTTTTCTGCTTCTTCTAAAATCTTTAGATTTTCAACTCCTACTTTTTCCTTTTGCTTTTCGTCCAATGCATCATAAGCATTCCTCGCAGCTTCTACTGCTGGTTTATCTTCTAATGTTATCGTTATTGGCAATTCCTTTATAGCTTCTACAACCAATTTTACTTCTTTGTCTTCAGGTTCTTCATTTATCTTTTCTATTATGCCATCTAAAGTAGATTTAGCAGCAATAACTTCTGGATCCTTTTTAAGTTCTTTTGACATATTTTCATATGCATTTTCTGCTTTTTCTATAGCTTTAATATTTTCTTCCGTTGGTGGATTTGAGATACCCCCAAGGGCCTCTACTAAAGATTTAAAGTTCTTAATCTCTAATTCATCCATTTTCTTTTCTGCTGCTTCAAGCTTTTCAATATCTACTAGTTTTTTCTGTTCTTCTGTTAAAGCTTCATAATCTTTTCTTACAGCTTTAACAGCTTCTTTATTTTCATTTGTAAACTTATCTAATTTTAATTCATTAATTAATTTATTTATCTTGTCTGCAGCTTCTTTATCTGGATTTTCTATTACTTTCTTTTCTATATCTTCTAAATGTTTTATTGTGGATTCTCTCATAGATTTACGTTGACGATCTGTTAATTTACTTCCTGGACCATTATATGCATCCCTTGCAGCTGCTACTTCTTCAGGAGTACTATCCTCTGTTAAAGATAATATTTGATTATTTACTGTTACCGTTGAAGTTTTAAGTCCTAAAGTATCTTCTAAGTCTCTACAATCAAATATATGGGTTCGTTCTTCATACGCTCTTACAACTGAATCAAAACCTCTAATTATTTGTCCTATCTCATAAGTAATCATAGGACTTAACATCTTTTTTTCAAAATCAAAATATTCCCCTTTAAGATAAGGTTCCACTATGGTATTTCCATTCTTAATAAACATAGGATCAAATGGGTCAAGTCCTGCTATATTTATATTCATATATACTTGAGCATTAGTCCATATATTATGAGTATCGTTTGCAAACCCTCCCCAGAAAGTTCCTTCAGCAGACTGATTTTCTGAAAAAGCCTGTTTCATAAGTTGTACTGCCTCTGTTACATCCTCATATCCTTCAACATTATTAAAATATAAAGCAGGTTGGTATGACATAACTACCATATCAGCAGCGCTTCCACCATTCCTATCCTTTAAGAATTTTGCTTGATCATGTATCATCTTCTCATCTTTTTCTTTTATTTCTTTACTCATAGGATAGTCTTGAGAATGACGAGCAAAGAAACTATATTGGGATGAAAAATATCCTGACATTTGTCTACCAGGCTTTGTTAATGAGCCTAATAGATCCCAGCCTTCAATATCACGAATATCATACCCAGTTGCTGAAACAGCTAATATAAGTTTACTAATTGAATCTGCATGAATATCATCTACATCAATACCTTCTTCTTTTAAATTGGCCATAAATTTTTGTATTTCTTCAAACCAATCATCATAAAATTCTGGATTTTCTTCTGGAATATAGCCCATACGTGCAGCTGAGAATACAAACCAATCATGGTCATCTAATATTATATTGTCTCCCCACTGATCTTTTTTTCTTTCATAACTCATCTCAGGTATATCCTTAATTAAAAAACCATGTCTATCTCGAATAGTATTTACTACATAATCTTCTAATTCCTTTAACTTTTCTATTTTTTTATCTTTTTCTTCTTTTTTAAGTTCTTTATTGTATTTGATTTCATTAAAAGTAGCTTTAGCGGGTAAAATATTACCAATTCGGAATATATAATCATATTGATCCCTTTTTTCAATATCAAGATATAAATCGTTATAACTAATATCTATTTCTTGTTCCCCCACTAATGGGCTGAATTTTACTTCCTTAGGCTCGGCTATTAATTTTATTCCATATTCATCTATCAATTTCTGTGTTTTTTCATCTATATTAACAATTTCCGTTCCCTCATATTCACCTTTAAGAAGCTCATTAAATTTAATATCTGGATTGTAATTCTTATCTTTAACTTTTCCTTTAACATCTAAAGAAATAATTTCTCTTTTGTCCAGTTTTTCTTTTGATAAATATGGATATCCATCATTTTGTGTGCCATCTTTATCAAGTTCCCAAACCTTCTCAAAATTAAATCCACTTTCTTCTAATTTCTTCCCAGATTTTAATTCATCAGTAGTCAAACCAATTTGTTTCAATAAAAAATCATCGGTTTTCATCATATCGATATCAAAAAAACATGAATTTCCTCTATTATTAAATAATATAATGGGAGAGATTTTATTACTAATTTCGCGACCTAGAACTTCACCTGCAAAATAACAATTTTTTACTTTATCATTATCAGCTCGAGTGCCACAAATTCCACCAAATCTACACTTTTCACTTACATCATTGTATTTTATTCTAGAAAAACAATCATATATGTATCCTTTAAATTTGTCATTTTTCTTAAAATACTCAAATGTATCATTACTTCCTACTATTCCACCTATATCTATTTTTTTAGATTTCGTAGCAATATCTCCTGAAGTAGAACACCTGCTAATAGTACCAGAATTTTCATTAGCAATTAAACCATACTCTGTGCTTCTTGTAAATTTTCTACTATGGTCATGTGATTCAATTTTAAGATTTATACATTGAAGATTGTCTTCAATAGTCACATCTGCATCTATATTAACATTTCTAATTATACTATTAGGACCTGTTATAGAAAACAATCCTGATCTAGAGTCGTTATAATTTGATATGGTATATCCATTTCCATCAAATATTCCATTAAAACGACCAAAATCAATTTCGCCTAATTCATTTACCATTGATTTAAAAGAATTTAGTTTTATACTAGACTTTTTTAAATCAATGTCTTGAGTTAATTCCACTATTTTATCTTTATAATCATATCCATTATCTATATCTTCCCTAAATTTATTTAAATCTTCTACAGATGAAATAATATAAGTGTCTTTTGAACCTTCCTTCGATTTTAAACTAGGTTCTATAGTTAGAGTTTCTCTTCTTATGACAGGAATTACATAACCACTTTCATTTATTTCACTATTTTCTGCCGCTCTAACTTCAAGAAAAGGATGAAATAAAGAAAATATCATAATAAATAGCAATAATATTGACATATGTTTCTTTACATTATAAAATTTTATTTTTTCCATTCATTTCATCTCCTCATTATAATAAAATTAAGTAGTGACATAATAAAAAGCCACTACTTAATCTTATCTTATTAGAATACAATCAGTTTCCTATTTTAATACTAAAGATTATTAGCAGCTTTGTTCACTTCATCTTGTGTTACTCCATATAATTTAACTAAAATATTTAATGCATTAGTATATGCAGTATCTGTCTTATCTGCATGATCTGCCATCTTTCGAATTAATTCACTTTTATCTACTCTAGTATTGAAGAAAGGTGGTGTTGGTTCTGTATTCCAATTATAGTATCCCCATTCATTTAGTGTACCATCTGGTAGATATCCTTCTAAGCCTATGTCACATCCTACAGCCATAGAATATTCCCAACGTATTACTGCGTTATCTGGTAGATCAGACAATTTAGTATCACCTGTATAATAAACATTATTAGCATCAACCATAGTATTATCTACAGTGAACATCCATCCTGAAATACCATTGTATTCTTTCTCTGCTAACCATCCTTCTTCATTTACAATAGGTTGGTTTGGAATATCTGTTCTAAATACAATGCCATCTGTAAGTTCATACAATTCATCATAAAAGTCATAATCTTCTTCTGGAATAAATGGTACTGTATCATCTTTAAACGCTTCAATATAGTTTCCGTATTGAGTACCTCTAATTCTAACCCTATTAGCCCCTACTGCTTCTTTAGTAGCATCTGCAATTGTTTTATTTTCATCTAGTACCACCTTTACTGGCTCTTGAATAACATTTTGCCCAGTGATGTTCTTTTCTACATCTACATATACCGTTTTTGTAGTACTAGCATTTGCTGCAAAATTTGGAACTGCAAATGCAAAAATCATGATTAAGCTACACAATAAGGCAACTACTTTTTTCCCATTTCTTTTAATCTCCATAATTTTTCCTCCCTTTTAATTATTGGTTTTGTCAATCCTAACCAAAATAAGTTCTCCCCTGTTTTAGTTAGGATGTGGTCCACCCTATAGGCTTGTACTCACTCCTTTCATTATAAATTTTATCTCGACTGGACATTAGAATTTTTCAAATTCTTTTTGCCCAGTTTTGATCAATTTCACATTCACCTGGATTTTCTTTAAAACATTGGATATACTTTGGAGAGTTTTGAAGTGTTTTATAATCTGTGTATGTAGCTGAAATAAATATGCGTTTTTGGACATTATTCAATGCTCCGAAATTAACTTGATTTTTTGAAGGATTAAAAGAATCAAATAAAACTTTGCTTATTTTTATAGGAGATTTCATATCTGAAAGTTTTCTTGTCATATCTTCATATATTTTGTAGCCAAGATAAGTTATAATTTTATCATTTAATTTAACCTCAAATATATATATCTTTTCAATAAGGTCCATCATATCTGAAACGTTTCTAATCTTATACTCAGGATATAATTCTTCTAATTTTTTTATTTTTTTATCATAATTTTTGTTTTTCATATTTAAAAATATAATATATTTTTTCTCTATATCTTTATAAACTATGGAATATATACTTCTAAATAAAATTCCACAATTAGGACATTTAAAATCAAATATACTTCCGTTTAAAACTTTTGATTTCATTTCTACATTTGAAGTAATATTTAAATTATCATATACTTTTACCTTGAAAGTTTCATGACAGTTTGGACAAATGCGTTCTATTATTTTTGTAGTTGTTTCCATATGATCTCCTTCCTTTTAACAAGATATAAAATACAATTTTCAAATAAACAAAAAGAGCTTCTATTACAAGTAATTAAATACTCATAACAGAAGCTCTATATATGCTGTAGAACTTTACTTAAAACTATACCTATTATGCGAGATTAGTTTTCCGTTTCAAAGAATCTGTTCCCGACTTGATTATATTTAACTATTATAACCTCACGGTAGCGCATCTGCTCAGGATTTTCACCTGATTCCAGAAAGATAACAGTATATGTTATCCTGCTGAAAAAACATTCAGCTTTCTTTGAGTTTAAGTTAAATTGTTAAACTGTGGCATATATTGCCAAGTAAAATATACTTATTTGAGTTAATAATACCATATCTTAATTTAAAAGGCAAATAATTTGTAGCTTTTTGCCTTAATATTTCCAATGAAATTTATTCTTATATATAACTAAAAGGATAGGAGCTTTAAGTAGCTCCTATCCTTT
Organism: Clostridiaceae bacterium; assembly: GCA_019391515.1. GTDB lineage: Bacteria > Bacillota > Clostridia > Tissierellales > Sporanaerobacteraceae > Anaerosalibacter. Next base: position 444 of record JAHXQP010000001.1, on the reverse strand, counting down.
TAATTAAATTTATATTTCTTTATGCCTTCTCTTATTTATCCATATTCCTATTGCTAATAAAGTAGTTCCTAAAATACTTATCCCCATCATAGAGGATTGTCCTGTTCTAGGAAGTGATGCTTTAGCTGGTTTGTTTTGCATATTAGGTTTAGCTGTCCCATTGTTTGGTTTATTTATTGTTACTGGTTTATTTGGTTTTTGTGGCTTTTCTGAGTCATTTGGTGTTTGTGGTTTAGTTGGCACTCCTAGCTTTTTGTCATCATCTTCATCTTTAGGATCTTTTGGTTCTACTGGATTCATTGATTCCTTTGGATCTGTTGGTTTTACTTTTAGACCATTTATTGCTGCTTTCAATAATTCTAAAGTTTTATTTACTTCTTCTTGGGTTGCTGTTTTACTTTCAAAGATTTCTTTTCCTTTTGATATTGCATTATTTAAGTCTTT
>JAHXQP010000019.1 GCA_019391515.1 Clostridiaceae bacterium | reverse complement strand
AGAAATTCTACTTGAAATAATGACAGATAAAGTAAATATGGAAGTAGAAGCAGAGACTTCAGGATATTTACTAAAGATATTGAAACAAGATGGTGAAACAGTACCCGTTATAACTACTATAGGTTATTTAGGAGAAAAAGGTGAAAATATTCCAGATGTAGCAAATGAAGCAATAGCAAAAGAAGAACCTAAAGGTGTAGAAACAAAAGTAGAAAAAGATGATGATATATATGATGTAATAGTTATAGGTGGAGGGCCAGCAGGATATGTATCAGCTATAAAGGCAGCTCAATTAGGCGGAAAAGTTGCTATAGTAGAGAAGAGTTTATTTGGCGGCACTTGTCTAAATAGAGGTTGTATACCAACTAAAACTTATCTAAAAAATGCTGAAATAATTGAAGAAATAAAAGCAACAGGAAGAAGAGGAATTGTTTTAGAAAACTCCAATATAAGTATAGATATGGATAGAACTGTTGAGCTGAAAAATGAAGTAGTTATGACTTTGACTAATGGTGTAGTAGGACTTTTGAAAAGCAATGGAATAGATATATATAAAGGCATAGGGAAAATAACTAAAGGCAAAAAAGTTTCTATAAATGATAGTGAAGTTATTGAAGGAAGAAAAATCATCTTAGCAGGTGGTTCTAAGGTAGCTAAGATAAAAATTCCTGGTATAGAAAGTAGATTAGTTCTGACAAGTGATGAAATTCTTAACTTAAAAGAGATACCAAAGGAATTAGCAGTTATAGGTGGTGGGGTTATAGGTGTAGAATTAGGCCTAGTTTTCAGCTCCTTTGGTAGCAAAGTTACAATTATTGAAATGATGGATAGAATAGTACCAAATATGGACAAAGATGTATCTGCAGCATTACATGCTGCGCTAACTAATAAAGGTATAGATATTCATACTTCTACAAAACTTAATGAAATAATTGAAAAAGATGGGAAACTTATATTAAAATTAGAAGGAAAAGAAGATTTAGTAGTAGACAAAGGACTATTGTCTATAGGAAGGGTTCCAGATGTAGCAGGTATGGGAGAAATTGACTTCGAAATGGAAAGAGGAAGAATAAAAGTAAATGATTACATGGAAACTAGTGTAGAAGGAATATATGCCCCAGGAGATGTAAATGGTAGAAAGATGCTTGCACATGCAGCTTCCAAAATGGGTGAAGTGGCAGCAATAAATGCTATGGGTGGAAGGGAAAAAGCAAAACTAGCTAATACACCAGCTGCTATTTACACTATGCCAGAAGCGGCTTCAGTAGGACTTACTGAAGATGAAGCAAGAGAAAAATATAATATTTCAATTGGTAAATTCACATTTGTAGGTAATGGAAGAGCTTTAGCTTCAGGACAAACTACAGGTTTTATTAAGGTTATAGCAGATAAAAAATATGGAGAAATACTAGGAGTTCATGCCGTAGGACCAGGAGTAGCAGAAATGATAAATGAAGTAGCAGTGCTTATGGAAATGGAAATTACAGTACATGAAGTATTGCAATCAATACATGGACATCCAACATATTCTGAGGCTTTTGTAGAAGCTTGTGCTGATACATTAAGAAAGGCAATACATTTACCTAAAAAAATTAGTTAAGACGGCCTATATTATTTTTAAAAAGCCTTTCAGGTTTATATCTTTTAAAATAGCCAATATAAACTTGGAGGGCTTTTCATAATTATATTATGGAGGTATAATTGATGATTTATATAAAGAATGATTGTAACAAACCTCAATTTAATCTAGCTTTAGAAGAATATGTTTTTAACTATCTAGACGAATTTGATGAAATATTTTTACTATGGATAAATGAACCTACTATTGTAGTAGGGAAACATCAAAATACTATTGAAGAAATAAATACTAAGTATGTGAGGGAAAATAATATAAATGTTGTAAGAAGACTTTCAGGTGGTGGGGCTGTATACCACGACTTAGGGAATTTAAACTATACTATAATATCTAAAAATGAAGGCTCAAATGGCTTTGATTTTAAGACTTTTTCCCAACCTGTAATAGAGGTATTAGCTCAGTTAGGAGTTAAGGCAGAATTTACTGGAAGAAATGATATAGTCATAGATAGGAAAAAGTTCTGTGGAAATGCTCAATACATGAAAAAGGGAAGGATACTTCACCATGGGGCTATGCTTTTTGACGTGGAGTTAGATGTTTTATCTAAGTCTTTGAAAGTTTCTCAAGACAAAATAGTATCTAAAGGTGTTAAATCAGTAAGAAGTAGAGTTACCAATATAAAAGATCACTTAAAAGAAGATATAACTATAGGTGACTTTAAAGATCTCCTTTTAAAACATATGTTTAAAGATAAAGAGGACATGGAAGTATATGAATTAACAGAAGAAGATTTAGAAAATATTAACAAACTAATGGAAGAAAGATATATGACTTGGGATTGGACTTATGGAGAATCTCCAGAATTTAATATAAGAAAAAACAGAAGGTTTCCAAGTGGTAATGTAGAAATACTTATAGATGTAGACAATGGATATATTAAAGATATCAAATTTTATGGAGATTTCTTTGGGCATGGGGAATTAAAAGACGTGGAGGAAAAATTGATAGGTACAAGATATAATGGAGATGATATAGAAAAAGTGTTAAAAGATATTAATGTAGGTTATTATTTTTCAGGGATTTCACATGATGAGCTTCTTGAATCCATTACCAACTAAATATAACTTAACAAATAGATAGGAGAGATCAATATGGAGTTATTTTTAGATACAGGAAATCTAAAGGAGATTAAAGAGCTAAATTCTATACTATCCATTGATGGAGTAACTACAAATCCCACTCTAGTAGCTAAGGAAAATAAAAAAACAATCCAATTATTAGAGGAAATATACAATATAATAGGGGAAGACAAAATAGTACATGTACAAGTTATAAGTACTGATTTTGAAGGAATGGTAGAAGAAGCTAGATTTTTAAACAATCTGTATAAAAATATTCATATAAAAATACCAGTTACTAAAGAAGGATTCAAAGCTATTAAAGAATTATCTAAAGAAGGTATAAAGATAACTGCTACAGCTGTATTTACACCAAATCAAGGGTTTTTAGCAGCTAAAGCGGGTGCCAAATATGTAGCCCCATATGTAAATAGATTAGATAATATTTCAGGAGATGGAATAAATGTAGTAAAGGACATACTAACAATACTTAAAGAATATAATTTTGATTGCAAAGTTTTAGGTGCAAGTTTTAAAAATGCCCAACAAGTTTTGAATATACTAAAGTATGGAATTCAAAGCATTACAATACCTGAAGATGTAGCTAAAGCCTTAATGGATCATCCTCTAACAGACTATAGTGTAGATAAGTTTGTATCAGATTGGGAGAGGGCTTTTGGAAAAGGAGTTAAAACAATAGAATAAAATATAGTAGGATATAGAATGGTACCATTCTATATCCTACTATATTTTATATTAATTCTTCAATAATTCTATAAAAATTTTTATAGGATACTTTTTCGATATCTTCTTCACTATATCCTCTTTTTTTCATTTCGGCAATTAGGTTATGGGTTTTAGAAGCGCTTTCAAAGCCTTTAGTCCCTATAGTATCCCCTTCTACGAAATCATCAGTTGTATTGTTTTCAAGAAAGTCGAAGAAATCAAATCCAAAGCAAACATGGTCTATACCCATGATATCTACCATATGGTCTAAATGGTTTACTAAATGTTCTAAATCCTGTTTATTCTTATCCAAATGGACAAATTCATTGAAGGAATTTAGTCCAACAAGGCCACCTCTTTGACTAATAGCTTTCAACTGTTCATCAGAAAGATTCCTTTTTACATTACAAAGGGCTCTACAGTTTGAGTGGGAAGCTATGAAAGGTTTAGTAGTCTTTTCATATACATCCCAGAAAGTCTTGTCATTAGCATGGGAGATATCTATTATCATTCCCAGCTTTTCCATTAAATGAATAGCTTTTTCTCCTAAGGCTGTAACACCTCTTTCAGGATTTCCCCTTACACCTGTAGCCAACAGATTTTCCTCATTCCAAGTAAGGGAGGCATGTCTAGCTCCAAACATATAAAGGGCGTTTAAAAGATCTATATTATCCCCAATACCACTTAAACCTTCTAGCCCAATTATAACGGCTAATTTTTCCTCTTCCAATGCTTTATCAAAATCTTCTTTTCCTAGAACTATTTTTAAAATATCCTGATTTTCCATAATCTCTGCAGAAGTTGCTGAAATCATTTCTACTAATCTCCTTCTAGGAGTCTTATAATGGGGTGGGTCTATCCACAATACAAATATTCCACCTATAATATTTCCACTATTGAATCTATCTAAATGTCTATTCTTTATAACATCCTTCATTCCATTATCTCTTTGAACAGTAACATCTGTCCAAATGTCACCATGACAGTCAAAAATCATTTTCCATTCCTCCCTACTAATCTATAGACATTATAGCATAGAAGAATAATAATAACCTAAAATGAAATCCCTATAGAGTTTTCTCTATAGGGATTCCATTTATATTTCTTTTAATATATTATCTGCATCATCTATTGCATCCATAATTGCTGGTATTATTTCATAAAGATCGCCAACTATACTGTAGTGAGCTATATCAAATATAGGGGCATCAGGGTTTTTATTTATAGCAATGATACAATCTGATTCAGACATACCAGCTAAATGTTGAATAGCTCCAGAAATACCACAAGCAATATATAGCTTTGGTCTAACAGTAGTACCAGTTTGGCCTACTTGGTGAGAAGAATCTATCCATCCACTATCTACTGCAGCTCTAGAAGAACCAACTACTCCACCTAATTTTTTAGCAAATTCTTCAATAAGCTTGAAACCTTCTGGGTTTCCTAAACCTCTACCACCAGATACTATAATGGAAGCATCTGCAAGGTTAACTTCTTTTTTCTCAGTTTTGATTACTTCTAAAACTTTTGCAATTATATCTTCATCTTTAATATTAGGTATTACTTTTTCAATATTTCCTTTCCTATCTACATTGTATTTAGCTTTTTCCATTACACCTGGTCTTACAGTAGACATTTGGGGACGATTTTTTGGACACACAATGGTTGCCATAAGATTTCCTCCAAATGCAGGTCTAGTTTGAAGAAGTTTGCCATCAGTTTCATCTATTTCAAGCCTTGTACAATCTGCAGTAAGTCCAGTACCTATGCGACTAGCTATTCTTGGTCCTAAATCTCTACCAATAGTTGTAGCTCCAATCAATACTATTTCAGGCTTTCTTTCTTTTATAAGGTCGGTTATTACCTTAGTATATCCATCTGTAGTATAGACTTTTAATAGTTCATGATCTACTTTCAATACATTATCAGCACCATATTTTACAAGTTCTTCTGCTGCTTCATCCATATTATGTCCTAAAAGTACAGCAGTTAGTTCAACACCTAGTTTATCCGCTAATTTTCTACCTTCTCCTAAAAGTTCAAGGGCTATGTTTAAAACCTTTCCATCCCTTTGTTCAGCAATGATCCAAACATTTTTATATTCATCCAAATTAATACCTTGATTAACTTTAGCTTTAGACATTTTTTTCCCTCCTTACAATATATGTCTTTCTTTCATACGAACTAAAAATTCTCTTGCTTTATCTTGAGGAGTTTCACCTTCTAGTATTTCACCTTCGAATTTCCTTGTAGGCACAAAGGTTTTATATACATTAGTTGGAGAGCCTTTAAGGCCTATTTGAGTTAGATCAACAGTTAAATCATCAACTGTCCATTCCATTATTTCAGTAGTATTTGCATTTTGGAATATACCCCATGCAGACATATATCTAGGAGTATTTAAGTCTTTTATAGCTGTCAACAATACAGGCATTTTAGATTCCATAACAAAATAGCCGTCTTCAATAGATCTATGAGCAATTACTTTGTTATTATCTTCATCTACTTCTAAATTTGATACATAGGTTATTTGAGGAAGATTTAAAAACTCAGCAATTTCAGGGCCAACTTGAGCTGTATCTCCATCAATAGCCTGTCTACCACAGAATACTATGTCATAATCGCCAATTTTACTTAGAGCGGCAGACAATATTGTTGCAGTAGCCCAAGTATCAGATCCAGCAAAAGCTCTATCGGTTAAAAGAATAGCTTCATCTGCTCCCATAGCAAGAGCTTCTTTCAAAGCTTCTTTAGCTTGAGGAGGTCCCATAGAAAGTACAGTTACAGTGACATCTTTATGGATATCTTTTATTCTAAGTGCTTCCTCTAAAGCATTTTTATCATCTGGATTGATTATACTAGGAACCCCTTCCCTTATTAAGGTACCAGTTTCATGGTTTATCTTTACTTCATTAGTGTCTGGAACTTGTTTTACACAAACAACAATTTTCATTATTAAACCTCCTTCATCTATCTAGTAATTTGAGAAGCAATAACAATTTTCATAATTTCAGAAGTACCTTCATATATTTCAGTTATTTTTGCATCTCTCATCATTCTTTCTAATGGATAATCCTTCATAAAACCATATCCACCATGCATTTGCACAGCTTTATGAGTGACATACATAGCTGTTTCGGAAGCAACAAGTTTTGCAGTTGCAGCTTCTACAGTGAAAGGTTTTCCAGTTTGTTCAAGATAAGAAGCACGATATACTAGCCATCTTGAAGCTTCTATTCTAGAATGCATATCTGCAAGATACCATTGAAGCCCTTGGAACTTAATAAGAGGTCTTCCAAACTGTTCCCTTTCTTTTAAATATTGAATAGTCTCTTCAAGGGCTCCTTCAGCTAGTCCCAAAGCTTGAGAAGCCATACCGATTCTTCCGCTATCTAAACCGATCATAGCCAATTTAAATCCTTGACCTTCTTTTCCAAGAAGATTTTCCTTTTGTATACGGCAGTTTTCAAATATAAGTTCTGCAGTAGAAGAAGCACAAATACCCATTTTATCTTCTATTTTACCTATACTGAAACCAGGAGTATCTTTTTCAACTATAAAAGCTGATATGCCTCTGGTTCCTTTTGATTTGTCAGTCATGGCAAGAATAACATATACATCAGCTTCCCCACCATTAGTTATAAAACATTTAGAACCATTTAAAACATATTCATCTCCATCTAATACAGCTGTAGTTTGAACATTTGAAGCATCAGAGCCAGCATTTGGTTCAGTTAGTGCAAAGGCACCGATATATTCTCCATGGGCTAATTTAGAAATATATTTTTCTTTATGTTCTTTAGTTCCAAATCTCAGAATAAGATTTATGGGAAGATAGTGGACAGAAACTATAGCAGCTGTAGCCCCACATTTTTTAGCTATTTCCTCAATTACTATATTTTTAGATATTGTATCGCCACCAGCTCCACCATATTCAGTAGGGAAAGGTATAGATAAAAATCCATTTTCGCCTAGTTTTTTTATTGTTTCCCTAGGAAATCTATGTTCTTTGTCAATTTCTTCAGCAATAGGCTCAATTTCATTTTTAACAAAGGCCTCTATAGATTGTTTAATCATTTTCTGCTCATTAGTGAAATCGAAATTCATTTAAAAACCCCCTTATGTTTATTTTAAAAATTTAATTGTTCATGATTAGGTTTAAAAAGACAATTCCATTGGTTTATCAATAAATATTTTTTCATCCATCAATTTAATATCATCAGCAATCAATGGTTTAAATTCCATATAAGGTAAAATATCTTTTTCAATATCAATTCCTGGAGCTACTTCTGTTAGCATAATTCCTTTTTCTGTAAGCTTAAATACTGCTCTTTCAGTGATATAAAGGACTTCTTGACCTGTTTCAGAAGCGTATTCTGCAGAGAAAGTAACTTGCTCTATTTCCTTTCTAAACTTGATTTCACTTCCTTCATTTGCAATAACTAGCTTACCTTCCACCATTTCAGTCTTTAGTCCTCTAGCAGTAAATGTTCCAGTAAAACATACCTTTTTAGAGTTTTGAGAAATATTGATAAATCCACCAGGTCCAACAACTTTGCCACCAAATTTTGATACATTTACATTTCCTCTTGCGTCAATTTCAGCAGCACCTAGGAATGTAATATCTATTCCACCGCCATCGTATACATCAAATATATCTGGCTGTTTGTAAATAGATTCTGGATTTACAGTAGCGCCTATTCCAATGCCTCCTACAGGAACACCACCTAATGCACCAGACTCTATAGAAAGGGTGATATCATTAGATAAACCTTCTTCAGCAGCAACTGCAGCAACTGCATCAGGGATTCCAATTCCTAAATTAATTAAACAATTTTTCTTAAGTTCAAGGGCTCCCCTTCTGCCACAAACTTTTCTATGATTTAATTTCATTGGTGGAATTTCATCTAAAGGGATCCTATGTTCACCAGATAGTTCAGGTCTATAGTCTTCAGACACCCAAACTTGTAGATTGTTTTCTTTTTTTCCAACAACCACATAGTCAACCATGAAACCATGAACTTTTACATCAGCTGCTTTTAAATTTCCTGGTGCTACTAATTGTTCTACCTGTGCAATAACTATGCCACCTGAATTTCTTGTAGCATTTGCCATTTCAAGTTGATCTGAAAAAACAGCTTCTTTTTCTAAAGAAATATTTCCTTCAGTATCTCCTAAAGACCCTTTGATAAAACAAATATCTATTGGAAATGATTTATATAGTAAATAGTCTTTTCCTTCAATATTAATTAGAGATACTACTTCTTCACCAGAATCTATGGCTGCTTGGTTAGCTTTACAGCCCTCAAGACGTGGGTCTGCATAGGTTTTTAAACCAACATGTGTTAATACCCCAGGTTTTCTACCTGAAATTGCTCTTAGTAGGTGGGATGTTACCCCTTGAGGAATCATATATGCTGCAATCTTATTTTCAACAACTAATTTGTTTAGTTCAGGTTCTAAACCAATATGGGCACATATTAATTTTTTTGACAATCCTTCTGCACCTAAATGGTTTGCTCCTCTAGATTTTCCATCTCCAACAGCAGCACAGTGGAATAATGTTAAGTCCTTTGGAGATTTTTCTTTTTCATATCTTTCTTTTAATGCAATTAATAATTCTTCTGGAACTCCACATCCTACAAATCCACCAATTCCTAAAGTCATATCATCCTTTACTAATGAAGCGGCATATTCAGCCGAAATTACTTTGCTCATATCCATCCTCCTCAATAATCTATTTTTAAAAAAATATCTTTTCTATCTATGGTAAATTTGGAAATAGTGAGAACAATATCACAGCTACAATAGAACCTACGATAGGTGTAACAACGGTTAACCAGAATATAGGTTTATATGCATCTTTATGACTTTCATTGCATAGTCCATTTGTTACAGTGACAATATAACCATTATGTGGCAAAGAATCTAATGCTGCAGAGGAAATACTCATAGTTCTGTGTAGAGCAGCAGCCATAGCACCTTTTGCCATATATACAGGCCCTAGAAGTGGAGCAGCTATTCCTAGTCCACCAGATGCAGAACCACATATACCAGCAATTACAGTAGTACCTATTGCTGCACTAACATAGTGAGGTCCAGGGATGCCAACCATAGCATCTACAATGGAAGGGAAAGCTAAGCTTCCTTGAACAACAGCGCCAAAACCAACTACTGCACAGGTATTTGCAATTGATGAAACGGATATTTTGCAAGCTTCTCCTAAATTGTGTAAAATCATTGAGTTGTCTTGGTATTTATTAAGTAAGATTAAAACTAGAATAGAGCCAAAGAATACTCCTGCTTCCAAAGGTAAGAGTGGTTCTCCATCAACTTTTATGTTAATCATAAGTATAGTTAAAATTAGTGGTAGAAGGGCTAATAGTCCATTTGGATATTCTTCATTATCTTTAAAATCATCCATTGGTTTTGCTACGAAAGTTTCTCCATTTTCTTTTGCTTTGTTAACCATTTTCATTAATATAATACAACCAATAACAAGAATTACAGCAGAGCTAATAAATCCTACTACAGCTCCAGCCATCAAATCTGTTCCTAAAGCAGCTGCAGGAACTGCATTTTGAATTTGAGGCGCCCCAGGTGCTACCATAGCAAATGTAGAACAACCAAATGTCAAAGCAGCTGGAATAAATCTTCTTGGATAATTTGCTTCTTTAAATACTTCTAAAGCTATTGGAAATACCGCAAAACTTGCAACAAATACACTTACTCCACCATAGGAGATAATGCCACATGCTAGCGGAATAGAAATAAGGGCCATTTTTGTACCAAATTTATTAACAATCATTTTAGCAATAGCTTTTGCTCCGTTTGTTGTTTCCATAACTTTCCCCATAATTGTTCCTGTCAGAAATATCAGGAAGTTGTTTTGAAAAAAATTCACAAAACCTGTCATGTAATTTTCTTTTAATGCGTCATATAAATTAAGGCCTCCTGTTACTGCAACTATTGCAGAACATAAAATAGCTACAACAAAGATATTGATACCTTTCATAATAAGAATGATCATTAAGGCTAGAGCAAAAATAATCCCTAATACACTGATCAATAAAGAAATATCCATTTTAATCCCACCCATCTTAAATTTATGTTTTTAACACATACTTTGATTAAAACTAAAAATGTTTTATAATCTTGGCCAAGATTATTGGTTATTTACTTAACAATCTATGCAATATTATTTTGCACAAACTATGCCAAAGTGCAAAAGTATGACAAAAAAATATCTATTTCGAAGAAAAATAAGAGAAAAATAAGAATTTTTTTAAAAATAAAAATTAGATTAGTTAGAAAAGTATTTTTTTGCATAAAAAGGTGTAGAGAATTTTGTAAACTGTAGAGAAATATATACAATATAGGGATAAAAGGCTTGTGCCAAAGGAATTGTAAGGCCTTTATTTTTCAATATAGAGGTGGATAGTATTAAAAATCAAAAAAACTGTATAGAAAACACTTCACTATTTATTTCACAAATGTTTTAGATAAAATACAATATATTATGTTAAAAACATGATAAATAAAAAGCAGGACTAAGAAATTCCTAGTCCTGCTTTTGTCAATAAATTATTTATTTTTAAAATCAGGGTCTCTTTTTTCAAGGAAGGCACTCATACCTTCATCTTTGTCCTCAGTAGCAAAACATAGAGCGGCTAAATCTTTTTCTAATTCAAGGCCTGTATATAGATCTATTTCAGAGCCTCTATCTATAGCTAATTTAGAATATTTTATAGCCATTGGAGCTTTGGAGATAATAGTTTTCATCATATCTAAAGCTTCTTTTAATAGGTCATCATGAGGAACAACTAAATTAACTAGTCCAATAGACTTAGCTTCATTTGCTTTTATAAACTTCCCAGTATATATAAGTTCTTTTGCAATGCCTTTACCTACAAGTCTAGTCAATCTTTGAGTACCTCCAAAACATGGGATAACACCTAAATTTACTTCTGGTTGACCAAAAACAGCTTTTTCAGAAGCAATTCTAATATCACAAGACATTGAAAGTTCACATCCACCACCAAGAGCATATCCATTTACTGCAGCGATTGTTGGTATGTTAATTGATTCTAGTCTGTTAAAAACACTTTGAGCAAAGTGTGCATAGTTTCTGCCTTCCTCAGATTTATAAGGCTTCATCTGTTCTATATCTGCTCCTGCAACGAAAGCTTTACAATCTCCACCAGTGATTATCATTCCAAGTATTTGCTTATTAGACTCTACATAAGATATGGCTTTGTCTAACTCTTGTAAAGTATCATTGTTTAGAGCATTTAAAACCTTAGGTCTGTTAAAAGTTAGAATTAAAATACTATTTTTCTCTTCTAAAATTAAATTTTTGAATTCCATATAAACTCCTCCTTATATTAGAATATTAAATTCTATATAGTATTAATAAGCAAAATACATTCCAAAAATTTATAATAAAGTTTCTCTTAAATTTTGACAAAATTCTAACATTAAAATATAATTTAAAGTATGAAACTAATAAAGTATTAGAGGGCCTTATAAACTATAAGGGGGAAATACTGTGCATATTGAACTATATGATGACTATGAAAATTATAAATTAGTTTTTGATGAAATTTTAGATATGACAGAGGATGGCTTTGTTGTAACTGATGTAGACGGAATTATATTGGAAATGAATAAAGCCTATTGTGATTTTTTAGGAACTATTAAAGAAGAAGCTATTGGAGAACATATAGGAAAATTTATTAAAAATACGAAAATGCCAGAAATTGCAGCTACAGGAAAAAAGGAAGTGGATGTAATCCATGAGTTCGCTAATAAAGAAAAGATTCAAGGAGATGATTTCTTATTAGTAACAAGGGCACCAGTTAAGAGAAATGGGAAAGTAATTGCAGCAGTGGCACAAGTAAAGTTTAGGTTTCGTACTATTGAATTAGCAGAAAAATTGAGGGCACAGGATCAAGAGTTAAAATACTATAAAGATGAACTTAGAAGGTTAGGAGAAGATAAGTTTTCAGATGATAAGGTTGTAGGTAATAGTGAAGAGTTTGAAAGAACCAAAAGATTAGCTGAAAAAGCTTCAAGAAATAATTTACCTGTGCTAGTAACTGGTGAGACAGGAACGGGAAAAGAAGTCTTTGCAAACTATATTCATTATTCATCTAAGAGGAAAGACAAGCCACTTATAAGTATAAATTGTGCTGCTATTCCAGAAGAACTCCTGGAATCTGAACTTTTTGGATATGAGGAGGGGGCTTTCACAGGAGCTAAAAAAGGTGGTAAAAAAGGAAAGTTTCAATTAGCTAATGGTGGTACCATTTTTTTAGATGAAATAGGGGATATGCCTATGCATATGCAAGTTAAACTTTTAAGGGTGCTTCAAGAAAATGAAGTTGAAAGAATTGGTGGCTATAAACCTATACCTATTGATGTACGAGTTATATCTGCAACAAATCAAGATTTAAAGAAGCTTGTAGAAGAGAAAAAATTTAGAGAAGATTTATACTATAGGCTCAATGTAATAAATGTCCATATTCCTCCCTTAAGGCAAAGACCTGAAGATATAGAGCTTTTCATTGAAAAATTTTTAGATGAATTAAATAGAAAACATAAGACAGATACAAGTATTAGTCCAAAAGCTATGGAACTTTTAGTAAAACATACTTGGCCTGGAAATGTAAGAGAATTAAAAAATGTAGTTGAAAGTGCCTATGCACTAGTAGATAATGAAATGATAGGTATAAAACAGTTACCATCAGATATTATCACCTCTGGGAAAAGGCTTTCAGGAAATCTTAAAGGGAATGACTTAGATATAATTATAAATCAGTTTGAAAAAGAAATAATATTGGATTATCTAGTGAAAAATGATTATAATATTTCCAAAACAGCTAAAGAATTAGGAATACACAGAACTACACTTTATAACAAGTTTAAAAAACTAAATATAGAGATATGCAAGGATATTAAAGGAGAATGAAATTAGTTCCAATATAAAAAGCAGGCCTTAGGCCCGCTTTTTAATTATAAAATACATGTCTGCTAATTCAGGTATATATATTTCATATTATAATTTATCTTTGCACTCTACCAGAAGCATCCCCTTGTAGCAGATTTTCCACTTCATCTATACTAACCATGTTGAAATCACCATGGATAGTATGTTTTAATGCAGAGGCAGCTACTCCGAATTCTAGTGCATCTTTAAAGTCTTTATCAGATATTAGACCATAGATAAAGCCTGATGCGAAGGAGTCTCCACCACCAACTCTGTCAACTATTCTAATATCATACTTTTTAGAATGATAAAATTCATTTCCATCATAAATACATGCGGACCAACCATTATCAGAAGCTGAATAAGATTCTCTAAGGGAGCTAACAACGTATTTAAAGTTGAATTTCTCCATCATTTGTTTAAATATATTCTTATATCCTTCAAGTTCCAATTCACCAGTAGTAACATCGGTATTACCAGGTTTAAAACCTAATGTTAGTTCTGCATCTTCTTCATTTCCAATACATACGTCAACATATTGCATTAAATTAGTCATTACTTTTTGAGCTTTTTCAGGAGTCCATAGATTTTTCCTATAGTTAAGATCTACTGATACAGTAACTCCATGTCTTTTAGCAGCTTTTAAAGCTTCTTCAGTAAGTATAGCAGCCTTGTCACTCAATGCAGGGGTGATACCAGAAAAGTGGAACCATGTTGCATCTTTGAATATCTCATCAAAATCAAAATCAGATACATCGGCTTCAGCAATAGCAGAATAAGCCCTGTCATAGATAACCTTTGAAGGCCTCATAGAAGCACCAGTTTCTGAAAAATAGATACCGACCCTATTTCCGCCTCTAACAATATAGTCTGTGTGAACGCCATATCTTCTAAGTTCATTAACAGCAGCTTGACCTATTTCATGTTTAGGTAATTTTGTAATATAATAAGAATCCAATCCATAATTAGCTAAAGATACAGCTACATTAGCTTCTCCACCCCCATAGACAACATCAAAAGATTTGGCTTGAACAAACCTTTCATTTCTTGGTGGAATAAGTCTAAGCATTATCTCTCCCAAAGTAACAACTTTTTTCATCATTAAAACCTCCTTTTGATTATAGGGTTATTTTCTAGCATTCTTAATTTTTTCAACAAACTTCTTAGCAGTTTCAGTGATTTCATCCTTGGAACCTTTTGTAAGTCCTCCACCTACGCCAACTGCTACACAACCATTCTTTATCCATTGATCCACATTATCTAAATTTACTCCGCCAGTAGGCATCAATACAGCTTGTGGAAGAGGACCTTTTACAGCTTTTATGAAAGATGGACCGAAGACACTTCCAGGGAATACCTTAATAATATCTGCTCCAGCTTCCATAGCTCTAATCATTTCAGTCAATGTCATGCAACCAGGCATATATGGAATTTGATACCTATTACATAGTTTAGCAGTATCTAGGTCAAAGGCTGGACTGACAATATATTTAGCACCAGCTAAAATAGCAACTCTAGCAGTTTCGCTATCAAGAACAGTTCCAGCACCAACTAAAAGATTATCTCCAAACTCTTCAACTAAACTTTCAATTACTTTATGAGCACCTGGTACAGTAAAAGCGATTTCTATAGCATGGATGCCACCATCCATACAAGCATAGGCAATATCCTTTGCGTGTTCATCATTTTCAGCCCTAACAACAGCTACAATACCAGTGTTTTCAATTCTTTTTATAATATCATGCTTTTTCATTGCAAAACCTCCCTATGGAATTTCATAAAATGAAACTATAAACTATATTATGAAACTGATTAATTTATATTATAATAAAAGAAAATTATAAAGGCAAGTATTATTTACGATTCTAATATTTCAAAGGGAAATTAACAAAATGAATATCATTGTGATATAATCATATGTAAAATAATTATAGATTAATAAATATAATGGAGGATTAAACTATGCAAATTGTTCAATCAGTAGATAGGACATTAAGTATATTAGAATTACTTGCTGATTATGATGATGGTTTAAGGATAATGGAAATTAGTGATAAAGTAGGCTTACATAAAAGTACTGTACATAGGTTATTATCCACATTAGCATACAAGGGGTATGTAGTGCAGGACCTAGATACAAATAAATACAAATTGACTCTTAAACTTTTTGAGTTAGGAAGTAAAAGGATTAAAGATATAGATATATTAAGTGCATCTAAACCTTATACGAAAGCTTTAATGGAGAAAATCAATGAAATAGTCCATCTTGTTATTCAAGATGGAAATGAAATAGTTTATATTGATAAAGTAGAAGCAGATAATACAATACGTATGGCATCGAATATAGGGAAGAGGAGTCCTATGTATAGCACTTCTGTAGGCAAGGCAATGTTAGCGTTTATGGAAGAGGATGAAGTAGAGGAGATATGGAACAATAGTAAGATAGAGAAATTTACAGAATATACAATTACGGATTTAGATGATTTAAAAGATAAATTGAAAGAAATAAGGGATAGAGGTTATTCTGTAGATGATCAAGAAAACGAACTAGGTGTGAGATGTATAGGAGCTCCTGTGTTTAATAGATTTGGTAAAGTAGAAGGAGCAATTAGTATTTCGGGGCCGACTATAAGGGTTACGGAAGAAAAGGTTGAAGAAATGGCTAAAGAAGTAATTAAATATGCTAATATGATCTCAAATGAACTTGGATATATTAAATAATATATCCAAGTTCATTTTTTATGTTAAAAATATACTGGAATAAAAACTTTTAATTATTCCTTGTAAATAATTTTTTTATATAGTATAATGAAAACAAATATGAAACCATGTTTCATATTATAAAACACAATAAATTTATTAACAAATTACTATAGTTAAGAATTTTTATATATCTGTTCTAGAGTATTCTATCTATTTTTAAAATTATGGGAAATCGGTTTTCTATTGAATAATTATATTGAGAATACTTCTGAACCTATGAAAAACAGAAAAATATATTTATGAAAGGAGAAGTCTATGGATATATTTATTGGTATTATCTTATTAATAACCTATCTAGGTTTAATCTATTATGCTGCACGTGGTGGAAATCTCATGATAGGCTTTGCAGTTATGGCCATTATATGGGTTGGGTTATGTATTGCAGGTGGACAACTAACCTGGGAAGAAGCACAACTTAATATATTTCAAGGTGGGCCAGAAAGCTGGGGACCTACTGCAGTAATAGTAATTTTCGGTAGTTGGTTTGGTAGGGTACTTTTAGAAACAGGTATTGCCTCCAAACTTATAAAAAGTACAACAGAATTAGGAGGAGACGATCCTTTAATAACTACAGTTTTATTATCTATAGTTACAGGAATAATTTTTACTTCTACATTCGGAGCAGGTGCAGTAGTTGCTATAGGGGTTATTATACTGCCAATTCTTATGTCACTTGGCGTACCTAAATCATTAGCAGTATCTACTTACCTTATGAGTGTTGGTAGTGGAATGTATGTGAATATAGTACTTTTTAAACAGATGCAAGCAATATTTGAAGGATTTCAATACGATTGGAACTATTTAAGATTTGGATTTTCAGCTATGGCAGTACAACTTATATTTATAGTTGTTATGTTGGTTGTTAAGCTTAGAAAGAATAGGGTTCATGGATGGGCAGCTAAAACAAAGGCCTCTGAAGAAAATGAGGACATACCTACTATAGCTCTTATAACTCCAATTATACCAGTGAGTCTTGCAATATTTTTTAATTGGCAACCAATTCCTGCTTTTATTGTAGCAACTATATTTGCTCTTGCAGTTTGTGGAAAGCTTCCAAACTTTAACGAAGCATCTAGAACAATAACAAGAACCTTCTATGAAGGTGTAATCGATATAGCAGGACTTTTAGGATTCTTATTTATTTTGCCGATGTTCAATAAGGTATCTGGTGTGGCGGCACCTTTCTTTGAGGCAATTCTCGGAAATATATTGCCGGAAAATACATTATTAATAAGTTTAGTATTTATTATAATTGCACCTTTAGGATTATTTAGAGGACCTCTTACAATATTTGGTGCTGGTAGTGCTACAGTTGGAGTACTTAACGCAATAGGAATGTTCTCACAAAAGTTCTTATTTCCACTTATGTATGTACCAACTATTACAATGAACCTATCAGCTTGTCCTACTCAATCATGGAACTTATGGGCTCTTAACTACAGTAAAGTTGGAGTAAAAGACTTTCTGAAGACTGGAGTATTGTGGGCTTGGCTTATTAGTGCTGTAAATATAATACTTGCCTACTTTATGTTTGGATAGTAAAGGAGGAAATATTATGTCAAAAAGACAAATTAGGGTTGGTATAGATGTTGGTGGAACTCACACAAAAGCTGTAGCCATAGATAATGCTACCTATGAAATTGTAGGTATAGGTTCTGTAAAGACTACTCATGATAATGAATTAGGTGTTTCGGCTGGAGTAGTAGAAGCGTTTAGAAAATGTCTTGTAGAAAATGGAATATCACCAGAAGAGGTAGTGTTTATCGCTCATAGTACAACGCAAGCTACCAATGCTCTTCTAGAAGGTGATGTGGCTAAGACTGGTATTGTTGGAATGGGCAAAGGCTTTTTAAGTGGATTTCTATCAAAGAAACAAAGTAATGTAAAGAATATAAAATTAGATGAATCAGGAAAAAGGAAGATTGAAACTTCCCATAGATATATAGATTTAAAAGATTATAATATAGGCGAAGTAGAAAAGGCTGTAGATGAGTTAAGTAATGAAGGCTGCAAGGTTATTGTTGCTTCAAAGGCCTTTGGTGTTGATGATATGACTGAAGAAGTAGATGTAAGAGAAGTAGGCGAAAAAAAGGGAATTGAAGTATCGGTAGCCTCGGATATAAGTAAATTATATGGACTTACTCGCCGTACTAGGACAGCTGTTATCAATGCATCCATTTTACCTAAGATGTTTGAAACAGCAGATAGTACTGAAACAAGTGTAAAAATGGCCGGAATAAAAGCACCTCTTATGATAATGAGGGGTGACGGTGGTGTAATGAGTATAGATGAAATGAGAAAAAGACCTGTACTTACGATGTTGTCAGGTCCAGCAGCTTCCACAGTAGGAGCACTTATGTACCTAAGGGTATCAAATGGTATCTTTTTCGAAGTTGGTGGTACAAGTACAGATATAGGTGTTATAAAAAATGGTAGACCAATGGTTGACTACTCTATAGTAGGTGGTCACAAAACCCTTATAAACTCTCTGGATGTTCAGGTATCAGGAGTCGCAGGAGGTTCTATGGTTAGGGCAAGTAATAGTTCTATCATAAATACAGGACCAAGATCGGCCCATATAGCCAATCTTCCTTATGCAGCTTTTACAGATCCTAATGATATAGTAAATCCTAAAGTAGTTAGGGTACAACCCCTTGAAGGTGACCCATCTGATTATATAGCTATAGAGTCAGAAAACGGGCAAAGGGTGGCTATTACAGTAACCTGTGCAGCAAATGCTTTAAAAATGATAAAACCAACAGATTATTCATATGGAAACTATGAATCTTGTGTAAAGGCAATAAAACCATTGGCTGATGAGCTGAATATGACAGTTGAAGAAGTAGCTACAGAAATTTTAGAGAAAGCATCCGATATATGTATCAATGTAATCAATAGATTATCTGAAAAATATAAGGTGGAAAAAGACCAGATGACTTTAATAGGTGGAGGTGGTGGAGCAACAGCACTATTGCCATTTACAGCTAAGAAAATGGGATTAGACTATAAAATAGCTGAAAATGCAGAAGTTATCTCATCTATAGGGGTAGCTCTTGCAATGGTAAGGGATGTTGTAGAAAGGGTAATACCAAGTCCTACACCTATAGATTTACAAGAAATAAGGACAGAGGCAACTGATATGGCAATTAAATCAGGTGCAAGTCCTGAAAGTGTGGAGATACAAATAGAGATAGACTCTCAAACTTCAAAAGTAAGAGCTATAGCAACAGGTTCTACAGAAATTCAAACTACAGATCTATCTAAAAAGTTAACAGATGATGAGGCATTAGAACTTGCAGCAAAATCTATGAAAGTTGAAAAGAATAAAGCTGAATTAGTAGCTAAAAATAGCAACTTCTATGTATATACAAGTAAAAAAGGGAAAGCTAATGAAATAAGGGTAATAGATAAAAAAGGTTTTATTAAGATTCAAAGAGGTGATGGTACTGCCATTAAGACAACAACAGGTGGTGTAAGAGCAGCAGCAGACAAGCTCTGGGAAGAAATGTCTGTATATAAAAGTGATATAAAACTTTCACCAGATATTTATCTATGTATAGGTGCCAAGGTCATTGACTATGAAGGAATGATGGATGTGCAACAACTTCATATGGTGATGGACTCAGAACTTCTGACTAGATCATCTCAAGATGAAGTTATACTTATTGGAGCTAGGAATGATTTATAATGAAAGAAAAAATAGAATATTTGATGAAGCTTTCGGATAAAGAATTTGGATACTATATATTTTCCCATGATCCTATTCGAGATAAAGTGGATGCAAAACTAAAGGAAGAAATAATAGAAAAATCTTTAGAATGTGGAAGAGAAGTAGCAAGAGGATTGAAAAGAAAATATGGCTTTAAGGATATAGTTGAATATCTAAAGGTACTTGATTTAGAACTATGCAAGAAAGATACTAATAGTGGACTAGAATATATTTATTTCGGAACATATCAAAAGCCAAATAAAATAACAATATATACAGACAATATAAAATTAGGTACCGATTTAATAGAAGAATGGGATCTAGTTGCACTAAAAAATGTAGAACTAGAAGATATAGTTATAGCTCATGAAATATTCCACCATTTTCAAGAACATGATGAAAATTTATATATAAATACAAATAAAATAATCCTTTGGTCAATTGGAAAATTTAAATATAAATCTAGGCTAGTAGCACAAGATGAAATTGCAGGTATGGCTTTTGCTAAGGAGCTTTTAAATTTAGATTTTTCACCAAATATTTTAGATGTGTTATTACTCTATCCACATAATAAAGATTTAGCAATAGAAATTTATGAAAATATAATAGACTCAATATCTAAAAAAATATAGGTTGGTTTACAAAAAGGAATATGGAAAGGACCATATTCCTTTTTAAAATTTAAATGTCAAAAAGGGAAGAAATCCATAATTATATGAAGGGAGAGATTATATATGAGGATTAAATTTGATGATATGGTTAAAGAATTTGAAAGGATACTAGTTAAGAAAGGCTTAAATAAAGAAGATGCCCATGAATCTGCCAAGCTATTTGCTGAGAATAGTTTAGATGGGGTTTATTCCCATGGTGTCAATAGGTTTCCAAGGGTTATTGAATATATTGACAAAGGATATATAGATGTGAAGGCTAAAGCAGAAAAAGTAGAAGGTTTTGGTGCTTTAGAAAGATGGAATGGAAAAAAAGGAATGGGAAATTTAAATGCCAAAAATGCTATGAATAGAGCCATTGAACTTTCAAAAGAATATGGCATAGGCATTGTAGCTTTAGGAAATACAAACCATTGGATGAGGGCTGGTTCTTATGGGTGGCAAGCCGCAGATGCAGGATGTATAGGTATTTGTTGGACCAATACTATGCCAAATATGCCTGTATGGGGAGCTAAAGATAGAAGAATAGGTAACAATCCATTTGTAATGTCCATACCTAGAAGTAATGGGGAGCATGTAGTAGTAGACACAGCAATGTCACAATTCTCTTATGGAAAAATAGAAGAATATAAATTGAAAGGAAAAGAGCTTCCAGTAGCTGGAGGATTCGATACAGAAGGGAAAATAACAACAAATCCAGTTGAAATCGAAAAAACATGGCGGGTATTACCTATTGGATTCTGGAAAGGCTCAGGCATGTCTATTGGATTTGATTTAATAGCAACAATTTTATCTGGAGGATTTTCTACATCAGAAATTGGGAAAAAATTTGAAGATGAATATGGCCTATCTCAAGTTTTAATTGCCATTGATCCTAGCAAATTTAATCCTACTGAAGTATCTGATGATATTGTAAATCGGGTATTGGAAGATTTAAAAAAATCAGAGCCAGCAGAAGAAAATACAAAAATACGTTATCCAGGAGAAAGGGTCATATCCGTAAGAAAAGATAATCTTTTAAATGGAATACCAGTAGTAGATGAAATTTGGGAAAGAATTAAAAGTATGTAAGGGGGATTTACATGAAATTGTCATTTAGATGGTATGGTGAAGAAGATCCAGTAAAGGTTGAATATATAAGACAAATACCAAGTATAGATAGTATTGTAACTGCTATATATGATGTGCCTGTTGGAGAAGTATGGAGTATGGAAAGCATAATAAAATTAAAGGAAGAAGTAGAAAAAGCAGGATTTAATTTTGATGTTATAGAAAGCGTTCCTGTACATGAAGATATAAAGCTTGGAGCTCCTACAAGGGACGAATATATTGAGAACTATAAAGTAAATATTAGGAATCTAGCAAAAGCAGGAATAAAGGTAATATGTTACAATTTTATGCCAGTATTTGATTGGACTCGTTCAGAATTAGACAGAACTTTAGTTGATGGATCAACAGCCTTAGTTTATTATAAAGAGCAAATTGATAAAATTGATCCACTAAAGGGAGAATTGTCCCTTCCTGGCTGGGATTCTAGTTATACTAAAGAAGAATTAAAAGATGTATTTCATAAATATTCAAAAATAGATGAAGAGGACCTTTGGGAAAACCTAGAATACTTTTTAAAAGAAATAATACCTGTAGCAGAGGCAAATGATGTAAAGATGGCAATTCATCCAGATGACCCACCATGGCCTATATTTGGGCTGCCAAGAATTATAACTACAGAAGAAAATATTGATAGATTTTTAAAAATTGTAGACAACAAATACAATGGTCTAACATTTTGTACAGGCTCTCTTGGAAGTGGAGATTTTAATGATGTAATAAAAATGGTAGATAAGTATTCTTCACAAGAAAGAATCCATTTTATGCATGTTAGAAATATTAAATTAGTAGGAAATAGTAGTTTTGAAGAAAGTGCTCACTACTCTTCGGAAGGATCTTTAGATATAGTAGAGATTATGAAAGTACTTTATAAGAATAAATTCAATGGTTACCTTCGTCCAGATCATGGAAGGATGATATGGGGAGAGACAGGTAGACCTGGCTATGGGTTATATGATAGAGCCTTAGGTGCAATGTATATAGCGGGTATTTGGGAAACATTAGGGAAAGTAGACAAGAGTATTATAAAGTGTTAGAAGGAAAATAATGTTGTTTAAAAATAACCGAAAGAATTTATCTTTCGGCTATTTTTAGAATATTTTACTTATAGAATACATGTCCACCAATTCTAGTTACGTATGTTTTGTTATTTACAATCCAGCTACCTTTAGCTTTATCTGGATTGAAGAAATATGTGGAGTTGCCAACTGGTCTTACACCATTCATGGCATCTTTTGCAGCATTTATACTATCTTTAGATGGGGTGTTATAAATCGTACCATCTTGTACTGGGCTGAATTGCGGAATACTTCCATAATATTCAAAAATCACATTATAGATTGTATTGGGGAAATCTTTAGAATTTACTCTGTTCAAAATAACATTTCCAACGGCTACCTTGCCCTTATAAGGTTCGGATCCAGCCTCGGCTTGGATGATTCTAGCTAACCAATATTCATCACCCGAAGTATATTTGTTTGAACTTGTCCCATTTTTAGAGGTAGTAGAATTATCATATAAAGTTTTTTGGGTCTCTGGTCCTGCAATACCATCAATTCTTATCTTATTATCTATTTGGAACTTTATAACAGCATTTTCTGTTATTTTTCCATATATCCCATCTATATGATAATTGTAATACCCCTTGTTGTTTAATACTTTCTGTAGCTTTAAAACATCATCTCCACGATCTGTAAATTTCATGGTTCTAGTATATTCACTAGCAGAAACTGGTGCAGTGAATACTGTCAACATAAGCATAACCAATAAGATATATGCTATCTTCCTATTTTTCATAGATATACACTCCTTCCAGTGTTCATTTCCCCATATTTTAAAATTAAATTCCAGCCCTTTCCATTTACATTGATTTATAACAAGGGGTATTATATAAGAACAGATATATTATGTAAACAGCTTAGAGGTAAATACCACAAATTGGCAAGGATATAGGTAATAATAGGTATTCTATATCAATCTTGCATATATAATAAATATAGTGTAAATTAATTATAATGAAAACAATCTATATTGGAGGTTTAAATTATGTTTTTAACTATATTGCTTATATTAAAAATAGGATTGTTTGTATACTTAACTAGGATAGAATACAATCAAATTCTCATATTTTTAGTAGGTAGTTTAATAACATTATTTTTCTTTACATTGATATACTTTAGTAACAATAGTAAAAAGCAAACATTGGCTTTTTCTTTTTATAATATAATATCTGCAATAATGTTCGTAGATACACTATACTATCATTACTTCAACAGCTTACCTTCCATTACACTGATAAGCCAAATGGGACAGGTAGCCGCAGTAGGGGATAGTGTTAAAGAGCTTCTAAATCCATTAAATATACTATTCTTAGCAGACATACCTTTTCTTTTTGTATATTCGAGTAAGAAAAAGAAGAAGATTAAAAGAGAAGGAAAAGTATATAATAGAAAATTTCGTATAGGTGTACCAGGTGGAATTGGACTCGTCACAGCAATTATATTCCTGATCACCTATTCACTAGGCTATGGAACAGCATTGGAAAAACAAGAACTATATACCTATCATTTTAAAGACTTTGGAAATATATTTAAATCTGACATAGTAGCAGAAGGGGAAGAAGATTTTTCTATAAAAGAAATTTCAGATAAAAATCAGCTACCTTTAAGAGGGAATAGCTCTAATGAAGAGAAGAAACACAATGGTATAGGAAAAGATAAAAACCTAATAGTAATTCAAGTAGAAGCATTGCAAAACTTCGTTGTAAATAACTATTATGAAGGTCAAGAAATAACTCCAAATATAAATAAATTAATAAAAGATCAAAGTTCTATCTACTTTGACAACTACTATCAACTAGTAGGTAGAGGAAATACATCTGATGCAGAGTTTGTATCCCAAAACTCCTTATATCCTACTATAAAAGATGGAAGTTATGCCTTATATGAAGACAATACTTTCCATGGACTACCTTGGATATTAAGGGATGAAGGATATACATCTTGGGTGTTCCATGGGTATGAGCCAGAGTTTTGGAATAGGGACAAGGCCTATCCAAAGCAAGGATTTGAAAGATTTATAAATAAGGAAGATTTTAATGTAGAAAAAATAATAGGGTTTGGTCTAATAGATGAAGAATTTTTCAAACAATCTATACCATATATAAAGGAAATGGGAGAACCTTTCTATTCTTTCATGATTACATTGACTAGCCATACCCCTTTTAATATGCCAGAATATCTTCATGTTCTAAATATTAAAGAGGAACATAAAGGCACTATGTTTGCTAATTATCTACAATCTATACACTATGCAGACAAGGCTATAGGGGAGTTTATAGAGGAATTGAAAAAAGAAGGTTTCTATGAAAACACAGTTATAGCCCTATATGGGGACCATTCTGCCCTACATTGTACCAATGAAGAGAACAAGAAGATCATGACTGAATACCTAGGCCATAAATATGACTATCAAGATGTAATGAATATTCCACTAATTGTCCATGTACCAGGACAAGATATAAATGAAACTATATCAACGGTAGGCAGCCAATTGGATTTCCTACCTACTATGTTAAATATTATGGGACTGGAAAATGAAAAGGGAATAATGTTTGGTATAGATCTACTAAATTCAACAGATAGTCTAGTGGCACAACAAAACTATCTTCCCACAGGCTCTTACTTCGACAATGAAAAGCAGTTCATCATGGCAGGAGACGGTATATATGACCATAGTAGATGCCAGGATTTGAAAACAAGGAAACCGATAGAATTAGAAAAAGCAAAGGAAAACTATGAAAAGACCATAAGAGAAATAAATCTATCCAACTATATACTAGAAAACAATTTGATAGAAGAACTGGTTAATGGTTCAGGAAAGATTGAAATTAAAGAAGAAATGAATTAATTCCATAGTACAACGTATACCTGCATCTTATTAGAAATATATAAATAGGGTGTAGGTATCATTTTGTCTATTTATAGGAAAAAATAGAACTTATACATGTATATTTAATGATTAATAGTCTTTAGAAAGTCGAAATTAATTTTAGGACTTATGGTATAATATTATGATATAATGGAACCTATGATATTGAAAAAGGAAGATCATTTTGCTATAATCCACTTAAATAAGATAATACTATGTACAGATGTTTTTCTACTATTTACGACATAGTTTTAATGGGAGGAAATAGAATGAGTAAAGCTAAAAAAGCAGCAAAATCCGCAGCCATAATCATGTTTTTCACCCTCGCAAGTAAATTCTTAGGGTTTTTAAGAGAAGTATTGATAGCGAAAAAATTTGGATCAGGATGGGAAACAGATACATATTTCATAGCTATGACAGCAACTACAATGGTTATGACTATGATAGGAGCAGCAATAAACACTACAGTTATTCCTCTATTTTCAGAAATAGAAGTCAGACATGGAAAAGAAAGAAAAATAGACTATATGAATAATATATTAAATGTAGTATTTTTTATAGCCATTATTATAATGATATTGGGATGGATATTTTCACCTGCTATAATAAAAATTGTAGCTAGAGGTTTTGAAGGCAAGCAATTTGACTTGGCAGTGAAATTAAATAGAATAGGTATCCCAATAGTACTATTCATGGGAATGACCTATATATTTAAAGGTTTTCTAGAAAGCAGTGAAAGCTTTACAGCACCAGCTGCAATGAGTCTACCCTTTAACTTAATATATATAGGCTTCTTGCTAGCGTTGGCTAGCAAACAAGGGATAGTAGGTCTTATGGTTGCTAGTGTAGTAGCAGCACTGTCTCAAGTACTCATTCAGATACCCTCAGCAAAGAAATTAGGATATAAATATAAATTTAAAATAGATCTTAAAGATAGGTACTTAAGAAAAGCTTTAGCACTTACTCTTCCAGTTCTAATAGGTTCAGCTATAAATGAACTAAATATAATAGTAGATAAATCCTTAGCTTCTGGTCTTACTAAAGGTAGTATATCTGCTTTAAACTATGGATCAAGAATAAATAGTATAGTTCTAGGAGTATTTGTTACAGCTATAGCTACTGTTATTTTTCCAATGCTTTCAAAAGAATCTAATAAAGAGAATCTGGATTCTTTAAAGGAAATTATGGGCTATGGTATAAATATAGTTCTTATAATAACTATACCAGCTACCATAGGTCTCATAATACTTGCAGGGCCTTTTGTTAGGATATTCTTCCAAGGAGGAGCTTTTGATAGTACGGCAACTCTTATGACATCTCAAGCTGTAATATTTTACTCAATTGGAATGGTAGCCATGGCTTTAAATATCACGTTAAATAAAGTATATTACTCGTTGCAGGATACTAGGACTCCAATGATAAACGGAGCTATATCTGTAGGGATAAATATAGTGTTAAATTTGATTCTGGTAAGATTTATGGGACATAGAGGATTGGCTTTAGCAACTAGTATTGCTTCAATTTCTACAACTTTACTTTTAATTAATAGTTTAAGAAAGAAATTAGGTAACATAAATATAAAA
Source organism: Clostridiaceae bacterium (assembly GCA_019391515.1). GTDB lineage: Bacteria > Bacillota > Clostridia > Tissierellales > Sporanaerobacteraceae > Anaerosalibacter. Next base: position 18,684 of record JAHXQP010000019.1, on the reverse strand, counting down.
AAATATTTATCTTGCTTTACAAAATCTATAGTTGCCTCTATAGTTATGGGAATTACGGTTTATGCAATATACAATGGACTTTTCCCAATGGTAGATGGAAGAAAAATATTAGATTTACTAGCTTTCCTATTATCAGTTGGAATAGGAGTAGCTATTTATTTTGTATTATGTTATGTGTTTAAAATAGAAGAGATACAGTTTATTATAGATAGGCTTAGAATGAAAGTACAAAAAAACAAGACGGATTAGGAATAGATATATAATTTTTATTTTTATAATCTTATAGTGAAAAATTATATTAGGAAATTAAAATGGCTGACATACCTATATATTTTGTAAAGTTTATAAATATTCAGTAGATATGGACAAAGTAGTAAACATATATCCCTGATGTAGAAAGAGAAAAAAATAATTATATAGGACATGCCAATTGTCTTTCGTTTTTCAACAAAACCTAGATTCTTATAAATATAGATAATGACTTTTATTAATGATAGATAAATATCTTAAAACTAAGAATTTTACGATTCTATATTAAAAAACAAATTGTTATAATGAGATTTTAGAATATAATATTAGATTTATAAAACACAAGACTTTGTTCTTAGAATTAAATCTGAACATTTAAATATATTTTACTTCAAGTTATCGGTGGTTTAAAATCTTAATCATAAATTTTATAAGGTGGTTTTAGTTATGAAAAAGAATATTAATAATTTATTTGTGTTAAGAAAATGTAAGCTTTTAGATGCGTTAAAAAAATTAAATGATACTGCTAAAGGAATATTACTTGTTGTAGACGAAAAAAACAGATTAGTAGGCACTATTACGGATGGAGATATAAGAAGAGCTCTTCTTAAGGAGATTCCTCTTTATGAATCTATAGATAAAGTGGTCCATTTTGATCCTATATATATAAACTCAACAGCAACTAGAGATGAAATAAAAGATTTATTTATTCGAAAAGCTGTAAAACAAATACCGGTAGTAGATAATGATGGAGTAGTTTTAGATCTTATTAGCATAAATGATATACTTATTCCAGAAGGGAAAGAAAATCCAGTAGTTATAATGGCTGGAGGTTTAGGGACAAGATTAAAAGATTTGACAAAAGAAATTCCAAAGCCAATGTTAAAAGTAGGAGAAGAACCTATTTTATATCACATTATAAATAATTTTAAACAATATGGATATAACAGAATGCTTATATCAGTAAACTATAAAGCTGAGATTATAGAAAACTATTTTCAAGATGGGCAAGCTTATAATGTTAAAATAGATTATATAAGAGAGAAGAAGAGATTAGGAACAGCTGGAGGCATACGTCTGGCTAAAGATTATTTAAATAGTCCTTTTTTTGTTACAAATGGAGATATATTTACTAATTTAAATGTTGAAAATATGATGAAATTTCATCTGGAAAATAAATTTGATATGACACTGGGAGTAAGAGACTATTCTCTACAAATACCATATGGAGTAATAGAAACTGAAGATAAAATAATAAAAGATATAAAAGAAAAACCAGAAGTAAATTGCTTGATAAATGCTGGAGTATATTGTATGAATCCTGAGGTCATAAACTATATTCCGGAGAATAAGTATTTTGAAATAACTGATTTGATGAATGTTTGTATAAAAGAAGGTTTAAAACTTGGGAGCTACAATATAAAGGAATATTGGATGGATATAGGAAGAGTAGAAGACTATAATAAAGTGAATAGGGATTTAAATAATAATAATATAAATATAGGTGATAAAAATGATTGATAATAAAAAAGTGCTAGCTATTATACCTGCACGAGGAGGTTCTAAAGGAATACCTAGGAAAAACATTGCGGATTTTTGTGGAAAGCCCTTGATCTCATGGTCTATAGAGGAAGCTTTAAAAAGTAAATATATAGATAGATTAATTGTTTCTACTGAAGATGAAGAGATAAAAGAAGTAAGTCGAAAATATGGAGCGGAAATTCCTTTTTTAAGACCAGTAGAATTATCTCAAGATGATACACCTGGGATCGAACCAATATTACATTGTATTAACTGGTTAAAGTCAAAAGAAGAAAGTGAATATGATTACATATGTGTATTACAATGTACATCTCCATTTAGAAAGTCACAACATATAGATGAAGCGCTGGAAATACTTATAGGCAATAAAGGTGATTCAATTGTAAGTGTGGCTGAAAGTGAAGTAAGTCCATATTGGATGAAAAAAATTAGAAATGGAAAGCTTGTAGATTTTATAAAAGATATTCCTATGTATAATAGAAGACAGGATTTGCCAGAAGTGTATAAAATAAATGGTGCATTGTATATAATTAAAACTTCAATACTATTGAAAAATAAGAATTGGTATAATGATAATACATTTCCGTATATAATGAATAGGTTAGACTCAATAGATATAGATGAACCAATAGATTTTAAGATAGCCGAAATTTTAATGAAGGAGAGATCCAATTATTATGAATAAAAAATTTAGTTTTTCGGATAATAAATGTTTTATAATTGCAGAAGCGGGTGTAAACCATAATGGAGATATAAATATAGCAAAGAAACTTGTAGATGAAGCTTTTAGAGCAGGGGCAGATGCAATAAAAATTCAAACATTTAGAGCTGAAGATCTTGTTACAAAGGATGCTCCAAAAGCAGAATATCAAAAAAAGTCTGTAGGAGAAGGTAATCAATATACAATGTTAAAAAAATTGGAACTTTCATTTGAAGAACATATTATTCTCAAAAAATATTGTGAAGAAAAAGGAATAATGTTTATTTCAACACCTTTTGACTTTGAAAGTGTAGATCTATTAGAAAAAATAGATGTGCCATTATATAAAATAGGATCTGGAGATTTAACCAATCTACCATTATTAGAATATATTGCAGAAAAACATAAGCCTATAATTCTTTCAACTGGAATGGCTAACTTAGGAGAAATAGAGGAAGCTATTGAGTCAATTTTTAAAACGAAAAATAAGGATATTACGTTACTCCACTGTACATCAAATTATCCTACATCTTATAAGGATGTGAACTTAAAGGCTATGGTCACTATGAAAGAAGCATTTAAACTTCCTATGGGTTATTCTGATCATACAATAGGGATAGAAGTGCCAATAGCGGCTGTTTCTTTAGGAGCCACTGTGATAGAAAAACATTTTACGTTAGATAGGTGTATGGAAGGACCTGATCACAAGGCTTCTTTAGAACCTTATGAATTTGAAAAGATGGTAGAAAGTATAAGAAATATAGAAGATTCTATGGGTGATGGAATTAAGCAATGTAATAAGAGTGAGGAAAATACCAAGCTAGTAGCAAGAAAAAGTATTGTAGCTAAAGAAGATATAAAAAAAGGAGAAAAAATAACATATAACAATATAGCTTTTAAAAGACCAGGAAAGGGTTTAAAACCTAAATATGTATATGATATGATTGGTAAAGTAGCTATCAAAGATATAAAACAAGATGAATTTATACAGCTTTGTGATATAAGGCAGGTGTAATAAGAATGAGGAAAATATTAGTTGTAACAGGAACGAGAGCGGAATATGGTTTGCTTTATTGGACTATGAAGGAAATCCAAAACGATAAAGATTTAGAATTACTGCTAATAGTTACAGGTAGTCATCTTTCAAAAGAGTATGGTTATACAAAAGAACAAATAGAAAAAGATGGTTTTAAAATAGATGAAGAAATAGATATACTCATAGATTCAGATAAGAAAAGTGCATTACTAAAATCTATGGGATTAGAAATGATTCAAATGGCCCAAAGTTTTGATAGATTAAAACCAGATATGTTACTAATACTAGGAGATAGATATGAAACCTTTGTAGCAGCAACTTGCGCTATGATGATGAATATACCTATTCTACATATGAACGGTGGTGAGTCTACAGAAGGGGCAGTAGACGAACAAATTAGACATGCTATAACTAAAATGTCTCATATTCACTTTCCAGGAGCAGAGTATTATAAGGAACGAATAATAAAAATGGGTGAAGAACCATGGAGAGTTTATAATGTTGGGCAATCAGGGTTAGAAAATATAAGGAGATTAAAATTGTTTACAAAAGAAAAATTAGAAGAAGAATTAGAGATTAAATTTAATAAGAAGATTTTTTTAATTACTTATCATCCAGTTACTTTAAATATTGAAAATATTGAGGAACAAATAAATAATCTTTTAGAAGCAATTTCTGAATTTGATGCTAAGTTTATATTTACTTATCCTAATGCTGATTATGGAAACAAGATAATTATTAAAAAGATTGAAGAATATGTTAGAAGTAATGATAATGCCTATGTATTTGATAATTTAGGTCAACTCAGATATTTAAGTTTATTAAAATATGCAGATGTTATGGTAGGTAATTCATCTAGTGGAATTATAGAAACGCCATATTTTAAACTTCCTGTAGTGAATATAGGTGATAGGCAAAAAGGAAGGTTGAGGAATAAAAATATCATTGATGTTAACTATGATAGTAAGTCTATAAAAAAAGGGATACAAAAGGCATTATATGACAATTTATATAAAGAAGAAATAAGTCATATGGAAAATTTATTTGGTGACGGTACAACTAGTTATAAGATTCTAGATGTTATTAAAAATATTAATATAGATAAAAAATTATTATTTAAAAAATTAACATATTAAATATTCTGAAGAACGTGGTGATTCTATGAAAAGTATAGTTCTTATTGGCGGTGGCGGACATTCAAAAGTAATCATAGATATAATAAGGAGTACTAATGAATATAAAGTATTGGGAATTACAGAAAAGTCATCAAATAGTAAAGAAATATTGGGAATACCAATTATAGGCAGTGATGATATGCTTGAAGATATCTATAAAAAAGGAGTGGAGTACGCCTTTATATGTGTTGGAGCTATAGGAGATATGGGCTTGAGAAATAAATTGTATAAAAAAGCTAAAAGTATAGGTTTTAAAATTCCCACTCTAATTCATAAACATGCTGTTGTATCTTCTTATTCAAATATAGGCGAGGGTACTTGTTTGATGGCAGGGACAATTATAAATCCTAATGTAAAAATAGGAAAGAACTCTATTATTAATACAGGTTCAATAATAGAGCATGATTGCGTTATTAAAGATAATGTTCAAATATCCCCTGGAACTATTCTTGCTGGTAATGTTAAGGTAAATAATGATACTTTTATAGGAATGGGAACAAAAGTAATACAGGGATTGACGATTGGATCTAATGTAACGATTGGAGCCGGTTCAGTAGTTATAAAGAATGTGGAAAGTAATACTAAAGTTGCAGGGGTTCCTGCTAGAGTGCTAGGAGAATAAGTTAAAATGTTAAAATAAAGTTATGTGTAATAATTATGCATTTGGTAACAATGTATAGTTAACTAATATAAGTTTTTAGTTGTAAACTTGTCATATGTTTAAGAAAATGTTAAAATTGGAGGAAAAGTTATAACTGATTAAAGCCTAGTGGAATACTATTTAAATACAGAATTATATATTGCGACTTATTTGGAAATAAAAGTGAAATAGCAAAGGCTAGGTTTATAATACTTCTAGAAAATTAATTATTAAAAAACACATTAAGAAAAAGTGATGGTTATGATAAAATATATTTTATTTTTGAGGAGATGTTATCATGAATAAAAGAAATGAGTTTTTACCTTATTGTTTGCCAGATATGGATGATAAAGAAATAAATGAAGTTGTTGATACAATTAAATCAAATTGGATATCAAAAGGGCCTAAAACTATTGAATTTGAAAAGAAGTTTGCTGAATATGTTGGAGCAAAACACGCTATTGCTATGAACTCATGTACTGCTGCATTACATGTTGCACTTATAGCAAGAGGTATTGGCAAAGGTGATGAAGTAATAACCACACCTTTTACATTTACATCTTCGGCAAATACTATAATTCATGCAGGAGCAAAACCTGTATTTGTTGATATAGACCCTGAATCTTATAATATTGATGTAAATAAGATAGAAGAAAAAATAACAGAAAAGACCAAAGCTATAGTTCCAGTTCATTATTCAGGTCAATCTTGTGATATGGATAGAATTATGGATATAGCTAAGAAATACAATTTATTTGTTTTAGAAGATGCTGCTCACGCTGTATATACAAAATATAAAGGAAAAACTATTGGAAATATAGGAGATGCAACTGCTTTCAGTTTTTATGCAACAAAGAATTTAAGTACTGCCGAAGGTGGTATGCTTACAACAAATGATGATGAACTAGCTGAAAAGGCTAGGATATATAGTTTACATGGAATGAGTAAAAGTGCATGGAATAGATACGATAAAGGCGGCTCTTGGTACTATGAGGTAATATATCCTGGATTTAAGTACAATATGACTGACGTTCAAGCTTCAATGGGATTACATCAGTTAGAAAAGCTTGAAGATATGCAAAAAAAGAGAGAAGAATATGCAAATATGTACAATGAAGCTTTCAAAGACATGGATGAAATAATAGAGCCTAAATCTGTATGGAAAGATGGAACACACGCTTGGCATCTATATGTCATTCAAATAAATGATGAGCTTTTAACTATAGATAGGAATAAATTTATTGAAGAATTAGCAGAATATAACATAGGTACTAGTGTACACTTTATACCTGTTCATCTTCACCCATATTATAGAAATACTTATGGATATAATGAAGGGGATTTCCCAGTTGCAGAAAAAACATATAGCAGGATAATATCTTTACCTCTTTATCCAAAAATGGCAAAAGAGGATGTGGAGGACGTTATATATGCAGTCAAGGAAATTGTATCAAAATATAGAAAATAAATTAGAAGCGAAGAAAGGTCAAATTATCTTAAAAAGAATATTTGATTTTACCTGTTCTTTAATAGGATTGATAATTTTGAGCCCATTTTTTCTTATAATAGCAATTGTTATCAAGGTAGATTCTAAAGGACCTGTGTTTTTTAAACAAAAAAGAATAGGTAAAAATGGCAATCCTTTTGAAATATATAAGTTTAGGACAATGGTTGTAGATGCCGAAAGTTTAGGAAAGCAAATAACGGTAGGAGAAGATCCTAGAATTACAAGAGTAGGGAGTTTTTTAAGAAAATATAAATTAGATGAATTTCCTCAACTTATTAATGTTTTAATTGGTGACATGAGTTTAGTAGGACCAAGGCCAGAAGTGCCAAGGTATGTAGAGATTTATAATGATGTTCAAAGAAAAGTATTGTTAGTCAAACCTGGAATAACGGATTATGCTTCTATTGAGTTTAGAAATGAGAATGATATTTTAGGAAAATCTAATAATCCTGAAGAAGAATATATAAAAACCATAATGCCGACTAAGTTAGATTTAAATCTTAAGTATATAGATGAGATGAGTTTTTCACATGATATAAAGCTCATATTTAAAACTATAGGAAGAGTATTTTTTGAGTAATTAATGAATTATAGGGAGTAGAAACTTAGTCAAAATATGAAGAGGGATATCGATGAAAAAGAAGAATATATTTTTATTTATTTTATTGGATATAATTCTTATAAATGCAGCTTACTTATTAGCTCTTTATTTAAGATTTGATGGAAATATTGAGCCACAATATATGGAAGCATATATAAGTAACGCTATATTTATAACTTTGATAAAAATAATAGTATTTTATTATTTTAAATTGTATAAAAGTATTTGGGAATTTGCTAGCATTGACGAGATGATAGAAGTGGTTTCTGCCTCAATAGTAGCAAATGCAATAGTTATAGCCTATATGACTTTAATGCAAGCTAGGCTTCCAAGGAGTATATATTTGATGGTACCTATATTGGACATGGCTCTTATAGGCGGTGTTAGATTTAGTAATAGGGCTATAGCACGCTTTAAGAATGGTATTCCTAAAAATATAGAAGACTATAAAAAGATTTTAATAATAGGAGCAGGTGCGGCAGGTGCTATGGTTATAAAAGAGTTAAGGAACCATAATACACTTCGTAGTGTGCCAGTAGCTATAATAGATGATGATTCCAAAAAGAAAGGCCAGAATATAAATGGAGTTCCAATAGTTGGCGGAAGAGAAGATATAGCTAAAATATGCAAGGATCAAAATGTTAATGAGATAATTATATCTATTCCTTCTGCAAATAAGCAAGAAATCAGAGAGATAGTTAATGAATGTAAAAAAACACAGTGTAAAATAAAGATCTTACCAGGTATGTATGAACTAATAGATGGACAAGTTAGCGTGAAAGAAATAAGAGAGGTAGAAATAGAAGATCTTCTAGGTAGAGAAGAAATCCATTTAGATATGAATGAAATATGTGGATATATAGAAGGGAAAAAAGTATTAGTTACAGGTGGAGGAGGTTCTATAGGTTCAGAACTTTGTAGACAAATAGCCAGATTTGCTCCACAAAGACTTATAATATTAGATATTTATGAAAACAATGCTTACGATATACAAAATGAGCTTTTGAGAAAGCATGAGAAATTAAATTTGAAAGTTTTGATTGCTTCTGTAAGGGAACGAGAAAGAATAGATGAAATATTGAAAAATGAAAGACCAGATGTAGTTTTTCATGCAGCTGCCCATAAACATGTACCGCTAATGGAAGAAAATCCTCAAGAAGCTATAAAAAACAATGTATTTGGAACTTTAAATATAGCACAATCTGCAGACAAATATAGTGTAAAGAAGTTTGTTCTTATTTCGACAGATAAAGCAGTCAATCCTACAAATGTTATGGGAGCTACAAAAAGAATATGTGAAAAGATAATTCAGTCTATAAATAAGAAAAGCAGCACGGAATTTGTAGCAGTAAGATTTGGTAATGTTCTAGGAAGTAATGGAAGTGTCATACCACTATTTAAGAAACAGATTGCTGAAGGTGGCCCTGTAACAGTTACTCATCCAGAGGTTATTAGATATTTCATGACTATACCTGAGGCTTGCCAATTAGTATTACAAGCTGGTTCTATGGCTAAGGGAGGAGAAATCTTTATATTGGACATGGGTCAACCAGTGAAGATAATGGATTTAGCTAAAGATCTAATTAGATTTTCAGGATTTGAACCAGAAATAGATATTCCTATAGCTATAACTGGATTAAGACCTGGGGAAAAGTTGTATGAAGAGCTACTTTTAGATGAAGAAGGTATCTCTGATACGAGCCATGATAAGATATTTATAGGTAAACCTATACTTATAGATTATGATAGTTTAATAGAAGAATTAAAACAGCTTAGGGATGTAACAGATACTGAAGATATTGAAAAAATAAAACAAATGATTCAGAAGTTAGTTCCTACCTATAAAATTTACAGAGAATCAAAAATTTCAAAGCCTGATGATAGAAAGAATGATAATATTATATACATGAGTAAAACAATGTCACATTAAGTTCCTTATGCTTTAAGAACTGATAAAAGTTTTATAATATGTGAATATCAAGAGTGGAGGTTAGGAAAATGGAAGAAATGGACTTAAAAGATTGTTTTATAATATTAAATAACAAAAAAAAGCTTATAATTGGTATAACTATTTTATCAATACTACTTGTTGGAATCTTTAATTATTTAACATTTAGCCCGAAGTATGAAGTATCTGCTAAAGTTATGTTAAACGAGTTGGAGGATTTTGAAGGGCTTGAAGGGGATCAAAGTTATATTAACAGAACACTTATAAATAATTATAGTGAAATAATTAAAAGTGAAATAGTTATGGACGAAGTTAAAAAAAATTTAGAAGTGGAATTAAAATATGAAGAGATTGTGGAAAAATTAGATGTTGAGATTTTGCCAGAAACTAATTTTATTATAATTAAAGCAATTGGCAGTAACCCTAAAAATCTAACAAGTATAGTAAATGAAATAACAAAAACCTCTATAAAATATGCAAAAAAACTTATTCATGTCAAAAATATAAAAGTAGTAGATAAAGCCCAATTACCAGATGCCCCAATGAAATCAGGGTTTAAGAAAAATATTACTATTGGTGGCATAGTAGGTTTATCTTTAGGTATATTTCTTGCTTTTTTCCTTGAGTATTTAAATGACACTATTAGAACTTCAAAGGATATAAAAAGATATTTAGACTTACCTATAGTTGGTATATTACCATTTGTAAAAAAAGAACTTGTTACCAAGAAGGAACCAAAATCTTTTGCAGCAGAATCTTATAGGTCCTTAAAAACCAATATTAATTATCTAAAAGTTGAAAATCAAATTAAATCTATACTTATTACTTCTCCTACTCTTAATGAAGAAAATGTTACAGTTGTTGTAAATCTTGCAATTTCTATGGCTCAAGGAGACGAAAAAATTCTTCTTATAGATGGGGATTTAAGAAAACCAAATGTTCATAAGTTTTTTGATATGGAAAATAACTATGGTTTATCAAATGTGTTGAATGAAGATATAAATTATAAAGAAGTTATTAAAGAGGTAAAAAATAATAGCAATTTAGATATATTAACTTCTGGTCCTATATTATCTCGTTCCATTGAACTATTAAATTCAAAGGATATGAAGAGCTTTATAAATAAAGTAAGTAATGAGTATGATACTATTATTATTAATGGACCTTCTTTAGGAGGAGTGTCAGATTCAATACTTCTTTCTACTATTGTTGATAGTATTTTATTGATATGTACATCAGGACAGTCAAAAGTTAATGAATTTAGGATAGGAAAGGATCTTATTAATAATATAAATCCTAATATATTGGGGATCGTATTAAATGGAGTAAAGAACGATAAAGATACTTATTCTAAATATCTTTATAATAATTATTTATATTATAATGATATTTAAGAAACAAATATTTATATTTTATTAATAAATATTTGCAGATTTTTGAGGGAAACAGGCTTGTATGTAACATTATAAATTTATAAGTTTTAAATGATAGATAAAGTTTATGAGTATCTATTACAGAAAAAGTTATAACACATAACAAAACCCTTTTTCTTTTTTGGATTTATAGTTAAAGTTAATTTTTTAAAAAAGATAAAATTCATGTAGGGATTTTGATAAGGAGGATATATGAACAGTAAAGAATATAATAATTCTTGTGAAGTTACTGATTTGAAATCAATAACCCCTGAACAAATTAAAGCATTACAATCGAAAGCTCTTGAAATATTATTATATTTTAAGGATTTTTGTGAAGAGCATAATTTATTGTTTTATCTTTGTGGAGGCTGCTGTATTGGAGCCATTCGTCATAATGGGTTTATTCCCTGGGATGATGATGTAGATGTTTTTATGCCTCGAGATGATTATGAAAAACTAGCGGTTTTATGGCCCCAATATGCTGATACAGATAGATACACATACTGCAGAACAAATAAAACGGAAAATTATCATGATGCAGGGGTTTCAATTCGCGATAATAACACTACATTTATAAACAAACATAGTGTAGATGAAGATATTTGTCATGGTTTGGGATTAGAAATTATGCCTATAGATGGTTATCCTAATTCAAAGTTTAAAAGGTTTAAACAACTAATATTTGCAATGACATTTGCCTTGTTTAATGCACAACGTCTACCGGATAATAAAGGTACATTTTTGAGAGTTTTAGCTAGAGTTATTTATGCTATTATTCCGTCCAAGAAGTTAAGATATAAAATTTGGAAGTATTCAGAAAAACAAATGTCAAAATATAAATGGGATGAATGTGGGTATGTTACAGAGTTAATTGGTAGTGTTAAAGGAATGCTATTGAAACATCCAAAAGAGTGGTTTGAAACAGCAGTATACAAAGATTTCAATGGATATAAAATCCCAGTCATGGCAGGATATGATCAATATTTAAGGCGGATTTTTGGTGACTATATGCAGTTGCCACCAGAAGATAAAAGAATACCTAAACATAGTACTGTTTATATTAATCTTAATGAGCCTTATAAAAAATATAAAGGTGTTTATTATTGTGTTAAAAACAAATAAATAGGAGGTAAAAGCAATGAATATTGCATTAATTTTTGCAGGCGGGACTGGCACTAGGATGAATAGCAAGACAAAGCCTAAGCAGTTTTTAGAATTACATGGTAAATCAATTATTATATACACACTTGAAGCATTTGAAAACCATAAAGAAATAGATGCCATTGTAGTTGTGTGTTTGGAAAGTTGGATAGATTATTTAGAAAATATAATAGATAAAGCATCTTTAAAAAAGGTTAAATGTGTTGTGCCTGGAGGAAAAACGGCACAAGAATCTCAATACAACGGATTGAAAACTATAAAGAAGAAACTTAATCCAGATGATGAAACAATTGTATTAATTCACGATGGAGTAAGACCTTTAATTGATGCAAAAACAATATCGAAAAACATTCAATCTGTGAAAAAGAATGGTTCAGCAATTACAGTAACACCTGCTATTGAAACAGTAATTATGGTAGACGAGGAATCATTATTAAATAAAGTTTTAGATCGAAGTAGTTGCAGGATGGCAAAAGCTCCACAAAGCTTTTACTTGAAAGATATCTTAACTAATCATGAAAAGGCTATTGATGAAGGTCAATTGGATTTCATTGATTCAGCATCTTTAATGATGTATTATGGTCATAATTTGCATACGGTTGAGGGATTGCCTGAAAATATAAAAATTACAACCCCTTCAGATTTTTATATTTTTAGAGCTATTTGCGAAGCAAAAGAAAACATGCAAATATTTGGATAAGGTGGGATAATGGTGGAAAATATAGAGTGTCCTAGAGATAGAGTTTTACAGGAAGATTTAGAAAACATCGCATTAAGTGACTTACCTTTTGATGAGCTAAGGGATAGCACAATATTAATTACTGGAGCTACTGGTTTAATTGGTTCACAGCTAGTAAAGTCTATAGTATGTTGCAATAGACTTAGATCAACTAATATTAAAGTTATAGCTTTGGTACGTAATATTGAAAAGGCTGAAAAGATGTTTAAAGATATTTATGATAATAAGATGGTTCAATTTATTATTGCAGATATTATGGATGAGATAGTAATTGAAGATAAAGTTGATTATATTATTCACACTGCTAGTGTGACAACTTCAAAGATATTTGTTACAAAGCCTGTTCATACTATTGATACTATGATATTAGGTACTAAGAATGTTTTAGAATTAGCAAGAAATAAATCTGTAAAAGGTTTTGTATATCTATCTTCAATGGAAGTATATGGAGTTACGGATTCAGAATTAGAAAGTATTTCGGAGTTAGATCTAGGATATATTGATATTCTTAATATTAGAAGCTGCTATTCTGAAGGGAAAAGGATGGCTGAATGTATGTGTGCAGCCTATGCTCACGAATATGGTCTTAAAATAAAAATTGCACGATTAGCACAAACTTTTGGAGCAGGTGTTGATTACACAGAAAATAGAGTATTTGCTCAATTTGCAAAGAGCGTAATAAATAAAACAGATATTATTCTTCATACTGAGGGAAAATCTGTAGGGAACTACTGTTATACTAGAGATACAATAAAAGCATTGTTTTTATTATTAATAAAGGGTGAAAGTGGACAGGCTTATAATATATCTAATGAGGATTCAAATACTACAATTAAAGACATGGCATACATGGTAGTTAATGATATTGCAAATGGAGATATTAAAGTTATATTTGATATTCCAAAATCATTACAAGAGTATGGATATGCGCCTGATGTTAAAATGAAGCTAAGCTCTGAAAAGATGAAGTTACTTGGTTGGAAGCCAGAAATTGGTCTTGAAGAATCATATCGTAGAATGATAACAAGTATGAGACAAAATGTTAAAGAATAAGATTATTACTTTGAAAGGAAAAGATGCTAAGGAGGAATGGATTGTAAATGAATGAATTAGTAGACGCTTGCTATTTTTGTACTACTCCTTATCAGATTCTGGGTGCTATTTCTCTTGTATTAGAGAGAGAAGAAAAAGCAGATTTGTATATAGTAGGACAATTTTCATCATTTAATAAAGTAGCAAAAAGAATCGAACAAAAAAATATTTTTCGTAAAGTAATAGCTATTGATGAATATGAAGTTCTTGGTTCAATAAAATGTTTAGATAACAAAATTCTTAAAAGATTATTAATGTCTAAGCAATATTTAAAAGTTAAAGATGTTGGAGATAGTATACTTGATCAGAATGTAACATATAAAAAAATGTATTTAACTTGCCAAGCGTTTATTATTCGACTTGTATATTTTTATTTATTAGAGTTTCATAATGATGTGGAATTTATTTATTTTGATGATGGTGTGGGAAGTTATTATGATAGCGATCTATTTAAAATTAGATTTCCTGATAAAGTTATGCGTTTATTATTGTTTGGGGAAAAAGCGGTAAATGATGATTTTAAAAGATTATTATATATGCCAGAATTGTATAGTTCTTTTGATAAAAAAAAGGTAAGTAATTTAGCAAAAATGCCTAAGATAGATGCTAATAAAATTAGTAAAGATACTCTAAACTTTATTTTTAATTTTAAAAATAAAGATATTATTAACGAAGAAGTAATAATATTTGATACCCTAAAAGAAGAATTATATGGAGCTGAAGGTTCAGGTTTATTAAACAATTATTATAAAATAATTTATTCTTATTTTGGAAAAAATAATGTTATAATAAAAAGTCATCCAAGAAGTAAAGATATTCAAAATAATGAATTCAACTATTATAATAATTATGAGATACCTTCGGAAATCATTTATTTAAATATGGATATTGAACAAAGCATATTAATTACTACAGCATCAACAGCAGTTTTAACACCCAAATTTATTATGGATAGAGAACCTATAATAATAATGCTATATAAACTAATGGAAAAGTTTAACACAGTTGATGAAGAACAAGATATATTTTTTAGGAAAGTTAGACAAACTTATAGGGACAAGAATAAATTTAATATTCCAGAAGATGAGATAGAACTAAAAAATATACTAGAAAGGATTAAAAAACGCCATGACAAGTAGGAAAAAATTATTCCCTGAAATATTAATACCTATCTTTTTTATTTATAATGCTTTAGTTTATTTAACAGGGTGGCCAGAAATAACTAGAATGTTTTTGGTAGTTATTACAGGTTCTGTTGGATACCTGTTTTGCTTTAATATGATACATAAAAATGTTAAAATTCCTTTTTTTATATTATTAACAGTTTTGACAGGACTTTGTAGTATGGTTTACAATCAAAATATGAGAGCTGGTAATTTTATTGCAACTATTTTATATATAGGTATGGCTATGATTATGCTAAAATATAAGATGAATCATAATATTACTAGAATTATGTTCTATGGATTATCTATATTTTTCTTATATGAAATGTTTATGGGAGAATCTTCATCTGAGGTTCTTTATCATGTTAGTAGGAATTACATTTCTGTTCTGATGCTAACAAATTTGAATTTGCTATATTTAAGTGATATAGATAATAATCAACCTATAACTTTAACGCCAGCAATATTATGTTTTATAATAAGTATGTGGGGAATAGGAAGAGGTGGCATAATTACCTCAGGATTATTACTTGGAAGCATTTTATTGATAAAAGTTTTTTCCAAGTTAAGTGGTGAACAAAAAAAGTTTTTTATTATAATATCAGGTTCACTTTTAGTAATTCTTCTTATTATTTTAATGAATACTAATATTTTATTAAAATATTTTGTGGCATTTCAAACTAAGGGAATGAAAACACCAAGGACTTTTATTTACAAAGAATACTTATCCGCTGCTAAAGAAACATTTATGAATTCAGTACTAGGTCCACCTATGAGAGATATGAGGGTTTCTACTGTATATTCTAGGAATTTTCATAATTCTTTTATACAAGCGCATGCATACTATGGATTGTTATTTTCTATAGTAATTATTTTTTTACTATTTAATTCTCTTATATTTTTTATTAAAAGGAAAAACTATGTTTTTGTTGTTTTAATCTTAACTTTGGCAATGAGAGCATTTACAGATAGATTGTTTTTTAGTGGATATGCGGAACCGTTGTTATACTATTATTGCTTTTATCCTCTAATTAAACATGAAAAAGATATGAAAACAAATGTTAAGGATGGAGGATGTCAATAAGTATTAGGATTCTAATAATATATTGAATTTTGATATTTTGTAATAAATTATGCTTTTAAAATATATTTTTGTGAAGGAGAGGTATTTAGAGATGAAAAAAGTTTTGGTTACGGGTGCTGACGGTTTTATTGGTAGCCATTTAACAGAGGAGCTGATAAATCAAGGATATAAAGTTCGAGCATTTGCCTATTACAATTCATTTAATTCTTGGGGATGGTTAGATACACTTCCAAAGGAAATATTAAAAGAAATAGAAGTGTTTACAGGAGATATAAGAGATCCAAATGGTGTTAAAGAATCTATGAAAGGAATAGATGAGGTATATCATCTTGCAGCACTTATAGCTATACCTTTTAGTTATCATTCTCCAGATTCTTATGTAGATACAAATATTAAAGGTACATTAAATGTGTTGCAAGCTGCGAGAGATTTAGAGATAAGCAGGATACTTGTTACTTCAACATCAGAAGTATATGGTACGGCCAGATATGTGCCAATAGATGAGGAACATCCTTACCAAGGACAATCACCATATTCAGCTACAAAAATTGGTGCGGATAGAATATCAGAGTCGTTCTATAGAAGTTTTGATATGCCAGTCACAATAGTTAGACCATTTAACACTTATGGACCTAGACAATCAGCAAGAGCAGTTATACCTACAATAATTACGCAACTATTAGCAGGAAAAGAAGAAATAAAACTTGGTTCATTAACTCCAACAAGAGATTTTAATTATGTTAAAGATACAGTTCGAGGGTTTATTGAGATAGCTAAATCTATAAGTGCAATAGGCGAGGAAATAAATATAGCAACGCAACAAGAAATATCAATAGGTGAATTAGCACAAGCTATGATTGATCAAATTAATCCTAATGCAAAAATAATATGTGAAGAGGAACGATTGAGACCAGAAAAATCTGAAGTTAATAGATTACTTGGCTCTAATGAAAAGATTAAAAAGTTGACAAGTTGGCAACCAAAATACACCTTAGAGAAGGGGTTAGCTGAAACTATAGAATGGATGAGAAACAATCTTGATAAATATAAAGTTGATATTTATAACATATAGGTGGTGTTATTAATGGATAAATTTATACCTTTATCTGTACCGAATTTTAAAGCAAAAGAATTAGAATATGTAACAAATGCAATTAAAACAGAATGGGTATCTACAGGTGGAAAGTATGTAAATGATTTTGAAAAAGAAACGGCTAAATTTGTAAAAACAAGAGGGGCAGTAGCTTGTCAAAATGGAACTTCTGGTTTGCATGTAGCCCTTCAGGTATGTGGAGTGACAAAAGATGATGAAGTTATTGTACCTACATTGACATTTATTGCAGCTGTTAATCCAGTAAAATATATAGGTGCAGAACCAGTTTTTATGGATTGTGATGATTCTCTTTGCATGGATGCAGATAAGCTATTAGAATTTTGTCAGAATGAATGTAGATTTATTGATGGTAAACTAATAAACAATAAGACTAAAAAACATATTAAAGCTTTAATAGTTGTTCATGTATTTGGTAATATGGCTGATATGGAAAAAATAATTGAAATAGCTGAGAAATTTAACATAAAGATAGTAGAAGATGCAACGGAAGCGATGGGAACTTACTATGCTAAAGGAAAATTTAAGGGTAAATATGCTGGAACTATCGGAAATGTTGGTGTTTATTCCTTTAATGGCAATAAGATCATTACAACAGGTGGCGGTGGAATGATTGTTTCTAACGATGAAGAATTACTTAGTAGATGTAAACATCTTACAACACAAGCTAAAAGTGATGAGCTTTATTATACTCATGATGAAATTGGCTATAATTATCGCATGACTAACTTGCAAGCAGCTCTTGGATTGGCTCAATTAGAACAATTAGAACAATTTATAAATACAAAAAAAGAAAATTATAACTTATATAAACAAGCAATAAGTGAAATTCAAGGACTTAGAATTTTAAACTTTAGAGATAATATAAGACCAAACTATTGGTTTTACGCATTATATTGTGATGAATCATATCCATTAAATAGAGATGAGATCATCAGATATTTATTATCAAAAAAAATTCAATCTAGGCCAGTATGGGGACTTATAAGTGATCAAAAGCCATATTTATCTAGTCAGACTTATAAGATAGAAAAAGCTAGAACTTATTTAGAGCACATAATTAATATTCCTTGTAGCTCAAGTCTAAGTAGGGAAGATGTATTATATGTAATTAAATGTCTAAGGGATCCAAAGTAAATGTAAAGTCTTATTATAAGAGAGTAGAAAACTTAGACATTTAAGATTTTTTAATTTATGAAGAACATAGAATGCTAGCATCTAAAACCTTATATTTTGGAGTTCATTAAGAACTTTAATTCTAAAATATAAGGTTTTAGATATAAAAAATTACATGATATTTCATGATTAATAAGGGACATAAAGAAAGGGGGAATCATAAAAATGGACAAGCAATTTAGAAAAGTAATATCATATTTGCTTCTTATCAGTTTTATTATAATTCAACCTATTAATGCAATTGCAGAAGAAAATTTAAAGTCTAATGTTCAATTGTCAAATACTAATTTAACTCCTATTATGGGAAAATCACAAGCAACAAAAGAACAAATGGTAGAGTAT
>JAHXQP010000013.1 GCA_019391515.1 Clostridiaceae bacterium | reverse complement strand
ACCATCTTGTTTCAATATCTTTAGTAAATATCCTGAAGTCTCTGCTTCTACTTCCATATTTACTTTATCTGTCATTATTTCAAGTAGAATTTCTCCTTTTTCTACATATTCGCCTTCTTGTTTATACCATTTTATAATTTGTCCTTCTTGCATGTCCATACCTGCTTTAGGCATTATTACTTCTGTTGCCATAACTCTTCCCCCCTATCGGTTCATAACTTTTAGTACTGCTTCTCTTATTTGTTCTTCACTTGGAACTATTGCTTTTTCTAGTTCAGGGTTGTATGGTACTGGCACATCTAATCCTGCTAATCTCATTATTGGTGCATCTAAATAGTCAAAAGCTTCACTTTCTGCTATAACTGAAGCTATTTCTCCTAAATATCCTCCAGTCTTACATGCTTCGTTTACTAATATTACTCTTCCTGTTTTCTTTACTGATTCTATTATTAGTTCTTTATCTAATGGCACTAGTGTTCTAGGGTCTAATACTTCTACACTAATTCCTTCACTTTCCATTTCTTCTGCTACTTTTAATGCTCTTGGAAGCATTCTACCATAGCTGATTATTGTTACATCTTTTCCTTCTTTCTTTATTTCACCTTTTCCTATTGGAATTATGAAATCCTCATCTACAGGAACTTCGCCTTTTACTTTATAGAGGGTTTTTTGTTCTACAAATACTACTGGATTGTTATCTCTTATTGCTGCCTTTAAAAGTCCCTTTGCATCTTTTGCTGTTGCTGGTACTATTACTTTAAGTCCTGGTACATGGCAAAACCAAGCTTCTAAGCTTTGGGAGTGTTGAGCTGCTGCTCCTGTACCTGATCCACCAGGACATCTTAAAACCATTGGTACTTTAGCTTTCCCGCCAAACATATATCTCATTTTAGCTGCTTGATTTACCAATGCGTCCATAGCTATTGTTGTAAAGTCCATAAACATTATTTCAGCTATTGGTCTCATTCCTGTAACTGCTGCCCCTGCTGCTGCTCCTGCTATTGCCGCTTCTGATATTGGAGTATCTTTAACTCTTTCTTCTCCAAATTCTTCTAACATTCCTACAGATACCCCAAAAGCGCCTCCGTACAACCCTACGTCTTCACCCATTAGAAATACATTTTCATCTCTTCTCATTTCCTCAACCATTGCCAATTTAACAGCATCTTTATATGTCATTTCTTTCATTTCATTTGCCATTTTTATTCCCTCCTTATGCATATACATCTTCTGTTACAGTTTCAATTGGTGGATTTGGACTATTATTTGCAAATTCCACTGCTTCTTCTATAGATTGTCTAGCATTTTTTTCTATTGTATCTAGCTCTTCTTCTGTTGCTAGTTTTTTTTCTAACATATATTTTCTAAATCTCTTAATTGGACATTTATTTTTCCATTCTTCAACTTCTTCTTTGCTTCTATATATTTGAGCATCTGACTTAGAATGTCCCAACCATCTATATGTCTTACTTTCAATCAATACTGGACCTTTGCCACTTCTTACGTATTCACTAGCTTCTTTTACTGTATTATAAACTGCTACTGCATCATTTCCATCTACTATATATCCTGGTATTCCATAAGAATCTGCCCTTACGGCAATATCTTTAATATTCATTGATTTTCCTATAGGTACACTCATGCCGTATAAATTGTTTTCACAGTAGAATATTACTGGTAATTTCCAAACAGATGCTAAATTTAATGCTTCGTGAAAACTTCCTTCATTTGACGCTCCGTCTCCAAAGAAACAAAGTACAATTTTCCCTGTATTCTTCATTTGTTGAGTAAGAGCTGCTCCTATAGCTATTCCATGTCCTCCTCCAACTACACCATTGGCACCTAAGTTTCCTGCCTCTACATCAGCTATATGCATAGAACCGCCTTTTCCCTTACAATATCCTGTATATTTTCCTAATAGTTCGGCCATCATCTTATTTAAATCTATTCCTTTTCCTATAACTTGGCTGTGACCTCTATGAGTTGAAGTAATCAAGTCATCGCTATTTAAAGCCATGCAAGAAGCAACACCTGATGCTTCTTCTCCTACTGATAAGTGAGTTGTTCCATGTACCATTCCCCTTGCAAAGAAATAACTTACCTTTTCTTCAAAGGATCTAGCTTCATTCATTCGTTTATACATTTCTAATAATGTTTCTTTCTTAATATCAGTCATTTATATCCCTCCTGATTTCTTTAAATTTCAATTTATTTTAATTTCCTTCATACTCTTTTAAAATACTTCTAGCTACAACTTCATCGGTTACAAGAACATCCATAAGTCTACCTTTAAGAGCACCATGAATGGCTTTAATCTTTTTATCTCCCCCTGCTACTGCAACTATGGTAGGTATTTTTTTAAGTTGTTCTAATTTAAGAGCTACTGTCCTTTTTGAAAAAATATTTTCTGTTTCTTCACCATTTTTATCAAAGAAACAAGTACTTATATCTCCAATAACTCCAGAGTCTAACAATTGTTTTATATCGTCTTCTTCTAAAAGTCCTATCTCTGTCATAGTTGAAGATGCTATGCTTCCTATTCCTACTATTGCAATATCAGCTTTCTCACTAGTTTCTATAACTTTTTTTATACTTTTATCATTAAATATTAAATCTCTTACTTCCTTTGTAGCAACAAATACTGGTGAATATAATCCTAGAGAACTTGCACCTAAGTTTTGAGCCATAGTATCTGCTATTACATTTGAATGATAAGTATTTATTTCATTGCCAATGCCACCAACTAGTGGGGATATAACTATATTTGTTTTTCCATTGGGTCTAATTCTGTTAGCTATTTCATATACAGTCCTTCCCCATGAAACAGCTATTGTCATATTGTTGTTGATTATTTGACTTAAATAATCTATAGCCCCATCAGCTAATTGAGTTATCAATCCCTCTTCATTTTTAGAAAGTCTAGGTACTATTACGGCTTTTTTTAGTCCAAATATATTTTCAATCTGTCTTTGTAGATCAAAGCAATATAATTCTGAATTTTTTATTTCAATTCTAACAATTCCTTTAGCCCTTGCTTCATTGAGCATCATAGATACCATTGACCTAGAGATTCCATATTCTTTAGCTATTTGGCTTTGACTCATTTCGTCTATATAATACATATAAGCTATTTCTGCAAGCTTTCTCTCTTTGCTCTTCTCCATAAAAATACTCCTTTCCCTTAGCCCATTTCTTGATACGATTTATACTCCTTTAACTTTATTATACTATTTTATTGACATATGTCAATAGCGTTGACATATGTCAACGCTATTTTTTTACTTCTATATTTATTTTTATCCTTGAGGCATTGAATTTTCTTTAATGATTCTCTTTCTATTAAACAATGCTAGTCCTAGTACAATAGCTACTACTATAATAACTCCTACAACCTTGTATTCCATAATTCTTGTGAATATCCAGCTTCTTTTGCCATTTGAGTGTGTAATGGTGCTCTAACAAAAATAAATATAAAAGAAGATGGAAACCATTTTACTAAATGATTTCCACCTTTTTTAGCTACTATATTTTATCATATAATATGTTCTTGTAATTCTCTAAGTTTGTATATTAAGGTAGTCTTATCTAATTCAACCATGTCATAGCTAATTGGCTGACCTTTCTTAACATCCTTTTTCATTACAGTGTTTTTGTTAATTAATCCAAGAGGTACTAAGTTTTCCTTTCTTGATGTTTCATAAGCTTCTATACTACCATATACTGTAAATCCACCTATTCCATCTAGTTTTTCCCCAGCCTTTAGATCTTTTTTAGCTATAGTAATAGTTTCTGCTATTGGTTTTCCATCCATAGGTATAATTGTTGATTCATTGTCAATAACTGCCTTTGCTACTGTTAGAGGTGTTTCAAGACTTGTTAAATGATATGGGCGATATAGTACATAGTTAGGTCCTTCACCCATACTCAAGTACTGCATTTCATGATGTACTTGTGGTAACTTACTTGTAACTATTATAAATACTCCTGGAGCAATTCCATTTACATAGTCTACAATTTTATATTGATTTAAAATTCCACCTTCACTTTTCAAGCTAAATAACTTTGGAAGTTCAGAAACTTGAGCTGATGGAGCATGGCCTCCTCTTATATCTGGAATAAATCCTGTTGCATTTGCCATACAAGTCATTTCAACCATAGTTTTTGTACCATCTTTAAAAGAAGTAAGCATTTTAGGACTAACTCCTGATTTCAATGCTTGCTCACGAACACTATCTGGAGTTGATTCTAAATCTACAGGATTATTTTTACCTTTTCCAATAGCTAAAACATCAAATCCGGCAGCATCAGCAAAATCATATAATTCTTTAACAGCTCCTGGTTCATCTCCTGCTGTTCCTGTATATACTACTCCTGCATTTTTAGCCATTTTATTAAGTATTGGCCCAACTACTACGTCTGATTCAACATTTAACATAACAATATGTTTTTTATTAAAGATTGAGTCTACAGCTAATTTTGCCCCTATATCTGGAACACCAGTAGCATCTACTACTGAATCTATAAGATTTGCTTTAACTGCAAATTCTGAGTCCTCTGCTGCTACGTATTTACCTTGTTCCATTGCCACATTTACTTCTTCTAAAGTTTTAGCTACAACTATATCTTCCTTAGCTATTCCAGCCAATACAAATGATTCCACTGCATTTTGAACATTTATATCTACTACTAATGATGGAGTCATTCCTTTCATTAGTTTCATTTGACTAACCATACCTTTTCCCATTTGTCCTGCTCCAACTAATCCAACCCTAATTGTTTTTCCTTCTGCTTCTAGTTTGGCAAGTTTAGTATTTAATCCTAACATTTTTATTCCCCCTATTTTTAAAATATTTAGCAATGTGCTTGAAATTTATTTCAGCGTATCGAATTTATTTCACATCGATTATAATCCTATATATTTTTTTAGTCAATAGATATTTGACTTTCTTTTTTTATCTATTATTGTAAAATACTTATTTTACAATAAGATAAAGAAATCCTAAAATTGGATTTCTTTATCTGTATTTTTTTGGTATAATGTATTTATGAACATAATCTATTCTATTTTTTTGGAGATACTTCTATACTAGTATATAGAAATTGTATCTCCTTCCTTTATTTCTTTTAGCTCTTCTCCTTTTAAATTTATAACTCCTGGCAAATCTGGAGTATGAGAATCTTTGAATTTAAGTGTACAATGACCTAATTCTTTTAATGTTTTATTTGCTTCTGAACCAATGGCTATGACTTCATATTCCATATTTCCAATAACTATAGTATCTCCTACTTTTACATCTTCCTTTAACTCATCTTTTGTGTGTAAAACTGAAATTTCGGCTAATTCTTCTGGAGCATCTTCATTAAAAATTATCAACATTTTTTCTCCGATAAATTCTTCCACCATTTCTCCTAGTTTAACTACTTTAACTGAATATTTCATATGCTTCCTCCTATCATTAGTAGTAATAAGGTAAATATTTTATATTAATATAATCCAAAACTAAATAAGTAAGCTATCAATACAGCTACAGGTCCAGTGATCAATCTTGAAAATAATATTGCCGGAACCCCCACTTCTACTGTTTCAGGTTCTGCTTCACCTAAACTTAATCCTACTGGTATAAAATCACAACCTACCTGTGGATCTATGGCAAATAACGCTGGCAGTGCATATTGAGGTGGAATATTGCCTTTTCCTATTTCAACACCAATTAAAACTCCTACTACTTGTGCTATGACTGCCCCTGGACCAAGTAATGGTGAAAGAACTGGTATAGCGGCAATTATAGATATAACTAACAATCCTCCTAGACTTCCTGAATAGGGAGCAATAACTTTTGCAATGGCATCTCCTATTCCACTTTTTAAAATAATACCAATTAGCATGGAAACAAACGCCATAAAAGGTAATATATTTTTAATAACAGAATCTATTGCCTCTCGGCCTGCTGAATAAAATATTCCTACTACTTGTCCTATACCTTTACCTATTTTTGAAACAATATTACCTTTTTTCTGTGGTGAGCCATTTTCTTGAATCTTTGTTTCTGGTTTTTCAACTTTAACTTTTGATGTTGCACTATTACCTACAACAACCTCTGAGTCATCAGCAATCATTATATCTTTAACTGTAACACCTGATACATAAATATCTTCTTTTATATATTTAGCTAACGGTCCTGATTGTCCTACTGGCATTAGGTTTACTGTATAAATATTTTTCTTTGGATATACTCCACATCTTGCAGTACCACCACAATCTACAACAGCAATTAGAACTTCTTCATCAGGAACGCTTGTCTTAAATCCATCAACAACAACTGCACCTGTAAGTTCTGCAATTTTTTCTGCAACAGGACTTATTCCTCCACCAGTAACTGATAGTATCTTATCTTTTCCCGGTTGCGGAGTTATAACCAAAGGTCCACCCCATCCGCCAGAGCCTTTTTTTATTTTTACACTTTTATAGCCCATAGAATTTACCTCCATTTCCTTTTTTAATACAAACTTCTAACCTCTATTCTTACCTAACATACGAGCTGTAATAAATTCAGTAACTAGACCACGTACAAAAATAACAATAAGACCAACTATAAAATATCTTATAGCAAGTTGTCCTAAAGGCAATCCTAACTGTTTTATGCCTTCTGCAACACCTAAATATACAAACAATTCAGCTGGGTTAGCATGTGGAAAAAGTCCAGTTATCGGATGAACAAAAGACACTGCAGCATCATAAAATGCTGGTTTATACTTTTCATCTAAAAATTTTCCAAAGGTATAGCACATAGGGTTAGTTAAAAAGAAAACTCCTATTAAAGGTAATATAGTGTATCTGGCAATTGCATTATTTGTTGCTTTTTTAGCTATATCTTGTACCCTATCTTCTCCTATGATCTTTATTATGGCATTTACAAAAGTTATCAATACTATTAGTGTTGGAAGTATGCCTGTTACCAATCCTACAAATGTTTCTCCACCTGCTTGAAATAAGCCTATAAAACCTTCAGCTCCTCTTGCCAAAGCTTCCATATTCATTCTCCTTTCTACTTTTCATATTATATTTTTATGCTAAATTAAAAATCCTACCTCCTTTCTCTTTATTATATTTATTAAAATTTTGTATTTTCTGTATTTATTGATTATTCTATGTTTTCTGAAACTGTTCAATAGCTTTTTTAAAGCTAAACTAATTTTTTTATCTTTCATATGGGGAAGTTCTTCTTTTAATTCGTCTATAGTTTTATTTATAAATTCATTCCTTGTCCTAAATTTATCAAAAACTGTCATCCCCCTCATCTCTTTAGCATTTATGACCCTATTATATTTATCTATAACTAAAATCACTATACTACCTGCACTTAGCTTACCTTTTTCTTGGCCTATTAAAACTCTTCCTTGTTTCTTCATTTCATTCAATGTTTTTCTAAAATGTCTAATCTGAAAATAAGCTAATATTCCCTGAAGCATCCACATTCCAAATATGAATATAAGTATTTTTAATACGTTATCATTTATGTTCATCACCTACCTAATTAATTGTTGATAACTTTAAAACTGTTTCTGCAGTTTTTGCATCAGTTATAAGCACATCTATATAATTTCCTACGAGAGTAGCTAGAATTGCTCTGCTCTTATGTTCATGCCCAGCTATTCCTATAGTCAACGGAACTTTTTTCAAAGCTTCTAGAGTTATACCTATAACCCTTTTATTAGATTCAAAAGAATCTCCATTTCCATACTTGTCCATAAACATCATGCTAATATCAGCTTCTGCTCCTTGTTCTTCTAATTTTTTAATATCTTCCATTGTAAAATATCCACTTTCCACTAGTGTAGACGTATTTTCCAAGGGAAAACCTATTCCTGCAATTGCTAAATCTACCTTATCCATTAGACCCAAAAATGATTGTATATTCTTATCTTGTATAAACATTTCTTTTCTATCTGGATCATCTACTAATGAAGGTGCATGTAACAATCTGCAATCTGCCCTAAACTTTTTCGCTAAACTTAGTGCAATACTATTAGGATGAATTTCAACATTTGTTTCACCTACTCCTCCAAGTAATGGGATAAAAGTAACATCATGTTTTTTATCATTCTTTACATATGTGGGAATTTTACATAAAGTTGTTCCCATTGTTACACCTATAATCTGACCACCTTTAATTACCCTTTCAAGATAATCAGCACTGGCCTTAGCTAATTCTTTCTTTATTTCTTCAATATCATTAGATTTACTATCAACAATTATTACTTCTTTTAGATTAAACTTTTCTTCTAATTGTTTTTCAAGTTTTATATGTTCAGTTTTAAATGGATTATTTACTATAACTTCTACTACACCTTCTTCTCTAGCAGCAGATAATATTCTAGAAACAGAAGATTTAGAAATTTGAAGTTTCTCTGCTATATCTGCTTGATTTAATGACTCATCATAATACATTTGTGCACATTTAACCATCAATCTCGTATCATATTTTTTTTTGCTCATATCTATTCACTCATCCTTGAAATTATTTTCACGCTTCAAAACTATTTTCATATATATTTTACTCATACTATGTCTAATAGTCAAGTTATGTTTATTTTTTAACTATCTTTGACTAAATATTCAAAAAATATTTTAAAACCCATAAAAAAAGAGGGAATATTTATTCCCCCCAATACTTTTTAATAGCATAACTTACACCATCTTCTTCATTTGATAGGGTTATAAAATCTGCTTTATTTTTAACTATATCTAATGCATTTTCCATTGCTATTCCTATTTTTGCGTATTCAAGCATGGAGATATCATTTTCTCCATCTCCTATAGCTATTATTTCATCTTTATCTATACCATAAGTTTCTCCTATTTTGGCTAGAGCATGTCCTTTACTAGCACTACTATTGTAGACTTCTAGAAAAAATGGAAGCGAAAACTCAGCTGTAATATCATCTTTATATTTTAATAATTTTTCCTCTTTAAATGTAGACAATGTTTCATTATCCCCCGACTGCAATAACTTTCCTACACTATTCCACAAATTATTTTTACTAAGAAATTCAGATAAAGGTCCTACCTCTTCTATTTTAGAAGTAGTATATTTTTTAAATATTTTAAATCCTTCGTCCTTTTTATTAGAAACATAAAGTTTATTTCTTATAAAGACTACATTATAAATACCTTTTTCTTCACATGCTTCAACTATCTCTCTTGTCACCATAGGTTCTATATTTTTCTCATATATTACTTCTTCTCCTGTATAGTCTGTAATTATTGCTCCATTTAGTCCAACTAAACAATCCTTTAGTCCCAATTCTCTACCAATAGGTGATACAGACGAAGCTTCTCTTCCTGAAACTAATATAATTTTCGCACCTTTTTCTACTAACTTATTTATATATTTCATATTAGTTTTAGATACCTTATGGTCTACGTTTAAAAGTGTACCGTCTAAATCTAATGCAAGTATTTTATACATAATTTTCCCCCTTATTTTGTTAAATGAATCTCCATAAAATTTCTCCTTTATTATATCAAAAAATAACTTATTTGAAAGAAAGCCTAAATAAAAGAAAGGATAAACAGGATTTAGGACATTTGGTAAACCATTTAGACCATATGGTAGATATCATGGGTATAAACAACGCTTCTAAAACCCATAACCTAATTGATGAAATGAAAAAAGAATTTTATCCTTCGGTTACTTTATATGTGGATAAGTATAAAATATAGGCCAAAGTTATCAACAGTTTCCTCATAGTTATTAAAGAAAATTACATAGCACCTTCTTTCCATCAAAAACAGCCTCAAGTATTCCATCTACTTCACAAATTTCACAAAAGAGAATACTAGGATTAAAGTATTTCTGTATATCTAGCATAAAATGTATTTCCATAGTACTGTATCCTTCTTCATCCTCTTCAGCTCCATTATTTACAATATTTATATTTCTTATAATCACATCATGTTTACCTAACATAGTACCTATTTCACCAATAAGTCCAGGCCTATTAACACCTATAATTTCTAGTACTTTATATTTCTTTTTAGCTATCTTTTTTTCAAAAGAACTCAAACTCATTAAAGTGAATAGAACAATGATAGAAGTCAACAATCCTCCAAGGTAGTAACCATTGCCAATAGCTAGACCTATGCCTGCACATGTCCACAAGCTAGCAGCAGTAGTTAAACCTTGTATATTGTTACCTGTCTTAATTATAGTTCCAGCTCCTAAAAATCCCATACCACTTATTACTTGAGCTGCTAGTCTTGCTGAATCTCCTGTTCTCAATCCTGTTTCAGCATCATAAAATCCATTTATAGATACTAGCATCATTAAAGCTGAACTAACACTTACTAAAATATGGGTTCTAAGACCTGCTGGTCTATTATTTACTTCTCTTTCCACTCCAATTAAACCGCCAATTAAAGCTGATAAAGCAAGTCTTATTATTATTTCTTTATAACTAGTCATATATAATCACCTTAAATATTTTTTACTTCTTTATTTATTATATCCCATAAAATTTACAACGTTCCACTATTCGTTATATTTTTCACACTGTTCTAACTATGTTTTTTTGCTTACTCTTTAGTGAAATCTAATCAATCTCAATCTTAACCTTTCCCTTTGCTTCTCTGCCCACTAGCCTTATCCTATTTACTCCTTTTTTAATAGGGATAGTTTTTGTTCCTTCACTTGTGCCTTCTAGGATATTAATAATTTCATCATCTGGGGTTATTAATACTACTTTGAAATCCCCCTCATTTATTTTTGACTGGAAAGTAAATAATAATTCACCATCTTTTTCTGCTTTAATCTTGTTAACAGTCTCTATACCTGTGAAAATACCAAACTTCATATCTATTTTATCTTTAACCATATTGCCTATTCTCTTTTTATATGTATAACTGTCTTCTCCATTAATTATTTTATCATCATCGTTAAACACACTCTTCTGATATCTACTCCCAGAAGTACATCCAGTCATAGCCATAGCTGTTAAAACTAAAATAATTAAAAATACTCTAATATCCCTTTTCATGGCTCCCTCCTTTAATACACTATAATTTGTTTTCATATTATCACCATTATTAATATATGACAATAGATAAGTATTAAATTAATATGGTATAATAATAGTAATAATAAAATATAAGCGGCAAGGTGGTATAGTAAGTAGCTATGACAAATGAAAAGTTTCAACAAATAGTACTGAAAAAATTAGAGATCCTTGAGACAGGACAGAAAAACCTTGCAATAAGCCAAAAAAATCTTGAAACAGGACAAAAGGCTCTTGAAGATAGGACAGGGAGAAATTAAAAAAGATTTAAAAGCTGTAATAGAGCAAACTTCTAATCTCACAGAATTTAGAGAAGAAATCAATGGCAAAATTGATACATTAATAGAAGATTTAAATACCGTAGAAATTGTGACATCTAAAAATTAGAATGATATAACAAAACTGAAATCAGTAAAATAGGACCTTAACAGGGTTCTATTTTTTTACCAAATAAAATATACTTTTATTTGGTAAAATTATTATAAGTATATTAACATTGGGTATAAGATAATAGTAGTAGAGGAGGATTTTATATGAGCAAACTTTTTTCAAGTGCTAAAATTAAAAATTTAGAATTGAAAAACCGTATAGTAATGGCTCCAATGTGCATGGTTGCTTCTGATGATAAAGGCTATGTTAAAGATTGGCATGAAATCCACTATGGTTCTAGAGCTATTGGAGGTACTGGTCTTATAATATTGGAAGCCACAGCAGTAGAAAGTAGGGGCAGAATAAAAAATGGAGATTTAGGTATTTGGGATGATTCACATATAGAAGGACTATCTAGAATAGTTAAAACTTCTAAAGTTCTTGGTGCAAAAGTTGGGATCCAATTAGCCCATGCTGGAAGGAAATGTGAAGTAAAATCCGAAAAAATCATTGCTCCATCACCTATAGCTTTTGATAATAGCTATTCTACTCCTGAAGAAATGACTAAGGATGACATAAATATTGTAATAAATGCCTTTAAAGAAGGTGCTATAAGGGCTAATGAAGCTGGATTCGATACTATTGAAATTCATGGTGCCCATGGATATTTAATTAATGAATTCTTATCACCTCTTACTAATAAAAGGAAAGATGACTATGGTGGAAGTCTAGAAAATAGGACTAGATTTTTAAGAGAAATAATAAGGGAAATAAATACAGTATGGCCTAAAGATAAACCTATAATATTAAGGGTGTCTGGCGAAGAATATGTTAGTGATGGAAATCATCCAGAAGATTTAGTAGATATTATAAATTTAGTAAAGGGTGAAGGTATAGATATAATAAATGTAAGCTCTGGAGCTGTTGTTCATGCTAATATCGATGCATACCCTGGCTACCAAGTTCCTTTTGCAGAAACTATTAAAAAGGGTACTGGATTACCAGTTATAGCTGGTGGTTTAATTACAGAACCAGAAATGGCTGAAGAAATACTCAAAAATAACAGGGCAGATTTTATATTTTTAGGTAGGGAATTACTTAGAAATCCCTATTGGCCATTGGAAGCAGCCAATAAATTAAAGGAAGATATAGAATGGCCTCACTCCTATAGAAGAGCTAAAATTTAATAAATACTAATACTAAAAAGGGACTGTTTCTTCAGTCCCTTTTTAGTATTTATTTTTTTATTTCTTCAACAAATTTTTTCGTTATTATTTGAGGTCTTGTTATAGCACTTCCTACTACTACAGAGTACGTTCCTAATTCTAAACATCTTTTTGCTTTTTGGGGAGTATCTATTTTTCCTTCTGCTATAACTGGAGTGTTTACACTTTTTATAATCCTTTTCAAAAGCTCAAAATCATTTTCAGCTATATTCATCCCTTTAGTATATTCCGTATAACCTACTAATGTAGTAGCTATAATATCAAAACCAAGTTGTTCTGCTTTTATTGCTTCCTCAAGATTAGATATATCTCCCATTAATAATATATTGGGATATTTCTTCCTTACTTCTTTAACAAACTCATCTATACTTTTGTTATTTGGTCTTTTTCTATTTGTAGCATCAATAGATATTATATCTACTCCTACTTCTGCAAGTTCATCTATTTCTTTCATTGTAGGAGTAATATAAACACTGGAATCTTCATAATCTCTTTTTACTATACCAATTATAGGTAAATCTACCTCTTTTTTTATTTGAGATATATCTTCTTTGGAATTTGCTCTTATACCTATAGCTCCACCTTCCTTTGCTGCTAACGCCATTTTTTTCATTATATATGAACTGTGTAATGGTTCTCCTTCAAGAGCTTGACAAGAAACTATTAGTTCGTTTTTTATCTGATTTAAATCCATTGTATCCCTCTTTTCTATTTATTCTCCAATAAGCTCCTCAATTTCATTTTTTATTATGCTTACAGAAGGACCGTAAATTACTTGTATCCCATTACCTTTTATTAAAGTTCCTCTTGCCCCAGTATCTTTAAGCAATTCTTCATTAACTAAATTTGCATCTTTTACAGTAACTCTCAATCTTGTGGCACAACAATCTACTTCATCAAGATTTTCTATTCCACCCAAAGCTTCAATTATAGACTCTGCCCTATTATTGACTACATTAACACTTGATCCTTTTTCCGAAGTCTGTTCTTCTCTTCCTGGAGTTTTTATGTCAAATTTAGTTATTAAAATTCTAAAGGTTACATAATAAAGTAGAAACATGCCTACACCTAATATTGGAACCATAATCCAGTTAGTTTTTAAATTTCCTTGCAATATTCCAAATAATATAAAGTCTATAAATCCACCTGAAAATGTCTGTCCAATAGTTATTTTAAATATATGTGCCAACATAAAAGATAAACCATCAAATAATGCATGTATTACATATAGATATGGTGCAACAAATAAGAAAGAAAACTCTAATGGTTCTGTAATACCTGTTAAGAACGAAGTTAAAGCAGCTGACATGATAAATCCTGCCACTTTTTTCTTGTTTTCTGGCTTGGCTGTATGATACATGGCTAAAGCAGCCCCTACAAGGCCAAACATCATGGTTAAAAATCTTCCAGACATAAATCTTGATGTTCCAATAAAAAATTTATTTACATTTGGATCTGCTAATTGAGCAAAGAATATTTTTTGGGTTCCCTCAACTAAAGTTCCATTTATAACTTCCGAACCTCCAAGGCCAGTAGTCCAAAATGGCATATAGAATATATGATGTAATCCAAGAGGCCCTAGCATTCTTAAAATAAATCCATAAAGAAATGTCCCTATATAACCAGTGGCAGTAACAGTCTTACCCATAGCTGCAATACCATGTTGAATTGGGGGCCATATGAAAAATAAGATAATACCAACTAAAATTGCAACCCCTGATGATATTATAGGTATGAATCTTGAACCACTAAAAAAACCTAAAAATTCAGGTAATTGGGTTTTATTGTATTTATTATGAATAATTGATGTTACTGTTCCTATTAATATTCCACCTAAAACTCCTGTTTCAAGGGTTTGAATACCAAGTGCCATTCCTTGACCAGCAGATGCAATATTATCAGTAGCCAATTTACCCGTTATAATCAGTAGCGCTTTTATAGCAGTATTCATAACAAGATAAGACAATATTGCTGCAAGACCAGCTGTTCCTCTATCTGATTTAGCTAATCCTACTGCAATTCCTACAGCAAACAAAACTGGTAAATTAGCGAAAACAATTTCTCCACACATACTCATTATAGTAAATAATGTTTGTAACCAACCTATATTTAAAAACGGGTAAGCTTCTATAGTATTAGGATTTGACAATGCTCCTCCAATACCTAATAAAAGTCCAGCCGCTGGTAAAACTGCTATTGGAAGCATAAAAGCTTTACCAAATTTTTGAGCCTTACTAAAAGCATTATTCATTTTCTTTCACTCCTTGTTTATGAAAATCATTTTCATGAATATTATATCAAAGAAAATGGTTTTTGCAAGCGTTTTTATGAATCTACTTTAAATATATAAAAAATTCTCCCTTAAGATATCAGATTTTTACTTTTTAATCTGTTTATCCTAAAGGGAGAATATCAGTCATTATTTGTCTTCTTTTTATATTTATCTACCGCTTTTAATGTATTATCCATATGCAAAGATAATCTTTTATCTTCCAATAATAAAAGAGATAAAATATCTACTAAATAAATTATTGAAAGTTGACTATTTATAAAATTTTTTTCCCCTACAAATTTTGTATTATATGTTATTATTGATAAATCAGCATATTTATTAATAGTGCTGTCATCAAAACTTGTTATTGCTAAAACAAAAGCTTTGTTATTTTTAGCTTCTTCCAACCCTTTAATTACTTCAACTGTGGAACCAGAATTAGATATTCCTATAACCATATCATCTTCTGTTAAAAGGCTACTAGTCATTACCATGATATGAGGATCTGTTATAGCATCTACTACCATTCCCATTCTCTGCAATCTATATTTCATTTCAAAAGCTGTTAAACCAGAGCTTCCAAGTCCATATATAAATATCTTATCAGCTTTCTTAATTTCCTCCAAAAACCTCATAACTACTTTCTTATCTAGTATTTCATTAGTTCCACTAATAGTAGTATTATAATAAGAAAATACTTTTTGGAAAATATCATCAGTATCTGGTTTATTTTCTATGCCATTAGATACACATAAACGCATCTTCATTTCAATAAAACTTTCACAGCCTATCTTCTTACAAAACCTAGTAATAGTAGAATTAGATGTATGCGTTTTCTTTGCTAAATCATTAATATTAATATTTCTCAAAGTATTGCTATGTTTAATTATATAATTAGCTATCATTCTTTCTTTTTCTGAAAACGACAAATATTTATTTTGTATTTGAAGTAAAATATTATCATCCAATATATCACCTTCCTAAAAACCAATCCCATAATCTAATAATATTTCATTATAAGTATATCTTCTTTAATATCAATTATCAAGAATATTAATCAATAGCTAATTATAGATAAACTTTTATAATACACTTGAAAAATAAAATAATTTCTTTAATTTTCAATTTAACTGGTATATTCAGAAAATTATGTTATAATGGTATATTATATTCTTTTATACGTTAAAGTTAAAAACCCTTAAAGTAATATGCCGTAGATTTTAATTCTAAAACATAATCTAATATACAAAGGAGAGTTGCTATGAAACAGGTATATAATTTTTCAGCCGGCCCTGCTATATTGCCAGAAGCCGTGCTAAAGAAAGCTCAAGAAGAGATGTTGTGCTATAAAGATACGGGAATATCTATAATGGAAATGAGCCATAGGTCTAAAGAATTTAAAGATATTATTCTAGAAGCAGAAAATCTCTTAAGAGAATTGATGGGTATTCCTTCAAATTATAAGGTACTCTTTTTACAAGGTGGAGCTTCTAGTCAATTTGCTATGGTTCCCCTGAATTTATTTAGAAATTCTTGTAAGGCAGACTATGTAAACACGGGAAGATGGTCACAGAAAGCAATTGAAGAAGCTAAAAAATATGGAAAAGTTAGAATAGTTGCCTCTTCTAAAGAAGAGAATTTTAACCATATTCCAGACTTAGACCCTTCTCCTTTTGATGAAGATGCAGACTATTTTTACATTACAACAAACAATACTATCTATGGAACAAGATATACTACATTGCCTAATACTAAAGATGTGCCATTGATAGCAGATATGTCTTCCAATATTTTATCAGAGCCTTGTGATGTATCTAAATTTGGAATTATCTTTGCAGGAGCTCAGAAGAATATAGGCCCTGCAGGCCTAACAGTTGTGATCATCCGAGATGATCTAATTGGACAAGCTATGGATATTACACCTACTATGTTTAACTATAAGATTCATGTAGATGCTGATTCTATGTATAACACTCCTCCTACATATAGTATATATATTGCTAAATTAGTATTTGAATGGATTAAAAAACAGGGCGGTTTAGAAGCCATAGCTGAGAAAAACAGAAAAAAAGCCAAACTTCTCTATGACTATATAGATAGGTCTTCACTATTTAAAGGAACTGCAGATAAAAAAGACCGTTCACTGATGAATGTTACATTTGTTCTACCTACTAAAGAATTAGATGCAGCTTTTATTGAAAAAGCAGCTAAAAAAGGACTTATAAATTTAAAAGGCCATAGAAGTATAGGTGGAATGCGGGCAAGTATTTACAATGCTATGCCTATAGAAGGAGTACAAGCGTTAGTAGATTTTATGAAAGCATTTGAAGAAAAAAATATATAAATATATATAATAGATAGGGTGATATTATTGTATAAAATACAAGTATTTAATAAGATTTCCCAAAAGGGATTAGAGCTATTGGAAAAAGATAAATATATTCTAGAAACAGATATACAAGAACCAGATGGTATTTTATTAAGGAGCCAAGAGCTAAAAAATATGAGCTTACCCAGTTCTTTAAAAGCTATTGCAAGGGCTGGTGTAGGTGTCAACAATATTCCAATAGATAGTTGCTCTGAAAGTGGCATCATAGTATTCAATACTCCAGGAGCAAATGCCAACGCAGTTAAGGAGTTGACTATCTGTGGACTTCTATTGTCTTCTAGGAAGGTCATAGAAGGAATTGAATGGGCAAATTCCCTTTCTAATGAAGGTGGAGCCATTGATAAGAAGGTAGAACAAGGGAAAAAAGCTTTTAAAGGCGGTGAAATAAAAGGTAAAACATTAGGAGTTATTGGTTTAGGGGCTATTGGTGTATTAGTAGCTAATGCAGCTCACTCCTTAGACATGGAAGTCCTAGGCTATGACCCTTTTATGTCAATTGATTCAGCTTGGAATCTTTCCAGAGGTGTTGATAAAGCTGAAAGTTTACAAGAGCTATTAGAGAAATCTGACTTTATCACTATCCATGTACCATTGTTGGAGCAAACAAAATATATGATTGGACAAAAAGAATTTTCTCTAATGAAAAAAGGGGTTAAATTATTAAACTTTTCAAGAAATGAATTAATAGATGTAGTAGCACTTAAAGATGCTATTGAAAAAGATATTGTAGCTAAGTATGTTACAGATTTTCCTGAAAAAGAAATATTGGGACTGGATGAAGTCCTTTGTGTACCCCATTTAGGAGCTTCCACTGATGAATCTGAGGAAAACTGTGCTATAATGGCTGTTAATGAACTAAAAGACTATTTGGAAAATGGGAATATTAGAAACTCTGTTAACTATCCAGAATGTGTGATGCCAAGGAGAAACCCTTCCTATCGTATTTCAATAGTCAATCACAATATTCCTAATATGGTAGGCCAAATTACTACACTATTAGCCGATGCCCATATTAATATTGATAATTTATTAAATAAAAGTAAGGATAAATATGCATATACTTTGCTGGATGTTGCAGAACAACCTACAAAGGAGGTTATAAATAGTATAGAAAATATTGAAGGTATTATTAGGGTTAGAGTCTTGTAATTTATTGTAGAGGAGAGATATGATTGACAGTATTAAAAACTTTTTCAGCATTTCGACCTAAACCATATATTGTTTCTAAGGTATCAGCATTGCCCTATGATGTTATGAATAAACAGGAAGCAAAAGATAGTGTAAAAAATAATCCTTATTCTTTTTTAAATATTGATAAACCTGAAATCTATTTTGAAGATAGTGAAAAACATGATAAAAGTGAAATCTATGAACACGCAAAAAAATATCTAGACAAAATGATTGAGGAAGGTATATATGAACAAGATTCTACCCCTTCCTTGTATCTATATAGACTAACAATGGGTGAACATTCTCAAATAGGGGTTGTAGGTTGTGTCCCTATTGACGCTTATATTAAAAATAATATTAAAAAACATGAATTAACAAGAGCAGACAAGGAGCAGGATAGGATCAACCATGTAGATACATGTAATGCCCATACTGGACCTATTTTTCTAACATATAATCAGGAGTTAAATATTGATGAAATAATTGAGGAATATGTAGATAGATATGAGCCAGTTTACAACTTCGTCTCTTCTGACAAAGTTAGACATGAAGTATGGCATATTTCTTCTAAGGAATATATTGAAAAAATTCAAGCTGCCTTTAAGAAGGTACCTAATTTATATATTGCCGATGGTCACCATAGGGCAGCTGCAGCAGTCCAGGTAGGACTACAGAGACGAAGGGAAAATCCAAATTATACAGGAGAAGAAGAGTTTAATTATTTCTTAGCCGTTCTTTTCCCTGACAAGCAACTTAAGATTTTAGACTATAATAGGGTTGTAAAGGATTTAAATGGATTAACTAAAAAAGGATTTCTATCTGCCATTGAATCTTGTTTTACTGTGAATATTTGGGATGGAAAGGGACCCTATCATCCTGAAACTCCTCATTCCTTTGGAATGTATCTAGAAAATCAATGGTATATCCTTAAAGCTAAGGAAGAGATAATAGATAGATCTAATTCCCTTTTCTCTTTAGATGTCTTTATTTTGCAGAAGTATCTATTGTCTCCAATTTTAGGAATACAGGATCCTAGAACAGATGAACGTATTGATTTTATAGGTGGTATTCGAGGTTTGAAAGAGATAGAGTATAGGGTAGATACTGATATGAAGGTAGGTTTTTCCCTATATCCCACTACTATTGAAGAATTGATGACATTGGCAGATTTAAATAAAACCATGCCTCCAAAGTCAACTTGGTTTGAACCAAAGTTAAGAAGTGGTATTTTCATACATAGGTTATAAGTACCATATTAAGTATAAAAATTAGCAAGTTAGTTAAGTCTAACTTGCTAATTTTTTATATTATCTATTCGTATTTTGCCCTTGCTCCTCCAATTAACTTTGGTCTTACCCTTGCTGCAGTTAAATGAGCTTCACCAATTTCTTTAACAGATAATCTTACTGGAACTGCTACCTTTTTTAGATGCATTCCAATGAAAGTATCCCCCATATCTAAGCCAGCATCTGCTTGTATTTCTTCAACTACTATTGGATTGTCTAAATATCTATAATAAGCAGAGCTTAGTGAACCTCCAGCTTTAGGATAAGGTACTACAGTTACAGGTGATAGATTGTACTTTTTTGCACAGGCTTCATCTACAACTAAAGCTCTATTTAAATGTTCACAGGATTGGGTAGCCAAAAATATATTTTTTCTTTTAACAATAGGCATTATAGCGTCAATAAGTTCATTGGCAATGTCTGGAACAGAACTAGAGCCAATAGATTTTCCACTGATTTCACTAGTACTACATCCTATCACTAGAATATCTTCTTCCTTTAAATTGGCTACCTTCAATAATTCTTCTACTGCAATTATAAAGTCCTTCTTTATAGTTCCTAATTTATCCATAAAAAACACTTCCTTTTTATTTTAAAATATTAATAATCAATATATTATATAAACTATTATATCTCTATTTTACTAAACATAAACCTAGTTGTCCAAAAAAATTATCAATATGAAATGGTATTTTATAGATTAAACTCTTCAATTATATCTGAAATAAACTTGTTTTTATCTGTTTTGTTGATAATATAAGATATGCTAAATTCTGTATTAATCATCTGTTTTATACTTATATTATTATTAAAGAATATTTTCAATATTCTAGAATGATAATCTGTTACTTGATTAATTCCTGTTCCAATTAAAGTTATTTTCATTGAATCTTCATCTTTAACAAATTCTGCTGAATTAATTTCTGAATAAATTAGCCCTTCTATACTATCAATTAATCCATAATCATCTTTTGAACATATAAATGATACGTTTACAGCCTTACTTGAAATATTAGAAATGTTAACTATATTTATATCTGTTCCAATATGAATTAAAGCATTTAGGAAATTTATTATTTTATACTCATCATTAGCAACATTTAAAATATTTATTAAAATACAATTTTCATCTATTGATAATCCTGTTATCTTGCTTTCTTCCACTTTACTAACCTCCCCTATAAAAGTACCCTTCTTATCAGTAAAACTTGAAGCTAAATAAATTGGTACATTATATTGTTTAGCTAATTTTATAGCTCTTTTATCTAATACTTTCGTACCAGAAGCAGATAGAGAAAGCATTTCATTATAGTCAATGTATTCTATTTTCTTTCCATTAGGAAATATTCTTGGATCTACAGAATATATACCTTCTACATCAGTATATATCTCACATTTACAATTAAGTCTTCCTGCTAGAGCTACAGCAGTAATATCCGAACCTCCCCTGCCCAATGTTGTTATATCTCCTTTATTATCAATTCCCTGAAAACCTGGAACTATAACTACTTTTCCCTGTTTTAAATATCTTAAAATACTGCTTTTATCAATATCTTTTATAGTAGATCTAGTATGCTCACCTTCTGTATATATTTTGGCTTGATATCCCATTAAAGAAATAGAATCACATCCTAATTCTTTTAAGACCATAGATAACAAGGATGCTGTTTGCTGTTCTCCTGTGGACAATAACACATCTAATTCCCTTTTATCTGGTATATTAGATACCTCTTTAGACAGGCATACTAATTTATTTGTGGTATTTCCCATAGCTGATACTACCACAACTAAATTCTTTTTTTCTTGTTTTTTAGCAATTATTCTTTTAGCAATATATTTTATTCTTTCAATATTCTCTACTGAGGAACCTCCATACTTTTGAACAACTACATCCATTTACTATCAATCCCTTCTAACCATATATTCCAGAATAAAAATACCTTATATCTTCTAAATTTAATTTAATTTCATTTATCATTTTATTAATCAATTTTTCTGAAGTCCAAGGGAGTATTACAATTAAACTTTCTTTATCATTTATCACTCTGTACTTAGAATTATATCTATTAAGTATATTTAAAAGGTAGTTATTATCTTTTCTATCTTTTGAACTAAGTCTAAGATAATACTCTCCGTCAAATGTTAAATATTTATCTCCATTTATTTTTCTATTTTTATAAACTTTTCCGTTTATATAAGTCCCCTTAACTATGTCCAATACATCTAGCACTACAGAATTGGCTGTAGGATTTTTCCCAGCTCCTTGACCATAAAAACGTAATTCTCCAGTATTATAGCCTCTTAAGGAAATGATATTGAAAGCATCTTTAACATTAGAAAAGAAAGATTCATCCCTTACTAATAGTGGCTCCACACTTGCATAAATATGATTATCAGATCTTTGTGAACTACCAATAAGTTTGGGAACAAGTTTCAATTTTTTAAACTCATTTATATCTTCAATACTTATTTCATCAATTCCACGACAATTAATAAACTTTAAACCTACTGGTTGATTGTAAGCAATAGTGGATAATATAGCTAGTTTTCTTCCAGTATCATATCCTTTAATATCATCTGTAGGATCTGCTTCGGCATATCCTTTATCTTGTGCATCTTTTAATGCTTCTTCAAAAGAAATACCCTTTTCATACATTTTTGTAAGTATATAATTTGTTGTGCCATTTAATATTCCTTGAATTTGGAATATATCATCAGCATTTATTCCTTGTTTTAAAGAATTTATTATAGGTATTCCCCCACCTACACTAGCTTCAAAAAGAAATGCCTTATTATTTTCCTTTGACAAATATAACAATTCCTCCATTTTGGAAGATACAACTGCTTTATTGGCTGTAACAACATGTTTCTTGTTTTCTAAAGCATATTTTAAATAATCATAAGCAATTTCTTTTTCACTTAAAACATCTATTACTATATCAACTTCTGGATCATCCAATATATCTTTAGGATTTAAAGTTAGTAATTTGTTATTAATATCAATATTTCTATTTTTATTTAAATTTTTAACTAATACTTTTTTAATTTTTATTCTCTCTCCTATTTCATCTTCAAAAAATCTTCTCCTTTTATTAATTATTTCATATACTCCTGAACCAACTGTACCAAGTCCCATAAGTCCAATATTTATCATTTATATACACCTACCTTAGTAAATATTCATATATCCAAT
Source organism: Clostridiaceae bacterium (assembly GCA_019391515.1). Taxonomy (GTDB): domain Bacteria; phylum Bacillota; class Clostridia; order Tissierellales; family Sporanaerobacteraceae; genus Anaerosalibacter. Next base: position 49,152 of record JAHXQP010000013.1, on the reverse strand, counting down.
TTGTATAAAATAAAGTAGCATGAGCTCTCCATCTTGATTTTAATTTAGTATTTAAATCATCCTTGTAAAAATAATATTTAGGAATTTTTATTGATTTTCCTAATTTAGTATCTCTTTCATATTCTTTTTTCAATGTTTCTGACCCATATTCAAGATGACCTGTTAAAAAGATTTTATTACAACCTTTATCAGCTACTAAAAATATTCCTGTTTCATCTGAAGTTGATAATATTTCAAGATCTTTCTCTTTTCTTATATCTTCTTCTCTCACTAATGAATATCTAGAATGAGGAACTAAAAACTCATCATCAAAACCTTTCAACAATCTATGATTTTTATTAAGAACATTGTGTGGAAAAACCCCAAATATCTTTTCTTCTAAATTATATTTAGGTATTCCATAATGATAATAAAATCCAGCTAAAGCTCCCCAACATATATATATGGTGGATTTTATGTTTTTTTTGGAAAACTCCATTATAGAACTAAGTTCTTGCCAGTATTCTACATCTTCAAATTCTTTTAATTCTAAAGGAGCACCTGTTATTATCAATCCATCTAAAAAATTATTTTCTATATCTTTTAAAGTTATATAATTATCTTTTAAATACTTAAAACTACAATTTTTAGAAATATAACTTTCAAGACGAATAAAATATATACAAATATCTATAGAAACTTGGGATAAAAGATCTAAAAAATGTATTTCCGTTTCAATTTTATTTGGCATTAAATTCAAAATCCCTATCTTGGGAACCTTTTTCTCCCTTTCTAAACAAATACTCATTTTTATCACCTTTTTAAATTAATTTTAAAGCGCTACGGAAATCCTCTATTATATCTGAAATATCTTCTATTCCTACCGATACTCTTATCATGTCTTCTTTAATTCCAGCCTTTTTCAACTCTTTAATACTAAGTTGTCTATGGGTAGTTGAAGCAGGATGGAGTATGGAAGTCCTTACATCACCTAAGTGGACTACTAAAGAAACAAGGTTTAAATTAGTCATAAATTTTTTAGCTGCATCTTTTCCTCCTTCTATTCCAAAAGTAAGTATACCACTTCCACCTAAGGGTAAATATTTTTGGCTTAATTCATAGTCAGGATGACTCTCCAATTTAGGATAATTAACCCAAGAAACTTTTTCATGATTTTCTAAATATTTAGCTAATTCTAAAGCATTTTGGCTATGTTTTTCCATTCTTAAATGGAGGGTTTCTAATCCTAAATTAAACATAAAACTATTAAAAGGGCTTAGAGAACAACCTATGTCTCTTAATAATTGGGTTCTGGCTTTTGTTATATATGCTTTTTCCTTAAACTCTTTATAATATCTAATACCATGATAGCTTTCATCAGGTTCTGTAAGTTCTGGATATTTCCCATTATCCCAATTGAAATTACCTCCATCTATTATTACACCGCCTATATTATTTGCATGGCCATCTATATATTTAGTTGCTGAGTGAATTATAATATTGGCTCCATGTTTAAAAGGCTGACAAAGATATGGAGTAGGAAATGTATTGTCAACAATAAAAGGTATATCTAATATCTTTGCTACCTTAGAATATTTTTCAAAATCTAAAACATTCAATGCAGGATTTCCTATAGTCTCTGCATATATAGCCCTAGTATTTGGTTTAGAATAATTTAGTATTTCTTCCACATCCATATTTGGATCAATAAAGGTTACTTCTATACCATATTTTTTTAAAGTTGTGGATAACAATGTATAAGTACCGCCATACAATGTAGATAAAGCCAATATATGTTGATTTTGTCCACATATATTTAGTACTCCAATAGTTGTAGCTGCTTGCCCCGACGAAGTGGCTAGTGCTCCTACTCCACCTTCAAGTTGATTTATCTTTTCCTCAAAGGCAGCAACAGTTGGATTACTTATCCTTGAATACATATGACCTTCTTCTTTCAAATCAAATATATTTGCAAGTTGATCAGGATCTTCATACTTATATGTTGTACTTTGATAAATGGGAAGCACTCTTGGCTCTCCTGGTTTTGGAGAATATCCTCCTTGAACACATATTGTCCCTTGTTTACAATCTTTTTTCATGTATATCTCTCCCTTCAATTTTAAAAAATAAAAGACACTTCCTATAAATAAGAAGTGTCTAAATAAATAAATATAAGACCTTCTTATCTTTCAGCCAATGGCTGCAGGAATTGGCACATTTCCAGTATAAACTGGCTGTTGCCGGGCTTCATAGGGCCAGTCCCTCCACCTCTCTTGATAAGATTATCCATCAAAAAATCCTTCCTAATGTCTTAGGAAGGATTTAATCTCTTTTTTATCATCCATCTTATCGACATTAGCAGAACCACCTTATTAAAAATATAACAGGTTGGTATAGGGTCAACGAGCTAATTCTCTACCCTAATTCTGGATAAGTTATACTATTTAATTGTTGTAAATATACTAACATCAAGTATAAGATATGTCAAGGAAATTTTCTAGCACATTTATAAACTTGTTGATAGAAAATCTAGAATGTTTCAATAGTTAATTTATAGTTTTTATTGTAATTTATATTTTTTAATATGTCTACCTTAGTACATTTTTAATATATTTTATCCTATACATCACAAAGAAAACTTAAATTTTTGCCAAGGTTTAATATAATCTAACAGATACATTTCTTCATCTACAATCTTACCCACTACGCTAGTTCTACCACTATTTTTCATAGATTTTAATGCTATTTGCAATTCTCCTGAATAATGAGTATATAAACTACTATCAATTAATATATCTCCTTTTTTTATATCTTTAGAATTTATTAGTTGAAAATCATAGTCTTTATATTTCACCCTACTTTCAGTTGACCTTATCATATATTCCGAAACATCACCTCTACTGAAATGTGGTTCTTCTAATACAATCTTTCTTTCCATTTTTGGTAATCCATCTATTAGTTTGACTTTTAAGGTTAAAATATCCTTATCTATTTCTTTAAGGGATTTTAATTCCTCTTCAGAAGCATAACAATTAGAAACAATTACATCGTCTATAAGACCAGTATTGAACAAGTCCTTAGCTTGAACTTCAATAGGAAGCATTCTATGATCTTCTAATGTTGGTAAACCTTCGTTTACAGACCAAGGTCCAAAGTTTCCATTAGAAGACGAAACAAAAGCAGCAGTTCTTAGACCATGTTTTTTGAAAATATTAGAGGTTTCCATGAAATGTTTTCTAGACAATCCAGTATATTTATGCGGATAAAAATTATGACATCCTATAATATTATCCTTATTTGGAATATAACTCATTATGTTTTCTATATATTTAGTTCCACTGCTCATATTTACTTCTATTTTCAAATTATAAGGATTAAAACTCATAACACTTTCCTCTTTTCCACTAAACCCCAAATCCAGCCTAATACCGGATAGACCTATATCTTTAAAAAACTTTAATTCAGTATAGTGAATATCTAAAGTTTTAAATACTGCAGGGGAAACGTCAGCTATTACTTCCATACCTAAATTAGATGCATATTTTACAATCTTCTTAAAATCATTAAAAGAATGGCTTTCATTCATATCAACAGATAATAAATTTGTAAAAACTCTAGTAAAGTTATACTTTGATGCCAAATCCAAGTATTTTTTGTTCTCTTCTAAAGATGACCTATCTGGATAAATTGATACTCCTAATTTACGCATTTATATCACCTTTTTCCTCTGAGATCATTTCATATAAGTCAATAAATTCTTTAGCCATATCCCTAATAGTTATAGCATTCATTAAGTGATCTTGAGCATGAATAAGTAATAAAGATACTTCTTGTTTATCTCCTCTAGCCTCTGATTGAATCAATTCCGTTTGACTTTTATGGGACTTAGAAATATTTTTATTGGCCTCATTTAAGTTATGTCTTGCTTTCTCAAAATCTCCTTTTTTTCCATATTGCATAGCTTCCATACTTAAGCTCCTAGCCTCACCACTATAATTTATAATATTGATTATTATCATCTCTAAATCCATATCACTCTCTCCTTTAATAATTTAGATGTTTTTATCCTAAAATATATTTTCATATCAATTAAATATAAGACCCTTATTTCCTTGTTCTTCAAATCCCATATCATATAGTATTTCATTAATATTTTTTTCTGTATTCTGATATCCCAAAGCTATAAGCCCTTCTTCTAAAAACAAAATATCTTCTTCTATTAATTTTTCTATAATTTTTATTTCATCTAAATATTCTTTATCCATTTTTTCTAAAGAATTTGTTATATTCTCTTTTGTAGAATAGATAAACTGAATAACCTCTTTTTCAATTTTTTTATCCTTTAATAAATTTATTATTCTTTCTTTATCATCAGGATTTGAAATAGCAAATACTGCCGTATTTCTTGTTTTCATAATAGGTGCCATAAAATTTTGCAATAGAAAATCTTTTCCAAAAAAATCTATGCCCTCTTTTGAAACCATATTAGGTTTAATTTCAAAATAGATCTCTTTATTTATTTTACATAAAGAGATAACTATATCCTCTTCCGATACTATGCCTTCCGTTATTAAAGTTTCTCCAAGCCTCATTCCATTAGTTTTTGATTTTTCAAGAGATTTTTTTAATTCATTTGGTGATATTAGGTTTTTACATAGAAGAACATCCCCTAATTTTCTTCTAAAAGTATTTAAGACTTCTTTTTCTAAAAATTCATGATCAGTTTTATTCCAACTAGGCTTTTTCTTTCTTTTTTTAGCACTAGATTTAAAAAGATTCATCTTCCAAGCCTTTAAGGTTGCATGAAAATTTATTATATTCCCAATAACCATCCTAAAAGGCAATATAGGTGGAAACAATACACTTATAAAGGTACTTTTATATCCATATACGTTTTTTACAGCTCTTCCCCTTAAAATTTGTCTTTCTATCATCATAATAGTTACAAATAACATGAGATACCATGATAAACTAAACTTAGGATAAATTATTGGAATATTTAAAAACAAAGAAAATATAAAATATATAAAAATTAAATAACTTGGTACAAGTAATATATTGCTAAATTTCGCTTTCCAGTCTTTATATAAACTATGTTTAGAACCAAATGATAAATTTTTATTTTTTAATATATCTCTAAGTTTAAAAGACTGCATAGTTATCCCATATATCCACCTAGATTTTTGTCTTACAGCAGCACTATAAGTTGATGGAAATATACTTCTGGTAGCTATAAATTCTCTTTCCATTTTTCCATCTCCTTTAAGTCTTTCTACCTCTTCTAATGCATAATAAAGATGAAATCCCTTTTGTTTAAGCAATAATGAAAGTTTATAATCTTCTGTTAAACTCCCTACTGGGAATATATTGAAATCAGGGAAGCAATCTATTATATCCCTAGAAATCACAAAACCTGTTCCTGCTGAAGGCACAAAAGATTTAGTAACATTTCTAGCCACAAGCATACTATAATGATTTTCTGCAAACTCATCTGCATATGTTCCAGATATCATATTTTTAAAAATATTTCCTATTCTAGGCATTCTTTGTAGTGGAAATACAGGCATTTGGATGGCCTTATGAAAATTCAAAAGATAATTTTCAACTAATATTTCATAAGGATGAATTACATCTTCTGAGTCGTGTACTATAATACCCTTAAATCTAATACCTTTTTTGTTTTCATATTCTAAAATATTTTTTATTACATTATTTATATTATCAGCTTTAGAACTAGGTCCATCTATTATGTGAATAACTCTATGAACATTTTTATGATTTTTAGATAAATTATCTGCTATATCTAAGGTATCAGGATCGTTTGGATATACCCCCAGAAAAATATGATACATTGCATTGGGATAATGGTTTGTATCTATTAAATTTTCTATAACATCTTCTAATACATCCTCTTCACGATAGGCTGGTACTATAATAGCAAGTAAACCGGGAACTGTATCTGTTAGATCTTTATAAGATATAGCATTAGTATTGTTCTTTTTTCTTTTTGGACTAAAAAAATAATATACATCCCATATAAAATCATCTAAACTTATTAAAATAAGAAGAATAACAAATGTAAGACCAATATAATAAGCCACTTTATCATCTCCTCTTAATATGAGGGATATAAATAGTCAGATATATTTTTATATAAAACATTAGTAAGAAGTAGAGATAACTCTAATTAATACCTGTTTCCTCTATTTCTTCTCTACTTCTTACATAGATGTTTCTAAATCCCTTTAGTATTAGAAAATGTTATTCACTCTATTCAGTTTGTTTTTGTCTCTGTCTATCAGCTAATTTAACAAATGGTAAATATATCAATACTGCTACTACTAAATTTATAGCTGCCAATACAGCTGCTCTCCAACTTGCTGATGTAGCTCCTGTTGCTAGAAATGCTCCTATAATAGGAGGTGTAGTCCAAGGAACAACTAAATAAGTAGGAGGTGCAAAACCAGTTGCCGTCCCTATATACGCTATTAAAGTCAGTATTGCAGGCGTAATTAAAAATGGAATAAATAATATTGGATTAAGGACTATAGGAATTCCAAACATCACAGGTTCATTAATTTGGAATATTCCTGCTGGTGCAGATAATTTAGCTACTTCTCTATATTCTTTTCTGTTTTTAGAGGCAATAAATATAGCTATTATTAAAGCTAAAGTTGCTCCAGCCCCACCTAGATGAACGTAAGTATCAAAGAAAGCTCTAGTTATTATATTTGGTGCCTCTAATCCTGCTGCAATAGCTTGTTCATTAGCAGTAAGAGCAGGCAAATATAATGCATTCATTACAGGATCCAATATATTAGCACCATGTAATCCAAAGAACCAAAATAGATTAATCAACACAGCTGCTAAAATTGCAGATCCAACCCCTTGGCTTAAATTCTGTAATGGCTTTTGTATAGAATTTTCTATTACATCATATAGACTTACCCCTCCCAAATTGTCTATTACGAGAAATAAAATACCGAAAATAAGAATAGTAATTGTACCTGGTATAACAGCTGCAAAAGCCTTTCCTACTGCGGGAGGAACTTCTTCTGGCATTTTAATTGTTAAATCTTTCTTTATTAGTTTCACGAATATTTCCGTAGCAATTAATGCTACTATTAATCCTGTAAACAATCCTGTAGCTTGTAAATAACCCCAGTGAATATATCCCCAACCAGCCTCTCCATGAGATTGAGGTAATGTAGCAAAGTAGGATCCAACAGCAATAAGTCCTGCTGCTAATGGATCTACTTCATAAAATTTAGCTAAGTTATATCCCACAGAAAATACAATTAATAAAGTCATTATTGCTAATGAACCCCACCATACTTGATCACATATAGGAATTAATCCATTTAATGGAGTAATCCATTCAAATATAGTGTTTTTTAATAAAACTGACATAGAACCTGCAAGTATTAAAGGCATAATACTTGCAAATCCATCACGGATTGCAACTAAATGTCTCTGTCCTCCAATCTTTGCTGCCACTGGAACAAACTTTTTCTCCATAAAATCCATAAACTTTTTCATACTAATCCCCCTTACTAGTATTTTTATAGTTCTTTAGCCAAGCTTAAAGCATATTCCAAAACCTTCTCCCCATTCATAGTTCCATAATCTACAGTATCTACCACTTCTACTGGTACCCCTTTTGGTTCCATTAACCCCTTCATATTTGGTAATAAGTATCTGACTTGTGGACCTAACAACATGACATCTACCTTATCCATATTACTTTTTACATCTGCTTCTGCTACAGCTACTATATTTACATCTAGCTCTTTTTCTTTTACTACTTTATTCATTTTATTGACCAATAGACTAGTAGACATTCCTGCTGAACAGACCAACATAATGTTTAACATAACTATCATTCCTTTCCATATAATGTTTTATGTTTCTCTACCCCACATTACCTCCTATATCCCCTGGTACTATATATTATAATTGCAATTACCTTGCCAAATACTTGTATGTTCAAAAATAAAATAAAATAGTTTATATTATGATATCTCATGGGTTTGAGAACTAAATTACATTTCAAATTTAGTGTGTAAAAAAATAAATTAGTGTGCAGATATCTACACACTAATACACACTAATTTGGTTTGATAAAAATGTTTTTAATATATACCCTATCTCATTTTCTCCTATAACAATTTCATATTTATTTTCTATAGGAGAAAATATTTCTCTCAAAATCTTCATTTCCTTCTTATATGTTTTCTTGTATTCTTCCAAATCATTAAATTTCCGTGGTATAACCCCTTTTATCAAATTATCTATTAAAAAACATATATGGAGCATGATTCCCATCCTTACATCTATGGATACTTTTAATCCTAATTTGTATTCTACTTCATATAAAATATATCTAATTTCTTTTACAATTTTCTTATCCTTTATATTTGGTAAATGTTCTGTTAAAGATTGTGAGATTTTTAGACACATTTCATTTTCTTCAAAAACATTATTCAATTTATCTATTCCTTCATTTGTAAATATATCTACAGCAAGAAATACTGGTGCCCAAGATATATCTAATGATATAGTAGATATTATTGCTAATATATTATATTTATCTTTTAACTTATACAATCTATTTTCTAAGTTATTTTCATCTATTATATTTATGGTAAATATATCTATATTTTTATTAGATATTTCTTTTCCAATAATATTTGCAATCTTTTTTGAAGCACCGTCTCCAGTAAAACAAGCAGTAACAATAATATCCTTTATATTATTGCCTTCTTCTAATACATTACTTCTATACTTATATACATGTTTATTTTTAAAGGCTTCCATTATTTCATCTATGCTATATCCTACTATTGATTTTCTTAAAACCTCCAAAACCATAGAAGTGCTGACCATTTCAATAGTTCTTACTTCTATGCCAGTTTCTTCCCAAATCATATCTCCAAAAGTAGTCAAAGAACCCATATCTACTAAAATAATCACACCTTCCCCCTTATTTATTTCCTCCACCTTTCTTTTAGCTATGGAATACATAGTCTCTGGTTTCATATTTAAGGGCATGTCTAGGGCTATAGCATGATCAGTCCCTATTAGGCTATTGGCTACTTCCACCATGGAACTAGCCGTAGTTTTACCGTGCATAATAACAAGAATTCCTACCTTAGGTACTTCTACCTTATCAAACTTATAAGAATCGGTTGCAAAAAACATAGCTAAATAACCTATTTCATCTACTGGAGTTTCAATTCCAAATCTTTCATCTATGATTCTTGTTATTTTCATTGCAAATAAAAATTCTTCTTCATAGTTTATTCTAATAAAATTTAATTTTGGATTATAGATTTTTTCTCCATTTTTTATTCTATTTATACTTCTTTCTAGATGAAAAGATAAAGCAAAATAAACCTTTTCACTAAAATGTTTATTTAATTTTTTCTCTCCTAACAGAAGTATTTCTTCCACTACTTCTAAAATTTTATTATCTACTATATTAGATATTTCTTCCTTATGGAAATGTCTAGATATACTGCCTATGTATTCCTTAAAATGAGTCTCTATATCTATATTTATTATTTCATTTATATCTTGTTCAGATATCCCCATATTCTTTAAGGACTTCAATTTCTCTTCAATACTATTATAAAAATCCTCTGTAGTATATTTATCTATTTCCATCAATAAAGGTGGTTTTTCACTCTGATTGAATTTTAATATATCATAATTAAAATTCAATAGCTGCTCTACTTCATTTCTATATTGATTAATATTCATAATTCCCTTTTTAACATGATTAGGTAAATCACATTGGGTTATTAATATATAATTGTTGTTTTGGGATTTGTAATTTAAAAAAGCTTTAGCACAAGCTAATTGAATGTCAGATTTAAGTTGCCCTATATTATTGGGACAATCATATAATAAATAAGAAATAATAGCATTTTTATTTATATAAATACTTTTTCCTAGGCGATGAGATTCCTCTTTAATAAAAGTCTCTATAAAATCATATCTTTCAGATAAACCTCTATCTCTAATTGGAGGCAATGTAATTACCATGGGTATTCGACGAGTGAAAGTTTTTAATAAATTGGATTTTGGATCTTCTGTAGTTGCAGCAATGATCCTCACATCTACATAAGACAAATTTTCCGTTTCTCCTAATGGTCTGAAGAATCCATTATCTATGTATGTAAATAACATTTCCTGCCCCTGAGGAGATAACCTGTGGATTTCATCTAAAAATATAAATCCTCCATCTGCCTTTTTAAGCAACCCTTCCCTATCTTTTGTAGCACCAGTATAAGCACCTTTTTTTACTCCAAATATCTGAGCTGTTAAAAGATTTTGGTTGCTAGCATAATCTGCACAATTAAACCTTATAAAAGGAGCATCTTTCCCAAGAATATTGGTTTCTATGGAAAATTGATACATCAGCTCAGCAAACATAGACTTGCCTACTCCTGTTTCTCCTAATATCAATGTATGAAGTCCTTTTGGCGGATACATTATAGCCGCTTTAGCCTTGTCAATGGAAATAGCTAAACTTTGATTTGCACCAACCATTTTATCTAAGCTATTTTTATTCTTACTAATAGGAGTATTTCTCTCTTTAAAAGTATCTTTTTCTATATCTATAGTTCTATACAATACAGGTCTGCCTTCTAGTTTTTCAACCTTCCCATCTCTATATAAAATATTTAAATATCTACTTATATTGGATCTATCTATGTCTAGTATTTGAGCAACATCTATGGCAGAAATCCCCTCAGGATTTTCTTCTCTTAATCTTTCCAATGTATCTAATACTTCCTTGATTCTACTCATTTATCCCCATCCTTCCATAGCTTTTTATAAAAAGTTTAATAGCCCAATTTTCTATCTTGCGGTATTCATAGCTATTACATATATTCTTTACTTATTTTTTTATTTTTTAATAGACTAAAAAGTATTTATTTAATGTGGATTGTTTTTACAAATTTCATTTATAGAATATCATAGCTTACATATTGAATCAATTTAACAAGATTTTAAAAGAAGGAATCACAACAAATAATAATAACTAATTTATTTCTATAACTAGCCTACAGCTATTTTATGTTTGATTTTGAAGAAAACTTTAGCATTTGAATTATTTACAAAAATAAAAAAATCATGTTATAATTTATGTAGCTCATATCCTTTTTGGAATGGGACTATAGTATAAGGAGTGCTAAAAAATGAATATAGGTTTTATAGGTGCCGGAAAGGTTGGCTGTTCCTTCGGACACTACCTCAAACAGCAAGGTTTCTCTATTGTTGGCTATCATAGTCGATCAAGAGAATCTTCCTTTTATGCAGCAAATCTAACAAGAAGTTCGCCTTTACATTTTGGGGAACTAATCAAAAAATCCAATTATATTTTTATCACAACACCAGATGACCAGATAGGACATGCATGGAATAAAATGGTAGATTTTAATCTATCTGACAAAAAGGTATTCCATATGAGTGGTTGTTTATCTTCTGCAATTTTTACTGGTTGCAAACATAAAGGTGCACTGTGTTATTCTCTTCACCCGTTATTTTCCTTTGCAGATAAAAAATCATCTGATTTAGAGAAGGTTATTTTTTCAATTGAGGGAGACAATATTGAAAAAGTAGAAAAATTCCTTCACAACGCCAATATTAAATATTTTGTAATGAATAAAAAGGACAAACCACTGTACCATGCTTCTGCAGTATTTGTTTCAAACTATATAGTTTCATTGGCTAAAATAGGGCAGAATCTATTGTTACAATGTGGTTTAGATAAGAACTTATCTACTGATGGAATACTTCCATTGATGGAAAGTACTTTATTAAATATTGGCCAAAAAGGTATTAATGATTCTTTAACTGGTCCAATAATTAGGGGAGATGCTAGTACAGTAAAACTCCATATGAAAAACCTTCCTAAATACAAGGAAATATATGAAAATTTAGGACTGGTAGCATTGGAAATAGCAAGAGAAAGTGGACATTTGTCTGATGAAAAGATAGAAGAAATATATAAAATTTTAAGGAGTGATTCTAATGAAGAAGACTGTGGCAACATTCAGAGAAGCAAAAAACAATAAAGAAAAATTGACTATGATTACCTCTTATGATTATTCCATGGCTAAATTAGTAGATGATGCAGGAATAGATGGAATATTGGTTGGAGACTCTTTAGGAATGGTGACTTTAGGCTATGATGATACCCTATCTGTAACTGTAGATGATATGGTACACCATACAAAAGCTGTAAGTCGTGGAACAAAAAATGCTTTGATAGTAGCGGATTTACCTTTCTTATCCTACCATGTGAATACAGAAAATACTATTAGAAATGCTGGTAGATTGATACAAGAAGGTCATGCTCATGCTGTTAAATTAGAAGGTGGCTATGATGTTTTAGATAAGGTGAAAGCAATTGTGAAAGCTCAAATACCTGTAATGGGACATATAGGATTAACCCCTCAATCTATCAATGCATTTGGAGGATTTAAAGTACAAGGTAAGAGCAAAGAACAGATTCAAAAGCTTATAGATGATGCTAAGTATTTAGAAGATGCCGGAGCATTTGCTATAGTTTTAGAATGTATTCCTGAAGAAGTTTCTAAAATTATTTCGGAGAAAGTATCTATCCCTACTATTGGTATAGGTGCTGGAAAGTATTGTGATGGTCAAATATTAGTAGTTAATGATATGTTGGGAATGTACTCTGACTTTGTTCCAAAATTTGTTAAACAGTATAAAAATCTTAAAGACGATATAGATGGAGCTATAAAAAGCTATATAAAAGAAGTAAAAAATAGTTCTTTCCCAGAAAAAAAACATACTTTTAAAATAGATCCAGAAATAATAAATGAATTTAAATAATTAGGAGGCTAAAAATGGTAATCATAGAATCTATAGATAAGATGAAAAATGAAATCACTGCTTATAAAGAAAAAGGTCTTTCTATAGGATTGGTTCCTACAATGGGCTGTCTCCATGCTGGACATATAAGCCTTATTAAAAAAGCTATAGAAGAAAATGACATAGTTATAGTAAGTATATTTGTAAATCCAACCCAATTTGGACCTAATGAAGATTTTGATAAATATCCAAGAACAAGGAAAAAAGATTTAGAAATATGTCGAACTAATAGTTGTGATTTTGTGTTGTTGCCTCAAAGTGATGAAATGTATCCTGAAGATTTCCTAACCTTTGTTGAAGTGAAAAGCTTGGGAAAAGTATTGTGTGGAATTTCTAGACCTACTCATTTTAGGGGTGTTACAACTATTTTAACTAAGCTATTCAATATAACCAAGGCCACTAGGGCTTATTTTGGACAAAAAGATGCTCAACAACTTATAATAGTTAAAAAAATGGTAGAAGATTTAAATATGGATATTGAAATAATAGGCTGTTCTACTGTTAGGGAAAATGACGGACTGGCCCTTAGTTCAAGGAATACCTATTTAAATGACGAAGAAAGAAAAGATGGACTGTTGTTATACAAGTCTTTAACCCTGGCAAAGAATTTAATCCTCAATGGAGAAAAAAATATTGAAGTAATCAAGAAGGAAATGGAGAATACAATAAACTCAGGAAAGAATACTTCTATAGATTATATTGAAATTGTAAACAGTAAGACATTAAAACCAGTTTCAAAAGTTGAAGATAATATACTTATAGCATTGGCTGTAAAGGTTGGCAATACTCGTCTAATAGATAATATTTTTATTGATTTAAGGGAGAAAGCTATATGAATATCACCATGCTAAAATCAAAAATCCACAGAGCTACAGTAACTGATGCCAATCTAGACTATGTAGGAAGTATAACTATAGATGAAGAAATAATGGACAAAGCAAATATACTTGAAAATGAAAAGGTACAGATAGTCAATATTAACAATGGTGAAAGGTTTGAAACTTATGTTATTAAAGGTGAATCTGGAAAAGGTGATATATGTTTAAATGGTGCTGCAGCTAGGTTGGTTCAACCAAAGGACAAGGTTATTATAATGTCTTATTGCAGTATCGAGCAAGAAAAGGCAATAGGTTTTAAACCTACTATTGTCTTTGTAAATGAAAAAAATGAAGCCATAGATATTACAAAGTAGTCAAAATAAATGCTCTTTTCTGGCAAAATCAAAATAAAAACCAGAAAAGAGCATTTTTATGTTAGTAGTTGTACCTAGATTCTTGAGTAAACATTTAGTGATAACTTTTCAAAAATAAGTTTATTAACTCTTATTACTTTTCATAGTATATATTACACAAGTGCTCAACGATATCGCTCAACAGTATAGTTGTCATCAAATGATCTTGTCCATGAATCATGATAAGTCCCATTTCTTCAAGTTCGCCTCTAGCTTCATCCGTAAGCGCCTTCGCATGGACATTATGTGCTTTATTCAAGCTTTCCTTTGCTTCCTCAATCAAGCTCTTTGACTTCTCTTTATTACCTTTTTGCGCCTCTTTAACGGCATTCAATAGCTTTGTTCTTGCTTCGCCTGCATAGGCAACAATTTCCATACCAAGCATGTTTATTTCTTTTCTGTCCATATTTTGACCCTCCCTAATGTTTATATTTATAATATAAGTAAGTTATAGCACATATTCGAACATAAGCCAAACATGTTTCACACTATTCTCACGATTGAATATGGTTACTTAATCTACCCAAAGTGAAGCACCGGATGTTTCGATTACATTTTTGTACCAGTAAAAGCTATCTTTCTTATAACGTTCTAAAGTACCCGTTCCGTCTTCTTGTAAGTCTATATAGATGAAACCATAACGTTTATCAATTGATCCTTCTGTTGTGCTGACTACGTCCATAGCTGCCCAACTTAAAAAGCCAATGATATCAACCCCATCAAGCATTGCTTCATATGTTTGTTTCAAGTGTTCCTGCAAGTAATGGATACGATAGTCATCGTGAACAGTTAACTCACCATCTTTACCTTCGACTAAAATGTCATGAGCTCCAAGCCCATTTTCAACGATAAAAATTGGGAGCTCATATTTATCGTACATTTCATTTAGGGCAATTCTAAGACCAACCGGATCAATTTGCCAGCCCCATTGACTCGTTTCCAAATACGGGTTTTCAACTTCTTTGACAGTAAATGTATCTTCTGAAACATCTCGAACATCCTCATATTCTTCACCTTCTAGAGCGGTTGTACATACACTTCGATAGTAACTTACAGAAATGTAGTCAACTGGGTACTCTTTCAAAATCTGACGATCTTCTTTTGTAATATCTAGTTTAATATTATTTTCCTCAAATACTCTCTTAATGTAGCTTGGATATTCTCCACGAGCATGTACATGGGTGAAGAAATC
Source organism: Clostridiaceae bacterium (assembly GCA_019391515.1). Classification (GTDB taxonomy): domain Bacteria; phylum Bacillota; class Clostridia; order Tissierellales; family Sporanaerobacteraceae; genus Anaerosalibacter. The sequence continues at coordinate 33,841 of JAHXQP010000013.1, read as the reverse complement.
TAACTCTTGTTTCTTTTTCATTTCTTGTACCCCATCAGCTGGATGTGGACGAAGTGGATAAACGCCTTTTTCAGAAATCATACATCCAACTAAGAAATCTGGGTTAATTTCTTTTGCTTTCTTTGTAACTAGCGCACTTGCAACTAACTGATGGTGAGCTGCCTGATATAAATCAGATGGCGAAAGCTCATCCTCTGGTGTTTTAATCCCACCAGCAATAAATGGCGTTTCTAAAATAGCATTTACTTCGTTAAATGTTAACCAATACTTTACCTTATTTTTGTATCTTTCAAAGACTGTTACAGCATAATTTACGAAATAATCAATAACCTCTCTACTCATCCAACCATTGTATTTTTCAGCTAGTGCTAATGGTGTTTCGTAGTGAGCCAAAGTAATGACTGGTTCAATACCATACTTTAACAACTCGTCGATAACATTATCGTAAAACTGTAATCCTTTTTCATTTGGTTCTTTATCATCACCATTCGGGAAAATTCTAGCCCAAGAAATAGAAGTTCTAAAAGCCTTAAATCCCATCTCAGCGAATAATTTAATATCTTCTTTATAGTTTTCGTAAAAATTCGCTGCACCTAATTTCAAGTTATCTGATGTAGGTCCATCCGTAATTCTACCACGTGCACCGTCTGGAGTTACATCTTGTACAGTCAATCCTTTACCGTCCTTATCAAAAGCTCCCTCAAAGTGATAGGCTGCTGAAGCACTACCCCATAAGAAATCCTTTGGAAACTGTCTTTTTGTCATGATTACACTTCCTTTCATTTTTTATTGTTTAGAAACAGAATTTAAAATAAACTCTGCAGCAGATTTTGGATCTTGTGTATATTTAATATACTCTGAACCTCCTGTACCTAAAGCAATTGCATCGTGTCGCACTGCTTCATTTTGCATATTTGTTAAATGACTTGAAACCTGTGGCGCTAAGATAACTACATCCGTTTCTGACATGAATTCGGAGTGCTGTCCATAATGTCCACCTCTGGCAGTAAATTCTACCCCATACTCTTCTTTAAGTTCTTCTCTGCTATCATTTAAAGCATTAGCTAGCATACCACTTGTACCACCACCTGCACATAAAACAAGAACGTTCAATTTATCTTTTCCAATAGAATCGCCAGTTGGTTTTTCTGCTAATTCTTCAGTTATTACAGTTAACTCGTCAGCGCCAGCTAATACTAATTCTTCTTTTGCTTTCTCATCTTCTAGTACTTTTTGGTCGTAAACTCTGAAGAATGGATAGTAGATAATCGCATCAACTATTGCAATCAACGGCACTAGCAAGAACGAAAGTGGGTCGAAATTCGTTCCCAGGATCGTTCCAATAAATCCTGGTGTCGTCCATGGAACCTCCATAATAAATCCATTCATTCCCAATGTCGTTATGAAAAGTCGCAATAAAATCGTATTTGCGATTGGTGCTAAGATAAATGGAACCAAGAAAATCGGACTTAAAATAAGTGGAGCTCCGAATGTAATTGGCTCGTTTACGTTAAACAGCACCGGCACAATCGCCGCTCGACCGACCGCCCGGTTTCCTTTTGATTTAGATAAAAATGCAAACATCAATGTAACCATTAACGTTGCACCTGTACCGCCGAATGCAATTGCCATATCATAGGATGCGTTAGTCATTGCGTGAAATGAATGTAAACCTTGTCGATACAGCTCTTGGTTTTCAGCTAAGTGCTGAAACATCGCAGGTTTGACAGCCGGGAACACAATATCAGGACCATTCATTCCAAGGAATTGGAAAAATGCTGTTGCCCCATAAATAAGTGACATCCCAATATAGGATTCAGCTGCCATGAATATAGGATTTAAAACATTCATTAAAGCTTCAGCAACATTCGTTCCTCCACTAAAATTTTTAAAAATAATATCAAAAATCCAAAATACTGTAATAGCTAAACCATATGCAATAACACTCGCAAATGATTCTGAAAGGTTTGGTGGAACTTCTTTCGGCAATTTAATCGTTAGATTATGATCAATAGAGAACTTGAAGATCTTTGGAATTACCAAACCAATAATAATTCCAACAATCATTCCTGAAGCACCAAGATATTCTGTAGAAATACCGCCCTCAACCGGATCTCCCATTAAAATTAAGTATACTGATAGTGCTGATACCATTGTGGCTAAAGCACTAATACTTTTACCTGTTTCTTGTTCTTGATTCAAAATATCTGTAAATGCTTTTGCAACAGTTGCTGAAACAATTAGGCCATAAACACCCATTGTTAAATCATATGGGCGAAGAAGCATCGATTCAACTGATTCACTCCAATAGAACCCTAAAATATTTGGTACATATGTAATAACCATAAAAATACTTGAGAATAAAAGTACGTACATCGGTGCAATCAAACCATTTCGCATTCCGCTTACATATTTATTCGCTGCAAATGCATCGAAATATGGTTGCCATTTTTTTATTCGGTCGATTAAGCAATCCATAACTTTATTCATTTTATCTCCTCCTAAAATCTTGGGTTTTATATGCTACAATTTAAACCCAATCATCTTCATTACTTTTTTGTTCATTTATCCGCTCCGTTTCTACTTCTGCTTATTTTTAGTTACTACAATTAAATAAATAGTTGTACAAATTTCATGTTCATACCTATAGGATACGTTTTCTCTTCTAACCAACTCTTTATCTACTTATCCAGCAATTCTATTAGTCATGATAATAACCCTTGTCCCACTTCTCAAGAAGGTCATCAAATAAATGCTCATCATTTACGTAGCTGCCATCTTCTATCATGTCATCAATAGATTTAATAAGTTCTTTATTTTCTTCTGTCTCTTTATATTTAGTAGATATAAATGTATCTATGATTTCTTCCATCAATCCTATACCTGTAATTCTTCCACCAATACCAATAACATTTGCATTTAATTCTTCTTTAGCATACTTGGCAGTAGATACATCTCTTACTAAAGCTGCTCTAATTCCTTTTATTTTATTAGCTGATGTTGTAATCCCTACACCAGTTCCACAAATTACAATACCAAGATCTGCCTCTTTGTTTACTACTTTTTTAGCAGTTTTTTTGCCATATATAGGATAATGTGTTCTCACATTATCATATGTCCCATTATCAATTACTTCATGTCCTTTATCTTCTAAATACTTTACAATATGATTTTTAATATCTGTGACAATATGGTCACATCCAATAGAAATTTTCATATTTATCACTCCTATGCTAGTCTATTTAACATATCTACTCTTATTTGATGTCTCCCACCACTATAATTATTATTTAAAAAACTCATAACTACATTTTTTGCAAGTGTTTTCCCTACTATGCCAGAACCCAAGGAAATAATATTAGCATTGTTATGTTCTTTTGTCATACGGGCAGAATGCTCATCAGATACTTCTGCACAAACAACCCCTTTTATTTTGTTAGCAACCATAAAAGATCCTGCACCATACTCATCAATTACAATTCCAAAATTATCTTCTTCTTTTAAAACCTCCTCACTTACCAATCTAGCTGATTCAACAAAGTTTAAATTAGGATCTGGTGTCATATCCATGACTTTATATCCTTCTGAACTTAGAAAGTTTACTAAATACGCCTTTAACTCAAAACCTTTAGTATCAGAACCAATAATAACCTTCAAATAAATCCACTCCTTTATAAAATATATTGGTATATATTGTTCGTTTTTGTTACCTTATGTTAAGAATATCAATATGATTATTATTTGTCAATATGTTTTTAACATATTATTTATAATTTATATAAAAATATATCGCCTATACATCTTAACCTCATAAATAATTCAACAAAGTTAAATATATAGGCGATATATTTGTTAAATATAGTATTATAATTTCAATTTTGTAATACTAACCTCATTAATAATATTTTTAACATTATATACATCTACTTTACCCGTTTCTTCTTCCATAGCATTTGCCGTACCACATGCTGCTGCTAATTTTAACATATATTCAAAATCATATTTTTCTAGCAATGAAATAGCAAACCCTGCAATCATAGAATCTCCAGAGCCTACAGAATTTATTGCCTTTATATTTGGTATATTTATTTTATAAGCATAACCTCTATTGAAAACTATTGCACCATCTTTACCAAGTGAAACAACTATAATTTCAATATCATTTTCTAATAAATATTTTGATGCTCTAATCACTTCATCATTAGAAGTTATAGCATGACCTGCAAGTTTTTCTAATTCTTCTTTATTAGGTTTAACTAAAAAAGGCGAAGCTTCTATACCTGTTTTTAAGGCATCACCACTAGTATCAAGTATAAATTTTTTATTTTTAGCTTTAGCCACAGATATCATATCTTTATATGTTTCTATTGGTAACCCCTGAGGTAAACTTCCTGAAGCACATATTATTTCACTTTCTTCCAACAGCTCATTATATAAATCATTAAATTTCAATATTTCTTTATTAGATATAACTGGTCCCTTTTCTAATATTTCAGTCTTACTTCCATCATCTGAATGAATAGCTAAACAGCTTCTTGTCTCCCCACTAATAGGAATAAATTTATTGTTAATTTCTAATTCATCTAATTTTTCTTTTATAAAAGAACCACTTTTACCTCCTATGAAACCAGTAGCCATTACTGAATTACTAAATTTCTTAATTACTTTAGTTACATTCAACCCTTTGCCTCCAGGAGTATACTGAACATCTTCTGCTCTAACAACTTTGTCCTTTTCAAATCCCTTAATATAATACCTTCTATCTATAGAAGGATTTAATGTTATAGTTAATATCAAAGAATTCACCTCCAAATTATGCCCTGTTTTCACATCCACAAATTCTAATCTTATTCATTACAACTTCCTTAATAGCTTCTTTACCAGGTGTTAAATAGTTTCGTGGGTCATTTGCAGAAGGATTTTCTGCTAAATATTTTCTAATCTCTTTAATAAAGGCCATTTTTAATTCAGTACTAATATTTATTTTACAAATGCCGTGTTTTATAGCTTCTATTACACTTTCTTCTGGAACTCCCGAAGCACCATGAAGAACTAATGGAACATAAACTTCATTGCGTATTTCATCTAATCTATTTATATCAAGCTCTGGTTCTAATTTATATACTCCATGAGCTGTTCCTATGGCTACTGCTAAAGAATCAACTTCTGTTTTTTCCAGAAAATCCAAAGCTACATTGGGATCAGTATATAGTGCATCTTTTTCATCTACTTTTCTTTCATCTTCTTGGCCGCCCACTACTCCCAATTCCGATTCTACAGTTACACCATACTTTTTGCTAAATTCAACTACTTCCCTTGTCAATCTAATATTCTCTTCATATTCTTTTATTGAAGCATCTATCATTACAGATTTATAGCCTGCTAGTATACATTTTTTTACAAAATCTACATCACTACAATGATCTAAATGAATTGCAATAGGGATATCAAAATTTTTGGCACCTGCTTTTGCCATATTAACTAAAAAATCTACTCCTGCATAATTAACGGTTCCTGGAGTAGTTGCTATAATTATCGGTGACTTCATTTCCCATGCACCTTCTAATACTGCTTGCATAGTCTCTAAATTATGAATGTTAAAAGCTGGAATAGCATAATTATTCTTCTTTGCATCTAGAAGCATTTCTTTAGTTGATACAATATCCATATTTTTTCCTCCCTTATTATTAATTAATTATCTTAACATATTGACTATATTTTTCTTTAATATTAGAATCAATCTTATCATCTGTGATTACACCTGTTGCATCTTCTAAATTATAAAATCTATAAAAATCATCTCTATCAAATTTACTATTATCACATAAAATATATCTTTCATTAGCATTGTTTAAAATAATTTTTTGGCATACCCCTTCTTCCTCATTAGAATTAGTGATATAATTCTCAGAAATTCCATTGGCTCCTACAAAAGCTAATTTTACTTTTATCTTTGACAACATTTCATTAGCAAAACTTCCAACAAATGCACCTGTTCTAGAACGTATCCTTCCTCCAACAAGAATCAACTCGAATCGATTATCGTTAGCAAACTTTGAAAAAACTGATATAGAGTTCGTAATTATCTTTGCATAAGAAATATTAAGATAATCATATATAAACTCATTCGTAGTACCAGGACCAATAAATACAATATCATTTTCTTCTATTAAACTAGCAGCCATCTCTGCAATATGTTTTTTTTCTTCAACCATTATATATTTTTTTTCATTATGGGATAACTCTCTAAACATATTATGTTCTTTCTTTTTAGCACCACCATGAATACAGATTACATGTCCAAGTTCCTCTAATATTCTTAAATCTCTTCTAACAGTCATTTCACTTACATCGAGCAATTTACTTATTTCAGATATCCTAATGACATTGTTTTCATTAAACATTTCCAATATCTTGTCAAGTCTTTCAGCTTTTAACAAAATATCACCCCTCTAATTACTTTACTACGTGTTATATGTTGTTACGTTTTGTTCTTTTATGTAAATGCTATCAACATATCTGTTCCTTGTCAATACATATATAAAATAAAAATACTGTTAGCACTACATTCCTAATATTTAGTATACACTTAAACTATTATAAAACATAATGGTTACTTTTATAAGTATAAAAATTAAACAGCTAAAATCTAATGTAACATTAGATTTTAGCTGTTTAAGATTATTCTATTATAATTTCCTCTCTTCTATACGCCATATTTCCTTGCCATATTCTAATATGGTTCTATCACTGGAGAATTTTCCAGCATTGACTATGTTTTTTAAACACTTCCTTGCCCAATCAAGTCTATCTCTATAAGCCTTGTCAACCTTCTTATGGGCTTCTCTATATTCATCAAAATCTCTAAATATGAAATAATTATCTGGTCTATGCCAATGGGCACCTATTAGTAAGGAGTCGTATAGCTCTTTAAACATACCTGTGCCACCATCATCAAAGGTTCCATCTATTAAGGTATCTACTACCCTTTTTAGTCCTGGAGTATTTTCATAGTATTCTACTGGATTGTAGCTTTGTTCAATTTCTTCCAGTTCTTCTACCCTAGCACCAAAGATGAAGTTGTTCTCTTCCCCTGCTTCTTTCACTATTTCTAAATTTGCTCCGTCATAGGTTCCCAATGTAGGGGTACCATTTAGCATGAATTTCATATTTCCAGTACCTGAGGCTTCTTTGCCAGCAGTGGATATCTGTTCTGATATATCTGCAGCAGGGAATAGTCTTTCTCCATAGGATACATTGTAGTTTTGGACAAATACAATTTTAATCTTTCCATCTATATCTGGATCATTGTTTACCAATTTAGCTATCTCGTTTATATATTTTATTATTCCCTTAGCCCTGAAATATCCTGGTGCTGCCTTTGCTCCAAATATGAAGGTTCTTGGCAGCATATCCATATCTGGTTCTTCTTTAAGCCTGTAGTATAGGTCTAATATGTGGAAAGCATTTAAAAGTTGCCTTTTATACTCATGGAGTCTCTTTATTTGAATATCGAATATGGAATTTGGATCTATCCCTATTCCTTCTTTTTCAAGTATATAGTCTGCCAATTCTTCCTTCTTCTCCATCTTTATAGCCAATAACCTATTTAAAACTTCCTCATTATCTATATATTTTTCTAATTTGCTCAACATAGATAGATCTGTTATCCATTCTTCTGTACCAAGTAGTTCCGTTATCATTCCTGTTAACTCCCTATTGCACAATGCTATCCATCTTCTAGGGGTTATACCATTGGTCTTGTTTTGAAATCTCTCTGGATATAGCTTGTTCCAATCCTTTAGCTCTTTATTCTTCAATATATCTGTATGGAGCTGTGCTACTCCATTAGTTGTATGGGTACCATGGATTGCCAACCAAGCCATTTTAATTGTATTGTTAGATATTATCCTCATTTCCTGTATCTTCTCAAGAGGATAATCTTTTTCTTCTAGTTCTAGTACAAATCTCCTATCTATTTCCTCTACTATTTCATATACCCTTGGCAGTACTTTTTTGAATAGCTCTATATCCCACTGCTCCAGTGCTTCAGCCAATATTGTATGATTGGTATAGGAGAAAGTATTTTTAACTATGTTCCAGGTATCTTCCCATGCCATATTCTCCTCATCTATTAATATTCTCATTAGCTCAGGTATTGCTACTACTGGATGGGTGTCGTTAAGCTGTATTGCATGGTACTCTGAAAACTTACTAAAATCCTCTCCAAATCTAGCCTTATATTTACCTACTAAATCCTTTAATGAAGCCGATACGAAGAAGTACTGTTGTTTAAGCCTAAGTAGCTTCCCTTCTTCATTTGAATCATTAGGATATAGGACTCTAGATATGTCTTCTGCCCTATTCTTCTCTTTCACCGATTCATCATATTTCTGCTCATTGAATAGTTGGAAGTCAAACTCTTCTATAGGTTCTGCACTCCAAAGCCTTAGGGTATTTATATTTTTAGTATTATATCCTACAATAGACATATCATAGGGAACAGCCTTTATCTTTCCATCTCCAAATTCTACTATGACTGTATCTTCAGTCCTCCTAATAGACCAAGGGTCCCCATATTTTTGCCAATTGTCCCCACTCTCTACTTGAAATCCATTTTCAAACTTCTGCTTGAATATTCCATATTGGTATCTAATTCCATAGCCAGTAAGAGGGAGGTTCATAGTTGCTGCTGAATCCATGAAACAAGCTGCCAGTCTTCCTAGTCCTCCATTTCCTAGACCTGCGTCTTCTTCTATTTCCTCTATACTATTTATATCTATATTCAACCCTTTTAGGGTATCTTCCACTTCTTCATATATACCTAAGTTTAATAGATTGTTACCTAAGGCTCTTCCTATTAGATATTCTGCTGAGAAATAATAGGCTTGTTTACCTTTTGAATATAGTTTTTCCGTTCCATTCCAGTTATCTGCTATCTGCTCCATTATTGCCTTGGATATACTATTGTATTTCTCATGTCCTTCTGCACTTTCAATGGTTTTCCCATAGTCTACTTTCAATATGGTTTCTACAGTTTCTTTAAACCTTACCTTATCAAACAAATCCTCTACCTCCCATATAACTTAGTCATATCGTGAATTTTTTCTGCCAATTCATCGGTTAAATATTCAAGTTTCACTCGCCATTGCCAGTTTCCACCTATTGTTGAAGGTATATTCATCCTAGCTTCACTTCCTAAACCTAAGAAATCTTGCATTTGGGCTATTGAAAGATTGGCTACTGAACTCCAGGCTCCCCTAATAAATCCCCAATGGTACCCTTCATCTTCATTTAACTTTAAATATTTAATAGCATGTTCTACATCTGAAGCTCCAGCATTTTTCAGCCATCCACCTACTGTATCATTATCATGGGTTCCAGTATATACAACACAGTTGCTATCATAGTTATGGGGTAGATAGTCACTTTCCTCCCTTGTATCAAAAGCAAATTGAAGGACCTTCATACCAGGATAGCCAGTTTCTTCTCTAAGGCTTATTACTCCTTCAGTTAAAAACCCTAAGTCTTCAGCAATAATATCTACATTACCTAATGCCTTGTTAATTGCATGGAATAGTTTCATACCTGGTCCCTTTTTCCATCTGCCATTTATTGCAGTCTCTTCTTCAAAAGGTACTTCCCAGTAGGATTCAAAACCTCTAAAATGGTCTATCCTTGTTACATCAAATAGCTTCATATTGTTTTCAATCCTTCTAATCCACCAGTCAAAGCCCATTTCTTCTAATAGCTCCCAATTGTATATAGGGTTTCCCCATAGTTGACCAGTACTTGAAAAGGCATCTGGAGGACAGCCTCCTACTACAATAGGCTTCCTATCTTTATCTAATAAGAATAGTTCACTATTTGCCCAAGTATCTACACTATCTGGGGCTACATATATAGGTATATCTCCAATTATCTTAATCCCTTTGCTATTGGCATAGGATTTAAGTTCCTTCCATTGTTTAGCAAATATATATTGTAGAAATATCCAATAGTCTATTTCATCTTCTAGTTTTTTACTATAATAGGCTAGAGCAGATTCTTTCCTCAGCTTAATATTATCATCCCATTCTTGCCAGGATTTTAAATCAAATTCTTTTTTCACAGCCATATATAGGGCGAAATCTTCAATCCAATCTTTGTTTTCTTCTCGGAATGTTTTTATTTCTTCTATATATTTTTCCTTCCCTCTTTCATAGGCAGTCCTTAGAACAGGCATCTTATGTTGGAAAATCTTTTTATAGTCAACCTTTTCATCATCACTACCAAAATCTAGTCCTTGGTAATCAGTTTTTTCAAGGAGTCCTTCCTCTCTTAATAGTTCTAAGTCTATGAAATAAGGGTTTCCAGCAAAGGATGAAAAGGATTGGTAAGGAGAATCTCCATATCCAGTTAGGCCTAGGGGCAATACTTGCCAGTAGCCTTGTCCTGCTTTTTCTAAAAAATCTACAAATCTATAAGCACCCTTGCCAAAGGTGCCAATACCATAGGGACTTGGCAAGGATGTAATATGCATTAGTATTCCGCTACTTCTTCCAGTCATATTCTTTCTCCTTTATTAAATATTGATAGTTTTCTTAGTTACTTTCCCTTCTCTATCTACTATTTCTAGTTTCAATCTCTTAATATACTTGTTGCCATGGTTTTCTACATTTATATGGAAGTCATCTTCTCTCTTTTCAATTTCAATAATGATTTTTGAATATATTCCATCCCTATAGTCTAAGGATCTTCCGTCATCATCATAATAGGTATAGCTAGCCTTGTCTTCTACAAAGGCTATGACTACTAACTCTTCATTATCTATATCATCAACAGTATTGGCATGTTTTCCTAGTACCAATACTTTATTTTTCCTAATAAATATAGGTATTTCATCTATATCAATATCTAAATACCTATGGTCCTTTTCTACAATTTCATACTTTCTTTCACTATAGTCCTTGGCTTTCCATAGGAGCATATCCTCTGGCAGCCATATATATCTTCCTCTACTGTTTTCTTCATATATAGGGCTAATCATCAGTGAATCTCCAACTAGAAGTTGGTCTTCTACCCTTCTTGAGTATTCATCATTGTATTCAAAGGCTATTGGTGCAAAGTAGATATCCTTATTTATAATTGCCTTCATATATTCAGAATAAATATAATGTATAAGTCCATATCTAAGCTGTATAGCCTCTTTCATAATAGAATTGCTCTCTTCATCAAAGGCAAAGGGTTCTTGATGTCTTGTACCTTTGGCAGAGTGGTTCCTAAATAGTGGTGTAAATATACTAAACTGGGTCCATCTTACAGCAAGCTCTCCATTGGCATCATCACTAAATCCTCCTGTATCTGCTCCAGAGTATAGGAATCCACACATATTTAATGAAGGCATCATCTTTATATTCAATAGGATATGTTCCCACCAAGAGTGGTTGTCCCCAGTCCATATCCCTGAATGTCTATGCATTCCTATATAGGAAGATCTGGAGATTAGTAAAAATCTCTTATTAGGGGCTATATTCTTAAAACCTTCATCAGCAGACCTAGTCATATTGTAGCCATATAGATTGTGCACATCATAGTGGTTCACTAGTTTGCCCTCTATATTGTGATAGAAGGATTTATAGTCTTCTATATTATTTGATATATCCCTAAACTCATCTTTAAGACCAAAGAAGCTATCTATATTTAAGTTCTTGCCTTCAGCATTTTTAGCTTCTTTTATAGCCTGCTCTATTCCCCTATTTGTATAGAAAATAGCTGGCTCATTCATATCATTCCAAAATCCTTCTATGCCACAGTCAATTAACTTTCCATATTTCTTCCCAAACCATAGCCTAGATTCACTATTTAAAAAATCTGGAAAATGTACCTTACCTGGCCATACTGCTGCTATAAAGGGCTCCTCTTTACTATCTACACAGAAATATCCTTTTTCTACCCCTTCTTCATATACCTCATAGCCATCCTCTATTTTCACCCCTGCATCTATTATAGGGATTAGCCTAAATCCTTTGGCCTTCATCTTCTCCACAAATTCTTTGAAATCAGGAAATCTCTCCTTACTTACTGTAAAGTTTTTATAGTCTTCCATATAGTCTATATCTAAGTATATGGCATCACAGGGGATATTGTTTTCAATAAATTTGTCTGCTATTTCTTCTACCTTTTCTACATCTGGATAGCTCCACCTGGACTGTTGATATCCAAAGGCCCATTTTGGTGGTACATAGCCTTCTCCAATAATATTTAAAAAACTACTAACTATTTCCCTAGGGCTATTTCCCTCTATTATATATAGGTCAAAATTTTTATCTTCAATGGTTATTTCTAGATAGTTCTTGTAATTAAATCCTATATCAAATACTACCTTACCTGGATAGTCTATAAATACTCCAAAGTTCTCCATCCCATCTATTATTATAAAATTATGGGCGCCATATAGGGATCTTTTCCCTGGAGTATGGTTTGGGTCATCGGAACAGAAGGATATATACTTTCCTCCCCTTTTATTGATACCTCTTTGATTTTCTCCTAGGCCAAATACTATATCTTTAGGAGCCATTTTATAAAGAAGTTTTAATTCTTCCTTTTCTTCTATTTGAAAATAATCTATACTGTCTTTTTCTATTCCTTCCCCAGCTTTCACTACTGCATCTGTAGGAAAGGGAGTTCCAAATCTATATTTTAAAATATTGTCTACTATCTTATAAACCTTCACCGTATCCCTCCAAACTATTTTATTGAGCCTTTTGTAACCCCTTTTATAATATGTTTTTGTGCTAGTATATAGAATATGATTATAGGTATCATGCCGATTACAAGGCCTGCCAATGCTAGATGCCATTGTTTGGAATGCTGTCCAAAGAAGTAGAACATCTTTAGTGGTATTGTATGGGATTCTGGTCTATTGATTACTAACTGTGGTAGCAAGAAGTCATTCCATATCCACATAGCATTTAATATACTAACTGTTACCGTTATTGGCTTAAGCATTGGGAATATAATGTACCAAAATATTTGGAACTTATTGCATCCATCTATAGTTGCAGCTTCTTCTAATTCTACAGGTATACTCTTTATAAATCCATGGTAGAGCATTATAGATAGACTGGCTCCAAAACCAACATACATGAAGATCAATCCACCCCTATTTAAAAATCCTATTCTCCCCATTAAATTTATAAGGGGTAGCATTACCGATTGGAATGGTATGAGCATAGCTGCAGCAAATAAAAAGTATAGGAAGCTACTTAATTTTGATTTAGTCCTAACCAGCATCCAAGCTGCCATAGATGAAAATATGACAATTAAAACTGTACTAACTATTGTTATTAAAAGTGAATTAAAGAATGAATGTACAAAATCCAATTCTTTAAAAGCATTTACATAGTTTTCTAAAGTGAAGAACTTGCCAAAAGGAAGTCCTGTTACATTTAGGAATATCCCTTTTTGGGTTTTAAATGAGTTGGTCAACACTATATAAAAAGGCAATAGGAATATAATAGCCAAGAATATAGTGAGTATCAAAGTTCCTCTTTTACTTTTCTTTTTTCCTTCCATTACATTTCCACCTCTCTTCTCTTGCTATAATAAATCTGTGTCAATGTAATAACTGCTACAGTGATTAAGAATATAACTGCTTTTGCCTGAGCTAGTCCTAGTTTATTAAATTTAAAAGCTGTATTGTATATATTCATAGCCAACATCTGGGTGGAATTGTGAGGACCACCTGCTGTTAACGATAGGTTTTGATCATATAGTTTAAAGGAATTTGACAATGTTAAAAATAATCCTACTGTGAAAGCTGGTGCTACCAGTGGCATTATTATATATCTAAGCCTTTGCCAAGCATTGGCTCCATCTATCTTTGCTGCTTCAAGGGATGACTCTGGTATGTTTTCTATTGCGGCTATGTAGATAACCATCATATAGCCTGACATCTGCCAAGACATAAGTATTACCAATCCCCAAAATCCTGTTGTTGGATCAGCTAGCCAACCTCTTAGAAAACTCCAATTTAATAGTTTTCCTAGTGAGTCAAACCCTTTTGTAAATATAAACTGCCAAACAAATCCTAGTATAAGTCCACCTATCATATTGGGCATAAAGAATATACTTCTAAAGAAATTAGTCAATTTAAAATCCTTGGTCATTAAAAGTGCTAGGCCAAAGCCTATTACATTTATGGTTATTAAAGACACTAAGGCAAATTTTGCTGTAAATAGGAAGGCATTTAAAAAGTCCTTATCTTCAGTAAATATTTTTGTATAGTTTTTAAGGCCTACCCAGTTTGCATCATTGCCTATTCCGTTCCAATCTGTAAAGGAATAATATATTCCTGTAATCATGGGGACAATAACCACAATGACAAATGCTAATAGTACTGGACCTACAAAAATCCAGAACCAACCTTTTGAATTTTTCATATTGATCCCCTTTCCATATATTATTTAGGGATATACATTAAATGTATATCCCTTAAGTTTTATTCTTATCTCATTTCTTTCCATTGAGCTTGTGACTCAGATATTACTTGTTCCCAAGTAAATTCTCCAGATAAGTATTTTTGTATATTATTTCCTAAGCCTTCCATGCCCCATGCTGTTGGATAGCCCATGAATACCCAAGGAGTTGTCTTTCCTGCTTCTGCATATCTTGAAACTGCTCTTCCCAGAGGATCTTCTACTTCTAAATCTTCATATCCAGTTAGTGGAGGTATGAAATGGAATTCATTTACTACATATTCTTTTCCTTTTTCAGATGTATATAGCCAGTTTAAGAAATCTTTAGCTGCATCTTTTACTGCGTCATCACTATCTTTATTTACTACCCAGTGCATTGGAACTCCAACTGGTATAGAATCTTCTTTTCCACCTTCTAAAGGTATAGGTAGTATATCTAGTTTTTCTGCTACTTCTTCGTCTACACCTTCAGCTAATCCATATACCCAGTTTCCTTGTTGTATAATAGCTACACGTTCTATTGCTATTCCTTCTTCTGCTTGTGTTGTATAGTCTACAGCATTTAATTTTTGTTTGTCATCCCTATGCATTGAATAGTCTGCTTGTAAATCTATTATTTTCTTTAGTGAATCTCCATATTTAAACTCTACTTCTTCTGCATTGAAAGCATCTATAGAGCTGTCAAATTCTTGTCCTAATGCTACATTTGATGTATGTAATCCAGTGATCCAAGTTTCTTTTGCTGGAAATTCAAATACAGATTCAAGTAGTGGAAATTCTTCTTCTAATTCTCCATCTTTAATTTTCTTGTCTAAAGTTTTAACCGCCTCTTCCAAGCTTTTGAAATCTACTATTTTTTCTGCATCTATACCTGCAGCTTTAAATATTTCTTTATTGTAAACAAAACCATAGCCTTCAAGATTGAAAGGCAATGCATATACCTTGTCATCTACAGTCGCTCCTGATAATACCCCTTCCAATGCTTTATCTACCCAAGGTTGATCTGATAGATCTTCTAGCTTGTCCATCCAGTCTTTAATATCTTGTGGACCACCAACATTGAATATATCTGGTTCATTTCCTGATTGGAATGCAGCCTTTAGTGCAGCACCATAGTCATCTCCACCGCCAACTGTTTGAATATTTATTTTTACATTTGGATTTTCTTCCTCATAAGCTTTTGCTGCTTCTTCCAATTCTTTAGCTATTTCAACTTTAAATTGGAATATATCTATTTCTGCTTTTTCTCCTGACTTTTCAGTTGTAGCTCCTTCATTTCCACTATTAGCTTTTTCATCTTTTGCATCGTTTGAACAACCTGTTACTACTAATGATAGAGCAAGTACCATGACAATTGCTAATGTCAAGACTTTTTTTGACTTAAACATCGAACTCCCCCTTAATTTTAAGCCCTAGGCTTATATTTTTTTCACTGTCATAATCAAAGATATGACATTTGTCCATATTAATAGAAAAGAAACATTCACTACCATTCTTTAAATCTTTGGCTTCTAAGAAATCCACTTTGGATATAAACTCTTCATCTTCCATTTGAGAATATACAAAGGCTTCACTTCCCATAAATTCAATTACTTTTACTTTTCCTTTCATTGTATTTTCTCCATCTGAATTTCCTATAATTATATCTTCTGCCCTAATGCCAAACCATACTTTCTTGCCAATATGGTCTTTTAAATTTTTAGCCTTATCTAATGGTAGTTTCAGCTCCACCTCCTTGATTTTAATTTTAATTTTTATATTATTATTTGTTGCAATTATTTCCCCTTCCATAAAATTCATAGGTGGCGAGCCAATAAAACCTGCTACAAATTTATTTGCTGGATATTGATATATATTTAGTGGGGTATCTACTTGCATTATCTTTCCTAGGTTCATAACACATATCCTATCCCCCATAGTCATAGCTTCTACTTGGTCATGGGTTACATAGATCATAGTAGATTTAAGTCTTTGATGAAGCTGAGATAGTTGAACCCTCATATGAACTCTTAGTTTTGCATCTAGGTTGGATAGTGGCTCATCAAATAGGAAAACTTTCGGATCTCTCACTATGGCTCTACCTACAGCTACTCTTTGTCTCTGTCCTCCTGACAGTTCTTTAGGTTTTCTATCCAATAAATCTTCTATATCCAATATCTTTGCAGCCCCTCTTACTTTTCCATCAATAATATTTTTAGGTGTTTTCTTCATCTTAAGGGAAAACCCCATATTTTCATATACTGTCATATGAGGATATAGAGCATAGTTTTGGAATACCATGGCTATTCCTCTATCCTTAGGCGGAATATCATTCACTACCTTATCATCTATACTAATAGTACCTCCACTGATATCTTCTAATCCTGCTACCATCCTTAGGGTAGTAGATTTTGCACAACCTGAAGGTCCTACTAAAACCATGAATTCACCATCTTCAATTTCTAAATCAATTCCATGAACAGCTTTAAAACCATTGGGATAAACTTTTTCAACACCTTTCAATACTACATTCGACATAAAATAGTCCCCCTATTTTAATTTTTTACAAGATTCTCTTTCTAGTAGTTCAGTTTTAAATACTATATGTTGTTGTTCTTTTTTATCTTCTATTAAATGAAATAATATTTCTGTACTTTTCCTACCCATTTCTTCTACTGGTTGTTTCACTGTAGTTATAGATGGATGGAAATACTCTGAGTATTCAATTCCATCAAATCCAACTACCGATATATCTTCAGGAATCCTTAAACCTCTGCTTAAGATTGCCTTTGAAGCACCTATTGCCATTATGTCTGAAGTAACAAATACTGCTGTTATGTCTAAATCCTTGTCCAACAATCTATTCATAGATTCATAGCCAGATTTAAAGGTATAATGGGCAAATGATATGAAATCTTCATTATATTCTAAGCCATTTGCTTTTAAGGCCCTTTTGTATCCTTCATGTCTAAGCCTTCCTACGTTTTTGTCCCCTTCTCCAGTACTAACTAGTCCAATCTTTTTGTGACCTAGCTTACATAGATAGTCTACTGCTTCAAAAGCTGCAACTTCATTTTCTATTATGACACTGGAGAATACATCCTTATTTACTTCTTCAGTTATATTTATAGATGTTAGAACTATAGGAGTTTTTAAGTTTAGCAGCTGATTGTTTTCTAAATCATCAAAATCTCCTCCAAGGCAGATCAAGCCTTTTAGCTTCTTTTCCTTAATAAGTTCTATAGCAACTTCAATATCATTGGAGTTTTTCTCATTATAATGGAGTATCATAGAATAATCTTTTTTATTTATTTCTTCTTCCACAGCCTTTATCATCTGTGAGAAAAATGGGTTATGGATACCTTTAACTAAAACCCCGATATTGTTTGTACTACTCCTCTTTAAATTCCTTGCACTATTGTTAGGAATATAGTTGTATTCTTCAATTATTTGCAAAACTTTTTCTCTAGTCTTGGCTCCAACATCTGGATGATCGTTTAGAACCCGAGATACAGTACTTACTCCAACACCTGCTATCTCTGCAATATCTTTTATACTTAAATCAGCCATAGCATCACTCTTCCATATATTTTAGAAAACGTCACTGAAATCGTTACCGGAAACGTTTCCAATTTCTTTTAATATCATTATACCATATCTTTTTTAATTTTCAAATATTAATTTATGGTTAAAAAAAATAAGGCAAACTATACAAATCAGTCTGCCCTATTTCTATACCTTAACCTAATTTAGTTACTACCCTATTGTTGAAATTATATATTTCATCTGCAATGGATACTGTTGACATTCTATGAGAAACTAGTATTACTGTTTTATTCTCAGTTTCATCTTTAAGAGTTTTTATAATGACTTTTTCATTTAAACTGTCTAAATTACTTGTAGGTTCATCTAATAGGATTATATCTCCATCATGTAAAAAGGCTCTTGCAATTCCCAACCTTTGTCTTTCTCCACCTGACAGACTTCCTCCAAGTTCCCCTACATTGGTTTTGTATCCTTGTGGGAGAGCTTCTATGAAATCATGGATAGAAGCTTTCCTTGCAGCTTCTTTTACTTCTTCTAAAGTTGCATCTTTTTTACCTATTTTAATATTCTCTTCTATAGTGTCATTGAATAGGAAGGTCTCCTGGGTTACAAAGCTTTCTATATTTCTTAAAGAATCTGTATTTATATTTTTTATATCTTTATTATTTATTTTTATACTTCCTTCTGTTGGGTCCCAAAATCTCATAAATAGTTTTAAAAGGGTACTTTTCCCTGAGCCACTTTCTCCTACTATTCCTATGATCTTTCCTTCATCTAACTTAATATTAACATCTTCTAGAACTGTATTGTGTTCATCATATTTAAACATTAGATTATTAGTTTCTATATCACCAGAGTTTATATCTTCTCCATGATATACTTCTGCAACTGCCGCTTCCTCTTCCAGTAGGTCTAAAACCCTATTTCCTGAAGCAAAGGTATGGAGTAAATTGTTGGATAGATTGCTCAAAGCTACAACTGGACCAAAGGAACTCATCATAGCCACTATTGAAATTATAACATGTTGAAAACCGATTGTATTTTTATTTAAAAGGTATAGTCCTGAAAACAACATGATAAATGTAAATATCAATATTGTTGAATCTGTAAAAGATGTTATTATGGCTTCGTGTTTTTTAATTCCATTTAGCTCCCTATTTAATTCTTTCCCTTTTTTATCAATTTCAAAAAGCCTTTTTTCTCCTATATTAAACATTGTTATTTCTTTCATTCCTTTTAATGAATCTAGCACAAAGCTATTCATCTTTCCAAAGGAATTTCTATAGTTTGCTCCTGAGTTTTCCCCTATTTTAAAGGAACAATATGGTATTATAAATCCTATAGTAAAGTATCCTAGAATAGCTACTATGCCAAGCCCTATATGTATTTTCCCAATGTATATGCTCATCACTATAGATGTCAATATGGCTATCATTATAGGAGCAATAGTATGGGCATAGAAAACTTCTAACATTTCTATATCACTAGTTATAATAGATATTAGATTTCCCTTTTCTTTCCCTTCTAGTTTTGCTGGTGAAAGTTCTCTAAGCTTTTTAAATATCTTATCCCTTAAAATAACTAAAAGTTTAAAAGCTATGTAGTGGCCAGTATATTGTTCTAGATATCTTAGTACCCCCCTTATAACTGCTAAGAATAATATTATTTTAAATATTTTTTCAATAGGAAGTCCCATATCAAATCCCATTATTTGACTAACACCTATAGCTCCATAAACGGATAAGAAAATGGCAGCTAAAAATCCTAAAACCCCCATTATTATCGTTATAAACATTATATGGATTAAAGGTTTAACAAGGCCTATGAGTTTTGCCATTATGACTATTCCACTTCTACGCACAGCTTTCACTTCCTATCTCTTCTAATTGATTTTGTTCATTGACCAATTCAAAATAGATCCCTTTTTTGTACATAAGCTCTTGATGATTTCCCCATTCATTGACTTTGCCATCTGACAATACATATATAGTATCTGCTTGTCTCACATTATAGAGTCTATGGGATATTAAAAGCACAGTTTTTTCTTTTGCAAGTTCATGTATTACATTCATAATTTCATTTTCACTTTCTACATCTATATTTGATGTTGCTTCATCAAATATATAGATTTCGCTATCATATAATAGTGCTCTTGCTAGGGCAAGTCTTTGTTTCTGTCCTCCTGAAAGATTTGATCCCGCTTCTTTTATTTCTGATTTCAATCCTTTGTCTAGTGATATAACAAAATCGTATAGATTTACTTTTTTCAAAACTTCATACATTTCATCTTCTGTTGCATCTGGTTTTCCCATTTTTAAATTTTCCTCAAATGTTCCTGTAAAATTATAGCTATCATGGGTTACTAGATTTATCTTCTTTCTAAGTTGACCTTCATCAATAGATTTAAGTTCATTGTTGTTTAACAATATTTCACCTTCATAATTCTTATAAAAACCCATTATTATATTAGATATAGTACTTTTTCCACAGCCTGAAGGACCTACTAATGCTGTTATTTCTCCGTTTTTTATATCTATATTTACATTATCTAGTATTTTCCTGTCTTTTTCGTAGGAGAAACTTACATTTTTAAATTCTATATCTATATTATTGAAATCTTTAACTATATTGGTTCTATGTTCAACTACAGGAGTATCTATTATTTTAAATATTTTTTCTGAAGCAGCTATTCCATTCATAGCTACATGGAAAAATGAACCTAATAGCCTTAATGGTATGAAAAATTCAGAAGACAATAACATTATTGAAAGGGCTCCTGCCATACTTATATTACCTGCTGCTAATTGTTTCAAGCTTATTATTATACCTATGGCACTTCCTCCAAATGCAATTAAATCCATTATAACTATAGAATTTAATTGCATAGATAAAACTCTCATAGTTATCTTTCTAAATCTTTCTGCTTCTAAATTCATTTGTTCATTTTTTTCTTCATCCCTGTCATAGATTTTAAGGGTTGTAAGACCCCTAAGATTTTCTAAAAAAGTATCTCCAAGGTTTACATATATCCCCCAATAGTCGGATAAAATCCTTTTAGCTGTTTTCATAACTGCTACTATGGATATTGGTATTAGAGGGACACATATTAACAATACTAACGCTGCTTTAAAACTGATAAAGCTTATTATTATAAATAGGGTTAGAGGCGCTAACAAACTATAGAAAAACTGGGGTAAATACTTTCCAAAATATAATTCTAGCTGTTCTATTCCATCTGTAGCTATTTGTGTAGCTTCTGATGTTGATGTCATTTCATTATAGCCTACACCTAAGTCTAATAGTTTTTTATATATTGTATTTCTTAATGATAGTTTTGCCGATTGGGAACACCTGCTAGAAAACTTTACAGACATATAATTACATATAAATCTTGCTATCAAGGCTCCAATCAACATTGCAAAAGCCATTAGAACCTTACTTGAATCAAAGCCATTGGAATATACATATTCAATACAATTGGCTATAACAAATATAGTTACTATATTAAATAATAGGCTTATCCATTTCGCTAATACTGTTAGAAAAATCCATTTTTTAGAATCCTTTACTAAGTTTATTAATCTCTTATTTAGCATTTTAAATAGTTCACCTCCACTATTTCATTTCTGCTTTAACTATAAGCCTTCTTTTCCCCTTGTCGGTACAAGTTACTATGGTCATCATCCTTTTATTTGTATCTTGATCTAATACACCTATTTCTGTTGGTTCTACAATAAACTTTTCCGTTATAGTATAGATGAAATCATCCTTTTCTGTTTTAATCTTTATCTCATCACCTATTTTGACTTTGTGAAGATTGTTTAAAATTTCATTGTAAATAACACTACTATGGCCTGAAATTGAAAAATTGCCTATTTCTCCCGGTCTTGCCGTCTCCTCAAAATGGCATAGATAATATCGCAATTTTTCTTTTTCAACCCCTTCTACTATTACCGATTCTAAATCTATAGAAGGAATTTCTATAAGAGCTATTTGAATCGCTATCTTTTTGTTTCCAGTACTTTTTTTCTTTGTCATATCTATTTCTTCTTTTTTTCCTTCATCTTCTTCTTTTTGCTGTAAAGCTATTTTCTTGTTAAACTCTTCCATTGCTTGTACCTCTTTATTTTTGGAATATATTTTTAAGCCAAAAGACGTTATAATCAATACTAATCCTAGAGTTATTAGTATTTTTGATACAATACTTTTCTTCATGTTCTCTACTCCTTACTCCATTTATGAATTTTTTTTGGAATAAGGATAAGTTTTTCTCCAAATTGATTCTTCAATATATCTACATCTACGTTATAAACATTTCTCATTAATTCTTTGTCTAAAATCTCTTCTGGCTCACCTACTGCTTGTACTTCTCCTGATTTCAACACTAGGACCTTACTGCTATATTTTGCCGCTTGGTTTAAATCATGTAAAACCATTACGACTGTAAGTTTTAATTTTTCATTTAGTTCCTTTACTAAATCTAATATTTCTATTTGATTGTTTATATCTAAATAAGTAGTAGGCTCGTCTAACAACAATATCTTAGGTTCTTGGGCAAGTGCCATAGCCATCCATGCTCTCTGTCTTTCTCCCCCAGAAGTATTTACGATTTTTTTATCTTCTATATCTTTGAGATTTGTCCTTTTAATGGCCCAATCAATTATTTCTTCGTCCTCTTCATTTAAACTTTCAAACCACGTCTTATGAGGTGTTCTTCCAAAGCCTACTAGTTTCCTAATAGTCATATCCTTAGGAGCTGTATTGTGTTGAGAAAGACAGGCCATTTCTTTGGCTATATCTTTATTACTCATTTCCCAAAGTAGTTTTCCATCTAAATAGACTGTTCCCCCCATAGATTTTAACAATCTTCCTATCCCTTTCAATATAGTTGATTTGCCTGAGCCATTGGGTCCTATTATAGTGAGCATATCTCCCTTTTCAATATGTAAATTAAAATTTTCTACAATAGGTTTGCTATTGTACCCTATTGAAAGTTCATTTATCTTAAGCATTGCTTTTTCGCCTCCTTAGAAGGAATAAAAAGAATGGTCCACCTATCATGGACATTATGACACCTACTGGCAATTCTAATGGTCTAGCTATAAATCTCGCTAAAGTATCTGCTAAAAGCAATAAAATACCTCCTAAAACCCCACTCATAGGTATCAAATATTTATAATCATAGCCAAGTAATAATCTGCTTATATGGGGTACTATAAGGCCTATAAATCCTATAATTCCAACTACAGAAGTACTTATTCCTGCTAAAAATACTGCTACTAATGACAATAACAATCTAGTCCTATTTACATTCACCCCTAGATTGATAGCTGCATTATCCCCTAATGACAATAGATTAGCACCTTTTATGCAAAATAGGGACAATACTATTCCTAATATACTATATGGAACAAAGTAGCTAACTTCTCTCCAACCCCTATAGGCTAAGCTACCATTTATCCAAAGCAAAACCCCTTGTATCTTTTCACTATTTAAAATAGAAAGCAATGAAGTTGCTCCTAAAAACATAGCATTTACAGCTACTCCTGCTAGAATGATTCTTAAAGAATTTAAGCCATTGTCCCATGAAAGGAGAAATACTATTGCACAAGCCGTCATAGCACCTAAAAAGGCCATTAAAGGTAATACCCTTTGAAGGTTGGGGAAATAAATCATTATTAAAATAGCTACCAAACTTGCGCCAGAAGAAACCCCTGTAATTCCTGGATCAGCTAAAGGGTTTTTCATAACAGATTGCAAAAGAGCACCTGATATAGAAAGGCTTGCTCCTACAAATACTGCAAGTATGATTCTAGGTAGCCTCATATCCATGACTATGCTTCTATTTATTTCATCCCCTTTTCCTAGAAAGATATCTATTATTCCTTTTACGGGTATATTTACACTTCCTATACCAATGGTTAATATCATTAAAATAAATAGAAGTAAAATAGAAAAAAGTATTATGAAAATTTTAGTTTTATCCTTGGTCTTTATCATATTTTTCACCATTTCCTTAATTATTCATATAAGTATTCTTTCATTTTTTTCAAAGATTCCACTATTTTTATATCTCCTGTTACTCCAAAACACTCTGGATCTAAATCGTATATCTTACCTTCTTTGACAGCTTTAAACTTTTCCCATTGAGGATTATTTTTAAACTCTTCATTTGCTTGTTTTTTTGCTTCTTCTATATCTCCATGGTACATTCTAAAAATTATATCTGGATTTTCTTTCAATGCAGTTTCCAAAGAAAAAGGAACGTACTGGCCACTAATATCTGCTTTTGAGGCAATATTTTCTGCACCTAACTTTTCAATCAAACTTCCTGCAAAAGAGTTATTACTCGCCAACATAAAATGACCTGGAGCACCGAATAGTATCATAACTTTTACCTTTTTATTTGGATTTATATCTTTCAATATCTCTTGTTCTTCTTTTTCAATTTCTGCAATTAATTCTTTGCCATTTTCTTCTTTATTAAATTCTTTAGCCAATTTTTCTATAGTTTCCTTTACAGAATCATAAGAATCCAGATCACAAAACATAGTGTTTATACCATTCTCCACTAACATGTCCCCTATCATCTCCTGCAATGCTCCAGATGTAATATATATATCTGGCTTCAGTGCCTTTATTTTTTCTAAATCAGGATTCATTGGAAATCCTATTTCAGGAACATCCTTTATTTCGTTCATTATTTCATATTGGGTACTTGGTCTTCCTACTATTTCAATATCTAACTTTGCTAATATTTCAGATACTGCCCTGCTTCCACCAATTATTCTCATATCTTCACTAGCCTTTTCACTTTGTTGGACTTGAGAACTCTGACTTGTCTGTTCTGTACTACAAGAAGTTAGCAATAGGCTTATAGCAATAAGCATGATCAATGATAAAAATCTTTTCTTCATATAAACCCCTCCCTCTCTTCCATAAATAAGCTCTATTTTAAGAAGGTAGAACCTTCTTAAAATAGAGTCAAACTTAAGACAACTAACTTCTTTTCTTTAGAGTCATTGTTCCTGCTACTAAGGCTAGTCCTCCTATTCCTAATAAACTTCCTTGTGTAATAGGTGAGCCAGTTTGAGGTAAATTATCCTGTTTCCCATCTTTATTGTTTGCTATATCTTGTTCTGAGTTTTCAGCTGTACTTTGAGATTTATTATTTTGTTCAGCATTAGATGTTTTTGCTGCTCCACTTATTTTAGTAATGTCATTTTGAACATCTACTCTAAATATAACCCTTGCATTTCCCATTGGTTCTACATTCATTTGGAATTTAATATCAGGTTTTTCGTTTGGTACTTTGAATCTAATTGTTGCTGTTTCCGCACTATCACCTTTTTTAACTAAATCATATTTTACAGATGAACCGTTCACCATTACAGCGATGTCCTTCATCCATTCGATTTTAGTCAATGTCAAGGTCATATACTTATCTTGGCCTTTTACTTCTAATAAAGCTTTTTCGTTCATATATTGACCTGCCATAGACAATTCATTAGATTTTTCTTTTAAAGTTTGAATACTTACATTGTATTGGCCGTCCTCTAAAGTATTGTTTTCTGCTACTAATATACTATAGTTTGATTCATTTAAATTTACATTTTCTACGGAGCTAGCTAAAGATGGTGTAGATGCCAATGCCATGCTCCCAGATAATAATGTAATTGTTAAACCTTTTATAATTTTATTCTTCATATAGAATCACTCCTTTTATTTATTTTCTTTTCATCAAGAAAAATCCTAATCCACTTATTGCTATACCTACAATGCCTAGGATGTTTGCATTAGCTGATGAGCCAGTTTTAGGTAATGGCTTAGCTTCTGTTTTAGCTCCTCCATCTTCTTTAGCTAACTCGCTTTCTTTAACTAATTCAAATTCGTTACCTGATTTGGACACTTTATTTGTCTTATCTTTTTTAACTACTTTATCTTCCTTGTTTAATTCATCTTTTTTATTTCTTTCATTTTCTTTAACCGTCTCGTCTTCTTTAACTACATTATCTTTTTTATCTACTACATCTTCTTTATCCACTTTGTACTCTTCTATAAGTTTAAGTGTATCTTTTTCAAGAATAACTCTGTATTCAACTTCTGCATTTCCCATCAGTACTGAATTTCCTTTAACATTGATTTCTGAATCTACATTTGGTAATTCAAATTTGATTGTAGTTATATTGCCTATTTTATCTTCTCCTGTTAAAAATGGAACTTGTTCAACTTCTACATTCTCTTTTTTATCTACTATTTCATAAGGTACATTTTTCCCATCAATTGTTAACTTTATATCTTTCATCCAATCGCTTTTATAGAATGTTAGTAACATATAGTTTTTTCCGCCTTTAGATTCAATCTTCGTATTTTTTTCTATATATGTGCCTGCCATTGACGGCTCATCTAATTTTGCTTTCAATACTTCGATTTGTATACTATATAGACCGTTTCTAAGAGTTTCATTTTTACTTACTTGGTCTTTTTTATCTGTCTCATCTTTTTTATCTTCTTTGTATTCTTCTATAAGTTTAAATGTATCTTTTTTATGAACAACTCTAAATGTAACTCTTGAATCTCCCATTGGTTTTACATTCATTTGTAAACTAATTTCTGAATCTATACTTGATACTTCAAATTTAATAGTACTTATATCTCCTATGGAATCATCCCCAGATAAAAATGGAACTTGTTTCACTTCTACATTCTCTTTTTTATCTACTATTTCATAAGGTGTATCTTCTCCATCAACTATCACATTTATATTTTTCATCCAGTCACTTTTATAAATAGTCATTGTAATATGGCTTTTTCCATCTTTAGTATCAAACTTTACTTTTTTATCTAAATATGTACCTGCCATCGATTGGTCGTCTGATTTCTCCTTCAATGTTTCAACTTCTAATTCATATAAACCATCTTTAAGAGAATGTTCAACCCCTCCTTCAGCAAATGCTATCTGTCCTACTCCAACAACTATTAGCATAGCTGCTAATGTTAAGCTTACAATATTTTGAAGCTTTTTTAGACCTTTCATGAAATCAACTCCTTTGTATTTTTTATATCAATATGACTGTAAAAATTATAACACAATTGATAATTGTTTTCAATTGATTTTGATTATTATTTTCAATATTCCTCTAATTATATAAGATAAAATCAGAAATAAACCATTTCAGATACAGCATATTATTAAATAATTTTATAAACCCTTCAAAAATACTAAAACCCACGATTTTTTTTAATCGTGGGTTTGTTATTAACCTGACGCTATATCCTATTTCAATAGATTTATAATAGTATTGTAAACAATTTTTGGCGCAACATTGAATGAATAGTCTTTTTCCAATCTCTCTGTAAATTTATGAGCGTCTTTGCCAAAAGGCCCTATGTTTAGTACAGGAAGATTTAGTTCTTGTAAATCTTCAATAGGTAATTTATATTTCACTCCAAATCCAGGCATATTGTTTTTCAAGGATTCAATAGCCTCTTCTTCTCTTGGAGCTGCTGCATAGCTTAAATCAGAAATATAAGGATAGAATTTCTTAACTTTGATATCGTATTTAGAATCTGTATTTTCAACAGTTTCCTTTACTGTATTTAAAAGTTTTTCTTCTAGTTTAGATTTACCTTCTACATATATATGTGGATAATATGGTGGTGAGAAGAATACTACAACTACAGGATCTTTATCCGACCACATATTGTGAACACCTTCTACTATTTTTAGTGCAAATTCTCTATCATCTACATTAGGATCATCAATTAGTTCTTTATTTAAATCTTCTATTAACTTATCTACTTCTTCCCCTCTTTCTTCCTTTACCTTCTTATACAATTCATCATAGGACATAACCCTTGATTTCCAAGGTAGTTTTTCATAAGGGAATTTATTTGAATCACAGTATTTTTTATATTCTACATTTAAACTGTCAATTACCTTTTGGAAAGCTAAATCTGCTCCTTCAATTACCTTTGCCATAACTTCGTCTGGAGTACTTACATGGGTACCATAGTTAAAATAAAGATGGCTAGTCTTTGCTGTTTGAACAGAATATTCTGGCTTTAGATCTTGTTGTCTCAAAGTAATAGGAGGTACAGTAACTTCTCCTTCTGCTTCGTCACAGTATTTAGTATTTAAATCTATTTCATTGGTTATAGCTGAAGATATTAGGTTAGAGTCTATTCCCTTGAAAGGATCCCCTGCATGGGTCTCTGCTCCAACTACATAGAATGTAGGCATTAACTTTCCTACAGTACCTACATATACATATCTAGTATTGTCCCCTTCATATCTTGGAGCACTATAGTCTGTATCAAGCACTGCTAAATATTCAAGGTTTTCTTTATCTTTTAATTTAACTAGCTTAGGAACTACTGAAAGCATACCACCAGAGTTGCCTTCTTCATCACATACTCCTGCAAATACTATATTTCCTTCAAAGTTTTCTACATTGTTGGAGATTTCCTCTACTAAAGTCATAAGGGTAGATACTCCACATTTCATATCGAATATACCTCTGCCAAATAGATACTCTCCAGATTCTAAATCTTTAATTACATCTTCTGGAAGAGGTCTTCCTTTAAATTTCTCTACTAATTCCAATGGTTTAGTAGCATATTCTTTTAAATCGCCATAGTCAGATATTCCTACAGTGTCTATATGACCAATTAAGATAACTGTTTTATTACTATTACCTTTTTCTCCTTTAACCATTGCCATTACACTTTTTCTTCCAAGAGGATCATCTATTACATCTACATAGTCGACATACTCTGGATGTTTTTTAAAATAATCCATTTCCATAAATTTTTCATATACCTTGTCAGCTACATTGTTCTCTTCTTTTGTTCCCACAACCCCTCTTATGCTTGTTAACTCCAATGTAAGCTTTTCTATTCTTTCATTCATGTCCATACCTCCTAATAATGTTGATAATAATATTTAAACATATTTTTTTCTATTTTACCTCTTGTTTTGCACCTGGATAGTATTCAGGGTTATTGAAGAAATCATTTTTCAAGTCCTTAACTTCATTTCTTAAAAGTACTACTCCTATCATATTAGGAATAACTACAGTAGCCAATAGTATGTCTAAAAAATTATATAAAAATTCAAGGCCTCCATAGGCACCTAAGAATATAGCTACTAAGTAAACTAATCTCATTATCTTAGAAGTCTTTGAACCAAATAAGTATTCTGCTTGTTTTTCTCCGTAGAATACAAGAACAATAATAGTTGAAAGTACAAATAAAAACATACTTAATGTTACAATTCCTCCACCTAATGTATCACCCATTACTTGTTGGAACGCCCTAGCAGGAATACTTGCAGCTTCTTCTGCTGGTATTACTTCATATAATCCAGTAGTTAAAACCAATAAGGCAGTCATAGTACATATGATCAATGTAGAAACTACTACTTCAAAAATACCCCACATAGCTTGTCTAACGGGATGGTCTGTAGTTGCGCTACAGTGAGCAATAGGTGCTGTACCCATTCCAGCTTCATTCGAATATACTCCTCTAGCAGTGCCCCACCTCATAGCATGGGCTACACTGGCCCCTAGAAATCCACCTTTTGCTGCTACTGGAGTAAAGGCATGTTTAAATATAAGTCTAAAAGCTGGAAGTATATTTTTAGCATTAAATAATACTACTATTAAAGAACCTACTACATATAACAATGCCATAAAAGGTACCAATTTTTCAGTTATCTGTGTAATTCTTTTAATCCCCCCATATACCACTATGCCTACTAAAATAGCAATTGCAATGCCAGCTGCCTGATTGGATATATTAAGGGTTCCTGCTGTTTGTACTGCAGATGCTGATTGGGTAGCTACAGAAGGTATAATTTCAATCATCAGACAAAATGCAAATAATTTTCCTAAGAAATTTGAATTTAATCCTTTTTTCAAATAGTACATAGGTCCACCAACATATTCTCCCAGTTCATTCTTCTCCCTATATTTTATACCTAGTACTATTTCTGAAAACTTAGTTGCACTACCTATAAGGGCAACTATCCACATCCAGAAAACAGCTCCAGGTCCACCAAAAGCTATAGCAATTGGTACCCCAACTATATTAGAAGCTCCCACAGTTGAAGCTAATGCTGCTGTAACCGCTTGAAATGGACTAATCTCATCTTTTCCTTTCTTTTCTTTTGAAAACATTTTCCCAAAGGTTTCACTCATTATAAAGGGAAAATATTTAAACTGGAAAAAACCTAATGTAAAACTCATTATTAGACTTCCACCAACTAAAATAAGTATCATAGGGATTCCCCAAAGCCAATTAGAAAAATTAACAACGCCATCTACAAAGGTTTGCATAAAACTCCTCCCAAATTATAGTATAAAATCTAACAATAATACTGCCAATATAACCCTCTTTAGTATCACCCCTTTTTAAGGTATGTTTAAATTATGTCATTACATATAACCTTTTAATGATTGGTTACCTGAATATTTAATATTGCAACAATTATGCCAATTATCTTAAAACAGATTAGAGAATATTTTAATAATCATAACTTAGTAATAAAGCCACTTGAACTGTTTTTATATATATTTACTATTCTTTAATTAATGAAAAATAAATTAAAAAACATGAAGAGGCAAAAAAAAATTTGCCTCTTCATGTTTTTAAAATGGTCCCTAAGTCAAGG
The DNA here is from genome assembly GCA_019391515.1 of Clostridiaceae bacterium. Taxonomy (GTDB): domain Bacteria; phylum Bacillota; class Clostridia; order Tissierellales; family Sporanaerobacteraceae; genus Anaerosalibacter. The sequence goes on along the minus strand of JAHXQP010000013.1, from coordinate 3,184 downwards.
ACATTATAAAAAAGCCTAGGCAGATAAAAGCTGATTTCTATATTGTATAGGAGTCAGCTTTTTTAATCCCCATTGATATCTAAAATTATTATAATACTCCATATAATCATCTATTAAAAGCTGTAGTTCCTCAAATGTAGAGCAACCCTTAGAATCTATCTCATCCTTCATATGCCCAAAGAATGATTCTTGAGGAGCATTATCCCAGCAATTTCCTCTTCTTGACATGGATTGCCCAAGGTTATATTCTTTTAATAACTTTTGAAATTTGGGACTAGTATAGTGTCCCCCTTGGTCTGAATGTATAAATGCATCCTTATGCAATAAATTCTCATGCTGTATTATTAATTTGTCTATGGTTTTGGTTGCTATTTCAAGAGTAAGACGGTTAGACAAATTATATGACAGTATTTCATTTGTTGAGGCATCTTTAATTGTTGATAAATATGCCATACAGGAAGCCCCATATGGAAGATATGTTATATCAGTTAGGAGGACTTTCCCAACAACCTCTTGTTTAAAATTCCTATTCAAAAGATTTGGCACAACAGTATGTTCTTTAGTTGCTTTCATCATTCTTCTATATGGATTTGCTTTTCTAATAGGGCATTTAATGTTATACTTTCTCATAATTCTCTGTATACATTTTCTATTGACTATTAAATTGAGTTCATTCTCTAGAACCATTTTAATGGATCTAGAACCTTTCTTATACCCTCTATGATTAAAAGCTTTTAATATTGCTTCTTTCAGTTGTAAATCTCTTTGTTCTCGTACATCTCTATTTTTTGATGATTCTATGTATCTGTAATAACCAGATCTTGATACTTCTGCTACCTTGCATAGGTGACTAACCATATTTTTAAAGTTGTATTTTGAAATGATTTCTTGAATAAGTTTGAAGATAACAGCTGCCTTTAGTTCACCTCTTTTCACCTGCCTTTCTTGCAGCTCGATTTTTTTTAATAATTCTGCCTCAGCTTTCCAGTATGCTATTTCTGCATCCTTTTTAGCTATTATTTCTTCCACAGATAATTCACGACTTAAAGGTCTACCACTATTAAATTTTCTAGTATCTCTAAGTCCTAATTCCCCAGATTCTCTATATGATTTACGCCACCGCTTACTTGCACTATAGATTCTATGATTACCTAATATATTTACATCAAATCCAGCATCAATAAAGATTTGAGTTGGTAAATATCCCTTATTATATTCAGCAATAAACAATGTTTTAAAATCGTCCGTATAAGTAATTCCACGTTTACTTACTGATTTTACATACTTATTCTTTGATAAAACATCAATCTCTTCATCAGAAAATAATTTATTACTCATTAAATCCCCAACCTTTCCGTTGTCTTTCTACTATATTGTACAAAAAAAGATCCTATAATAATAGACTTTTTTTAATTGTCTACTATATAGGATCCATTTTATTTTATTCTGTAGTTTTCTATTTTACTCAATTTCTATTCCTAGACTATCCATCTTATACTTTAAAGTCTGTCTCGATATTTTTAATAAATTAGCAGCTTCATTTAATGTACTACTACCTTCAAGAGCTAATTTAATATATTTACTTTCATAATCTTTTATAGCATCGTTTAAAGAAAACTTATTATTTATATTTATACTGTTTAAACTATCTTTCTGTAATTTTATATGGTGGGGTAGTTCTTCTTTGTTTATAATTTCTCCTTCAGTAAAATTAAATGCACTTTCAATGACATGTTTTAGTTCCCTTACATTACCTGGCCAATTATATTCCATAAATAAATCCGTAACATCTTTGCTGACCCCTTTTATATTTTTTCCCATTTTCATATTGTATTCATTTATAAAACTATCTACTAGGAGAGGTATATCTTCCTTCCTTTCTCTAAGTGGTGGTATATAGATTAGGACTACGCCTAATCTATAAAAGAAATCCTGTCTCATTTGGTTTTGATCTAAAACTGAATCAATATCTTCATTTAAAATAGAAATCAACTTTACATCAACATTGATTAAATCCTTACCTCCAACCCGTCTGAAAACTCCATTTTCTATAGCTCTTAACAATTTAGGTTGTAAGTTAATATCCATAGAATTTATCTCATCTAATACTAACGTACCACCATCTGCCATCTCAAAAAGTCCCATTTTATTTTCTGCACCTGTGAAACTTCCTCTTGTAGTACCAAAAAAAGTACTTTCCCCTAATGTTAATGGTATTGCTGAACAGTTTTGCACAATAAAAGGATTGTCCTTTCTTAAACTATGATTATGTATTGATTGAGCTATTAGTTCCTTACCTGTACCTGTCTCTCCATATATCATAACAGGTGAGTTGGTTTGAGCAGCTTTAAGGGTCCTATTTTTCACTTTAATCATAGCATCATTTTTGGTTAGAATATCATCTATAGTAAATACATGATTTTTTTTCTTAGTTATATCTTCATATTTACTATTTTTTATGTCACGAATACTTTTATAGATATACCTGTTAATATCTACTGCACCTATTACTTCATTTCCCTCTTTTATAGGTAGAGTAGTAGATACAACAGTTACAGTTCTTTCTTTGAAAATATTTAAGTACTGCTTTTCATTTATTATTGGTTCTTTATTCTTTAACACTCTCATGATTGTACTAGTTTCTTCGTCCAAATGTTGATGTAATTCTAATATATGGAGTCCTACTGGATCCTTTACTATTCTACTTCCCAAACTTCTAAATACTTTATAGTATTCTATATATCCCTCCTTGTCAGTAACAACTAGAAAATCTATATAGTTAAATAGTGTGGGAATAATTTCTACATCTGTTTTCCGCATATTCTATGTAATACCCCCTTTTTTATATAGAAATGAAGAATATTGTAGTATATATTTTAATTTTATATTATCATTACTATTTCTAATATTCAAATAATATATTTTTTAGAATATTTAAGCTAAGAATGTTTATCTTTTAGAATTTTGATAAATTGAAAAAATAGCCCTGCAGTGCATGATATGATACTTCCAAAGTAGACAGTCTAATTAATTAAAATTAGATTATCTACTTGGAGGTATTTTTTATGGGAAGAAAACCAAAGTACAGTAAAGAAGTAAAAATTAAAGCTTGCAAAGATTATGAGAAAGGTCGTATTAGTTTTAAAGGAATTGCAGATAAGATTGGAACTACTAAGGAAGCCGT
>JAHXQP010000011.1 GCA_019391515.1 Clostridiaceae bacterium | reverse complement strand
AATGACTCAAAGTATGTCTAGAGTTGGTAAATGTATTGATAATGGACCTATGGAAGGATTTTTTGGTACTCTAAAAACTGAAATGTTTTGCGGGAAAAAGTTTGAAACACTTGAAGAATTAAGGCAAAAAATAGTTGAATACATAAAATTTTACAACGAAAAAAGATTTCAAAAAAGACTAGGATGCATGGCTCCTCTAGAATATCGAAACTATGCATCCTAATATGCCTAATATTTAATTAATTTATTTGTCTACTTGACACGGGTCAGTTCAGCAGAGCTATTTTTATGAAACAAACAAATTTATAATAAAGTATTGGGGGCATTATTAACATCAATATCCTGTTGACTTTCGGTTTTCTGTTCAATTTTTTTATCTTTGTTATTCTTTATATATATATTAAGCGTCTTAATGGCTGTATATATTAAAAAAATAATGGATATTTCTTTTGTAAATCCTACTACATAAGAAAAAAGCCTTAAAATATTATATGCATTCATATTCTATCCTCCTGTCTATCACTTGATTTTAAATACAAATATTAGTCCTATGACTAAAACTAATATACTTATGATTAATATCATTAATAAATCTTTATTCTTATTGCCCTTAGGAATTTTATCTCTAGGTGGATTTTTTCTAGACATATTTTCTCCCGGTTTTAACTCGTCTTTATTCTTATTTTCATTATTATTGTCAAAGAGCATCTTATCTTTCATCTTAACTATTTCTTCAATTTGACTATCATTAAATTCAAGATCTTGAAGTTTTGCCTTTTCATATTCTGATAGTCTATTTTCTGTTGAATTACTTATTATCTCCGTTGCTCGTTCAACCTTTTCATGATTTGGCATATTTTCACTTCCTTCTGATGGTTTTCCACCTTTACCTTGTCCTTATTAAAAACTTTGTTCATATATTCTGGTTGAGATAGGTTTAGTATATCTTCTTCAGTATTTTAGGAGTTATAACCAAATAACCTTAGTATAATTACAGATAGTGCTATAGGAACTATGGATATTAAGTTTTTATATTTAAATACTACTGTATTATTGTGATAATTTGATGATATTTATTAGAAAATAAGGTGAAAAAATAAAAAAGACAAGATTAACTTGTCTTCTTACTGCCACTATTTAATTTTAAGTTGAAACCAAAACTTGCTTCCTTTTCCAAAGGTACTATCTATCCCAAATTCAACATTATGTGCCTCTAGTATTCCTTTTACTATTGAAAGTCCAAGACCAGTACCTATTACAGCTCGACTATGGTTTTTGCTTAATTTATAATATCTATTCCAAATATAGTCTATTTCCTCATTAGATATACCTTGGCCAGTATCCTGCACTTCAAATTTAGCATACTCCCCTAAGTTTTTTATATTAATAGTTACAAGCTTATCTTCACCAGTATAATATATTGCATTGCTTATTAAATTATAAATTACTTGTTCAATTTTATTTTCATCACCAATTACTAATGTCTCCTTGTCATAATTAAAATTAAATGTATAATTATCTCGTTCTACAAGAACCTGAAATCTATTTAGAATATTTTCAGTAATTTTCCCTATATCAAAAGTAGTATATTCCATTTGAATAACGCCAGATTGAAGCTGAGATAATTTCAATATGTCATTTACCAGTTCCGTCAATCTATCTGACTCATCAATAATAACCTTAACATGGGAATTTCTTTTTTCAGGTATATTACCAGAAATATCTCGGATCATTTCTCCATAGGATTTTATCAATGTCAAAGGAGTCTTTAAATCATGAGAAACATTTGCAATAAAATCCCTTCTCAATGCTTCTGTTTTAGAAAGCTCCTTTGTAGCATAATTCAATGTGTCTGCTAATTGATTTATTTCTATATAATCTCCACCTTCAAATATAACATCATAATCTCCTCTAGCTAACCTAGAAGCAGATTTAGTAACCCTGGTTATAGGTTTTGAAACCTTTGAAGCAATGATAAACGATAGCCCAATAGCCAACAATGAAGATAATATAGTTACAATAATTAACTGATTTTTCAAAACTGAAGTTGTAGAATCTATAGGATCTAGTAATCCATTTATATATAAATACAGGTCTTCACCATTTTCGTCCCTCAGTATAGCTCCATAAACTACAGTAGGTGATCCAAGTTTTAAATTATCAACAGTGTATAAAACCTTTCCATCTTTACTATCTAATAATTTTTCAATAAACATGGTAGTTTCTATTGGTCCTGCCCTTGGAATTCTAAGTTCTCCAATATCAATTGATGTTACTATTAACTCTCCTTTTTCATTTAGAATCTGGATTATAATTCCTCTTTTAAATGAAGTACTATATATTATATCTGCAAAATCTTCTTTGCCATATTCTGAAACCAACGCATTCCCAATTTTTTTTATTTCATTGGTTTTCATAGATTTATAATAGGTATTTAAAAATACAATTTGTAAAAACCATAATATAGTCATTATTATTGCTGTAAATAGTATAAAGTATAGCCAAAGCTTAAATTTTAAACTTTTGTTATATAGCCGATTTTTCAATCTATTCACCACGCTTAAATTTATTCCCTATATTCAAATTTGTAACCAAAACCACGTACAGTAACAATATAGTCCCTATATTTACTGATACTATTCCTAATCATTTTTATATGTGTATCAACAGTTCTATCATCCCCAAAAAAGTCATAACCCCATACTTCATTTAAAATTTGTTCCCTTGAAAGAGCAACATTCTTATTTTTTACTAAATAAAATAAAAGTTCATATTCCTTAGGTGTCATATCTATCTTTGTTCCATCTATATAAACGTTTCTACCTACTATATCAATTTCTAAACCTTTAAACTTAAATTTCTGCTCTTCCATAACCCTTTTACTAGATTTAATATTTCTATTAACTATGACATTTAAACGAGCCATTACTTCCTTGGGAGAAAAAGGCTTAACTACATAATCATCAATTCCTATTTCAAATCCAAAAAGCTTATCATATTCTTCACCTCTAGCAGAAAGCATAAGTACTGGAATATCTTTTATCTTTTTTATTTCTTTATAACTAGAAAAACCGTCAAGTCTTGGCATCATAATATCCATTATAATAACATCAAAATTTTCTTTTCTACATAATTCTATAGCTTCAATTCCATCTTTTGCTTCTACTACTGTATATCCTTCAAATTCAGCATATTCTCTTATAACTTCACGGATTTTTTCTTCATCATCTACAACTAAAACCTTGAACATAAAAACCCTCTCCTTATATAATATCTGCATAATTATATCATAAATAATCTATGTGTTAATCATGTGAAATTTTTAAAAGATTTGATAAAGTAAAATAATTGGCTATAAAAATAGCTCTGCAACTGCAGAGCTATTTTTTATCTCTCATATACTATTTCCCCATCAAATATGGTCATCTCTACTTCTATATCTTTTATTTCATCTTCTGGTATTTCGAATATATTTCTTGAAAGGACTACTATATCTGCTACTTTACCTTCTTCTATAGATCCCTTCACATTTTCTTCAAAGGAAGTATAGGATCCTGATTTGGTAAATCCCCAAACTGCTTCTTCTACTGTAAGTTTCTGTTCTGGCATCCAACCACCTTCTGGATTCCCCTTTAAATCTTTACTTGTTACAGCTTCATATATTCCATTTAGTACATCAAAGGATTCTACTGGTGCATCCGAGCCACAAGCTATATGGACCCCACTATGTAGGAGGGTTTTCCAGTTATAGCTAGTTTTAAGTAGTTCACTTCCTATTCTAGACTCTACTATTTTCCAGTCATAGTCTAGGAATATTGGTTGGATATAGGCTACCACATTTAATTCTTTAAACTTGTTTAATAGGTATTCATCAGTTATCTGACAATGTACTATTCCGTGACGATGGTCTTTTCTTGGATTTTTAGCTAATGCTTTTTCTATTGATTCAAAAGCCATGTACATTGCCTTATCTCCTATACAGTGGACTGCTATTTGCATACCATTATTATGTGCTATTTCTACTAGTTCATCTATTTCCTCTTGGGTAAATACTGGTATACCGCAAGTTTCTGGACAGTCTGCATAGGGTTTAGTTAAAGCTGCCGTTCTTGCTCCAAGGGATCCATCTCCCAATAGTTTCAATGGCCCTATTTTGAAATACTCATTTCCCCATCCTGTTCTATAGCCGCTATCTAAGAAACTATTTATTCTATCTATACTTGGTAGTAGACATTGCTCATATATTCTAAGACTAAGTTTTCCTTCATCTTCTAATTCTCTATAGGCTTTTATTATGTTTTCATAGTTTTTCCCTGGTATAGCTTCAAAATCATCTGTTTGAATAGAAGTTATACCACAAGCGTTAGCATCTTCTATACCTTCAAGTAACATTTCCTTTATATCTTCTACTGTAGGTTCTGGAATCTTGCTAGTTAGAAGCTCTACAGCATTTTCCCTAAATATTCCTATAAGTTCGCCATTTTCATCAACATCAAACTTTCCCCCTTCTATTTGAGGGGTGTCTTTAGTTATTCCAGCTAATTCTAAGGCCTTGCTATTAGCTATTTGAATATGGCCACAAGCTCTTATTATAGCTATTGGATGTTCTGTTGAAGCACTATCTAGATCATACCTAGTAGGAAAAGTTTTTTCATCTTTAAAATAATCATCATTCCATCCTCTTCCTACAATCCATTTCCCTTCTTTTATATTTTTATCTTCAATAAAGTCCTTTATCCTTCCTACTATATCATCTATAGACTCTGTTCCATTTAAATTTACAGCTCTACAAGAATATCCATAGCTAAGTAGATGCATATGGCTATCGTTAAAACCTGGAAGTACCGTTTTACCTTTTAAATCTATTATTTCTGTATCATCACTTTTAAAAGCTAGTGCTTCTTCATTGGCACCTACTTTAGCTATTTTTTTATCCTTTATAGCTATAGCTTCCACCCAGAACATATCTTCTGAAGCCATTGTAGCTATTTTTCCGTTTATCATTATCTTATCCATATAAAAGCCCCCTTTTTTTAAATTAATTTCAGAAGTATACGATACATGGAAACTCCTTCCTATAAGCTACAGAAAGGAGTTTCCTATTGTAATATGGCGTTATTACCTTTAGTTGTTTATTGAAATACTTGTAATTTTTAGGCTAATATTCTTTTAATTGTATTATACGTTATATTAGGCACATTTTCAAAGGTATGTTTCATATGAACCCTTTCAGTTACTTTATGTCCATCTTTACCAAAGGTACCTATATTAACTACTGGAACATTTATAGCCAATATATCATCTACATTGTATATATATTTTGTTCCCCAAGCTGGCATATTGTTTTCCAATGCCTTTAAATCTTCCAGATCATCACTTATTGTCATAAAGCTAGAATCTGAAATATATGGGTAGAACATTTTAGTTACTATAGGTTTATCTGAATACTTCTGTACAAAATCTATAGATTCATTGACGCTATTCAATAGATTTTTCTCTTTTTCATCTTTTCCTGTTACTTCTATTCTAGCTGAAAATATTGAAGAGTAGTATATTATTATAGCTGGCCTCCTATCTTCAACCCATTTCCAAGCTTCTTCTATAACCTTTGCACTGAATTCTCTTAAATCCATAGTTGGTTGTTTTTTATTTAATTCATCTGCAAAATCGTGTATATGTTTTTTAAATTTATCTCCGTGAATATCTACTAATTCATTGTAAAACTCGTCCCAAGTATATACCCTTTTCTTCCATGGAAGCTTTGTATATGTATGGCCTCCTTTTTCACAAAATTCTTTATAGGAACTATTGGTATATTCTACAATATTGTCAAAGGCTTCTTCTGCCTTTTCTTTCATCTTTTCCATTACATCTTTTGGACTCATGCTATGAGTAAAGAAGTTATAATAGGAATAAGCAGCTAAGGCAGTTTGAACTGTATATCCTTCTTTAAAATCTGCTTGTTTTAGTGACATTGGAGGTATAGTTACTTCTCCAAAGGCTTCATCACAAAGTTCTGGATTTAACTCTATAAGCCTTGTAAGCTCTGCCACTACTAAGTTTGGATCTAATCCACCAAAAGCTTGGCCTACATGAGTTTCTTTTCCTACTACATAGAAGGATGGAAGTAGTTTTCCTATAGTTCCAAAGTATACATATCTGTTTTCATCTTTTGCATGATATGGAGTAGAATAATCTGCATTTATAGCTGCAACATATTCTAAGTTTTCCTTCTCTTTTATATCTTTAAAGACTTTCAAACCAGTTAGTATACCATGGGAATTGTCTTCTTCATCACATTCTGCTAATGCTATAAGATGCCCATTTAATTCTTCTGGATGTTCTGAAAAATATTTTATTAAATACATATGACCTGCCACTCCTGATTTCATATCAAGAGCTCCTCTTCCGAACATATACTCTCCCGAATCTATGTCTTTATTTAATTCTTCGCCTAAATCTAATTTTCTTAAAATCTCTGGAAGTTTGTCTGGGTCAAAGGCATATTCTTTAATAGTTCCAAAATCATCTACTCCCACTGTATCTAAATGTCCCATAAGTATTATAGCTTTGTTTGAATCTCCTTTTGTACCTTTTACATGGGCAACAACTATATGTCTTTCTATTTCGTCATCTATAGTTTGAGCCATTTGAAGCCTTTCCGGATTTTCTTTGAAATATGAAATTTCTTTATAATAGTCATAGATTTTCTGTGCACATTTAGTTTCTCCATCTGTTTTTACTATACTTGGTACCTTCACTAATTCTTTAGTTATATTTTTAACTTCCTCCAAACAGTTTAAATACATAATTCCCCTCCTATTTTTTATATACTATTTTTCCATTGAAAATTGTCATCTCTACTTCTACATCTTTTATTTCATCTTCTGGTATTTCAAATATATCCCTTGAAAGTACTACCATATCTGCTAATTTACCTTCTTCTATAGATCCCTTCACATTTTCTTCAAAGGAAGCATATGCTCCTCCCATAGTAAAGCAATGAACAGCTTCCTCTACTGTAAGGGTTTGATCTGGTTTCCACCCACCTTCTGGTTTTCCAGTTAAATCCTTACTTGTTACAGCTTCATATATTCCATTTAGTACATCAAAGGATTCTACTGGCGCATCTGAGCCAAATCCTAGATGGACTCCACTATGCAATAGGGTTCTCCAATTATAGCAGGTTTCTAGTAGTTCGCTCCCTATTCTAGATTCAGCTATATGCCAATCATAGTCTAAGAATATTGGTTGAATATATGCTACTGTATTTAATTCTTTAAACTTGTTTAATAGGTATTTATCAGTTATCTGGCAATGTACCAATCCATGACGATGGTCTTCTTTTGGATTTTTAGCCAATGCTTTTTCTATTGCTCCAAAGGCCATATACATTGCCTTATCTCCTATACTATGGATTGCTATCTGCATATCATTGTTGTGAGCTATTTCTACTAGTTCATCTATTTCTTCTTGAGTAAATACTGGTATACCACAAGTTTCTGGACAATCTGCATAAGGTTTAGTTAAAGCTGCCGTTCTTGCTCCAAGCGATCCATCTCCTAATAACTTTAATGGCCCTATTTTAAAGAAATCATCCCCATATCCCGTTCTATATCCTCTATCTAAAAATCCTTTAAGTCTCTCCATACTTGGTAGTAGACATTGTTCATATATCCTTAAATTTATTTTTTCTTCTTCATTTAGTTCTTTATAAGCTTTAATTATATTTTCATAATTTTTTCCCGGTATGGCTTCAAAGTCATCTGTTTGTACCGATGTAAGTCCACATTTGTTGGCATTTCCCATGCCTTCAATAAGCATTTCTTTTATTTCTTCTACTGTAGGCTCTGGAATATGGCTAGTTATTAGACCTTGAGCTTTTTCTCTAAATATTCCTATAGGTTCCCCATTTTCATCAATATCAAATTTTCCTCCTTCTATTTGAGGAGAATCTTTAGTTATTCCAGCCAGTTCCATAGCCTTACTATTTGCTATTACTATATGATAGCAGGCTCTTATAAAAACTATTGGATGTTCAGTAGATATCTTGTCCAAATCATATTTAGTTGGGAAAACCTTTTCTCCTTCTGTGAAATAATCTTGGTTCCAACCTATTCCTAAGACCCATTTCCCTGGAGCAATATTTCTTTCTTTTATAAATTTTTTTGTTCTTTCTATCATCTCATCTATAGAAGTAGTCCCTACAAGATTTACATTTTGAAGATGATAACTATACATTAGTAAATGCATATGGCTATCATTAAATCCTGGAAGAAGAAGTTTTCCTTCTAAATCTATGACTTCTGTATTATCATTTTTAAGTTCTAAAACTTCTTCATTAGAGCCTGCCTTAGCTATCTTTCCATTTTCTACAGCCACAGCCTCAGCAAAAGAGTTCTTTGAGTCTATAGTTGCCACTTTTCCGTTCATAAAAATTCTGTCCAATATAAAGACCTCCTTTTTTTGCTAACTACATAGATGCTTTTTTCTTCTTTTCTTCATAAAACACTTCAAACTCTGGATCTACTTTGCCTATTCCTAAATATCTTGCTTTATAGTCTTTAACAAGCTTGAAAAAAACAGGGCTAAGTATCATTATTGTTATAACGTTTGCAAATGTTGGAATAGCGGATGTAAAATCTCCAAATAACCATACTGTTGCTCCCGGTAGTCCACTTGTTACTGCCATAATTACTAAAATCATTCCTGGTATAGGATATACCCATCTATATACTTTAAGGATATTGTCTTTTATATCAGGTCTATTTTTAAATAAGTGACGAAGAATAACTTCATAGTATGCATACCAACCAGTTGTTGTTGAAAGTCCAAGTAAGAATATAGAAAATGCAATTATTATTCTTCCAAATCTACCTAATCCTACTTCAAAAGCAGTTAAGGCCAATGTTGCTCCATCAAGTCCTGTTGACCATTGTCCAGTCATAATAACTACTAATGCTGTTATTGTACAAACTACAATTGTATCTATAAATACTTCAAATGCTCCCCAAAGTCCTTGTTTCACTGGATGTTCAACTTTTGCTGTAGCATGAATCATTGGAGAAGTACCCCAACCAGCTTCATTACTATATACTGCTCTTGCCATACCTAGTTGTAAAGCTTTCATAGCTCCTATACCAGCAAATCCTCCTACAGCTGCAGTACCAGTAAAAGCTCCTTTTATTATCATTGAAAGTGCTTGAGGAAGTAGAGTAATGTTTTTGAATATTATTATAAGACCACCGATTATATAGAATAAACACATAAAAGGAACAATCTTTGCTGCAACTTTACCTAAACTTGGAATACCACCACTTATGATTAAATAAGTACATATTACATAAACAACACTTACAGTTATAAGGCTTATACCAAATGTATTACCTATGGCTTCTGATACAGTATAGTTTTGTAATGTTAGGAAAAACGTTGAAAATATTCCTGCACCAAATATTACTGCAAATACGGGCCATATTTTAATTCCTCTTTCTTCTCCCAACCCTTTTTCCATATAGAATGTAGGACCACCAAATGGGACGCCGTTCTCATCTTTATTTCTATAATATACTGATAAAGATACTTCTGCCATCTTTAAAACCATACCTAGAAGTGCTGACATCCACATCCAAAATATTGCTCCTGGCCCACCTACTGCTACTGCTGTAGCTACACCACCAATATTAGCAACACCTACAGAGCCTCCTATGGCAACACTTATAGCTTCAAATGAAGAAAGTAAACCTTCTCCGCCTTCATCTTCTTCCTTACCTAAAATAGAGCCAAAAGTTTTTTTCATTATATGTCCAAATTTTGAAAACTGGAAAAAGCCTGAACCAATAGTAAAATAAAGTCCTGTTACCGTCATCATAATAATTAGAGGCGGTCCCCATAGCCATCCAACTATCTTTGAAAATAATTCCATATAAATTCCTCCCTTATTTTAGAAAATTTGAAAAAACTTACTTTTTCTCCACCTCCTCGGAAATCGTTTTCTTTTCAAAGTAAAAAAATATTATGGATGATTTTGTATATGTATTTGTATACATTCATTATATAGATAAGATTCTGACAATTCAATAGTTATTTTACCCCATATTTAAGGTTGTCCTTTCAATACAGATTAAAAAACTCACTTTTTCATTCCATATCATATCCTATTGTTAAAATGCTATCAATTATAAAATAGTTTTTGCTTTCAATAAAACTTTTTTAACATTTTCTGCTGCCTTTATTCTCATCTCTTCATAAGAATCTTCTGATAGAAAAGCCATATGAGGCGTAATAATTATATTATCTAACTTTAATAAGGGATTATCTTTTTTAGGAGGTTCTTCTTCCATAACATCTATAGCTGCTCCTGCAATTAGTCTTTCTTTTAAAGCTGTGTACAAATCTTCTTCTTTAACTACAGCTCCTCTAGATGTATTTACAAGAAAAGATGTATTTTTCATTGTTTTAAATGCTTCTATATCAAACATATATCTAGTTTCTTCAGTTAAAGGAATATGTAAGGTGATAATATCAGACTCTTTCAAAAGTCTTTCAAAATCAACAAACTTAACCTCTTCTTCTTTAAATTCTTCTTTTATTCTAGGATGATAAACTAAAATATTAACATTAAAATTTTTCATTTTATCTACAACAGCTTTTGCTATCTTTCCATATCCAACTACTCCTAGTGTTTGTGTACTAATCCTTCTTATAGGAGGAAGTTTGTTTGTACTGAAAGGGCTTTCTACACTCCATATTCCTTCTTTTACATATTTATTATATATATGTATATGCCTTGTTATAGATAATATGCTAGCTACTGTATAATTGGCTACATCTTCAGTACAATAATCTGGTACATTTGTTACAACTATATTATTTTTCCTAGCTTCATCTACATCAATGTTATCTACTCCCACACCTTGTCTTGAAATCACCTTACACCTATTCATATTCTTTATAGTATTTGAATTTATTTTCCTATCTGCTATTATTATTCCATGAGCTTTAAAAACAGCTTTGTAAAAATCATCTCTTTTATCATTAGGTATGAACTTTATATCTGCTATTGGAGATAGTACTTTTTCCTCTATATATGGATCATCTACAATTAAGCTATGGACAATTACATTGAATTTTTCAGACACAGTGAACACACCATCCTATGAATTTTTTTGTATTTGTATACTGCTATGATCATAAAATCTTTTTAATTCTTTCTTTTAAACTTTCTCTTATATCACTAATATGATTTTGTACTATTTTTGCAGCTTTTTCCCCATTCTCTTCTTTAATTGCTTCTATTATTTGTTTGTGTTCTGAAGCTATAGTACTTGCTCTATCTAAAAATGGTGCTACTAAAATATATCTATTATAGCTTTCTACTAACTCTAAAGTTAACCTTTTTAGTATTTCATTATTAGTTGCTCTAGATATGACACAATGAAATTCTATATCTAGCTTAATAAACTGTTTTACATCAACCTCTTTATTTTGAAGAAGTTGTTCCTGTTGTTCTATTAGAAAATACATTTCTTTTATATCTTTATCTGTCCTTCTCTCAGCAGCTAATTTTACAGAAAGCATATCTACAACTTCACGAACATCAAATATATCCTCCATATAATCTATTGAAAGTTCGGCAACATAAGTCCCTCTACCTGGAATTACTGTGATAAGGTTTTCATATTCCAGTTTACTTAAAGCTGCTCTTAATGGTGTTCTACTAATTCCTAATTGTTCTGAAAGTTCTTCTTCTGTCAAAAGTTTCCCTGGTTCTAAATCCAAATCTAATATTGCCCTTTTCAAAGTATTATATGTCTTTTCCGTTAGACTCCCTTTACTTTTTATTTGTGGTAAATTCATAGTCTTCATCTCTCCTTTCATATAGATTTTTGATAAATAATATTTTACATTTTAATTATAACATAGTACTAATTTTAATAGTAATCCTTTCTCTAAAACAAACTTAGTTCTTATTTCTCTATTTTCTACTTTAGTGAAATGGTAATAAATATAAAAATAAATTAATATATTCTAGTATGATTATAAATAAATTAGGAGGGATAATTTGTTGTCTCGGAAAGATTATATAAGAATGTCCTTAGAACTTAATCTATTTTTTGGCAGAATAATGAAAGAGCATTTAATTTTTATGGAAGCAGCATTTATGATGAAAAACAGTGATAATATACTGGAAGCTGATACCCTTAAAGAAGAGATTGAAAAGCTGTTAATGGAAGTTGTCTCAATATCTAATGGCCCATTAAGCAGTGAAGTATTAGACTCTGGGGAGTTAATCACTCCAATTACGTTAAAATCTGAAAAAATATCTGAATTTGATACCGGCATCTGTATAGATACTAATATTACAAAACTTGAAAATCTTTTAGTATCAGATCAAAACTTTTGCTTTACTCCTAAACTAGAACAAGAAGTATATAGCTTAAATGAAAGAGCTATAACTCTAGTTTCTGCAGTAATAGACTTTAAAGAAAAGATTATTAACAATATATTGAACTGTAGTATATTTATAAACTTATATTATTTGCTTATAGACCATATTTTAAGAGAAGCAAAACTTTATTTAAAAATGCTAATGAATTTACAAAGTCCATGTAAGGATAAAACTAGGGATACAATACTTGAACAAGAAATATTTTGGAATACAATAATGGGGGAACATGCACTATTTATAAGGGGTCTATTGGATCCTACTGAAGTAGAACTATTTAATACTTCTAATGAATATGCCAATATCTTTAATGAACTAGTTGAAGAAGCTACCGAAAATGATTCTTCAATTCCAGAGATTACAGAAGAAAGTTTAGAAGCTACTATTGGAATAAGAGACTTTAAGCGTGAAGGAACCGAGGGAATTATTAATTGTCAAATTAAATCTATTGCTTATCCATTATTGGGAGACCATATTTTAAGGGAAGCCAACCATTATATAAGGTTATTGAATTCATTTATGAAAGGGAATTCTTGTTAAGAGGGGTTAAAAAGCAGCCAGTTTGATATGATACTTCCAAAGTAGACAGTTTAATTAATTAAAGATAGACTATCTACTTGGAAGTATTTTTCGTGGGATACTTTTTGTTATTTTTGCAAAATTTAATAAGTTATGGTTGATTTTTACAATATTTATTGTATAATCTAAATAAGTTTTCCTTATATTCTACCCTTTTTCAAATATGTAAGTTATTATTATATCGGTTTAATAATGCCTTATTGTCAAACTAGTAATTATTTTTTAAAAAAATGGGAATTATATAGTCATAAGCTTACATAATTTCTTCTAGTGAACCACCACCATTTATAGGATAAAGGAGAATTCTTGCTAAGAGGAGTTAAAATATAAAATAAATAAAAAGGAGTGGATATTTATTATGAAAAAGTTAGGATTAGTTCCTAAGCTAATTATTGCTATTATATTAGGTATTATTATAGGAAATATTTTTCCTGCACCAATAGTAAGAATCTTTGTTACATTCAATTCAATTTTTAGCAATTTTTTAGATTTTGCTATACCTTTTATTATTATAGGATTTGTTGTAGCAGGCATCGCTGATTTAGGACAAGGGGCTGGAAAACTACTAGGAATTACTACTGCTATATCTTATGGTTCTACTTTAGTTGCTGGATCTTTAGCTTATATTGTTTCAACTAATATTTTCCCACTATTTATTCATACATCAAATGTCCTTTCAAAGGCAGCTAATCCAGAAGATAAACTTTTGCAAGCTTTCTTTGAAATAGAGATACCTCCTCTTATGAATGTAATGACTGCATTGATCTTAGCATTCTTATTAGGATTAGGTATATCTGCTATAAAGGGAAGAACCCTTTACAATGCTGCTTCAGAGTTTCAACAGATTATGGAAAAAACTATTAGCAAAGTAATTATACCACTACTACCTATTCACATATTAGGTATATTTGCCAATATGACTTATGCTGGTGAAGTAGCTAGAATTCTATCAGTCTTTTGGAAAGTATTTTTAATAGTTATAGCTACTCACTTTGTAATTATATTAATACAATTTTCAATTGCTTCTGCTGTTGGAAAAAGGAGTCTCCCAAGAATGCTAAAAAATCAAGTACCTGGATATATAACTGCTATTGGTACTCAATCTTCTGCCGCTACTATTCCAGTTAATTTAAAGGTTGCAGAAAATAATGGAGTATCTCAAGGTATAAGGGAATTTGTAATTCCACTTTGTGCAACTATACATCTATCTGGAAGCGCTATTACCTTGACTAGTTGTGCTATTGCTGTAATGATGTTAAATGGTATACCTTTTACTCCTAGCCAAATGTTTGGATTTATAGCTATGTTAGGTATTACTATGGTAGCTGCTCCTGGTGTTCCTGGTGGTGCTGTAATGGCTGCTCTTGGAGTTATCCAATCTATACTACATTTTACCGATGCTCAAATAGCACTTATGATAGCATTGTACATTACACAAGATAGTTTTGGAACTGCATGCAATATATCTGGTGACAATGCCATAGCTGTTATTGTAGATACTATTCACAAACCTGAAAGATAAACATAAAAATAAAAGCCAGATTTTCTGGCTCTTATTTTTAATTCTATAAATGGCTGTTAAGATATAAATATCTTTTTAAATTCTTTATAAATATATCCACTGTTACATCTTGTCCAAATAAAAGATAATTATAAACTAAATCTCTCCCAATCTGATCCAGTGCAATTTTTAATTCTTCATCCGTTACACCTTCTAATTCCATTTCCTGGCTCAGAAAGTTTTTAAATATCTCCATCATTTTCTATAATTGGCCACTCCTTACATGTTAGTATAATCACTTTTTTAAATTTAATAGGCCATACCTATCGTCTAGTCTTTTTTACCCTTTTCAAAAGTACTCTAATTTCTTTTACCTGCAACAAACAGCATAGAACAAAATAAACTAATACACCTATAACTACTGCTAGTACAAGTAATAAAAGTTCTACAATGGTTTTATTTGGTAACAATCCTCCAAAACCATAGTATAACATATATACTGATAATCCCATTATTATTGAAGCTATTGAGGTTTTTATAAAGCAGATAAAATAAGATTTCATACCTATTCTTCCTATCTTCCTTCTTAAAGCTATAAACAAGAGTATAGTAGTCATTATAGAGGAAATACTTGTAGCCAATGCTAGTCCTGAATGAGCCATGTATCTTACTAATATATAGTTGAATACTACATTTATTACTACCGCTATTACACCGTTGATCATTGGAGTAGAAGTATCTTGAATTGAATAAAATACCTTGTTTAACATAAGTCTTAAAGAACTTGCAATAAGACCTATGGAGTAAAATACTAATGCACTTGATGTCATAAGGGTTGCCTCTCTATTAAAAGCTCCCCTTTCAAAAAATACTTTTATAGCTGGTCCTGCAAGTATCATTATTCCCATAGTAGCAGGTACAGTTATTATCAAAATAATATTTATGCCTTCTTCCATTATGCTTCTAGCCTCATTTAGATCATCCCTCGTAAAAGCTTTAGAAAGCATAGGGAATATAACTGTCGTTATTGCCATTACAAATACAGATATAATAATGTCGTTCACCCTTGATGCATAATTTAATGCTGAAATACTTCCTTCTTTCAAACTAGAAGCTAAAGTTCTATCTATTATTACATTTATTTGCTGAACAGCAGAGCCTAATAACACTGGAGCTACTAGAACTAAAGCTTTTTCAACATATCTGTCTTTTAAATCTACTTCAAAAGAATGTCTGAAACCTAATCTTTTGGCAGCTGGTATTTGAATTAACCATTGGGCTACTGCTGCTATGACACTTGTTACCATAAGCCCTATAATTCCAAATTTTTTTGAGACTGTTAAAAGATATCCTATATATACTAAGTTAAATGGAATACCTGCTATAGCTGGTGGTCCAAATATTTCACTGCTTTCAAGAAAACCTGAGAAGACATAAGTAAGTCCCATAAATATGATTATAGGAAGACCAATTCTGTTAAGTTTTATAGCCAAGTCATATTGTTCTCCTGTAAATCCTTTAGCTAAAACTTTCACTACAAGAGGAGAAGCAAAATAACCTATAATAACTAGTCCAACTGTTATTAAAAATATAACATTTAGTACATTGTTCATATATTTTAATTTTCTTTCTTTACCTTTTACCTCGTTTATTTCAGAAAAAATTGGAATAAGAGTAGTCTTAAGTGCTGCTCCAATAGTAGTCATTATCAAAACTGTTGCCGTCATGGCAACAAAATAGGTATCTGTTTCATAACCAGAACCAAACTTTGAAGCAATAAGCACTTCTCTTAAAAACCCTAAAAACTTACTAAATAATGTAACTGCTGCAATCATAGCTGCTGATTGGGCTGCTGTATTTTTGCTGCTCAAGTTTAAGACCTCCCAAATATATTTAAACTAATACATTATAGTTAATTTTAAAAATATTTTCAATATGATTATAAATATTTTTTATTACGAAAAAGACTACCTAAAACAGTAGCCCCCTCTTTTTACTTTGGCTTTATATAAATTCTTGTCGGCAACTCTTAAAAGGTCATCAACATTTGAACCATCATTTGGATAAATACTTATTCCAAGACTTGCAGAAGGACAAATAACAACTCCCTCAACATCTATTGGAATTTTTAAAGACCTTATTATTCTCCTTGCAATTATTTCTATATTAGATTCTTTTTTGATGTTGGAAATGAAAATTAAAAGCTCATCACCTCCATATCTTCCTGCAAAATCTCCTTTTCTAATAATATTTTTAATCCTTTTTGAAGATATCTTAAGCACTTCATCACCATAATAATGACCATATGTATCATTTATATCCTTAAATTTATCTAAATCTAGCATAATTAAAGCACATTTAGATTTATTGCTTCTAGCGCCTAAAATTTCCTTCTCTACTCTTTCCATAAATATTTTCCTATTGTAAAGATTGGTTAATTGGTCATAATAGGCTAGGTTTATTATAGCTTTTTCATTATTCTTTTTCTCAGTTATATCATCAAAAATGAGAGCATAGCTATCTTTCCCCATTTTATAACCTAGTATTTCAATTGTTTTATCTAGTTTTGGAATATGCATTTCATCAATCTTTAGTGTATCTCCTTCCAATGCATGTTTTTTAATTTCATCTATAAAGCTCCTTTTACAAACTAAATGTTTAAGTTTAGTAAACAATTCCTTATGCAAGACATCCTCTTTTTCTATTTTGAAAAAATTTAAAAAAGCTTTATTTACATCTAGTATAAGTAAATCTTTAATGTCCCCATTATCATCTTTCACAATCTTTGTATATAAAAATCCTTTAATCATATTTTCAAATAAAATTTTGTATTTAAGTTCACTTTTATTTAAGCTTCTTTCAATATCCCTAAATTTCTTAATATAATCTTTATATCCTTCTACTCTAATATACTCCCCTGTTACATCAATTATTTCCATTAAAATATAATTTTTTTTATCTATAGATATGGTGCTTACTTTTAAATTCTGTCTTAAATTATGGTCTCCATAATTTTTATCATAGACAAAGTTTTTATGAAGGGCTGCAGAAAAAAAATGTTTTTGATTTTCTCTAATCATTGTACGGAAAGTTTTTAAAAATATTGTTTCTTTGAACCTAGGAAGAATTTCATAGATATACTTTCCTTCAACATCTTTTCTAGACAAATCTGTAGTATTTGCCATATATTTATTCCAAAACCTAATAGACAAACTTTCATCTATTAGTATAATCCCTTCATTTATATTATCTAACATACTTGTATAAATTTCCACTTTATCACCTACAAATTACTTTCTATCTCCTCTACTTTGCTCATCAATTCTTTCATTGAATCTAGAGTAAAGTTTATTATTAGTGCACCATCTATCTCTGCTCCCCCAATTTTGAAGGTAACAAATAAGATAAGCATGTTCATTCTTTTTCTACTATCCCAAAGTTTTTCTACTTCGATATTGTCAAATATTCTAACTTCAGGCATGGAATAGTCAATTTTCATTTGAAGAAAGTTACCCAAACCTCCTATTACTGCGTTTAAAACTATATTTCCTATCTCTTTTATTATATCTAAATCTGCATCTGTAAATTCTGCTAACTCATGAACTTCTTCTATTTCTTCTCCCATACAAATAGAAGTTAATTCCTTTATATGATTAGCTGGAAATATAAGTTCTGCCCTTCCTTTTAGCTCATTTTCAAATCTCATACTGGATACCATTAGGGCACCTTTTAAAAGGTGGGGATATTCTCCACTTTCTAATCCATATTCATTGTCCAATATTTTTATTACTGGAACCCTTAATTCTATTTTATTGTTTACTATTTCTGATAGTAAACTAGCTGCTTGTCCAACATAGATATTTATAAGCTCTTTTAGTATATCTTCTTTCATATCTCCTTTATAGTACATTGTCCTACACCCCTATGCATTTTAAAATTTCTGCCACCTTCTCTTCATTTAAAGGTTTGTTTATAAATCCATTTGTTCCTAAATCCTCAACTTCTTCTCTTACTTTTTCCTGTACATCTGCCGATACTACTACAAGCTTTGCCTCTTCGTCATATCCTTTTATTTTTTCTATAAGCTCTAGACCTGACATGCCAGGCATCAATAAGTCGATAATAGCAAAATCTGGTCCTAACTCTTTATATTTTTCTAAGCCTTCTTCCCCATTATTGGCATAATATATTTCTGATTTTGGCATGTTTTTTTTCAAAAGATTGCCTTCGATTTTTTGAGTAAATCTTGAATCATCTACTATAAGTATTTTCAATTTTCTTCCTCCTCAAGTCTATCTTTAACATTGTTCTTTTCTAGGTCTAATCTCTAAAAATTGTCTATTTTATAATCAAATGTACAAGGCTCATTTCCTAAATGGTATCTATCTACTTCAATAAGTATAGTTTTATATGTTATTACTTGCAAGAGAATACTATCTTTTATAGGCGGTATAATAGAAACAATTATCTCAAATTTTCCTTTATCTTCTTCTATTATTTCTTTTATTTTCATATCATAGCCTGGAGTTGGAAACTCCTTTGTTATAGAGATTTCTATAAAGTCATCTAACTCTTTTAAAACAATTCCCTCTGCTATAGAACTATAGGCCTGC
This sequence comes from Clostridiaceae bacterium, assembly GCA_019391515.1. Classification (GTDB taxonomy): domain Bacteria; phylum Bacillota; class Clostridia; order Tissierellales; family Sporanaerobacteraceae; genus Anaerosalibacter. The sequence continues at coordinate 56,818 of JAHXQP010000011.1, read as the reverse complement.
TCTACAGTTTTTATTTTAAAAGGTATAGTTTTTTCAGACATATATATTCTCCTCTCATGTACCAAATATTATATACTATTTCACCTTATTAATCATTGTTTTTTAAGGATATTAATAAATTAAATAAGGTATAAATTAGCCATTTTAAAAACTAATCTATACCTTTTCTAAAAGAAGTGTTAACTTTATGTTACATTCCCTTATCTTTAAATTACACTATTTTTTTACATCATATTTATTTATTTTTTCATATAAATTTTTCCTTGCTATTCCTATTTCTTCTGCTGTTTTAGATACATTTCCCTTATTTCTTATTAATGCCTTTTGAATAAAATCTTTTTCAAAGTTATCTCTAGCTTTTTTAAAATCCAATGTTTTTTTATTGTTTAAAAATTTATCTTTATGGAAAAATTCCATAGGTAAATAGCTTTCATCTATAGTATCACCTTGGGTAAAAACCACTAACCTTTCACAAATATTTCTTAGCTCTCTTACATTTCCAGGCCAATTATAGGAAATTAGAAGTTCCTTAGCTTTTTGAGATATATTAGATATATCTTTCCTCATTTCTTTAGAAAACTTTCCTATGAAATAATTGAAAAGTAGTGTTATATCTCCTTTTCTTTCTCTTAGTGGTGGAACACATATAGGGATCACATTAATTCTATAATAAAGATCTTCCCTAAAATTACCTTTTTCAATTTCTTTTTCTAAATTTCTATTTGTAGCTGCTATTAATCGAAAGTCTGTTTTTATAGTCTTGCTACTACCTACCCTTTCAAATTCCTTCTCTTGAATAACCCTAAGTAACTTTGTCTGCATATCTAAGGATATATCTCCTATTTCATCTAAAAATATAGTACCTTTATTGGCTAACTCGAATCTGCCTTTCCTTTCATATAAGGCACCAGTAAAAGCACCTTTTTCATGACCAAATAATTCGCTTTCCAGTACATTTTCACTTAAAGCAGCACAATTCACTTTAATAAAAGGTTTTCCTTTTCTCAAACTATTTTTATGAATAAGTTCTGCAACGAGCTCCTTACCTGTCCCACTTTCTCCCCTAATAAGCACTGTTGAATCTGTTTTTGCTACTATGTTTATTCTCTCTTTTATATCTTTTATACTTTCGGTTTCACCAAGAAACTCATTTTGTCCTTCCAATATTTGTTCCTTTAAATATTGATTTTCATCTCTAAGGTTTTGATGGTTCAAGCATTTTTCTATTTCTATTAAAAATTCATCTATATTTACAGGTTTAGATAGAAAAGTATAAGCCCCTTCTTTTATTGCTTTTACCGCTAATTCTATACTACCTTTTCCAGTAAGAATAATCATTGGTACAGTACCTTGTTTATTTACTTCTTTTAAAAGTTGTAGTCCATCCATTTTAGGCATCACCATATCTGATATGATCAAATTAAATGATTGTTTTTTGAAAATATCCAATGCCTCTAATCCATTATTGGCAGTAACAACTTCATATCCATTCTTTTTCAGTATCTTCTTATATATATTTAGAAAACTTATTTCATCATCTACAAGAAGGATTTTTGTCATATTTTCCACCCCCTAATTGTTCCCTTTATAATCTTTTGAAAAGTATACTATAACCTTTGTGCCTTTATCAATAGTACTTGAAACCTCTATATCTCCATTGTTTTCTTTTAACTCATTTTTTACAATCCAAAGACCTATTCCTGTACCTATTCCTCTAGGTTTAGTTGTGAAAAAAGGTTTGAATATCTCTTTTAGTACTTCCTCTTTTATTCCATATCCAGAGTCTTCTATGATTATTTGGACCTTATTCTTAAACTCTTGTCCTTCTACCTTTAGCTTACCTCCATCAGGCATAGCTTGAATTGCATTTTCAATAATATTTAAGAAAACATGTTTCATAGAATCTAGGTTAGCCTGTATATTTAAAGGTCTAGAATGAAAGTTTAAATATATTTCTATATCCTGTTCAATTATATATTTCTTATTTAAAATAAATAGTTGATTTATAAGGCCTTCCAAATTTATTTCTTCTTTTTCTTTATTAGATTTTCTAGAAAAATCTAATAAATTATATATTATATTTTCTGATCTATCTATACTATTATTTATTTCATCGATTATTTCCTTTATTTCTTTTCTGTTTTCTTCTTCTATATCTTCAACTTCTATGACACTTTTTAATAAATAATTGCATCCCTTTATTACAGACAAAGGATTTTTTAACTCATGGGTAACCCCTGCAGCCATTTGTCCTATACTTGCTAGTTTTTCTCTTTGGTAAAATTCCCTTTCAAGAATTGCTTTTTCTGTAGCCTTCATACTGTAAACTACTATTTCATCTAATTTACCTTCATCATCAAATATTGGAAAGGTCCAAACATGGAGAATATCTTGTTTAAATTTCATTTCTCTAAAAGATTCTTTATAGGTATTCATTGTTTCTTTTATAGGACAATCCTGGCAAGGCTTTTCACTATTCTTAAAAAATTCATAACATTTACACCCTATAGGATCCTTTTTTAAAGTTTTAGTTATTTCCCTTCCATAACTATTAATAGAAACTATCTCGTAATCCTCATTTACAGTGTAGAGAAGTCCTTTTATACTATTAAATAATGCCTCCAATTTCATGTTAGTCCTTATTAAATCATTCATATATTCTTTTAAGGTCCAGCTCATAGTATTTAAGGAGTTTGCTAAAATTTCAATTTCCTTTCCTCCTTTAATATCCTTCAACTCTAGAAACTCTCCTGAAGCCATTTTTTCTGCACTAGTAGAAAGAGCTTGGATAGGTTCAGATATTTTCTTCAATAAATAACAACCTAATGCCAATATAATAGAGGCCATAATTATAGGAAATATAAAATATTGGCTAATATATTTCTTTGAATTAAGTGCATATTCATCCTTATTTACATCAAACCCTATACTCCACTTAAGTCTTTCTATGGACTCATAGGAAACCAAATTGTATTTTTTATCCTTTGAGCTATAATAAGTTCCCTTGCCTTTCTCTCCCTTTACCATGTTTTTCAAAATATTTTTATATTGATTGTTTTGATTTAAAACAAATATATTTTCATAAAGACGCTCACCTTTTCCCAAAGGTTCAAACTTATGATTAGGATGATATATTATTTCACCATCATAATCTATGAGAAAGCTATATCCAAACTCTTCTATTTGGAAATCAGCTATAGTTTCTTGAAGCCATTTAAGAGTTACATCAGCAAATACCACATATGAAAGCTCGTTATCTATATATACAGGATAAACACAAGTAACTATCCAACCCCTTCCAGCCCAATCATAATAAGGTTTAGTCCAGACTACATTTCTATTTGGATCTAACTTTTCATTTGCTATTTTAAAATAATGATCATCTCTAAAATCATGGCAAGGTTCTAAATCATTTAAATTCATATAAGGGTATACTCTTAAAACTCCATCTACAGAAAGAAGATATACACAAGAAATATCTTTATTTCTCTCTATAATTCGTTCAAGATTGTCTTCTATTCTTTTAGTAAAATTTATTTGTTCTTTTATTTTTTCATTTATTTCAATATCTTTAGGAATAAATAGACTAGTTTTATCCTCATCTTTATAATCTACAACCATGCCATTGTGAACCATGTACCTTTCATCTGATAGTTGTAAGTTTTCTTTTGAATATTCATAGATTATATAACCTAAATCTTCTACTGTCCTTTCTATTCCTTTCATTCTTAAATCCAAAAATTCTTTCTTTTCATTTACTAGCTTGTCTAAATTTTCTTCCATGATACTTTCTACGGTCTTATTATTGCTAACTATTTGTATTAGTGTAAATAAAAATAATAAAAATATTATAAAACTAAAAAACACCAATATGACCCTTGAACCAAAAGAGCTTTTTTCCATAGTTTTCTCCCCTTATAGTATCATCTCAATTACAGACTTTTTAGATAACTTTCTACCTTTAGTATAGCAAATAGCTTATATATTGTCTAAAACTTTATATTTTTGTCGGTTAAAAGTAACATTTTGTTACCTTTATGTAACTATTATTTTTCATTTAGTTTTAAAAAGTTGCAATTTCAGCCTTTAGATATATGGCATGACTATTGCACTATATAAAATTAAAGTAAAATTAATTTTTTAAAAAGGAGACTGATATATATGAGTAAAACTATGGAAAAGTATATTTCTTTCTATTATGAAAATGCAGGTGAACCTGAACCAATAAAAGTAAATCCTGAAAAAACAGCATTATTAATAGTGGATATGCAAAATCAATTTGTAAAAAAGGATTGCGGTGATGCTATTGAGCACAAAGAAAATAATGAATGGGAAAGATGGGCTCCATTCTATGAAAGGCTTTATGATGTAACAATTCCTAACAACCAAAAACTTTTAAAATTCTTTAGACAAAATAATATTGAAGTAACTCATGGTAGAATAGCTTCCCTTAAAAAAGATGGAAGTGATAGATGTTTAGTTCAAAGAAAACCAGGATGGAACGACATATTGATCCCAATAAATTCACATGGTGCACAGATAATTGATGAGCTAAAACCTTTAGATGATGAAATCGTTGTTAACAAAACTACAGATAGTGTTGTAGCTGGAACAAACTATACTAGTCTTATTAGAAATATGGGAATTGAAACCGTAGTAGTAACTGGAGTAGTCACTGACCAATGTGTAGCTGCTACAGTAAGGGGATTAGCTGATGAAGGATTTGAAGTAATTGTTGTAGAAGATTGTTGTGCAGCTGCTACTAAAAGACTGCATGATAATGAGCTGGAAATTATGAACATAATATATTGCCAAGTTATGAGTACCGATGAAGTCATAGAATTGATTTCTGAAAACTTAAAATAGATAACGCCATTAATAATAAATAAATTCAAAGTCCAACTCCTATCAATAGGAGTTGGCAACTTTATAATAGCCTATTTTAAAATTGGAGGAGAAAAACTATGAGTAAGTTAAAAAAAGAATTAACCCTATCCCAAGTAATCGCTATGGCTGCTGGAGGTATGATTGCAGCTTGGATGGTTGAAATTCGCTATTGGTTTGAATTAAGTGGTACAGGAAGCTTTTGGGCACTATTTACCACTGCAATTTTAGTTATACCTTTAGGGCTAGTTTATTCTGAATTATCAAGTATGCTTCCTTTTGCTGGAGGAGCTAATATTTGGATTTCCAATGCATTCAATTGGGATCTAGGATGGTATTTTGATTGGGCTCAGTTTTTATTATATGTTCTAGCCATACCTACAGTAGCTTATGGTTTGGTAACTATGTCCAACTATTTTCATCCTCTTACTTTTGAACAAACAAAATATATTGCGTTATTTATGCTAATCCTATGGTATTTTATAACCAATATGGAGATTAAAATTCTTGGAAAAATTCAAAATCTATTGTTTTGGATAATGATCTTTGCATCTATATTTGTTTCTGCTAATTTTATATTTAGTGGAAATTGGAGTCTTCAAAATCTTAGACCTTGGTTTCCAAAAGGATTCTCTGGCTATAGTGCAGCAGTAGGAATACTTATTTTTAAATATATAGGTTTTGATTTAATTCCTCAATTATCTGAAGAAGCTAATTATGAAAGAAAAGATCAATGGAAAGCCTATGCAGGAGCTATTGGACTTACATTTTTAATCTATGGTCTTGCAATTATAGGAAATGGTGGAATTGTTTCAGTAGATTGGATTATAAAATCTGATATTGTTGATCCTAGAGTTGCAGATTTTATTGGAAAACATTATCTTGCTATCTTAGTAGTAATAGCTGGAATTTTAGGTACCATTACTACTCTCAGTGGCTTTTGGCTTAGTGCTTCAAGATGTCTTTATGGAGCTGCACAACAACGTCAATTATCCCCAGCTTTTGCAAAACTAAATAAAAATGGACAGCCCATTTTAGGAAATATAGTTGTCGGTATATTTGCTATATACTTTACAGTTTTTGCTCCTGAAGAATGGGTTGAATATATCTATACTATATATTCCTTTGTAGCTGGAGTGGTTTATTTTATGGTTGTACTCTCATATTTAATCTTGAGAAAGAAACATCCTGAATGGGAAAGACCATTTAAAATAAAACATGGAATGTTAATGGGTTTACTTGCATTAGCATTCACTATTTGGGTCATTATTGCTTCCTTATCAGAAATTGCTATCTCTTCACTTTATTTATTGGGAGCATATTTTACAATAGGTGTTGCTTTCCATATCTATGCTAAAATAATGCAGAAGAAAGAACCAGAAAAATGGAAACCTGTAGTTCTTGGACCAGAAGATATTAAAAATCACGATGAATAATTCATACTGAATATACTTCTAATAATTATAAAGAACAGTGGAAAAAATCAATTTCCATTGTTCTTTATTTTATCTTCATCTTTACTTATTTGAACCCAACTTTTATCAAATATAACTAAATTTAATTATAACTTTAGTAAATACATATGTATAGGTCTTTATTACTATAATATATAGTCCGTTTTCCCTTCTATATGATATAATACATACTATAATACTACTATTCTCATATTTATCATATTTATTTTCCACTTATAAGTAAAATATTAAAATATATAAAGGAGGATGATTATGGAAAAAACTAAAAAGGAAGGAGATCAAATAAAATCTAAAACTATTCGTACTAGACTAATGATTTCTGTTACTGCTGTAATTGTAATTCTATGCTTGGTTTTAGGAGCTATAACCTTTGTTATTTCTAAAAACTTTATGCTGTCAGATACATATAACAATTTACAAACAACTTCTCAAGATGCTTCCAAACTTATTGATGAAAGGATAAAAAGATACATAGTAACCCTCAACACCTTAAGTAATTTTGAGAGTATCTCTGACCCTGAAGTTCCTTGGAATGAAAAAGCCTCAACATTGAAAGCACAGAAAGAAAGGCTCGGATATGCAAACTTTGGAATAGCAGATACAAAAGGAAAAATAACTTTCATTGATGGGGTAAAAGCAGATATAAGTGAGCAAGAATATTTTAATTCTTCAAGAAATGGGAATACTTATTTTTCAGAACCTATAAGGAATAAAACCAATGGTATGATGCAAATAGTCATATCTGCTCCGATTAAACACGAAGGAAAAATAATAGGAGTATTGGCAGGATATGCAAGGGTAGAAGATTTTTACAATATTGCTAGTGATATAAAAGTTGGAAAATCTGGCTATGCAATATTAATGAATAAAGATGGAAATATAGTATATCATCCAGATAAAAAAGTTATAGACAATAAAGAGTTAAACTTGGACAAGATAAAAGGAAAAAACAAAGAATTAACAAGTATTTTTGAAAATATGATTAAAGGTAAAGCAGGCTCAGGAAAATATAACCATAAAAATCAGGAAAAGCTAATAGGATATGCTCCTATTAAATCTACTAACTGGTCTATAGCAGTATCTGTACCAGAAGAACAAGCTCTAGTTAATCTTAATAGTTTAAAAAATACAGTACTTATTTTAACCTTAGGTGCGGTAGTTATAGGAATTATTTTTTCTTTCATATTCAGTAAAAATATTGCTAAACCTTTAATTACTATAACAAATAGGGCAAAAAAGATTGCTAATTTAGATTTATCAGGAAATATAGATGAAAGCTTTTTAAACAAAAAAGATGAAATAGGACATATTGCTAATTCCTTTAACAGTATATTAAACAATTTTAGAGATTTGGCAAAACATATTACTGAAACTTCAGAGAACGTTGCAGCTTCATCTGAAGAACTGGCTGCAACCTCACAAGAATCTACAGCAGCTGCTACAAATATTGCAGAATCTGCAAATGATATAGCTAATAGCTCTGATAAGCACTTAGAAGAAGTTTTAAATGTAACTTCTGATATTGAAAATGTTACTAAAGAGATAGATAGTATATTTAGCCTTTCCCATGATGCAAATGATTTAAGTAACAAGGTTTTAGGAGAAACCAGCGAAGGAAAGAAGATAATAGGAGAAACTCTCAACCAAATGGTGAATATCTCTAGAAGTACAAATTTAGTTAGAGGTTCTTTAACAGATATAAATAATAGTTCTAGTCAAATGACTGCCATAATAGATGTAATAGAGGCTATTGCTGAACAAACAAATCTCCTTGCACTAAATGCCGCTATAGAAGCAGCTAGAGCTGGAGAAGCTGGTAGAGGTTTTTCTGTTGTAGCTGAAGAAATTAGAAAGCTTGCTGAAGAAACTCAAAAATCTACTGAAAAAATAGGTGTTTTAATAAAGGAAAATCAAAATATCATAGAAGAAGCAAATATTAATATGGATTCTAATGAAAAAGATGTAGATACTGGTATGAACACAGTAAATATAGCTAAAGACACTTTTGAAAAAATTGATGATTTAATTAAAAATGTAAATAATCAAATAGAAAAAATTACTCAGGCCATATATCAAGTAGCTGAAGTAAATACCAATGTAATAAATTCTTCTAAGTCTATGGAAAAGCATAGTAAAAATGTATCTAGTCAAATTCAAAATATTTCAGCTGCTACAGAAGAGCAAACAGCTTCCATGGAAGAGATTGCATCTTCTACTGAATCATTAGCAGAAATAGCTGGAGAACTGCAAGAATTCCTTTCAAAAATTAAATTTTAATAAATAAGGCAAAAAAATAGTGAATCAACTTGGTTTGACTCACTATTTTTTATATTATTTTTCCAATTCTATAGCTAAATTTGCTCCAACTAATGCATTATTGTATACCAATCTAATATTGGATTCTAAACTGTTTCCCCCCGTTTTTTCTTTTACATTTTCAAGTAAAAATGGGGTTACTTTCTTACCTTTAATTTCTTTTTTTTCTGCTTCATTTAATGCCTCTGAAATAGCTCTGTTTATTATATCTGCATCCATTTCATATTCTTCTGGAATTGGATTAGCAACTACTATTCCACCATCAAGACCTAGATCCCATTTAGTCTTTATAGCCTTTGCCAGTTCTTCTTCACTATCTACGTTATAATCTACTCCAAAGCCACTTTTTCTTGTAAAGAAAGCTGGAAATTCGTCTGTCTTAAATCCTACAACTGGCACTCCAAAAGTTTCAAGATATTCTAATGTAAGACCTATATCTAAAATAGATTTAGCTCCTGCACATACTACTGCTACATTGGTCTTAGCAAGTTCTTGAAGATCTGCTGAAATATCGAAAGATTCCTCAGCCCCTCTGTGAACTCCACCTATTCCTCCAGTTACAAATACCTTTATTCCAGCCATTTTAGCTACTATCATGGTGCTGGCTACAGTAGTAGCACCATTTAATCCTTTTGCTGCAATGAAAGGTAGATCCCTTCTACTAACTTTAGATACATTTTCTGCCTTTCCTAGATATTCTATCTCTTCTTTTGAAAGTCCTACTTTGATCTTACCATCAAGTATAGCAATAGTGGCTGGTATAGCTCCTCTATCTCTGATTGTCCTTTCTGCTTCCAAAGCTGTTTCTACATTTTTAGGATAAGGCATACCATGAGCTATTATAGTAGACTCAAGGGCTACTACAGCTTTATTTTCATCTAGAGCCTTTTTTACTTCTTCTTTGATTTCCATATATTTTTCTAACATATTCCCATCTCCTCTATTTTCTTTTCAATTTTTTCAGGTGAAATATTAGGGTTTATAGTATTTTCATTTTCTAAGGTAATGATAGAGGCACCTGTTGCAAAGGCTAAGGTTTTGTCTCTAGAAAAATCATTAAAATATGAATAAGCTAATCCTGCAAGGAAGGCATCCCCTGCTCCAGTTGCATTTATTACCTTTACTTTTGGTGAAGCAAAATGCCTTTCTACCTTTCCATCGAAATAATATATTCCCTTCCCTCCTAGAGAGATAAATACTCTTTTTACACCTTTATCGATAAAATAATAAGAAGCTCTTTTCAAATCTTCCTCATTATTTATTTCAATACCTGATAATATTTCTGCCTCTAGCTTATTTGGCTTTATAGTATGAAAATACCCTACTATATCTTTTACCTTTTTAGCCTTTGATGTAGATACAGTATCTAGAAAAAAATCCACTTTAAAATTAGTAACCATGTATTCCAATGTCTTTATATTTATATTGGTATCTACTATACAAAGTATGGAATTTTCTATTAAACCTCTTTTTTCTTCTATAAAAGATATAGTCATCTTTTCAAATATGTCCATAGAAGAAAGGGCCAAGGCCATATCTCCCCTTTCATCTAATATACCTAGATAAGTAGAAGTCTGTTCATCTGAAATTACTAATGAATCAGACATATTTAACCCTACCTTTAAGCCTTCTTCCATAATAAGCTTTCCATAATCATCCCTGCCAAGGACCGTTATAAGCCTTGTATCTATTCCTAATCTAGCTAAATTTTCACCTATGTTTCTACCTACTCCACCTAGTGAAATACTAGTTTTCCCTGGGTTTGAATCTTTCCTTATAATTTTATTATAAGGAAAACCTATTATATCTACATTAGCCCCTCCTATAACAGTTGCATAAGGCTTTGTCTTTACAATATAGCCTTTCCCAAGAATATAGCCTTTTTTCATTAGATTTGTAATATGTACTGCTACAGAAGAACGGCTAATACCTAAAATATCTGCTACTTCTTTTTGAGATATCATTGGATTTTTAGATATAAGCTCTAATATTTCTTTTTCTCTTTTAGTCATAAAATAGCTCCTTAATATTTGCTTATTGTATAAACAACTGCTTATGTCTATAGTAATATTATCCATATCTTTTGTCAATATAAGAATTTTATTTTTAAAAATTTGAAGCTCGAAGTGCAGTATTTTCAATTCATTCATTTTTTATATGCTATATTTAGAAAAAATTCCATATTGACATTAAATATATTTATGCTACAATTAAAATCAAAACGTTTTCAGTTTAGGTGATTAGCTTGAAAAACATTTTTAATACCTTTACTATTATACCATCCGTTAGAGTCTTAAAAGACTTGGATTATGCTTTAAAAAGTACATTACCTATTATACTATTATCAGAAGTTCATATAGGTAATTTGACAAGTTTAGTAAAATTATGTCAAAGACAAAATAAGAAAGTTCTTGTAAATGTAGATTTAGTAGGAGGTTTCTCCCCTGATAGAATGGGAGTTAAATTATTAAAAGATTTATTTAAAGTCGATGGAATACTAACTTCAAATATGATTACAATAAATATGTGTAAATCTGTAGGCTTATTCACGATTCAAAGATTTTTCCTAATGGATTCAAAAGCCGTTGATTCGAGTTTGAAATCTTTTAAGAATTCACAGGCAGATGCTGTAGAACTTCTACCTTCTCCACTAGCTCCTAAATTTGCTGATGAAATAGCAAAAAATAAGAATATACCTATTTTAGCCGGAGGCTTTGTAGATAATAAAAACAGCATAGAAAAATTTAAGAAACTAGGATTTAATGGGGTAACGACTAGTACTAAAGACCTTTGGAATTTACAATAAAATAGAACTTGTAGGATAGTGAATAGAAGAAGTCCTGCTTAAGGAGAATTTTTCAAAATTCTCCTTAGCAGGACTTTTTTGTATTAATAAAAAAATAATAAGGGGGAATTTTTATGAGTATCATTAATGGAATTATCAATATGGGACCATCTGTAATGATGCCAATAATATTTTTCATACTAGCACTGATTTTTGGTGTAAAGATAGGAAAAGCTTTTAAAGCTGGAATGCTAGTAGGAATTGGCTTTGAAGGCATTAACCTTGTAATTGGTCTTTTATTAAATAGTTTAGGGCCTGCTGCTGAAGCTATGGTAGAAAGATTTGGCTTAAATTTAACTGTAGTAGATGCTGGATGGCCTGTAGCAGCTACTATAGGTTGGGGTTCTCCAATAGTACCTTTTGTAGTATTTGGAGGTCTATTTTTGAATTTAATTCTATTAGTTTTAAATCTAACAAAAACGGTAAATATAGATATATTTAATTATTGGCATTTTCTCCTTACTGGGGGAGTTATGTATGCAGTTACAGGAAGTATAGCTATTTCATCTATTGGAGCACTTATTCATTTCTTAATCGCTTTAATAATAGCTGATAAAACAGCTCCTACAGTTCAAAAAGCTTATGATTTGAAAGGTGTTTCCTTTGCCCATGCTACTTCAGCTATGTATGTCCCTATTGGAATAGGAGTAAACTGGATTATTGAGAAAATCCCTGGATTAAATAAAGTCGATGCTAATCCAGACGTTATAACTGAAAAATTTGGAGTTATGGGAGAACCTTTAACTCTTGGAACAATTCTTGGAGCGATTCTTGGAATACTAGCAGGATGGAATTTGACAGATATCTTAGGATTAGCAGTAAAAGTTGCTGCAGTTATGGTACTTCTTCCAGCAATGATTAATGTATTAGTAGAAGGATTAGTGACTGTTAGAGATGCCGCAGAAAAAACCTTGAAGAAAAAATTCCCAGATAGAGAATTTTATATTGGACTTGATACTGCTTTACTTGTTGGGGATCCAGCAGTTTTAGCTACAGGATTATTAATGATACCAGCTGCGTTACTATTAGCAGTTATACTCCCAGGAAATAAGGTTTTGCCTTTTGTTGACTTGGCTTCAATAGTATTCTTAATTTCTATGGTATCTCCATATTGCAAAAAAAATATGGTTAGAATATTTATAACTGGTTTAGTTATTATTACTTTAGTATTATATGCGGGTTCTAGTGTAGCTCCTTACTATACAAAGGCTGCAGAATTAGCCAACGTGACATTACCTGAGGGTATTGGTCCTAATACAGAAATGGCTAATTTAGTTGGAGGCGCAACTACTCCTCTTGGTTGGATTTTAATAAAAATTTCAACATTTTTTAAATAGATAATACTAATTTTAGGAGGGATAGGTATGGAAAAATATTTAATTGGTATTGACAATGGTGGCACTATGTCTAAAGCAGCATTATACGATTTGCATGGAAATGAAATAGCAGTATCTGGATATAAAACAGAAACCATGATGCCTAAGCCTGGATTTACTGAGAGAAATATGGAAGAAATGTGGCAAGCTAATGTAAAATCTATAAAAGACGTAATAAGCATAGGTAAAGTAGATCCTAAAAATATAGTAGGAATTGCAACAACTGGTCATGGAAATGGAATGTATCTGGTAGATCATAATGGAAATCCTGCTTATAATGGAATTATATCTACAGACACTAGGGCAAAGAATTACGTAGAAAAATGGTATAGTGATACTACATTTGAAAAGGTACTTCTTAAAACTATGCAATCCATATGGGCTGGTCAACCGGTTCCTTTACTTGCTTGGTTTAAAGACAATAATCCAGAAGTATTGGAAAAAACAAAATGGATCTTCATGTGTAAAGATTATATAAGGTATAGATTAACTAATAAAGCCTATGCTGAAATAACCGATATGTCTGGAACCAATTTAATGAATGTTAGAGATGTTAAATATGACAAAGATTTATTGAAAGAATTTGGCATAGAAGAAGTTATAGATAAACTAGCACCTTTAAAATATTCTTCAGAAATATGTGGATATGTAACTAAAGAAGCCGCTAAAGAAACTGGACTTGTAGAAGGTACTCCTGTAGCCGGTGGTCTCTTTGATATAGATGCCTCTGCTATAGCTACTGGACTTACAGAAGAAGAAAAGCTTTGTATGGTAGCTGGTACTTGGAGTATAAATGAATATATTAGCAAAGAACCAGTTATATCAAAAGATCTATTCATGACTTCTATATATTGTATGAAAGGTTATTGGTTAACTACAGAAGCCAGTCCTACATCGGCTAGCAATTTAGAATGGTTTGTAACTGAATTTATGAAAGATGGAAAATCTGATAGCACAAATATTTATGAAGAGACAAATAACTTAGTTAATAGTGTGTCTCCTGGAGAAAGTAATATTATATTTTTACCTTTCCTATATGGAACAAATGTAGATGCCAATGCTAAAGCTTCTTTCATTGGTTTAAGTGGATGGCATACAAAAGCTCATTTATTGAGAGCTATATATGAAGGTGTAGCTTTCTGTCATAGGGCTCATGTTGATAAGTTATTAAAATATAGGGAAAAACCCAAAGCTATAAGAATAGCTGGTGGAGCTGCAAAATCTAAAGTTTGGGTTCAAATATTTGCTGATGTACTTCAAACCCCTATAGAAGTCACTACAAGCACTGAATTAGGTGCTCTTGGAGCTGCTATATGTGCTGGAATAGCTACTAAAAACTTTGAGTCCTATGAATCAGCATCTAATTCTATGGTAAATGTAGCTTATACTTGTTATCCAAATAAGGATAATAAAGATATATATGACAAAAAATATAATTTATATAAAAAATCTATAAATATATTAAGCCCTTTATGGGACGAATTACAAGAATAAATTGAGGTGATTTAAGATGGATTTAAGAATAAGTGGAAAATGTGCTGTTGTCACTGGAGGATCTAGAGGTGTGGGCAGAGGAATATGTTTAGCATTAGCAAAAGAAGGTGTTAATGTTGTTATCAATTACAACTCTAGTAGTAAAGCTGCGCTAGAACTGAAAGAAGAGATAGAAAAATTGGGTGGAAAGGCTATAGCTATAAAAGCTGATTTAGGCAATCCAGAAGATTGTAAAAGATTAATAGATGAAGGTGAAAAAGCTTTTGGAAATGTAGATATTCTTGTCAACAATGCAGGTATATGGCCTAAAAACTGGGTTGAAGACATTTCACTAGAAGAATGGAACAAAACTATTGATGTAAATTTAACTTCTGTTTTTCTAACTAGTCAAGCTTTTGTAAGAAAAAATATTGAGAAAAATAAACCAGGAAAAATATTAAATGTAACATCTCAAGCAGCTTTTAATGGCTCTACAACTGGTCATGCTCATTATGCCGCAAGTAAAGCTGGTGTAGTTTCTCTAACTATATCTATGGCTAGAGAAATGGCTAAACATAATATAAATATTAACGCTATAGCTCTAGGTATTGTTGAAACAGACATGACAAAGAAAGCTTTAGAAGAAAAAGAAGATTATTATTTGAATAGGATACCTGTTGGAAGAGTTGCAACTCCAAAAGATATAGCAAATATAGCATTATTCTTGGTATCTGAACCTTCTTCTTATATAACTGGAGCTACAATAGATGCTACTGGCGGAATGTTGATGAGATAAGGAGGAAAAAAAATGTTAGTTAACTTAAATGAAGTTTTAGTAAAAGCAAGAAAAGGAAAATATGGAGTACCCGCTTTTGATTGTACAGAAGATATTCTTATCAGAACAATATTAGATACTTGTGAAGAAAAAAAATCTCCTGTTGTTCTAATGGCATTGGAACATGATTTAAATGGAAGAGGCATGGATTATATAACATCTATGGTTAAAGGAGTTGCTGAAAAGTACAATATACCTATTGTACTGCATTTAGACCATGCAACTGATATAGAGTTAATCGAAAGAGCTATAGAACATGGATTCACTTCTGTAATGTATGATGGTTCTATGTTATCCTTTGAAGAAAATATAGCTAATACTAAAAAAGTTGTAGAAATAGCTCATCCTAAAAATATAACTGTAGAAGCTGAATTAGGATATGTAGGTGGTAACGAACTAGATGGTTCCTACACTGGAGATACTAAACTAACAGAATGTAATCAAGTTTTAGAATTTGTAAATAGAACAAGAGTTGATGCTCTAGCTGTTTCAATAGGTACATCTCATGGTGTTTATGTTTCAGAACCTAATTTAAATATAGAGAGATTAAAAGAAATAAATGATATAAGCCCTGTACCATTAGTTCTACATGGTGGTTCTGGAACCCCTATTGATCAAGTACAGGAAGCTATAAAAAATGGTATTGCAAAAGTAAATCTATATGCTGATTTGAGAATAGCTATGTTTAAAGGATTAAAATCCTCAGCTAAATATCAAAAAAGAATAGATCCTCTACCAGATGAAATGTTTGAACCAATGAAAGAGGAATTAAGAAAAACTATAATAAACAAAATAAATATGACATTTTCAGAAAATAAGGCAGACTAGTGAGAGGTGATAAAATGAATTTATTAGCAATTGCTGACAATTTCATCGATGAAAAAACTATGTATAATGGACTTAAAGATTTAGAAAAAATTGGAGTTAATATTGAAATAAGAAATTGGTATCATGAAAATCAAGAAGACCTTCAAAGGGATAATCTACTCATAGAACAGAATGGTCCAGAAGCTGTAGAGTTACCTGATAAACTGTTAAATGATTTAGATAAATTTGATATAATAATAGTACAATTTGCACCAGTATCTAAAAAATTAATGTCACAGGCTAAAAATTTAAAACTTATAGGAGTTTTAAGGGGTGGAACTGAAAATATCGACAAAGACTATGCAAAACAAAACAATATAAAAGTTTTAAACACTCCTGGAAGAAATGCCAGAGCTGTAGCTGAATTTACTATGGGTATGATATTAAGTGAAGTAAGAAATATAGCCAGATCACACTATGCTTTAAAAAATAATGAATGGAGGAAAGACTTTCCAAACAACAGTTATATACCTGAATTAAATGGAAAAACTGTAGGCCTAGTAGGATTTGGTCACATTGGACAACTTGTAGCAGGATATTTAAAAGCATTTGGCAGCAACATCATAGCTTATGATCCTTTCTTTAAAGGAAATTTTGAAGGTGTGGAAATAGTAGACTTAGACACCCTTTTAAGAAATTCCGATATAGTAACCATCCACGCAAGATATACTAAAGATACTCATCACCTAATTGATGAAAGAGAGTTGTCTCTAATGAAAAAAAATGCTGTTTTGATAAATACAGCTCGTTCTGGATTGGTAAATCAAGATGCACTAGTAGAAGCTTTAAAAGAACATAGGATATTTGGAGCAGCAATAGATGTATTTGATAATGAGCCAATCCCCGAAGATGATGAAATACTAAAACTAGATAATATAACAATAACGCCTCATATTGCTGGCTCTACAAAAGATGCTTTCTCTAATAGTCCAAAAATGATGGCAAATATATTAAATAATATAATTAGTCATAAAAAAATGTTTTCTTAATCAATGGAGTAAACTTGCTTATAAAGCATATTATTTATAAGCAAGTTTACTCATAATAAAAGAGTCTCGAAATAAACTACCTATATCAAAGTAAACAGATACCTTAATTAAAATATTATGTAAATTAAGATGCATGGTTTCCATATTCTAAAAAAACCATGCATCTTAATTTTTTGAAATCTTTTTTCATAATCTATTTTTTAATTAATTAGACTGGCTATTTTGGAAGCATTGTGTTAACTCAAGATAGTTTTTTCATTATTTTATAATAATGTTAAGTTTTTTACTTATTAATAAATTTTTCCTTCTACTGTTTTTATATCTTTTTTATTATCTATTGCTGCTTCTATGGCTAAAGTTAAGGCCTTTGTTATATCTTTTAGATTCATACTTGGTGTATTGTTTTTATCAATTACTTGTTCTGGCAAGAAAGGTACATGGATGAACCCACCTCTTATATCTGGATACTTTTTATCTATTAGGTAGAGGAGACCATACATGATATGGTTGCATACAAAAGTACCCGCTGAGTTGGATATACTTCCAGGTATATTTCCCTTCCTTATATTTTTAACCATAGCTTTTATAGGAAGATTTGAAAAATAGGCTGCATCTCCATCTTCAAATATAGGTTTATCTATAGGTTGATTACCTTCATTGTCTTCAATTCTAGCGTCATTTATATTTATAGCTACTCTTTCTACAGTTATATCATATCTTCCACCAGCTTGACCTATACACAGTACAATATCTGGTTTTTCTCTATCTATAGTCTTATCAAGGACTTCTATTGACTTTTGAAATACTGTAGGAATTTCTAGTTTAATTATTTCCGCTCCATTTATATTGTCATCCAATCTTTTAACCGCTTCGTAAGCAGGATTCACTTTTTCTCCATCAAAAGGATCAAAACCTGTTACTAAAACTTTCATCTAAAAAACCTCCTTTTAAAATGTCTTTGTATTATAAATATAATTATAAACTTTATGCTATAATATAAAAAGCAAATTATATGAAAGGAAGCGTATATAATGGAGAAAAAGAGAATTATATTGGCTTTAGGAGGAAATGCACTTCAAAAAGATACAAAGGATAGTTCTGCAAGAACCCAACTTGAAATGGCAAGGCTTACAGCTAAATCTGTTGTAGACCTGATAGCAGCTGGACATGAAATAGCTATAGTACATGGAAATGGTCCTCAAGTAGGTCAGATAGTATCGACTTATGAAGAAACTGAAAATAGAGAAATGCCTTTTCCTGAATGTGGAGCTATGAGTCAAGGCTATATTGGATACCATCTTCAACAAGCTATAGGAGGAGAAATGAGAAGTAGGGGTATAGATAAGGGTATAGCTTCAATAGTTACACAGGTATTAGTAGATAAAGATGATCCAGGCTTTTTAAATCCAACAAAACCTATAGGCTCCTTTTTCACAGAAGAAGAAGCTAAAAGATTAGAAGAAATAAATGGATATACTATGAGAGAAGATGCTGGCAGGGGCTTTAGAAGAGTAGTCCCTTCTCCAGAACCTATAGATATAGTTGAATCTTCTACTATTAAATCCCTTGTAGAAGCAGGTAATATTGTAATTGCTGCTGGGGGTGGAGGAATTCCCGTTATAGATAAGGGAAATAACCATATAGAAGGCATACCAGCCGTTATAGACAAGGATTTTGCTGCTGCGAAATTAGGTGAAATATTAGAAGCAGACATGCTAATAATACTTACGGCAGTAGAAAAAGTTTATATAAATTATAATAAGCCGGAACAAAGAGGACTAGATAATTTAACAGTAGCTGAAGCAGAAAAACTTATGGAAGAAGGCCATTTTGCTGCTGGCTCTATGTTACCTAAGATTAAAGCTGCAATAAAATTCGTAAAAAATAATCCAAGTAGAAAATCTCTCATAACTTCCCTTGAAAATGCAAGTGAAGGAATAGAAGGTAAAACTGGAACTTTAATTATAAATAAGTAAAGATATAGACGTGGAAATCCACGTCTATACTTATTTTACAGGGATTTTTATCCTATCTCCTGGATAGATTTTATTTGGATTTTCTATTTCATTATACTTAGCTAGTTCACTCCATCTTACATTATATTTTTTTCCTATTCTAAATAGTACATCTCCTGGCTTTACCATATATGTTTTTTCCCTTGGTTTCCCAATGACTTCTGCTGATTTTTGCTTGTTTTCCTCTATTATCTCATCTATTAACTTTTTAATCGCCTTATCTTCTTCTAATTCTACTGCCTCATCTTTACCAAACAATCTAGCATTTTTAGATATTATTCTACTGCCTAGAAATTTAATATCTACCATACCTAGGTTTTCAGTATATTTTCCTGATTGGACTATTAAAGTATTTCCTACTTTCAATCCTTTATCCAATTCCTTATGGCTGTGACCATCTACTATTATATCTATATCTTTTACATTTTTAGCTATATCTATAGAAGAGTAGTTTCCTCTTTTACTTATACCTATGTGGGTTAATCCTACAATCATATCTACTTCTTTGTCTTTTAGTTGTCTTACTATTTCCCTAGAAGCTATGGCAGGATCTAAAAATGTTATTCCTTCTATGTTTTTAGGACTAGTTGCATATTGGGTGTCTGGAGTAATAACGCTAAATATCCCTATTTTTATACCGTCCACTTCTTTTATAATATAAGGCTTAAAATCTTTCTTTCCATATTCATTTGAAATATTTCCCGATATCATTGGAAAGTTTGCAATATCTTTTAGTTCTAGAAGTCTCTCATATCCATAGTCAAATTCATGATTGCCAACTGCCATTCCATCATATTTCATAGCATTCATAAGTTTTATAATACTTTCTCCTTTAGAAAATTTAGCTATTTCAGAGCCTTGAATAGCATCTCCTACATCTAATAATATTGTATTTGGATTTTCTTTTTTCATCTCTCCAATCTTTGTATTTAACTTTGCAAAACCCATTCCACCATCTTCCTCCAGTATTCTTCCATGCATATCCGTAGTATGAAGAATAGTTATCTTATTTATTCCTATTTTTTTTATTCTATTTTCTTCAGCAAAAATTTTATTATTTAATGAAAATATAACTAGTATAGATATGAGCAACAATATTAGGCTAAATCTTTTCTTATACATAAAAGCCAATTTTTTGCCTCCTCTGATGCAAATAGTATATTATTCTGCATATCTTTATTTTTTCTTATATACAGATTAAAAATTCTTTATAAGTTATAAAAATAATGTATTGAGTTCCCTATATGTCCATACATACTAACATTTTCCACACGTTTTTTCATAAAAAAAGAAACAAACTCTTGAGAAATATCAAAAGTTTGTTTCTTTTACTCATTTATTAAATCCAATTCGACTATCTACTACTACTCTATAAGTAAAATCCGGATAACTTTCCTTATCCACATCAATACTGCAAGGCATGGCCGAATAAGAGGGAATTTCTAATGGTGACTTAAGCTTGTACCCTTTCATATCTAATATATATCCTTCTTTTGCTATAAATTTTACTGGTATCTGATTTAAAACTATAACTTCATGGGTTGCATTCCTTATAAAAAAACCTATTTTTGTATAATCTTGCTCATCTTGAATATGGGTAGTATTTATAGATACCTCTCCATCTTTTATTGGTCTTTTCATATTCAAGTCTTCTAGTTCTTCTTCTAGAAATTTAACCCTCTCTTCTTCCTCAACTAAATTTAATTTTGCCTTAATAAAAACCTCAAGTTTTTTATTCATATAAACCACCTTCATAGTTTTATAAACATAATAAAAAGACTCCCCTCTACATTATACATTATTAGTGAAAAATTATCTTTCTTTTTTACTCTTTAGTCTTAAAATGGTAATAAAAAAGGCAATAGATTAAAATCTCCTATTTTAATCTATTGCCTTTTTTCTCATTTTAACTTGTCTATTTTATAAATAGTTTCTAAAGCCAATTTTATTTCTCTTTTTTCTCCTTCTATACAGATATTTTCTTTAGCTACATAATCTGCAACTCCATCTTTTAAATCACTTTCATACTCTACTACTGTATTCAATACACTAGCTGCTTTCACCCCTTTTAGTTGAGCTAATGAAAGGAGGGTTGAAGTTTCCATATCTGATGCAAGAACTTTTTTTTCATTCCAATACTCCATTATTTCATCTTCACTATCAGTGTAGAAAGAATCATGGCTCCTTACAATTCCATAGTGGTATGGAAATTTTAATTCTTTACAGGTTTCTATTAAATGATTTGTAAATAGTACATCTGATACTGCTGGATATTCTGATTCTACATACATCTTAGAAGCTCCATCTTCCCTTACTGCCGCAGTAGCTATTATCAGATCTCCTAGAGAAATATTAGATTGAACAGCGCCTCCACTTCCTATCCTTATGAAGTATTTTGCTCCACAGGCAATGAGCTCTTCTATAGCTATTGCTGTAGAGGGTCCTCCAATTCCCGTAGAGGTAATTGTGACTAAAACTCCTTTATATTTTCCTGTTATAGTTTTAAATTCTCTATTAAAAGCTATTTCTTCCCAATCTTCCAAAAAGCCTTCTGCTACTCTAGTTGCCCTCTGGGGATCTCCTGGAAGTATTACATATTCTGATATATCTTCATTATTACATAGTATATGAGGTTGCAACATTAAAACCACGCTCCTATCTTTCAGCATTTAAAATTGCATCTAATATAGATTCCCATAGTGTTGGATGAATAATTAAATTATGCTTTATATCATCTACAGTTATATTTTTTTCAAGTAGTACTCCTAAAAGTCCTATATACTCCGATACACTTTCTCCTACCATCCATATTCCTAACAATTTTCCACTCCTATGAAAAAGCACCTTTACAAATCCTTCTTCTATATCTTTTGCCCATCCTCTCCAAGTATTTGAAAGGTAAGAATATCCTTTTATATAATCTATTCCTTCCCTTATCAAATCCCCTTCTTGATAACCAGCTCCAGCCATTTCTGGAAGGGTATAAACAGCCCTTGGCAAGGATTTATAATACTTATATACTGGTTTATTTTTTGAAATACGCTCACTAACTGCTATTCCCTGTTGAATAGCTACATGGGCCATTCCCAATATACCATTTATATCTCCGACAGCATAGATATGCTCTATATTGGTCCTTAAATTTTCATCTACAATTATCTTCGTTTCGTCTTTCAATATATTTAGTCTTTCTATACCTTTAGGAAAATTTGGTTTCCTATTTAATGTAACCAGTACCTTATTCCCTTCTAATACTTGTCCATTTTCTAGTACTACTTTCACTTTTTCTCCATCTATATAGGCTTCTCTAGCCCCTATGCCTTTTATAATCTTGACCTTATTTTCCACTAGCTTATCTTCTATTGGTTTAACTAGATCTTTATCATTTCCCATAAGCACAGTTTTTTCTTTTTCTACAACAACTACTTCTATTCCTAAATTAGCATATATGGAGGCAAATTCTATTCCTTCTACATTGCCTCCTAATATTATTATTTTCTTTGGGATATTGTTTAAATCTATTGCCTCTTTGTGAGTTATGATCTTTTCATTATCTATTTCAATTTTTCCTATACTAGATGCCTCAGTACCTGTAGCTATGATAATATATCTTCCATATAATATATTATCTTCTACTTTGTATCTATGTTCATCTAAAAACTCTCCATCACCAAAGTATAGATCTACTCCAGATATTATAAGGTCATTTTCTATCCTATTTTCTAAAGACTTAATATCTTTATTCCAGTTTTTAATTAAATCTAGTTTTATACTTTCCCTATCCTTTTCTCTTCCTTTAAAACTATCTAATAACTTCTTTACTGGCAAAGCTCCTGTTCTAATTCCTGTGCCTCCTAATAAGGCTTTCTCTACTAAAGCTACTTTTAATCCTCTCTTTCTACATGAAAGTGAAGAATAATAGGCAGCTAATCCACCTCCAACTATTAATACATCATAATTCTTCATACTAATAAGCTCCTTCTTCTTTTTCTTTTCCCTTCTTAATTTTATTCATATGGTTTTTAGTTACAATAACAAGTGCTATTATAGTAACTACATATGGAATCATTTGAGTAAACTGAGAAGGAACCCCCATTACCTGCATCCTTATACCTAGTGCATCAAAGAATCCAAACATCATGGCTGCAGCAAAGGTCTTAATAGGATTGGCTCCACCGAAAATAATAGCAGCTACTGCAATAAATCCTCTATCAGCACTCATATTTTCTGTGAAAAGTGTTAAATATCCTAAGGAAAGATGAGCCCCTGCGAAGCTACAAAGTACACCACAAGCAATAGAGCTTGTATACTTCATCTTTTTAGAGCTAACTCCTACTGTTTCCAATGCTTCAGGATATTCACCAGAAGCCCTAAGCCATATTCCCTTAGGAGTTTTATATAAATAAATATAGATAAGAGCTACTAAAATCCAGGATATATATACAAATATTGAATGGTTATTGAATATCACATTTAAAATTGGTATATTATCTAGTCCTGGAAAACTAAGTTTTGGCAGTGGTACTATATCTGGAGAAGAAAAAGCTCCCTTAACTCCAAATATACTTCTAAGTAAAAATACAGTAAGTCCACTGGCAAATATATTTATAGCAATACCTATTATAAACTCATCTGATCCTAATTCTACTACGAAAAAACCATATATTATTCCTATAATTATACCTGCTACAACTGCTAATAATACGCCCATTAAAGAACTTGAAAAGAAATAACTTCCTACTATACCAAAGAAGGAACCAAGTAGTATCATACCTTCCATTCCTATATTTAAAATACCAGCATGCTCTGTTAAAAGTCCTCCCAGTGCTGCAAGAACTAAGGGAGTAGCTGTTCTAATAGTATGTTGTATAAGTGTTAAATTAAAAAGCTGACTTAGCACTGTCTTTCACCGCCTTTTCACTTTTCTTCCTCTTCAACATCATTTCCTTAATCTTCTTTTTAAATCCAGTTTCTCCTGCAAGGAACAGTATGATTATAGACTGTATAACAAGTACTAGCTCTGAAGGAATGGAAGTTGCATTTTCCATAGATATTGAACCAGTCTTAAGCCCTCCAAAAAATATAGACATTATTAAAATACCTAGTGGACTATTTTTAACTATCATAGCTACTAACATACCATCGAAAGCATATCCTGGAGAAATATTTTGTAAGAAACGATAGTGAATTCCAAGCACTTCAAAAGCTCCTGCAATACCACATAATGCACCTGATATAACCATAGCAATTATCATTTGTTTCTTAGTCTTCACCCCTCCGTATTTAGCAAATCTTTCATTTTGTCCAGTCATTTTGAAATCATATCCCCAAGAAGTTTTCTTCATAATATAGTACATAACAATTGATATTCCAAGCATGAAAAAAATACTTGTATTTAAAGTAGATAACCTTACTAATCTAGTAAATTGATATTTATCTGCAATCATTTCAGTCGCACCCATTTTGCCTTGCCCTGTACCAGCAAAGGGATAATTAACTAGATAATCTGTTAAAAGTACTGCTACACTATTTAACATTATGGTTGTAATAACTTCATCTATTTTATATTTAATTTTTAGTATAGCTGGAATTAAAGCATATAATCCTCCAATTGCAGCGGCAAATAGTATAGCTAAAATTATTCCTACTCCTTTAGGCAAACTTGGAAATGTAAATCCTATATACGCTGCAGCAAAAGCCCCTAGATATAGTTGTCCTTCTCCACCTATATTGAATATTCCACTTTCAAAAGATATGGCTGTAGCAAGTCCTGTAAGTATTAGGGGTACAGTCTTTGCAAAGGTATTTGCTAGATTATATTTAGAGCCAAAGGCTCCATTTAACAAAGCCATATATCCTACTCCGGGACTTCTTCCATTGGCTACCATTATTAGAGCTCCAATTATTAGGGCGGCAACTATGGAAAGAAATACAGAAGTTAGATATTTAAGATTGTCTTTAAATAAGGATCGCTTCATGCTATACACCCCTTCCTACATTGCTCTTATGTTTTCCTGTCATATAAAGACCTATTTCACTTTTTGTTATTTCACCATTTTTAAATTCTCCTGTTATTTCTCCTTCATAAACAGTTATAATTCTATCTGAAAGACGGAATATCTCATCTAGTTCTGCCGAAACCAATAATATTGCACATCCTTCATTCCTTTTTTCTATTATCTGACTATGAATAAATTCTATAGCCCCTATATCTACTCCCCTAGTAGGCTGGGATATAATTAAAATCGGCGTATTAAAAGCAAATTCTCTAGCTATAACTACCTTCTGCATATTTCCACCAGATAGATTGCCTAGGTGGACATCTTGGGAAGGGGTACGAACATCAAAATCTTCTATAAGCTTTTTAGTCCTATTCCTTATTTTTTCCTTGTCTAAATGAATCTTTTTCTTTGCATATTCCTCTTTGTACTGAAGACCCATCATCATATTTTCAGTTATAGTAGCTTCTGCGCTAAGACCAGTTGAAAGCCTATCTTCTGGTACATGGGCTATACCTAAATCTCTCATATGTTTTGGACTTTTAGGTTCTACCTTTTCACCATTTATATATAGGCTTCCACCTTCCATTTCCCTTAGCCCAGTAAGCAGCTCTACAAGTTCTGATTGTCCATTTCCTTCTACTCCAGCAACTCCAAGTACTTCCCCAGACTTTATATTGAAGTCGATACCTTTTAATGCTGGCAATCCTCTATTATCTCTAGTCTTTATATTTTCAACCCTTAAAATTTCCTTATTGGAAATAGGTTTTTTCTCTAATTCATCAAATAATACTTCTTTACCAACCATCATCTCTGCCAACATCTGTTCATTGGCGTCCTTGGTATCTATAGTGCCTATCATTTTTCCCTGTCGCATCACACTTACCCTATCAGATAAACTTAATACTTCTTGAAGTTTGTGGGTAATTATTATAACTGTTTTACCTAATTCTTCTACCAATCTTCTAATAACTTTAAATAATTCCTCTGTT
The DNA here is from genome assembly GCA_019391515.1 of Clostridiaceae bacterium. GTDB lineage: Bacteria > Bacillota > Clostridia > Tissierellales > Sporanaerobacteraceae > Anaerosalibacter. The sequence goes on along the minus strand of JAHXQP010000011.1, from coordinate 30,752 downwards.
TCTTGAGGGGTTAAAACTGCTGTTGGTTCATCTAATATCAGTATATCCGCACCTTTATATAGAGCTTTGAGTATTTCAATCCTCTGTTGAATACCGACAGAAACAGACTCTACTTTTAAATGTGGATCTACTTTTAATCCATAGGTTTCTGAAAGCTCTTCTGTTATATCTACAGCTTTTTTAAAATCCATAAAAACTTTATTCTTCCTTGGTTCTATACCCAAGACTATATTTTCCGCTACTGTAAAAGATGGAACAAGCATAAAATGTTGATGGACCATACCAATGCCCAGTTCTATAGCCTTGGTTGGATTATTTATTTTAATAGGTTTTCCTTTGAAAAGTATTTCTCCACTAGTTGGTTCATTTAAACCATATAATATCTTCATAAGTGTAGATTTTCCTGCCCCATTTTCTCCGATAATAGCATGAATCTCCCCACTTTCTATATCTAGATCTATATTGTCATTAGCCAGCACACCAGGAAATTGTTTTGTAATCCCTTTGAGCTGAATAATTTTTTCTCCCATCTAGTATTTTCACCTCTCTATCCATAATATTTATCTAAAAAAGGAGAAGTCCTATCGCTTCTCCTTTGACAAAATAATAAACTATTATTTCCCTGTTGGAACTTCTATTTCATTATTTACAATCTTTTTCTTAATATCTGTTAATTTTTCAATCATTTCATCTGTTGCAAATTGTTTCATACCTGGTTCACCAAAGGATAGTTCAACACCATTTTCTTCTAATCCATAGTAATAAACTTTTCCTGGTTCTAAAGTATCTTTTTGTATTCTTTCTATAGTATCATATATGGACATACCTACTCTTTTTACCATACTAGCTACTATTACATCTGGATTTATATATCTTTGGTCTGTATCTACTCCAATAGCATATTTACCTGATTCTTTTGCAGCTTCAAAAACTCCCTCTCCAGTCTTTCCTGCTACAGAATAAACTATGTCTGCTCCTCTTGAATAAAGAGCTAAAGCACTTTCTTTTCCTTTAGCTGGGTCTTCAAAATCTCCTGCATATATTGTTTCAACCTTTACTTCTGGGTCGATATACTTTGCTCCTGCTTCATATCCAGCTTTAAAGTTTCTAATAACTGGTATATCTTTACCCCCAACCATTCCTATAACCTTTCCTTCATCAATACCTTCTATAGAAGTTTCTTGAGTTAGCATAGCAGCCAATGCTCCCGTTAGGAAAGAACCTTCATTTTCTACATAACTAATAGTTGTTAAATTGTCAATACCTTCTATTTCAGTATCTACATATATATAATTTACATTCGGAAATTCTTTTGCTACTTCTTGTACTGCATCGTAAAATTCAAGTCCTACAACTGCTACTATAGGTGCATATTCTGAAGCTTGTATTAATTGATCTTTGTATAATTGCGGGTCATTCCTACATTCATATACCTTGTATTCAATTCCAAGGTCTTCTTTAGCTTTCTCTACACCTTCATTAGATGAATCATAAAAAGAACGGTCTCCTAATCCTCCTGCTACTACTAAGCCTACCTTTTGTTCCTTAGCTTCTTCTGTAGCAGGTTTTGTTTCTTCTTTTCCCTCATTACCTTTTCCACAACCTGCTAATAAGCTAGAAACAGCTAAGACAAGCACAAGTAATAATGATAATCTTTTTTTCATATTATAATGCCTCCTTAATTTTAAATTTTTTATATGTAAATATTTAAAAAGTTTTTAATCACTATTTTATTAATTAAAGCAGTTTGGGGATCTTGACTTATGAGGAAATAAGTAAAATATACTATCTGGGAGATAGGGCTATTTCAATCAAGATCCTACCAAGCCTGCTTTATTTCACTATTCATTTTGACTGATTCTTCTTTCTTCTTTCAGTCCTTCTAAATCTATTATCAATATTGAGTTGCTTTCTACTTCAATAAGATTTTTCTCCTTCAATTGTTGAAGTATCCTATTTATACTCCTTTGTGTAACTACAAACTGTTCACTTAATTGATCTTTATTTACTTCTATTTCTATTCCATTAGGACGTCTGATCCCGCTATCTATACATAGGAGCAAATAATTACAAACCCTATACTTTAAGGAATAGAGGGTGTCTTCTCCTGCTTTTTTAGACAATTTATAGAATCCATCACATAAAGTTCTTGTCATATACAGAGAAAAATGCCTATCCTTTTCAATCCATTGTAAAAAATATTTTCTATGTATTCTTAAAACTTTTAAATCTGTTATTGCTTCTACAGAACATATATAAGGCTTATTGTCAAATATTTCTAACTCCCCAAAATAAGCTCCTTTTTTATATATAGATTGAGAATATTTTTTTCCATTTTCAGCCATTACATATATATTGGCTTGTCCTTCTATAATCACATAGAAATATTCATAAACCATATTTTGATGACATACTATATATCCTTCTGGATAGCTTTTCAGTTCCCAACGTTTTAATATACTATAGGGACAATCCTTTAACATTTCCTTTAAAACTTGATTTGTCTCAACAATCTCTCTAATCTCCAAAGCAAATCAACTCTCCTTTTAAGTATATATATATATAACATTTGCATTAAGGACATCTGTCCTAGAAAGTAGAATTTTACACAAAAGTTCATGAAAAAATGCTTGTAAATAGGAAACCTGTCTTTTTAGACACATAAGAAGGATTTTACCCATATATTTTATCATATTATAGTAGTTTATTTAAAAATTATGTCATACTAAAAAATATACTAAATTCCTTTTTTGTCTATGGAAATCTAAGAACAGTTATATCTATTATATATAACTTCAAATAATAATCATACTATAGAAGAAAGTTTGTACCAAGAGCAAAAGCCTTCTTGATACAAACCTTCTTAATATCCTTCTAATATAATTAGATTATTAGTCTTTCTTTATGAGTCCTTTAAATTCCTTAATATAGACTTTATCATCTTTCTCTACATGTGCAAAAAATTTCACTCCCACATCTTCATCTACTGGCTCTATTTTGGCTATATAATTAATTATACTTCCATCTTCTGACTTAATAGGCTCTATAGTTATTAGCTCTTCATTTTCTGTAGTCCAATTTAAAATATCATATCCCTCTAATGTAGATACTGGAAGTTCTATATCTTCAGCTACTTTTTCCCAATCAAAAGATACTTCTATATTAAAATCTTCTTCAGTCTCGTCAACTTCTTCATCAACTGTATTAACTGTCAATACTTCTGATATACCTGCATTGGAAGCATAGTCAAATCCTACTACCTCTATATTGTATTCATTGCCTTCTTCAATAAATTCTCCTATATTATACTTATAATCTTCCATGCCCTCTTCTGCTTCTATATATTCTACTGTTTTCTTGTCATTGGACCATATAGTGAAATATCTTATTCCACTGCCTTCATCTTTCCCTTTCCAAGTCAAATCTCCACTTTCCTTATCAAAAACTACATCTGTTATTTCTGGAGCTTTCGTGTCTACATATACTGGTATAGATTTTTCTTGCCACTTAGCCTTATTGCCATAATGAATCTTGGATTTTATTTTATAATAGTACAATCCGTCTTCTACTATACGTAGCTTGCTTCTACCATCCCATCTTCTCAATATGCTATAAGAATAAGGTGTGTTTTGTCCTCCTCCTACATAGTGCTTCCTTACAAAACTTTCATTCCTAATATTTTTAACAAGATTTCCCTCTTTGTCCTCTATACTATATTTCACTTCTTCTGCATTCCTTAAGAAAGACAGTATAGGAGTTATAGAATCTGTCCTATTCTTTCTACCTGTCTTCGTTCCTGGATTTATAGCAGCTTTTTCTGGCTCCATATAATAATCCTTACCATTTACCATTCCAGATATATTATAATAAGACTCTTCGTTTAAATCCTTCATACCATCTAATATTTCTGGTCCATTCCAATCACCATAGAACCCTACAAATGGAATACTTAGCTCTGGATAAGTATCTGTTATTTCTTCTAATTTAACAAACCCCTCTATAAACATATCTTCATATATATTTGAATCCTTTGAAAAATCTATATTAAACTTCAAGTTTTTAGATCCACTTGCTGGAACAGTAATAGTTTCTTCTGATGAAATATTGGAATCTACAACCCTAGATTTTAAAGTATTTACCTCTTTACCTTCTACCTCTTGAATATCATCTGCAAGTACAACCCCATCTATTTTATAGCTTATATCTTCCTCAGAATCATTGAAAATACTAAGCTCTACACTAATTTCTTTGCTACTAAAGTCTTTTAATTCGAGTTTTGCTTCATTATCAGCCCTATTAACTACCCTTACAGGGGTATTTACTGCCCCATTTAGATTCATAATACCTGCACCTTGTATTCTTGGTGAATAAGGTATTCCATTTTCATCTTCCAATATTTTAGCTGTATTCATCATAAGTTGTTTTGCAATTCTAGATTGTAACTTTGGATTTAGTCTTCCGTATTTTGGGGTTTCTTTTATATACTCCATTACCAATGCAGATCCACCTGCTACATGAGGCGCTGACATACTAGTCCCATTCATACTTCCATATTTATTATTGTTTAATGTAGAATATATCTTTCCTCCTGGTGCTGTAATTTCAGGTTTTAACTCTAGACTTGGTGTAGTACCCCAAGATGTAAAATCAGACATTTGCCATTCTTCAGGATTAGGAATATTGATAGTATCTTTGCTAAAGGTAACAAATTTTTTCCCTTTTTTAATCATTTCAGACCCATAGCCATGTCCTATAAATACAGCTGGAATTTTCCCTTTATTAGGATACTTCATATTGATTAACTCTTCTCCACCTGCTTCATTGTTATATATAATAACTGCTGCAGCTCCTGCTTTTTGAGCATTCATTATCTTGTCTGTAAAAGCTAATTCTCCTCTCTCAATAAGAGCAACTTTTCCTTTAACTTTCTTTCTATTTATTTCATTTTTCTTACCAAGACCACAGTCTATATATTCTACTGGTCCATCAAATACATCTGATGGCTCTATTGTACTAGCTAATACCATCGGAACTATAACCTCTTCTACTTCCTTGCCTTTATTTTTTCTTTTCCTTATTCCATTTCTAATAAAACCTCTTTCTTTTTCTTTCTTTCCCTCAATCTCATAGGTTAAATAAGGAGTAGTTATATCAGTATTTTCAACAGATGCTACTTGAATAGACTCATAAGCTAGTCCTGGTGTCCCTACAAGGCCTATATCTGGATTTTCTTTGAAAGGAAGACCACCATGTCCTTCCCATCCCCAGGTAGAGTATCCTTCATTCCCTGCAGAAATAGAGCATACTATCCCATTGTTTACAGCATTTGTAATACCTACATTTACAGCACTATCCTCTTGATAAAATCCTGCTGGACTACCTAAACTCATATTTATAACATCAGATTCAAGTACTATTGACTCTTCTATAGCATCTAAATATATATCATCAAAAGTACCTATATCAATTCTATTGCTGAAAACTTTCATAGCCAAAACCTGTGCTTCTGGAGCAACTCCCTTGATACCTTTGTCTTCTATATTTCCATTGGCTGCAACAGTTCCTGCCACATGCATGCCATGGGCACCACCAGTTTTGCTCTTGTCCACTATTTCATTATTCCTGTCAAAATAATTGTATCCATATGGTACTTTTTCTGTATAATATTTTCCTTTTAAATTCTTTTCTCCTATAAGTTTATTTACATTATCTTCATCTAACTTAGTCTCCACTCCTTCACTTATTACAAAATCCTTATGGCTAGGATCTATACCAGAGTCTATAATAGACACAACCACCCCTTCACCTTCGTAACCAATATCCCAGAGAAGTTCAGATCCTACCATACTGTTGCTAGAACTCATATCTGGTTTAGCTATAGGACGTTTATACTCTTTAGATATATATACCTTTTTAACCCCTGGAAATTTTTCTATAGCCTTTATATTTTTAAATTTAGTCTTTCCACTAAATCCATTAAATGCTGTAGTATAATTAGTCATTTTTTTAAAATCTATCCTTTTAGATTGAATATCTCTTTTAATTCTCTCCTGATTATTTAGTAATTTCTTTTCTTCATTTTTTCTTTCTTTCACAGACATTTTAGAGTATCTTTTATTAGATTTTGTAGCCTTGACAACTACTGGATCTTCCTTTAATTCTACAATAACCCTTATCTCATCTTCATCTTTAAATTCTTCTGTAGTACTGCCTCCAAACTTATTCCTATCTGGAAATTCATCTAAAAGCTTTCCTTCTCCTTCCGCAAATACTAAACCAGGTAAAAGCAATGTTAAGATAATAAGAATAGATAAGAATTTTCTGACATTTTCCAAAAGATCTCCCCCTTATTTTTTTAAAAATACAGACTATCCCCCTTTCCTATCATTTTAAATATAAAAAGGCCGCAACTATCTTAAAGAGGTTATCTTTAAAAGTTGCGGCCTTTTATTAATCTAGTTGTCTTATTTAAAAATAATAATCATTTATAAATAGCTAACCCTACCCCTTTGGAACTATTTATACATTATTATATTTATATTGATATTGATATATTCACAAATCCTAACTAAACTTCATTATACTACAACAATATATCATAAATAATACAAAAATGGAATAGGATGGATTCACCATTTTTATCCTACTCTATTACTAGAGTTTTTATTTGCAATGATATTAAATTAAACGTTTATGGAATATTATATTACAAAATCAATTTATGCTAAAGATAATTGTTACCAACTTTATTCTTTTATGCTTAAATAAAAAACTATATGGTAAATATTTCTGCTTAATAGTATGAATTCATTTGTTAATAAATATACATACAAGTATTGGATAAATTCAAATATGATTTTAAAACAACTTATTCCTTATAAATTCTTTAACTAGTGCATTATAGGTACATTAAATAATTTTATAGACTTTTAAAATATTATTTTTTGTAAATTTTTGCAGTTTTTTTAATTTTACTCTATCATTTTATAAAGTACTATGATATAATATTCACATAGAACGTTATATTTTTAACTATCCGGGAGTGGAGGAGGTATTTATGATGTATAATGAAAGACCACAATACAAAAAATTTAGAATGACTAGTTTGATTATAGCTTTTGTAATGATAGCTTTAATAATAAGTTTTTGCTTGATGGAAAACGGTTTCACCAGATCTGAAAACTTTGAATATAGAAAAAACACACCAACTTATTTTAGCTCTATAAATATAAAAAGGGATTCAACAACTATAGATTATAACTTTCTACATATTATTAATTAAAATAATATAGATTATAAAACTAAAGAACCTACAATTATCTCTAGTATACACATACTAGAGATAATTGTTTTTATGAAAATTTTAATATATCTTTCTTACTTTTATTGACTTTTCTGGGTTTTATGTTAAAATCTATATAATCTTCCGATATATATAATAAGCACCAAAAAAACATAAAGGGGGAATATTTAATGAAAAAGAAAAGTTTATTTTTACTTTCATTATTACTTATCACATTTAGTACAAGCCATGTTCTAGCTAGTAGTGATGATGTTATCGCAACAGATGAAGTAGAGGTACTAAAGTTAGAAGGGGAAATCGAAGATCTCATTGAAGAAGTCGATGAAATCATTGAAGAACATCAAGAAATTATAAACGAAGAAGAAGAGATTAAAGAAGAATTAGAAGAGATCGAAAATCTAACTGAACTTGGAGATAAAATTGAAGATAGCATAAAGAAAGGTAGACTTATTCTAGATACCATTGAAAATCAATATAATCTGAAAAGACAATTTGTTCATAATTCTAAAGATGCCTATAATCTAACTATTCAATTAAAAAACAATTTAAATGAAGTAAATGGAGAGATAAAAAATATAATAAAAGATAAGGATAAGACTATAGATAAAGAAACATATGGAGAAATTAGAGAAATAACTAGCCATATTAGTTCTTCTATAAAGGAAAGTGAGTATATCGCTGGAAGTATATTACGTGAAACCAGAAATTATGCAGGGTATCTAAAAAATAAACAGTTTAAAGAAGCATCAAAAAGTTTCCAGAGAATATTGTCACTCCAAAATGAACAAATAAATTTATTAAAAAGTGTAAATGAAGATATTGGACAACTTAAGATAATACTTGAAAATATTTAATTATAAACTTTATTCATGACCCCATAAGAAAGCTACTCAATAATTGAGTAGCTTTCTTATTTTTATATCATCTTTCAACAAAATAGGAAATGAAATAACCTTATTATTTCCCGAGAAATATTTCTTGTCATCTAATAGGATAATATAGATATATTCGTATAAAAAAGACCTTTGAAATAACCAAAGGCCTTTTTAGTCAAAATATTTGTCTAATATATGAAATACTCCTTCTTCATTGTTGTCATACTTAGATATCTTGTCCCATTCTTCCAAAAGAATTCTATCTGAATTTTTCATTGCTATACCAGTATCAGCATATTTGAACATACCTAAATCATTTAAGCTATTCCCTATTGTCAATATTTCTTTACTTTCGATACCATATTTTTCAGCCAATACCTTTAAAGCATTCCCCTTATTAACTCCTGGAGCACCAAATTCTAAGGATCTAGGAGTAGACATTGTATAAGAAATATTTTTTATATTTATACTATCAATTTTTTTACGTATTTCTCCTATCCTTTCTTCATCTTCTATCAAAATAATCATTTGAGCTCCTTTTCCTATATTCTCACTTAACCTTCCAATAACCTCATAGCCAATTTTATGATTTCTACATATTTCCCTTGTTCTTTCATCATCTTCTTCCACATAAAGTATATCATCTGTATAGACCTTTATATTCAATTTTTCTTTTTCTCCAAATTCTATTATTCTCTTTGATATATCTAATGGTAGTCTAGCATCATATATAATATTGCCATTAGAATTATCTTTAATTAGTGCTCCGTTATAACAAATAATTGGGTCATCTATATTTAATAAATCCGCATATTGTTTTGCTGAACTATAGGTTCTCCCAGTAGCAAGGGTTATATTTATCCCTTTATTCCTTAAAGCTCTTATTTTATTTATAGTTCGCTTTGAAACTTCAAAGTCATCATCTATAAGAGTACCGTCTATATCTATAGCTACTAATTTAAACAAATTAATTCCTCCTTCGTTTAATTATGTTTCAAACTAAAATTAAGTCACATTGATATCTTTTACCCTTTAACTATTTTATTAAACTTTCAACTTATTTTTATCTATTTCTACAATATAAAAAGAAACCTAATTAAAACATAAAAAAGCGGAGAAAACTCTCCGCTTTTTTATGTTAATTTTATAAACTTGTTATTTTTCAGTATAATCATATATTCTATAAGCCGATCATATATTGGCTCTGCATCTTCTCCAAATTCAGCTTTTACAAGTTTTGATATTTCGTATACAGATTTTTTCCCATCTATAGAGTCCCAAACGAAGCTCCCTAGACTATCTAGATCAACTACATATTTATCTGAAGTAAAAAATAACTTTCTTACAATTTTATCTAGAAGGGAATCCCTATATATAATAAGCTGAGTAAGACCATCCTCTCTTTTTCTCCAATCTATTTTTTCAGATTTTAAAGGGATATAGTCTAAATAGTTTTCTTTCTTTTTAGCCAAGTTTTTCCCTCCTAAGTTAGTTTTACTCTTTATCTGTCTTTAACCAGAAAGAACGTCTTATAAGGGTTATACATAGTAATGCAAAGAATATAAGTGAACCCCATTGGCCTAATATATTGTTACCAAAGGCAATTGCATCCCCAACAGATTTTTTAGGTATTCCTGTAGGTATTACAGCAAGTATTGCAAGTAATATACCTATTAGTCCCTCACCAGCTATTAATCCAGAAGAGTATAGTACTCCACTATCAACTTTCTTTCTAATAGTTAATCCATCTTCTTTTCTTCTTTCTAGAAGACCTCTTAAAACTCCACCTACCATTATAGGTGTACTTAAATGGATTGGTAGATAAAGTCCTACTGCAAATGGAAGAACTTGAATACCTAGAAGTTCAACTACAATACCTATTCCTATTCCAGCAAAAACTAATACCCAGGGTAGGTTTCCACTCATAACCCCTTCTATAACTAATTTCATAAGGGTAGCTTGTGGTGCTGGAAGTTGTGATGAACCAAATCCCCAAGCTTTATTTAATAATGCTAATACAAAACCTATAGCAAGTCCAGAAGCTAATACTCCTATAAGTTCTCCATATTGTTGTTTTTTAGGTGTAGCCCCTACTAAGAATCCAGTTTTTAGGTCTTGGGACATATCTCCTGCCATTGCTGATATGATACAGATTACAGTTCCTACAGATAAGGCTCCAATCATTCCTGCTTCTCCATCAAAACCTATTGCTTTAAATATAGCACTTGTTATTAAAAGTGTAGCTATAGTCATTCCTGAAACTGGGTTGTTACTACTTCCTACAAGTCCTACTAGTCTAGCTGATACTGTGGCAAAGAAAAACCCAAATACTGCAATTATTATAGCACCTGCTAATCCTACTGGTATAATAGATGTACTTGCTATAAATACAACTAAAACTATAATTCCTATAAGTGCAATTTTCCCTGACATATCCTCATCGGTTCTAACATTTCCACCAGTACCTCTTGATTCTTTAAATCCACCTAACGCTTCTTTAAAAGTTCTAAATATTAAAGGTAACGACTTGATCAAACTAAATATTCCTCCAAAAGCAACTGCTCCAGCTCCCACATATCTTAAATAATTAGACCATATATCCCAATATCCTAATTGGCTTAATGGTTTAACTGCTGGATATATTATATCTGGTATAAACTGTCCTAAATGGGTCATTAGTGGAATAATAACTAACCATCCAAGTACAGCACCAGATAACATATATGCTGAAATTTGAGGACCTACTATGAATCCAACTCCTAATAGTGCTGGAAGAGTATCCATCCCTATAGCAGCACCTTTATAGCCCTTTAAACCATATTCTATTTCACTTGGGAAAAGCTTGATTCCATCAGTTATAAACTTAAACAATGAACCAATTCCCAATCCTTGAAATACAGTCTTAGCTTGACTACCACCTTTTTCACCTGCCATCAATACTTCTGCACAAGCTGTTCCTTCAGGATAAGGTAGTACCCCATGCTCATTTACTATCAATGCCTTCCTAAGAGGAAGCATTAAAAATACTCCCAATGCTCCACCTACTAATGCTATGACTATTATATTTAACATGCTAGGTGGGGTCATTCCTAGTTCTTGTGACCAAATAAATAATGCAGGTAATGTAAATATAGCACCTGCTGCCAATGATTCTCCAGCAGAACCAATAGTTTGAACCATATTGTTCTCTAATATAGAGTCTCTTTTTAAAATACCACGTATAATTCCCATAGATATTACAGCTGCTGGTATAGAAGCACTTATAGTCATACCGACTCTAAGCCCTATATAAGCATTTGCTGCTCCAAATATTACAGACATTAAGATTCCAATAATAATAGATGTTGCAGTCATTTCTGGCATTACCTTATCTGCTGGTATATAAGGTTTAAACTCCTTTGATTTTTTTACATTGTCACTCAAAGTCTTCCCTCCTTATTAAATTATTTTAATATTATTGATAAGTATAAGTTTGTAAATTACAAACTTATGGGACTTATCTGAATATTTAGATGTAATTTTATTATATGACAATTTATTTTCCTAGTCAACTTTAATTTGAAATAAATCTATAGTTTTACTTTAATGACTTTAACTAGGAAAATATTTGATCTAAATATTCAATATAATAAAAAATTATAGCACTTTATCATGATAATGTAAATAAGATATAAATAAGCGGAGAATTTCTCCGCTTATTTATAATACTTAATCTTCCTCAGTTTTAGAAAAGTTTTTTAAGAAACCACAATATTCCGCCTCTTGTACTTATCCTTCCTTCAGCTGCTTCTACTACAGTATTTCCATAGGTATCTGTAAATTGAATTTCTACTATGGCTTCTTTTATAGATACTCCTTTTGGTACAGTCCAGGTTCCCTTGTAGAATCCCGGCTCTTCTTCTACCATTTCTATTCCTGATCCATTGCTACCTTGCAATGTAGCTGGAAGTAGTATCCTGAATTCACCTTTTCCTCCTGTTGTTTCACTCCTGAAACTAACCTCTACTTTACCCCCTGATCTAACTTTTATATTTTTATTTGGTTTAATATCTGTTATAGTTGGTACATCATTACTTAGATATACCTTTCTTTCCACTACAGTTTCATTTCCCGCCAAATCTGTAGCTTTAACAACTATATTGTTTTCACCTGAATTTATCAGTACCCTTTCTTCAAATGTTCCATCTTCATTTACTTTTATTTCTTTTTCATTAACAAACAATTTACTGAAGTGTTCATCTTTTACCGATCCTACTACATGAACTACCTCTTTATTTGTCTTCATGCCTTCTTCTGGCGATAGTATATTTAATTCGGGAGGAGTTTTATCTTTAATAACTTTTACTGGGGTTGACGGTTCTGTTTCTTTCCCGTTCGCTGCCGCCGTTACAGTAATATTGTTTTCATCTTCTGGTAGCTTTACATCTCCTGAAAACATCTTGTTCTTTGACTGTACTTCCTGTGCTTTTTCCCCATTAATATATATATTCACCTGGGCATCTTTTATTACTGAACCTTCAATTTTTATACTATCCTTATTTACATAATTTATTTCTTTAAGGTTGGTTATATCTGGTGCTTCTAGAGAGTACTCCATTATTCCCCTAATCATTACATTTCCATAGTCTTCTGTTAGCTTTTGGAAGCTGCCGTCTGAATGTAGATAGGATCTACCTTCAAATTTACCATTTTCATCTATTCCTGTTCCTGGTGATTCATCTCCAATTTTATTTTGGAATGTAGCTATATAGAAATCCCTATCTGTAGCAAAACCAAAATCTGATAGTTCTATATAGTTCCATTTGCCTCTTTCAATAGTTACATATTTAGGTTTTCCTATCATTTTTCCTGGTTCTCCATCTGATTTGCTATCAAATAACACTACACCTATTTCATTGCCGCCAGGACTTGGCCAAGAGTTATCCCAGAAATATATATTTGCTCCTTTTACTTTTCCATATTCTGAAGGGGTCATCCTAGTTGCCAGTCCACCATCAGCAGATTTCAATACCAATGCATTTTCAGCTGTTCCATCATCATAGGCTAGATCTTCTTCATAGCCTACAAATCTTTTAAGGGGTATCTCTACTTCATTATCTTTATTTGGCTCTACCTTTATAGATACCTCTCCAGGTTCAAATCCATCAGCTATGACTTTTAATGTATAGCTTCCTTCAAATACATCTGGCATTATAAACCTTCCATTTTCATCTGTTACTACTTCCTCAATTCTTGAATCTTCTTTAATCCTAATTTTTGCATTTTTAGCTGGTTCTTTTGAATGTCTATCAAATACTTTTCCTACTATTCTTCCTGTAGGTATTGGATCTAGCTTAAAGTTTTGCTTTATAGTTTCCCCATCTTTTAGTTGTACTTTTGCTTCTTTGGGATAATATCCATAAGCTTCTGCTCTAAGGGTCCAACTTTCTCCAGCTTTATTGGCAGCGTGTTTCAACATATAGCTTCCATCTGCTGGATTGGTCCTTATACTTTTACCTGTTTCTAAAACGGTTACTACAGCATCTATTGGAAGGCTTGATGTTTTTATTTCTCTATCTTTAGCCTGGTCTAATATCTTTTCATATTTGCCTATAGTTTTTTTATTACTTTTTTCAATTTTATATTCTAAATCTCCAGGTTCTACATAACCTTCTTTTATTTCTTCTTTGTCTTCCAATTCTTCATTATTTTCCATTTCTTCTTTCTCAATTTCAATATTTTCATTGGCTTCTACTGATTTTAAAGATACACTATCTATATACCATCCAAGTTTATTTATAGATATATCTGATGTAAATCTAAATCCTATAAACACTGGATCTTTTGATCCTATATAATCATTTAAATCAATAGATACTTCTTCCCAATTCCTCCCATCTCCCGAATATTCTGGGCCTATTTTTGTCCAGTTTTCCCCATAGTCATTGGTTATAAGAACCTGTCCTTTATCATATCTAGCCTCTGTCTCATACCAATGGAAAAAATTTAAAGAAGCCGATTCTAAATTTTCATTCCTTAAATCTATAGGTGGAGTAATAAGCAAACTGTCTTGCTTGTTAGAATATTTTCCATCTAATTTTGTACCTATTAGCTTTTCTCCAACATATGGCTTTGGTCCTCCACCATCTGAAGGAGTTCCCCACTCCCATTCTCCAGCCATTTTCCAACCTAATGGATAATCATCAAAATTGGTTTCATATTCATCTGGAAGTATACCAAACTTCACCTCTATTTTATACTCTTCTGTCTTTACTATATTTCCCCCAAAGTCTCTTGCCTTAATTTTATATGAAATACCTGGTTCCTTAACTAAATCTGCAGGTATTGTTCCTTTATATATACCTTCTTTTTCATTTCCCGATTCTAATTTTAAAGGTAGTACTATCCAATATTTACTTGAATCCTGTTTTACATATAGTTGAGATTCTACTATAGACACATCATCTTTTATCTTAGCTTCTATAGATATATCTGAGCCTATAAAGGTTTCCTTTATAGGTTTATGTTCTATTTCTGGATCATCTAAATCTTCTCCATCTATTGAAACTCTTCCTTTAATAGTTCCACTTCCTGTTGAAACTTTTGAAACTGCGTCAAATACATTTAAAAGTCCATAACCATATCCAAAGTTTGGTGACTCTTCATACTGAGTATCTGTAAGTGGAGTAGCTGTCTCTTGAATAATATTTTCTATCTCATCTGGTGAAAGAGAATTATTTGCTGATAATAACAAGGCTGTAGCTCCTACTACATGTGGAGTTGCCATACTTGTACCATTCCATCCTCCTTCATATCCTCCTGGTACTGAAGACCGTATACCTACTCCTGGTGCCGATATCTCTGGTTTTATATCCTCACCATAAGGTCCTGGACCTTGTTTGGAAAAACTTGCTCTTTTATTTGATTTGTCTGTAGCTGCTACTGCGAAACTTTCTGGATAGTTAGCTGGGTTAGGAATTGAGCCAGGTTGTGATGGACCAAGTCTCTCATTCCCTGCTGCAAATACTGGAAGTATGCCTGCCGCTCTCCAAGCTTTAACCATGTCCCTATACCATTCATCAAGGGTATCTCCGCCACCACTACTCCAAGAGTTATTTATTACATCTGGTGCCGAAGATGGATCTCCACCTGGTGCCAACATCCATTCTCCTGCTGCTAGAAGCCAGTTATCATATCCTCCTTCCTCACTAAAAGCTTTTGCTGCAATCCATTTAGCTCCTGGAGCTACGCCTATTTTGTTTTTTCCTTCTGGCCCTTGTCCAAGTATAGTTCCTAGAACATGGCTGCCATGAGGTGAACCAGCTTCATCATAAGGCATATTCCTATTGTTTACAGCATCAAACCAGTTGCCTTCTGAATTTGGTTTTTCTGGATTGTTTGGATCATATCCTCTCCAACTCTTTTTTAAAGCTTCATGGGTCCAATCTGCTCCTGTATCAATCAATCCTACTACTGCACCTGAACCATCTATACCTAGATCCCAAGCCAGTGGTGCTCCTACTTTTTCTATATTCCATTCTATTTCATTATTACTTTCCAATATACCTTTCATATTTTTAGGATTAGGTCTATTATTATCAATTTTTCTATTTGGATAGACTTTTTCTACTTCGTCCATATAGGATATATTTTTTATAACATCTCTATGTCCTTTTACATATACCATATTTACTATATAGTAGGACTCAAAATCTGATATTCTTTTTTTTCCTTTTTCCTGCTCTAAATATTTTATTAAATCTAATTGGCTGGTCTCTGCTTTGTCCTTTAGAGTATTTAGTAGAGCTTTTCTACCTGATAATTTCCTTTCATAAGGAGTTTTTCCTTCTACATTTGCCTTTGCTACCTTATCTGGCTCTACTCTATCTTTTAAATAGACCAGGACCTCTACAGCTTCATTTTTGTCAATGGCCTTCTGTACATCTGGGTGGATCTTTTTCTTTGCTTGTTCTTCTAATTCTTCTTTTAAACTATTTACACCTTCATTTAAATTCTTCTGGGCAAATGTTGTAAAAGAACTAAACAAAAGTATAAATACAAGCAAAGTTGAAAGTATCTTTCTAATATCTCTTCTCCCTTTCATATATCCTTCTACCCCCTGTTTTATATTAAATATAAAAGATATACCTATTATTTGTCCTTATCTCACCGCCTTATATATATTTGTATATCTTTTGTATTGTCAACTTCTTATTTATTTTACAGGATTTTCCTTATATAAGATTATAGCACTTGTCTACTTTATCTACAATGAAAATCGTTCTAAATTTTCTGACATTTTAGAATAGTTTTTTAACCTATTTTGAGAAGATTGGATTTTTATCTTAAAAAGAGACAAAAGTCTCATGAAGACTAGTAAAAATGAGTCTTTTGTCTCCTTGTTTTTTGTCTATATGTCAAATAAGATAGCAATAGTGGGAAAAAAATAGAAATTTTTAGAACAAGATTAAGGGGGATATTTAATGAAGGAAAAAACCTTAAAAACAGTTAAAGTAAGACGATGGAAGTTTATTATTCTACTTATATTGGTAGGTATTTTAACGGCTGGACTATTCTATACCTCATACTATGAAATATCAAGTTTACTTAAAAACAATAATCTTCAACTTACAGGTTTAAGCAAATACATAAATAGTTTCACAATTAGCCTATCCGTTGCAATTGTTTTAATCATATTTTTATTCTCTTTTCATAAGGACTTTAGTCGCATTTCCTCTCATATTAGGAAAGTGAGAAGAGGAGATCTTACAGAACAAATTGATGTAGATAAAATTCATAAAAACAGCAAATTATATAATACCGCCAGAGAATTTAATGTTATGAGCAATAAGTTAAACAATACTATTAAAGATGTTGTGAATATGACCAATAATGTAAAACATCATTCTAAAACCTTAGAGTTGATATCAAGAGAAGAAGAAATAAATGGTGGAAAATTAAACTATATGACTGAAGATATTAAGCTTAGTTTAGAAGCTCAAAGTGAGTATTTAGATGATACCTTTAATGGACTTTCTGATGTTTATGAAAAGGTTGATATAGTAGATAAATCTCTTCCGATTATGAAAGATGATATAGAAGAAAAGATTAAAATAGCTTTAATAGGAAAAGATTCTCTTAACTATTTAAACTGTGAAATCAACAATTTAGTTAGCTTATTAAAAGAAAATATAAGTAGAATGGATAATTTAAAACTTCACATTGACAGTTTAAAAAAATTTGTTGAAAATGTTGAAAATGCAAATGAAAAAGTTGGTCTCTTAACTTTAATTGCAAATGTAGAAGATGATAACGCTAAACAACCTGAAGCTAATAAAGAGATCAAAGCCTTAAGCGACGAAATTGAAGTATCTATAAAGTCTATTGCTACTACTTTTGAAGATATGGATAAGGATCTAAGAAATTTGCATCATGATGTAAAAGAAACTAAGGATACTCTTCACAATCAAAATAAAAGATTTGATAATATTAATAAATATAGTTATGCAATTGATGAGTTTTTAAAATATAGTCAATATAATATGGATAAAAACTTGGAAGTATTAAAAGAAATTGTAGATAGCAAGGAAGAAATATTTACTTTTAGAGAAAATATTTCTAATGCAAATATTTGTATAACTGGGAAGGTAGAAAACATTTCTTCTATTGTTGATAAACAACTAAAAAACACATGGAAAATAAAAGATTATTCTAAAGATTTATTCTGCCTATCCAGAAACTTGAAAAAAGAGTTAGAAGAATTCAAGATAAAGTAGTATAATTAAGATGGGATATTAAACAATACAGGAAGGAGAATTTATATGAAGTACAAAACAAAGGACTTAGTTATGGCTGCTGTACTACTTGCAATAGGTATTATACTACCAATAGCTTTTCATATGTCTGGAATTAAAGGATCTATTTTTTCACCTATGCACCTACCAGTATTACTTGCAGGACTTATACTAGGCCCATCTTTAGGATTAATCGTAGGGATACTTGCTCCAATACTTAACTCTTTAATAACTGGTATGCCTCAAGTACCATTTCTTTGGATAATGGTTGTAGAACTAGGATTTTATGGACTTATATCTGGATTATTGTATAAAAAAATAGGAATGAAACTTATGCCATCTTTAATATTTTCTATGATTATAGGACGAATAGGAGGAACCTTGTCAATAATGCTTTTTACTTCAGTATTTGGACTAAAGTTACCCTCTCCTATACTTTTTCTTAAGGGAGCAACTATTACTGCAGTACCAGGAATTATAATTCAAATTTTAATTATTCCTATTTTAGTTAAATTCTATTCTAACAAAAATAGGAGCATCCTAGGCTAGTGAGACTTTTCTCGCTAGTTTTGTATTTTAAAATAATAAATCCATCTATATAAATGCTTATATAGATGGATTTATAGTATAAAGCCTTCTATTTCCTCAATATATCTGTCCCATTCCATTTTGGTTGTATCTATAATTAACTTTGAAAGTGATGTTTCTTTGGAAAAGTTTATAACTTCTGACATCTACTATTCAATTCCCCCAAACCTTTCTAGCTTATTTATTTCTCTTTCCATTCTTCTATTTAATTCCTTTACTTCTTTTGCTAATCTTTCAATAGATTCTATACCTTCCCTATCTCCACTACAAATTGTCTTTAAATCCTTATCTATTTTGCTATCCAATCTGAGAACATACCCTTTTAAAGATGTTATATCATTTTTTATTCCAGAAACTTCAGATCTTAATCCTAAAATATCCCTTCTGAGCTGAGAAATTTCCATCCTCATATTATCGTCCATATCCTCACCTTCTTCTAGTTTTATGTCTATATAGACTATAATATCAAATAATCCTACAATTTAAAAGCATAGTCGACTTTAACTTTTCAAATGGATATGTTCCTTTTAGTTATCTTCTTTAACTTTTTCTAAGGCTATTTTCAATGTATGCCAAGATAGTACTCCACATTTAACCCTCACTGGCATATTAGAGATATTTTTTAAAAATATAGCATCTCCTAATTTCTCTAGCTCTTCCTTATTATCTATTTCTTTTCTTATCATTTTCAAAAATATATCTACAATTTTTTCAGCTTCATCTATTTTTTTACCTCTTATCAAGTCTATCATCATAGAAGTAGAAGCCTGTGATATTGCACATCCTATTCCTGAAAAAGAGGCATCTACTATTGTATCTTCTTTTACTTTTAAATGGAGTATTATCTCATCTCCACAGCTAGGATTATGTCCTTTTTCTGAAATAGTAGCATCTAGCATTTTTATTTTATTTATAGGATTTTTATTATGCTCCCTTATAAGCTCTGTATATATTTGATTAAGATCCATATCCTAAAACCCCCCTTACTCCTCCAAGAGAATCTACTAATCTATCTATATCTTCAAAAGTATTGTAAAAATAGAAACTAGCTCTACAAGTTGAATTAAGGCCCATATGTTTAATAAACGGTTGAGCACAGTGGTGACCTGCCCTTATCGCTACATTGTTATTGTCTAATATAGTTGCTACATCATGAGAATGAACGTCTTTAACATTGAAGGATAATAGACTCTTCCTATTGCTTAAATCTTCTCCTCCATAAACTTCTACATATTTATTTTCTTTTAATTTTTTCAATGCGTATTTTAATAGTTCTTCCTCGATGGTCTCTATGTTTTCAATTCCTATATTTTCAATATAGTCTATAGCAGCTGACAGAGATACTACCCCTTCTACATTTTGAGTCCCTGCTTCAAATTTATATGGAACTTCATGAAAGCTTGTCTCATAAAGGTCTACATATTCAATCATATCTCCACCTGATAGGAAAGGTTCCATTTCTTCTAATTTTTCAAGCTTTCCATAAAGTACTCCTATACCCATAGAAGCTAACATCTTATGACCTGAAAATACTAAAAAATCTGGTTTCAAGCTTCCTATGTCTACTTTCATATGAGGCACACTTTGGGCTCCATCTATTATAGTAATTGCTGAATATTCTCTTCCCTTTCCTATTATATATTCTATAGGATGAACCATTCCAAATACGTTGGTTAGATGGGACAAGCTTATAATCTTTGTGTTTTTATTTATCTTTTTATCTATATCTTCTTTATATATCTGTCCATTTTTATCACAATCTAAATATATGATTTTGGCACCAGTTTTTTTAGCTATTATCTGCCATGGAACTATATTGCTATGGTGATTAGTAATTGCTAAAAGAATCTCATCTTCAGCATTTAAATTATTCATGCCATAGGAATAAGCTATAAGATTTAGAGCTTCTGTAGCATTTTTAGTAAATATTATTTCTCTTGAATTCCTTGCTCCTATGAACTTAGCTACCTTTCCCCTTGTATCTTCATATATTTTAGTTGCATTTACACTCAAATAATGGGCTCCTCTATGAGGACTCCCATTATAAAGTTTATTGTATTCTTCTATAGCTTTTATTACTTGTAAAGGCTTTTGAGTAGTAGCCCCATTATCTAAATAGGCTATAGTACTACCATTTATTTTTTGCTTGAGAATTTTAAAATCTGCTTTATAATCTTTCACCTAATCCCCTCCTAACCTATCCTTTACAAGATTTATTATGGTTTTTTTCATATTCTCTTCAGGTAAGCCTTCTAATATTGGGACAAAGGATGATTCTACTACTAGGATTTTAGCTGCTTCTTTATCCAATCCCCTATTCATCAGATAAAACATTTTATTTCCATCTAATTGACCAGCACTAGCTGCATGATCCCCTATTACATCATCTTCTGTGCAGAATAGTGCTGGAATAGCATGGCTTTTTACATCTTTATTCAATAAGATTACATATTCTTTAGCACTGCCTTCTGATTTTTTGCAACCTTTTATAAAGTTTTCTGTACTCCTAAATACTTTCCAAGCCTTATCTGTTAGGGCCCCTACTGATTCTACATAACCTTTAGAATTTCTACCTAAAAAGTTAATATCATAATTAAAATCCATTTTATCCTTATCTGTTCCTAGATATACGTTCTTTATATCGCAAAAACTCCTATCCCCTTTAAGCCCTACATCATAATTAACCCCTTTTAGTTTAGAGCCTAGTTGAACATCTATTATATTTACTTCTGCATCTTCATCTACAAATATTACACTAGAATCAAAATGTTGAATTTCTTGAGAATAGTTCTGTATTTTGTATAGATTTAATTTTGCCCCTTTTTCTACATATATCTTTGTAAATCCATTATGAAAGCCATTAGTCTTTTTATCGTCTTCATAATTTATAAATATATCTAACTCGCTATTTTCTCTACATATAATAAGGTTATGATCTACTAAAATAGGGTTTTCTGAATCTATATTCAAATCTATTCTTGCCCTATTTCCTTTATCTCCAGCTTCAATATCTATAAAAAGGCCAGTATTGGAAAGACCTTCTGAAAATCTTAAAAACTTCTCTCCTAATCCATAGTTTCTATCTAGTTCTAAATACTTTATATATTTAAAGCATAGCTCTTCATCTACATCCATTACATTGTCAAAATTCTTTTCAGCTATAATATCTTTATTGTAATCCAACACCTTTTCTGGGAATAGTATCTCTTCATTTATTCTCTTCCAATATGGATTAGGAAGCATTTCATATTCTTTTATATTCTGAGCCCTATAATTTTTTAACATATTAATCCTCCTAATCTATTGTGCCTTCTAATTCAATATCTATAAGGTTGTTTAGTTCTACAGCATATTCTAGAGGCAACTCTTTTGTAATAGGTTCTACAAATCCCCTTACTATCATGGCCTTAGCCTCTTCTTCACTCATTCCTCTACTCATAAGATAGAATATACTTTCGTCAGGTATCCTTCCAATTTTTGCTTCATGTCCTATATCTATATTGTCATTTTTAAATTCCATAATAGGGAGAGTATCTGATTTTGAATCATTATCTAACATTAATGACTCGCAGTTCACTGCAGCTTTAGCTCCACTGGCTTCTTTGGTTGCTTGAAGAAGTCCTCTATACATTGCAACTCCTCCTGATTTTGATATGGACTTTGAATTTATAATGCAAGAAGTTTCGGGGGCTGCTAATAATACTTTTGCTCCAGTATCTAATATCTGACCTTCACCTGCAAAAGTCACTCCTGTAAATTCTGATTTAGCTCTTCTTCCTTTCAAAATACTCATAGGATATAGCATAGATATTCTGGAACCAAAAGAACCAGATACCCATTCTATTGTTCCTTCTTCTTCAACTAGTGCTCTCTTAGTATTGAGATTGTACATGTTTTTTGACCAATTTTCTATTGTAGAATATCTAAGTTTGGCACCCTTTTTTATAAATAACTCTACTGCTCCAGCATGGACATTTTGAACATTGTACACTGGTGCTGAACAACCTTCTATGAAATGGAGTTCTGCACATTCATCTACTATAATCAATGTATGTTCAAACTGGCCTGCCCCTTTTGCATTAAGCCTAAAATAAGATTGAATAGGTATATCTACTTTTACACCCTTTGGTACATATACAAAAGAACCACCAGACCATACTGCACCGTGCAAGGCAGCATACTTATGGTATGATGGGGGTATTAGAGTCATGAAATATTTCTTCACTATATCTTCATACTCTTTAACAGCAGTTTCCATATCAAGGTATACTACACCTTGTCTAGTTAGTTCTTCTTTAGTATTGTGATAGACAACTTCTGAATCATATTGAGCACCTACACCTGCTAAGGATTCTCTTTCTGCTTGAGGTATTCCAAGTCTTTCAAAGGTATCCTTTATGTCTTCTGGTACTTCCTCCCAACTATGGCTCATATCTGTATCTGGTCTGATATAGTGGACTATATTATCCAAATCAAGTTCAGAAAGATTTGGTCCCCAAGTAGGTACAGGCTTACTATTATATATTTCTAAAGAATTCAATCTAAGATCTAACATCCATTTAGGTTCATCTTTCTCTTTAGATATTTCTTTTATTATACTTTCATTTAAACCTTTTATAGTTGCAAATCTATGCCTCTCTTTATTAGATATATCATAAATAGTCCTATCTATGTCCTCTACATAAGTCTTCTTCCTAGATTTCATTATTATCTCTCCTCCTTCAAATTACTTCTTGAAGTTTTCATAACCTAATTCTTCTATCCTATTGGCAAGGTCTGCACTTCCTGTTTCAACTATCTTTCCATCTACCAATATATGAACAAAATCAGGAGCTAAATAATCTAATATCTTATTATAATGGGTTATAACCAAGAAAGATTTTTTCCCCTCTTTTAAAATCTTTATACCTTCATATATAACCTTTATAGCATCTACATCTAATCCAGAATCAGTTTCATCTAATATAGCCAATTTAGGATCTAGAATAGCCATCTGAAGTATTTCATTCTTTTTCTTTTCTCCTCCTGAAAATCCTACATTTAAATACCTTTCTTTATATTCTTCTGGAATTTGTAATAAGTCCATTTTTTCTTTAAGCTGTTTTTGAAATTCCAATATCGGTACATTCTCCCCTGTAACAGCCATTTTTGAAGTCCTTAAAAAATTTTCTACCGTCACTCCTGAAATTTCTTCTGGATATTGAAAAGAAAGGAATAATCCTCTTTTAGCCCTCTCATCTACTGAAAGCCCATTTATGTCTTCACCATTAAAATAAATATTTCCACTATCTATCTTATATTCTGGATGTCCCATCAATACATTGCCAAGAGTAGATTTTCCTGCTCCATTTGGCCCCATTATTATATGGGTTTCCCCTTCATTTATTTCTAGATTAAGTCCTTTTAATATATTTCTATCTCCTATTGAAACTTTCAATTCATCTATTTTTAATAGTAGATCATTATTCATAACTATCTCCTTCCATTTGATAATGATTTTCATTATTAATAACATTATATATCTACTACCTAAAAAGTCAACTATATAAAATAAAATCAGGAGAGGCAAAAGTATATTAAAATACTGTCCTCTCCTGATTTTTAAAAAATGGATAAACTTCCGGACGTCTATCCATTTTTTTAATATTTTATATTGTTATAGTCTTATATAAGGTCTCTGTTAACTATTTCTGTAACTATAAAGCTAGCCACGTCTTCTGCAAAGCTTCCTGTTCCAAATCCTGCATCATAACCAAGTTCTTTTGCTAATTCATGGCTTAGTCTTGGTCCACCACAGCAAAGAACTATTTTATCTCTTAATCCTTCTGCTTCTAATAGTTCAACTAATTCTGTTAAATTTGGTATATGAACGTCTTTTTGAGTTACTACTTGGGAAACTAATATTGCATCTGCATTTAATTCTATTGCTTTTGCTACTAATTCTTCATTAGGTACTTGGCTTCCCATATTTACTGCTTCCATTCCTTCATATCTTTCAAGTCCGAAATGGCCTGCATAGCCTTTCATGTTCATAATAGCGTCTATACCTACTGTATGAGCATCTGTACCTGTACAAGCTCCTACTACTACTACTTCTCTTTTTATATTTTCTGCTATATATTCTTGTACTTCTTCTTTACTCATAGTATCTACTTCAACTTTTGGTACTTCTATCTTTGAATAGTCAACAGTATGTTGACATTTTCCGTAAGCTACAAAGTAAGTATATCCTATGCCTAAATCTTTGTGATAAACTACACTTGGTTCGTTTAATCCCATTTTCTTTAATAATTGTTTTGCTGCTTCAACTGCTTCGTCTCCGTCTGGTACTGGCAATGTAAATCCAAGTTGCATCATTCCGTCGTTCATTGTATCCCCATAAGGTTTTACTTTTGTTAAATCCACTTTTTCAGTTTCTATTATTGCCATTATCTTTCACCTCCAAGCATTAGTTCAATGAATGGGTTAAAGTATCCTTCATCTTTTTTAGCTACACCTTCAAGTCCTTTTCCGCCATCTCTAGCTCTCTTAACTCCACCAAATTTACCTTTTTCAATAGTTGGGAATAATCCTTCTTTTTCAATTTGTCTTAGAAGCTCTTCTGCATCTCCTAATACTTTTTGTGCTCTCTTGTGAATGATTCCACCATCTTTAAATGTGATTTCATTTCCTAAATCTCTAGCATTGTTAAAGATATACTCTGCATTTTCGATTGATAAGAATCTATCATGTAAATGTGGAGTATGGATTGCTTCAGTAAGCATTCCAAGAAGTTGAATTCCTTGGTTAGTCATTATAGATATCATATTGAATAATGCGTCTTGTACATGTCCTTTGAATATATTACCTGTCATAAATTTAGTTGGAGGCATGTATTTTAATGGTGCATTAGGGAATATTTCTCTCGCCATTTGAGCTTGTGAAAGTTCATATAAGAATCCATTTTCTACATCTGGGTCCATTTCAAATGCATGACCAAGTCCCATTTGTTCTTCTGGAAGTCCTGCTTTTAATGCAAATTGTTCATTTATAAATTGACTAGCAAGTACAGTATGAGCTGCTTCTACTGCATCATCTGTAGTTAGATAGTTATCTTCACCAGTGTTTATAATAATTCCTGCATAGCCGTTTATAACTCTTGAGAAGTATTGGTCAACTAATGTTCTTTGCATGTTGATATCTCTAAATAGTATTCCATAAAGAGCGTCATTTAACATCATGTCTAGTCTTTCCATTGCTCCCATAGCTGCAATTTCTGGCATACAAAGTCCTGAACAATAGTTACAAAGTCTAATGTATCTTCCTACTTCTTCTCCTACTTCGTCTAATGCTTTTCTCATTAGTCTAAAGTTTTCTTGTGTTGCATAAGTTCCACCAAATCCTTCTGTTGTTGGACCATAAGGAACATAGTCAAGTAAACTTTGACCTGTAGTTCTAATAACAGCTATAACATCTGCACCTTGTTTTGCTGCTGCTTTAGCTTGGATTATGTCTTCGTAGATATTTCCTGTAGCAACTATAACATAGATATAAGGTTTTTCACCTTCACCTATTGTATTTAAATATTCATTTCTTTTATCTCTATTAGCTTTAATTTTTGCTACATATTTTTCTGCTATTGGATAAATAGCTTCTCTAATTTTTTCTTCACTAGCTATTTCTAATCTAGTTATATCTAATTCGCCTCTTGAGATTTTTTCTGCTATAGTTTGTGGATCATCTCCTGTTTGAACGATAGCATTTCCAATCCAGAATGATGCTCCTCTTGGTAATCCGCCACCTTCTTTTATGTTGTCTACCAATACGTTTGGTAGTGGTTTTTCAATTTCGTCAACTCCATCAACTCCAAGAAGTCTTGTAACTGTTCTTTCTGTAGCTGTAGTAGTATGTGCATCTATAAAGTCTTGAACATCATCTGCAATATTTGCAGCTGCTGTTCTAGCACTGTCAATTATTTTTGGATCAAGATTTAATTTGCTTTCCACAATATCTACCTCCTTTATTTTTCTTCTAATATATTTTCTGCTTCAAATATAATTTTTTCATCTAGTCCCATCAGTCTTGCAATATTTAGTGCATCCTTTGGAACTTCTTTTTTACTTTTTACTTCTACCAGTCTATAATCCATATATCTATTTATTATATCCATTTTATCTAACTCTTTATCCTTCAATTCTTCGTTAAGTTCTTCAAACTCTATATCTGAAAGCCCTACTACTTGAAGATGGGCTACTCCTTCCATATCTGCAATATTATCATAATGTGTTGTTACTAATGTTATTGAATTTTTATCTTTTAAAAATTTTATAAGTGCTTTGGATATAGCATATCCTTCTTGTGGATTGGTTCCACGAGCCAGTTCATCTATAAGGATAATCCCTTTTTTATGAGCTATCTCTATAGCTTCTTGGACCAATTTTATTTCTCCACCAAAGGTACTAAGACCCTTATCTGTAGATTGCATGTCTCCTATAGATGTACATATAAAGTTACTTAGTCCGAGTTTCATACTATTTGCTGGTACAAATAAACCATGTTGGGCCATTGCTGCAAGAAGTCCTACTAGTCTTAAACTAACAGTTTTCCCACCCATATTAGCTCCTGTAATACAAGCAGCACCTTCTTGTAAATCTATAGATATTGGAGTGAATTCTAATTCCTTTTTATTTAAAAATTCTTCTACTTTTGGATGTCTGCCTTCTTTAATGATTAAACAATGTTCCTTTACAATCTCTGGCTTAACTGCATTAGTCTCTATAGCAAACTGAGCTTTTCCTAGGATAAAATCCAGTTTACCAATACTAGCCATATTTCTAAAAAGTTTTTTTCTAGAACTAGCTATTTGCTTACTTATTTCTTCACGCACCTTGTACTCTTCTTCTTCTTCTCTTTCTTTGAGATTAAAAAGTTTTCTCTCTAAATCAGAAATTTCTTCCGTTGATTTTATAGTAAACTTCACGTTCATATAGGTTTCCGAAACATAAGTCAAATAGGGGTTAGTGTCAATTTTTTCTAACACACTTTGATTCTCTTTAGGGACAACTATAGAACCATCTGGATGAAATCTCATATTTAAATCTTCTTTAACCTTATCTTTTATTTCTTTTTTTATTTTTTTTATTTCTCTATCTACATCTTTTTTTTCTTTTCTTATGTTTTTAAGTTTTTTAGAATAAGAATCATATATATAAAACGTAGCAATCTTTGTATCATCTGGATCTAATAATTTTTCTAACTTTTCTACAGGCTCTATTTCTATATCGTTCCAATTATCCATTCCGTACTCTTTCAAAATTTTATCTAAATCCCTTATTAAGAAAAGAAAAGTTTTGATTTCAAATAACTCTACTTCAGATAGAACACAGCCTTCCATAGTCCTTCTAACTGAAGTTCTTAAATCTTTTACATGTGCAAATATATCATTTATTTCTCTTG
This sequence comes from Clostridiaceae bacterium, assembly GCA_019391515.1. Classification (GTDB taxonomy): domain Bacteria; phylum Bacillota; class Clostridia; order Tissierellales; family Sporanaerobacteraceae; genus Anaerosalibacter. The sequence continues at coordinate 2,778 of JAHXQP010000011.1, read as the reverse complement.
AAAAGTCATGATCTTTTGCATATTTTAAAAATTGTTCTATTCTTTGTAGCTCCTCTTCTAGCCTTTCTTCTTCACCAGGTAAATAAGGTCTCATATTTTCCTTATATCCTTTGCCATAAGGGGTATATGTCTTTATCCTGCTCAACACATAATCAAAGTCCAAACTTTTTCTTGTCAATTCATTCATAAATTCCATATTATTCACCACCAAGAACTACGTCTATGACTGGTACTTCTTTTACGTAGCCTTTCATTTTTTCTAAAAATTCCCTTGGATCAAAATAATATCCTTGAGGAGCATAAGGGTTTGTTGTAATAGCTACAAGCTCTATACTGTTCAATACTTCTATTTTAACACCGTATCGCTGAAATCTAAGCCAGTCTTTTGGTTTAATAAATACTTTAGTACCGTCACTTATTATTATCTTTACATCTTTATATTTTCTTGTAGTTTTAATCATGTCTTCTATTGTGTTTTTCACTAGAGAGCCAGATACTACTACGTATTTAGTATCTTCACTTATATGATCTCCAATGATATTACCACAACTTAAAGCCGTTCTCACTTTTAATGGTTGTATTTCATAGTCTTCGTTTATTAAGCAAACTTTCCCAGACCCAATTATCTCTTCAATTAAAGGTCTTGCTTTTTCATCTTTAATTTCTGGTAATTTTAAAAGGTTCACTACATGTAGTGTTTCTTCTATAACTTTATTTACATTTCTGCTCAATGTAGCACCTGTAGACAGGATAGTTCCTTCCGAAACAGAGGGGGCTGCTGAGGATATCCTATCTAGGGCTCCATCAATTATTACAAATTCCGCCCCAAGTTCTAACATTATATTGGCAACTTCTCTAGTCTCTTTTACAGTTTGGGGACCTCCTATTTGAACATATCCGCTATCCTTTACACGTCCAATGATTATAGAACCAAGGGGGGTTCTATAGTCTGTTACGCTGATAATCTCTATTTTTGCATCCCCTAAAAGAAGCATATCTGAAGTAGTTGCAACCAAAGTCCCTTCTTCAACAAATATCTTTGGTTTTTCCGTTTCAGTTACTAGGTCTAAACTTTCCCCGTCCCTACCTATAGACGTAATTCCAACTACTACCGATTCATCTATAGCTTCTCCTATAAGATGGTTCAATGTCATAGTTTTTCCTACGTTTTTAGCCATTCCTACTATAGATACAGTTTCATACTTTCCTCTTATCAGCTTTAATAAAGACAATTAGAACACCCCTTCTTTCTATTTGAAATCAATTAACTGACTATTTATTAATTACTTATTTCTTTTTTCTGCTCTTTCTCTTCTTAATAATCTTGTAGGTTCTAATACTTTTACATCTTTACCTTCGAATAATCCTGCTACTCCAGTAGAATATTGTTCTTTTTCTTTTCTACATGCTTCACAGTTACATTCTTCTTCTATATATTGTGGTTCTGTATAAGTTGTAATAACACCTTCAAAGTTTCTTAATACAACTTTTGATGGTGACATACTGATTAGGTATTGTGGCATAACTGGAGTTTTTCCTCCTCCACCTGGAGCGTCAACAACAAATGTTGGTACTGCATATCCTGAAGTATGTCCTCTTAATGATTCCATGATTTCTAATCCTTTTGAAACTTTAGTTCTAAAGTGTTCAATACCCATGGATAAGTCACATTGGTAGATGTAGTAAGGTCTTACTCTCATCTTAACTAATCCATGCATTAATTCTAACATAGTATTTGGACAGTCGTTAACTCCTCTTAGAAGTACAGTTTGGTTTCCTAGTGGAATACCAGCATCTGCTAATTTCCTACAAGCTTCTGCTGCTTCAGGAGTAAATTCTTTTGGATGGTTGAAGTGTGTATTTAACCAAACTGGATGATATTTTTTAAGCATATTTACTAAATCATCTGTAATTCTCATAGGCATAACTACTGGTGTACGTGAACCCAATCTAACTATTTCAACGTGTGGGATTTCTCTTAATTTCTTGAAGATGTATTCTAATTTATCATCTTCTACTAATAAGCAGTCTCCACCTGAAAGTAATACATCTCTTACTTCAGGAGAATTTCTGATATATTCTATACAAGCATCGATTCTTTCCATTGGTACTCCAGAGTCATTTTGTCCAGCGAATCTTCTTCTTGTACAATGTCTACAATACATTGAACATTGGTCTGTTATTAAGAAAAGTACTCTATCTGGATATCTATGAGTAAGTCCTGGTACTGGTGAATCTGCATCTTCGTGTAGTGGGTCTTCCATATCACCAAATCCAGCATGAGTTTCCATTATAGTTGGAACTGCTTGTTTTCTAACTGGACAGTTTGGATCTTCTGGGTCCATTAATGAAGCATAGTATGGAGTAATACCCATTCTAAATTTCTTTAATACTTCTCCAATATCTTTTGCTTCTTGATCAGTTAAGTTAATAACTTTCTTTAGATCTTCTACATCATTGATTCTATTTTGTACTTGCCAATGCCAGTCGTTCCATTGTTCTTCTGTAACATCTTTCCAAAGTTCAATATCTTTATATGATCTCATCTTAAAAAATCCTCCTTTTTTATTATGTGAATTTAAATATATTTATTTAAGTCAACATTAATATAATATTTAAGTTAACTTAGAGTTTACTTTAAGCATATAGTTTTTCAAAGATGTCTCTTAGTGCTTTTGATTCTCTCATGATTTGTAGTGAAATTTCTGCATGACCTTTAGTATACCCATTTCCTACTACCATGTCTACATCTTTACCTACTCCTTCTGCTCCTAATGC
>JAHXQP010000009.1 GCA_019391515.1 Clostridiaceae bacterium | reverse complement strand
CGTATTATAATTACTCTTTGACATGCTTTTCCTTTAAATGTTGAAAAACACTTTCAGCATCTAATAGCATTTCCTCGTTTTTAATTTGACTTTCTGCTTCAGCTAACTTTTTGTATAAATCTACTTTAGCTAACTTTCTTTCACATATCTCCATATTCATAATTACTAAATCACCATTTAATAAGTACTCCTATTGCATATAATGTAAAAAGGCAAGTTAATTTCTTAAATATTATATACACCATAATATTAGAAAATAATTTTTATGTCATTATCATAAGGTGCTGTCCCATCAAAAGTATTTTTATATGAACACATCCACGTTGGCATAAATCCACTTCTATATGCAACAGATTGTGAGGCTATATTGGATGAAGCGGTTCCATAATAAGGTATAATTCCTCGTTCCATAATTATCATCGCAAGGTTACTTACTAAACTTGTAGCAAGTCCTTTATTTCTAAATCGTGGTAACACATCAATACCTATTTGCCACATTAAATTGCTATCGGCTGATGCCCCTGCCATTGCTACAATTTCATTATCATACATTGCATATATTACAATTACATCTGGTCGAGGATGATTTATGTCGTATTGAATTGCATTTTCAAAACCTGAAATTTTATATAAATCATATATTTCTTTTCCATATTTTATGTAAAAATTAAAACCATCAGGGGTAGGTAACTTTTTTATCCTATTACAATCAGGGATATAATAAAGAGAATGTCCGAATACAAACGGAGCTACAAATATATCTTCTCTTGTTTTATTCTCTAATAATGGTTTTACCTTTGTTAAAATATCACTATCTGCTGAAACAACTATACTTTTACCCATAGTTACAATTTCAAGAAAGGGAAATTGCCTATCAAACATTCTTCTTCCTTTATTTAATTTTGCTTCACAAAATACTATACCGTCTTTAACAAAATCCTCTATATTGCAATTCATATCTATTGCTAATTGTTTTCTTACAATTTCTAATATTTTAGATTTATTGAACTCCATAATTCTCACTCCTATAATTAACTTTCTGTAATCCTATGCAAATAGCTTTCGTTTCGTAATATTCCATATATATCAATTATTTCAATCACATATTCTTGATTTTCTTTATTTTATCAAATATATTAGCTAATTTCTACTAAATTTATCCCCCCAAAATAAGAACCCCCCTTGAAATCAAGGAGTTTTTCCAATTCTTTTTCCCTAACTAGCTACCTCTGTTAAATATAATATAAAAGATATGACATAACTATAGCTAAAATTATATTACTTTAACCCTACAAATTAGAATTTACTAATTTAATTCATTTCTCAACCTTACATCCTCTTGGTCCCAAATATGTTATAGAAACAAGAAGGATAATTAGAATTAAAACAAATGTAACTATAGAAATTGATGAAATATAGAATGATATCAAGAATCCAGAAATTCCAACCAATATTATTAAAAAAAGTACTCTTTTTAGTTTATGGACAGCAATTATGGGATTATATTTTTTCTGTTCTTGATAATCCATTTGGTTGTACCACTTAAACCACTTAGATGACTTCTTTTCATCTACTAGTGTATAAATAATAAAAACTAATAAAGTCGCTAAACTAATTGCTAGAAGCCCACTTTGAAATTTGTCCATATAAATTCCTCCCTTAAATTACTACCTGCCTAAAAATCATATGAATAATCTTTGCATCGCAGTTTTCCACATATATACATCAATTATTTTAATCCCATATCCTCAATTTTCTTTATTCTATCAAATATATTAACTCATTTCTACTAAATTTTATTTGAAATAAAAAACAACCCACTAGTCTAAAACATTATCGCCTTAAATCCAGTGAGTTTTACTTTTTATAAACTTTCATTATCCTATCCTACATAATTATTTTTCTTTAACAGGAATCCAAATTTCACTATAATAGTTTTCATCCTGATTCCCCTGCGGATAATCAGCTATATTAGTATACATTTCAATATTATAGCCTGCTGCAATTTCATAATCCTTGCAATTAGGCAACCATTCTGAGAAAATTTTTTTATTCATATCTTGCAAAGATTTTGGCATTGCACCCTTACAAGCAAAAATAGCCCATGTATGTTTAGGTATTACCTTTGTAACAAAACCATCAGGTATTTCCAAAGACGGATTATAATTATCTGCAATTAAGTACTCGAATTCATCTGAATCCATCATGCTCTCATCTATGCATATCCCGTACATTCCACATACAAACTTACTCTTTCCTGTTTGATAATGCTCTGTCCAAAACTGTGGAATTTTCATAGTTGCATTATCATGCTTGAACATCCTTGATACACCCATAACAGTGAATGAATCTTTTTCAACAATTTTGTAATCCATAATATAACCACCTTCCAATGAGAATTTGATTTTTAGTGGGGCGAATGATTTAACCATTGCTCCATCTTTTCTAACAGCAGTAGGTGTAACGCCATGAAATCGGGTAAAAGCCTTTGTGAAGCTATCTGGTGAGGTGTAGCCATATTTCACTGCAATATCAATAATCCTTTCATCAGTGGAAATAAGTTCACTACCAGCAAGAGCAAGCCTACGTTGTCTAATGTATTCCCCAACCGTAAAACCACAAAGCATTGCAAATCCTTTTTGGAAATAGAATGGAGAGATAAATGCTTTTTCTGCGATATCCTCTATTGAAATTTCCTTTGTAATATTATTCTCAATATAGTTAATGGCTTTGCCAATTCCTTCAACCCAGCCCATATTCATCACCCCTATCTGTAAATATATATTATCTCTTTTCAAGTAATTGTTCCCGACTTTTTGTGTTATGTTTTGTCTTTTATAAAATATTTTTAGGTTTGTGACCACACCTTAGCCTCTATAATCCTCTGTTACATATAAATATAAAATCATGACACTATTTTGAAATTTCTCTTGTTTGCAAGCCCATATAAATCCCTGTGTATTCCCTTGTTCATCTTCTGCAATAGCAAGCAACAAATCTTCATTTTTTGTACTGTTCCTTATATATCTGTCATTGAAACTTTATGATCTGTTATCCATAGTTTCGGCGTAAGATTATGTCATTTTGCAATATGTATTAAAATCAGTTCTGATTTTTGTCGATATTGCTACAATCAAGCTCAACTTTTTATAATTCATAATTAATCACTCTCGATACTATTATTTATGTAGTTTTATCAAATTGTCTATTATCTCAACTATGCAAATATCCATTATTTAAATTATATATCCTTGATTGCCTTTATTCTACCAGTATATTGACTAGTTTCTATTAAATTTATCTCCAAAAATAACAAAAACCCCTTGGAATCAAGGAGTTTCTATTGTATCAATATTTAAGTTCTTTTATGGTGGAGACGGTGGGAGTCGAACCCACGTCCAAAAGCACTTTATAAGGAGTTTCTCCGAGTGCAGCTATTGATTTAGTATTCGCTAAATATAACGCCCAATAGCAAGCTTTATATCTAGCTATCTCCAAAATCCACTATAGGGTGGAGAAGGCCTATAGTAGTTCCCCACTATAAATGACACTCTATTCTAGTAGGTGGGACTACTAGGTAGAGCGACAGCGTTTAAATTACGCTGCTAATGCTAAATTATCGTCTGCGTTTAAATTTAAGTGCCACTTTTTACGTTGTTTGGCGACAACGACTCGCTACTCCTTACTCCATACTCCCGTCGAAACCAGTTTCGTCCCCAAGTATTAGTATCTTTCTTTAAATTCTCTTTGTATCTTTCTTTCTACTTCTTTTTTAGCTATACTTTCTCTTTTATCATAAAGTTTCTTACCTTTTGCAATAGCTAATTCAACCTTTACAAGTCCATTTTTTATATAAACAGTTATTGGAACTAGTGTATATCCTTTTTGAGCTGTATATCCTATTAGTTTATTAATCTCTCTTTTATTGAGAAGAAGTTTTCTTTTTCTAGTAGGATCTTCATTATATCTATTTCCCTGTTCATAAGGACTGATATGCATATTATAAAGAAATATTTCTCCGTTTTCTACCAAAGCATGGCTATCTTTTATATTACATCTACCTTGTCTTATAGATTTTACCTCTGTTCCTTTTAAAACTATACCTGCTTCTATTGAATCTTCTATAAAATAATCATGCCTTGCTCTTCTATTCTTTGCCATTACTTTAACATTACTTTTTCCCATTTCAATCACCATGCCTATTTTTGAGAATCCATTTAATAGTGTATCAAATTTTCAGAAATATGTCAATAACTTAGGTAATGTGAACTTTTACCTAATTATATTAATAATAAATTCTCTTATTCTTATATATACCAATTATTAAAAAAACAATAGATAGTAACAATATTATTAAATATTTTGTAACAATAGTTGGCAAAATTATTTTTTCACCATTTTCGAATATAGTTATGTAATCGATAATTTCAGAATCTATAAACATAGTTAAAAGTTCATATATAAGTAAAAACATGAAACTTATAGTAGTTGATTTTAATGTATACATTAGCATATAAAATAAAGAAGTGAAAAAGAAACATTGAATAACTGTTTTTAAAAATTCTAAAAGCACATTGTCCCAAAATATACTATATACTAAAAAAAGTATTCCAACATGTACGATATACCATATAAATATCAAAATTACTTGAGAAACTTTAACTTTACCAGTTTCATCTATACAATATAAAATTTCATTTCCATCTCCTTCGATATATTCTTTAAATATAAATGTTGTCCACCATATTGATAAAATAGGTACATATTTTTCAATCTCAGCAAATACCATAGAATAAGCTATCTCTATATTTTTACACATATAAACCATTCCAATATTTAATATAGGAATAAAAATATATAATATTATTAATGGAATGAAATAGTAAATTTTTAATTTTTTAAATGACAAATATATAGATTTTATATTCATAGCTTATATTCCTTTCAATATACATATATAACCATCTTCAATGGTAGGTTTTAGACTCTTATATCCCTGATTCTTATCCGAAAGAATTCTTAAAAATTTTTCACCATCTCTTGAAAAGATTTTTTCAATATACCAATTAGGATCAACTTTCACTCCTTGTTTAACTTCAAATACCTTTCCATTTGCTACAGATGAGATTTCTTCAAGACTTCCTGATTTAAGTATTTTTCCATCGCTCATTATTATTACTTCATCACAACATGCCTCTACATCTTCTACAATATGAGTAGAAATTATAATTATTTTATCCTCTTTTATGGAAGAAAGAATATTTTTAAATCTTATTCTTTCTTCTGGATCTAATCCAGCAGTCGGTTCATCAAAGATTATTATTTTAGGATTTCCCAATATTGCTTGGGCAATACCAAGTCTCCTAATCATACCACCAGATAAAGTGCCAACTTTATCCCCAACTTTTTCTTCTAAATTAACTTTTTTTAAAGATTCTCTAATACAAATATCTAAAGATTCTTTAGGTATTTTTTTAAGCACACCAAAATACCGAAGATTATCATATACAGTTAATTCTTTAAACAATCCAAATTTTTGTGGAAGATATCCAATATTTTTTTAAAAAAGAAGTATCATCGACAATATCTTTCCCCTCAAATTTTATATTTCCTTCATTGATATTATAAAGATTAACTATACATCTAATTAAGGTAGTCTTTCCTGCTCCATTAGAACCTAAAATTCCGTGAACACCCGGTTTTAAATTAATAGATATACCCTTCAATACTTCCCTCTTCTTAAAAATTTTTTTCAAGTTTATAATTTCTAACAAACTAATGTACCTCCTTTGTTAAATCCTTAATAAATGTTATTGAATCTCTTGCATCATTTTTATCTCTTAAAAAATTATAGGTGCTTTTAAGAACATAATCTTCCCCTAATTCATCCACCTTTCCCAAAAACAAATTATACGATTCATAAAGTTTATTATTTTCTAATTCCTCCTCTGGAATATTAAGAATCGTATCTCTATATAAGAGGTACTCAAAAAATATAGTTTTAATTTCTATCTTCCTAATATCTTGAGGTATAGTAGACTGCAAAAATCCATGTATTAAACCTTCTTTGCTTAAATCATAAACAAATATATGATCCCTAAAGCTCACTAAGCCATTATCAATTACATTATAAATAAGTGTAGGAGGAGATTGAAAAATCTTTTTATTTGATACATCAATTTTCTCATTTCCTAAAAACATATTTTTATACGGTTCTAACAAATTTTCAACATTTAATAACTTATCTGTACTTAATTTTTCTAAAAATAAACTATAATAAATATTATCTCCAATATTTTCTTCATTTACAAAACCTCCAATCAAAGTCATAGCTTGTGAATTACCAAAGAAGTTATCTCCATCTTTTTCTAAGTTAGAACAAATATTTAAATTAGATTTTACAGATACATTGAATTTAACATCGTCATTTCTTATTATAGGAATATACTTAGATTGTTCATTTGAATATAATATTTTATATCCTTCTATTGGATAATACGGAAAACATCCTGGAAGTAAAATACCTTGAGAATTACTATAGAATACAGGACTATATCCGCTATATAAAATCCTTATTTCTTCTAGTTTCTCATTAGAAGGGTTGTATATTTCTAAATAATCTCCATCTCTTTTAAAACTTAAAGTTTCATTTTCTTTATTTAATATTTTTTCAATCTTATAATTTCTATACAAAGTAAATTTATAGCTATTTAAAGCTTCTTTTTCATCTAAAAAAATTCTCATATCATTGTGTAGTTCCCTATCTATAGCAATATTCATATTATAAGCGGAAATAGTAAAATTCACATCTTCCTCTCTTTGGACATCATTAAATTTATAATATAATTGATCAAATAATATAGATTTTTCTGGATCTTCATTGTTCTTCATTATACTACTTGGCTTATTAAAAAAATGAAAATTTATCAGTGAAACGGATAATAAGATTATAGATAAGAAGTTTAAATATTTAAATTTCTTATTAGTGAGTTTTAGTAATATAAATGATAACAATAGCAATATCCAAAATATTAATAAATTCCATCTATACGGTTCTATGGGCAAACCATATAAGTATTCTTCGAACCAATCCAAATTTGGAGGCAAAATATCAAATATTTCTCTAATAGGATATATATTTATTCCAAAACCCATATCAAATATACTAGGTATAATTTCAGAAATAGGACTTATCAAAAATACCAAAACTATCATCAGAAAATATGCAGAAAATCTCTTTAGATACATAGACGCTACAGCTCCAATAAAAACACCTAAAAGCGAAACTAAAAAAATATTTATAAAATTGCTTAAAAATATATGTATTGCATATGCTAATGAATTTAAATTCATAGCAAAATATGCAACATAATTATATATCATTATATTTAAAGTTATTAAAGATACTATAATTATTAAGACTACTAATTGTGAGAAATATAGTTTTACCTTTCCTTTATCCATAGCTGAAAAACACTCTAACAAATCATCATTTTTAATTTTCACTAAATACTCATAGGATATAAATGTAAAAAAAACAAAACAAATCATACTCATATATTGGCTGCCTGCTAGGTAATATAAGGCATCTTTATGTATTGATAATTTATACATACCTTCAATTAGATATATATTTACTACAATAAAAAATACAAATGTTCCCAGTGCTAAATATATATTTTTTAAAAACAATTTTAGATTATTTTTTATTAGGACAATCATCTAAACTCTCCTTTTGAATATAGATTTGGATAAATCTATATTCAATATATAATAAATAATTTCAATATTCAACACCAATAATGTTAATTTTACCCGCTCCCTATAAGTGAAGAGTCAAAATGAACTTTCTGGATTGTAGTATTATTGGTTATATATTTATTTATGGATCTAATTTACTCCATAAAAATAAGTAAAATATCTCTTTCTTTTGACATAATAAATTTGCTTAAACAATATCAAAAATCAAAAGAGATACTTTACTCATTATAAATATTTTTATATTAATAAAAGTCTAACTTATCCAATTAACATAAAATCAATCTTCCCTCTAAGAACATCTGCCCCTATAACTTTTATTTTTACTTCATCACCTATTCTAAACTTCCTTTTACTCATTTCTCCTATTATATAATACTTTTCTTCATCATAGTAATAATAATCATCTATCATATTGCTGAAATGTACAAGACCTTCAATGGTATTTTCAAGTTGAATAAACATGCCAAAGTGGGTTAGAGATGAAATCATGCCATCATATTCATTCCCTATTCTTTCTTTCATGTATTGAGCTTTCTTTAAGTCTTCCACATCTCTTTCAGCTTCTTCGGCTATTCTTTCCATAGTAGAAGATTGTTCAGCTATTTGAGGAAGTTTAGACTCTATTTTTTCTATTGTACTAGATTTTAATCTGCCATTTATATATTCTTTTATTATCCTATGAATTTCTAAATCTGGATATCTTCTTATAGGCGAAGTAAAATGGCAATAGTACTTAGCTGCAAGACCAAAATGTCCACCTATTTCACTACTGTACTTAGCTTTTTTTAGGGATCTTAATAACAGTTTATTAAGAAGTTCCTCTTCTTTCTTGCCTTTTACTTCAACCATAAGATTTTGCAATTCCTTAGGATGAACTTCTTTGCTCCCTTTTAAATTATAACCAAAGTTATGTATAAATTTATTAAATTCATCTATTTCATCTGCATCTGGATCCTCATGTACCCTATATATAAGAGGCATTTGAGCCCAATACATATTTTCTGCTATAGTTTCATTACATACAAGCATAAATTCTTCTATTATCTTATTAGCAATTCTTCTTTCTTCTTTCCTTATATCAACTGGTATTCCTTCCTCATCTAAAATTATTTCTGTTTCAGGAAAGTCAAAATCTAAACTACCTCTTTTCTGCCTTTTCTCCTTTAAAATATGGCATAGTTCTTCCATATAAACAAGCTCTCTATATATATGACTATATCTATCTTTAAGTTCTTCATCATCTTTTTCTAATATATCTGATATATCATCATATATTAGTCTTTCTTTACTTTCTATTACGCTTTCAATTATTGTATGTTCCTTTACATTACCATTCTTATCTATCTTCATAAATACAGAAAGGGTAAGTCTAGGTTCATTAGGATTTAAACTGCAGATACCATTGGATAATTCCTTTGGCAGCATCGGAATAACCCTATCTATTAAATATACACTATTTCCCCTCTTCAACGCTTCTTTATCTAGAGGGCTGTTTTCTTTAACATAATGGGATACATCAGCAATATGAACTCCCAGTTTATAATTTCCATTTTCTAATTTTTCTATGGACACAGCATCATCAAAATCTTTTGCATCCTCTCCATCTATAGTAAATGTAGTTAAATCCCTTAAATCTACTCTTTTTTCTATTTCTTCCTGAGTAACACTTTTTTCAATATTATCTACCTGATTTAATACTTTATTAGGAAATTCTTCAGGTAAATTAAATTGCTTGATTACAGATAATATATCTGTCCCTTTTTCATCAATATAACCAAGGACTTCCACTATCTTTCCTTCAGGGTTTCTTCTTTTTTCAGGCCATCTGGTTATTTCCACTATTACCTTTTGATTGGGTAATGCATTATTCATATGGGCTTTTGGCACAAATACATCCATACTTATCCTACGATCATCTGGCAATACAAAGCCAAAGTTCTTGCTACTTTCAAAAGTTCCTACAATAGTAGGATTAGCCCTGTCTAATATACGAAGAATTTCTCCTTCTTCTCTTTTTCCCTCTTCTCTTCTCTTAATTATTCTAGATACAACTTTATCGCCATGCAATGCTCCGTTCATATTTTCAGATGATATATATATATCATCTCTGTCTTTTTTCTCTGGTACAACAAAGCCATACCCCTTTTCATTTCCTTCTAACTTTCCTATAACTAAATTCATTTTTTCAGGTAAACCGTATCTTTCGTTCCTAGTTTTTATTATAGTTCCTTCCTTTTCCATATCTTCTAATACCTTAAAAAACTCTTCTTCATAGTTCTTTTCTATTTCAAATGCACTAGCCAACTCTTCCCTAGTCATAGGTTTATATAATTTTTCTTCCATAAAATTTACAATGTTTATTTTTATACTCATCTTTTTCACTCTCCATTAGTGATAATTATTTCCTTATCTGGTTAAAGTATATTACCCTCTAAAATTAATTTTAACCTATTTTATAAAAAATAATGTAAGATATATTAATATATCTTACATTTTCCCTGTTTTGCCACCAAAATGTATCTTATTAAATAAATCTGCATCATAGGAATACATATTCTTTTCTTTTTCATCATAAACCTTTAAAGCAATATCTATCATTTCATTTACCAACTGTTTAAATGATATACCTTTTCCTTCCCAAAGGTAATATGCAATAGAACCTGGCATAGTATTGATTTCATTGATGTATACTTTGTTTTTCTTATCTAATAAAAAGTCTATCCTAGCATTTCCACTTCCATCTATTGCTCTGAAAGACTTTTTAGCAATAGTTTCAATTTCTTCCCTAATATCCTCTTCGATATCTGCTGGTATTTTTCTTCTTTCTTCTCCCCCATATTTCATATTGCTATTTACATATTTATCTTCATAGGAAAGAAATTCTTGCCATCCTAATGGTTCTTCACATAAAGATGTTTTTAAATTTTCATCATAACCTATAACAGCACAATTTATCTCCCTTGGATTTTCAATAGCTTTTTCTACAATTATTTTTCTGTCATATCTAATTGCTATTTCCACTCCATTAATTAAGGAGTTCCTATCTATCGCTTTAGAAATACCAACACTTGACCCTAAATTAGCTGGCTTAATAAAAAGTGGATATTTAATCTTATTTTCAATTTTTCCTAAGATTTCTTCTCTATTTTCTATCCATTTTGATCTGTAAAACCAGTCATAATCCACTATTGGTAGATTATTGGCTTTAAATATATCCTTCATTAAAATCTTATCCATACCTACACTTGAAGCTAATACATTGCTGCCTACATATGGTATATTCATAAGCTCCAATAAACCTTGAATAGTGCCATCTTCTCCATTAGTTCCATGAATAGCTGGAAAAACTATATCTATGTTTCCTACTATTTTCTTTCCAAATATACCTACTTTATTTGGAATAGTATATAAATTAAAATCATTATGTGTTGGACTAATCATTATCTCATCTGTATCTTCAAAATTATTATGTTTAAAATTTTCAAAGTCAAATAAGCCATTTCCAGTAAACCATCTACCTTCTTTATTAATGTATATTGGGACTACATCATATTTATCTTTATCTATATTCTCCATTATTTGAAGACCAGTAATTATTGAAACTTCATGCTCTACACTTCTTCCTCCAAATACTACCCCAACACCTTTTTTCATTTTATAACCTCCTTAAACTATTCTTCATAGTTATCAGGTAAATCATTTTCAAATAATACTATATCTTTAGGCCTCACAATTTTTTGAAGCTCTTTTGTAGCTTCATCTAAGTTGTGTACAACAATTATATTTTTTTCATTATACCCCGATTCTTTTAATCCTTTATAAATAGGTTTAGTCCTATTTTTACCTACCAATATTACATAATCACATACAGTACTCATACTAATTCCAAATTCTCTATTTGCTTCTTCTTCCTTATCACCTAGTTCAACCATTCCAGGAGTTATTATTATCTTCCTGCCTTCTTTAAACTGATTTAAGACTTCTAAAGCTGCTTTTACTCCCACAGGATTTGAATTAAAAGTATCATCTATAACTATAACACCTGTTCCTGGATTAATTATATTCAGCCTATGGGGTATAGGTTCAATTTTTGCTATTCCTCGTTTTATTTCTTGAAAAGTAAGTCCCAATGCTTTTGCTACACTAGCTCCTGCTAATATATTATATATATTATGCTTTCCTAGAAGTTTAGTTGTACATTTTATTTCTTCTCCACTTTTATCTTTTAAAATAAAACTAGATCCTAATTCTGATACTTCTATATCTGTAGCATAAATATCTAGTTCTTCCTGATTTTTTAATCCATACAATACTTTTTCTTTAAATGTCTTATCTGCTAATTTTTTAAGATATTCATTATCATAATTAAATATAGCTACTCCATCACTTGGTAACTCTTCTATAAGCTCATATTTCGTTTTCATTATATTTTCAGTGTTTTTAAAAGTTTCTAAATGTGCTGGTCCTATTGATGTAATAACACCTATTTTAGGATTCACTAGCTTAGCAATTTCCTTTATATCTCCAATATATCTAGCACCCATTTCTGCTATAAAAATTTCATAGTCATTTGTTAATTGGCTATTTATCACTTTACTAATACCCATAGGAGTATTATAACTTTCAGGAGTTTTTAACACCCTATATTTTTCTTTCAATATGGTATCTACAATGAATTTAGTACTAGTTTTACCAAAGCTTCCAGTTATACCAACAGTATTTAATTTATCGATAGATTTTATCTTTTCTTGAGCCACTGTATAATAATATGTATTTATTCTTTTTTCAATTGGGTTTACTATAGTATTAGCTAAAATCATATTCCTTCCTTGTAAGAAATTAATTATAAATAATCCATATAAAATTATAGGAATACTGTTTTTTCCACTTGGAAATAAATTTTTGATCATTATAAACAATATTAATAATTGCAAAATATTAACTAAGAAAGATAAAATATATAGCCTTTTCGCCCTCGGTGTAAATTCTAATTTCTTTTTGGGCTCATCTTTTTTAAAATCTAATGTACTCAAAGTTAAAAGTAACCATAATCCAATGTATATAAAAATTGAAATATTACTTTTAATAAATATAGTATATAATAATAAAACGATAGTTAATATTATTAGGGAATTTTTTATCTTTTTTGGATAAGCTTTTGGTGAGGTTTTAATCCATCTTTTATATTCTTCATTTTTATACCCTTCTAATTGAAGCATGTGTAAAAAAAATTTTGACCTCAATATAATTATTAGTATCCAGAGCAAGACAGAAGTATAAAATACTTTATCTAACACCATTTCATTTACCTCCTAGCAAAAAGGTTTTTAATATAACGGAAAACCTTCTAAAATCATCTAAATATGAATAATGACCAGCTCCCTTAAGAACTACAAGACCACTATCCTTTATTTTCTTTTCCATTCTTTCACCCATATATACGGGGGTCGCTGTATCATTTTCTCCCCAAATAAGTAATGTAGAAGCTTTAATATCTTTTAGATATGGTTCTAAATCTTCATTCACCACTTTCACTAAAATTTTCCTCATAACACCTGAAGCCTCTTGATAGTCTGTTGAGCCAAACTTTTTATAAAATTTTTCCATTCTTTCTTTATCGTCCTTCCAGAAAAAAAGGATATTGTATAATATTTTTATAGTTTTAAAACTATATACCTTAATATAATATTTAAAACTTCTTTTTGGAATAAGCCCTGCACTATCGATTAAAACCATTTTCTTCACTAGATTATTATATTGACTACTAAGTACTATAGAAACTCTTCCTCCAAAAGAATGTCCTATTAGTATGACTTCCTCCATCCCCATTTTATCTATAAACTTTTTGGTAATCCTTGCATAATCATATACGCCATAAATTTCTTTTGGTTTTTGACTTTCCCCAAATCCTGGAAAATCCAATACATAGACTTTGAAATCATTCTTTAATAAATTAAATATAGGCATCATAGCATCAATATTTGCTCCCCAGCCATGTAGAAGCAAAACATTTAAGCCTTTACCTTCCACACTATAATGTATATCTAATCCTTCTATTTGGACTCTCATATTTATCTTCCTCACTAATTTTCTTTAATTCATATTATTAGCCTACTATATATGATTATAACAAATACCCATTTTTTATTTCAATAAAATCAAATTAATTGTGAAATCATTCCATATTAACATATATTATACCATATAATACATATTAAAAGGTCCCTCAATTTGAGGGACCTTTTATCCGTCTTATTTAATTAACATTCCACCATATTTAACGAATAACTGTGCAAAAACTAATGATACTATAGTCATAAGTTTAATTAATATATTTATTGATGGACCAGAAGTATCTTTAAATGGATCTCCTACTGTGTCACCAACTACAGCTGCTTTATGAGCTTCACTTCCCTTTCCACCATTATTTCCATCTTCTATATGTTTCTTAGCATTATCCCATGCTCCACCAGCATTTGCCATAAATATTGCCATTAATACACCAGTTATTAAAGCTCCTGCTAGTAGTCCGCCTAGGGCCTCTGTTCCTAATACAATTCCTACAACTACAGGAACAACTACTGCTAGTAGTCCTGGAATAATCATTTCCTTTAGTGCTGCTTGAGTACTTATATCTACACAAGTACTATACTCTGGTGTTGCTTTTCCTTCCATAATTCCTGGAATTTCTTTAAATTGTCTTCTAACTTCTTCTATCATACTAAATGCTGCTTTTCCAACAGCTTCCATAGTAATAGCTGAGAATAGGAATGGAAGCATTCCTCCAATAAATAACCCTGCTATAACAGTTGGACTAGTTAAATCTATTCCTTCTAAGTTAACTGCTTGAGTATAAGAAGCGAATAGTGCTAAAGCTGTTAGTGCAGCTGAACCTATTGCAAATCCTTTACCTACAGCTGCAGTAGTGTTTCCTACTGAATCCAATGTATCTGTAATTTCACGTACATCTTCAGGTAGATCGCACATTTCTGCAATTCCACCAGCATTATCTGCTATAGGTCCATAAGCATCAACTGCTATTGTCATACCTGCTGTTGAAAGCATACCTACAGCTGCTAATGCTATACCATATAATCCTTCTGCAGCATCAGTTGCACCATTTGAAGCATAGAAAGCTACTAATATTCCTATAGCTATAACTATTATTGGTCCTGCTGTTGAAGCCATACCTACAGAAAGACCACCAATAATATTTGTTGAAGCACCTGTTTCTGATTCATCGGCTATTCTTTTTACTGGAGCATGATCAGCAGATGTATAATATTCAGTAATTCTTGCAATTATAAGACCTACAACAAGACCTGCAACTATTGAAATAAAAGGTCTATTAGATCCTAATATTGGTTTACTAAATATATATGCAAATATTATAGTTATTACAGAACTTACTACTGTTCCTGTATTTAAAGCTTTTTGTGGATCTTTATCTCCCTTTACAAAGAATACTCCTATTATTGAAGCAATAACACCTACAGCTGCAAGTGCTAATGCATAACTAACACCATTTTCACCATAGGATGCTAATCCAAGAGTTATAGCTGATATAATAGCTCCTACATAGGATTCAAATAAATCAGCACCCATTCCTGCTACGTCTCCTACGTTATCTCCTACGTTGTCTGCAATTACAGCTGGGTTTCTTGGGTCATCTTCAGGAATCCCTGCTTCTACTTTTCCAACTAAATCTGCTCCAACGTCGGCTGCTTTTGTATATATACCTCCGCCAACACGAGCAAAAAGTGCTATTGAAGAAGCTCCTAGTGCAAATCCTGTGATTATATCTGGATCTCCAAATAGTATGTATAATAGTCCAACACCAAATATTCCAAGTCCTACTACACACATTCCCATAACAGCTCCACCAGAAAACGCCACTTCTAGTGCACTATTCATTCCACCTTCTTTGGCTGCATTTGCTGTTCTTACATTAGCTTTTGTAGCCACTCTCATACCAAAATAACCTGCAAGTATTGAAAAAATTGCTCCTAATAAGAAAGAAATTGCAGTTTTAATATTTATTATTGCTAAAATAACAAATAATACAATTACGAATATTGTTAGAGAACGATATTCTCTTTTTAAAAATGCCATCGCACCTTCTTGAATATATGATGCAATTTCTTGCATCCTATCATTTCCCGGGTTTACTTTATTAACTGCACTTGCTTTATATATAGCAAATAAAAGAGCTAGTACCCCCACAATAGGTGCAATTATAATAGCCTTATCCATATTTACTTTTACCTCCTTTTTATTGTATAGACGCCAGTACTAATGCAGATATTATAAATAAAGCAGCTGATATAGTAGTCAGCCTACTTAATGTATCTTCAAAGCTTTGGCCTTTATTCTTACCCCATATACTCTCAGCACCGCCACCTATTGTTCCAAGACCTTGAGATTTTCCAGGTTGTAACAATATGGTAGCTATTAAAAATAAACTAGAAATAATAATAATGATAGAAAACAAAATTTTCACTATTCCACCTCCTGTTTTCCATATAGAAAGAATAACTTAAATCCTTTGCAAGCAACAATATTTTACCATAGGGATTATATAAAATCAATAGTAAATGAAGACAGATCAATTTCCATAAATAAATAGTAAGGTTAACCTTACTATTTATTTATGGAACATTGTGTGCAATATTATTTTTTTAAATTATAGAATGCATTAAGTCCTCTGTATTCGCTAATATTACCTAGCATATCTTCAATTCTTAATAGTTGATTATATTTAGCTACTCTATCTGTTCTAGATGGAGCCCCAGTCTTTATTTGTCCTGCATTGGTACCAACAACTAAATCTGCTATAGTTGTATCTTCTGTTTCTCCAGACCTGTGAGATACTACTGCAGTATATCCATGAACTTTTGCCATTTCTATAGTATTTAACGTTTCAGTTAAAGTACCTATTTGATTTAATTTAACAAGTACAGAATTTGATACCCCTAATTCAATACCTTTTTCTAATCTCTCAGTATTAGTTACAAATAAGTCATCTCCAACTATTTGAATCCTATCTCCCAATCTTTCAGTCATTAGCTTCCAGCCTTCCCAATCTTCTTCAGCTAGGCCATCTTCTATGGATATAATTGGATACTTATTTACTATTTCTTCATAATAATTTACTAATTCTTCTACTGTATATTCTTTTCCTTCTCCTTCTAAAACATACATTTTTCTCTCTTCATCATATATTTCTGTTGCAGCTACATCTAGTGCTAATCGAACATCTTCTCCTGGTTTATATCCCGCTTTTTCTATGGCTTCTACTATGGTTTTAAGTGCTTCCTCATTGCTAGTTAAATTTGGAGCAAATCCACCTTCATCACCAACCGCTGTATTTAACCCCTTGCCTTTAAGCACAGCTTTTAGACTATGAAATATCTCTGCACCCATTTGAAGTGCTCCTCTGAAACTATTAGCCCCTACCGGCATTATCATAAATTCTTGGATATCTACATTATTATCTGCATGTTCTCCCCCATTTAAAATATTCATCATTGGTACAGGGAGAACTTTTCCATTTACTCCTCCAATATATTGATAAAGAG
Source organism: Clostridiaceae bacterium (assembly GCA_019391515.1). GTDB lineage: Bacteria > Bacillota > Clostridia > Tissierellales > Sporanaerobacteraceae > Anaerosalibacter. The sequence continues at coordinate 211,280 of JAHXQP010000009.1, read as the reverse complement.
GAAGTCCTAATTCATTAGCTGCTGCTCTAGCAACTGCTAATGATACTCCAAGTATAGCATTTGCTCCTAGTTTTCCTTTGTTATCTGTTCCATCTAATTCAATAAGTACTTGATCTATTCCCACTTGATCCAATACATTCATTCCAATAACTTCCGGAGCTATTATAGTGTTTACATTATCTACAGCCTTCATTACTCCTTTTCCTAAATATCTGTCTTTATCTCCGTCTCTAAGTTCAACAGCCTCAAAAGCTCCTGTAGAAGCTCCTGAAGGTACTAATGCTCTTCCAAACGCATCTGTTTCTGTCCAAACTTCTACTTCTACTGTTGGATTTCCTCTTGAATCTAATACTTCTCTTGCATATACATCAGTTATCATGGTCATAAAACTAATCCTCCTTTAAAATAAGTGACTTGCCTGTCATTTCTTTTGGAACTTCAAGTCCCATCATATCAAGTAATGTAGGAGAAATATCTGCAAGTATTCCTTCTCTTAATTTTATATTTTTTTCTCCCACTATTATACAAGGTACTTTGTTAATTGTATGAGACGTTATAACGCTATTGTCCCTTTCATCTATCATTTCTTCTGCATTCCCGTGATCTGCAGTAATCAATAGTTTTCCATCTCTTTTTTCTATTTCTTCTACTATTTCTCCTAAACAACTATCCACAGTCTCTATAGCTTTTATAGCAGCCTGCAAATCTCCTGTATGTCCTACCATATCAGGATTTGCAAAGTTTAAAACTATAAGGTCATACTCATCCATCTTAATCCTCTTTATTACTTCATCCTTTACTTTAACAGCACTCATTTCTGGTTGCATATCATAAGTAGCAACTTTAGGTGAAGGTATCAATACTCTATCTTCTCCAATGTTGGGTTCCTCTACACCACCATTAAAAAAGAAAGTTACATGAGCATACTTTTCAGTTTCAGCTGTTCTTAGTTGCTTCAATCCTAATTTACTTATATATTCTCCTAAAGTATTTTTGTGTTTTTCAGGCTTATAGACTACATGAACATTTTCAATGGTCTTATCATATTGGGTCATTGTTACAAAAAATGTATCTACTTTTTTTTCTCTATTGAAGCCATCAAAATCCTCATCTACTATAGCTCTAGTTATTTGTCTAGCTCTATCTGGTCTAAAGTTAAAAAATATAATAGAATCTCCATCATTTATTAAACGAACTGGTTCATTATTTTCATTTATAACTGTAGGAATAACAAACTCGTCTAATATTTCTTCTTTATAGGATTTTTCTACAGCTTCTACAGCTGAAGTTGATTGTTTTCCTTTTCCTAAAACCATAGCATCATATGCTAATTTAGTCCTTTCCCATCTCTTATCCCTGTCCATAGCATAGTATCTTCCTGAAACTGTAGCGATTTTTCCTATACCAATTTCTTTAACCTTTTCTTCCAATTCTTCTACATAGCCTTTTCCGCTAGTAGGTGGCACATCTCTACCATCTAAAAAAGCATGTATGTATATATTATCCATATCATGTTTTTTCATTAGTTTTAAGAGAGCATAGAGATGAGTATTATGGCTGTGTACTCCTCCATCAGATACTAAACCCATTATATGAATACTACTTTTATTCTTTTTTGCATTATTTATTGTCTGCAAAAATTCTTCTTTTTCAAAAAAATCTCCATCTTCAATAGATTTTGTAATCCTAGTTAATTCTTGATATACTATTCTTCCAGCTCCAATATTCAAATGGCCAACTTCTGAGTTGCCCATTTGGCCATCTGGAAGACCTACTGATAATCCACTTGCACCTAGTTTAGTACTAGGCCACTCTTTTTTAAGTCTATTGAAATTAGGCGTATTAGCAAGTTCTACTGCATTTCCTTCATATTTTTTACCTATGCCCAAACCATCTAATATTGTAAGCATTACTGGTTTTTTCTTATACATAATTAAAGCCTCCATTAAAAGTTAATAAGTTCTAAAAAGTCTTTAGCATTTAAACTAGCACCGCCAACCAATGCTCCATCTATATCAGATTCATTCATTATCTCATTTATATTAGCTGGCTTGACACTTCCTCCATACTGTATTCTTATCTCTTCAGAAATGTCTTTACCATATTTATTCCCAATAATCTCTCTAATAAAACTTATTATATTATTTGCATCTCTACTTGAGGCTGTTTTACCAGTTCCTATTGCCCAAATAGGCTCATAGGCAATTACAATATTTTTTAATAATTTTTCTTCTATTCCTTCTATAGCTTTTAAAACTTGTCTTTCAACTATTTCTTTTTCTCTACCGCTTTCTCTTTCTTCTAAAGTTTCTCCTACGCATATTATTGGATTTATGCCATATTTTAATGCAGCTTTTGCTTTTTTATTGACAGTTTCATCAGTTTCATTAAAATATTGTCTTCTTTCAGAGTGACCTATTATTACATAATCAATATCTATTTCCTTAAGCATCAATGGAGATATTTCACCTGTATAAGCTCCACTATCTTCCCAATGCATATTTTGTGCTCCAAGTTTCATATCTGTTCCATCTATTTCTTTCTTAACCTCCATTAAATCTATAAAAGGAACGCATAGAACTGCTTCTACATTGGAATTTCTTTCTTGATTTTTTATGTCCTTTACTAGTTCTAATGCTTCTTTTACAGTTTTATTCATCTTCCAATTTCCTGCAATAATTGGTGTACGCATGAAAATACCTCCTCTTATTTTTCACTTATAGCAGCAATACCTGGTAATTCTTTTCCTTCCAAGAATTCTAAAGAAGCTCCTCCACCTGTTGAAATATGAGTCATCTTATCTTTAAATCCAGCCTTTTCAACTGCTGAAGCACTATCTCCTCCGCCGATTATAGTTATAGCTTTAGTTTCTGCCATAGCTTTTGCAATAGCTTCTGTCCCAATTTTGAAGTTTTCCATTTCAAATACGCCCATCGGTCCATTCCATACAACTGTTTTAGCATCTTTTATTACTTGGCTAAATAGCTTTACTGTTCCTGTTCCTATATCTAAACCCATCATATCGTCTGGAATACTGTCTATTTTTACAGTCTTAAATTCAGTATCATTTTTAAATTCTTTTGCTACTACTACATCTACTGGAAGTAAAATTCTTACATCTTTTTCATCCGCTTTTTTAAGTAAATCGCCCGCTAAATCTAGCTTATCTTCTTCAAGTAAAGAAGTCCCTATACCATATCCTTTTGCTTTTAAGAATGTATAAGCCATTCCTCCGCCTATAAGTATAGTATCAACTTTTTCAAGTAAATTTTCAATAACTCCTATTTTATCTGAAACCTTTGCTCCTCCAAGTATAGCAACAAAAGATCTTTCTGGATTTTCTAAAGCCTTCCCCATTACTTCTATTTCTTTTTTTACTAAAAAACCTACAGCTGAAGGTAAAAAGCTTGAAACTCCAACATTTGAAGCATGAGATCTATGGGAAGTCCCAAAAGCATCGTTTACAAATAAATCGCCAAGAGACGCTAATTCTTTAGCAAATGCTTCATCATTTTTCTTCTCTTCATTTCTAAATCTAGTATTTTCTAATAAAACTACATCTCCATTATTCATATTATTTACTATTTCTTTTACATCTTCGCTAATAACTTTATCATCTTTAGCAAAAATCACTGCTTTATTTAAAAGCTCTGACAATCTATTTGCTACTGGTTCTAAACTATATTTAGGGTCTGCTTCTCCTTTTGGTCTGCCTAGATGGGACATAAGTATTACCTTTCCACCATTTTCAATTAAATAATTTATAGTAGGAAGAGCGCTTACAATTCTTGTATCATCAGTTATTTTGCTATTATCATCCATAGGAACATTAAAGTCACATCTAACTAATACTCTTTTGCCTTCTACTTTTAAATCTTCTACAGTCTTTTTATTTAACATATTCTATCACCTCTTAATAATATAGTTGGTAAAAGCCGGTCTTGAGATTCAAGACCGGTCTAATATGTTACTTATTTGCAATATAGCTTACTAAGTCAACTACTCTGTAAGAATATCCCCATTCGTTATCATACCAAGAAACTACTTTTACCATATTATCAATAACCATTGTAGACAATCCGTCTACTATTGAGGAATGTTCATCTCCTTTGTAGTCAATTGAAACTAATGGTTCATCTGAGAATCCAAGAATTCCTTTCATATCTCCTTCGCTAGCTTCTCTTAACGCTTTATTCACTTCTTCTGCAGTTGTTGGTTTTTCAACTTCAAATACAACATCTACAATAGATACTGTTGGAGTTGGAACCCTCATTGCAAAACCATTTAACTTTCCTTTAAGTTCTGGTATTACTAGTGCAACTGCTTTAGCAGCTCCTGTTGTTGTAGGTACAATTGATTCTGCTGCTGCCCTAGCTCTTCTTAAGTCTTTATGTCTCTTATCTAATAATCTTTGATCTCCTGTATAAGAGTGAACTGTAGTCATAAGGCCTTTCTTAACTCCAAATTTATCTACTATTACTTTTGCAACTGGCGCAAGACAATTTGTTGTACAAGAAGCATTTGAAATTATATGATGTTTTTCTGGATCATAATCTTTTTCATTAACTCCCATAACTATAGTAACATCTTCCTCTTTAGCTGGTGCAGTAATTACTACTTTCTTTGCTCCTGCTTTAATATGTTTGGAAGCTCCCTCTCTATCCCTAAATGCCCCTGTTGAATCAATTACTAAATCTACTCCCAATTCTTTCCAAGGTATTTCTTCTGGATTTCTATTATCAGTTCTTTTGATTTCTTTGCCATTTATAATAAATGAATCTTCTGTTGTTTCAATAGTTCCGTTAAACTTACCATATAGTGAATCATATTTGAATAAATGTGCTAATGTGTCAATATCACCTGATGCATTAACTGCTACTACATCAAAGTCTTTAATATTGTCCTCCATATAAATTCTTAAAACATCTCTTCCTATTCTCCCAAATCCATTTATACCTACTTTTAAAGTCATATATACTCCTCCTTAAAACTAATATTTATTTTTAGCTACAAATGTAGCTTAATTAACTAATGTTAAAATCCTTCTAGCTGCTCCTTCATCTGTTACTAATATCATATCTTCTCTAATGCTAGATATAGAAATTATTGCTTCTGCTTTTTTTTCTCCTCCTGCAACTCCAATTACATTATTTACCTTTTTAAAGTCTACAAGAGATAATCCTACTGTTATAGATTCCCATACTCTATTGCCATTTGTATCAAAATAATGACCAAAAGCTTCAGCTACTGCGCCTCTAGCTATTAATTCTTCAATATTTTCTTCGGATAGTTTTCTCCTTTCTGCCATTACATCTGCTCTTCCTATTCCAAAGACAAGTATATCTAGCTTTTTTATTATATCCACAAATTCCTTAACTTCAGAAACTTTTAAAAGAGCATTTATAGCTTCCTGTTCAATATTATCTGGTACATGTAGAAGTCTATAATTTCCATCTAATTTTTTAGCTAAATTAGCAGCTATACTATTAGCTTGAGTTTCTACATCTTTACCTAATCCTCCTCTAGCAGGAAGTACTAAAATATCATTGGCTACTTTTCCTTTTGGCATTTCTTCAGCGACTTGAGCCATTGTAGTTCCTCCAGTTATTCCTATCATATTACTTTTTTTAATTATTTTTTTTAAAAATCTAGCAGCAGTTCTACCCATGTCTTTCAAAACTAATTCACTTTCATCAGAATTTCCAGGAACAACTAGAACTTTTTTAATATTTAATTTGTTTTCCAATGCACTTTCTAATTCAGTCAATCCTTTTATCATATGAATTAAGTCTTTTATATCTTCTAAAAGATTCTTCCCTTCATTAGTTACATACATACCCATCGATTCAATATTTAATAGACCTTGATTTTTTAAAATATTTACTTCTGTTCTAACAGCTCTTTCTCCCATGCCTAACTGATTAGCTAAAGATCTTCTTCCAATAGGTTGATTATAATATATGTTCCTTAAAATATCATACCTATTCTCTAAGATATCAATTACTTCTGGTGCTATTTTTTTTTCCAGTTCAATCATTTTTTCCAATAAAAACACCTCTTAAAATTAGAAAGCCAAATATTTCTATCATATGATATTATGTACATAAATACTTTATATAATTCTAGATGGTCAAATAATGTCCCTGCGCATCCTTTTTGTCCCACTAGGCTTAAAAAAATATTTTCTTTAAAATCATATATTTTCCTAGTACAATTCTATTATAGAATAAAATTTGTTTTTTTTCAAGTCAAAATAAAAAGCTTCTATTCATTTTTCGAATAGAAGCTTCAATATCTTCTTCTTATTGATGATGAAGGTATATCCATTTCATCTCTATATTTGGCCACAGTTCTCCTTGAAATTGATATGCTTTTTCCTTTTAAAATATTTGATATCTTTTGATCACTTAAAGGTTTTTTAGGGTCTTCTTTCTCTATTAAATCTCTGACCATAGCTTTAATACTAGTAGCCGATAAGTCCCCTTTTCCACTGGTTACTCCGCTTGTAAAAAAATACTTAAGTTCAAAAAGTCCTCTAGGAGTCTGTATATACTTTCCATTAGTTGCTCTACTTACAGTAGATTCATGGACCCCTATATCGTCTGCTACATCTTTCAATGTCAATGGTTTTAAAGCTTTTTCCCCTCTTTCAAAAAAATCTCTTTGAAATTTTAATATAGACTCAACTACATTATATATAGTCATTCTTCGTTGTTCTATACTTTTTATAACCCACATAGCTGAATTTAATTTATCAGTTAGAAATTCAATTATATTTGGATCATCTGATTTAGACATAAGCTCCCTATAAAATCTATTAATATTTAGCCTTGGAGCCGTGATATCATTTAGTATAATAATATATTCTCCATCTAAATATCTTAATGTAATATCTGGAGTAATATACTTTACCTCTTCAAAATCACCTGAAAAACACCTTCCAGGTTTAGGTTCTAATGTTTTAATATAGTCACAAATATCTTGGACTTTTTTTAGTTCTATACCTAGTTCTTTAGACATCTTAAGAAGCCTGTTATTTGCCACATCTTCCAAATAATATTTAACAATCCTGTATACATTTTCATCATCAATTTTTCTATCTTTAAGCTGAATTATTAAACATTCTTTTAAATCTCTTGCACCTACTCCAACGGGATCGAAGGTTTGTATCTGTAGTAAAACCTTTTCCACTCTTTCTAAAGAAACATGTAAATCTTCAGCTAAACTATCAATAGATGTAACTAAATAGCCATTTTCATCAATACTCTCAATAATGATTTTTCCAATTAATCTATCAGTTTTATTGCAAATATTTAAATTTAATTGAAGCAATAAATATTCTTTTAAAGATGATGAATGGGTAACAAAGTTATCATAAGCAACTTCTTTTTCATTTTTATCTCTTGGCGATGAAATAGTATAGCTCATATCATCATAGTTTCCTAAAAATTCCTCCCAATCAATCTCTTCATTTTTAGACTCTATTTCATCTATATTTTCATGCTCTTTAGAATTATTTTTTACTTCTAGCAATGGATTTATTTCCATTTCATTTTCTAAATATTGATTTAGTTCTTGACTAGTAAATTGAAGTAACTGAATTGCTTGTCTCAATTCAGGTGTCATTACCAACTTTTGAGCTTGCTCAAGGGTTAAGTCATAACCTAATCTCATAAAAGCTCACTCCATCCTTACTTCTAAATTATTTATCTACAGTTCATATTATACCAGATACTCATATAAAGTACAAAACTATTTATTTTTCGACATATAAAATTTATACTTTTTGCATAGATAAAAATCTCTTAATCTAAGACTAAGAGATTTTTATCTATTATGCTTCATTTTTTTCATAAGGAACTCCATTTGCTGCTGGTCCTGTTGCTTTACCAACAAAACTCATAAGAATTATTAGTGTAAGAACATATGGGATCATTTCTAATATCTGAGATGAAACTTTTATATCTGTTCCACCTAAATAAACTACTATCCCCTGTGCAGCCCCAAACAATAGGCATGCCCACATAGATCCCTGTGGAGTCCATTTACCAAATATCATAGCTGCTAAAGCTATAAATCCTTGCCCAGATATAAGGGTTGCTCTAAAATTAGAAACTACAGCTATACTCATTGAAGCTCCGCCAAGTCCTGCAAATACTCCTGAAAGTATTACTGCCAAATATTTAACTCTGAACACATTAATCCCTAGTGTATCCGCAGCTTTTGGATGTTCTCCCACCGCTCTTATTCTAAGCCCTATTTTAGTTTTATATAATAAGAACCATACTATAAACACTAATAAAAATGCAAGATAAACTGTTGCATATTGATTTAAAACTAAGTCTAAAAAAGAACCTTTTGTAAATAAATTGTTCATTGGTCTAGGTATTTTGTTTTGTAATGGGATTGGAGCAGTCATAGTTGCACCATCAAAAAATACCCTGCTTAAAAATAATGCTAGTCCTGGTCCTAAAAAGTTTATTGCAATACCTGAAACCACTTGATCTGCTGCAAAAGAAACACAAGCTATAGCATGTAAAAGTGCTAATACTCCACCAGCTAGTCCTCCCATTAGAAATCCTAACCAAGGACTACCTGAAAAATAAGCTACAGTAGTTCCTACAAAAGCACCTATAGTCATCATACCTTCAAGACCTATATTTACTACTCCAGAGTTTTCAGACATTACTCCTCCCAAGGCCGTATACATAAGAGGTGCAGCATACATCAAACTTATTCCTATGATTAGTCCTAAATCATTTAGACTCAATCTCTCCACCTCTCTTTCTCCTCGCTCTTAAAGTTGTTAACATCTCTATAAGTTTAGGCATAGATATGAAAAATACAATTATACCTATTACTATACTAATAATTTCAGATGGCGCTCCCATAGCAGGCTGTATTTTATATCCTCCATATTTTAAACCTCCAAATAGAAGACCTGCAAAAATACAACCTATTGAGCTATTTGCAGCTATTAGAGAAACTGCTATACCATCAAAACCATTACCTTCCATAGCCGCCAAAACAGATACTTCCTCAGTAACACCTAGCACGTGAACGGCACCTGCAAGACCAGATAATGCACCTGCAATAGCCATAGATATAACTATATTCTTTTTAACATCTATTCCTCCATATTCCGCTGCATCACTATTAAAACCTACCGCTCTTAGTTGATATCCTAAGGTAGTGTTTTTCAATATATGTCTAATTAATATAGCCACAAGAATTGCAATTATAAATCCCCAATTAACTGGTGCACGAAAAAAGTCTCCTAAAAAATTTATTCCCTTTGGAAGTCTTATACTGGCAGTTTCCAATATCTTTTGAGAAGCTTCGCTATTAGGTCTTTTGAACTTATCCCAAAATACAATAGCATTGCTTAAATATAAGGCTATCCAATTAAGCATTATAGTAGTAATAACTTCATTTACACCAAATTTAGCTTTCAAAAATCCAGCTAAGCCTGCCCAGATAGCCGCTGCTAAACAAGCCATTAATATTGCTACAATTGCATGAATAACTGGTGGTAGATTCCAGAAATATCCTACTAAAGTCGCTACCAATGCACCTATTATAAATTGCCCTTCTGCTCCAATGTTAAATAGTCCAGTTCTAAAAGCAAAGGCTACAGATATACCCGTCAATATTAAAGGTGTAGATCTTATTATTGTCCAGGAAATATATTTAGGTTTCCCGAAAATTCCTCTAATCATTATTGTATAAGCTTCTAATGGGTTAAATCCCACTGCTAATAATATAAAAGCTCCTACTAAGAGACCCACAAGTATAGATATAATAGTAAATTTAAGCCTGTTTCTTTTCATCATCTACACCTCCTCCAGCCATTAAATATCCTAACTTTTTCTCATCTGCATCTTTTCTATCTAAAATATCTACAATTTTCCCATTATATATTACAGCTATTCTATCTGAAAGATTCAATATCTCATCTAATTCAAAAGAAACTAGCAAAACCGCTTTTTCATTATCTCTTTGTTCAACTAAATATTTATGAACAAATTCAATTGCTCCAACATCTAATCCTCTTGTTGGTTGAGCAGCTATAAGCACATCTGGATCATTAGTTATCTCTCTTGATATTATAACCTTTTGTTGGTTACCACCAGATAATGAACCTGCAGCTTGTTTTTCATTTCTAGGTCTTACATCAAATTTTTCAATTAATTTTTTAGCATGTTCCTCTATATTTTCATGATTTAGCCTTCCACTTTTTGAAAAAGGCTCTTTATCATAGTTTTCCAATATCATGTTTTCAGCTATACTAAAATCTAATATTAGTCCTCTTTTCTGTCTATCCTCAGGTATATTGCACATACCTTTTTCCATAATATTTCTAGGAGTAGTATTAGCTATGTTTTCCCCATTTAAAATAATTTTTCCAGATTCAATAGGTCTAAGTCCAGTAAGCCCTTCTAAAAATTCACTTTGTCCATTTCCATCTACTCCTGCTATTCCTAATATTTCTCCTTTATGAAGTTGAAGAGATAGGCCCTTGACCGCATTTAATTTTCTATTATCTTTAACTACAATATTATCAATATCAAGGACTACTTCTCCTCTGTTCATTTCTTTTTTATCTACTGCAAAACTAACTTGCCTACCCACCATCATTTCGGCCAAATCTTCTTCTGTTACATCATTTACCTTAACTGTATCTATTCTTTTGCCTCTTCTTATAATAGTACAATAATCTGCTGCTTGTTTTATTTCCTTTAGTTTATGAGTAATAATTATAATCGTTTTCCCTTGTTCGGTTAAACTTCCCATTATCTGTATTAGCTCTTCTACTTCTTGAGGTGTTAAAACAGCTGTTGGCTCGTCCAATATTAAAATATCTGCTCCTCTATAAAGGGCCTTTAGTATCTCTACCCTTTGCTGCATACCTACTGATATATCATGTATCTTAGCATTTGAATCTACATGAAGGCCATATTTTTTAGACAATTCTTCAACTTCTCTAGTAGCACTTTCAATATCAATACATTTTGTATCAAATGAGCCTTTTTTAATAGTAGTTTCCATTCCAAGTATTATATTTTCAACTACTGTAAATTTATCAATTAACATAAAATGTTGATGTACCATTCCAATGCCTTTTTCTATAGCTATATTAGGATTTTTAATTTCTATCCTTTCTCCATTGATAGATATATTTCCCTCAGTAGGTAAATATAATCCATATAGTACATTCATTAGAGTGGTTTTCCCTGCTCCATTCTCTCCTAATAGCGCATGAATTTCCCCCTTATGAACTGTTAAATCAATACTATCATTTGCTACAAAATCTCCAAATTTCTTAGTTATCCCCTTCATTTCAATTACTTTAGTTTGAAAATCTACATTTTTCAACGGGGTACCTCCTATCTAATATCTAAGCAGCCCAGACAAAAGCCTGAGCTGCGTTTTTAACTATTCTAATGTTTTTAAATATTCCTCATAAGAATCTTCATCAACAGGTACTTTTATTTCACCATCAATTATAAGTTTTTTAAGTTCTTCTACCTTATCAAGAATTTCTTTTGGAACATGCTTATCTGATGTTGGAGCTATGTCTACAGCACCTTCTTCAAGTCCATAAACAACTGTAGTTCCTCCTGGAAATTTTCCTTCTTTTAAATCTTTAATTACATTGTAAACTCCAACGTCCACACGTTTCATAGCTGATGTAATAACATTATCAGGAGCTAAGTCATTTTGATCTCTGTCAACACCTATAGCATATTTATCTTGCTCTTTAGCTGCTTCTATAACTCCATCTCCTGTACCTCCAGCAGCATGGAATACTATATCTGCACCTTGTTGATACATGCTACTTGCTATAGCTTTTCCCTTTGCAGAATCACCAAAAGCTTCTGCATATTGTCTAAGAACTTTTACATCCTTATCTGCAACTTTGTTTGCATATGCAACTCCCGCCTGGTATCCATAGTCAAAAGCGCTTATAACTTCACTTTCCATACCGCCTACAAAACCAACTTTACCAGTTTCACTCATCATAGCAGCTATATATCCTACTAAAAATGATGGCTGTTCTTGTTTAAATACAACACCTACTACGTTATCTGGCGTTCCATCTGGAAAGTTTTTTTCATCTCCTTCATAGGAAAAATCAACTATTGCATACTTTGTATCTGAATTTTCTTCTGCAGCAGAATATACTGCATTTGCTAGCTTAAATCCAATTCCCCATATAAGATCATTTTCTGCATCAAGTGCTGTTTCTAAGTTAGGAACAAAGTCTGCATCTTGATGAGATTCTTGATAATCTGATTTTGTACCTAAATCCTTATCAGCCTTTTGAAGTCCTTCCCAAGCCGATTGGTTAAAAGACTGATCATTTACCCCACCAACATCTGTAACCATAGTAATTTTAAGTTGTTCATCTGTTGCCTTGTTTTCTTCTCCTTCTTTTTGTTCAGCTGGTTTCTTAGTATCGTCAGCTTTATCTCCACCTGAACATCCAACTACAGTAAATGCTAATATTGCAATCATAAGTAGGGCTAATATTTTTTTCATTTTAGACAATTTGAAACTCCCCCTTCAAATTTTATTTTAAAAATATTTTATTGCTATTAATATAACTTTAGCACATTTTATATTATTCTACAAAATTTAATAAAATCCTTCTAACCTTTTTATAATATTTCACAAAAACACTCCAAGTTTACCTTGGAGACTTGGAGTGTTTTAACAAATATTAGATTCATTTGAAACATAGCCTTCTTTGGCTAATATGCTTATAGCATTTTCAACTTTACCTTCATTAACCATTAGAACTGGTCCTGTGCATCCCATTCCACTTTCTGCATATATTCCATTTTTCCAGAGAACTTTTACCGCATCTTCTAATTCCATAATATCTATACCAGAAATAGTTCCTGTTACCGTTTCCTTTTCTGGAGGAATGATTTCTTCTTCGACGGTTCCTTTCTTACTATCCTTTGTTAACCCTTTAAGTATTTTTTCGAAACCTGCATTATTTACCTTTTTAAATTCTTCTTTAGCCACTTCATTTATATTTCCATTAGATAGACTAGCACCATAACTAATAGCATTAGCCACAACTGGTACTCCTGAAGCTCTTGAAAGAATAAGTATTGTTCTTTTATAATCTTCTCCAATTCCTGGCCCATATCCATAACCTAATGATTCATAGTTTCCACCTGTAGTGTAGGACGAAAACATCTTAATTAATATATTTCCCGTTAAAGTATCTGTTATCATTACATCAGGTACTCCACTAAGTAAGTCGTTTCCCCTCATTATACATCCGCCGTCTGCTCTTAAAGATTCAGTAAAGTTGATTTTATATCCATTTTTATCAAGCTCTTTCAATGCCCTTTCCACTTGTATAGCACCATCTACATTTAATATTCCAACTGTAGGGTTATCGATACCCATAGATTTAGCAGTAATAATTCCATATATCCCATTCATAACCATTGCTTCCACCCTATGTGGTGAAGAAGTACCTGTAGTTGTAGCTATGAACATCTCCTTGCCTTTCCCTGGTGTTACAACTCTTCCCACAGTAGAAACTCCAATTGGAAAACTATAATGCATAGTTACAGCAGAATCTATTTCATTACTATCTAATAATTCCTCCATTTTCCTATAACCCTCATCTTCAGTTCTCACTATTACTTGAGTCAGTGAGCTGTCTACTTTTGGTCCTATTAAAACAACCTCAATATTCGAATCTCTATCTTGAGCAATTTCTGCACCTTTAACTACGTTTTCTACGCCATGTTCGCTTCCAAGAGTAGTTATACCTACTCTTGTTTTTTTCCCAAATTGCCCTGTTTCTAAAGCATCTGCTATATCATTAAAAACTTTACCTACCATATTTTTCACATTATTATCTGTCATTTTATCACCTCTACTCCTTTAGTAGATGAGAGGCAAAATCTCTCATAGCTTCTGCTACAAGGTTTCTTATTTCTTCTTCTGATACTCCTTTTTCTTCATCTACTTTTCCAGGATTCTTTTCCATAACTATGGATACCCCATCAAATAAATTAGTCATTCTACCTAAAAATAGACTTCCTTTTCCTATAATCATTGCATTTTTTATTTTGTTATTTAGTATATCTTCTCTAGCAAATCCTACATAAGGTACTCCTGACGGAATATGTCCTTGAGTTGGTGCCCAACCTTCCATACCATGTGTTTCTATAAAATCATTTAACTGGGTCCTTTCCAATTCCTTTCTCATTACACCTAGTGCACCAATCATCTTATAATTAGCCTTTGGTACATCGCCTGCTCCTGCAGGTTTTGTTATATCTGGATTTTGCATTTCTACCGAATATTTATTTATATCTGTTATTTTTAAGTCTCCTTTATCAAGAGGCTCTGTTACAAGGGAACTTATAACTGCCTGAGGTGAAGAACCTGTCCCTACTGTATGTCTTCCTACTAAGTCAGTTCTAAGTATTGGATTAACCCCATCATTTTCTCCTATAATAAGTGCAAATCCTCCAACTGCATCTTCCAATACTGGTAATCCTTTTTTAATATGATCTTTACCATTCATACCTAGCTTAGCTGTTGATCCTCCTGCAACTACAACTACATTTTTAAATACTTTAGCTTCAACTAATGCAGCAGCTTCTATCATGGCATGAGTCGGAGCCGCGCAGAATCCCCTAGTATCGGAACCTGTGGCATTTGTAAAACCTGCCATTTCACCAATTGATTTTGCAAAATTTCCTCCACCTCTTTGATTCATGTCCCCACAAGCTTCTTCTGAGCATTCAATTATATATTCAACTTCATCTGGGTCAATGTCATTTTTCTCTATAAGGTTTAAAGCTGCTAATACTCCTGAAGCTTTAACAACTAAGTTTTCAAATAGCACATGGGCACTAAGATTAATATCAATATCATGAGCTCTCTTAACACAACCTACAAGCTCTCCATTATTATATAATCCCTCTGCACCTTGTTCTTCTACAGATTTTTTTATGTTTTCTATTTCTTCTCCTTCTTTAAGTCTTGTTATTAAATCTTCCTTCATAAAATGGTGATTTCCTAATTTCTGTTTCACATCTTCTGTAAACTTTTTTTCTAACTTAACTAAGTCAAAAGTATCTACAATTTTCATAAGACCTATGAATTCATTTTGAGGCATTATTTCTCCAAATTTGCCTACTTTATCTGCCCCTTCAACCTTCTTATCATACCAAGGCATTTTATATTCTTTTAATTCTTCTGGTGTTATATTCCCAATATATGTTTGGTTTGGTGGATAACTAACTACTTCTTCAAAACCTCTAATATGTTCAGGTAAGTTTTTTAAATAATCTGAATTTGGATTGATTGTTTTTTCCGTAGTTTGTGTAGTTCCATTATGCAAGATCATATCTGGTGTATGTATCAAAACATATCCTGAGCCTTTAACTACAGCATGAGCCATAAATTACACCTCCAATAATATAAGCTTATAAATGATTCTTATATCTTTTAGATAAGGGTTAACCCTTATCTAAAAGATATTATGATTTTGTTGCTACTCTTCAAATATTGTTTGCTCTTCTACTTCAGTAGTTAAAGCTTTTAAAGCTCTTTCTACTAATTTTCTTCTAAGACTCTTTTCTTCTTCAAAGTCTAAATTAGGGTTACCTAATGGGTGAGGAATTGCTATTGTTGGCACTATTCTATTAGCTCCTACAGTCATAGAAATAGGAGTCACAGTACACATATGAACTACAGGAATTCCTGCCCTTTCAATTTCTTTAACCATCGTTGCTCCGCAACGTGTACAGGTACCTCAAGTGGAAGTCAATATAACTGCATTAACTCCATCAGATAATAACTCTTTTGCAATTTTTTCTGCAAAAGCTTTTGCACTAGCAACAGCTGTTCCATTCCCTACTGTTGTATAAAAATATCTATGAAGACTTCCTATTTTGCCTTCCTTCTCTAAATCCCTTAAAACATCTACTGGCAAAACTCTATCTGGGTCTTCATTTGCATATACCGGATCATATCCCCCATGAGCTGTTTCATGTGTCTCCTTAGTTAGATCTTTGATGCCTTCAATATCATACTTTCCATATTTAGAAGCACTAGAAGATTCTATATGGTCTGGATTTCCTTTAGGGACAATTCCACCAGATGTAACTAATGCAATTTTTGCCTTTGACATATCTTTAATAGCTGCTTCTGGTTCTACCCTGTCAAAGTCAGGCATTGGAAACTCTGTTACAAACTCTTCTCCTTTTAGTTTCTTAAGAAGCATATCTACTGCTCTTTCAGAACCTCTCTTTTCTGCAAAATAATTCTTTCTTACGCCTCTTGCAATATATCCCTCTTCTTCCGGAGATTCTATCTCTTCTCCCTTAGCAAGTTTTAATGCTAATGGAACCATTTGTTTCACTGCATTTCTCATACCCGCTGCACTATTCTTAGTTGAAACTATATAGACACTTTTCTTAAACATATCTGCACCAGGATTTTCCACATACATTCCTGTTAAAACAGGTATGCCCAATTCTTTATGAACTGCATCTGCTATAGTTCCACAAGCTACACCATATCTTCCTGCATTAAAAGCTGGTCCTGCTATGAAAATATCTGGATCATATTTTTTTACCATTTCAATTATTTCACTTTTAGCTTCTTCAATATTTTCATTAAAATAACTGTCACCACATATAATTGTTGCAACTATTTCAGCTTCTCCTTTAAATCCTGCATTTATGGCCATTCCTGGTCCAACAATTCCTTCTCGAACCTCTGGTTTATAATCTGCTTTTTCTTCTCCGCCTATTCCTGCAAAAAACTGATTTATATAGTGAACAGCTTTGATTTTTGCCATTTACTCCCCCCCTCTCTCATATTTAAGTGGGTATTAGTCATTAAATTTACAAAACTCATCCCTTATACCTTTAACTTCCTCGATTATTTCATCTACATCTAGAACCATTTCCATCATACCGATTTGTTCATCATAAACATCTGGATCTACTGCTTCTTTAAATTCTGGCTCTACAACATGGTATACTCTAAGTCCTAACTGGACTCCTGCTAATGGACCTGCAAAAGTTGGGTCTCCTGCTGTTACAGTTTCAGCTGCTAAACCTGCAGCTTCTGCTTCAGCTCCACCTATTAATACGATTACATTTTCTTCGCCGTATTTTTCAGTAGCTTCTTTAACCCTCTTTTGATTCTCTAAGTCCATAGCTCCTGCAGCAGTTCAGACAAAACATTCAGTTGATGAGAAAACTACTTCGCCACCAGTTGTCTTTATACACTCTTCAATAGCTGGTCCTGGTATACCATCTCTGTCACCTATAATTATTATCTTCTTACCATCAAATAGTGACATATTCTCACATCCTTCCTTAATTTTAATATCTTTTAATAACCTTTAGCGGTTAACTTATTAAAACCAAGCTCATTAGTTGCTCCAGTTATAGCTTGCAATTCCACAACTATACTACCATCTTCTTTCAAGCTTCCATCAAATCCTCCTGCAATTGTATCTACATAACTTGTATCCCCAATGATTTTATCCATTGGAGGAAGAGTTATTACTTCGTTTGCATTTCCACCTGTTACTACAGCATTAGCTAGTGGATCAGCATCTGCAAGAGATTGACTTGCTCCATCCCTTCCTGCATATTCATCTGTAATTATTACTGTTTTTATACCTTTTTGCTCTATTTTCTTACAATTCATAATAAGATCTGTATCTGGATTACCAAAACCTTCTTGGGAAACTAATACTCCATCTAATCCTAAGAACTCAGCTAATTTTGCTGTCCAATTTGATGATCTTTCCTTGTCTGCTAAATAAACATTTTCATTAGTGATTATTACACCAATAAAATTCAATTCTTTTCCATGTTTTGCAAACAAATCTTTTACTACTGGATTGTTTAAATGATGATAAGTTGTATTCTTATCACATGCTGAAACACAATTTCCACTAACAATTGCACCATCCATTATTTCTGTTGGATAAATAATAGTTGGTAAAGATTCTTTTGCATCTACGCCATAAACATAGGTATCATGAAGCAGACCTTGGCTTTGAAGCATTTGAACATAAGCTACCTTTGGAAGTTCTGGATACTTATTTATACTTTCAAGCATAGGCTCTGTTTCAAAGATTTCTACTTCATCAGGAGTTAAATTCTTTGCTACTTCTCCTAAATAAGTAGCAGCCTTAAATCCAGCCATTCTTAAAGCTCTTTCATGTTCATGTTGCTTAAGTCCTTCTTTAGGTTCACAAACTAAAACTACATTGTTTAGTTTAGAAAATGGAGTATAATCAGCTCCTGGACCAGTCATATCAATAATTCCCTCTTGAAATCCTACTATCTTTCCTGCAGTTACTACTGCACAACCTTTTAACACATTGGTTTTACCACTTCCAACAGTATCTACCTTGGAAATCATTCCTGGGAATACTCCTCCTGGCCCCTCCACTTTAACCCTTGGTTCAACAACGTCTTTTACAGGTGTTATTCTAATGCTTTCACCTGGCCTTGCCAATTCTAAATCTACTTTTTCAAAATGCTCATCCTCTTTAATAAGATTTACTAGTTCATCTTTGTTTACATATAATGTCTTATTTTCTAGCTTTGTCTCTTCACCAAATTGAACATCTTCAATAAATAGATAACCTAATTCCAGACGCATGTAGTCACCTCCTCTTGTTTTCAAAAATATCTATTTTAATTCTAGGATTAATCCTAGAATTAAAACCTAAGCATACTTTTTAATCATTTCTTCTACACTTTTTTCTGTTGCTTCTTCTTTAACCCTCTCATCAATTTTTTCCCCATCTTTATATATAGCAATAACAGGTAAGCCCAATACTTTTTGTGAAATAGCAAGTCTTCTTGCTTTCATTGTATCAAGTTTGCAAAATTTCATTTTATCTCCATACTGTTTTTCTAATTCTTCAATATGTGGCATAAGCGCTTTACATGGCTCGCAACCTTGACTCCAAAAATCCACCAATACATAGCCATCAGCTTTTAATACTTCTTCTTCAAAAGTTTTTTTGTCAACCTCTAACATAATTATCCCTCCTAATTATATTTTTAATCATCAAAAACTTCACTAATATATTTTTCTGCTTGAATAGCAGCAATAGCCCCATCACCAGTAGCTGTAACTACCTGCCTTACTGTTTTAACTCTACAATCGCCAGCAGCAAATACACCATCAATATTTGTTCTCATATCAGCATCGGTTGGAATATAACCATTTTCCATCTCAACTTTACCTTCGAATATATCGGTTGCAGGTAAGTATCCTATGAACACAAATATGCCAAACATACCATCATCTTCATCAGCTACTACTTCCGTTTGTTCCCCAGATTTTGTATTTTCTACTACCATTGAATTTACTAAGCCATCACCTTTTATTTCTTTAACAACTGAATCCCACATAAAATCTATTTTTTCATTTTTAAAAGCTTTCTCTTGAATAGATTTAACTGCTCTCAGTTCATCTCTTCTATGAATTATAGTTACTTTCCTTGCAAATTTAGTTAAGAATATAGCTTCTTCTACAGCTGCATCTCCTCCACCAACTACATAAACTTCTAAATCGGTAAAAAATGCTCCATCGCAAGTAGCACAATAAGAAACTCCTTTGCCAGTTAATTCTTTTTCTCCTGGAATACCTATTGGTCTAGGTACTGCTCCTGTAGCTATTATAACCGTTTTTGCCTTATATTCGTTTTTTTCGCCTTTTATTGTTTTAATTTTATCGTCTAAATTAACTTCTAGAACAGTATCAATGATTCTTTTAGCGCCGAATTCATCAGCCTGTTGAACCATTCTTGCTGTTAAAGATGGTCCACTAGAATTCTCAATAGAACCTGGATAGTTTTCAACTTCGTTTGTAGTTACTATTTGTCCTCCAGATTTTTCTTTTTCAATTATTAGGGTCTTAAGTCTTGATCTTGATGCATATAATCCTGCTGAAAGCCCTGCAGGACCCGCTCCTATTATTATAACGTCATAAATTTCTGTCAAATTTATCTCCTCCTTAATTATATTATGGATATAATTTACTACTCGGTATTAAGCTTACCGAAAATATTTTTATTTATACTATAGTCTATATAATACCCCTTCAATCAAAGATAAATCTATTACCTGAAAATCCTTTAGTATTTCTTCATTCCAAGGAGGTGTATTATTAATATCTAATAATTTTTTTGTAGTCACTATACTGTTTTCAATAATCATAAGGGATTCTGTATCAAGATTATTATCTTTTGATACAATAACTGTTTTATAGGGGGTTTCATTAGGCTTAACACTGCCTGATAATGGATGAGTCAATATTTTATATCCTAAATGAACTTTATCTCTTACTATCTCTAGCAATTTTAAATAACCAACATCATAATATTCTAAGAAAACCTTTTCTTTCAATCTGTTCTCAACTAAAGGATTATTTGTTATTATAATAGACTTAGTCATAAGCTTCTCTCCTTAATTTTTATAGAGACTTATAGTTTTTTTAATTAATATGTCTATTAACAATTTTAATAAAGATTGTTAATTTTATCTCTATCTAATGTAGATATAAAAAAAGAATAGAAAAGACACATTATGCCTATCTACTCTGTTTTATAACCTGAGAGTTTCTCCTCCTCTATCTGAAGAGGATTGCTCCTTCGGTGTGCTTTCGCTTTCCAGAGAACTGTCCAAATGCGATTCTTTTGCCTGAGAGTTTCATTATAGAATGGCAAAACCTATAACTTACTCCTTCGGCGCCAATTTTGGTCTCTCCCGCATTTTTCATACAGTTGGTGAAAAGATATTATTAATATATATGTACTGGATTCTTAAAGTTTATTATTTTCACTTTTATTATAATATATAATTCCATAAAATACAATATAATTAACAATCAATACAAAAATTTAACATTTAGTATACATTATTAGTTATTTTGTTTATCTAATACATATTGAGCAATATTTGATGAATGATCAGAAATTCTTTCTAAATTACTTATTAAATCCAAAAATATTACTCCTGCGCTTGGTTGGCAAGCTAGATTGTTTAATCTATCGATATGGTTAGCCCTATATTGTTTTTCCATAAAGTCTACTTCTTCTTCTAGCTTGAGAACTTCTTTTGCTTTTTTAAAATCAGTATCTTTAAATGCTTCTACTGCTGATACATATACATTTTCTGCTTTATCAAACATTATCTTTAACTCATCTATTGCTTCATCTGTAAACCATAGTCTATGATCCATTCTATATTGAGCTAATTCTGCTAAGTTATCCGCATGGTCTCCTACTCTTTCAATATCATTTATTGCATTGAAAAGAATATTCACTGCATTATGCTGTTCCTTAGTTAGAGGTGCATTTGAAAGCTCCACTAAATATTCAGTTATATCTGTTTCAAGTCTATTAATTACCTTTTCTTGTTGAAAAACTTCTTGAATCAGTTTTGGATCTTTGCTAAAAAATGCTTTTGCTGCAGTTTCTAAATTTTTTTCTACAACTTTTCCCATTCTGCTTACTTCTTTTGAAACTTGTGCTACAGCAATGGAAGGTGTTTCAATTATTCTTGAATCTAAAAATTTAAGTCCTGCTCCTTCTTCTTCTATATCACCAGGTACCAATTTATTAGCTGCTTTAACTAACAGCCCTGCAAAAGGAAATTGAATAATTACATTTAAAAGATTAAAAATAGTATGAGCATTTGCAATTTGTTTTTGTATATTACCTGGTGTTAATGCTACAACTACTTTTTGTATTGGTGCTCTTAAAAGGGTCATAAAAATAACTGTTCCTATAAGATTGAATAAAAAGTGAATTATTGCAGCCCTTTTTGCAGTTTTATTAGTTCCTATACTTGATAAAAGTGCTGTAGTAGTTGTCCCTATATTGTCACCAAATAATATAGGAAATGCAATATTAAGACTTATTAATCCTTCCCTTGCTAAGGCTTGCAAAAGTCCAATAGAGGCACTACTACTTTGAATAATAGTTGTAAGCCCTAGCCCTACTAAAACCCCTAGAAATGGATCATTTAAGCTTATCATTACATTTTTAAAAACAGGGCTTTCACTTAATGGTGCTAAGCTATTGCCCATTAAATCCATTCCCATAAAAAGAAGACCAAATCCTATCAATATTTCAGAAAAATCTTTGGCACTTTTTCTTGAAGTAAACAACCATATTCCTACACCTATGCCCAGTGCTATTGGAGCAAAATCTGTCAAATTAAAAGCTATAAGCTGAGCTGTTATGGTTGTACCTACGTTTGCTCCCATTATTACACCAACAGCTTGATTAAGAGTCATAAGTCCAGCATTTACAAATCCAATTACCATTACAGTAGTTGCACTACTACTTTGAATAATCATTGTAACAAGTGCACCTACTAAAACTCCCATAAGCCTATTATTAGTTAAAACTTCAATAAGTTTTTTTAATCTTTCACCAGCAGCTTTTTGAAGTCCCATGCCCATTAGGTTCATGCCATATAAAAAAAGGCCTAATCCACCAAAGACACCAAAAGCAATTTCCATTTAATAATCCCCCTAACTTTTTTCATATAAAGTATTTTAATAAGCCTTATATATAGTACATTAATTTTTTAAAAGATTTGTTAAATCTATGTTAATTTTATTAATTTATTTACTCTAAGTTCGGAAAATCAAGTTGCCTTAAACATTCAAATAAAATTATATTTACAGAATTAGCAAGATTTAATGACCTTGGAATATCTTTTTTCATGGGGATTCTAATAGTTCTATCCCAATTTTCAGAAATTAAATCCATTGGTAAACCTTTTGTTTCTTTACCAAAAACCAAAAAGCATTCATCAAAATACTCCATTTCAATATGCCTTTTCTTTCCTTTTGTTGTTGCATAAAAAAAATTATCTTTTCCATACTTATCTATTAACTCTTCAAGACTATCATAATAAAATATATCTACTAAGTTCCAATAATCAAGTCCTGCTCTTTTTAAATATTTGTCTTCTACAGAAAAACCTAAAGGCTTTACTAAATGTAATTTAGTTTCTGTAAGGGCACAAGTTCTAGCTATATTTCCCGTATTTTGAGGTATTTCTGGTTCTACTAATACAATATTTAGCGACATTTAAATCTCCTCTTTTCTTAGTTTTTGCTTATCTAAAAAAAGTATACCATAATTACTATAGTAATGTAATATTCTTTATTGCAATATTGTTTATAATACAAATTTTTCTATTGCTTCTCCAACTCCACTTTCATCATTTGTCTTTGTAACTACATCGGCAATTTTTTTCACTTCTTCTTCTCCATTTCCCATAGCTACAGAAAGACCGGCTATTTTAAGCATAGGTATATCATTTTCATTATCCCCAATGGCTACTACTTCACTTTTATCTATATTTAATACATTACATAACTCTATTAATGCTCTTCCTTTAGATACACCCTTATTCATAATTTCTACATTATTCCACCAAGAACTGGCTACTTCAATTCCATCTATTTTAATGGCTTCTTTCCTAAACTCTAAAAGTTTTTCTCTATCGTCTTCTACAAATACGAATTTATAAACTAAAGGTCTCTCACTATCTATTATTTCAATAGGATTGTCTATTATTCTAATATCTATTCTTTCCTTTTTATCTATTTTTTCATTTAATTTATAATAATTATTAACTGTTTCTGAGAATCTTCTTGCAAAAAAGGTAGTATCATCATAAAAGTGATAATAAATTCCCTTTTTTTCAGCTAAATTTATAACTTCTTTAGAAACTTCAACTGAAATGGGTTTTTCATATATTATATTCAATTTATCATGTTCCACTACATAAGCTCCATTGCAACTTATTATAGGTGTTTCTATTTCCAAAGATTTAGCATAATGTAATGCAGAAGGAAAGATTCTGCCAGTAGAAAGTACTACTTTAACCCCTTTATCTGTAACTTTTTTTATAACATCTTTGTTTTTTTTACTTATTTCATTTTTACTATTTAATAGGGTCCCATCCATATCTATTGCAATTAACTTATACTTCATTTCCTATCCTCCTATCTTTTTTATAAGCCACATAAAAGTATACCATAAATATATAAAAATATTAATATAAATAAAAAGTAATTTACAAAAGAAGGCTAGTACTAGCCTTCTTTTGTAAATTGGTCTATAGAATTAATAATTATAAGTCCATCTTTTTTCATTGACTCCAATATTTTTAATCCTTCTCCTTCTGTATAATCAAACTTATCATATTTAGTATAATTGTTTACTAAATACACTTTTTTCTCCATTTTCAATCCATTGTAAGCTGCTTCTAAGTTTTTTAAATTTCCCTCACCATAAGGTATACTACTTAGTATTACTACATCTGATTTCTCTATTGATTCCATATTTTTTTTAAAAGATTCTTCACTTATTGCTGAAAATGGCCTCTCATCAACTATATCCAAAGATAACTTTTTTGCTAATTGCCAATCACTGTCTCCCACATTTACTACTCCTACGGATATATCATAGCCCTTTTCTTCTAACTTACTTAATATTTCTCCTGATGTACCCCCACCTGCTATTACATGAATTTTTTTATCCTTTTTTTTATTTTGATCTATACCACTATTTAAAGATAATGGCACTATATAAAGACTATCCGTATAAGGATTTTGTTCAACTATAACATTTAGTCCATAAGCTTTCTCAATATTTTTTCTTGTTACAACTTCTATTGGAGTTCCTTTGCTCACAATTTCTCCTTTGTCCATGAGTATTATTTTATCGCTATATCTACAAGCTAAATTAATATCGTGTATTACTAGTATAATGGTAGTACCTTTTTCTTCATTTAATTGTTTTAATAAATTTAATAAATCAATTTGATGGTTTATATCTAGATGGCTAGTGGGTTCATCTAAAAAAATTATTTCAGACTCTTGAGCCAAAGCTCTAGCAATTATAACTCTTTGTCTTTCTCCTCCACTTATTTCATTTATATTTCTATTCCTTAAATGAAAAGTATTTGTCTTTTTAAGAGCTTCAGTTACAATTTTAAAATCTTCTTCATTTTCTTTTTTGAATCTATCTAGATAGGGAAACCTTCCCATCAATACTACATCAAATACAGTAAAATCATAAGATATGGTTGTATCCTGGGGAACAAGAGAAATATTTTTTGCCAATTCCTTTGTCCTATACTTTTTTATATCCTTACTGTATATCTTTATAAAACCACTTTCTGGATTATATACATTGCTTAAATTTTTCAATAATGTAGATTTACCTGAGCCATTTGGTCCAATAATACTTATAAACTGTCCCTTCTCTATAAAAAAAGATATCTCCTTTAAAACTAATTGCTTTCTATAAGCAAAACTTAATTTTTCAACTTCTAGTGCATAGTTCATAATATTCACTCCCAGTTAAATCTCTCTTTTTTTCTTTCGCAATAAATATATGAAGAAAGGTCCTCCAAATAAGGCTGTTATAATTCCTACAGGTATTTCTGTGGGAGATATAATAGTTCTTGCAATTGTATCAGTAAAAATCATAAATATACCTCCAACTAATGCAGAAGCTGGCAAAAGTATTCTATGGTCTGGCCCTACTATAAGCCTAACTATATGAGGGATTATTAGACCTACAAATCCAATTATTCCACTTACAGATACTACCATAGATGTCATAAAAGATGATAATATAAGTATATAGATTTTAACCTTTTCTACTTCTACCCCTAAACTTCTAGCCGATTCTTCTCCTGTAAGAATTATATTTAGATCTCTGGCAAAAAAATTTAGGAATACAATAGATATTATAGTAGGTATTGTAATACGTATTAAAGGTTCCCATCCCTTTCCAGAAAAACTACCTAATGTCCAAAAAATTATTTTTTCCATATCTTTAGTATACAATACCATTAAAAAAGACATTATAGCTGTAAAAAATTGGCCTAAAGCTATACCTGATAATAAAAGAGTGGTAGAAGGCACTTTACCTTTTACTTTAGATATGAAATAAACTGTAAAAACTGTAATAATGGAACCTAAAAATGCAAAAAAAGATATAGAAGGGATTCCTAGAAAATTTATTTCTATTCCTGAAATTATGGCAATAGAAGCCCCTAGGGCCGCCCCTGATGATATACCTATTACATAAGGGTCAGCCATAGGGTTTTTAAACATTCCTTGAAAGGCAGTTCCTGCACTGGCAAGACTAGCTCCAACCAATACACCGAGCAATACCCTCGGCAATCTAATATTTAAGATTATAGTTTTATAAGAATCAGATACTCCACTTATATCTACCATATCCCCAATATAAGGAAATCTTGAAAATATTATCTTAAATGTATCAGCTACTTTAATATTAGCCGTTCCAATAGTAGCAAATAGTCCAATGCAAAATATCAATAAAATAGATAATATTATAATTATAGTAGCATATTTATTCTTTAATCTTTTAAATATCATATAAATCCCTGCTTTTATTCAAATGAATCTGGATGCAACGCTTTAGCTACTAGTTCTAAAGCTTCTACAATTCTTGGTCCAGGTCTTGAAACTATATTAGGTTCTAATAGGTATACTTTATCATTTTTGACGGCATTTATAGTTTCATATCCAGGTCTAGTTTTTATTGATTCCACAGTTTTTTCTGGGTCTTCTGCTGCTAAATATACATCTGGATTTCTTTCAATCAATTGTTCTTGATCAAAGTTTGGATATTCTCCTTCTGCATCTTTAGCTATATTTTCTCCACCAGATAATTTTATTAATTCATCCATAAAAGATCCAGGACCAGCAGCTGTCAATGGTTCGTGCCATATCTCATAAAATACTTTTACACTCTTTTCATCCTTTACTTTATCTACGATTTCATCTTTTTTAGCCTTCATATCATCTGTTATTTTCTTAGCTTTTTCTTCTTTGCCAGTAATTTTACCTATTTCATTTATAGTATCTATTACTCCATCTACAGACTCTGGTTCATAAGATACTATAGGTATACCTGCTTCTTTTATTTTATTATTTATTTCTTTATCACCTTTTCCATATTGAACTACTAAATCTGGTTCTAATTCAATAACTTTTTCAATATTAATTCCTTCAAAATCTCCTATTTTATCTTTTCCTTTTGCTTCTTCTGGATAATCGCAGAAACTTGTCACTCCTACAATCTTATCCCTTAATCCTAAACTAAAAAGTATTTCTGTATGGCTTGGTGCTAGTGAAACTATCCTTTGAGGTTCTTTCTCTATAGTAACTTTATTCTTAAACTGGTCTTCTATTTCTAGAGGGTATATTGAGTTTTCGCCTTCAGTTTCAACTTTTTCATTATTATCTTCTACTTTATTAGAATTTCCACAACCTGTGAAAGCAGCTAATGTTAATGCTAAAACTAATACCAACATTATTATTTTTTTGTTTTTAAATCTTTTCATATGTATTCCTCCGTTCTTTAGTTAATTAAATACTCTAGTTCAAGGAAATGATATCAAATAATCTTAATAGGTTCAAGACTAAAATATTATCTAAATATCTGTTTTTTTAACGAAAACAAGCCACTCTTTTATCCTTAATACTTCCCACTTTATAAAAACTATGTTTCTTTCTCCTATTGGCTTTCAATTTATCACTAATTTTATTTAGCTAATTGCCATTGCTCTCTTGTCATTCTTTCAATAACTCTATTATTTTTTATTTCAGGATTTTTTAAAACATTATTAAACCAATTTAGAGCTTCTTCCTTTTTTCCTAGCCTTCTTGAAATTTCCCCTATTATATAAGTTAATGTTAATTCATCCATAGTACCATCATTTAAATACTCATTATAATAAGCTTCTTTATAAAGATCCAAAGCAAAATATAAAAATCTTTCTTCATTGTTATCTTTTTTCATTCTATATAACCATGCTATCCTTAAACAAATATTAGCTAGATTATATTTTTCAAAGTTTAGCAATTGTCCACAATATAATGCTAACTTATATGCTTCTATGGATTTTTTGATACTTCTTCTGCCTGAAAAACTTCTTTTATTCCAATTTGAAGATACTTTATCTAATATAATTTCCCTTTCCTTGGAATTTATATTATGAAACTTGTCCTCAATAGCTGCATAACCACAGTGTTGACATACAAATACATTATATTTTATAGGATTTTCCCCTTCATAATAAGCTAGAAAATCCGAATCCCTTTTAGTTAATCTAAGTTTAGAAGTTCTAACCTTATTTGTTGTGAATTCTTGATTACATACAGGACATTGAACTTTTTTATCGTACAATTCTTCTACTTTTTCCAATTTAATTCCTCCATTTTCTATTTATTATTCTATGTTTAAACTATATCTTCAACTTCTTTGTTAGAGGAAATAATAGTTTATTATCTTTTTCTATTTTTATCTCCATATATATATATATTTACATTATTATCTGTTGACTTGGTATGAATATATACAGGAAAATCAAAATTATTTTTAAATTTTAAATCTAACGCACCGTAAGCTACTGCTGCATCCTTGCCATGAGGTACATACTTCACCGGTAAAGAATGTGGATGCCTTTCTATAACCTCCAAATTTGATAATAAAATAGCATTATAAAGGGTAGTAGATACTTGACATACCCCTCCCCCTAACCCTGGTGTAAACTCTCCATTTACAATAACAGTTGCTTCTTTATATCCATTTTTCTCACTTCTTGGACCTGTTGTTTCATTAAATGAAAAGATTGCTCCTGGCATCAATAATTTCCCATCTAAAGCTTTTGCAGAAATACGAATATTTTCTTTCCTCTCCTTACTGCTAGCTTTAAAAGAAGTTGAATACTGACCTATTATTCCATTAATTTTGCTCAATTCTGCTTTAGTAACTTTAGGATTTACCTTTTCTACCGGAATATCTATATCCTCTAACTTATAGATATTATTTTTCACTTTTTCTTTTAAAAGCTCCTCATTCACTTTTCTACCTATTTTCTCCTCTGTTATAGATATATTTCCTTGATTAAAGTAAAATACTGCATCTTTGCTTTCTATCTTAATATCCCCAGATATTTTATCGACTAATTTATCTATAGACTTTAAATCATAACCACTTTTTAGTTTAACTTCTTTTCCATATTGTTTAGTCCTTGAAATACTTTTGAGCCTACTAAAAACATTGCCCTCTCTCCCTACTTTATAAGACTCATCTACTGCTTTTTCATAATCATAATAAAAACCTAGTTCTTTTAATCCTATTGTGTATTTTTTATCCTCAAATTTTAGTATCATCTTTTTATCATTTAAATCGTTGTACATTTCTTTTTTTATATGAGCTAAAGCTTCTTCTTTAGTCATATTGCTTATGTCGATTTTTTCTACTTTTACTCCACTATATATTGTATCTTCATTTAATACTGAGAAAAAACCATAAAATCCAATTAAAAATAGTATTATTGCTAAAGATATATATATTATTGGCCATCTCTTTTTCTTATTCTCTTTTCTTGTCTTCTCCATAATTCTCCTCCACATTTAAAATATAATTCTCTAAACTTATATGAAGATTGATCTTCCTCAGCTTTTTATTTGTAGTATTCTATATTATAGTTTTTTATACATGATTATATGCCTTATAAAACAGTAGCTTTGATACTTTAATCATATTATTTATTATCTATTTATATAATGCTATCAATCCTTTTATTCTTTAAATAAAAAAATAATATATAGCACCCCTTCTCTCTGTATTATTATCTAAAATTCTCCTTATAATAATTACAACAGTCAGTTAGAGGACATTTAGTACATAAAGGCCTTCTAGCTTTACAAATCCTTCTCCCATGGAAAATTATAAGATGATGAGCCTTTGACCATCTCTCTTTTTTTATATTATTCATTAAATCCTTTTCTGTGTCTAATACATTATCACTATTAGCTAAACCAATCCTGTTTGATACTCTAAAAACATGGGTATCAACGGCAATCGCATCTACTGAAAAAGCATTACTTAATACTACATTTGCAGTTTTTCTACCTACACCTGGAAGT
Organism: Clostridiaceae bacterium; assembly: GCA_019391515.1. Lineage (GTDB taxonomy): Bacteria > Bacillota > Clostridia > Tissierellales > Sporanaerobacteraceae > Anaerosalibacter. The sequence continues at coordinate 181,247 of JAHXQP010000009.1, read as the reverse complement.
TTCATAAGATCCTCCCTTGTATCTGGAACCTTTCCCTCAAACTCTTCAATAATCATTTTACAAGTTCCTAAAATATTCTTACTCTTATTTTTATAAAAACCACAAGTTCTAATTTTTTCTCCTAACTCCTTTTGAGTAAGCTTTAAATAATCTTCGGGTGTCTTACATTCTTTGAAAAGCTCTTCGGTAACTATATTCACTCTCTTATCTGTACATTGTGCTGATAATATCGTTGCTATCAAAAGTTCAAAACTATTTGAATGATTTAATTCGGCCTTTGCATCTGGATAAAGCTGTTCTAATATATCTAGAATTTTATCCACTTCTTTTTTATCAATATCTTTTTTCATATCAATCACCTACAATATTTCTATATTATAATCAATTATTTCTACCCTACTATCCCTATCTACAAACTTTAACACATTTGAAACAATTTTATTAGCATGAGATGTGTTATTAGTTACACAAGCAAATCCTATTAACGAAGTTTGCCAACTATCATTCAAATCTAACTCTGCAATAGATACATTAAATCGAGATTGTATTTTTCCTATTATACTTTTTACTACATGTCTTTTATCTTTTAAAGAATTTGATTCGTATATAATAATCTTAAATGTACAGGAACCAATTATCATGAAAATCACCTCAATATAGTTTAAGTTTAAGTAGAGTATTTTAGAATAATTAAAGTATAAATAAAAGGAGGTAAATACCTCCTTTTATTTATCTACCCTAATATATTCATTTCCTTACCTACTTTTTCAAATACTTCTACAGCTCTATCAAGTTGCTCTTTTGTATGACCTGCTGTTACCATACATCTTACTCTTCCTGTTCCCTTTGGAACTGTTGGGAATACTATGCCCGATACAAATACTCCGTTTTCAAGTAACTTTCTACTAAACTCCATAGTCTTTGCTTCATCACCTATTATTACTGGAGTTATAGGTGTTTCACTATGGCCTGTATCAAATCCTAATGTTCCAAGTTTTGATTTGAAATATTTAGCATTGTCCCAAAGCCTATCTGTATACTCTGTTGATTCCATAAGCATTCTTAGGGCTTCCATTATTGCACCTACTGCTGCTGGTGGAAGAGATGTACTAAATAGTACTGGTCTAGCTCTATGGTTTAACCATTCATACATAGTTTCACTACCTGCTACATATCCTCCTACTACCCCTATAGCTTTTGATAGAGTACCTATTGAGAAGTCTACTCTCCCATGTAGATTAAAGTGGTCTACAGTACCTCTACCACTTTCTCCTAATACTCCTGAACCATGAGCATCATCTACATAAGTCATAGCTTCATATTTTTCAGCTAGCTCTACTATTTCAGGAAGTTTAGCAATATCTCCATCCATACTAAATACTCCATCAGTTATGATTAGTATATTATTGTATTTATCTCTGTTTTCTTTAAGTACTTTTTCTAAATGATCAATATCTGAATGTTTGTATATAGTTTTGTCAGCTTTGCTAAGTCTAGAACCATCTATAATAGAAGCATGGTTCAATTCATCAGAAATAATTAAATCTCCTTTTTCAGTTATAGCTTGAATTGTTCCTGCATTACAATTAAATCCTGATTGGTAGATAAATGCTGCTTCTTCACGTTTAAATTCAGCTAACAACTTTTCAAGTTCTTCATGAATATCCATATTTCCTACTATAGTCCTAACTGCACCTGCCCCTGCACCATATTTCTCAACTGCTTCTATTGCAGCTTTTTTAAGCCTTGGATGATTTGCAAATCCTAAATAGTTATTTGAAGATAGATTTATAACTCTTTTTCCATCTAAAATAACTTCTGAATCATTTGCCCCTCCTAATACTGGAAGTTTTCTGTAAACCCCATCATCTTTCAACCCTTGAATTTTTTCTTTTAAAAAAATTAACTCATGAACGTTTGCCATAGTTTCCCTCCTTAAAAAAGTTTTAGAGAAAGATTCATAATTATCCAAATATAGTATATCACAAATATTTGATTAATTATTAACAGTTTTTGTTTTGAAAATATTTTAATAAACTTTCCATCTCTTTCTTAACATCTTCATTTTTTTCAACTTCAATTGCCTCTTTTATAATGGAACTGCCTATATCTATATCAATATTTAATATAGACCAAGTAGCATATTTCCTGATCATAGGATTTTCATCATTTAATAAATCTTTCAAAAAATAAATATTTTTCTTTTCCTTAATATTTCCTAAGGCTATTAAAGAATTCCTTCTTAAAATATTTCTTCCTCTCCAACTTCCTGCCATATGACCATACTTTTCTTTAAACTGTCTATTAGACAAAGTAAATAATTCTTCTATATCTATATATCCTTTAGTATTTTTAGGTATAAACTCATTTTCATCGCTTTTTATAGTCTTTTTATTTATAGGACATACTAATTGACAAGTATCACAACCATAGATTTTTATTCCCATTTTTTCTCTTAATTCATAAGGAATCTCATTTTTAGTCTGAGTTAAATATGAAATGCATTTTTTAGGATTTAATCTATATGGTTCTTCCAATGCACCAGTAGGACAGGCTTTTATGCAAAGATTACAATCATTACATCCTTCCTCTACCTCTATATCTGGTTCAATATCTAAATCTGTTAAAATATATCCTATAAAAATAAATGAACCATAAAAATTATTTATAATCGAACAATTCTTACCATACCATCCAACACCAGATTTTTTAGCAAGTTCTCTATCTATTAAAGGGCCGGTATCTACAAAATATTCATACTTAAAATCCAATTCCTTTTTTATTTCATTTATAAGCTTTCCCATTTTTTCCTTAATTACTCTATGATAATCTTCTCCCCAAGATGATTTTGATATTTTTCCTTTAAACTTGTACTCTACTTTATCATTAATTTCTACATTATAAGAAACCCCTATGGTAATAATAGTTTTACAACTTGGAAAAACTTTTTTAGGATCTATCCTTTTTTCAATATCTCTTTCCTCAAACTCTGTTTCTTTATTATTTTCTCTTCTTTCAATTAAATAACCCTTTAAATTGTTTAACTTATTACAATCTGCAAAGCCTATTACATCTATTCCTACTTCCTTAGATTTCTCTATAATATGTTTTTTTAAATCCATACCAATCTTCCCTTTACGTTTTTCCTTTATTATAACCTATTTATTGAGTTTTTAAAATTGTAAATATCGAAAAATCCTATTGACAGATAATTAACATACAATAAATATTTTTTTGATGTTTTAAATATATTGTGGTATTTTTCTGAATTATTTTGATACTTTCACTAGAAATTTAGTTATTTATGTAACTAAGTTGATTTTAATGATGCAAACCTTTTCATAATATGATAAGATATATTTAATAACATAATTATATCTTAAGGAGGAATGTTACATGATTATTGGAGTACCTAAGGAAATTAAAGAGCAAGAAGACAGAGTAGCCCTAACACCTGCTGGTGCAGATGCTTTAATTAGAGCAGGCCATAAGGTTTTAGTAGAAAAAAATGCAGGTATGGGAGTAGGCTTTACTGATGAAGAATATTCGGAACTAGGAGCAGAAATACTACCAGAAGCTTCTATGGTATGGGACCAAGCTGATATGATTATGAAGGTTAAAGAACCACTTAAATCTGAATATACATATTTTAGAGAAGGACTTATTATATTCACTTATTTACATTTAGCAGCAGAAGAAGAACTAACAAAAGCTTTAATGGAAGCTGGAACAGTTGCTATAGCTTATGAAACCGTTGAAAATCCTGACAGATCTTTACCTCTTCTTTCACCTATGAGTGAAGTAGCTGGACGTATGGCAGTGCAAGAAGGTTCAATTTATTTAGAAAAAACTCGTGGAGGAAAAGGTCTATTAGTAGATGGAGTACCAGGTGTTCCTCCTGCTCATATAGTAATTGTAGGTGCTGGTAACGTAGGTACAGGAGCTATTAGAAGAGCTATTGGTTTAGGTGCTAGAGTTACTGTACTTGACATAAATACAGACAGGCTTCGTTATTTGAATGAAGTATTTATGGGTAGAATAGAAACTCTATACTCAAATAACTACAACCTAACTAATGCTGTAAAATCAGCTGACTTAGTAGTAGGTGCTGTTTTAATTCCAGGAGCTAAAGCACCGAAATTGGTTACAGAAGAAATGGTAAAGCTTATGGAACCAGGTAGTGTTGTAGTTGACGTTGCTATTGACCAAGGTGGATGTATAGAAACTACACATCCTACGACTCACGCTGATCCAATATTCATGAAACATGATGTAGTACATTATGCAGTAGCTAACATTCCAGGAGCGGTTCCAAAAACTTCAACATTAGCTCTTACAAATGCTACTTTACCATATGCAGTTAGAATTGCTAATAAAGGTTGGAAACAAGCATTAAAAGACGAAATGCCATTGAGAAAAGGTGCTAATATATTAGAAGGTAAATTAGTTTACAAAGCAGTAGCAGATGCTTTTGATTTACCATATACACCAGTAGAAAAAATATTAGGTTAATATAGATATAAAAATCCCCAATTTCAACATTGAAATTGGGGATTTTTGCTTATAATTATTATATATCATATTAGGAGCTTTTAAAATACAGTTCAATTAATCTATAGATCTTATGGCATCTGTTATTTCAATTTTATCCACTTGTCTTCTAGGGCCTATCGTAGCTATATATCCAATACTCAAATTTATAGCTATAACTATTAAAAAAGACTTCCAATCTATAAAGAAACCTTTTGTATATGTCGGTATTGGAAATACATATAACGGGAACAAATATACCTGATAAACAAATATACCTATCTCAGCTATAAGGGCTACTATACAAGAGAAAACAGCCGATATACTTCCATACATTATTCCCTCGAATCCTATCATCTTTCTAAACTGTTTTTTAGTAAGGCCAATAGACTTCATAATACCATGTTCCCTAGTCCTAGATATTAGATTATAATTTATGTTGTTATATATACTTAGTCCACTTATCATTATTAAAATAACGGCTATAGCATTTTGGAACAAGTTATCAGTTATAGATGACTTCTCCTGTTCTTTATTATACTCATACATATCAACAAACAGAGTCCTTTCAAAAACCTCCGACAATTCTTGGGATTTTTCCTTAACCGCTTTATAATTTTCTTTACTAATATTTTCTTCTAAATTTATTCTAACTGCCCTATAGGAATTATCTATTCCAGATAATTCTTTAAACATATTTTCTGATATTAATACATAGGGTACTGTTGGCATTGCCACTACATTTTGATCCCTATACTGTGTTGGCAATTCATCAACTATACCTATTACAGTAAATTCTTTATCCACATACTGGGAACTATATTTTTTATGTTCCGATAGAAGCTCCATATTATCTATACCCTTGGCATATCCTTCTTTTGGGATAGTTACTTTAATCTTATCCCCATTTTTAATATCTAGTACAGGTTCATATCTACCTTTCGCTTTTTCATCATAGGGAGCCCCATTTTCCTTTGTTTTAGGAATATAAACTACTGCTACAGGCTCATTTTTCATTCTATTTATATCTATTTTTTCATTTTGCAATATGCTAAATATTTTGCCTAAGTATTCTAGATCCTTATCCCTAAGCCCTGTTACAACATTTCTAATCATTACACTATCCTTTGTATCTCCTTCTATATAGAAGTCTCCTAAATTCATATCTGGATAAAAACCTTTTTCATTCATAAATTTTATATAATTTTCACCATTTGTTTCATTCAATTGCTCTTTATCTAATTTAAGTTTAGAATATAAGGCTTGTATATAAAATACATTTTCAACCTGAGGTATTTTTTTAATTTCATCTAGCTGTTCTTTTGTATAACCATTTTTCATAGGCTCATTCATGTCTAAATTTAATAAAATTTCAGACCACGGTGATTTATCACCAATACTCTCCAATTTTTCTCTACTTCTTCCATGCAACTCTTCTTTAAAAGATTTAGCCATAAAAAATGTGGAGCCTACTGCCATAGCTATTATAGTAAATATAAGAACTTTTTTATTTCTTTTTAGATTTTTATAAGATACTTTATTTTGTACATTCATAAATCTTTCAATAAAGCTTTCTCTACCTTTAGTTTCTATATTTTTATCCTGGGTAGCTTTATTCATAGCTTCTATTGGAGATACTTTATTTGCTAATATTCCCCCTCTTAATCCTGCTAATAGTATAGAGCCTAAGGCTGATAACATAGCTAACCCAATGGAAAACTTAGAAATAACTACAGTATCTAATTTATATTGCGCTTCCGTAATAAAAATTGCCATTTTGCTTCCCTTAAGAACATATGTGAATAACATTCCTGTTAACGAACCTAATGATGCACCTACAATATATAAGATAAATATTTCCGATAATATTATATATATTATCTGCTTTTTGGTGCTACAAATAGCCCTCATCATACCATACTCTTGGACTCTTTTTAGGACTGAAATACTATATAAACTGTAAATTACTATTCCACCTACTAGCATAAGTAATAGAGAAATCCTTACCAAATTCCAGTCTACAGCTTCCAATTCTCCCATAGCATCAAGTAACATCTTATTTAACTGTATTTGACTTTTATCCTTTATTCCTATAGCCTTTCCTAGCTTCTTAGCCTCATTCTTATATGTTACTCCTTCTTTAAATTCTACTAAAGTTTCTATAGACTCCTTATCCTGAGCTAGTTTTCCTTCATCAAATGCTATAAAAGCATTTCTAAAATCATGACTCTGGCTATGCAACCTATTTTTAATTATCCCAACTAACTTAAATTCTTTTTCTCCATTTTCTTTTGAAGATAATTTTATATTTTTATTTAGTTCATGGGGCAACCTAAGCCTATCTAATACCCATCCTTCTATTGCAATCTCATTTGGTTCTGTTGGATATTTTCCCTCTATTATTTCTGTATCCAACATATATAATAACTTTTCCTCTCCTGTCAAGATATCTACATTTACACCATTGTTACTCTTCCAAGTACCATAATTAAAACTATTTGCTACTTCTTTTACATTTTCTTCTTTCCTTATTTTATCTATTTGGTCTTTACTTAACCCATTATAAAAAACATGATTTCTTCCTGTGTTTTGTATCATATCATCAACTTGGAGCACCCTTGCACTTTCAGATAAAGATCCCATAGTAACTATTAAAAATGTACTTAGTATAATACTTAAAATCATAGCAATAGATCTTTTCTTATATTCCTTTATATGTTTCCATGCTATTTTCATGTATTTTAACAAGGTTCTCCCTCCCTATTAAGGAGCTTGCCATCTTCAATTCTCACTATCCTATTAGCCATTTGAGCTAGTTTTTCATCATGGGTTATCATAACTAATGTTTGATGATATTTTCTTACAGATTGTTTTAAAAGATTTATTACTTCTAAACTGGTTTTAGAATCAAGATTTCCTGTTGGCTCATCTGCAAGAACTATAGCTGGTCTAGTAGCTAATGCTCTAGCTATGGCCACCCTTTGTTGTTGTCCTCCTGATAGTTGATTTGGAAGGGCATTTTTCTTATCATAGATATTTAACGTTCTCATCAATTCTTCTATGAATTCATTGTCTACAGTTTTTAAATCAAATTCTATAGGTAAAGTTATATTTTCCCATACATTTAATACTGGAATTAAGTTATATGTTTGAAAAACAAATCCCACTTTTCTCCTTCTAAATATGGCCAAACTTTCATCATCCATTGAATGGATATCCTTATTGTCTATAAATACTTTTCCTTCAGTTGGCCTATCTAATCCCCCTATCATATGGAGCAATGTGGTCTTACCTGAACCAGAAGAACCTACTATTGCTACAAACTTCCCTTCCTCTATAGATAAGTCTACTCCATCTACAGCTTTTACTAAATTATCACCTTTTCCATAATACTTTTTCAGTGATTTTGTTTCCAATATTTTCACAATTAATCCTCCCTTGTATATGAGTCTAGTGGCAAATATAGCAATATATTTAACACTACAATAACAGAATACCACCTCTAAATTACAAAACAATTTAATCTTGTTGACAGTTTTGTAATTTTATTAATTATATTGAGTTAATTTTCCATTATTATAATATAAAAAACAAGACAAAGAATTGTTCTCTGTCCTGAGTTTTGTAAACATCTTCACTTGTATATTTTTTAATAATTTTTTCATTTCATAAAATCCTATATTAAATTTTTATATTTTCTACCACCATCGACTATAGCATATAATTACTACTTTATTTACTAATAATTTTGTAATGTTATCAATATGGTAAATTTACTTCCTTGTCCTTCTTCAGAGGATACTATCAATCCTCCACCTTGTTCTTCTAATATATTTCTAGCAAGGTATAATCCTATTCCTGAGCCCTCAGCTTTTTTTACTTTTTCTGAATCACCTCTATAAAATCTATCAAAAATTTTCTCTATATTCTTTGATGGAATTCCTATACCATTATCTTCTATATCTATTTTTATATAAGTTTCTAACTTTTCCATAGAAATATTTATCTGTCCATTTTCATCTGTATATTTGACAGCATTGTCAAGAATATTAAATATTGCTTCTTTAGTCCACCTAAAGTCATGATATACATAAATGCTTTCTAAATTGCTCATATTTATATCTATATTTTTTTCTAATGCTTCTAAATATACTCCATTAACCGCTTCCAATATAGTTTGTTTAACATCTTCTTTCTCTTTTTTTATCTGTATCATGCCCGATTCTGTCGTAGAGATTTTAACTAGAGAATTAGCCAACCATTCAAGTTTTTCCACTTCATTTTTTACTCTTTCTAAAAATTCTTCCTTTTCTCCTTTAGTCAGTCCTCCTTCAATCAATAAAGAATTAAACATTTTTATAGAAGCTAGCGGTGTCCTAATCTGATGTGAAATATCAGTTACTAAAGATTTTACTTCCTCTTTCTCAATATTTATACTATCTATACTTAACTGCAATCTTCTAGACATTTGACAAAATTGGGATTCTAGTCGTGATAATATTCCTTCCTCATCAATATTTGATATAGTAGAATAATCTCCATCCATAATCCTATCTATGTCAAAGGATACTTTCTCTAATTTTTTCATTATATATTTTAATACACGGATAAATAAAACAATATTTAATATAATAACTAGAGCTATAACAACTGTACTCTTAAATATAAATTTAGAAATTAAACTTTCATTTATTTTTATATTGTAACTTTGCAACTGTTTTACAAAAAAATAATTATTTAAAATGGTTAATGAAAATATAAAGACTAGACTTATTAATAAAATAATAAAAGCTTGTTTAACTATGGGATCTTTTTTAAGTATCATTCTTTAAAACACCTCTTAGTCCAAATATATCCTATACCTCTGATATTTTTTATATATTTAGGTTCTGAAGGATTATCTTCAATTTTTTCTCTAAGTCTTCTAATATTTACTGGGAGAGCACTTTCATCTAAAAAGTCTCCCTCCATATCCCATAACTTACTAAAAAACTGTTCTTTGGTAATTACTTGTTGAGGATTGTCTATAAAATATTTAAATAATTTAAATTCTGTTTTAGATAAAGATATTTCTTTTCCCTTTACATATACTTTCATAGTTTTAGGATAATAAACTATGTCTTCACATTGAATTTTTTTAGCTTCTTGATCATTAAATTTTCTTCTCAAAACTGCGTTAACTTTAGATACAAGTACCATTAAACTAAAAGGTTTGGTAATATAATCATCAGCTCCTAAATCATAACCTGTAACTATATCTACTTCCCCTACACAAGCCGTTAAGAATATAATAAAAACATCTGATATTTTCCTTATTTCTCTACAAAACTGAAAACCATTCCCATCAGGTAGCCCTACATCTAGCACTATTAAATCTATTTCTTGTTCATTAAATATTTCTTTACCTTCTTTAAGACAATCTGCTGAAAATACATTAAATCCTTCTTTTTCTAGTTTAAAACTAATACCTCTATTTAGAGATTCATCGTCTTCTATTAATAAAATATTTATTTGATCGTTCATATCTACCCTCCATAATAATGTTTTTATCTAATTATATTATACAACATTTAAAAACCTTATAAATTGAAGTTTACACTATTAAAGTATATAATTTAAATAATATCTGTATTTTAATATTCTTGGAGGTATTTTATGAAAAAATGGTACAATAAATTTTTCTTAAATAATATAAGAATGGCAGTAGAAAACTATAATATGATAGAAAGTAGAGATAAGATATTAGTTGGACTTTCTGGAGGAAAAGATAGTATATTTCTCTTATATTCCCTAATGCTTTTGAGGGAAAACTCATATTTAAATTTTGATATCATAGGACTACATATAGATATAGGTCTTAGAGTAGATATGGAAAGTACAAAAAATTTTTTAGTTGAAAACAACATTCTATATATTTATGAAAATATAGATATTATAGATAAGATATTTGAAGATAAGAAAAGTCCTTGTTATCTTTGTTCCAAGATGAAAAGAGGGGCTATAGCTAGAATTGCTAAAGAAGTTGGTACTAATAAAATTGCCTTAGGTCATCATAAAACAGATTTAGTTATAACCTTTTTATTAAATCTTATATATACTGGAAAATTAGATACCTTTAAACCTATATCCTATAATGAAAAACATGATTTACATCTTATAAGACCCCTTATATATGTAGAAGAAGATATAATCGAAAAGATTGTTAATGATGAAAACCTCCCTTTAGGAAAAGGGGAATGTCCTCAGGATGTTAAAAATAAACGAAGTGAAATAGGTAATCTAGTAAAATATATAGAAAATAAATACCCAGATTTCGAGCAAAAAACTATTACAGCCATTGAAAATTTCTCAGATGATAATTTATGGTAAAATAAAAAAGAACCCTTTAAAGAGTTCTTTTTAGTTATCCAATTTTTTCTTGCAAGGATTTTATTTCTATTTCATGTCTTCCTACTATCTCTTTTAATCTCCTATTGTCCTCTTGCGATTTTATAATATTTTTGTCAGCTTCTTCTCTAAATTCTGTTAACCATGCTGTCTGTTCATTTATTGCATCTATTTTTTTATCCATTTTATCTGTCTTTTCTTTTAGTTCAACTATTTCTTCTTTTAATTCAATTACTTTTTCCTTTAGTCCTTTTAATTCTCCTACATTTTCTTTTATCTCAATTACTTCTTCCTTTAGTCCCTTTAATTCTCCTACATCTTCTTTTATCTCAATTACTTCTTCCTTTAGTCCTTTTAATTCTCCTACATCTTCTTTTATCTCAATTACTTCTTCCTTTAGTCCTTTTAATTCTCCTACATCTTCTTTTGTCCCAATTACTTCTTCCTTTAATCCTTTTAATTCTTCTAATACAATCTTTTGAAATTCTTCGTTGGTCATTTTCATCCCTCCAACTACACTCTCTACTATTGATAGTATACCATACTTAAATAAATATTCTCTAATATTTAACTAATTTCCTTAATAATCTTATTTCCTTTCTATGTCCTTCTAAGTCATTAGGTGTTTCTAGATAAAAAGGTAATTCATTTAATTGAGGATGGGTTATAATTTTTTCTATAGCATCTAATCCTATAGTTCCTTCCCCTATTTTAGCATGTCTATCCTTTCTACTATTAAATTCCATCATACTATCATTTAAATGAATACATTTTAGTTTATCTATTCCTACAATATTATCAAATTCTTCTAATACTCCATCTAAATCATTTACTATGTCATAACCAGCTGAATAAATATGACAAGTATCTAAACAAACTCCAACTAACTCACTATATTTAACCCCATCTATAATATCTCTAATCTCTTCAAAGGTATGTCCTAACTCCGTACCTTTCCCAGACATAGTTTCAAGTAAAAGCATTGTATTTTCATTTCCAGTTATTATTTCATTTAATGCATCTGCTATTCTTTTAACTCCATATTCTGGTCCTTTCCCCAAATGATTTCCTGGATGAAATGTAAAATATGGGATAGACATATAATCCATTTTTTCATAATCCTCTTTTAATATTCCTTTTGCCATTCCGTAAGTTCTATCTTTATGAGAACCTAAATTTAAAATATAGGGAGCATGGGCAAGTAATGGACCAAAGTTATTTTCATCTAGTATTTTTTTCATCCTTGATATATCTTCCATATCTATTTTTTTAGAAGAATAACCTCTTGGATTCCTAGAAAAAAACTGATATGTATTTGCATCTATACTTAAGGCTGATTTAGCCATTTTTTCATATCCTTCTGCAATAGATAGGTGACAACCTATATACATTGAATCACTCCTTTATTTACTATCATTATATATGATATCATAAAGTGAGTATAATTTAACTGTTTGTTCTATATTCAAATATAATATAAATATGATATAATTATCTTTATAAATCTTAAAAAAGGAGCTATTTATATGATAGATTTAAAGAAAAAATTTTTTAAAAGATTCGATTTTGTACTTTTCACAACTGTTGCACTACTTTGTATATATGGAATAATAATGGTTATGAGTTCTACTGCAAGTTTGAATAGACCTCGACTTATAAAAGTTCAAATTATCGCTACAATACTTGGATTAATAACTATAATAATTCTATCATTAATTGACTATAAAATACTTGGAAATTTTTATATTCCTATATATATTTTTTGTAACCTTTTACTTTTAGCAGTGCTTATCTTTGGCACTGGTGATAAAGATTGGGGCGCTAGAAGTTGGCTTAGCATAGGAGGATTTGCTTTTCAACCTGCTGAATTAGCAAAAATTGCTGTTATAATTTCCGTTGCAAAGATGATAGATAAAAATAAAAAAACTATAAATCAACCTTTTGTTCTTTTAAAAGTACTATTATTTGCTGGTGTACCTATTGGACTTATAGCTATACAACCTGACTTTGGAACAGCTGTAGTATTTGTGTTTTTTGTATTTGTAATGTTATTTGCAGCAGGCTTAAAACTACGTTATTTTGGATATGCTATACTAATTGGAATTATAAGTTTACCTATTCTTTGGTTTTCATTCGATGGTTATCAAAGAAAAAGGATACTAAATTTTCTAGATCCAGAACATGATACTAGTGATTCTGGTTATCAAGCTATGCAAGCAAAAATTGCTGTAGGTTCAGGCAAACTTCATGGCCGTGGATTATTTAAGGGAGTTCAAACCCAGTTTGGATATATACCTGAAAAACATACAGATCTTATATTCGCTGTTATTGGGGAAGAGTTAGGCCTCATAGGTGGACTTATTTTATTTACATTATATTTTTTAATGCTATATAGGTTAATTAAAATCGCTAAAGAAACAAAAGATACATTTGGCTCTCTCATGGTTGTCGGAATAGCTGCCATGTTAGGAATTCACATATGGGAAAACATAGCTATGACTATTGGACTTATGCCTATTACTGGTATTCCACTTCCTTTCATAAGCTATGGAGGAACATTCCTTTTAGTGAATATGATTTGTATAGGTATCGCTTTAAGTGTTGGTATGAAAAAAGAAGGATTAAAATTTTAAGATGCTCACAATGAGCATCTCTTTTATTATCCAAATAATTATATCCTACACCTTTTTTAACCATCTGTTCCACATTTGAACTCAAAATATGATATAATGAGCCTTGAAAACTTTAAAAAGGAGTCATAGATATGATGAGTTTTAAGAAAAATTTCTTTAAGAAATTTGATCTTGTCTTATTTACATCTGTAATGCTACTATGTGCCTTTGGCCTCATTATAATAATGAGTGCTACAGCTAGTTATGAAAACTCCCGTTTTATAAAAGTACAAACCATAACGATAGGTATTGGTATCTTAGCAATTTTTTTCATCTCTTCATTTGACTATAGAATATTGGAAAAGTTATATATTCCTATATATGTTTTTTCCAATATTTTGCTTATGGCAGTTCTTATATTTGGAACTGGAGATGAAAATTGGGGCGCTAGAAGATGGTTTAAAATAGGTAGTTTTCAATTTCAACCTTCTGAAATAGTCAAAATAGGGGTTATTATTTCTTTTGCTAAAATAGTTGATAAAAATAAGAACAATATAAATAATCCTTTTGTTCTTCTAAAAGTATTATTATTTGCAGCTATTCCTATTGGACTTATTATTCTGCAACCTGACTATGGAACAGCAGCTGTATTTATGTTTTTTATAGTAGCAATGTTATTTTCTGCAGGACTTAATTTAAAATATTTTGGATATGCTCTAATTATAGGTATAATAAGTTTACCTATAATCTGGTTTTCATTAGATGGTATTCGAAAAAATCGAATCCTTGTCTTTTTAAACCCAGAACATGACACTAGTGCTTCCGGATATCAAGCTATGCAAACAATTATTGCAGTAGGTTCGGGAAAATTATTTGGAAGAGGGTTATTTAAAGGTGTTCAAACTCAATTTGGATATCTACCTGAAAAACAAACCGATCTTATATTTGCTGTTGTTGGAGAGGAACTAGGTCTTATGGGAGGATTAACATTATTATCTCTTTACTTCATCCTGTTATATAGACTTATAAAAATTGCTAAAGAAACAGAGAATGATTTTGGCTCTCTTATAGTTATCGGCATTAGTGCTATGATATCTATTCATGTATGGCAAAATATTGGCATGGCTATAGGCCTTATGCCTATTACAGGGATACCCCTTCCTTTTGTAAGCTATGGAGGAACTTCTCTTTTAGTAAATATGATTTGTATAGGTATCGCCTTGAGTGTAGGCATGAAAAAAGAAGGATTAAAATTTTAAGATATCCATAATGATTTTATATATTAAAACTTACCAGTATATATGCTGGTAAGTTTTTTATTTCACTACCTTGTATTATAAGGTAATGTAATATATAATATAGCTATTATATTAATAGAAAGGATCATATAAATGAATATTCAATTTAAAAAAGGAGTTCTTGAACTTTGTGTATTATCTATGCTTTTAAACTATGATTGCTATGGTTATCAACTTGTAGAACAAATATCAAAATATATATATATCTCTGAAGGCACTATATATCCTCTTTTGAGAAGGTTGAAAAAAGAAGGTCTAGTTAGTACTTATTTGAAAGAATCTCAAGAAGG
The DNA here is from genome assembly GCA_019391515.1 of Clostridiaceae bacterium. GTDB lineage: Bacteria > Bacillota > Clostridia > Tissierellales > Sporanaerobacteraceae > Anaerosalibacter. Next base: position 166,130 of record JAHXQP010000009.1, on the reverse strand, counting down.
ACCTCCAAGAAAATATTATAAAATAACTAATGAGGGTAGAAAAACTTATATGAATCTAGTGGAAGAATGGAATTCTTTTGTTGAAGGTGTAAATAAAATTATAGGGGGTGATTTTAATGAATAGAAAAGAATATATTAATAATTTAAAATTTTATCTTCAAGATCTTCCTGAAAATGAAATAGAAGATATAATATATGATTATAAAGAACATTTTCGTGTAGGTATTTCTAGGGGAAAAACTGAAGAAGAAATTTCAGAAGAATTAGGGGATCCTAGAAATATAGCTAAAATGTTTAAAAACTCATTAAAATCTAATCAAAATGAGAAGGATTCTCCACCTAAGAACTTACTTAAAATTATAATCATGTCTATAGCATTGGGATTTTTCAATCTAATAATAGTACTAGGCCCGTTTATTGGAATAATTGGTTTACTTATCGGATTATATGGGATGTCTATTGGATTTACCGCTGGAGGAATTGGACTTATATTTTCTACAATTGGATTAAACCTGGATAGCTACTTTCTTATTGATTTTGGAGCTTCCTCTATTACATCTATTGCTTTTGGAATAGGCTTAACTTCATTAGGATTATTAGCCCTTATTGGAAGTATTTATGCAACTAAATTTATATATAAACTTATTATAAAATATATTAGATGGAATATTGATATTATTACAAAATAGGAGATGATACTGTGAAAATAAAAAAAATAGTTTTCATACTATTAGGTATAACCCTTGTGTCATTCGGTATTGGATTTTTAAATCTAAATTTAAATAATGAATATTTAAATATTAAGTCTATGAAGCCCTTTGGATTCTTTGTTAATAAAAACAATAAAAACTTTAAAGATGGGACAGAGATAAATGAAGAAAAAACAATAAAAATGAATGGCATAAATAGTATATATATTGACTCTCATATGGGAAACTTAAATATAATTTCTGAGGACAGGGAAGATATAAAAATTCACTATCATGGAAATATATCAAAAAATAATACCCCTATGCTTAAAACAGAAAAAAAAATGGGAAAAATTGTAGTTACTGCTCATATTAAAAATTTTAATCATATAAAAAATTCCAGTCTAACATTAGATATATATTTACCAAAAAACTATAAAAATGATATAGAAGGAAAACTATCTGCTGGAAATATAAATGCTTCAGAAATAAAAATAGATAACTTAACTTTAACTTCCCATGCAGGAAATATTATTTTAAATAATGCCTTAGCAACTAATATCGAAACTTCTACAAATGCTGGTAATATTAAAATAAATCTCGATGAACTTAGAAGCAACATATCTGCTAATACTAATGCTGGTAATGTTAAAATAACTATTCCTGAAGCTTCTGATTTTTCTCTTGATGCTTCAGTATCTTTAGGTAATATAGAATGTGATTTTCCTATAGATAATGATAGTAGAACCAATGTAAAAGGTATCGTTGGAAATGGAGAATATAAAATTGAATTAAAAACTGATATGGGTAATTTAAATATAAACTCAAAATAAATTTAGTTTTTTAAAAAATTCACTATTATATTAGTGAGTTTTTTTAAACCATTCAATAAGTTTTGCTCCTATACTTTTAGATTTTTTATATTTAGGAATTTCACCTTTGCTAAACCAATCGGCATGTACTATTTCTTCCCCATCTACATTTATTTCTCCATCTAAGTATTCGGCAGTAAAACCTATCATCATTGAATTGGGAAATGGCCATGGTTGACTACCAAAATATTTTATATTTTTAACCCTTATACCTACTTCCTCATACACCTCTCTCCTTACACATTGTTCAAAAGTTTCACCAAGCTCTACAAAACCAGCTATTACACTATACATTCCTTTAGGAAAATGTTTATTATGAGCCAATAAAAGCTTATCCCCTTTTGTTATAGCTACTATAATTGCAGGAGATGTTTTAGGCCAGGTAGTATATCCACATTTAGGACAAAAAAGAGCCCTTTCACTTTCATTGTTTTTTCTTTCCATACAATATCCACATACTCCACAATATCTATGGCATTTTTCCCAGTCTAATAGAAGCAAAGATTTAGCTGCTAATAAAAAAAGTTCTTCTTCAAGTAAAAATGTAAGAGGTTTTAAATCATATATTTCTATTCCACTTGGTATTTTAAAGTTATCTTTTATTTCACTACTAAAGCAATTATATCCATCAAGTGCTCCCATACATTGAGTATATGCTAATTCAAAATCAAGTTCTTCTAAATCTTTTCTTCTTAATATACTTATCTCATCACCTTTAGATTTAACTGCTAATTTTCCATTATTATATGGAAACCACAAATCCTCAGTACTTTCAGAATATAATGGCATAACTGAAGCCTCAAATCTCATATAATCTTTCAATTTATCCCCTCCATGTATATTAGACATTAGCTATCTTGTTTTTTCTTTTCTTCTAAAAAACATTTTCTACACAATGGTTCATATTCATCAGAAGCTCCTAGTTTTATTCTTTCTATATCATTAGACTTTCTATGGCTAACCCAAGCATCTGCACCACATTTTGCACAAACAGCATGGTGTTTATGTAAATAATCTGATATAGGCATAAGTTCTTTAATTACTTCAAAAGGTTTACCCCTATAATCCATATCCAGCCCTGCTACTATTGTTGTACAACCTTTTTTTAAAAATTCATTTATACCAGCTACTATATTTTTTGATTCCCCGCCTAAAAACTGTATTTCATCTATAGCAATAACATCTGGTTTAAGCTCTTCACAATACTCTATAATTTCATCTATATCTTCAACTAAAATTGCATTCATATAAGTTAAATCATGAGTTACAATCTCATTCTTTGAATATCTGCTATCCACTATGGGCTTAAAAGCAATAGTATTATATCCTGCGATTTTAAAGCGCTTTATATCTTTTTCTAGACTAGAAGTTTTTCCTGAAAACATGGAACCGGTGTGTATTATCAGCCTACCTTTATATTGATGCAATTTCACTTCCCCCTTATTTTTGTTTACAAATGATATTATAACATATATCATTATCTAGAAAAACTCAATCTAACTTAAAGAATTTCAGCTTCATAAAAATATTTATCTTATAAATTGAATTAAAAAATATAGTGAATAAAAACTTGAGCCTATAAATAATAAATTTTCTCCTTCTCCATTGGTTTTAATTGTGATAGGAGAAGATATATTTTTAGTTATAGGAAAAAATAGCTGTATTCCCTTAGGAGTAAAAAAATCCATAATTAGATGCAAAACATACCCTGCATTAAATCCTAGATACATTTCATCTATTCCAAATTTTATAGAATAAGTATACGCTATTGATGAGAATAATAAAAAACCAAGTAAACTATGAGTAAAACCTCTATGGCTAGATATTCCAGTAAGTATCATTATTATACCTAATATTTTAAATTCTTGATTTTCAACAATAGAATCTAAGTATATAAATCCAGTACCTATAAGTACATAAAATAATACCTTGAAAAATTTATTATTGAATATTAGTATCTTTTGATTTAATTTGCTTTTTGGATGATCTAAATCAGGAATTACAGCTCCAATTGCTGAGGTTATTATTAAAAAAAATTGTTCCTTAACAGGTTTACCAGTTGATAGTGCTAATCCCGTTGCTACTCCTACTGCTACATGAGTTTTCCCTGTCAATACATCTCACTCCTGTCATTTCTTTAATGTCATAAAGTCATTCTATATTATATTTCATATTATTTCTTAAAAGATAGTTTTACTATAGCTTTACTTTCGGAACATAAGTTCTTACTGTTTGTATTATTATTATACAGTATAGTTAGACGTTTGTCATCTACACAATTCATCTATAACTAAGTTTTAAATTATTGACACTTTCCCTCATTTAGTTCATAGATAAAACTCGTAACATAAAACCTAGCCTTTGAATATGATGAAGTATAATATGGTTCGTTAAAGGGGGTACATCTATGGAAAGAAAAAATATTGTAGAAATTAAAAACATTAGCATGACCTATCATACCCTTGATGGAGAGACAGAAGCAATCAAAGATATAAACCTTAATATAGATAAAGGTGAAATAGTATCTCTTGTAGGCCCTAGTGGATGTGGAAAATCCACGCTCTTATCAATCATTGCCGGGCTCATTGAACCTTCAAAGGGGAAAGTATTGATCAAAGGCAAAGAAGTCAAAGGTCCTACAAAAGAAATAGGATATATGTTTCAAAGAGATCATCTCTTTGAATGGAGAACAATAATAGAAAATGTTTTGATAGGTTTAGAAATTCAAGGAAAAGTAAATGAAAAAAGCTATAAATATGCAGAAAAACTACTTGACATATATGGTCTTAGCGACTTCAAGGAAAACTTTCCCAGACAATTATCTGGTGGTATGAGGCAAAGAGCTGCTTTAATTAGAACTTTAGTTGTAGAACCAGATTTACTTTTATTAGACGAGCCTTTTTCTGCATTAGATTATCAAACAAGGTTGGCTATTGCAGATGAAATAGGGATCATCTTAAAAAAAGAGGAAAAAACTGCTCTTATGGTTACTCATGATATAGCAGAAGCTATTTCCATGGCAGATAGAGTGGTAGTCCTGTCAAAAAGGCCTGCAACAATAAAAGATATAATACCTATAAACTTAAGTTGTCCAGGGGGAGTTCAAACCCCTATGAAATGTAGGGAAGCTCCAGAATTTAGACATTATTTTAATCAAATATGGAAGGAGCTCGATATTCATGTATAATAAAATTTCTAAAGAACATGATGAGTATCTAAAAAAAGTAAAAAGAAGAAAAAGAAATATTATAATCACTCAAATACTAATTTTAGTAATTTGGCTAGTACAATGGGAAATAACTGCTAAACTAGGATGGATAGATACTTTTCTAACTAGTTTTCCTTCCCAAATTTGGAACCTATTTATTGAATATACGGTAAATGGAGGTCTATTCCACCATGTAGGTATATCTGTATTAGAAACTATAGTGGGCTTTTTGATTGGAACAATTTTAGGGGTATTGATAGCTATAATACTCTGGTGGTCAGATTTTCTAGCGAAAGTATTGGACCCTTATCTTGTAATTCTGAATAGTTTACCTAAAACTGCCCTTGCTCCTATAATAATTATATGGGTAGGTGCAGGATACTCAGGTATAATTGTTACAGCTGTTACAGTATCTATAGTGGTTACAATAATGAATGTATATAGTGGATTTAAAAATGTAGATGAAGATAAAATAAAACTTTTAGAAACTTTTGGAGCTACGAAATTCCAAGTTTTAAAAAAGGTAGTGCTTCCATCAAGTTTTCCCACAATAATAAGTACTTTAAAAGTAAATATAGGGTTATCTTGGGTTGGGGTTATTGTAGGAGAGTTTTTAGTTTCTAAAGCTGGTATTGGTTATTTAATAGTTTATGGAGGCCAAGTATTTAAACTAGATTTAGTAATGATGAGTGTATTTATATTAGCAATAATATCTGCTGTAATGTACCAACTTATAGCTTTTATAGAAAAAAAACTAACTAAATGGCAACAATAAAGGTAGTGGAAAAAATCCACTACCTTTATTGTTCTGTAATTATTATTGGACCGTCTTTTGTTATAGCTAGTGTGTGTTCATATTGAGCTGATAATTTTCCATCTAATGTTCTTGCCGTCCATTGATTATCATCTATTTTACAACCATAAGTCCCTATATTAACCATAGGCTCAATAGTTAAAACCATTCCTTCCATAAGTCTTAAACCTCTTCCTGGACGTCCAAAATGTGGTACCTGTGGATCTTCGTGCATATCTTTACCTATTCCATGGCCAACAAAATCTCTTACAACAGAAAAACCTTCAGATTCTACATAAGTTTGAATAGCATGAGATATGTCACCTATTCTATTACCCACTACAGCTTTTTCTATTCCTATATAAAGAGATTTTTTAGTTACATCTAATAGTTTTTTTGCTTCATCTGAAATATTTCCTACTGCATAAGACCAAGCTGAATCTGCAAGCCACCCATCTAAATTTACTACCATATCCACAGTTACAATATCCCCATCTTTTAATAATTCTTTTCTTGGAAAACCATGACATATTTCATCGTTTATAGATGCACAAATAGCATAAGGATACCCTTGATATCCCTTTTGTTCTGGTGTAGCATTATATTTTTTTAGAAACTCTTCTACAAATTGATCTATTTCTAAAGTCGAAATTCCTGGTCTAATAATTTTTGCAATTTCTTTATGACAATCTGATAATATTTTACCTGCTTCTTGCATTTTTTCAATTTCTTCTCTAGTCTTTATTATCACCATATTATTCATACTCCTTTTCATATTATTACTTTATATATAACAAAAAACTAGTTCTCTTTCAAATTATTCTTTTTATATCTACTTATAATTTCAATAAATCTTTCATCATTAGATAAGTTCTTTAAATCTTCATCTGATTTCATTGTTTCTATAAACTCTGGGGAAATAACTATAACCTTTCTCAAATCCATTATAGCTTTATTATTTTCATTAAGTTTTGCATAACAACATGCTCTATTATAATATAGATATTCTGCATAAGGATTATATTCTATTCCTTCTGTTAAAACTTGTATAGCTTTCTGTATTTTCTCTTGTTCTATATATATAACGGATTTATTAAGAAATGAATACGGATAATTTTTATTTAATGCTATTGATTTATTATAGTATTCTATAGCACTTTTCCATTTATTTAACTTTTTATAAATAACTCCCATATTAAATAAAGCTTTATAATAGCTAGGATTTATTTCAATACTCTTTTTAACCATTTCACAGGCTTTATTATAGTCCTTCATTTCTTCATAAATAGAACCTAGATTATTATAAGCAATGTGATCATTCGGTTTTAATTTAATTACCTTTTTATAGTATTTAATAGCTTCTTCTTTTTTTCCTATTTCATCATATATATTAGCTATATAAAAAAAAGCTCTATCGTATTCAGGATTTATCTCTGCAGCCTTAAAATAATATTCTAAAGCTTTTTCATTATCACCTAATCTTTCATAAATCGTAGCTATGCCATAAAATGCCCCAGATTCTTCTGGGTCCAATTTTACAATCTCTTTATAAGCTTTAAGTGCCTCTATGAGTTTATCCATTTCATCATATATAAAAGCTATATTATATAATATTTCTAGATCTTCTTCTTCTTCCCCAGGAAAATTTAGTGCTTTGAAATAAAATTTTACTGCTTTCTCTTTATAATCATCTAAATAAAAATTTTCTGCTAGTATTATGTAATTATATCTTCTGTCAAAATTAGTTAAATGACTCTTCATTAATTTGCACCTCTTAATATTTATTGTCTATTTATAGTTTATCATATTTTTAAGGTTTATTATTAATAATTATATTTTGTGAAAATTGCAATAAGTACTTTTTTTAAGAATTAATAATAAAAAAGAGAATAGTACCATTACTATTCTCCTTCCATTTACATGTTTTTTATAAGATTAGCCATTTCTATAGCTGAAACTGCTGACTCAAATCCTTTATTTCCTGCTTTTGTGCCTGCCCTTTCTATAGCTTGTTCAATATTGTCACTTGTAAGTATTCCAAATATTACTGGTATCCCCGTATCTAATGAAGCTTTTGCTACACCTTTAGAAACTTCATTTGCTACACATTCAAAGTGATAAGTAGCTCCTCTTATTACAGCTCCAAGACAAATTATAGCATCATATTTTTTTGATGAAGCTAATTTTTTTGCTATTAATGGTATTTCAAAAGAACCTGGAACCCAAAATATTGATATGTCTTCTACTTTCACCCCATGTCTCTTTAGTCCATCTATAGCACCATCTAATAGTTTTGAACCAATAAATTCATTAAATCGTCCTATAACTATGCCTATTTTTAATTCTTCTCCTATTAAATTTCCCTCATATATATTCATAAATTCTTCCTCCTTAATTTACACTAATAGCATGTCCAAGTTTTTCTTTCTTTATCTTTAAATATTTATAATCTTCTTTTGTAGCTTCAATTTCAATTGGTACCCTTTCTATAATTTCAAGATCATATCCTGAAAGACCAGATATCTTCCTAGGATTATTTGTCATAAGTCTTATCTTTTTAAGTCCAATATCTGATAATATCTGTGCTCCAGTTCCATATTCTCTCATGTCATCTTCATATCCTAAAGCTAAATTTGCTTCTACAGTATCCATTCCATTGTCTTGAAGTGAATAAGCTTTAATTTTATTTAAAAGACCAATTCCTCTACCTTCTTGTCTCATATATAAAATTACACCTTTTCCTTCTTTATTTATTTTGTCCATTGCTAAATGAAGTTGATCGCCGCAATCACATCTATTAGAACAAAATACATCTCCAGTTAAACATTCAGAATGAACCCTTACTAACGTAGGCTCTCCATCAGTAACATTACCTTTAATCAATGCCACATGTTGTTTACCATTTAATAAATCCTCATACCCTACTATCCTAAAATCTCCATATCTTGTTGGTAATTTAGCTATTCCCACTTTTGATATTAGTTTTTCAGTTTTTTTTCTATATGCTATAAGGTCTGCAACAGTTATTATTTTAAATCCAAATTTACTAGCATATTTTATTAAATCATCTGTTCTAGCCATAGTTCCATCTTCGTTCATAATTTCACATAGAACTCCAGCTGGGAAAAGTCCTGCAAGTTTTGCTAAATCCACAGCTGCTTCAGTATGACCTGCCCTTTTTAGTACCCCTCCTTTTCTCGACTTCAATGGGAAAATATGTCCTGGCCTTCTAAAGTCTTCTACCTTAGAGTCTTTATCTAATATTTTTCTTATAGTTAGTGCTCTATCTCCTGCTGATATGCCCGTTGAGGTGTCTTTGTGATCTACAGAAACAGTAAAAGCAGTTTCATGATTATCTGTATTGTTAGCCACCATTTGATGAATATCAAGTTCTTCTAACCTTTTCCCTTCAACTGGCATACAAACCAATCCCCTTCCATATTTAGTCATGAAATTTATTTTTTCTGTAGTTACTTTCTCTGCTGCAACAATTAAATCCCCTTCATTTTCCCTATCTTCATCATCTAAAACTACTACAAAATTACCTTTTTTTATTTCATCGATAGCTTCTTCAATAGTATTGAACTCACCCATTTTTTATCCTCCTTATGCATATCCATATTTTTTAAGTGTATCTAAGTTTATACTTGAATTTGTTTTGGATTTTTTATCCTGATCCAAAAACTTTTCAATATATTTCCCTAACTGATCACATTCAATATTTACAATATCTCCTGGCTTCTTTTTTAAAAGAATAGTTTCTAATTGAGTATGAGGAACTATGGAAACTTTAAAATTATTATCATCCACATATGCTACTGTTAAGCTTACTCCATCTAATGCTATAGAACCTTTATATATTATATATTTCATAATATCCTCACTAGTCTCTACAGTTATCCATATTGAATCCCCATCATTTTCTAATCCTTTTATAGTACCTGTACCATCTATATGACCACTAACTATATGGCCTCCCAGTCTATCTCCTACCTTCAATGCTCTCTCTAAGTTCACATTATTGCCAATTTTCAAAGTATTGAGATTAGTTTTAGAGATTGTTTCATTCATAATATCTGCTTCAAAATAACCTGAATTATAATTTTTTACAGTTAAACACACTCCATTGACAGCTATACTATCTCCTAATGAAACATCTTCTAAAATTTTGTTACAACTTATTCTTAAAACAGTTATTTTTTTAGATTTAGTTACATTTAAAACCATGCCTATTTCTTCAATAATTCCTGTAAACAATAACCCACCTCCAATTATAGATATCCTTCTATTAATACATCTTCTCCTAGCTTAAATGTATTAATATTTTTTAATTGTGGTGCCTCCTTTAACAGCCCTACCCCCTCTCCTTCAACTGGAGTCTTTGAGCTAGCTCCTCCAATTAGCTTTGGTGCAATAAAAAATATTGCTTTATCTACTAAATTTTCTTTTAAAAAAGAAAAGTTTACTTCTCCTCCACCTTCTATTAAAATGCTATCTATTTTTCTTTTTCCTAGTTCATCCATTAAGAATTTTAGGTCTACTTTTCCTTGCTTTAATGGTGAAATAATAACTTCTGCTCCTATACTTCTAATTTTCTTTATATTTTCTTTCCTTGCATTCTCTGTTACAACTACTATAGTTTCTGCAATATCTAAAGTGTTCAATACATTTGATTCAATTGGTATTCTTCCATGACTATCTAAGATGATTCTTATAGGACTTTTACATTTTTCATTGTTAATTCTTGTATTTAAAGTTGGATTATCTTTTAACACTGTGTTTATACCAACTGTTATACCAGATACACTATGTCTCAACTTATGAGAATATATTCTTGAATCAATACTAGTTATCCATTTAGAGTCTCCAGTATAAGTAGCTATTTTCCCGTCTAGACTCATGCCAGCCTTTAAAATACAAAAGGGCCTATTGGTTTTTATATATTTTATAAAAATCTCATTAATTTTTTCTGCACTTTCTTTCTTAACTCCTATCTTTACATCTATACCATTTTCTAAAAGTAAATTTATTCCCCTTCCTGCTACTAATGGATTTGGATCTTTCATAGCTATAACTACTCTTTTAATTCCTCTTTTAATAATTTCATTCACACAAGGAGGAGTTTTTCCATGATGAGAACAAGGTTCTAATGTAATATACATAGTTGAACCTTCTACATTTTCCTTTGCATTATTAAATGCATTTATCTCGGCATGCTCCCTTCCATATTGCTTATGATAACCAGCACCAATTATATCTCCATCTTTTACAATTAAAGCCCCTACAAGAGGATTAGGGTTTGTAAAACCTATCCCTTTTTTTGAAAGTTCCAATGCTTTTTCCATAAAATATTCATCATTGTAGCTCACTAAATCACCTCCCAAAAAATTAAACTGCCCTGAAAAAATTCAGGGCAGTTTAATAGTATATAAATACATAAATATATACAAAAAAATCAGATAACCTTCTTTCATCCAGACTATACTGTCGGCTTCGGAATCTAACCGAATCAGCCTTTCGGCTCGTGGGCTATACCACCGGTAGGGAATTTCACCCTGCCCTGAAGGTTTAAATTTCATATGTAATTTTAATTTATTATAACATTATCTAAAATTAAAAGCAAACATTTTCATTGTTTTTTATATAATTAATTATTATTTATCTAATAATTAATTAGCCATCCTTTAGTAAAGGACGGCTATTCTTCTATTCTTCAACTTTAAGAGCTCTCATAGAGTTTAAAATAGCAATTATAGAAACTCCAACATCAGCAAATACTGCTTCCCACATTGTAGCTACTCCAAATGCTCCCAATATGAGTACTATTAATTTAACTCCTAAAGCAAATATTATATTTTGTGTAACTATCTTTTTGGTTCTTTTAGATATTTTAATTCCTGTAGATATCTTCTTAGGTTCATCTGTCATTATAACTATGTCTGCTGCTTCTATAGCTGCATCCGAACCCAAACCTCCCATAGCAATTCCTACATCTGCTCTAGCTAAAACTGGTGCGTCATTTACTCCGTCTCCAACAAAAGCAACTTTACCTTCCCTGCCTTTTTCATCCATTATTTTTTCTAATATACTTACTTTATCTTGAGGAAGGAGTTCTCCATATACTCCATCAATTCCTAAAGATTTTCCAACCTCATTTGCCACTAATTTATTATCTCCTGAAAGCATAATAGTTTCTTTAATCCCTAATTCTTTAAACTGACTTATAGTTTCCTTTGCATCTTCTTTTATTTCATCAGATATTATTATATTTCCTATATATTTGTTATTTTTACTTACATAAACAATAGTTCCAAAACTTTTTTTATCTTCGACAGAAATACCTTCATCCTCAAATATTCTTTTATTTCCTACTATTATTTCATCACCATTTATTTCTGCTTTTATCCCTTTGCCAGATATTTCTTTATAATTCTCTATACTTTTATTATCAATATCTTTTCCATAAGCCTCAATTATAGACTTTCCTATTGGATGGTTTGAAAAAGCTTCTCCAAAAGCTGCATATTCTAAAACTTCATCTTCTGTAAAATCTTCTACTGCTTCTATTTCTGCGACTTTGAATACTCCCTTTGTTAATGTTCCAGTTTTATCCATAACTATGGTATCTACCTGATTCAACGCTTCTAAATAATTGCCACCTTTTATAAGTATTCCAGTTTTTGAAGCTCCACCAATGCCTCCAAAAAAACCTAATGGTATTGATATAACTAATGCACATGGACAAGATATTACTAGAAATATTAGTGCTCTATATATCCAATCACTTAAACTTAAGTTAAATAAAAGTGGTGGAATAAACGCTATCACTAATGCACTTATCACTACTATTGGGGTATAATATCTTGCAAATACAGTAATAAAATTCTCAGTTGGAGCCTTTTTACCAGAAGCATTTTCAACTAAATCTAATATTTTAGATACTGTTGATTCTCCAAACTCTTTTGAAACCTCTATAGTTAGTAAGCCTTGATTGTTTACAAATCCACTCAATACACTATCTCCACTACTTATACTTCTAGGAACATTCTCTCCAGTTATATTGGAAGTATCTACAGTAGAATTTCCTTCTATAACTATACCATCTAAAGGTATTTTTTCTCCTGGTTTTACAATTATATAATCTCCTACTTTTACTTCAGCAGGTTCTACTTTTCTTATACTTTCTCCTTCTTTAAGGTTGGCATAATCAGGTCTTATATCTAATAAAGATTTTATAGATTTTCTAGAATGACCAACTGCCATATCCTGAAATAGCTCTCCTATTTGATAAAAAAGCATTACGGCAACACCCTCTGGATATTCTCCAATTGCAAAAGCACCTATAGTAGCTAATGCCATTAAAAAATTTTCGTCAAAAATCTGACCTTTAGATATATTTCTTGCAGCTCTTAAAAGTATTTCTCCTCCAACAACTATATAACTTACAAAGAAGAGAATAAATCTAGAACTTCCTTCTAATTTTAATATTATAGGTATTAAATATAAAATTACAGCTAGTATTATTTTAGCTACTTGGCTTTTTTCTACATTACCATGGCTATGATCATGTTCATGACTATGACTTAAGGATTCTTTTTCAATAACTCTTACATGTGGCTCAAGTTCATTTACAATGGTTTTTATCTCATTAGAGATTTTATCTGAGTTATTATCCGATTTTATCTGGACTTTTAGCTTCTTTGATATAAAATCCATAGTTGCACTATCCACACCATTTATATCCCTTGTCTTTTTTTCAATTTTATTAGCACAATTTGCGCAATTTAATCCTTCTAATATAAATTCTTTTTTGGCCATTAGATATGTCCCCCTTGCTAATCATTAAACATATGAACACTTGCTCATATGTTTAAGTATATTATACTTCCAAAATAGCAAATTGTCAACATATCTAAAAAATAATCTCTAGTCTTTTGACCAGAGATTATTTAAATCATATTATATGTTAAATTCACCTATGTAACTGTAGGTTGTCCCATTTACTTCTACATCTTTATCATTTGATAACTCCCATTTACCAGTTATTCCAACAGCGCTAGCCATTTTTTCAAAATAATACATAATAATACCCGCGTCTATAAAACTAAATTTATCTTCGTCTTTCATTAAAGTTAAAACTATCTTATTATCTTTTAATACGAATCTCCAAGGTTGATTATTATAACTTGATGGAGCAAATCTAGTATAATAAAATAAATCACTTAAACCTCTAGTCTCTAACTCGTCAGAAGTTATATTCTTTCCAATTTCACCTTTAAAAACAATATCTTCTATAGATAATCTACAACTATCTGGCTCTTGAATAAAAGGGTTTTTAGGTACTGGATTTCCTATAGCTAAAATATAGTCTATACTTCCTTCCAAATTGTCATATAATTCTTTCTTAGTTTCTTCATCTACATTTTCTATGCTTATCCAGCAAGTTCCTAGGCCACATTCTGTTGCTTTAGTTATAAGTTTTTCCATAGCATAAGATCCTTTAATTATGGCATCTCTGGAATCATTTAAAATTTCTAATGCAATATAATGAGGGCTTTTTATCATCACTCCTGCATATCCACCCTTTCCTTTAAGAAGCTCATAGACTTTATCCCCATTTTTAAGTAATAAAAACTTAAAGCTTTTATCTCCTATTTCCTTTTCTATATCTTCTCCATACTCCATAATTTTTTCTAATGTTTCTTTATCTACATCTTTATCTTTGTATTCTCTTATAGATTTTCTGTCTCTTAAAAAATTGCTCATAAGCATTTAACATCATCCTTTCCCTATTATCTCTCTATTATATATACCACTTTAAAGTATGTTTAATCTATTTATATTAATTGAAAATAAATTAATATACCTTTAATATACATTAATAATTTTAAATGAACAAATAATGCTGGAATTGTACCAATTATTATTCCTGCTGCTACATCCGTAGGATAATGTACTCCTAAATACATTCTAGAAATCCCAACAGTAGCTGCTAATAATAGTGTAGAAACTACCAAATAAGGATAGTTTAAATATAATATAGTAGCAATTGAAAAGCTAGCCGTTGTATGTCCAGATGGAAAAGAATAATCTTTAAGAATTATTCCAAAAGTATTTATATTATCAAGAACATTATAAGGTCTCTGTCTGCCTAAAGATCTTTTCAATATCTGAACAATTATCTGGCTTATAGAAATAGCCACTGCCCCTTCTACACCTACAACCCTTAACTTATCCTTACCAAACAAAATTAGGAAAGTAAATAAAGTTGTACTAAACCAACCACTGCCTAGGTTTGTAATTATGTACATAAACCTATCTAAAAAACTAGACTTAATAGTATTATTAAACCAATTCAGTATTTTTCTATCAAATTTATTTGGTATTTTATTTTTCTTCATGAAATCACCTAGATATATATTTTAATTATTGTATTATTCTATCCTGTATATTATTACCCATATTTTTTTAAAAAACTTTATATTTTAAAATTTTCCATAGAATTATCTAAATGTATATATAATTGTTTACATTTATTGTATAATAATTGTTTTATTTTTTCTTTGAACACATAGCTTTTCTTTCCTTACAATTTTTTTTACATCTTTTTATCCTATTCTTTTCATTACAATAATGTTTAGATGAACCACATTTAGGACATGTATCCTCCTCATATTCTATATCTTCCATTCTTTCTTGCCAACTATTTCCACAGTTTTTACATACAAGTTTGCAAATATGCTGGGTGTAATTTCCACCAGATATTTTTATAGCTTTCCCATTTATTAAACTATCTGCAACTTTTCTTTTAGCTTCATTGTAAATTCTTTGAAAAGTTTGTCTGGATATTTCCATATTTTTTGCACATTCTTCTTGTTCAAGACATTCCAAATCTCTAAGTCTTATAGCTTCTAATTCTTCTATTTTTAAAATATTTTCTTTTATATCCCCTTCCACATCGGAAGGAACAAAATATCTAAATTCAGGTAACTTCTCAATCCTTCTCCACTTTACAGGTCTAGCCATAATATTCCCCCTCAATAAAGACTTCTAGACTTATTATATTTCATTATAGTTTTTTTTCAAATTTTTTATTCTATACTTTCAAATATTCTTAATACAATGGTTCTTTTCAACCAACATATGATATTATATTATTAAAAACTATAGGTGATATAATGAGTTTTAAATTTAATAAACAACAATTGGATGCCATCAAACATAAAGATGGTCCTGCCTTAGTGTTAGCTGTACCTGGTGCAGGAAAAACTACAGTTTTAATTTACAGAACCCATAATTTAATAAAAAAATATAATATAAATCCTCTAAAAATACTTTCTATAACTTTCAGTAAAGCTTCTGCAAAAGATATGAAAAATAGATTTAATAATACATTTCCTAATTTTTATAATATACCTGTGAATTTTTCTACTATTCATAGTTTTTCTTATACTATTTTAAAAGAGTACGCTTATAGAAATAATATAAAATATAGCTTAATAGAAAATTTTAAACATCCTCAGTATAAAAATAAATTATTAAGAAAAATTTATCTTGACATAAATGGTGAATATATTACTGAAGAAAAACTAGAAACAGTTATAAATACTATTGGATATATTAAAAATATGATGTTTGATATAGATGACTTTCTTCAAAAATATAAAGTCGATATAGAAAATTTCAAAGAAATTTACACTAAATATGAAAATTATAAGTCTGACAACTTGCTTATAGATTTTGATGATATGCTTACATATGCATTGAATATTTTAAATAAAGATAAATATTTACTAAGTAAATATAGAAATAAATTTGATTATATTCAAGTTGATGAAGGACAAGATACTTCTAAAATACAGATGGAAATAGCTAAAACTATTTCTCACCCTAAAAATAATTTATTTATCGTAGCCGATGATGATCAATCTATCTATCGGTTTAGAGGAGCCTCTCCTGAAAATATATTGAATTTCAAAGAAATATATCCTCAAGCAAATATATTCTATATGGAACAAAATTTTCGTTCTTCTAATAATATAGTAAATGTATGTAATAAATTTATAAAACAAAATACTTTAAGATATAATAAAGAGTTATTTACTGAAAATAAAAATATAAGGCCTGTTAAAATTATAAGAAGTGAAACCATAATAGATGAATATGAATATTTAATAGAAATGTTTAAAAAACATGGAGATTTATCAAATACTGCCATACTATATAGAAATAATATCTCATCTTTAGGGATTATAGAATATTTGGACAGAAATAATATTCCCTTTTATATTAGAGATGCTAAAATAAGTTTTTTTAATCATTGGATAGTGAAAGATATAATAGCATTTTTAAATGTGGCATATGATAATATAAATATATTTGAATTTGAAAAAATATATTATAAAACTAAAGGATACATATATAAAAATCATATAAATTGGGCAAAAACCCTTAGCTATAATATTCCTATATTTGATAGACTACTTCAATATCCAGATTTGAAAAAAGATTATAAAAAACAAATTAAAGAATTAAAAGTTGATTTTAAAAGGTTATCTAATTTAAAACCCTACGAAGCTATTTCTTTTATTGAAAAAGATTTAAAATATGAAAAATATCTTAAAGAAAATTCCATTAAGTTTGGATATACTTATGATTCTTTAAAAACTATTTTATTTACCCTAAAATTAATAGCTAAAAATGCTGACAATATGAAAGAATTTTTAGGACGATTAAAATATTTAGATTATATAACATATAGATCTAAAAAAGAAAAAAATGGGGTGACACTGTCTACAATTCATTCAGCAAAAGGTCTTGAGTTTAAAAAAGTCTATATGATAGATCTTATAGAAGGAGATTTTCCTACTTTTAATAGCATTGAATCCTTTGAAAAAGGTCAAATTAATTTGTTAGAAGAGGAAAGGAGACTATTTTATGTAGGTATGACTAGAGCTAAAGAAGTTTTAGATTTAATCACAATAGACTATAAAAACGAAAGTAAAGTAAAAGATTCTAGATTTTTAATAGAACTAGAGGACATATTTAAAGATGAACTATACAAGAAATCCAAAAGCTAATAGGAGAAATTTCCCATTAGCTTTTTATTCTTACCTAGGTAATACAAATCCATGTTTAAATGGGTCATCCGAATCTATAATTAATTGGTTAAAACCTGTAATAAAAGCTTTTCCTGTTACCTCAGGAATTACTCCATTAAATTCACCTACTTTTGTTTCTTCTAAAACTTTTCCCGTAAAAGTAGTCCCTGATATACTTTCATATACAAAGGGTTCATTAAGACCAATTTTACCTTTAGAATAAAGGGCAGCTAATTTGGCACTAGTTCCTGTGCCGCAAGGAGAACGGTCAAATTGCCCTTTTCCAAATATAACTACATTTTTTAAATCAGCCTTAGGTTGTGAGGGTATATCATATATTTCAATTAAATCTACAGTTTTTATATATGGCTTTTCTGGATGATAAATCTCTACACTATTGTTTATAGCTTTTCTAATTTCTAAACTTAATTTTATAAGCCTATCAATATTTTTTACTTCTAAATCTATACCTAAATCTTTGACATCTACTAATGCAAAAAAACTTCCTCCAAAAGAGATATCGACTTTGATTTTTCCTAAACTAGGTATTTCTACTTCTAAATCTTCTTTAAATAAAAAAGAAGGTACATTGATT
Source organism: Clostridiaceae bacterium (assembly GCA_019391515.1). Taxonomy (GTDB): domain Bacteria; phylum Bacillota; class Clostridia; order Tissierellales; family Sporanaerobacteraceae; genus Anaerosalibacter. Next base: position 147,872 of record JAHXQP010000009.1, on the reverse strand, counting down.
ATTGATACAGATTTGGCTTTCTCATTTTCCACATTAACTCTTGCTTTTATAAGACCAGCTGGTGCATCTAAAACTATATCCGTATAAGGTTCTTTTGCTTCTATCATTCCTGTGTCTATCAATACAGTTGCTACTCCCATAGAGCCATGGCAACACATATTTAAATATCCACCACCATCCATAAATATTACTCCTAGATCTGCTTCTCCTTTTCTTGTAGGTGGAGTAATAATGGCTCCAAACATATCATTATGTCCTCTAGGCTCATGCATCAACATCCTTCTTATATGGTCTAAATTTTTTTCTAGGTACTCTTTTTTTTCAGCCATATTTTTCCCTGGTATAGTAGGAATTCCTCCTACTACTACTCTAGTTGGCTCGCCTACTGTATGAGAATCTACAACATTTATACTCTTTATTAACTCCATACTATCACCTCTTATATTAAACTTTTGCTATATATTCATAAGGAAGAGGTACTATTTTCCCTGGAGTATCTATTTCTACTAATTGTTTTAAAGTATCTTTAAGAATGTTCTTCTGCATATCTATATTGTTTGGTTCTCCTACATTAGCACCCATAGGTACTATTGGAGCAGTACATCTTGGAGTTCCATTCTGCCTTACTACTGGTGGTAATGCAGCAATTATAATAGTTGGAATTCCTGCTTCTTCAATCGCTCTCTGCACAATCACGGCAGAGCGGTGACAAGTTCCTCATCCTCCTGTCATTACTACAGCATCTACACCTTCTTCTTTCAATATATGGGCTATTTCAGGACCTGTAATTTCTTCAAATGCCTTTACATTTCCTCCACCACCCATAAATCCTATATGTTTTGGTGCAACTTTCTTTATAAATCCCTCTTCTTCTAATTCTCTAAGTCTATCTATAGGAAACATACAATTAATATCTTTATTTACGTCAGAATTATCATACCCTCCATGTGAAACCATTAGATCACTGTTAATTGAATCACCTGGAACTATTCTAAAAGAAGTATCCCCAGCAAGATTAAATCTTTCATCTGATTTTAAATGAACTCCTGCTGCTGTAACTAATGCTATAACCATTTCACTTAAAGGTTTATCTACAGGTGTCCAAACTGGTTGGGGAGTTATAGGAACATATATCTCTGATTTCAATCCTTTAATCACAGTAAGACTCAAGTTCATTCCTCCTTTATAATTTGCTTCCCCTATTCATCCTCTTATTTAATTGTCTTTTTCCATAAATATAATTTTCATTTATATTTTCATCTATTACTTCTGGATAAGTCATTAAAAAGCCTACTTCTTGTCCTTCTTTTAATCCATTTTCACTTATTACCATCCTCTTAGGTAATCTTATCTGTCCCATTCTACCTTTAAAGTCTATAACAATTCCACCATCACTAACTTCTATAATTATACCTTCATAATATCTTTCAGAAGAAATATATCTTAATTTCTCCATTATTTTTCCTCCAATTTTAAAGAACCTTCATTTTTCACTAGTTCTATTTTATTTCCTGTACCTTTTTCAATTAAATCTATATTGTTTAGCTTAACTTCAGAACTATACTTTCTATCAGGAGAAAGTATTTTTTCTCCTGCCATCTCAGCTTTAAGCATATATATAGCTCTTATTGCATCTTCTTTACAGAGACAATTGTTACTCAATATTTCATTTTCAATTCCGTCCTCTGATTTATTATTATCTACCATAGCATTCATATATTTGTTCCCTACTACCAATTGCCCTTGAACTGCAGCAAAAGTCATACCCACTACAGAGATTCCTCTTCTTCCTATCTCTTCAATATGACTAGCAAAATCTACATGATTGTTTCCAAATCCTTCAGTAGTCACTATAGCTCCATCTATATCCATAGCTTCTACTGTCATTCCTAAAAGTTTAGATACATAAAACTTTTCTGAATTTGCTTGAGGGGAACCTACAAATACAACTGCGGCTAAATCTAACTCCTCATCCATCATAGCTTCCAACACTAATGGCTCTCTAAAATAATGTCTTGAAGTTTCTTTTGAAGCTGGTCCTATACAAGTTAAAGCATGAATACATCCATCTAGCACTTGAAGTGGCGAAACTACTATTGGAACATTGCCTAAATCTACATTGGCTTTAGCCCCAAGTACTCCTACAGGCTCCTGAGGTAATATATAATTATCATGCATTGCACCCTGTCCCATTATCTCTTTAACTATAACTATCTTTTTCTTATTTGGCCTTCTCTTTTGAACATACTCTTCTGTTTTAATAACTAAATCTTCACTAGCTTTCTTTAGAGCATCCCTTATTTCCTGAGTAATATAATCGGTAACCTTATGAGCTGCCATAGGTCCTGGTCTTTCCATATTTTTACCTTCTTTAATCATTACATCAGTTTTAATAAATATTTCTCCTTTTTCTGGTGAGCCTGGTCTATTCCACATTATATTTTCTTCCATTATCCCTTCTGAAGAACCAAACTCTCCAATTTGAACACTATTTTCATCAGTACCAGTAACCATCATTACTACTCCATCTATTACTCTTGTTATTCCCTCTCCTAATTCTCCTTCTTCTTTTGTAGCAATAGGTTGGACATCCATAATAGTATTTGAAAATTCGTTATATCTATTTGGAGTTATAATATCTAATTTCATATCTACAACAAGTTCTTCCTTAGATATTGCTTCTTTACAAATATCTTTTCTAATATATAAAGTTTTACCTTCTATCTTTGTTTCACTACCAAACTTTACTTCTTCAATTTTAAAATACTTTCTCTTAAGTTTCCTTATTTCTTTATCTTCATATATCTTCGTTGTTTTCTCTTCTTCTCTCTCATTTTCTATTTTATTCACGTCTTGTGCTACATTATTATCTTGCATCATATTATTATTTGTTATTAGATAGGGAATCTCTATATTTATATCTTTTCCTTCCCCTATGTGAATTTTTATATTTCCACTACTATTTGCTATTTGTAGTTTAGATTGTTTTTTTATTTCCTGAGGCTCTTCTTTAACTTCTTCTATTTCTTCATCTTTTGCCTCTTTATTTTCCTCCATTTTATTTATGCCTTCTACTAACTCTTCTGTTAGCGGTGTTAAAGCATCTACTGTTTTTTTTAGCTTTGCACCTAATACTTCTCCAATTTTTAAACAATTTTGTGGTATATCTAAAAGCCCTGAATCTTCTAAATCTGGTATGATATTAGGGTCTTCTATATTTGAGGGTCCAATTATTGTCCCCTCTTCAAATCTACAACAAGTAATAGCAAAAGAATTTTTATGCTCCATTGCAGTTTCCTCAGTTATAGCCAAAATTATCCCTCCTATCCACGTTTTCTTCTATAGAGTCTATGGCCTGTAGCTCTAAGTACATGGTCTGTACTATGATATAAAGGCACTCCTAACCTAGGGGCCACATTCATCACAGTATCAGTTCAGGTTTCACAAGTCCCAACTAAAATTACATCAGCCCCATTTTTCTTTAAACCTATTACCTTTTCAGCTTGCCCAGGACAAACCCCTGGTTCTTCACATCTAAACCTGCCACCAACATCTATCATTCTTTTACAATTAGTGGTAGCTACTACTTCTCCTCCCATTCCTTCTACAATCTCTTTCAACCTATCTATCTGTGCTCCACATTCACATCCAATTAATCCAAACTTTCTCTTATCAGAAGGGAAAGGCATACTTACAAGTATTCCTCCTGTCATTTTTGTGATAGGTGAGTATTCATCTCCAGACTTACCTGTAAAAGGACCCCCTAGTAATATTTCACCATAAGGCTCTGTATATCCTCCACATTTTTTTATATAATATTTAACTGGCATTCCTATTGGCACGTCTAAGAAAACTTTCTCTGCTTCTTTTACTCTACCAGTTACAGTAATATCTTTAGTTATAACTGGCCTTCTATCTTCAATAGCAAGAGCAATATTTTTCAGTGTCTCTACATTTAAAACTACTGTTCTTGCTTCAATAGGTAATTGTCCAGGTTTCAATTTTATACCCAGTATTTCCCTTATAATAACCCTTTCATCTCCCGCTGGATACATATCTGGCAAAAATTTAATCTCGATATTTTTCTCACCTTTTATCGCTTTTCCTAATTCAATTAAAGGTCTTTTATTTTTAGGTTTTATAGCAATATAACCTTTATTAGCATTAGTGATTTCCATTGCGTATTTAAGTCCTCTCATTAAAAGATGTGGATCCTTCATGATTCTCTCCATATTATGATTTAACTCTGGTTCACATTCAGCTGCATTCATAATTACATAACCATCTTCCAATTTTGTATTTAGTTTTACATGGGTTGGAAAACCTGCCCCACCTGCTCCTACTATTCCTGCTCCTTCTACAAGCTCTAATCGAGTATTCTTAGGTTCAATTTTCATATAGTCATCTGGCTGATTTTCATAAACTTCTATACTTACTCTCGTACTATTTATTTCAACTATTTTTCCATAAACACTAGAATGTATATTGGCCCCTAATCCATTTGGTATTGCAATAAGTTGGCCTTTCATTATTTCATCTCCTATTTTAACTATAGGAGTAGAAGCCATGCCAATATGTTGCTTTAAAGGTATCTTTACTTCCAAGATTTCACCCCTTTCTAATAATCTAATATTACTAAGCTGCATTTTATATAGTAGCAAAATTTGTGCCAATAAAAAACCCCTTAAAACCGCATAAACTTGGCAGCTTTAAGGGGAAAATATATATGATTATGACTAATTATAGTCTATTTGAATTTTCACACTTCAACTAAGCTCATTGACTATATTTGGTTTATGACTATATTCAGTCATCAGTCTGTTTTAAGTCGTTCTAAGATCAACTATATGATTTTGAATATTTTATATGATTATCAATCCAAGAAATAATATCTTTATATACTTCTTCTTTATTCAATTCATTTAGAATTTCATGCCTAGCATTTGAATAAAATTTACAATTTACATCTACTATTCCCGCATTTTTATAGCTATTATAAGCTTGTAAAACATCTTTAGTATTATTACCAACTGGATCCTTATCTCCAGATATTAAGAAAATAGGCAAATCTTTAGATATTCTCTCTATATTCTCTTTTTTATTTAATTCCTTTAATCCAGATAACATATCATAGAAAAAGCCACAAGTAAATATACCACCACAATAAGAGTCTTCAATATATTTATCAACTTCTTTTTCATCTCTAGTCAACCAATCAAATTCGGTCCTAACAGGCTCAAATGGTTTATTAAAATTTCCAAAAGATAATTTATTAAGTTTTGGACTTTTAGCCCTACTACCATTTTTTCTTATTTCCATTTTTGCTATTCTAATTCCAATCCTTCCAGCAATTCCTGGATCTCCACCAGTTCCACTTAATATAACCCCTTCAATTTCATCTCCATAAAGTTGAATATATCTTCTTGTTAAAAAAGAACCCATACTATGTCCAAATATAAAAATAGGAATATCTTTGTATTCATCTTTAATTATTTCTGTAAGAGAGTGCATATCACCAACTACTTTTTGCCATCCATTTTCATCAGCAAAATATCCTAAATTTTCAATATCTCCTGCAGTTTTCCCATGTCCTCTATGATCATTTCCATAAACTACAACTCCTTTATTAACTAAATACTTAGCAAATGCATTATATCTTTCTATATGTTCTGCCATGCCATGGGAAATCTGTATACAAGCTCTAATATCTTTTTCCTCATCAGGAATCCACTTTTTACAAAATACCTCTATATTATTTAAAGATTTAAATGTAAAATTTTCACTTTTCATGTCTTATCCCCCTCTATTTTTTAGTCTATACCATACTTCTTTAGTTTAGAATGAAGTGTAGTTCTAGGAATGTTTAACAACTTTGAAGCTTTTGCCTTATTTCCATTAGAGATTTCTAAAGCTTTATTTATAAGGCTTATTTCAAATTTACTCACCGATTCATTTAAATCTAAAAAGTCACCGCCATATTCTATAAAGCCATCAAAGTTTTCAACATAAATATACTTGGGTATAAACTCTTTTGTAATAGTTTCCCCATTAGACATAATTACCATATAATCTATTACATTTTTTAATTCTCTGATATTTCCTTTCCACTCGTATTGTAATAATATCTCCATTACCTCTCTATCTAATGAAGGTATAAACTTATTATTTTCAGCACAAATCTCCTTTATAAAATAATCTACAAGAACAACTATATCTTCTTTTCTTTCTCTCAATGGTGGTAATTCTATCTCCACTACATTTATTCTATAATAAAGTTCTTCTCTAAATTCATCTTTTTTAATTAATTGTAAAAGATCTTTGTTTGTGGCAGAGATAACCCTTACATTTAATGGTATATATTTTTCTCCACCTACTTTTCTAATCTTTTTATCCTGCAATACTCTTAAAAGTTTAGCTTGCATAGGTAAAGGTAAATCTCCTATTTCATCTAAAAATAAAGTTCCATTTTTAGCCTGCTCAAAGAAACCTATCTTTCCTTCATTTCTAGCGCCAGTAAAAGCTCCTTTTTCATATCCAAAAAACTCTGATTCAAAAAGTTCAGAAGGAATAGCGCTACAATTTACAGGTACAAATTCTCCTGAAACTCCACTATAATAGTGTATTGCTTTTGCAAATTCTTCCTTTCCTGTACCACTTTCTCCTGTTATCAATATGGCTACATTAGAAGGTGCTATTTGTTTAGATATGGCTATTTTTTCTTGTATCTTCTTACTATTTCCAATTATTTTTTCAAAAGGATCTTTTGATTTTCTTTTAATTTGTCTTTCTAATACTTCTAATCTTTCTTCTGCCTTTTTTAATTCGCTTTGTAATTCTTCAACTTCAGATATATCTTTTTCCGTACTTACAACCCCATATAACTTTTCATTTATAATAATAGGAGAAGCACTTATTATTACGTGGTAACCTTCTTTGGGCGAATGGTATGCATTTTTTACACTTTTTTTAGTATCAAATATTTCTAAATCAATAGCATTTGGAAAATATCTCTTTAAATATTTTCCTTTTATACTTTTTTCTTTTACTCCATATAACTTTTCAGCATTCTTATTCCATATGATTACTCTACCTCTACTATCTAAAACGCATAGTCCCTCATGAATATTATTGAAGATATGTTTAAGGGCTAATTCTGATTCTTCTACTCCTTTATAAAAATAATCTCTAATATGTTCTTCCCTAACTATTCCAATAACTTTTCTATCTTTAATTACAGGAAGCCTTCCCACTTTATTTTCCAACATAAGATTTCTACAATTTGATAAGCTTTCACTAGGATTAACATATATTATATCTTTTATCATTGCTTTTCTTAAAGAACTTTCTATAATATTTTTGTCCATAAGTTTATGTACATCTGCCATAGTTATTATACCTTTTATATAGGATGAACTATTACAAACTATTACTTCCTTTTTTACATTATGAAAAAGGTAGTTTATTGCATTGTCTATAGATTCTACTTCCTCTAATATAAAAATATCTTTACTCATTATATCTTTTACTGGAATACTATAGGATTGAAGAAACATACTAACACCTCTTTTTTATATACTACTAACATTTTACTATATTTAAAGTTTTAGCTCAATTTTTACATTATTTTTGTAAATAGTGAAATACTATATTTAGAATAAAATACACTTTCAAGGAGGTAGAGTATAAAGTGGCAAAAAATAAAGGTAAAAAAGGTGGTTCCAAAAAGAATAAAAGTAGTAAAAGCAAAAAAGATAATAAGGAAGAAGGATAGCAAAAAATCAGCTAGAACTTCCATGGAAGTTCTAGCTGATTTTTATATATAAAACCCATAGCATTATGTAAATCTATTTCAAAACATAAAAAAACTTTATAACCATTATGATTATAAAGTTTTAACCTGGTGCACCTTCAGGGACTCGAACCCTGGGCCCACTGATTAAGAGTCAGTTGCTCTACCAACTGAGCTAAAGGTGCAGAACCAAATGACATTATTTATTATACTACTATATTTGTGTTTTGTCTAGTACATTTTAATATTTTTATGAAAAAGTCAGGAAATTAATCCTGACTTGGCCTTTCATTTAAAAAGAATACTGATAATGTTCCTGGACCTGAATGTGCTCCTATGGCACAACCTATAATATTTATAACAAAATCTGTGCAACCATATTTCTCTTCAATCATTTTCTTTAATTTCATTGCTCCTTCTATGTCATCTCCATGATTTATTCCTATAGTTTGATTCTTAAGATCTGCATCTCCACCACGTTCTTCCATTATCTCTATCATTCTCTTAAGGACTTTATTTCTCCCTCTTACTTTTTCAACAGGACGTAATGTACCATCCTCTGGAATATCTAGAATAGGTTTTATGTTCAAAAGTCCCCCTACAATAGCTTGGGCTCTTGAAACTCTTCCACCTCTAAATAGATACTCCAAATCATCTACTGTAAAAATATGCTCAATATGATCTACATAAAAATCTAATGTTTTAAGTATATCTTCTTTAGGCTTCCCTTCCTTAGCCAGCTGAGCAGCTTTGTATACTAATAAACCAAATCCAACAGAAGCAGATTTTGAATCTACTATATCCAAATCTAAATCTGGATATTTTTCTTTTATTGCTTCTTTAGTTATTACTGCGCTTTGATATGTGCCAGATAATCCTGATGAAAAACAAATATATATAGTGCTTTCTCCACTCTTAGCTATTTCTTCAAATTTTTTTTCAAATACCCTAGGCGGTATTTGAGCAGTTTTGTAAACCTCTCCATTTCTCATATCTTCATAAAGTTTCATTGGATCTAAAGTTTCTCCATCTAAGTACTCTCTATCGTCTTTATTGACTAATATTGGCAAAATATCAATATTATATTCATCTAAAATTTTCTTTGGCAGATCGCATGCACTATCAGATAAAATTTTTACTGCCATTATAAATCCCCCCATTTCTCATACTCAATTATAATATATTAATTTACCTATGTAAATCTTATAACTAAAAATATTAGTAATATATAATAGTTCCAAAGAATAGATTATACTGTGACTAGTTAGTTTTAAGGGGTGAACCTATGAAATTTTTCTTTGTTAAGAAAAAGATTTTTTATGCCATTATTGCTATTGTTGTTGCACTAATTTTATTTTTAATAATCTATTCCGGAGGATAATATATACTATAATTATATGCTATAATGAAAAATTAATTTCAATATACTTAAAATATCACTCCAGATTAGTAAAAAAGAGCAGATCTAACATTCTGCCCTTTTTTTATTTTTCCTTTCAAGATTACAATATTGATATATTAACTTGTCCAACTCCATACTAAACTTAAGAATTTTATTTTTGTCAATGCTTCCTATAACAAGTCTATTAAGTTCTTGTCTTTTAACTTCAATTTCACTTTTCAAATCATTTAAATACACTCTTTCATTCATGATCCCCATTCCCTCACTTTTTTTATTAATAAAAATATTATCTTTCATTTTTATTTAAAATCAAAATAAATTGAAAGTATATACTAATATTTTGAGATGCCTCTCTAAAATTCACACGCATTAATATTATTATATCATATATTACATAATCTGGAAATGTCTTTTCTGTTATTAGTCTATTTGATTTACATTTCTTATATCTTTTTACATTATAACAATATAAAATAAAAAATCCACATCTGAATTAAGCGTTTATCTCCAATAAACTTATTTTTCCAATATAATTACTTGTAATTCCTTCAATTTTTTTCATTTTTAATTTTTTAGAAAAAATTGAAATAAATATACTAAAATTAAATTTTATGATAAATACGAACATACTTCAATTTTTATTATAAAAAACATTGATATAATTCTAAAATAATTGAATTAAATATTAATACAATATCAATTTTTTTAAAAAACTGATACAAAAATTTTGTACCAGTTTTTTATGCTGCAATCTTTTTCTTTTTTCTAATTATATAATCTATTAAAGTTACAACACCAGTAATTAAAATTCGAAAATAATAAGATATAGTTCTCCAAAGCAATAATGCATATATTATTAGATTAGACGTAAATAAGGGTTTAAATAGTAAATAATAACCGCCTTCTGAAGCTCCTGCTGTACCTGGAGTTGGAATATAAGAAGCTGCCATATAAACTAATGATTGTATAGCTATAATATCTATAAAACTAGCTTCTGTTAAACCTAGTGCCAAATAAATAAAATAGGTTATACTAAAATAAAATGTTAACTGTATGAAAGTCAGTATAAGCAATTCCATACTAGTTTTTTTATCTTCTTTAATCTTTTTTACACTTTGCATATATTCTTCCATAGATGTATCTAGTCTGTCTATATACTTTTGTGTATCTCTCATAATTCCTATCTTATTTAAAACCTTATAGACATGTAGAACCACGGGTTTTATCCATTCAGGTTTATAAAATAATAAAACAATGCCAGTTAATACTAAAAGATTTAGTATAAAGCCTATTACAACAAAAGGTACTGCAGTTCTTGCATTATTGAATATAAAGTTTAACTTTAACATGAACATAGTTAATGAATAAAGAGTGACAGCCATTTGATATATTATAAATTTATTAAATAGAATCAACGAACCTTTAGGTACAGATATATCTTCTTTGGACATAAGATACACTTGAACTGGTTGTCCTCCTGTAGAAAAAGGAGTTATGGCACTGTAATATTGACCTATAATGGCTATCTTTAATGATTTTAAAAACTTAACATCACCATGAACCCTTCTAGTTATAAGATTTAAGATCATACCATCAAATATCCAATCTCCTAACATCATGATTAAAGCTATAATTAAATACATTGTATTAGTATTAATTAAAAGTTCAGGTAAATCCTTTAACCCTTCACTAGTCAATATAATTATTAAAGTTATTCCTATAATTATTGCTATAAATACATAATTTATTTTCCTATTTTCCATATGTTTCACAACCTTCTAAATATCAGTATTATAAGATGTTTTAAATTTCTCTACTCAGATAATATTAAATATTTATCACTATTATAGTATAATACTTTTGGAAAAATAGTAAAGTTTTTTTATATCCAATCTAGTTTGTTAATATCAATATAATCTTTTATTTCCTTTAAATACATATCCTTTATTTTATTAATTATTGGATCTGATACAGATTCATAGGTAAATTCATCAACGGATTTAATTGGTATAACGTTTATTAAAGTCCCTATCATAAATCCTCCATCTATCTTATATAAATCTTCCACATGAATAGTTTCCTCTATTAATTCTAAGTTTAATTTTTCACATATATTAATAATACGATTTCTTGTAACCTCTAATAATATTTTTTCATCAGGTACTGTATAAATATTTTGACATCTAACAAAAAACATATCAAATCTACTACCTTTAGTGATATTACCATCTTTATTCACAAGAAGAGCTTCAAAGGCATTTTTGTTTTTTATTTTTTTATCTACCCTTTCTCCAAAAGAGACATCGGACATTTTAGCATTTGGATCCTCTATTCCAAAGTTATATAATGTAGTATGTACTCCTTCATTATAAACTTCATCCTTTGGATAATAGCTTTCAATAAAATAAGTTAAAAACACCTGACCTTTTCCATCTACATCTAAACATAATAATTTAATATTTGAATTTTTAACTTGATTTTGTTGTATAAGCCTTTTTATATCTTTTCTTATTTCGATTTCTGTTTTATCTATATTATAATCCATGAGCTTTGCTGTTTTTTCCATTCTATCTAAGTGTTCTTCTAGAAATAATGGTACTCCTTCAATAACTCTAATAACTTCATAAATATAAGGTTTATTTATACTCTCAAAAATCTCCATATTTTTTGTAGAGATCAATTCTCCATTGATTATAAAATAATCTTTAACTGCTTCTTTTTTCAAATTACATTCCCCCTAAATATATAATTATATTATTCTTCTAATTTTTTTAAATTGTTTAGTACTATATCTCTTTTTATTTTAAAAAGACTAACACTTTCCTTTTCAATAGATTTTTTCATATCATTAAGAGATAAAGTTAATTTTTCTAAAATCTTTAATTTATTTTTATCATTTTCTATTTTTTGCCTAATACTATTTAGATTTGCTTCACCTTGAGAAATAAAGTTTATAGCCTTTTCTTTTTCTCCTTTATCCCCTAGAATATATCCCTGATAAACATAATATTTTATTCTACTTATATCGCCTTTTATTTCATCTTTATATATGTCAAAAAATGGGGACATATGAAAAAGTACTTTGCTACCACTGCTTATAATATCTAAATGATCTCTATTTTCAATAGATACTGTAAAATCATTTAAACTTTCTTCAAATTTACCAATACTATTTGTATCCCCTATTTTTTTCATTCCTTCTATTTCATAATTATTCCAATCCTTATGTATATTTTCAATATTTTTGTCTATACCTTTCCATAACTTTTTTAATTTTTCTTCCTTAGATTCTTTCTTACTCTTTTCTTCTGATTTAGATTTTTCTTCATTTAATTTTACTTCTTCTTGCTCAGTTTCAACAGAAGCTTTACTTATCTCTTCTATATCTTTTAAAATAAGATTTGTATTTTCATAAATTTTATTTAAATTTTGTGGAGCATTTTCTTTTTTTTCATAAGTTGTAGGTTTTTTCTCTGGTTTTTTTGAACAGGAAGATAGAAGGAGAGATAATATTAAAAAAAACGACAAAATCTTGATATTTTTATTCAATTTTTACCACCTCAAATTTAGTATATCCAGAGGCATTAATTTTATGTTATAGGATTGGAGAAAGTAACCTTGAAATAGATTCCTTAACTTTTATAATATAAGAACGTTTCTCATATTCTTCTATTGTAACTTCTTTACATCTATCCAAATCTCTAATAAACTGATCTACTATTTCATTATTTACTTTTTCATCATATATAAATGCATTAACTTCAAAATTAAGCTTAAAACTTCTAATATCTAAATTAGCTGTTCCTACTGAAGAAACTACATCATCCATTAGAACCACTTTGCTATGGATAAAACCATTTTCATAGGTATAAAATCTTACTCCTGCCTTTAATAGCTCTCCCATATAAGATAAACTAGCCCAATATACAAAGGGATGATCTGGTTTAGAAGGTATTATAATTCTTACATCCACTCCAGAAAGTCCTGCTACTCTCAATGCTTCTAATATACTGTCATCTGGGATAAAATAAGGCGTTTGAATATATACTTTATCTCTAGCATTTATTATCATTTTAAAATAACCGTCTTTTATGCTAGTCCATTTTGAGTCAGGACCTGATGAAACTATTTGCACTCCTGTTTTGCCCTTTGAATCCTTTTTACCAAAATACTTCTCCATATTTTGAATTTCTTCTTGGGCTGCAAATTTCCAATCTAACAAAAACCTCCACTCAAGGCCATGTATGGCACTCCCTTTAATTTTGCAATGAGTATCTCTCCAATATCCAAATTTCTTAGATTTTCCTAAATACTCATCTCCAATATTAAAACCACCTACATAAGCTTCTTCTCCATCAATAATACATATTTTTCTATGATTTCTATAGTTGATTCTAGTACTTAAAGTTGGTGAAAAAGGTGGGAAAAAACAAGCTACTTCTCCTCCAGCTTCGATTAATTCTCTAAAAAAGTTCCTAGGTAAACTTCTTCCTCCCATTCCGTCATATAGAAATTTGACCTCTATTCCTTCTTTAGCCTTTTTAGTTAATTCATTTATTATTTCAATCCCTAAATTATCATTTCTAATAATATAATATTCTATATGTATGTATTTTTTGCTTCTATTTATACTGTTCAATAATGCGTTAAACTTATCTTTTCCAGAAAAATAGAGTTCTACTTCATTATCTTGAGTAAAAACAGCATCAGTACTCATTAAATGGAATTGAATAATATCTTTATATTCTTTAACTTTGGGATCATTAAAATTTAACTCTTCTCGCTCAATATTTTCTTCTTGAATAGCTGCTAAATTTTTAAGATATCTATCCTCTTCTTCTTTTACTTTAAATATTTTTTTCTTTCTTAAATCTTGACCTATGAACAAATAAAGTATAAACCCAATGCCTGGCAAGAAAAACAATATCATAAGCCAAAGCCAAGTTGTAGTAGGATTTCTCCTTTCAAAAAATACTAAAAGTACAGCAAATAAAATATTAAGTAGAAGTATATTTTGTAAAATCCACTTAAAGGCCCCCATTACATAAGTCATAAAATCACCTACAAAATAATTTTTTTACTACATTACTTCTATATATTCCTTACTTTTAAAAAGGAGCATTTAAATGCTCCTTTTTTTACTTTCTTTTCTTTGATTTGTACCTTTTTGTATTATCTAATATTTTTTTTCTAATTCTAAGATTTTCTGGTGTGATTTCTATAAGCTCGTCATCTTCAATAAATTCAAGAGCTTCTTCTAAAGACATTATCTTAGGTGGAGACAACCTTAAAGCTTCATCTGAACCCGATGCCCTTACATTACTTTGTTGTTTTTTCTTGCATATATTAACTTCAATATCATTCCCCTTTGGATTTGAGCCTACTACCATTCCTTCATATACCTTAGTGCCAGGAGCAACAAACAATATCCCTCTATCTTGAGCTGAATGGAGTCCATAGGCAACTGCTTCTCCCTTTTCAAAGGATATCAAAGAACCTTGAGTTCTTGTAGGTATATCACCTTTATAAGGTGCATAACCATTAAATTCTGTATTTAAAATACCATTTCCCTTTGTATCAGTCATAAATTCAGATCTATAACCTATAAGCCCTCTAGCTGGAATAGAAAACACTAGCCTAGAATATCCTCCATTAGCTTCAGCCATATAAGTTAATTCACCTTTTCTCTTTCCTAGCTTTTCAATAACTATTCCTACAAACTCTTCTGGTACATCTATAGTTACAGTCTCCATCGGTTCATTTTTTTTCCCATTAATATATTTATACAAAACTTCTGGTTTTGATACTTGAAATTCATATCCTTCTCTTCTCATAGTCTCAATCAAGACTGAAAGATGGAGTTCGCCTCTACCAGACACCTTAAATGCATCTGTAGAATCTGTATCCTCTACCCTTAAGCTAACATCTGTTTGTAATTCTTTATATAATCTGTTTCTTAAATGTCTTGAAGTAAGATATTCCCCTTCTTCTCCTGCAAAAGGGCTGTTGTTTACAGAAAATGTCATAGATAAAGTAGGTTCTGAAATCTTTACAAATGGTAATGGTTCAGGACATTCTAAATCACATATAGTATCTCCTATATGGATTCCTTCCACCCCTGTTACAGCAATGATACTTCCTACCTTAGCTTCTTCTACATTTACCCTATCTAATCCTTCAAATTCATATATCTTAGTTATTTTAATTTTCTTGGGTGATTCTTCACTTTCACTATTAACTATAACAGCCTCTTGATTTAGATTAATAGTTCCTCTTTCTATCTTTCCAATGCCAATTCTTCCTACATATTCACTATAATCAATAGTTGAAATTAAAACTTGTAGTGGACCTTCCTCATCTCCTACTGGAGCTGGAATATAATTAACAATTGTTTCAAATAAATCTTTCATATCTTCTTTAGGCTCATTTAAATCAGATGTTGCAATACCATCCTTAGCAGAAGCAAATATAAAAGGACATTCTAATTGTTCTTCATTTGCCCCTAAATCTATAAATAGATCTAATACTTCATCTATAACCTCATTAGGCCTAGCTCCTTCTCTATCTATTTTGTTTATGCACACTATAACGGGTAATTCTAACTCTAAAGCTTTCTTTAACACAAACTTTGTTTGAGGCATAGGACCTTCATAAGCATCTACAAGTAATACCACACCATTTACCATCTTTAAAACTCTTTCAACTTCTCCCCCAAAATCTGCATGCCCTGGAGTATCTACTATATTTATCTTTGTATTACTATAATGTACAGCTGTATTTTTAGAAAGTATAGTAATACCTCTTTCTCTCTCTATATCTCTAGAATCCATTATTCTATCTTTAACTAATTGATTCTCTCTAAAGATACCACTTTGTCTTAAAAGTGCATCTACTAATGTAGTTTTTCCATGGTCTACGTGTGCGACAATGGCAACATTTCTTACAGTATCTATTTTCTTATCCATATTTTATCCCACTTCCTATTTTCAAAAATAATATTTAGTCATTATTTGACAAAATAATTGTATCACAAAAACAACAAAAATCAATTAAATAACGGAGATATTTTCTCCGTTATTATATGTAAATATTTACTTCATTATTTATTTTAATATAAATATTAAAATAAATAACATATTCTAATATTATAACACAATTTATTACCTTTATTAAATTTAATACTTAAAATCCATATATAAAATATTATAAATTTATGATGGCGTTTTCCTATTTGATTATTTATTTTACATAAATAATATTTTAAGACTTTAATTTATCATATTTTATACCTTTCATAATTAAAACTTCATAAATACCTTATAAAAATTCTATTAGAGATATTTAATGGATATTATCTTATTCTTCTTTACATAAAACTCATCACTTAATCCATTTACAATAACAAGACCTCTTCCGCTACATTTTAAAGCTAAAGGATCATAAGATCTTAAATCACATTCAAATCCTTCACCTTCATCAGTTACTTCAATTCTAATGAACTTCTCAAGCACCTCCACTGAAAGATTAATAAACTTTTCTCTGTCATAGGCATTTCCATGTATAGCTCCATTAGCTACCAACTCATTAAGAATAAGTTTAACCTCAAACATGATTGTTTCATCTTCAATTATTTCATTTAGTTTTTCTAAAACATTATCTATAAAATCTTTGATTACATGTAGGTCACTACAAACTGAACCATCAAATTTAAAGGACAATTAAATCACATCCATCTATTAAAATTTATATATATTAATATTATTTTAGTTAATAATATAATACCCATTAATAAATCCTTTAATCTAATACTAAAAACTTGAATACTCAATATATTATATTATAATATAGATAAAAGAATTTCAAAATAGAATCATTAAAGTAATATTGTCAATTTATAAAAAATGGAAGGAGAATGTAATATGGGAAAATATGTATGTACAGTATGTGGTTATGTTTATGATCCAGAAGTTGGTGACCCAGATAATGGTGTGGAATCTGGAACAGCTTTTAGAAATCTACCAGAAGATTGGGTATGTCCTGTTTGTGGAGCAACTAAGGACTTGTTTGAAAAACAAAACTAATATTTACTAAAAACAGAATTTTTTTAGTTTAAAATGAAATATTTTGGATATTTATATTATGTGTAGTTTAAAAGCAAAATTACTTGGGTAATATTGCTTATAAGTACATAAATGAAAGGAGAATATATTATGGATAAATATGTATGCGTGCCATGTGGTTATGTTTATGATCCAGAAGTTGGTGACCCAGATAATGGTGTAGAACCTGGAACAGCTTTTGAAGATCTACCAGAAGATTGGGTATGTCCTGTTTGTGGAGCAACTAAAGACTTGTTTGAAAAAGAAGAATAACATTTATTAAAAAATCAGCAACCCTTTAGGGTTGCTGATTTTTATTTATATCCATTATTTCCTCAATAACTTTCCATACTTCATCTGTATTTATTTTTTTCTGTGATGAGAAAGGAATTATTAGCTGCTTGTTCTCTATATTTAACTTTTTTTGAATAATAGTTCTATGTTTTTCCCATTGTCCTCTAGAGATTTTATCTGCTTTCGTAGCTACTACTATTCCATTGAATCCATAATACTTTATCCATTCGTGCATTAGTTTATCGTGTTCTCCCGGTTCATGACGAATATCTATTACATGAATTACTTCTACTAAATTTTTTCTATAATGTAAATACTCCTCAATCATATCTGCCCATTTTTTTCGTTCTTTTTTAGATACTTTTGCATATCCATAGCCTGGCAAATCTACAAATCTAAATTCATTGTTTATATTGTAAAAATTAAGGGTTTGCGTTTTTCCAGGTTTCCCACTAGTTCTTGCCAGAGATTTTCTATTCACTAATGTATTTATTAATGATGATTTCCCTACATTAGATTTACCAGCAAAAGCAATTTCAAATAGATTATCATTAGGATATTTTTCTTTATCTACAGCTATAGTCTGTAACTCAGCACTAGTTATTTTCATTTTCATCATCCTCTTTAACTAAAGCATGTTCTAGTACATCATCCATTTTTTTAACCAGCACAAATTCAATTTTTCTTCTAACTTTAGCTGGAATTTCTTCTAAATCTTTTTTGTTCTCCCAAGGAAGAAGTATTTTCTTTATTCCAGCCCTATGTGCTGCTAATACTTTTTCTTTAATACCACCTACTGGAAGAACTCTTCCTCTTAAAGTTATTTCTCCTGTCATAGCTACATCTTTATCTATAGGCTTATTCATTAAAGCTGAAATAACTGCTGCAGCCATAGTTATTCCTGCTGATGGTCCATCTTTTGGAATAGCTCCTTCAGGTACATGGATATGAATATCTATCTCTTTATAAAAATTTTCTTCTATATTTAACATTTCAGAACTAGATCTTATATAAGATAATCCTGCCATAGCTGATTCTTTCATTACATCACCAAGTTGACCTGTAAGTTGTACCTTACCTGTACCTTTCATGCAATTAACTTCTATAGATAATGTATCGCCTCCAACAGTAGTCCAAGCAAGTCCTGTTGCCACTCCTACTTCATGAGTTTTGCCCACCATCTCATATCTATATTTTACTGCTCCTAAATATTTATCCAAGTTACCTCTATTTACTCTAACTGTTTTTACATCTTCTTCTACTATTCTCTTTGCAGCTTTTCTGCAAATATTAGCAATATTTCTTTCTAGCTCCCTCACTCCTGCTTCTCTTGTATAATTATTTATTACGTCCCTTATAGCTTCCTTTGAAAGCTCTAAGTTATTCTCTTTTAAACCATGTTCTTTTAGTTGTTTAGGTAATAAATAATTCAATCCAATCTGTAGTTTCTCTTCTTCTGTATATCCTGAAATTCTTATTACTTCCATTCTATCTAATAATGGCCTAGGAATTGTAGCAGTTGTATTAGCTGTAGTTATGAAAAAAACTTGAGATAAATCAAAGGGTGCTTCTAAGAAATGGTCTGTAAATGTACTGTTTTGTTCTGGATCTAATACTTCTAATAAAGCGCTTGCTGGATCCCCTCTAAAATCACTATTTAATTTATCTATTTCATCAAATAGGAATACTGGATTTTTAGAACCTGCTTTTTTTATGGAGCTTATTATTCTACCTGGCAATGCCCCTACATAAGTTCTTCTATGTCCTCTTATTTCTGCTTCATCTCTTACTCCTCCTAAAGACATTCTAACAAAATTTCTATTTAAAGATTTAGCAATAGATTTAGCTATTGAAGTTTTACCTACTCCTGGAGGTCCAACTAAACACAATATAGGTCCCTTCATATCTTTTGTTAGTTTTCTAATAGCTATATATTCTAATATTCTTTCTTTTACATCATAAAGTCCATAATGATCATTATTTAATATATCCCTAGATTTTTTTATATTTACTTTATCTTTTGTTTCCTTGTCCCAAGGCAACTCTATTATCCAATCTAAATATGTTCTTATTACCCCTGTTTCTGCTGAATTAGGGGATAGCTTATAGAGTCGTTCAGCTTCTTTTAATGCTTTTTCTTTTACTTCTTCAGGCATTTTTATATTTTCTATTTTTGACTTATATTCTTCAATTTCCTCTATTAATTCATCTTCTTCTCCTAACTCACTTTGTATAGCTTTCATCTGTTCTCTTAAATAATATTCCTTTTGAACTTTAGTAATTTGTTTTTTCACTCTTTGATTTATTTGTTCTTCTATTTTTAATATTTCAATCTCTTTTTGTAATATGCCATGAAGTATTTCTAATCTTTCATAGAAATTAAAAGCTTCTAATATTTCTTGATTTTCCTCTTCTTTAAGGTATATATAAGAAGCTATAACATCTGCAAATCTACCTGGATCTTCTATTTCTGATACCGTCAAAATTAAATCTGGCGATACCTTATTGCTCAAAGTTATATACTCCTCAAAATCCTTCAATACTAGTCGCATAGCTGCTTCTGTTTTTTCATCTTTTACTAATTCTTCTGGTTCATATACCATCTCTTCAATTTCTGCTTCTAAATAAGATTCATTCTTATTTATTTCCACTATTTTCCCTCTATTTAATCCTTCTACCAATACCCTAATACTTCCTCCAGGAAGTTTTAGCATTTGTTTTATTTTAGATACAGTACCAATATGATAAAAATCTTCTGATGTTGGTTCATCTACTGTTGCATCCTTCTGAGAACAAAGGAAAATCAAAGAATCTTCTACCATTGCTTTTTCTAATGCATTTATAGACTTCTCTCTACCAACATCGAAATGTATTACCATATAAGGAAAAACAGACATCCCTCTAAGAGGAATTAAAGGCATATTCTTCCTAACTGATTTGTATTGATCTATATTCATTCTGTCACTCCTTTTATATAAAATCATCTTCAAGTATTTTCAAATTAACTCTCTTAAATAAATATTATATCATTTACTTATATTATCAGAAAACTAAAGAATAGTGAAGTAAAAAAAAGACTCACTTTTATGTGAGCCTTTTTTAGGATGCTGTTTCCCTTTTATCAGATTTTTTAGTTTTATTTTTTCTTTTTACATCTGAATATACTAGATTAGGCTTATCTTTTTTTATAATAGTATCTTTTGTAATAATACATTTTTCTATATCATCTCTAGATGGAATTTCATACATTATATCAAGCATAGACTCTTCTAGTATACTCCTAAGCCCTCTAGCGCCTGTTTTTCTATCTATAGCCTTTTGTGCGATTGCTTCTAATGCTTCCTCTTCAAATTCAAGCTCTACTCCGTCTATTGCAAATAATTCTTTATATTGTTTTACTAACGCATTTTTAGGTTCTGTTAAAATCTTTACAAAAGCTTCTTTATCCAGCTCTTCTAAAGTAACTATAACTGGTAATCTACCTACGAACTCAGGGATTAAACCATATTTAAGTAAATCCTCTGGTTGAATTTCCTTTAGGAGTTCCCCTATATTTAGCTCTTCTTTACTTTGAATATCTGCTCCAAATCCCATGGAACTTTTTCCAGTTCTATTTTCAATTATTTTATCTAAACCATCAAAAGCTCCTCCAACAATAAACAATATATTAGTAGTATCCACTTGTATAAATTCTTGATGTGGATGTTTTCTTCCTCCTTGTGGTGGAACATTCGCAATAGTACCTTCTAGTATCTTTAATAGTGCTTGTTGTACACCTTCCCCGCTTACATCTCTAGTAATTGATGGATTTTCTGTTTTTCTTGCTATTTTATCTATTTCATCTATATAAACTATACCTTTTTCAGCTCTTTCAATATCATAATCAGCTGCTTGAATAAGTTTTAATATAATATTTTCTACGTCTTCTCCTACATAACCTGCTTCAGTTAAAGATGTAGCATCAGCAATAGCAAAAGGTACGTTCAGTATTTTGGCTAAAGTTTGAGCAAGTAATGTTTTTCCTGAACCAGTAGGCCCAATCATAACTATATTACTTTTTTGCAACTCTATATCGCTATTTTGAGTACTTCCCCTATTTATTCTTTTGTAATGATTATAAACAGCTACAGCTAAAGACCTCTTTGCTCTTTCTTGTTTTATAACATAGTCATCAAGTGTATCATTTATATCAACAGGTTTTGGTAATTCATCCACTTCATATTCAAAACTATCTTCGAACTCTTCTTCTATTATTTCCTGACATAATTCTATACATTCATCACATATATAGACATTAGGACCTGCTATAAGCCTTTTTACCTGATCTTGAGGTTTTCCGCAAAAAGAACATCTAAGCTGCTTTTCATCAAATCTTGCCATTGTGACACCTCACTTAAAGTTATTTTCTAAATTCAAATACCTCATCTATTATACCATACTTTTTAGCTTCTTCGGCAGACATAAAGAAATCTCTATCTGTATCCCTAGCAACTTTTTCATATGGTTGACCTGTTCTATCACTTAATATAGTATTTATCTGTTCTCTAGTTTTTATTATTCTCTCAGCATGAATTCTAATATCTTCTGCTTGACCTTGTGTACCTCCTAATGGTTGGTGTATCATTATTTCAGCATTTGGAAGAGCAAATCTCTTACCTTTTTTACCTGCAGCAAGTAAAAATGCTCCCATACTAGCAGCCATTCCTATACATATTGTGGAAACATCAGGTTTTATATATTGTATTGTATCATATATAGCAAACCCTGATGTTACTGAACCACCTGGACTATTTATATAAAGTTGAATATCCTTATCTGGATCTTCTGCCTCTAAAAACAAAAGTTGTGCAACTACTAAATTTGCTGTAACACTATTAACTTCATCACCAAGAAATATAATTCTTTCCTTTAAAAGTCTCGAATAAATATCATAGGATCTTTCTCCTCTATTAGTTTGCTCAACTACCATTGGAACTAAAGCCATTTCCAATCCCCTCCTAAAATCTACTTATATAAATTTGGCATTTGCCATCAACAATTCAATTGTCTTATCTCTAATTATACCCGTCTTAATATATTCTAAATCGCCCTTTTTCATATCTTTTTTAAATTTCTCTACATCTTCTGTTTCATATTGTTCAGCCATCTTTTCTAATTCTTTATCAATAGCTTCATCTTCCACTTCAATTTTTTCAACCTTTGCTATTTCTTCTAGTACTAATTCAGTTTTAACTCTTTTTTCTGCTTCTGGTTTCATTTGTTCTTTAAAATCTTCCATATCAGTATTTGTAAGCTCAAAATATTGATCTATTGAAAGTCCTTGCATTCTTAGGCTATAATCAAGCTGACCCATTTCATTTTGAATTTGGTTGTCTACCATTACTTCTGGAACATCTACTTCTGATGCCTCTACTACTTTGTCAATAACTTTTCCCTCTTGTTCAACTTTTTCTTTATTTTTCATATCTTTTTCAAGTTTTTCTTTTATACTTTCTTTAAATTCATTTAACGTATCAAATTCACTAACATCTTTTGCAAATTCATCATCTAACTCAGGTAATTCTTTTTCTTTTATCTCATTAATAGATACTTTAAATACTGCTTCTTTTCCTTTTAAACTTTCTTCAAAATAATCTTCTGGGAAGTTTACTTTTACTTCTACTTCTTCATCTTTTTTCTTGCCTATAAGTTGTTCTTCAAATCCTGGTATGAATTTATTGGATCCTATTTCTAATTGTTGGTTTTCTGCAGTTCCACCTTCAAATTTTTCTTCATCGATATAACCTTCAAAATCAATGTTTAGTATATCTCCATCTTTAATTTCTCTATCTGAAGCATCTATAAGTCTTGCATTCATTTCTTGGATGCTATTTAATTCCTTCTCTATATCTTCATCTTTAACATTATACTCTACTTTCTCAACTTCTATACTCTTATATTCTCCCAATTTTACTTCAGGCTTTACAGTTACCTCAATTTTAAACACTACTGGTTTGCCTTTTTCAAGCTCTTCAATATCTACTTGTGGTTGTTCAACAGGTTCAAGTTCTAATTCATCAATAGCAAATTCATATGCTTCTGGCAAGATAGTATTTAATGCTTCTTCATAAAAAATTTCTTCTCCATAGCTCATTTCTATTATCTTTCTTGGAGCTTTTCCCTTTCTAAATCCTGGAATATTAAATCTACTCCTGTTTTTTAAGTAAGATTTCTGAATTGCCTTTTCAAATTTATCTTCACCTATCTCAATTGTAAAGGTAGCTCTGTTATTTTCTTTTTTTTCTAAAACAGCGTTCATTATGTTTTGCCTCCTTAAATTCTTTTTATTTGTTTTCATTTTTTGCCACTGTATCATATATCATTAAAATTATATCATAAAAAATATGTATATCCAATGATTCTATTCTTTTCAATTATATATATTTTTTTGTAAAATATTAAAAAAACCAATGGCTTAACCACTGGTTTAGTTGGTGCGGGAAAGAGGACTTGAACCCCCACGTCAATGACACTAGATCCTAAGTCTAGCGCGTCTGCCAATTCCGCCATTCCCGCATATAAGTGTTTTTGAAAACTTACTTTATCATTATAACATTTTTTAATATCTTGTCAATATGTTTTTTAACTAATTAAAATTTCTTTCCAAGATCCTTTTTTATATTTTATATACATTAAAACAGCTTCTACTAAGTATTGAATATTTGTAGCAATCCAAATATAAATAAGGGGCCATTTGAATACATATACTATTAAAAATATTAAAGGTAGTCTAACTAAAAAATTCGTTATTAGAGATATTCTAAAAGGTCCCTTTGTATCTCCCGCTCCTTTTAATGCTCCAGACAAAGTCATTGCTATGGCAGTAGGAATTTGTTCAAAAGCTCCTATTCTTAAGCATTTTGAAGCTAAAAGTACTGTATTTTTATCAGAACTAAACAGCCTCATTATAGGATATGGAACTATAAAAAATAGTATCCCTACTATCCCCATAAGAAGTATAGCATAATACGTGGAAGCTTTCACACTTTTTTCTGCCTTTTCCATATTTTTTGAACCTAAGTTTTGTCCTACTAATGTAGTTGCCGCTATAGCAAAACCATAACCTGGCATAAAGGAAATAGATTCTGCTGCTACGGTAATAGAGTGACTAGCATAAGCTATAGTTCCAAGTTGAGCAATCCAAAAAGAAGATACTAATCTACTACCTTCATTCATAAAAACTTCTAATATCGCTGGAAAACTTAAATTAATTAAGTTATTAAGCATTTCTCCATTGAATTTAAACAAATTTTTAATTCTTACCTGAATATAGGGATTTTTCCTAAATAAATAATAAAAAGTAATAATTGCCCCTACCGCTTGTCCAAAGCCCGTAGCTATTGCAGCCCCTTTTGTCTCCATTCTTGGAAATCCAAACTTTCCAAATATAAGTACATAATCTCCTACTATATTAAAGATATTAGCAGTAGCTGCTGAAATCATAGGAATATAGGTATTTCCTGCTCCCCTTAAAATAGAATTTCCTATCATTGTTGGAATAAGAAAAAAAGCTCCAATAAATACTATTCTTAAATACTCTGTTCCTAATCTTACAACCTCAATATCATCAACTAGCCTATAAAATATATTCTTTGAAAAAATAATTCCTATAAATCCAACAATCATACTAATTATAATACCTAAACTAAGAGCTTGAACTGCTACTTTTTCTGCTCTTTCTGTATTCATAGCTCCAATATTTCTAGAAATCATCGCTGTTGTTCCCACACCTAATGCCCCAAATACATTGCTTACAGTAAACATTATTTGTGCTCCTAAAGTAACTGATGATATAGCTTCTGGAGTAAGTCTTCCTACCATACCTGTATCAAAGGTCCATACCAACGTATGAAGCAACATCTCAAATATTGCTGGCAATGCTAATGTAAATATTTCTCTACTCATTTTTTTATCCTCTAAAAGAGCCATGAACTCACCTCATTTATCATATCAATCTAAAGTATTATATCAGATTCAAAAAAGAGCTGCAATAGATTTTGCAACTCCTTTTATAAAGATTCATTTTTTATTTCATAAAGAAATTTGTAAATAAAAATGTAATTAATGCAAATAATCCTATTCCTACAAGTAGTATAGGAAGTAATATCTGAAATGCCGCAATAATCATAGCTACAATATCTGTATTAGTAAATTCAAAAGGTTCCTGTTTATGTTTTTTCTCTATAGATTTTTCTAGTTTCTTTCCTCTTTCTTTAATAGACTTCCTATTTCGCGAAGTGACACGCCACAAAATGTTCTCCTCCTAAATCTCTAAATTCTGGCACTTGTTCCTTACATATATCCTTGGCATACATACAACGAGTATGGAACTTACAACCAGATGGTGGATTTGCAGGACTTGGAATGTCTCCTTTCAATAAAATTCTATTAATTTTCTTAGTTGGATCCGGTACAGGAATTGCGGAAAGAAGCGCTTGTGTATAAGGATGTTTAGGATTGTCAAATAATGCATTTTTTTCAGACAATTCCACCAAACTACCTAAATACATAACTCCTACCCTATGACTTATATATTTAACCACTCCCAAATCATGAGATATAAATAAATAAGATATTCCACGTTCTCTTTGTAAATCTGTTAACAAGTTTATTACTTGAGATTGTATAGACACATCAAGAGCAGATACAGGTTCATCAGCAACTATAAAAGATGGATTCAAAGCAAGAGCTCTAGCAATACCTATACGTTGTCGTTGTCCTCCCGAAAACTCATGAGGATATCTATTGATATGATAATTTGCTAACCCACATTGAGTTATAACTTCTGTTACATACTCATCCAACTCTTTCCCTTTTTTATACAAACCATGTTCTACTAAAGCTTCACCTACTGTACTAGAAACCGTCATTCTTGGATTTAAAGAACTATATGGATCTTGAAATACTATTTGCATTTCTCTTCTTAGTTTTAACATTTCATCTTTCGATGCATTTAATACATCTTTATCTTTATATTTAACACTACCTTCTGTAGCATCTAAAAGTCTTAATATAGTCCTACCAGTAGTAGATTTTCCGCACCCAGATTCTCCTACAAGACCTAAGGTTTCTCCAGCTCTTAACTTAAAAGAAATTCCATCTACTGCTTTTACATCTCCTACCTTTTTTCTAAAAGCGCCTTTATATATAGGGAAATGTTTCTTTAAATTTTCAACTTCTAGTATTACTTCACTCATTACTTAGTCACCTCCTCTGCTCTAAAACAGCTTACTTTATGTCCCGGTGCAATTTCTCTTAATTTAGGTTGTCCACTTCTACATTCATCTGTAGCAAATTTACATCTTGGGTAGAAATAGCAACCCTTTGGTAAATATAATGGGTTTGGAACTGCCCCCTTAATACTTTCAAGCCTTTGCCCTTCTTCAATTAAAGAAGGTATGGAGTTCATGAGACCTATTGTATAAGGATGTCTTGGATTTTTAAACAGTTCGTCTACTGGTGCATCTTCTACAACCTTTCCTGAATACATGACTATTACGTGATCAGACATTTCTGCCACTACTCCCAAATCATGAGTTATAAGCATAATAGATGTATTCAATTTATTTTTAAGTTCATTCATAAGCTCTAATATTTGAGCTTGAATAGTAACATCTAAAGCTGTTGTAGGCTCATCTGCTATTAAAAGCTTAGGCTGACAAGATAATGCCATGGCTATCATAACTCTTTGTCTCATACCACCAGATAATTGGTGAGGATACTCATCTACTATTTTATCTGCTCTAGGAATTCCAACAAGTTTTATCATTTCGATAGCTTTTTTCTTAGCTTCTTCTTCACTTAACTTTTGATGAAGCATCAATGCTTCCATTATTTGATATCCCACAGTAAATACTGGATTTAATGAAGTCATAGGTTCTTGGAAAATAACGGAAATGTCATTTCCACGAATATGTCTTAATTCCTCTTCAGAAACTTTAGTAAGATCCTTTCCATCAAAAAGTACTTCTCCATTTACAATTTTACCAGGAGGATCAGGTATAAGACGCAGTATAGACATGGCTGTTACGCTCTTACCACAACCAGATTCTCCTACAATACCTATAGTTTTTCCAGATTCAACTGAAAAATTAACACCATCTACGGCTTTAACAATTCCATCATCAGTATAAAAATAAGTCTTTAAATCTTTTACTTCTAACAGCTTATCCATATTTCTATCCTCCTATCATTTAGACTTAGGGTCTATAGCATCACGCAATCCATCACCAAGTAAATTTATGCTCATTACCGCTAAAAATATACATACTCCTGGTGGCAACCATAGCCACATACGGTTTCTAAGTATATAAACTTCCCTAGCATTCTGTATTAAATTACCCCAAGTTGGAGTTGGCGGCGTAACCCCAAGACCAAGGAAAGATAGCCCTGATTCACTCATTATAGCCCCTGCCATCCCTAATGTAGCACTTACTATAATATATCCTACTGTATTAGGAATCAAATGTCTCAATATAATTTTACTATCTCTTATACCTAGTGCCTTTGCTGCTTGCACAAATTCTTGTTCTCTTAATGAAAGAATTTGTCCTCTTACCATTCTAGCCAAACCTGGCCAACTTAAAAATCCAATAATCATCATTACAATGTACATTCTCCGTTGAGGCTCTACCTTAGTACCTATAACAGCAGAAATAGTAATAGCTAATGGCAAAAATGGAAAAGACATGACTATTTCTGAAAATCTCATAAGAATATTATCTACCCAACCACCGTAGTATCCTGCCAATCCGCCTATTAAAGCACCTATAATAATCTCTATAATAACGGCAAAAAGTCCTACCTTCATAGAAACTCTTCCACCATATAGTATTCTAGTTAAATAATCCCTTCCAACTTCATCAGTTCCTAGCCAATGCTCTTTTGAAGGTGGTTCATTAATTTTAGAATAATCCATTTCATATGGATCATAAGGTGTTAAAATTGGAGCAAGTAATGCAGATAAAATCATAATTATTAATATAATAAGCCCTACTATTGAAACTTTATTTTTCTTAAACTTTCTAACAAACATTTTCCAAGGTGATAATATTTCCTGTTCATCTTCATTATTATTCATATTAACTGGCTTTTTTTCAATTTCTAAATTCTTCTCAGTCACTTGTTCTCCTCCTTCCATTAATCTACTTTAATCCTTGGATCTACTAATGCATATCCTATATCAGCAAGTAAATTTCCAAGTAGGGTAAGCAATGCAAAGAACATATTGAGTGCCATCATCATATTATAATCTCTTGCAGTAATAGATTCCATCATTACATTTCCAATTCCAGGCCATACAAATACAGTTTCTAATATAACTGCTCCTGAGAAAAGGGATGGAATAGTAAAACCTATAATAGTAACTATTGGAATCAATGCATTTCTAAAAGCATGTCTATATATAACTACCTTTTCTCTTAATCCTTTAGATCTTGCTGTTCTAATATAATCTTGATTTATAACTTCAAGCATACTAGTTCTTGTATATCTTACTAAACTAGCCATACTACCGATAGTCAACACTATAGCTGGCAAAAACATATGATGTAAAATATCTTTAGCCCTAGCAAAACCTACTGCATTTTTCCCTGGAGTTATCATACCATTTATAGGAAACCAATTTAATTTAACCGCAAAAAAGTATATTAATAACAGTCCAAAAAAGAAACTAGGCATAGATATTCCTATAATAGAAAAAATAGTCCAAAAATTATCTGTTTTAGAATATTGCCTTACAGCACAGACAACCCCTATAGGAATTGAAATCAAAAAAGCTATTATATAAACTACTACATTTAAAAGAAAAGTATTCCATATAAATCCTGGTACAACATCCTTAACAGGTTGTCTATAAGTAATAGATTCTCCAAAATCTCCTCTTATTGACTTACTAAGCCATCTCCAGTATTGTACTGGAACTGGGTCATTAAGTCCTAGTTTTTCTCGTTCAGCATTTCTTTGTTCTACTGTAGATTTTGGATCAAGTCTAGTACTTAATGGATCCCCAGGTGCCATTTTAATAATTCCAAATATTAGTATAGATATAATTAGTAACACCGGTATCAAGTTTAGTATTCTTCTTATTATATACTTAAACATGATTTCCCTCCTTTAATGTTTTAAAGCTATTCTTTATACAATATAAACCCGGTAACTCCTTAACCGGGTTTATATTGTTTTAAATTGGATTTTTTTTAAATTTCACCCTATAAATTATTGTAATTCTACATTCAATATTATATCTCTATATACAAAGTCTTGGAATGGAGAAGTTTCAAAATTCTTAACACGTTTATTAACTACATCCCAACGATATGATTGAGTTAAGAACATATATGGAAGTTCCTCATTTATAAGTTGGCCCCATTCTTTATATACTTCAGCACGTTTATCTTGATCAAATTCTTCTCTTCCTTTTTCTAATAACTCATCATTCTTGTCATTTTTAAATCCTACAGAATTATATCCACCTGGCTGATCTTGACTACTATGGAAAATCTCATATGAATCTGGGTCCACAGACAAACTCCATGCCATATTAAATAAATCAAAATCTCTCTCTTTATTTACTTTTTCAGTCAATGCAGGGAATTCCATTATATCTGCTTCTACTTTTACTCCTATTTTTTTCCAATCTTCTTTTAACATTGGAATCATAGTCTCTACATACTTACTATCTGTATGAGTTGACCATACAAAATCTAATTTCTTTCCATCTTTTTCTCTTATTCCATCTTTTCCAACTTTCCAACCAGCTTCATCTAAAAGTTTGCTAGCCTTGTCTGGATCATATTTATATTCATTTATATCATCTGTATATGCCCAAGACACTTTAGCTAAAGGTACATTAGATGTTTGTGCATATCCCTGATAGTATACTTCTACAAATTTATCACGATTAAATCCATAAGTTAATGCTTGTCGAACTTTTTTATCTGCAAGTCTTGGATCTCTTAAGTTAAAACCCATATATCCATAACCATTCTCATCATATTCAACTATATCAATAAAATCCATGCCATCTATTATTTCTTTATTTTCACCTTTTGATGCAACTGCAAGTTGTATATCAGTTGTTCCTTTTTCAAGTTCAGAAAATTGAGTCTCTACATTAGTAAATTTAAGTATTAATTTTTCAAATTTTGCTGCTCCTAGGAAATAATCTTTGTTAGTATTAAACTCTACATATTGTTTAGGTTCATATTTTTCTAAAATAAAAGGTCCAGAACCTACTGGTTTATTCATCTTAGCCTTTATTGCTTCTATATCTCCCTTTTCAAATTCATAAACATGCTTTGGCATAATTCCAAAACTAAAATTCCAAATATTAGTTGATAATGGTTTTGTAAATTTAAAAGATATAGTATGGTCGTCTTTAACCTCAATACCTGATACTTTTTTAGCATCTCCTTCATTGTATTCTTTATATCCTTCAAGGTCTGCTACATAAGAAGCTCTAGGTCCATCATATTTTGGGTCACATATAAATGTATAAGTAAATTCTACGTCTTCAGCAGTTAGTGGCTTTCCATCTGAGAATTTAATATCATCCCTTAAATTAAATGTATAAGTAAGATGATCATCTGATATTTCCCAATCCTTCGCTGCAAGTGGAGTTGGATTCCCTTCTTTATCGTTGCTTATAAGACCGTCAAAAACTAAATCTACCACATAACTATCATATACTTCTGAACTATAACCTGGCAAAAATTCTCCTTTAGTTTCATGAGTACCAATGACTAATGTGTTATCAGCGTTTTCTCTTCCTTTTGCTGGATTATTTGCATCTCCAGTCTTTTCTTCTGTCTTTCCATCTCCACCATTTGCTGGTTTTGGTTCTTCGCTCTTACCACAGCCTGTCATTACCAATGTAAGAACTAGAACTAGAGAAAGAATTAAAGTTAACTTTCTTTTCATTAAAATAAGCCCCCTTTTTGTTATTATACTTTATTATAATTTATTAATTTAATGTATTATACCACCCACTATTAATTAATGTCAATGGATAACTAAGGTATAACACATTATAGTCAAAATTACAAAAATTTTGTTTATACATATGATTTTATACTTATACAATTACCGAGTTGTTTGAAGTCTTAATTTCATAGTAAATATAATTAATTTTGTTCATAAATAACATTCCATATAAGTTGTGATAATCCTTCATTTATTTCGGTCTAATTTTGTCGAACTATTTAACTTAATTGCTATCTATCTATTATTAACTATTACTTATAAATTACAAATAGTATGACAATTTTAAATTCATTTAATATAAATATGTATTCCGAATATTTTTGACATAGTAGTCTTAATAATGAATTTTTCAATTTTTAAGCATAAAACTATATGTTTATATGAATATTTTTGAAATAAGCTGTATATAATTTTACTATATAGGTTTGTCCTTGTATATATGAGAAAGGTCTTGTATATTTATGTATAAATATATTGATATGTATCAAATATTAATTTTTTGTAAAGTTAAATTAATTGAATATTAATAGGTATTTCACATTTAATATACTTATTAATCATTTTTTTCAAACTATTTCTACTTTTAAAATATATAGGAGACTAAACATTTCATATTTAAATATATTTTTCATATGAATTCAAGATGATATGGAGGCGATGCCATGACCAGTATAGAAAATGATTTAAAAAATTTATGTTTAGATTTCATTGATATTTTACATTCACTAGAAAAATCTGGAGACATTACAAAAGAAGAATACAAGCAATATTCAAAACTTAAAATTGCATTTTTAAAAAAATATATAAAATCTTTATCTAGATAAAGATTTTATATATTTTCTAATATACTTCTTTTATAATTCCTCCACCAACTACTAAATCTCCATCATAAAATACTACTGACTGACCTTTTGTTATAGCTCTTTGTGGGGATTTAAACTCTACAATTGCTCCTTTTTTATATGGATTGACAAGAGCTTTTGTTTCTTTCATACTATATCTTACTTTAGCTGTTACTTCCAAATCTTTAGGAATACTATCATAAGGAATTATATTTATATCTTCTGCATAAAGTTTAGACTTGAATATTTTATCTTCATCTCCGAGTACTATTAAATTCTTTTCTGGAATTATTCTCTGAACAAAAACTTTTCTACCTACAGCTATTCCTAACCCTTTTCTTTGACCTACAGTATAATAAACTATTCCTTTATGTTTACCTAATATATTTCCATTTTCATCAACAAAATATCCTGGTTTTACCTTATCAGGCTCCCTATTCTTAATAAATTTTCCATGATCATCATCTGGAATAAAACATATTTCTTCACTATCAGGTTTATTGTGCACATTTAAATCTATCTTTTCAGCTATTTTTCTTACTCTATCTTTTGTAATATTATAAAGAGGCATCAGAGTATGTTTTAATTGATATTGAGTCATATTATATAAAAAATAAGTCTGATCTTTCTTTAAATCTGCAGCTCTTTTAAGAAGATATCTATCTACAGATTCATCTTTTTCTATATTAGCATAATGACCTGTAGCTACATAATAGGCTCCCAAACCTTCAGCTTTTCTCAAAAATTCATCAAACTTTATATGTTTATTACATGCTACACATGGATTTGGAGTTCTTCCTTGTAAATATTCATCAACAAAATAATTTATAACCTTTCTTTCAAATACATCTTTAAAATTCATAACATAGAAAGGAATATCTAACTTTTCAGCTACTTTTCTAGCATCGTTTACAGAAGAAATGGAACAACAACCACCTTCTTTTTCATCAAACTCTTTATCTTTTGGAATCATAGTCATAGTTACCCCTATAACATCATACCCTGCTTCTTTTAAGATATAAGCTGCTACAGAGCTATCTACTCCCCCACTCATCCCTAAGACCACTTTCTTTTTCAAAAATTTTCACCAACCTTACTATTATATATATAATATTTATATATTATACTAAAATGCAAATATTACAGTCCTTTATCATACAATAATATTATATCACATATTCTAATATAATTTAAAATATTGATTCTAAGTTAATCTGTTGTGCTAGTTAGTTTAAATAGTAATTAATAACAAATTTACTGATATAAGTCCATTACTATCTAATATCTTACTAGATCTCCCATAAGATAACTTCTTTCTAATGTTTCTTAAAAATTTTATTTACCTTATAGTAGAATATTTATTGTATTTCAGCTAACTTTAGAAAGAACTAAATTGATATTTACATAATAAAAAATAAAAGGCTCTAAAAAATCATAAAGATTTCAGAACCTTTTATTTTTAATGTACAACCTGATCAAATAGCTTATATACATATTATACTTGTTGTGGTGATTACCATATCACTGTATAATAAATGTAATCACTATCAAATTATAAGATAATAAAATTCTTCTTGTTTATTCTTTTACTTTCCCGCCCCCAGCAATACAACACCAGAAGCTATCATCCATATCTTCAACTTCATTAATAAGTTTAATATCTTCTGTATCTTTTACATCTATAACTTTACTTTCAAATAATTGTTTTTCATTATCTTTATTCATAAATATTCACCTCCTTTATAATAATAAATAAGAAACATTGGTTACCACAACTATAGATATTACCAATAAAATCTACAAAACTTTAAAAGATATCAAATCATATTCACATCATTTAATTTAATTACTGAATCAAACATTGCAAGATTCTTATCATCGTATTGGTGAGTAATAACAATACAAGTAATATCCTTTATTTGTAAAACATCCTGTATAATTTTTTGTACTATATCCAAGCCTAAGGCTGATGTGAATTTGTCTAATATTAGAATAGGACTGTTACGCAGTAGTGCTCTAGCAATGATAACACGTTGTTTTTGATCTCCAGATAGACCTGATGTGTTGCTAATAATACGATCTAATTCTGAAAATAATGCAGCAAAATTATCTACTTTAGAAAGACGCAAAGCCGACTCAAAATTAGAATCATCATAATTTGGTTCAAAAAAAGTGATATTCTCACGAACAGTATCTGTAAAAATAAAGGGATCCTGTCTAATAAAACGTACCATTTCACGATATCGTCCTATATCAATATCCTCTATAGGAATACCTTCTAATGTGATACTTCCTTCAAAGCCAGATATTTCCCTAGCTAAAATCTTTGCTAGCGTACTTTTGCCACAACCACTGGGCCCTATCAATGCTATCTTTTTACCACGTGGCAATGTTAAGTCTATATCTTTAAGTACAGGATGATCTAACCCATAAGAAAATGATAGATTAGAGATTTCAATTGTATTTCTAAAATCAGATGGAACCTCATTTCCCTGTTTAACCGTTTCTAGAGTTTCTTCGAACTTTTCTACAATATTTTTTGCTGATTTGTAACTAGCTAGTGAATTTGTTAAATAATTTAACGGATTCATAACACTATTTATAAGCTGCACTGCAGCTATCATATATCAAAAAGTCATTTTTCCTTTAATGACAAAATAAGAACCAACACCAAGTACAGTAAAAAATGATAGGAAGCTAAGGTTAGCACATATTAGTCCAACTGCCGGATTAGTGAAACGAGTTTTTCTTCTACTCTTTTCTAAAATATTGTCTATGTCATTATGTTTTTTAAAAGCAGAGTCAAATTGATTATAAGAAAGAATTTCTCTTTTTGCCTGTAAACATTCACCTGTAAAACGAGTATATTGTTCTGCATTCTGAGAATACTCATCTTGATAATTTTGTAACTTCCTTGAAATATACTAGGTACAAAAGCAGGCAATAAGGACACCAACGCAACGCTCAATGTTAGTACCCAGTTAATAGAAATAAGTGCAAGAATAAATTGTGAACTGTAAAAAAATGTTAAGCTTTTTTCGTACATAATTTTTTCCAAGGTATTTTGTACATAATTTATACTGAAATGCTTCGCTGATAAAGATAAAGTTAAGTCAACAATCATGAATCCTACAGTAATAGCCAATGTTCTCTTTAACACCTTAACACTTTTTAATAAAGCTGAGTCTATAACCTTTTGTATCAAAAAAGCTAGATATACGCTTAAAACTACCGAAAGAAAGAGTAAGATACAAGAAAAAACAAATTGCACTTGATTTTTTTCATTATTATCCCCCTGTCAAATTGTATAGCAACTAGTATTATAAAGTTATAGATATTTAATCCCTTAACCTCCCTAAACAATTTATAGATTATAACAGGATATAATCAACATGAAATTTAAAATAAAAAACGTGAATAGAAGAAAACCTAAAAAATTCAAAAGATAAGCAACCAAGAAAGTAAATAGAAACAAAAAATACAACTTTAGTGACAAAAACACATCTTCTCTTCATTTTACTAAAACTCTGTATATTACTTTCTGTATTTTAACCTAACATAGTTAAATTCTAAACTTTGCTAGTTTCTGCATCACATTGTGGAAACATTCCACTTGTCTTACCACTAATATATGAGCACATTGGATCTGCACCACTTTCATTGTTTATAATATATGAATTTAAAAAGCATCCTCCTAAACATGTTTTAGATAACTTACACTGCACACAACGTTCATCATTGTTACGCATATCACGAAACTTTATCTTTTCATTTGATTTCCATATTTCTTTTAGACTCATGTCATGTATATTTCCGAAAGATATTTCTTTTCTTAAATAATGGCTTTTATCACAAGGCCCAGTTTCACCATCTGCAAACACAAAAATGGAACATATGCCACCTGCACATTGTTTTGGTATACCATATTTCAAATATGTAAGATTGCAATGGAAATCGTCTGTACAACTACAAAGTTTATCAATATTCTTTTGTAGTGATAAAACATCTTTATATTCAGGAAGTTGCTTATAATTAGCACGTCCTACTGGAACCACTACTTCTAGTCCAATATTTTTAATTCCTATATCTTTAAAAAACAATACAGTATCAAACATATCAGAGATATTAGTACTTGTCACAATAGATTTTAAGAAAATTTCAATACCTACATCTTGAAGATAAAACAGTGCACGAAACATCTTGTTAAACGAGCCTTGAACCCCAACGAATTCATCATATTTATCAGGTATATGTGAATCAACAGTAACTTGAATTTCATTCACACCAACAGAATGAAGTTTTTTTGCTTGTTGATGATCAATTAATGTTCCTCGAGTAAAAATATGTACATAACGATATCCCAGACTATATGCAAAACGCACAATTTCGATAATATCTGGATGCATCATAGGTTCACCGCCAAAAATGCCTAAATATCTTGCACCCAAATCGTAAGCATCTGTAAGAATTTCTGATATTTTTTCAAAAGATAATATATGAGATTTTCGAGTTGGAGAACTCTGTGAACAATAGCTGCATTTCAAACAACACGAATCCAAAATAGATATAGTAATTGTATGTAATCCGTTAGGTGATAATGCAGTTGAATTACTTTTACATACCAATTTATCACGAGCAATACCGGCATTAGATGTTAATACATTTTGAGTTGGACTCCAAATTAAATATCCCCATTCAATCATCTTATTTATATATTGATCAACTTGACTAACCACCACCTCACTTACTCCATTTGACCTAAGTTTAGATTTAATTTCATCAGTGGTTAACAATCCTACACACTCATCGATAATTAATTGTTGATACTTTTGTAAGCACTTTGTACTCATATTTTTAAAATTGGTTAAAACTGAAAGTTCATCTGATAGCCTATTAAGATGAACATTCGGGCTCAATATTGGATACATAATTTATCCTTCTCCTTCCATGAAAAAGTTATTTATTCTGCTTTGAAAGAACAAAAGATTTGCATTTTTCAATCGAAACTATTATTTGAGGAACTGAGAAACCAACTCCTACATAGCCTTGTCCTTTCTTAATACAATTACTTGCTGTTGCAAATGATTTATTTTTTCCATACACTGCTATAATATTTTCTATAAATTCCTTAACAGAAATACTAGCTATAAGATCTGAGAACCTATAAACCTCTCCATTTAACTCCATCTCAGCAGAATCAATATGAAATATTAATTGGCTGCCATGCAACTTCGAAAAATTAATACTATCAATTAATAATACATCTTTTTGATTTTCTACATATTCTGAATAACTTGTTAGGAGTATAGTATTTGTCATTCTAGGAAGAAGTTCTTTACCTTTAAACCCTAGTCGGCTCCTACTATTATGAACATAGGATTGTCTATAACAGGAATAATTGGATTTTAGTAAATTTTGTAATTTTCCATCTTTTATGACAACAATAGGTAAAGACCAATTTCCCTCTTCATCAAATAAGCAAAATCCGCACAATTTTATTCTCGGAGAATCTATAACACTAATAAAAGGTGGAATATTAATCGAAATATCCTTAGATATTTCTAAATAATTATCTTCTTCAAATAAATGACCAAAAACCTCATGCACTAAAATTCCACTAGCTTGATAGGATAAATGCATTTTTTTAAATATGGGAATGGAATCTGATTTTTTTAAATTTTTTTTCCGTATGACAAAAGTTCTTTTTAATTCCAACTTTTTTTTAAAAATAGACACGCTTAAGTTCGTATTAACAATAGAATCTAAAGTTAATAACTCTTTATTATAATAAAATCCTAAATTAATAACAATATTATCTTTAATTTCTTTATAGAGTTTTGTTTCATTTACTAAAAAACGAACTGAACTATCAGTAGAAAATGAAAAATGCATAGTTATATCATTTGCTGCATACCAATCCATCTCTTTCAATAGGCAATTAATTAAATCATTGAAATCGTCTGGATTCTTTGAAAAAGATATTGAATCGCTCAATATAGTTGGAGTGTTTTTTATTAACTCAGGTATTGATTTTTCACAAAATGTGTTACATTTATAATTTTCCCTATCTGTTGTTACTACACTTCCCCACTTAAAATGTGAGCTAGACAATTTATCTAAAAAAGTATTTACAGAAGAATAATTATAGAACGAATAAACTTCCGTCAAACAATCTCACTCCCTTACTCACTTCCAGAACAATTTATAAATTATGAAAATTTTGATTATATGGAAAATAAATTATTGAATAATTTTGTTTATCTGCTAGTATTTGTATATTCAGAATAATATATAAATATACAAAGGTCAATATAGTTATACGACTTATATTTTGGTTTATTCATTAATAACTAGCCTTATCTATAAATTTCATATAAAATCTTAAGAATACTTAAATTGGAAAAACAAATAAAAAGAGTAATAAATTCAATAAATACTACAACTAAAAGCATCTTAAACCTTTCTTTTGCATGCAGTGCATGAGGAATATCTTTAGGCATAACAATTGTTTCTCCTTCTTTTACCTCAAATTTTTCTTCTCCTATAGTTATTTCTGCAGTACCATCTAAAATATAAACTAATGCATCTCCTGGTGCTGTATGAGAACTTATCTCTTCCCTACTATCAAAAGCAAATAATGTCATACTTAATGGATCACCTTGTGCAAGTGTTCTACTTACTACAGTCCCTTCTTGATAGTCTACTAATGATTTCATATTGTGTACAGTTTTAAAGTCTATATTTTTTATAAGATTTCCACTCATATAAAACCCTCCCATTGATTTTTAGAATTATTTATGTGTTTTATTTTACCATCAATTCCAATATAAATACGTAACAAATGTTACAAAACTAGAAAAATCTAAAAAGATAGCTAAAATTAGCTATCTTTTTAGATTTAATATGCTATTTTCTTTCAAAGGCTAATATATAATATTTATTTCCTAAGTTTTCTTCAAATTTCTTAATTTCATTTAATTCTTCATTATTTACATTTGCTAAGGGTGTATCTTCTTTAACTCCGTTTAATGTTCTATTGTCCATGGAATTCCTCCTAGTTTTAAATTATATTTAGCCTTATCTTATTTTTTCTATAATCCATAAAAATTATTCTTAATACCAATATATATTATCTTCTACTATTGCCTTTGGTCCTAGTTCTACATCTTTCAATACCCATTTTTTAAACTCTTGAAACCCTGTTCTATCAATAATATACCCTACATGCTCTTTTCCTCCTGGTGCCTCTTTATCTATATATTTATCTACATATTCATAAGTATTTAATATTATTTTTATAATACTTTCCTCATCTATCCAAGTAATAAACTCTCTTGCAAGTCTTGGATTTTTCTTTCCTGTTCTCCCCATTATAACCAGTTTATAATATTTTTCATCACTTCTTGTCCAGGCAGATATAGGACATTTAAGTACACATTCTCCACAACCTATACACTTATCTCCATTTCTAACTACTTTATTATTTTCAAAAGACAATGCCCCAACTACCCTTTTTTTGCAATTATCTACACAAGCTTTACATCCTATACATCTATAAGGATCATACTGTGGTTCCGTCATGCCTATTATACCAAAGTCATGCATTCTAGATTTTATACAATCATTTGGACAGCCTGTAAGGGCTATTTTGACATGATAATCATTAGGAAATACTGCCCCCTCAATTTTCTTTGCAAAATTTGTAGTATTATAATTTGCAAAAGGACATACATTATTGCCTACACATGCAGCTACATTCCTTGTACCCGAAGCTGAATATCCCGTATCTGCATCTATTTGATTTATATTCAGACCTTCTATTACTGGCTGAACTACCTTATTTACTTCATCTATATATTCCATTGGTATACCTGGTATTTCGAAGCCTTGTCTAGTAGTTATGTGTAAAGTACCATTCCCATATTTTTCAGCAATATTTTTTAAAACAAGCAGATGACTTGCCTCAATATGTCCTCCTGGAACTCTAATTCTAATAGCAGTTTTTCCCCTTTCCTTTGTTACTCTAAAAGCATTTTTTTTAAGTTTCTTAGTATTTATATCCACAATAACACCTCCTAATCTACAAGTTCCATAGCTTTTATATAGTTAAATACAGGACCATCTAAACAAATATAGGTATCATCTATTTTACAATGTCCACATTTTCCTATTCCGCAACACATCTTTCTTTCATATGAAACCCAAATATTTTCTTCTTTTATACCTTTTCTCAAGAACTCTTGTAGTGAAAATTTTAGCATCATTGGAGGACCAACTACTATTACATTTGCCTCTTCTATATTCTCTATTTCTATATTCTTTATATATTCAGTTATAAGACCTACATTTCCATTATAATTTTCATTTCCATTATCCACTGTTAAAATGGTATTTATTTTATCTTTCCATAATTTAAAATCGTTCTTAAATAAAATATCATCTGGTGATTTAAATCCACAAACCAATGTAATATCTTTTATTTCATTTTTATGATCTGCAAAATAATCTACAACACCTTTAACTGGAGCAAGACCAGTGCCTCCAGCTGCTACAATTAATTCTTTTCCCTTAAACATATTTACATCAAATCCATTTCCATAAGGTCCCCTCATGAAAAGGTGCTGTCCAGGAAAGAATGTATGCGCTACATCAGTGACTTTCCCTACTTTCCTAATAGTTAAATCTACATAATTTTCACCTATCTCACTTACGGATATAGGGGCTTCTCCATATTTTGGAATAGATACTTCAAAAAACTGTCCTGGCTTTACATCACCCTTGAATTCCATTCTAAAAGTATAATCTATATCAGTATGATGTACTATTTTCAAAATTTTTGATTTAAAAGGTAGGTAAACATTGTTTTCCATTTACTTTTCCTCCTTTATTTCTTGATTTAGCTTATTGACACAATTGGAGAATGATATATATTCTGGACATGCATCATCACATCTTCCACATCCTACACACATCTGATAGCCAAATCTTTTATTAAAATCATATATTTTGTGCATTACTTTAAACCTCATCCTATCTCCTTGATTACTCCTAAAATCAAAACCTCCAGCTACCTCAGAATAGCCATCTATTTGACAAGATGCCCACACCCTTCTTCTTTCTCCCGTTTTTTCATTATCCTTATAAAAAATATCTTGCATAGAAAAACAAGAACAAGTACCACATACTGTATTACACCTACCACAACCTATACATCTAGAAGTATACTCACTCCATATAGGTGATTTAAATATATCTATATCTAAATCATCTGGTATACTTACTTTAATTTTATTTTCCTTTATAAACTTCGGATTTACTTCAATCTCTTCTCCCATATCAAAGTAAGAAGTAAAATCTTCATCTTTCACTTTAACCAGTATACTATCACCATCTTTTTTAACAAATAAAGAATAATCATCGGTTTTATTAGTTCCCATACTTACACAGAAACAGTTTTCAAAACTACTTTGACATTCCATAAGTATAAATTTTATTTTTTCTCTTCGTCTTTTGTAATAAGGATCTTCTACCCCATTTTTTAAATATATTTCATCTAATCTTTTTACTGCATGTATGTCACAACTTCTCAGAAATACTAATACCTTTTTATCATCTATTTTTGGTTCTATGACTTTATCTTCTGTAAAATAAAATAATGTCTGCATAATAGGAAGTAATACTTCTTTAGGAGAATAATAAGATTTTTTATTGAATTCTATTTCGTCTAAATCAGATATTTCATCATATCTAACTAAATCTGTATCTGAAAATCTACCCTTATTTCTAAATAATTTAGGCCCGTATATTCTATATTCTTTTTTTAGTTCCTTTAATACATCATTAAATTCTTTCTTATTTAGATAAGTCCCCATAGCTCTTTTCCTCCTTTACCTTTTCTTTGCCATTAGCTATAAAACAATAAGTCCAACCTATAAAAATTGCACCGCCAATAAAATTTCCTATCGTTACAGGTATAAGATTTTTAAAAATTCCAGCCAAAGAAACTGTTCCACCATTGGGTAACATCATTGCAGTAGTAATTAATGTCATATTTGCTATGCTATGCTCAAATCCTATGGTTATAAATGCAAACAAACACCAAAATATCATTATAAGCTTTGCTGATTCTTCTTTTAATTTAAAAAAACACCAAACTGCCAAACATACTAACATATTACAAAGTATGCCTCTAATAAATAATTCTCCAAACCCTGTGCTAATTTTAGCCTTAGATCCATTTATTATAAAATCTGCTATACTACCTGTAGCAAGTCCTGATTGAACATATAATATGGAAAGAAGTATACTTCCAAAAAAATTTCCTATATAACTATATATCCAAACAGATATACTATCTTTCCAAGAAACTTGCCCCCTCAACGACCCAACCATCATTATTAAATTATTTCCTGTAAAAAGCTCAGAACCAGCCACAAGAACAAGACTAAGTGCTACACCAAAAGATACTCCCATCAAAATTTTCACTCCTGGTATATCTGCTGGTTGCAATAACCCTCCAATAGTAAAAATAAGGAGTATTCCAATTCCTACATAGATTCCAGCTAGCATAGAAGCTAATAAGTAGCCTGTTTTGTTTTCTTGTAATAACGTTTTCTTATTTGTCGCTATTGAAGCCAAGTTGTTAATTTCTTGACTAAACATAATATAAATCCCCCTCTTTTTTTACTTTTACATATAAAATAACATATAAAAAAAAGAATGGATGTGATAAAAATCACACCCCCCTAAAATATATGGACATTTTCTTTCGATCTTTCACTAGAATTTTTCCATTTCTATATTCAACAAGATTTTCTTTTTTCAAGTCGCTCATACATCTTGAAACAGTTTCCCTTGTACTTCCTAGCATATCTGCTAAATAAGTAATGCTTAAATCTAAATTTATTAAAACCCCACCTTCCACCCCTATTCCATAATCTCTGCTAAGCTTCCAAAGCTTTGCCGCTAGCTTTTTATCCATTCTTATTGGAACTGTATTTTTAAGTTGCCTATACTGCCTTCTTATCTTTTTGCCCATAGATTTTATTACCTTTTGGGTTAAATCAAAGTTTTTCTCCATTACATATAACAAGGTTTCTTTACCAAAACCTATTACTATGCTATCTTCAAAGGCTTCACAATTTATTGAAGCAGGCATATTATCAAAAATTACTTCATTAATGATTTCTCCTGAATCCAATATATATATAATCCTCTTTTGTCCTATTTCTGAAAGTCTAAAAAGAGTCATTTTCCCTTCCAATATCATATAGATATTTTTCACTTCGTCTCTTTCGGAAAATAAAGATTCCCCTTTCTTCAATTCAACTCTAAAAGAAGATTCAGCTAAATAATTTATATATTCTCTGTCTAAATCAGTAAAAAAACTTAATTTTAAAATGCTTTTTTTTA
Organism: Clostridiaceae bacterium; assembly: GCA_019391515.1. Lineage (GTDB taxonomy): Bacteria > Bacillota > Clostridia > Tissierellales > Sporanaerobacteraceae > Anaerosalibacter. The sequence continues at coordinate 104,012 of JAHXQP010000009.1, read as the reverse complement.
TGGACTCTACCATTGAAACACCCCTTTTAAAAAAATACAAAAATAAAAGAAGATTTCTCAAATGCTTATTGGAAATCTCCTTTTATCTAAATTACATTAAAATTATCATCATCTATTATTAAATCCGATGCTTCTGAAATAATACATTGTATTTCTGTTTCATTTAATTTTAAATTATCTATTGCAAACTGTGATAAATTATATTTCATACCATCTACTCCAAGACCAACTCCCATCATCATAGTTATAGCATCTGCTACATGGACTATAGATACTAACTCTGGATTTTCCAAAGCTTTTTCAGGTGTATGATGATATTCTATAGCTTCTACTAAATCTTTAGGAAAATTCCACTTTTGTGCAACTTTACTTCCTATTTTAGCATGATCAAATCCAAGAACTAACTTTTCTGCTTCTAAAAATGGAACCCTTTCTTCTTCAACTATTTTCACTATTTCATGATATTCACTTTGTACATAATGATTTAATATAGTTTTCCCTATATCTCTTAACAGCCCTGCAATATAAGCTTTCTCAGGATTTTCAATACTTTTTTTCTTTCCAATATATCTTGAAATAATACCACAAGTTTGCGATTGCTTCCACAAATCATTTTTTCCAAGGGCATATCCTTCCAGCTCTCCTAAAAGATATTTACTTACTGTAGAGACCAAAGCTATACTTTTAATGGTTTGAAATCCTAACAATATTGTAGCTCTTGAAACAGTGCTTATTTTCCTCGGATATCCATAATGGGTAGTATTAGCAAGTTTAAGAACTTTTGAAGTTAAACTTTGGTCCTTCAATATTTCGTTTTCCAAATCTTTAACTGTAGAGTCTGGATTTTCAACAATTTCTATTATCTTATTTATTCTATTTGGTAAAACTGGCATCTCTTCAACTTTCTCAACTACTCTATCCAATGTTAATTTAACCATATGCAACTCCCCATTAATTTTATAGTATTAATAACTCTTTACTTAACTTTAAATAAAAAGTTTTTCAATTTCCTTCGATAATAATATCAACAAAAGTGAAAAATAGTTAATCTATATAGATAGTTGCTGATATTAAAAAACATTTATATTATTCAAATTCTTGCTTTCTATTTAAGTTTAATACCAAAATACCTAGGACTACTAGAGCTAGTCCTATAACTAAATTGAAAGTGAAATGTTCTCCTTTAATAAAAATAGCAGATAAAGTAGCTCCAAATATAGGTATAAACAATCTATATATACTTACTTCACCTGGTTTATTATATTTTAAAATCATATACCATAGTAAAAAAGCCGTAGCCGAAAGAAAAGCCGAATATAATAATAATGTAAAACTTACTTTATCAAAGGTAAGATTAGACCCACCCATTCCAACTTTTCCTACAATCAATAATGGTAAAGAACCAAAAAACATTTGACCTCCTGTAAGAAATACTGGTTCTATACCTTGAGAAACATTCTTTACATATATAGTAGCAAAAGTGCTTACTAATGCAGAAAATAATAAGAAACCTTCTCCTATCAGTTTAAAACTTAAATCAAAATCTTTACCTACATTAACTATGAGGATTCCTCCAAACCCTAAAATTAAACTTAAAACTTTTTGTATATTTAACTTATCATTATTATAAATAAAATGTGCCAATATAACAGTAAAAAATGTGCCACTAGCTTGGAGTATAGCACTTTTTATGCCCGTAGTATTAGCTACACCTATATAGAAAAAGAAATATTGCAAAGTTGTCTGCAAAAGTCCAAGTATAATAAAAGATTTTATATAGTCTTTTTTAATATTTATATTCATTTTAAAGATTAGTTTAGCTGCTAAAAATACTAATATAGAAGCTATAAAAAACCTTAGTCCTGCAAAGTATATTTTTGAATATATATCTGGTCCTTCAATTGCAAGCCTCTCATAACTAACCTTTAAAACTGGAAAAGCACTTCCCCAAAGTGCCATAGCTACAAGAGAAACTATGAGTATGTTTACCTTCTTAGTAAAAAATCTTTCCATAAATATCCCCTTTCGTATGTCTATTTTTAAAGTCATTATAGGCATAATACCCATTTTATCATATTTTAAAGCAAAATAGAGCTTCCAATATTGAAAACTCTATTCTGTCTATTAACATTTATTTTTATATAATCTATAATCTTTCATCTCTTCTAATTCTTCTACAGTTATATAAGGATTTTTGTACCTTCTCCTATTTCTAGTTTTTTCACTTATTTGAATAGCTTCATTAGGGCAAAATTGAATACAGGCCATACATTGCTGGCAATCCATCCTCCACTCAGGTTTCCCATGAACTAATTCAATATTGTCTACAGGACATACTTTTTTACATATTCCACATCCAATACATGATTCATCTACATTAAAATCTTTATCACTTATGTGAACATTTTTTATAAAACTTCTATAAAAAGGCTTCATCATAAGCCCATAAAAACTAAAACTTCTTTTTATTTCTCTCTTTTTTGATACTGCCTTTGCTATTTTTAAAATATCACTATTTGCATCTCTAATTATTTCTTTTCCTTCCTCTTCAGTTTTCATTTGAAACTTTTTTACATAATTATCAGGCATAGTTATGTAAAAATTTCCATTTAATCTTCTTCTTTTTTGCTTAAGTATCTTATTTATTTGAGCCATTGCTTGTCCATTGGAGCTTCCTCTTGTACAAAGAGCAAATATATAAGCACTTTTTTTAATGTTTATCTTCTTTAAAAATCTAATCACTATTTCTGGAAGCCCTCCATAATAAAGAGGAAATGCAATTCCCACATTGTCATAAGGACAATTTATCTCTTCTTCTTTCATAAGGCTTGCAATAGGTATAAGATCTGCTCCATTTATGTACCTAGTCAATTTTTTTGCTACAAAATAAGAATTTCCCGTTCCAGTAAAGTAGTAGATACAAGTTTTCAATTTAAATACCTCCATTTTTTATAAATCCATTTTAATGTCATTACTTTTAACCTGCTGCTCTCATAGTTTTCTAGAACTTCCCTATATCTTTTCTCACCGTAACAGAATTTTCCCTATTTTCCTTTTATTAAAATCCATATTTTAGAATATTATTATATAATTCCCCATCTAACCTATCATACAATTATTTCCACTGCTTGTCTAATGTCTTTCGCTACATTTTTATATAGTTCTATAGTTTCACTTTTGTTTATAGTATTTATAAAATAATCTTATACTAAGGTTAAGCATAAACTTTAACTTATTTGTCAAAAGCTAGTGATAATCTTATATTTTAATACTTTAAGTTTACCTAATTCTATTCATCTTCATCTTTAACTTTAAATAGTTTTTAATATATATACTAAAAAGTAATTCATTAAAATATCATTCTTTAAAAAATAAAATTATTATCTAAAATATATAGTTGTCAATTGAATAATAATTTATATATAATATATTTGTTTTGTTTTTATAAATTAAAAAACATAGGAGGAAAAAAATGAACTTAAACATTATTTTTCAAGACAAAGATATATTAATAGTAGAAAAGCCACCAAAAGTTCCTTGTCAAAGCGACAAAACAAATGATACTGACCTTATAGCCATGTTAGAAAAGCCAAACCTTAGACTTGTTCATAGATTAGATCGTCCTGTTGGAGGAATTATGGTATATGCGAAAAACAAAAAATCTAATTCAATTTTATCTAGACAAGCCTCAGAACATAAACTTTATAAAGAATATCTTGCAATAGTTTGCGGAGAACCTGAAAATTCCAAAGAAGAGTTAAGAGATTATCTAAAAAAATTAAGAACTATTAATATGAGTAAAGTAGTAAAAAAAGATACAAGGGGTTCTAAAGAAGCAATACTTGAATACGAAGTTTTAGAAACTATTAAAACAGGACTAGATGGAACTATTAGTTTACTTAAAATAACTTTAAAAACAGGTCGCCATCACCAAATAAGGGTACAACTTTCTCATGCAAATCTACCTATATGGGGAGATAGGAAATATAACAAAATATTTATGAAGAAAAAGGAATGGACACAAATTGCCCTATGGTCACATAAAATAGGTTTCATCCATCCTGTTAACAAACAATTTTTAACTTTTTCATCTCTTCCTTATGATCAATATCCTTGGAACATTTTTGATATGAATAACTTAGGAAAAGATAAATGATATTAAAAAAGCCACCACTTTCAAAATAGAGTGATGGCTTAGTTATTCCTATTTATTCATTGCAATGACCTTCATGTTGATGTTCAGTACAAACACTTCCTGTAGATTTAAGTTCTCCCTTTAGATATCTGTGTACTATATCGTCAGATGCACCTTGAGCTCCTACTACTACTTCGATACCATTTTCATTGAAAAGCTCTTGAGCATGAGCTCCCATACCTCCAGATATTATTATATCTGCCTTTTGCTCTTTTAAAAAAACTGGTAAAAATCCTGGCTTATGTCCTGGATTTGGTACAAATTTTTTATCCAATATCTTATTGTCATTAACATCATATATTGTAAAACCTTCACAATGTCCAAAATGACCACTAACTAATTTACCTTCACTTGCAACTGCTATCTTCATTTTCATTCCTCCTAAAATATTATTTTTTTAATATTTGACCACATTTCTTCAATGGCTATTTTAGCTATACTGTTTTCATAATAAGTTATTGGTTTTAATTCATTTATAGACTTCATAACCATGTCATCATATGGAATCTTTCCTATAAGTTTTAATCCTTTTTCTTCTATATATTTTTCAATCTCATTACTCATATCTTCATTTATATCATATTTATTTATAGATACTAAAACAGGTACTCCAAAATGTTCACATAAAGATACTACTCTTTTAAGATCTTCAAGTCCTGATTTAGTTGGTTCTGTAACAATTAAAACTATATCACTACCAGTAATTGAAGCAATAACTGGACAACCTATACCTGGTGATCCATCTATTATAGTTAGTTTTTCTTTTTCAGAAAACTCTTTACTATTTTTGCGGAGAAAAGTTATAAGCTTGCCAGAAGCATCACTTCCTATTTCCATTTCAGCTCTAGATATAATTCCTTCATCTGTTTTAGTTATAAATGTATCTGCAGCTTTTTCATCTTTTAATTTTATTGCATTTTGTGGACATATAAGAGTACAAGCTCCACAACCTTCACAAGCATAAGGGTCTATCTCTAGATCATGGATAGCATCAAACTTACATACCTCTTCACATTTATCACATTTTATACATTTTTCTTTATTAAGAGATGCTATCTTACCTCCAACAAACTCTCCTTTTTTTATATCAGCTCCATCATAAAATAAATAAAAATTAGAAGCTTCCACATCACAATCTACCCTTACTACATTTTTTGCAAGTTCTGAAAGGGCTGTAGCAATAGTAGTTTTACCAGTTCCACCTTTACCACTTAAAACTACTAACTCCATGCTATCACCTTCTTTATTCTCTCTGCTAATTCATCAAATATATATTTCTGATTTAAATCATCGTATAAAATTTCTCCTTTTGAATATATCTCTGCTATATCTTTGCTATATGGTATAGCACCTATAATTTTTATATTATTTTCCTTACAGTATTTTCTTATTATATTTTCTTTTCCGTCATCCTTGTTTATAATTATTCCATAATCAATATTAAACATTTTCACAACTTCAACTGCCATATCTAAATCATGTAGTCCAAATTTTGTAGGTTCTGTAACCAATATTGCACCATTGGCATACTTCAATGCATTTACTACATTACAAGAAGTCCCTGGAGGACAATCTATAATATTTAAACCTTCTAATAAATTATCTAACAGTTTATTTATAATAGGTACGGCCATTGGTTCTCCTATATCTAAAACTCCTCTTGCACAATTTATATCTTTAGACTTGCCTTTTTCAATAGTACCTGTTTTTCGCTTTTTATATTTTAGTGCCCCATGATTGCAAGCAATTTCACAAGCGCCACAACTATGACATAGTTTTTCAAATAACATAATATCATTATTTACTTTAGCTAAAGCATTAAATTGGCATGCATTAACACAAGAACCACAAGATATGCATTTATTACTATCAATATATGGATAATCTACTAAAACCTTTTCAACTTCATCTATATTTGGTTTTAAAAACAAAAATCCATTAGGCTCTTCTACATCACAATCTACGTAATTTGATTTTAAGGCCAAAGCAAGATTTGTAGATACAGTAGTTTTTCCAGTTCCTCCTTTTCCACTAAGTACTGCAACATTCATTGTTTTCCTCCTTCAATTTTACATACCATGATGGGCAGGTCCTGATTCTTTTAATTCTAAAAGTTCACCTTTCTTATATTTTTCTATTGCATCTTTTATTGATATAGCTTGACTTTTAAAAACTTTAACGTCAGCTTTATTTATTATATTGAAAGCATTAGGACCAAGTTTACCTGTAATAATCACATCTACATTTTCATCAATCAGTTGCTGAGATGCTGCTATGCCAGCCCCTCCCTCAGACGTTAGCCCCTTATTTTCTATTGATTCAAAATCACTTTTTTCTATATCATAAATTATAAAATAATTACATCTTCCAAATCTTAAATCTAAAGTACTATCTAGATCTTTCCCATTAGATGATAATCCTATCTTCATATGTAATACCTCCTATTTTCTATTCTGACCAATATATAATTGGCATATGCTAATTATATATTAATACTATATCTATTTTTTGTCAAATATATTTTAATACAAAAAACTGTATCAAAATAATTTAAATTATTTTGATACAGTTTTTATAGGTTATATAATATTATCAGTTTCTTTTTTTTCACGTCTTTTAATTAAAATACTTGATATGAAAGCAGTTAAAGGTATAGTTAATACTAAACCAATACTTCCTGATATAGAACGAATTACTTCTGTAGCAATAATATCTAAATTTAGTACTTTTATTAATGAAGTTTCATAAGCCATAAATAACAATAATAAAGGTATAGAACTTCCTGTATATGCAAGAATTAAAGTATTAGTCATAGTTCCCATTACATCCTTGCCTACATTCATTCCAGCGGAAAATAATTCTTTCCTTGTTAATTCTTTATTTGCATTATAAACTTCTTCTATTGATGAAGAAATGGAAATGCCTACATCCATTACAGCTCCAAGAGAACCTAATATAATCCCTGAGAACAATAAACTATTAAAATTAAATTTTACTTCTTGAGGTATATATGTAAGCATCATGGCTTCTTCACTACTAAGACCTGTTAATTTTGCCTTAGTACCTATATAATAAGCTATAACACCCGCAATAAGAACTCCCCCACTTGTTCCTAAAATAGCTGCAATACTTTTACTATTTATTCCACTAATAATAAACATGGTTATAACTGTAACACCTATAGAAATTAGGATCGTTATAGGAATTGGATCCTTTCCTTTCAGTAGCATAGGTAATAATATTTTTAAAATTGCAAACATTGTAATACCAAGACTAAGTACAGCTTTTAATCCTTTTTTTCTACCTATAACAATAATTAATAATATAAATATAATAGATAAATAATAAATATAATTTTGACGAGAATAATCGGTTATATTTATAGATAGATTTCCATCTTCAAATTCTTCAATGGAAATAACGACCTTATCTCCTTTTTTTGCTACAATATTATAAAAATTATTATCAGATTGATGATTTTCAATATCCACTACTTTATTTTTATATTTTCCACTAATTATTTTTACTTTTACTTCCTGAAATTTTTCTACAAATTCTTCTGAATTAGTCTTTTCTTTTATTTCACTAGCTTCAAGTACCAAACCAGTTTCCATATCCATTTTAGGCTCATTTAGTGATTCACTATGAACAAAATTCAAAGATAGAATAAATATTAATAATATCGTAACATATAATGATTTTTTCATATTTAACCTCCTAATAAACCAATATTCCCTATATTATAACATTTATTGTTGTTTTCTCAAAATAACAAAAGCTAGAGGCATAGACACAGATTAATCTATTTTCTCTAGCTTAATTAATTTTTCCCGGGAAATATTTCTTTTATTGCCTTATAGTTTGTCCAATTATTAGTTTTCAACAATTAAAATAGCTTAATTTGTAACAGCAATTTCATTCCTTAATCTTTCTTCTATTAAATCTGCAAGTTCTTTCGCCACTTTGTATATTTTTTCTTCATCTTTTCCTTCTATCATAACTCTAACCAATGGCTCTGTTCCTGATGGCCTTATAACTACTCTACCTTCACCATGGAACATTCCTTCTATTTTTTCTATTTCTGTTTTTATAATTTGGTCTTCTAAATAAGAATTTTTAAGCTCATTTTTTACTTTTGCATTTATAAGAACTTGTGGGAAAGTTGTCATTAGACTATTAAGTTCTGACATTGTTGTACCTGTTTCTACCATTACTGAAGTTAATTGCAATGCTGTTAAAAGTCCATCTCCTGTAGTATTATGTTCTAAAAATATAATATGCCCTGACTGCTCTCCACCCAAAACATATCCACCTTTAAGCATTTCTTCTATTACGTATCTATCTCCAACTTTAGTCTTTACAATATTCATACCATTTTTATTTAGATATACATCCAATCCCATATTAGTCATAACAGTTCCTACTACTACATTATTTTTTAATTTATTTTTTTTCTTAAGTTGGTTTCCGCATATAGCAAGTATATGATCACCATCTACTATATTTCCTTCATTATCCACAGCTATAAGTCTATCCGCATCTCCATCAAAAGAAAGACCTATATCTGCTTTTGTTTCTAAAACTAAGTTTTGAGCCATTCTAGGGTTGGTTGAACCACAATCAACATTAATATTTACTCCATTAGGCTCATTATTTATAACTACAACTTCCGCATTTAACTTTCTTAAAAGCTTTGGTGCAGCTTCTGATACAGCACCATTTCCACAGTCTACTGCTATTTTCAAACCACTAAAATCTACATTTATAGTTTGTCTCAAATAGTCTATGTATTCATCTACACCATTTTCGACTACTATTTTTGTTCCCACTTTTCCACCTATAGGTCTATAATTTATATCTTTATTTTCCAAAACAATCTTTTCTATTTCTTCTTCTATATCATCATTTAGTTTATATCCTTTTTCATTAAAAAACTTAATACCATTATATTCAACTGGATTATGGGATGCAGATATCACTACTCCACTTAGTGCACTATGCTTCCTCGTTAAATAGGCTACTGCTGGAGTGGGTACTATTCCAACACTTATTACATCTAACCCTACTGAGCATATACCTGCAACTAATGCTGCTTCTAACATATCACCAGATTTTCTTGTATCTCGGCCTACAACTATTGAACCATTTCTTCCCTTTGAAAGAACAAAGGCTCCTGCTCTTCCTATTTTAAAAGCTAACTCTGGCGTTAAATCTTTATTTGCTATACCTCTAACTCCATCAGTTCCAAATAATTTTCCCATTTTCTTTACCTCCCACTAAAAAATGTAACAACAATTATAATATCACAAGATTTTTTTATGCACAAATATTTTTTTATTCTTAATTTATGATTTTTTAGAATATTTTTTCAGTGCTAACTCAAGTAATTTTTCTTTTTTATTTATAGATGGATTTTCCATAGCCTTTTCCAAAAGATATTCTAACACTTCCCCTATAATTTTTCCTTCTTTAAATCCTATTTTTAGTAAATCATTGCCATTTATATCTAATTGATTTGTGTCAAAAGCTTCTCTTTTATCTAAAATACTATCTACTCTTTTTTCCATATCTAGAATATGTTCTATAGAAGCATCTTCATTAGAGCATTTCCTATCTGCTTTTTGTAGCTCAAATAGATCGTGTATGTTTTCTACACCTACTCTTCTTATAAGTTTTTTCAATCCTTTATCTTTAAACCTAGCATGATGAGTCATATGCTCACTGACTAGTATAGTCACTTCCTCAATAAGTTTATGAGAAGCTTTTATCCTCTCTAAAGCCTGTTTTGCTATTTTAGCTCCAACTTTATCATGTCCATAGAAATGTCCAATTCCCTTTTCATCTATTGAAATAGTATGAGGCTTTCCCATATCATGGAAAAGAGCTGCAAGTCTTACCTTTAATATAGGTGGTGAATTATCGATAGCACAGAGAATATGATTATAAACATCTTTATTATGGTGAGGATTTTGTTGATCGAATCCTATGCTAGGAACAATTTCAGGTAGTATTATATCCAATAAATCTATTTCTCTCATGATTTCTATTCCTTTAGAAGGTTTAGGACTCAAAAGTATTTTAAAAAGTTCCTGACTAATCCTTTCCATACTTACACTAGAAATATTACAACTATATTCCTCTGCTGCTTTTAAGGTTTCTTTTTCTATCTCAAAATCTAATACTGTAGAAAATCTTACAGCCCTAAGTATCCTTAAATAATCTTCTTTAAATCTTTCTTTAGGATTTCCAACAGAACGAATAATCTTTTTTTCTAGATCTTTCACTCCATTAAATGGATCAACTATACCAGTTCTTTTATTATAAGCTATAGAATTTATAGTAAAATCTCTTCTAGAAAGATCATCTTCAATTGTTGGAACAAATTTAATCCACTCTGGTCTTCTTCCATCTGAATAATTTCCTTCTGTTCTAAAAGTTGTAACTTCTACTTCTTCTTTATCTAAAAGAATCTTAATTGTGCCAAATTCTTTACCAATATCAATGGTTTTCTTATCTTGAAAAATATTCTCTATATCTTCAGGCTTAGCATTAGTAGCTATGTCAAAATCATTAGGCTCTTTTCCAAGTAAAATATCTCTAACAGATCCTCCCACTATATAGGACTCAAATCCACTTGATTCTAATTTATCTAATATAAATATAATGTAATTTGGTATATTAATTTCCATAAAATCCTTCAACATCCTTTCCCAATATTTTTAGTATATCATATCTATTATGGGAATAGAAAAAAGATTATATACAAGAAAAGGCCTTGAAAAAATTCAAAGCCCTTTCTAATTATCCTGCAAATTGTTTAAATAATAAGGTTGCATTATGACCTCCAAAGCCGAATGAATTAGATAATGCATATTCTATATCTTTAAATACTGATTTATTTGGAGTATAATCAAGATCACATTCGGGATCAGAAGTTTCATAGTTTATAGTTGGAGGAATCATGCCTTTTATTATTGAAAGTAGTGTTGCTATAGCTTCAATACCTCCTGAAGCTCCTAATAAGTGGCCTGTCATAGATTTTATTGAGCTAATTGAAATTTTACTAGCATATTCCTTAAATACTTCTTTTATTGCTAAGGTTTCCAATTTATCACTACTATAAGTACTTGTCCCATGAGCATTTATATAGTCTATTTCTTTATAATCTATTTTTCCATCTTCTAATGCAATCTTCATAGATTTTGATACAGAATCTACCTTTGTATTTAAATCTTTGTCATTTTTTATATCTGTATCTATATAATGAGAATCTGATATAGTCCCATATCCTACAACCTCTCCATATATATGAGCTCCTCTTTTTATAGCATGTCCTAACTCTTCTAAAATTAATATTCCAGCACCTTCACCTGCAACAAAACCATCTCTATCTTTATCAAAAGGTCTACTTGCTTTTATAGGCTCATCATTTCTTTTAGACAAAACCCCCATTGAACTAAGACCTGCTATGGATATTGGACTTATTGCTGCTTCACTTCCTCCAGTTACTACTATATCGCAAACACCATTTTGAATCATCCTAAAAGATTCACCAATTGCATGAGTTCCCGATGCACAGGCTGTAGTCATTGTAAAACTGGGTCCTTTAAATCCAAAATTCATGGATATTTGACCTGGTCCCATATTTGAAATTATCATAGGTATGAATAAAGGCCTAACCCTTTTAGTGCCTTTCTTTAAATATCTTGTATGCTCTAATTCTGCTGTTCCAATACCTCCTACTCCTGAACCTAATATTACTCCTACCCTTTCCTTGTCTATGTTTTCTAAATTTAATTTGCTATCATCTATAGCTAGCTGTGTACCCGCAACTGCGAATTGACTAAATCTATCCATTCTTCTTGCTTCTTTTTTTTTCATATAGTCTTGGGGATAAAAATCTTTTACTTCTCCCGCAATTTTATTTTCATAGTCTTCTACATCAAAATTTGTTATATAAGATATACCTGATTTACCTTCTATAAGAGATTTCCAATAATTTTCTTTTCCAACCCCTATAGGCGTCACAGGTCCCAAACCTGTTACAACAACTCTTTTCACTATTCATACCTCCCACCTACTGACTTATATTTAAATATTTATTTCCATATAATTAATATATAGTTGAATTATATATTTTCAATTTGAATAATTTTATAGTTTATAATATAATAAAAAATTAAAGTACTATTAATATATACTTTAAGAAATAGTATATATTACTTTTTTATAAAACTCAACTTTCTCTAAAATACATAAGTGAGGTGGATTTATGTCCAATATATTAAATATAAATGATATTAAAAAAGTTCTTCCCCATAGATATCCTTTCCTTTTAGTAGATACAATTAATATAATATCTCCGGGTGAAAAAGTAATAGGGTATAAAAATGTAACTATAAATGAACCTTTTTTCCAAGGTCATTTTCCCCAAGAACCTGTTATGCCTGGAGTATTGATAATAGAAGCTATGGCACAAACTGGAGCAGTATTAGTTTTAAGTGAAGAAAAATTCAAAGGTAAAACTCCTTATTTTGTTGGTTTAAATAAAGTCAAGTTTAGAAAAAAAGTCATACCAGGAGACACTTTAAAAATGGAAGTAGAAACAGTAAGAATGAGGAGCTCTATGGGAATAGGAAAAGCTAAGGCTTATGTTGAAAATAAACTAGTTGCTGAAGGAGAATTAATGTTTGCAATAGGATAATAAAAATACAGTCTAAAAATATATTTTTAGACTGTATTTTTATATTATTCATCATATTTTTTAAATATTATCGTCCCATTATGTCCACCAAACCCTAATGAATTAGATAAAGCATATCTTATCTCTCTATCTACTGGTTTATTTGGAGTATAGTCAAGATCACATTCTGGATCAAAAGTTTCATAGTTTATAGTTGGGGGAATTTTGCTATTTTCTATAGCAAGAACTGAAGCTATAGCTTCAATACCTCCTGCAGCCCCTAATAAATGTCCTGTCATAGATTTTGTTGAACTAATTGAAATTTTACTAGCATGTTCTTTAAAAACCTTCTTTATAGCTAATGTTTCTAATTTATCATTATAATAAGTACTAGTTCCATGAGCATTTATATAATCAACTTGAGTATGGTCAACTTGTCCATCTTCTAATGCAATTTTTATGGAATTTGCTGCTCCTGTTGCTTCTGGATCTGGTGCAGTAATATGATATGCATCTGATGTAGCACCATACCCTACAACTTCTCCATATATATGGGCTCCTCTTTTTAGAGCATGTTCTAATTCTTCAAGTATCAATATTCCTGCTCCTTCTCCTATGATGAAACCATCTCTATCTTTATCAAAAGGTCTGCATGCTTTTTCAGGTTCTTCATTTCTCGTAGATAATGCTCTCATTGAACTAAAACCTGCTACAGCTATAGGAGATACTGCCGCTTCACTTCCTCCAGTTACTACTACATCACAAATTCCAGTTTGTATTAGTTTAAACGATTCACCAATTGCATGAGTTCCTGATGCACAGGCTGTAGTTACGGTAAAACTAGGTCCTCTAAAATCATATAACATAGTTATATGTCCCGGACCCATATTAGCAATCATCATAGGTATGAAAAATGGACTTACCCTTCGAGGACCTTTTTTAATAAGTTTAGAATGTTCCTTTTCTAAAGTTTCAATTCCTCCTACTCCTGATCCTAATATTACCCCTACCCTTTCCTTGTCTAAACTATCTACATTTATCTTACTGTCTTCTACAGCTAACATAGCTCCTGCAACTGCAAACTGGCTAAATCTATCCATCCTTTTTGCTTCTTTTTTTTCCATATAATCTTCTGGGTTAAAATCCTTAACTTCTCCTGCTATTTGACTAGCATGATTTTCTGGGTCAAAATTCGTTATTCTAGATATTCCAGCTCTGCCCTCCATAAGGGATTTCCAGTAGTTTTCTTTTCCAATTCCTATAGGTGTTATAGGTCCTAGTCCTGTTACAACTACTCTTTTCAATTGTATATCACCCCATATTATTAAGCTATTTTTTCTTCTATATATTTTACTATATCTGCAATATTTTTAAATTCTTCTGCATCTTCATCTGGAATCTCAATATCAAATTCATCTTCAATATCCATCATTACTTCTACTGCATCTAGTGAATCCGCTTCTAAATCATCCATTATAGAAGTCTCCATAGTTATAGTTTCTTCATCCTCAATTTCTAATTGTTCACAAATAATTCCTCTAATAGTTTCAAAGATTTCCATAATTATTCCTCCTCTAATATTCTTACATTAACATACCACCATCAACATTTATTATTTGACCTGTAATATAGTTTGCCTTTTCACTACATAAAAATACCACAACATTAGCTATATCCTCTGGTTTTGCAAATCTTTTTAGAGGGATCATTTTAAGGGATTGCTCCTTAATATCCTCACTTAAAACTTCTGTCATATCTGTTTCCACAAATCCCGGAGCCACTCCATTAACATTTATACCTCTACTGCCTAATTCTTTAGCAATGGACTTTGTAAATCCAATAACTCCTGCTTTTGAAGCACTATAATTTCCTTGACCTGCATTTCCAGATATTCCAACAACTGAAGCAACATTTACAATCTTTCCATATCTTTTTTTCATCATTCCTCTGGCAACTGCTTTAGTACATAAATATACACCTTTCAAGTTTGTATTAATTACTTCATCCCAATCTTCCGACTTCATTCTTACAAGAAGATTATCTTTTGTGACTCCTGCATTATTTACTAATACATCAATAGAATCAAATTGACTCTTAATAGTTTTCATCATATTCTTAACATCCTCTTCCGATGAAACATTGGCTTTAATAGCCAACCCTTTAACTCCATTTTTTTCTATTTCTTTAATCACCTCCTTAGCTTTTTCTTTACTACTATTATAAGTAATAATAACATTGGCTCCTTGTTTAGATAATTCTATCGCAATAGCTCTGCCTATCCCTCTAGAACCTCCAGTAACTAAAGCATTTTTCTTTTTTAAAATCAATATTTAAACCTCCTTACAAAAAAAATCACATACATTTTCAAATCCTGAAAGATTACTTACACTAAAAATATTTACTTCTTTATTTAAAGGTTTCGCTATTCTTTTTATAAATCCTTTTAAACTTTTACCTGGTCCAATTTCAACAAAAGTATCTACTCCATTATCTAGCATATAAATTATCGAATCACACCACAGTACTGAATTACTCACTTGTCTTACAAGACTTGACTTAACTTCTTCTTTATCTCCAAGAGGCTTTGCATCTACATTAGTAATAACTATCTTCTCTAAATCATTTACTTTTACATTTTCTAAATCTTTTTTTAGCTTCTCACCAGCCGATTCTAATAAGCTTGAATGGAATGGTGCACTTACTGGCAAATGTACGGCTTTTTTAGCTCCTAGTTCTTTCGATTGAGATACAGCTACCTTTAATGGCTCTACCTCTCCTGATATAACAATTTGTTCAGGACTATTATAATTCGCTATATCAATAACACCATAATTTCTCGCTTCTTTAACAGCTTCTAATATTTTAGATTTCTCCAGTCCTAAGATAGCTGCCATTCCACCTTTGCCTTCTGGTACTGCTTCTTGCATGTATTTCCCTCTATTTTTAACTAAGTTTACTGTTTCATTAAAATCAAGAGCATTTGCTTCAACTAATGCTGTATATTCTCCTAAACTTAAGCCCGCTGTATAATCACAGCTTATCCCTCTCTCTTCAAGAGCTTTCAGTATGGCAACACTAGTAGTAAGTATTGCAGGTTGAGTATTCTCTGTTTTAACTAATTCTTCCTCTGTTCCTTCAAAACATATACTTTTTATATCAATTCCTAAACTTTCATTTGCAGCTTCAAATACTTTCTTAGAAACAGAAAAATTATCATAAAAATCCTTACCCATTCCTACAAATTGAGCCCCTTGACCAGGAAAAACAAATGCTACTTTTCCCATTTTACTCACCTCTTTTAAAACTATACAATTTATTAAGTTCTTTTTCTGCATCTTTTATAATATTATTTATAATTTCTTCACAGGATTTTATATCTTTAATCATACCTGAAATCTGTCCAGCCATTAAAGATCCATTGTCTGTATCTCCTTCTCTTACAGCTAGCCTCAATCTTCCTGCCCCTAATTCTTCTAATTCTTCAAAAGGAACTTCTTCTTTTTCTAATTTTACATATTCTTTAGAAAATCTATTTTTTATCACTCTTACTGGATAACCTGTACTTCTTCCTGTTACTATTGCGTCCCTATCTTTTGCTTTCACAATTTTATTCTTATAATTATCATGAGCTATACACTCAGTGGAACAAACAAATCTAGTCCCCATTTGTATTCCTTCAGCCCCTAAAGAAAGAGCTGCTAAAAAACCTCTCCCATCTGCAATTCCCCCTGCTGCAATAACTGGAATATCTATAGCATCTACTACTTGTGGAACTAAAGACATAGTAGTTAACTCCCCAATATGTCCACCAGCTTCCGTACCTTCTACTATAAGTGCATCTGCTCCTTGCCTCTCCAATCTTTTTGCTAATGCCACTGAAGGAACTATAGGGATAACCTTTATTCCACTACTTTTAAACTTATCCATATATTTACCAGGATTTCCAGCCCCAGTAGTAACAACAGGAACTTTTTCTTCACAAACCAATTCTACTATATCTTCAGCAAAAGGAGACATAAGCATTATATTTACACCAAAAGGCTTATCTGTATTTTCCTTCAACTTTTTTATTTCATCTCTTACAACTTCCACAGGTGCGGCTCCTGCTGCAATGACTCCTAATCCTCCTGTATTCGATACTGCTTGAGCTAATTCATGGGTTGCTACCCAAGCCATTCCACCTTGTATAATTGGATACTCTATGTCTAAAATATCACATACCTTTGTATTAAACATATACACCATCCTTTATTTATTCCATTTCAATAATACTGATGCCCAAGTAAGTCCTGCACCAAAAGCTACAAATAAAACTATATCATCTTTTTTTATATAACCTTTATGAAAAGCTTCATCTAAAGCAATAGGTATTGAAGCAGATGATATATTTCCATACTTATCTAAATTCACATATACTTTATCTCTTTCTATCTTAAGCCTTTTAGCTGCAGATTCAATAATTCTTATGTTTGCCTGATGAGGAATAAGATAATTAATAGCTTCCAAAGGAATGTTTGCTTTTTCTAATGCACTTTTAGATGCTTTCTCCATAGATCTTACTGCAAACTTAAAAACCTCTCTCCCATCCATATGTACATAATGGAGTCTTTTATTTACAGTTTCAATAGATGCAGGATTTAGAGAACCTCCTGCCGGTTGAGTTAAAAAATGTCCATTTGTTCCATCTGCTCCTAAATCATAAGAAAGTATACCTTTTCCACTTTCACATCTCTGTAAAACACAAGCTCCTGCCCCATCTCCAAAAAGTACACAAGTATTCCTATCTTTCCAATCCAATATTCGAGATAGTATCTCAGCTCCAACAACTAAAACTGTATCATATGCTCCAGTTGCTATGAAATTAGAACCTATGGCCAATCCATATAAAAAACCTGAGCACCCAACTGATATATCAAAAGCGCTGGCATTACTTGCTCCTATATTCTTCTGCACAATACATGCAGTAGAAGGAAATGCCATATCAGGTGTAACTGTTGCCACAAGAATTAAATCTATATCTTTTGGCGAAATATTCGCATCCCTAATAGCTTTTTTTACAGCTTCTGTGCACAGGTCCGAAGTTGCCATATCTCTTTCTGCTATCCTTCTTTCACAAATCCCTGTTCTAGTCCTTATCCATTCATCTGAAGTATCTACTATCTTACTTAAGTCATCATTTGTTACTATTTTTTCGGGAACATAACTTCCTACTCCTGAAATTCCTACAGAATATGTAGTATTCAATATATACACCTCCAAACCTACTAATAGCAACACGTGCAACATATATGATCATTAGATTTATATATTACTTTCAACTTATAAGGAATAGTATATATTAAATAAAAGGTTTTTTCAATCCTTTTTCCAAAATATCCCATGGCCTGAATTACATTTTAATATATCTATAACAAGATATTAACTATTTTAGATAATAGCTTTAATTTTCCCCATCAATATCTCTTAAAACTTCTTTATTCTCCCTAACTGTAGTACCAATAACCTTCAATATTTTAACTCTCCTAATCCCATTTTTTACTTATAATTCTCCCAGTTATATTATAACATATATAGTAATTTAAAATTAATAATTAAATTGAGTGTGCTTAACTAAGCATAAAAATAGGCTGTTTAAACAGCCTATTTTTAAATTAATTTTATACTACTGATTTTTCTTCATTATTTTTAATTATTCTATCTATTCTTTCTCTTTCTGATATAACTCTTCCTTCTCTAGTATCATAAGGATATAGTGCTCCATTAACTAAACGAGTAGTTAATTTTCCTTTTGCGGCTGGGTTCCCCTTAAATTGTGGAGTATCCAATAATCCTGTTTCGACTGCTCTTGATAAAGTTTCTACATCTGATAACGGATCTTTTGCTGTAGGATTTAAAACTTTAATTGCCTCTAATATTAAATTAGCTTCTTCTATAAGTTCTTTTTTCCTCTCTTCTACTATTAAATTTTTAGTCATATCTACCGTACCTAAAAATTCATTCCTTATTACGCCTCTAACTATTTTACAAGATTCTATTATTTCCTCTGCTCCAGCTGCATGATGTGCCTCGCAATATCCAACTACATGA
This sequence comes from Clostridiaceae bacterium, assembly GCA_019391515.1. Classification (GTDB taxonomy): domain Bacteria; phylum Bacillota; class Clostridia; order Tissierellales; family Sporanaerobacteraceae; genus Anaerosalibacter. The sequence continues at coordinate 85,047 of JAHXQP010000009.1, read as the reverse complement.
TATATATGAGGTTTTATAGCCATAGCTAGATAAGCTGATGAAGCCAATTGACCTTTAGCTTGACTTAAATCTGCTGGAAAACTTGCTAAACCTGCTCTTGCCTGTCTATATATTCTAAAGTTTTCATCTTCTAAACTTTCTACTAATTCTATTTTTGCAAGCATCTTAGCTAAATCCATTTGTGGAGACATAAATGCAGGTACATTAAACATATATTGTGCTATATAGTCATTTACACCCATTTTTTTAGCGTTATAAGCAGCTAAATATGCAGCAGCTACTCCTATGGCATCATGTGCATCTCTCAAACTCCAATGATGAGGATCATTTACCTCTACAGGAATATCTCTATCTCCATGCCATTTCATTACTTGTTGATTTTCTTTCATGGCTTCTCTTATAGTCCTAGGCCCCCTTTTATCTAAATCGCTATACCAAAATAGTGGTACTGCACACCATGCATTATCAATAGTCTCTTTTAGCACTTTAGCAAAAGGTAACAAATTTTTAGTTCCACTATAACATCTTAGTAAAGGATAATTACCTACTTGAGCTGCTTCATAGAGTTTACTAAAACCTTCTCTACTTCTTAGAGGCACCCCTCCTGCTCCATCTAGCCTATGGTCCATTTTATCTTGTTCAAAAAAATGTTCCTGAGCATTTTGATCTGGTGCAATTGATATAACATCTAATACTTCTGCTTTTGCTACTTTTTCTATTGCTTCAGTTGTTTTTTCTATAGATGGAAGGCCTAAGTGATGCCTAAGTATTGGATAAGGATATTTAGAATTAATTCTAGTAATAAGATCTTTTGGATAGAACTCTCGTTTTTTATAATCCTTTCCCTTTAGGTAAGCTATCACTTCATCTATATCTTCTGTTCCATAAAAAATCTTATGAAAAATCCCACTTTTTTCTGCAACTTTTGCAGTAGGTTCTGTCCCACCAAACATCCACTTTACATTGTTTATATTCTGTCTTTCTATCTTTTCTTTTAATTCACAAAGTATTTCTTCTAATGGTTCAGGAGTAAGTCTATAACTTAAAGCTACAATATCTGGATTTAATTCTGATATCTTTTCTATAACTTTATCTATAGAAAGTGCAATACCTAAAAATTCTGTCTTATAGCCTTCTTTTTCAGCTAATGTTAAAAAGTTCATTGTTCCTGCGACATGCACACAGTTTCCTATCGTGCCAGCAATTATTTTCTTCATTATGCCACCACCCCTTTTTCTTTAGTAGCTATACCAGTTTGCGCAAAATTGTGTATTTCATCTAAGTCTAATCCATTAAGACCAAGATGTTCAACAGTTCTACCACTATTCCAGAAATCTTTTCCTGTCATAAGTTCAGCTAGTCTAATTACAGAATCTATTGCTGGAGTATCTATACCTAATTGCTTTCCAAGTGAAGACATAGGGACTAAACTATAGGGTACATCCTCATAGATATATCTTATGTTTAGTCCTTTAGGAGCTAAAAGTCCTTTATATCCTGGATTATTTTGTATGGCTTCATAAAGGTTTGTTCCTACTGCTCCATAGGATTCATATAACCAATCCTTGGATGAGCAAGTTTCAACATTCAATGCTTGGGCTATTCTCATTCTCTCATGGTCCATTTTTTCTAAAAACCTACTAATTGAGGGTGTAATTCCCTCTGTATAATAATCAAATGGTGCCCCTCTTTCGATATGACCACTATTTAATAAGGTAGGAGCTGGATGAAATATAGCACCATAATTATTTAAACTTGTTTCAATAACATCCCTTGCAGGTACAAATTGTGGATATGCAGATGAAAGCATATGGATAACTTCATCTGTCTTTGTAGATGGAATACATGCTAGAGATACCTCATTTTTTTCTCTATATATATGAGCAGATCTAGCACTAGTTTTCCTACAAGCATATATGAAAGTTTGAGCTTCTCCTACAACTATGCCTTTATCACATCCATTTTTTCTAAGGGCAGTATATAGTTCTAATGCACCACCTGTCCTACCTGGGTTTAAAATTATTATTTGACCATCTTTTAAATATGGAGCCATTAACTTTCCAAGTCTATAATGCCCCATAGCTGGAATAGTCACCATTATTATATCTACATTTTCAATAACTTCCTTTATATTGTCACTAACTATATTTAACTTTCCAGTACCTTCTTTTTCCCCTGTCAAGGTAATAGTTGATCTCTCCATTAATGGTAGAATTTTTTGTAGGGTTCTATTATATAGATTTACTATGAAACCTTTTTTAGCTAGATAACCTGACATTGCAAGGCCTCCATTTCCTGCTCCTACAATCCCATAACTAAGACAATTCTTCATAAGACACTCCCTCCCTAAGCGCAATATTTATAATAAAATTTAGACTATGGGGCCCATAGTCTAAATCAAAATACTATTCCCCTTCTACGCTGACGGAGTTAACTGACGGATTCGGGCAAGGGTATGCTCTACCTCTAAGAGGATTCACCCCATATAAATGATTCCCCCGCTTCTTTTAAAATAAAAGAATTAAGCGATTAAATTGTGAATATTCATATATTTCTGTACATGGTTTTTATGAAATGAGTGGTTCTTTTCTTTCTTCATCCATTAATCCATATCTATCTATAGCGCTCTCTGTAATCATAGAAATAAATTCTGCTCTATTATACCCTAATTCACTTGCCATATATCCCATATATCCATGGTGAACATCTTTTTCACCTTTTCTTGCCGCCATGGTAAGCCCCGCAAAAGTATTTATCTCCAAGAAATAGGGTATATTATCCTTTCCTAAAATCATATCTATTCTGCCAAAATCCTTGACATTTAAAACTTTATATATTTCTAGAGCTGTTTCTTTAATTTTATTTTCAATATCTTTGGGAAAATCTGCTGGACAGTGTATTATTTCATTATCAAACATTTTATGCTCATAAGTATTTGTTTTAGCAGAATTGTATCCAATTTCTAGAAGAGGTAGTACTTTAGGCTCTTTATATCCAATAATTCCAACCGTTAATTCTCTTCCATCTATAAACTCCTCAATTAATGCTGGCTGCCCTATTTTTTCAGTTATTTTTTCAACTACTTTAGGAAGTTGTTCATATTTATAAATTATATTTTCCTCGCTAATACCAGCACTTCCTCTACCTCTTAAAGGTTTTACGAATAATGGATACTTTAAATCTATCTTTGGAATCTTTTTTGGACTTCTAGCTATTACAAACTTAGGTGTAGGCAATTTATTGAAAGCTACTATTTCTTTTCTAACAGCTTTGTTAGTAGCTACTAAATCTATACCCGATCCTACATAAGGTATACCAAATGCTTCAAGAAATGAAATTTCTTTAAGACTAGAAGCATTGAATATTAAATCTACCTTTTCCTTAATAATATTTTTCAATGTTTCTCTAGGATCCACCTTCCATTCTAGCAAAACTGCATTATACCCCGACTCTTTAAGAGCCATATAATGTTGATATGCTTCTTCATAAGCATCGTCATAAATTTTATCTGGTGTAAGTTTTTTCTGAAATTCCACATTTCTGAATTTTCTCCAAAATACACCTATTTTCATACATAAGACCCCCTATTTTTTATAGAACCATAGAATTTAGCTTTTGCTTCGTCCGTTTTTAGACATGAGAAAGTAAAGCTATAGTTTAGCCTTTTTTGAAAATTTATTTAAACTCTTATTTCAGATTTTAATAGATATAATTTAAAAAGAATAGTTGATAAAAACGAGTTGATAAAAACCGAAAGAAAATAATGAGCAGAATTGTACAATACGCCCAACTGATATTATACCAGAAATATAAATAAAATGCAATATATTTTTCTAAAGTAAATTATTACAAAAAACTAATTATTTAAAAATTAAAAGCTAGCTGAAATTCAGCTAGCTTTTATATGCATCTATACCATTGCTTTCTCTTGTTCTTTTGCTGCTTCCATACCTTTTTCGATAGCTTCTTTGTTTAAAGGTAATAGATGAGCTTTATTTTCTCCAAACACTTTAGTGAAAGCTTCCAATACAGATTCTTCTTTTACTAATTTAGTAGCTTCTAAATAAGCTCCTAATATTACCATATTTGCAACCCTATCATTTCCTAATTCGCTTGCTATTTCATTAGCTGGTATATAATATATATCTATATCATTCCTTACTGCTTTCTTATCTATTAAAGATGAATTTATTAAAAGTTTTCCACCTTTTATTACATTATCTTCAAATTTATCAAGAGATGGTTTGTTCATAACAATTACTGCACTTGCTTCTTCTATTACTGGTGCTCCTATAGCTTCATCTGATACTATAACATTACAGTTTGCAGTTCCCCCACGCATTTCTGGTCCATAAGATGGCAACCATGATACATGTCTATTTTCAATCATTCCAGCATAAGTTAACAATTGGCCTATTGCCATAACTCCTTGTCCACCAAAGCCTGCAACAACTATTCTTTCTTCCATTTCTTATTCCACCTCCTCTGGAGTTCTAAAATTTCCTAGAGGATAATAAGGTATCATATTTTCTTCCAACCATTTTAAAGCTTCTTCTGGAGTATATCCCCAGTTAGTTGGACAAGTAGATAGCACTTCTACTATTCCAAATCCTTCCCCATTAATTTGTGTTTCAAAGCATCTTTTTATAGCTTTTTTAGCCTTTCTTACATTAGCTGGAGTATTCACTGCTACCCTTTCTACAAACTTTGCCCCATGGATAGTAGCAAGCATTTCAGCCATTCTTATAGGTCTACCAGCATGAGCTTCATCTCTTCCATAAGGCGCCGTTGTAGCTTTTTGTCCTACAAGGGTTGTTGGAGCCATCTGTCCTCCAGTCATACCATATATAGCATTATTTATAAATATAGTTGAAATTTTTTCTCCACGATGAGCAGCATGAACTATTTCAGCAGTACCTATTGAAGCCAAATCTCCATCCCCTTGATAAGTGAATACAAATTTGTCTGGGTGAACCCTTTTAATACCTGTAGCTACTGCTGGTGCTCTACCATGAGCTGCTTCATGCATATCACAATTAAAATATTTATATGCTAAAACAGAACATCCTACAGGTGCAACTCCTATAGTATCATCAAGAACTCCTAACTCTTCCAAAGATTCAGCAACTAATCTATGAACTATCCCATGGGTACATCCTGGACAATAGTGGGTTTGTACATCTGTTAACCCTCTAGTCTTCTCAAATACTACAGCCATTACTTTTCACCTCCATAGATTCTTTTACCTTTTCAGCTATTTCATTAGGTGTAGGAACCATTCCACCCGTTCTTCCATAAAAGTAAACCGGAAATCTGCCATTTACTGCAATTTTTACGTCGTCTACCATTTGACCAGTATTCATTTCTATAGTCAATACACCCTTACATTTATCACTTATTTTATTAAACTCTTCGTATGGGAAAGGCCATAATGATATTGGTCTTATAAGCCCTACTTTATACCCTTCTTTTTCTAATTGTGAAATAGCAGTTTTAGCTATTCTAGAAGTTGTTCCATAGGCTGCAACCACTATATCAGCATCTTCAATGTTATAAGATTCGACTTTTACTTCATTTTCTTTAATAGCTTTATATTTTTCTTGAAGTCTCTTATTATGCTCTTCTAACTCTTCCGCTGCTAAATAAAGGGAATTGATAATATTAGGTTTTCTCTTTCCTTTTGTTCCTGTTGTAGCCCAATCTTTTTCTGGCAATTCTCTCTTTTTAGGCTTCTTAAATTCTACAGGCTCCATCATTTGTCCAATCATTCCATCTCCAAGAATCATTACTGGATTTCTATACTGATCTGCTATATCAAATCCTTCTATTATTAAATCTACTAGTTCTTGTACATTTGCTGGAGCAAGAACTACTAATCTGTAATCTCCATTACCTCCTCCTCTTGTTGCTTGGAAATAATCTGTTTGAGAAGGTTGAATACTTCCTAGGCCTGGACCACCTCTCATTATATTTACTATTAGACATGGTAGCTCAGCACCTGCTATATAAGAAATACCTTCTTGCTTTAATGAAATACCAGGGCTTGATGAGGAAGTCATTACTCTTGCACCTGCTCCCGCTGCTCCATATACCATATTTATAGCAGCAATTTCACTTTCTGCTTGTAGAAATACCCCATTAATCTTGGGCATTTCTCTTGCCATATATTCAGGGAGTTCACTTTGAGGAGTTATCGGGTACCCAAAAAAGTACTTACAGCCAGCTTCAATTGCAGCAGCTCCAATAGCCTCATTTCCCTTCATGAGAACTTTAGCCATGTTATAAACCCTCCTTATTTTTATTCAGTAAGCCTTTCAACTGTAATAACTACATCTGGACACATAGTTGCACAATTTGAACAACCAATACATTTGTTCATTTCTTTTACTGTTGCTGGATGATATCCTTTTTCATTTATTTTTTCTTTATTTAAGGATATGATTTTCATTGGACATACAGATACGCATAGTCCACATCCTTTGCAAAGGTTTTCCTGAAATGTAACCCTTCCTTTAACTTTAGGCATATTGACCCCTCCTTACTCATAATTAATTAAAGCATCCAATCTTCCCTCATATATAAATTAATTGGGAAAATTTCGCCTTCCAAATTATCTGGAAGTTTTACTGCTACACTTTCTAGTGCAACTATATATTTAATAGGTATTTCTAACTTTTGTGAAAGTTCTTTTGCCAATTTCTGACCTTTTAACACATCATCTACAGTAGTACTTTTAAGCATATGTGTATTGTTTATAATTCCTGTTACCTTTTTTCGTGAAGCACCTTCTATAGCATTTAAATACCCTATTGCCTTATCTAGAGTATTAGTTTCAGGTCTATTAGCATTTAGAACATAAAACATATCATAGCTTCCTTCTTTTAAAATATCATTATATCTTCCTAAAACTCTAGCCCCTACAGGATCTCCACCTATATCTAAAATTGTATCATATTTTTCATCTTGTAGTGGGGCATAAGCTTCTGCAGATATAGCTGGTATATCTACTGCAGAAGCCTTTATTGAACTTGAAATTACTTTCACATTGGATTTTTCCAACACCTTTTCTTTTTCTCTACTTCTAAAATATAAATTTACTATATCTAAATCTACAAGCGCTACTTTTTTTCCTTGCTGAGCTATTTTCAAAGCATAATTAACACTAAATTCTGTTTTACCACTACCATAATGACCAACAATAATTCTTATCCTTTTATCTCTATACATATTCCCACCTTATCCTATTTAGTATTCTTTTGCTTTTTCTTCTCCTCTTAAAACCCTTAAACCACCTTCTGCTAAAGCCATCAGCTCATCTTCTCCAGGATAAACATATACATTAGATATAAAGTTAACCATTTCTTCTATCCATTTAGTAAACTCTTTATCATAAGCTATTCCACCTGTGAGTATTATGCCATCTACTTCACCTTTAAGTACAGCAGCACAGCTACCTATTTCTTTGGCTATTTGATAAGCCATAGCATTATAAACAAGTTCTGCCTCTTTATTTCCTTCTTTTATCATTTCTCCAACTTCTCTTGCATCATTAGTATTTAAATAAGATACTAATCCACCATTTCCTTTTATTTTCTTTTTCATTTCGTCTTCTGAATACTTACCTGAATAACAAAGTTTAACTAAATCTCCAACTGGAAGCCCTCCAGATCTTTCTGGCGAAAAAGGTCCTTCTCCATCAAGAGCATTATTTACATCTATAACTTTTCCTTTTCTATGAGCTCCTACAGATATACCCCCACCTAGATGAGCAACTATTAAATTCATGTCTTCATAGTTTTTATTCTTAGACTTAGAATGTCTTCTTGCAACAGCCTTTTGATTTAATGCATGTACAATACTTCTTCTATCTATTTCAGGCATACCTGATATTCTAGCTATATCTTCCATCTCATCTACAACTACCGGGTCTACTATATAAGCAGGTTTGTCTATCATTTTAGCTATTTCATTAGCTATTATTCCACCTAAATTTGAAGCATGCTCTCCTTGAACACCAATTTTTAAATCTTTTAACATTTTCTTATTAACTACATAAGTACCGCCTTCTATAGGATTTAACAATCCTCCTCTACCTACTATTGCATTTAAAGATTCCAGTTCTATATTATTTCTATTCAAAATCTCAAGTATTATATCTTTTCTAAATTTATATTGATCATACACTTTATCATATTTAGATAATTCTTCTGTAGAATGTCTAAGTGTTTCCTCAAATATAGCTTTTTCATCATCAAATACAGCAATCTTTGTAGATGTGCTACCTGGGTTTATTACTAATATCCTGTACTTTTCTTCCATTTTAAGTCCCCTCTCTAATTTTTGTCTATTTTTTAGAAACCATAAGTATGCCCTAGTTTAGAAACCATAAGTATGCCCTAGTTTAGAAGCCATAAGTACGCCTAATATAATAGAACGTAGTTTAGCTTCTGCTGTATCAGCCCTAGAAGTTAATATTATTGGAGCTGATGTTCCAACTATTAACCCTGCACTTTCAGCCTTTGCAAGGAAAGTTAAAGATTTATAAAGCACATTACCTGTTTCTATATTAGGCATAATTAATATATCGGCATCTCCCGCGACAAGTCCATCTATACCTTTATGTTCTGCCGCTTCTTTAGATATAGCATTATCTAAGGCCAATGGCCCCTCAATAATACAACCTGTAATATCACCTTTTTTATTCATATCTTCTAATTCTTTTGCGTGAATTGTAGCTTCCATATTTGGGGTAACCTTTTCCCTTGCACAAATTACAGCTACTTTTGGTTTTTCTATTTCTAAACTATGGGCAAAAGACACTGCATTTTCAATTATTTGTCTCTTCTGGCCTAAATCTGGATGTATATTCATGGCTGCATCTGTAACAATAAGCAACTTTTCATATGTAGAGACACTAAATACAGCTAAATGACTTATTAAATTTCCTGTTCTAAGGCCTATTTCTTTATCTAGTACTTGCTTCATTATAACTGCAGTATCTACTAAACCTTTCATCAAAACATGGGCTTTTTTTGAACTAACTAAACTTACAGCTTTTCTACAAGCTTCAACTGTATCCTTTTCATCTATAATTTCAAATTGAGAAAGATCCATTTGTATATCCCTTGCTATCTTTTCAATTTTATTTTTATCTCCAACAAGAATAGCATCTGCAACGTTTAGATCTTTAGCTGCTTTTACAGAAGTAAGTACTTCTCTATCTTCGGCAACTGCTACAGCAATTTTTTTTGGTTCCCTCTCCTTAGCTAAATCTAATAACCCCTGGAAATTCTTTATCATTATAAGTCCACCTCATTTTCATATATTTTTTCTTTTTCCTCCTTATTAAGCACTCTAAGTACCCCTTTATTTAAGGCATCCATTTCATCTTCTCCAGGATATATTACTACATCTGCAATAAACTCTACCATTTCAATTATAAGATTTGTTAAATACTTTGAGTAAGCTAGTCCACCTGTTAAGATTATATTGTCCACATTTCCTTCTAAAACTGTTGCTACAGATCCTATTTCTTTACCTATTTGATATGCCATCGCGCTATAAATAAGGTCTGCTTTTTTGTCACCTTGGGCTATCATTGCCTCTATTTCTCTGGCATCCATAGTCCCTAAATAACCTGATAGTCCACCTTTTCCCTTTAATTTTATTTTCATTTCTTCATGAGTATATTTTCCTGAATAGCAAAGTTTCACTAAATCCCCAACTGGAAGACTTCCTGTCCTATCAGGAGAAAGAGGTCCCATTTCACTAGCATTATTAACATCTATCATTTTTCCTTTTTTAACAGGAGCTATAGATATGCCCCCTCCTAAATGTGCAACTATTAAATTCAATTCGCTTAAATCTTTGTTTAATTCTTTTGCTCTTCGATAGGAAACTGCTTTAATATTTAATGAATGGATTAGTGACCTTCTTTTTATTTCTTTAAGACCTGAAATCCTAGCTATGTCCTCAAATTCATCTACAGCTACTGGATCCACTATATAAGATTTGATTCCTTCTTTTTCTGCAATACCTTTTGCCAAGATGCCGCCTAGATTTGAAGCATGTTCACCTTGAATACCAATTTTTAAATCTTCTATCATTTTTTCTGTTACAAGATAAGTGCCTCCTGGTATAGACCTTAGAAGCCCTCCTCTACCAACTACCCCAGCTAAAGAAGAAGTGGATATTTCTTCCTTAGCTAACCAGTCATAAATTAGTTTCAACCTATAATCATATTGCTGATATACTCTTTCATATTTCTCTAGGTCTTTCAGTTGGTGTGTAATTTTATTAGATTTGATCTCTTTCTCAGCTTCATATATTGCTACCTTGGTAGAAGTAGAGCCTGGGTTAATGACTAATACATACTTTCTAGTCATGCCTTCACTCCTTTTCTTCTCTTTTTAATGAAACTTTTACTTCAGCAGGAATAATATCTGATACTTTTATTTTCCTAATATCTTTTATAATTAATTTTACTTCATGGACTCCCTCATCTAATCCCTTTAAATCAATTTCTGGAGACAAAACTTCTTTTCCTATTGAATTTAAATAATCTTTGGGACCATTTAAAACAACTGTTATGCTATTAGTAGAATTGCTGGTATCAATAACTAATCCATCTCCTAAATTTCTAGCGCTTATTTCAGAAAAACTATAATCAAACCTTTTATTTATATTTTCATTAATATTTACATCTTCTCCATCAGAATCTTCAACATCTGTTCCATTTTCAATACTATTCGACTTTAAACTTACAATTATCTTTTTATTTGGATCAACTAATTCTATACCTTCAGGTAATAATAATTCAGTCTCTACAGACCCACTTCCTACAAGTTTATATACATTGATTGGCTCCGTTTTTATAGACGATAAACTATTTAAAATAGTATCATTACCCTTTACATCCACCGCTTTAGGTGAAACAGTCAATGTATAATTTTCATATTCAGCTGGAATGCTTCCATCTAATTGAATATCTATAGGAATTTTTCTACTCCTATACATAGGAATAAAGACATCTACAACATTAGGCTCTTTCTCCACCCTTCCTACATCGTTTCCGTCATCATCTAAAAGCTTAATAGGCACCGTAGCATTTATATCCTTAGTTTTACCTGTTATATCCACTACAGCTACAACTTCCCTAACTGAATTTACCCAGCTTTTAGGTCCTTTTAATATTACAGATTGAGGTTTTATTTCTCCATCTCCTAAACTATACCCTGGTTCAAGTTTTCCTATAGTTTTTAACACAACTGGCTTTTCCTTAGATACAATCCTTTCAAACCTAAAAGAGATCTCCTTTGGGGTATAATCAACAATATCCACTTTGCTTGGTGCATCTATATATATAGGTACTTTCTTAGTACCTTCTGAATATCCACTCAAATCTGCTTTTGCTATTATATCAGTATCTCTAAGCTTTAAAACTTCACTTCTCCTACCTTCAACCTTTACATTTATTTTGACTTCTTTTGGAGACATGAGTTCAATGCCCGAACGCTCTAAATCTTCCATGTTAGAAAATACAACATCAATATTTCTAAATTCCTTAGTTATTCTAGGATTGACTTCGCTCATTACATAACTCCATAATATAATAGCAATTACTAGAGAAAAGATTTTTATAGTGAGATTACTTTTCTTCTCCTTGCTCATCTTTACGCCTCCACTTTATAAAAAAACTTTGTCGTTGAATTTTAGGTTTATACATATCAATAAGTATTTGTTTCAATGTTTTTGTATCCAGATACCTTGCTAGGCTCCCATTTTCCGCTATTGATATTGCACCTGTTTCTTCTGAAACGACAATAGCTAGACAATCTGACTTTTCTGATATGCCTAACGCGGCCCTGTGTCTTGTACCTAATTCTTTACTTAAAGATGTGTTGTCTGTTAAAGGTAAAAAACAGCCTGCTGCTTTGACAATATCTTCTTTTATTAATACTGCGCCATCATGAAGAGGGGTATTAGGTATAAAAATGTTTATAAGTAGACCACTTGAAATTTTACCATCAATTCTAGTTCCAGTTTCTACAACTTCACTTAGACCAGTTTCTCTCTCCATAACTATCAATGCTCCAATTTTTTGTCTCGACAATGAGGCTACTGCATCCACTATTTCATCTACTACTTGATTTAAACTCTCATCTTTTATCTCTGCAAAAGATTTAGTAAAAAATCTACTTCTACCAATGTATTCTAATCCTCTTCTCAATTCAGGTTGAAAAACAATAAGAATAGCTAAAACTCCAACAGTCATAGTTTTTTCCAATATCCAATATACAGTAAATAACTCTAACCACTCACTTATCTTAGTAGCAACAAATAAAACTATAATTCCTTTAGTAAGTTGCTCTGCTCTTGTTTCTCTTATAAGCATAAATAATTTATAAAAAGCAAAGGCTACTATAAGTATGTCTATAATATCCCTAATTCTTACATTTAGAAAAAGTTCTTTTAAATATTGCAAGGTTTCACACACCCTTATATACTATATTCACATAATATTCTATGATTCTATTATATAACAAATTATTGTAAATTTAAATCTATATAAATAAAAAGACTTATTAATAACAAAAGTTAACAAGCAAATTACTTTTTGTTAATAAAAATAAGCCAGAAATTATTACTACTGGCCCATTTTATTCATAGTATTTTCATAAGACTCTTTTATTTTAAGTAAGGTTTCTTGATTAAATACTTCTGTATCCATAAAATCTTCAATTGGAAGTATTTCATATTTAGGCTTCCCGTTTTCAATATACTTATTTACCCAGGTGGGGATATATTCCACATTCTTTATAATAGTTTTATTATTAGAAAAATCTTTTTCTACTTCTATATTTACCATAACTCCATCTTCTGTATATTTATTATTTATACTTTCTCTTCTCTGATTCGACAGAAAATTTCCCAGGGAATAAATTATAAACTTGTCTTCCCCATCAGATTGTATTATTTCAGACTTTTGAATCACATGAGGATGACTACCAAATACTATATCTACTCCCCATTCTGTCATTTTCTTCCCTAATTCTATTTGCTCTTCATTAGGTTCCATTTCATATTCATTTCCCCAATGAATAAACATAATAACTAGATCTGCTCCTTTTTCTTTTATTTTATATATATCATTTTTTATTTTATCCTCATCTATTATATTTACCATATACTTTAATTCTTCATCTGTCAAAGTATGTTCCATGCCATTACATCCATAGGTATAAGATAGTATACCAACATCTATATCATTTACTTTTTCAATAAGTATATGCTGCTCTGGTTCCTTATATGTGCCAACATTTTTAAGGTCATATTTTTTAATTATATCTATGGTTTTTAAAAGCCCATCTTTTCCTTGATCTAAAGTATGGTTATTTGCTGTAGATAGTATATCAAATCCTGAATCTTTTAATGCTTCTATAGCCTCTTCTGGAGAGTTAAAATTTGGATATCCTTGAAACCCTCTTTCTTCACCTGCAGTAGTCGTTTCAAAATTTGCTAAAGCTAAATCTGCAGAATCTACATATTTCTTTATATATTTAAAATTTTCTTTAAAATCATAAGTACCTGTTGTCTCGTCATAAGCTCCTCTAATCTGAGGTGAATGAAACATCACATCTCCTGCTGCTAATATAGTAGCAGTAGCATTTGGTTTAGTTTCTACTGACTTAGATTTAGTAGATTCATTAGGGTATTCAGATGTTTCAGGCTTGGCTCTTAATTTAACACAAGATGTTAGTAAAATAGAAATACAAATTAAAATTGTAAAAAATATGATTCTGAGAGTCTTCTTTTTCATGTTCTCTCTCCTTTTTTATATGGTATAACTATATATTACTTCTATATCATAATTTTTTCAATGATTTTTTACTTTCTTTTCTCCCGAGTTCCTATAAATCTTGATTTAGAATCATATAAGTATTTACTTAATCTCCTCTCATTTAACCACCATAAATATATTACATATGGAACAAATATAATTGTTAGCTGTGGTATATTGGCCATTAGTATAAAGTCAAATATTCCATGAAATATTATTGGCATATATAGTGAACGTCTATAGGCCCTTCTTTTTCTTTCCTCTATAGTACTAAATTTAGCTAAAGATAAATAATATCCCATTGTAACTGCAAATACTCCATGAGCTGGAACAGATAGTATTCCTCTATAAAGACCAATATAAGGGTTATTACTATATCTATATACAACATATATAACATTTTCTACTGTAGCAAATCCCATAGATGCAAATACAGCATACACTATACCATCTAATTTCTCATTAAAGTACTTTGATTTATAAGCAACTTTTAAAACAACCAATCTTTTAAAATATTCCTCTGTAAATCCTGCTACTATAAAAGCTGTATAAAAAGCTCCAAGTATACCAGGAAAAATATTGAATAAACTTAATAATTCTTCTACAAATATAGTAGGTATTACTGACAATGCTCCAAGAATATAGGTTATTAATAATAATTTTAGTGGTTCTCTATCATATCTATCACTTAAATAAAGACCTACTATTATAACTAATGCTGGTGTTACTGCAATTATAAATAATCTAGTTGACAAACTAGCACCCCCAAATCATTTTAATTTATTCTACACATTAATTATTATTGCCTATGTTTATGATTTTATATCCTTTATAATAGGTATTAAATAAGAAATAACCTCTAAGATTTAAATCTTAGAGGTTATTTTTTCATCTATATATTTTTCAACTTCTTGGGGGGAGCCCAAGGTTAAAATTTTTTCAACTTTCTCTTCCATTTCAACTTTAGAAGTATTTTTTATAATCCATCTTGCCATTAGCATCGAAGAAGCACTCATGCTAAATTCATCTAATCCCATTCCTAAAAGAATTGGAATTAATTTTTCGTCACCTGCAGCTTCACCACACATTCCTACCCATATGCCTTCCTTATGACCATTCTCTATCGTCATCTTAATAAGTCTTAATACAGCCGGATGATATTGACTATATAAATAAGAAATATCTTGATTTCCTCTGTCTACTGCAAGGGTATATTGAATTAAATCATTGGTACCAATACTAAAGAAATCTACTTCTTTTGCAAAAATATCTGATTGAATCGCTGTTGAAGGTATTTCTACCATTATTCCAACTTCTATATCTTCATTAAATTTAATATTTTCAGATCTTAACTCAGATTTCACTTCTTCTAAAATATCTTTTGCTTTTCTTAATTCATCTATATTAGAAATCATAGGAAACATTATTTTTACATTTCCATATGCACTCGATTTCAAAATAGCTCTCAATTGAATTTTAAATATATCTGTTCTATCTAAACAAAGTCTAATGGCCCTATATCCTAAAAATGGATTCATCTCTTCTGGAAGATTTAGATAAGGTAAATCTTTGTCTCCTCCTACATCTAAAGTTCTAATAACTAAAGGTTTTCCATCTAATTTTTCTGCTACAACCCTATATGCTTCAAACTGTTCTTCTTCTGTTGGCAATTTATCTCTATCCATATATAAGAATTCACTTCTATATAAACCAACACCTTCGCCATCATGCTCTAAAACTTTATCTATATCTTTAGGAGTACCTATATTAGCTGCTATTTCAACTTTTATTTCGTCTTTAGATATGCTTTTTTCACCTTTTAATTTATTTAAGTCTTTTTTAAATTTTTCATAAGAATTTTTCTTTTCTTTATATTTCTCAATTTCTTCTTCTGAAGGATTAAGAATTACTAATCCCTCATTTCCATCCATAATTATAATATCTTCATTTCTTACCTTTTTAGTTATATCCTTTACTCCAACAATTGCAGGCAATTCTAATGTTCTTGCCATAATAGAAGTATGAGATGTTCTCCCACCAAATTCAGTTACAAATCCTAAAACCTTATCTTTTCTCATTTGAGCTGTATCTGATGGGGTTAAATCATCAGATACTATAATATATTCGTCTTCTAAACTTGATAGCTCTACACCTTTTATACCTAATAGATTTTTTAAAAGTCTAGTTGATATATCTTTTACATCGGCTACTCTTTCTTTTAAATATTCATTATCAAGGCTTTCTAGAATTTTAACATACTCATCTGTTGCTTTTTTTACTGCCCATTCTGAATTGATTTTTTCTTCCTTAATATTATTCTTAATTCTTCCTATAAATTCTGGATCCTCTAACATTAATCTATGAGCATTAAAAATTTCTGCTTCTTTTTGTCCAAATTCCTTTAAAGTATATTCATATAGATATTCTATCTCTTTTATACTTTTATCAATATTTTCATCTAGCCTATCTATTTCAACTTCAACATTATCTATATCTTTCCTTTTAATGTCTATGTTAACTTCTTTCTTCAGAAAAACTTTACCAATAGATATACCTGGAGAAACTCCTATGCCTTTCATATTGACAGCCTCCTACTCTCCAAACTTATTATTCACTAATTCAACTAAACCTTTCACTGCTTCTTCTGAATCTTCTCCAACTGCCTCAATTTTTATTGAATCTCCCATACCAGCACCCATACTAAGTATTCCCATTATGCTCTTAGCATTATATTCTTTCCCATCCTTAACCACTTTTATTTCTGAACTATATTTTGATGCTTCTTTTACAAATAGACTAGCTGGTCTAGCATGTAAACCTGCTTCATTTTTTAAAGTAACATTTTCACTATACATTTTCATTCCTCCTAAATATATGTTTTTATTTTATGTTTTTTATTATATTTAAAGAATTTTGTATTATATCCTTACAACTTACATAAATGGCTGGCAATCCTTCAAATCTTTCCTTCCTATCAATTGGTCCATCATTAGTTAATATAACTGCTTTAGCTTTTTTAATATCAGAACTAGTTATCTCATTTTCTATTAATATTCCTTGAGTTTCTACCTTTATATTTACATTAGCTTGTTTTGCAGCTTGTTCCAATGCTTCCTTAGCTAAATTTGTACAAACAATACCTAGTGGACAAGAAGTAACAGCCAGAATATTCATACTATTTTCTTCCTTTCGTCAATAATCTATATATTTTTTCATTATTATTACTTTTCCTAATTTTACTTAATATTTCTTTATCATCTAATAATCTATAAAACTCAGAAAAAGTTTTTTTAATTACGTCTCTAGAATCGAAATTTAGCCCTAGTAAAAAAACAATATCTACATTGTTCCCTGACCAATCAATTGGTTCCTCCAATGTAGCAAAAGCTATAACTGGTCTTTTTACATAATGTTGATTAGCATGAGGAATAGCTACCCCATTCCCTATAGCTGTAGAAGTAAGTTTTTCTCTTTCAAATACTTCTGTTACGAAATCTGCTTTTACATAGTTTTGTTTCATCATGTGATAACTTAAAAATTCTATCACTGATTCTTTTGTCTTTAGTTTCAAATTGGAAAAGATTAAATCTGATTTAAATAAAACTTGAGAATTATCTTCCATCAGACCTACATCTAATCTCTTGGTATTTTCAATATTTATAACCCATTTTTTTATCTCTAATATATCTTTTTCCTCTAAAAAAGGACTTATTTGAACCACTGGCTTTAAATAATAATCAAGAGGTATTGTAGAAATAACTATATCAAAAGTTTTTATTTCTATGTTTTCAATTTCATGTTTTGAAACTATATCTACAATTTGAAGACTTGGTAAAGCTTTTTCTAATCTTATAGATACTAACTGGGATGTACCGACACCACTACTGCATACTACTACAGCCTTAGTATTGGACTTTTGTCTCTCTATTGCAGCTCCAATATGGATTGCTATATATCCTATTTCATCTTCATTTACTTTAAATCCATAATATTTTTCAAATAAAACACTACTTGCCCAGCTTGCTCCAAAAATACTAGGATAATTTTCTTTTATTTCATCAATAAGTGGATTTTTTATAGTAAGACCATATTTTAATCTATTGATAGTTGGTTTTAAATGTAATGCCAGTCCTACCAGCGCTTTTTTGTCTTTGGTCAAATCCATAGATAATATATTTCCTATTAGTTCTATTATCTCCCTAGACAAATTAACTATCTCTTTATCGATATTATCCAATATCTTCAAACTATTGTCTAAACTATAAGACTGTTGTAATTTAGATCCTAATATATGAATCGCTATATAATAAATTTCATCTTCAGGTATTGAAACTTTAAAATTTTCTTCCAATTTAGCTGCTAATAACTTTGCAATATAATATTCCTTTTGTGCTTTAATATCAGAAACATCATCTTCTGTAAGTTCAATAACTTTATTTTGTTTTATTCTTTCTATTGAAATTGCTGAGTGAAAAATTAAATTAGAAATAGATTCATCAGACAATTTAATCTCCATTTTTTTCTCAGCTTCTTTTACAATTTCAGATATAATATACAGATTCTCTTTAGAAAACATTTTCATATCGCTGCCACACTCATTGTACAAATCATCAATATTTAAGCCTTGGAAAAAATCGCCTGCTAACCTTCTGAAATCCTTTTCTTCTCCCGTTAGCTTAACTCCATAGTTTTGTTTCCTTAGAATAGATAGTTTATAATCTTTTACTTTTTTTTCAACCTCATCTAGATCTTTAAATACGGTTACTCTACTTACATATAACTCTCCTGAAATCTCTTCCATTGTAATTGGTTGTTGTACTTTTAAAAGTCTCTTCAAAATATAATTTTGTCTTTCTTCTGGTAAAAAAGGTTGGGTATAAGAACTAGTTATTCTTAAATTATCTCTAAATTCCTTCTCTTTATCTCCGTTTAATTCTATCCATATACCTACTCTAGGTTTTCTTATGATTTTTCCATATCCTTCTCTTTGAATAATTTCATCTATTTTATCTAAATCGTTTCTAATAGTCCTATTAGAAACCTTTAATTTTTTTTCTATATCATTTATAGTTATAGGATAGGTGTTACTTAATAGTATTTTTAAAATTTCAATCCATCTATCTTTCAAAATATCATTCATTTTAATAACACCTCAAATATATAATCTGGCAATTAGTATACATATTCATTATCTTTAATAGTATAATATCATAGAATATGCATATTTACTACGCCTTAAAGGTACTATTTAGTTACAGATTAATGTGGCATTTCTTTATATATCTTTTTTTAATCCCTAGTATTTATTGTTTTATACTATCTATAATTTATCCATATATAATTTAAAACGAAACATATACAAATAAAAATGTCTCTAGATAAGGAAAATTTTATCCAGAGACATTTCTCTACAATTTACATGTTCCATAAGTAAAATCTAATATATTATCCTTTCTTTTTCTTGATAACATTTCTTTTTGTATTATAAAAAATATCCCTAATGCAACAAAAATATCTCCAACACTAATAACTTTAGGTATAGGATAAGGATTAGGTATAGGTATAATATCTGTTAAAAAATAAACTCTTATAGCTTCTGTAGCTATTTTATGTGTTAATATCTTTCCATTTTTAAGCATGTCTATTTGTTTTAGCAATGAAGAATATTTAAGGCCTTCTAAAGAAACTGGCATTTTCCCACCATTAAGTATAATAGCAATAAAATTAAATAAAGAACCTATAAAAACAAACAGAATACCTTTATTTTTTAAGTTTAATATAAGTCCAATTATAAGTAAAATATAGACTATAAAGTGAATATAATAAAAATATTCGTTTATTAAAACAGATAATCTTCCATAAGTTAACTTTTCAATATATATACTAGAATACTCTAATAAAAAACCCAGAACAAATAAATACCAGCCCTTTATTTTTAGATTACCTATACTTTTTATTTTTCCTCCTCTAATCTTTCCTACAATTATTGATAAAATCAAAGATTCAACTAACATACCTAGCACTCCTTTAAATTATATTGGCTAATTATTTAATATTCTACTTTTATTTCCTTTTTCCTCCTATTTTTTGTTATTCATAATTAATTATTGTATTTTAAAGAAAATAAAATTATTTATTACAAACAACAACTTAAAATATTAATTTAAAAATAAAAAATCAGAGGATCCAACTCCTCTGATTTTTAAGATTATTTATTTAAACCTTTTTTCACAGTAATTAAAAAGCCTTTATCAACTCGTTCATCTTTTACAAAAGTGTTTCTCGTATTACTACACCAAGTTTTCATTCTTTCGCTAAAGTTAGGATCACTTGATAGTATTTCTAGTATATCTCCATCATCTATTTTTTCTATAACATCATTAATTTCTTTAGATAGAGCTGGACAAGTCAATTCACTTATATTGATTTTAAGGGTTTTTATACTATCGTCTTCGTTTCCAATAACCTTTATTTCTCCATGATCTGTATATTCTATATTTTCAGATTGAATTCTTCCTCCACAATCATTTTCATCTTTACAAAACAGATTACCATAGGTCATAAATCCACCGGCAAGATTTTTAGCTTTAAATCCATTTTGTACTAATATTCTAGAAGCTATATACCCTCTAATACCTATTGCACAATAAGATACAATTAGCTTATCTTTGTCTAATTCATCAAGCCTATCCCTTAAATCGTTCAATGGTATATTTATAGAACCTTCTACATAACCCATTTCTCTTTCTTCTTGATCAGTCACATCTAATATAATAGTATTTTCTCTATCTAAATCATCTAATTCATTCCAGAAGATAGTGTCTACATCTTTATTTAAGATATTTTCAGCTACATATCCTGCCATATTTACTGGATCTTTTGCTGAAGAATACGGTGGTGCATAAGCAAGTTCCAGTTCTTTCAAATCATAGATAGTTCCTCCAAATCTAATGGCTGTAGCTATTACATCTATCCTCTTATCCACACCATCATAGCCTACTGATTGAGCTCCTAAAATTTTTCCTTCTAAATCGAAGATTAGTTTAATAGTTATAGGTAATGCTTCTGGATAGTAGCCAGCATGAGATTTAGCATGTATAAAAGATATAAGATAATCTTTTCCATATTCTTTACCTAGCTTGTTTAATATCTTTTCATTATTTCCAGTACTAGCAACAGTCATATCAAATACTTTAGCAACACTAGTTCCTTGAGTTCCTTTGTATTCTTCTTTTCTTCCAACTATATTATTAGCCACAATTCTTCCTTGTTTATTTGCTGGCCCAGCTAGTGGTACCATAGTTTTAGTTTTATTTACAAAATCTATAACCTCTATAGCATCTCCAATAGCAAAGATGTTTTTATCAGAAGTTCTTAAATTTCTATCAACTACTATTCCACCTCTTTGATTTACTTCAAGGCCTGCATCTTTTGCTAATTCTCCATTAGGACGTATACCTATAGAAAGAATAACTAAATCTGTTTCTATAGTTTTTCCACTTTGTAAAGTAATAGTAGTCTTACCATCTTTGTAATCAAAAGTTTGTACACCATCACCTAAGTAAAGATTTCCACCTTTAGATTTAATATGTTCATGGATTATTTCAGCCATTTCAAAATCTAAAGGTGCCATTACTTGATCAAGCATTTCAACTATTGATATTTCAATGCCTAATGCATGCAAATTTTCAGCCATTTCAAGACCAATAAATCCTCCGCCAACTACGACTGCTCTTTTAGGACAGTTTTCTTTTATAAATCCATGTATAGCATCTGTATCTGGTATATTCCATAAACTAAATATATTTGGAGAATCAATCCCTGGTATTGGTGGTCTAAGTGGTGTAGAACCAGGAGACAATACTAAATAATCATATGACTCCTCATATGTTTTTCCAGTAGATAAATCTTTAACTTCTATTTTCTTTTCATCTCTAAGTATTTTTGTCACTTCATTTTTTATTCTTACATCAATATTAAACCTTTTTTCCATTGACTCCTGAGTTTGAACTAATAAAGCAGCTCTTTCTTCTATAGTTCCTCCTATATAATAAGGTAAGCCACAATTAGCAAAAGATATATATTTGCCTCTTTCAAATAAAATTATTTCTAAATTCTCTTCTAATCTTCTAAGTCTTGCAACAGTTGTAGCTCCACCAGCTACTCCTCCAACCACTAAAACTTTCTTTGACATTTAACATTCCCCCTTGAGATATTGTAAGATTCATATATTACGATAATACAATATATCGTTTAAAAATTTAATAGTCTGTTCGGTCTGGCATTAGAATACGTTTTCAATTAACTTATCGTTAATTAAATGACGACTTAAACCTTAAAAAATTGATTTTAAAATTTTTTCTACATCTTTATTTATAAGTTTATAATATATTTCTATTCCTTCTCTTCTTCCTTCAATTACCCCTGCAGCTTTCAATCTAGATAGATGTTGAGAAACTGTAGATTGAGGTGCATCAAGACAATTTTGCATCTCTGTTACATTTTTTTCTCCTTCTTTTAAGAGTCTTCTCACAATACAAAGTCTCACAGGATGAGATATAGCCTTTAAAACATCTGCTTTTTCTTCTAGTATTTTTTTATCAATATCCAACATTTACACCTTCTTTATATCCTTATATCCATATAATATAATATATGAATATAAAAGTCAATATTATCTTTAGAATTTTTGTTATTATATTCCTTGTATTTAATTAAATATAAAGTTAAAAATATAATATAAGTTAAAGAAAATAAGGAGGAATTTTAATGGACAAAATTGATCCTAATGCAAGAGTTGGACTTGAAGAATTTAAAGCTGAAATGAGTAAAGAATTAGGACTTGATACTACTTTAGATAAATCTGTTGATAATACTAAAAATATATTCTATGCAGGTAAAGTTGGAGGACTTATGACCAGAAAATTAGTTGAAATGGGAGAAGAAAATTTAATAAACAAAGATTAGCCCCGAAATTTTGGGGCTAATAAAATTTCCTACTATCTAAATCTTCTTGTACTATCATCAGTGCTTCTCCAAATCTTTGAAAATGTACTATTTCCCTTTGTCTTAAAAATCTTAATGTATCTATAACGCCAGGATCATCGCTTATTTGGATTAAGTACTCATAAGTAGCTCTCGCTTTCTGTTCTGCTGCCATATCTTCATGTAGATCTGCTATTGGATCTCCTTTAGATTGTATATAATTAGCTGTCCACGGGGCTCCAGCTGCATTGTGCGGAAATGGACTTTTCCCATGATTTACATAATGAGCTTCAAAAGGTGTACCTTTAATCTCTTCCTCAGAAGCATCCTTTACTAATTTCCAAGCTAGAGTACCTATTATTTCCCAATGAGCTAATTCTTCGGTACCTATATCTGTTAATAGCCCTTTAGCCCTATCAGTAGGCATAGTCCATCTTTGTGTTAAATATCTAATTCCAGCTGATAGCTCCCCATCTGCTCCCCCAAACTGTTCTAAAAGCATAGCTGCTAAAGTCGGATTACATGTATCTACTTTTACAGGATATTGAAGTTTCTTCTCATAAATCCACATATACTAACCCCCTTAACATAATCTATAGTCAAATTCCCAAGGCCAAGGTCCATTAATATAAGCCCATGGATATTGACTCATATTATGATTTTGCAATGGCCCATATTTAGCTTCATATAAAGATACTATTTCACTATATTTTTGAGCATAATTATTATGAAGTCTTAATGCTCTCTCATCATTTGGATGAGTATCTAAATAAAGTGATGTCTCATCTAAAACAAAGCTTACTTCCATAATTTCTTTCAATAAACAAACTTGTTCTCTATCCATAGAAAACACCTCCATTAATATCTTTTTTCATATTTATATGGCATATATAATTCTGGAAAAAGAGTCCCCTTTTTTAATGCTTCTTTTGAATTGTATACATTGTTCATAATTTGAAAAGGCACATAAGCCCTAGCCAATTGAAATTCTCTTCTTTTTGATTCAGTTCTCATTTTCAACCCTCCTAATTTTATTTGCAATAATATATTACGCTTTAAAGCCAAAAAAGTTCCTGTAACTTTCTAAATTCTAAAGAACCTTTTTTCTGCTATCTCATATAATAACTTTAGAATAGCATGGATAAGTGAAATCTTTTTAAGGAGGTAATTTTATGGAAAATCTCAATAATATAATTTCACTTGCAGAGTTACCTGTACAGAAATCTGGAAAAGTAATTAATATACTATGCGGAGGAAATAAAAGAAGAAGGTTTTTAGATCTAGGTATTACACAAAATACTATTATAAAAAATGAAAGGGTTAGCCCCTCAGGTAATCCCATTGCTTATAACATAAGAGGGACCATTATTGCACTAAGGACTAGTGAAGCAGAGAAAATTTTAATAAATATATTATAGATTGGAGGTTTTTTTATGGGACTCACCCATGAATCTAGTGGATTAGCACTAGTTAAAGATGAATATATTCTAGAAAAAGAGATGGACAATACTGTTATAGCTTTAGCTGGAAATCCTAATACTGGGAAAAGTACATTATTCAATTATCTTACTGGCTTAAAACAACATACAGGAAACTGGCCTGGAAAAACTGTTGCTAATGCCAAAGGTACTTTTAACTATGAAGATGAAAGTTTTTTATTAGTAGATTTGCCAGGAACTTATTCAATATTTGCTAATTCTCAAGAAGAGGAAATCGCAAGAAATTTTATCTGTTTTGGAGAACCAGAAATAACAGTAGTAGTTGTAGATTCTACTTCCCTTGAACGAAATTTAAATTTAGTCCTTCAGATAATGGAAATAACTGATAATGTAGTGGTTTCTCTAAATTTAATAGATGAAGCTAAAAGAAAAGGTATAAAAATTGATGTTAAAAAATTAGAAAATGAATTGGGAATACCTATAGTGCCTACAATAGCAAGGGATGGTATAGGAGTTGAAAAAATTTTAAATACTATTTACAATATTAGCAATTCAAATTATAAAATTAATCCTAATAAAGTAAAATATAGCCCTGAAATAGAAAATACAATCACAAAAATAGAAAATATACTTTCTATATACCTGGATAGAAGTCATAATCTAAGATGGATTGCTCTTAGATTA
Source organism: Clostridiaceae bacterium (assembly GCA_019391515.1). Classification (GTDB taxonomy): domain Bacteria; phylum Bacillota; class Clostridia; order Tissierellales; family Sporanaerobacteraceae; genus Anaerosalibacter. The sequence goes on along the minus strand of JAHXQP010000009.1, from coordinate 60,099 downwards.
ATAGACAGCGATAAAAGTATAAAAAATGAATTAGAAAATTTTCTAATAGAAAATAGATTTACCAGTGAACCACTAGAAGAAATTGAAAATATCATTAAGGAAAATGAAAATATAGGGGATGAAATTGTCACCACTATATACGAAACTGCAGAACAAATAGCAGATGAAGTAGTTTCAATAGAAGATAATAGAAAAATAGATTGGGATAAAAAATTAGACGATATACTTACAAATAAAATAACAGGATATCCTATTATGCTCATGCTGCTAGGTGTAATATTTTGGATAACCATAGTAGGTTCTAACTATCCTTCTAATCTTTTAGCAAAAGTTTTATTTAGTTTTGAAAGCAAATTGTCTTATTTATTTTTAAAATTAAATCCCCCTGATTGGCTATATGGAATATTGATTTTAGGGGTCTACAGAACACTTGCTTGGGTAATATCTGTTATGTTACCACCAATGGCTATATTCTTTCCACTATTCACTTTACTTGAAGATTTAGGATATCTACCAAGAGTAGCATTTAATCTTGATAATTCATTTAGAAAAGCTGGAACTCACGGAAAGCAAGCTTTAACTATGAGTATGGGTTTTGGATGCAATGCTGCAGGAATTATGGCCTGTCGTATAATAGATTCACCTAGAGAAAGGCTTATTGCAATAATAACTAATAATTTTGTCCCTTGTAATGGTCGCTTTCCAATAATAATAGCAATGTCAACTATATTTATTGGAGGATTAGTAAATGAAAAACATAGTTCAATCATAGCAGCTATATCTGTAGTTTTTGTAGTACTTATTGGAATATTTGTGACATTGATAGTATCTAGATTTCTATCTAAAACTTTTTTAAAAGGAGTCCCCTCATCTTTTACTTTAGAGTTGCCTCCTTATAGAAAACCACAAATAGGTAAAATACTTATAAGAAGCCTTATAGATAGGACTCTCTTTGTCCTCAGTAGGGCTATAATGGTAGCTATACCTGCTGGAGCTATAACCTGGATATTTGCAAATATAACCATAAATGGAGCAAGCATTCTAAATATATCAGCAAATTTTTTAGATCCTTTTGCAAAATTATTAGGACTAGATGGCTATATACTGATGGCATTTATATTAGGTCTTCCTGCAAATGAAATAGTGCTCCCTATATTAACAATGAGTTATATGTCAAAAGGAGCAATGCTTGAATTTGAGAGTATAGAAACGTTAAAAAATTTATTATTAAACAATGGCTGGACTTTTATAACTGGTCTTAACTTCATGCTTTTTTCCTTATTACATTTTCCTTGTGGAACTACTCTTTTAACTATAAAAAAAGAAACTGGGGGAAGAAAATGGCCTATATTTACTTTTTTCCTAACTACTATTGTTGCAATACTAGTCACTTTGGTAGTTAATATAATCGGTAAACTTATATATAATCTAATATAATAAAAAGCCTGGCAAAATACACCAGGCCTTTTTGTTATTCGTTAGCCGTAAACTTTTTAGCCATCCAATTCTTACCTTCAATTATTCTCGTAACCATCATTGAAGCCAATGAGTCACCAGTTACATTAATCATGGTTGCAGGTGGATCAACTAAATATCCTATAGTAGCTATAATAGGGAAAGCTTCTGCTGGAAATCCATATAGATTTACAATAAGCATTTCTCCAATAAGGCCTCCACCTGGAACTCCAGACATAACTACTCCACTTAATATAGATATAATTACAGCCGTAATATAAGTTCCTACACCTTTAAAAGGCATGTCAAATATTCCAAACATGAAAGAAATCTTAAGTATAGCACTTAAACAAGAGCCATCCATATGAGCTGTAGCTCCTATAGGGATAACTATATCCCTTACATCTTTAGGTACACCTATTTTCTTTGCCGCTTCTAAGTTTACAGGTAATGAAGCAACACTACTTTGAGTAGCCAAAGAAGTAATGGCTACTGGAAATATGTTTTTAAAATAAGTTTTAACTCCATTCATTCCTCCTGCAAAATATGAATAAAAGAAGAAAGCTACAAAGAAATAAACAATACAAATTGGATAGTATACAGCCATAGCTCTAGCATATGAACCTAAAAGTTCTGGACCAAATGTTCCAATTAAAGCTGCAAAATAAGCACCTAGCCCAATAGGAGCATAGTACATAATAATTGAAACCATCTTTAGAAAAACTTCTGATAATATATTTAATCCTTCTGCAATCTTTTTACCTTTTTCACCTATCAATCCTACACATAATCCAAAGAATATAGAAAAAATAATCAATGGTAGCATGTTCTTTCTTGAAATCAGTTCTGTAAAATCAGTAACAGTTATAGCTGAAACTATTTGTTCAGAAGTTTTCAGTGGCTCAATCTCCTCTGCTTCTGGCATTTCAATATGAACCCCTCTAGCTGGCGGAAAGATGTTCACAGTTATTATCATTATTATAGAAGCTATAAGACCTGTAATTACAAATACTATTAGCATACCTCCTAATATTTTCCCAAGCCTTCTCATATCTGTCATACTAGATACTGCGCTAGTAATTGTCACAAAAACTAATGGTACTACTATAGTAAACATAGCATTTAAAAATATATCCCCAAAAGGCTTAAAAACAGAAGCTCTTTCTCCCATAATTAAACCTATTATGCAACCCAATATTATAGATGACAGGAGTATAATTGGAAATCTATAATATTGCCAAAAACTTTTTTTCTTTTCATTTATCATTATACTTCACCTCTTTATATTTATTATTCTCTATAGGTCAAGCATTTTTCCAGTACAAATAGTAGTAGCCCCTCCTTTCATATATATATTATAGTTATCTTTTAATTCAACTTGGAGCTGTCCTCCTTCAGTTTTCACATTTACTATATTATTTAACTTTCCTAATTTTTTACCCAACACTACACTAGCACAAGAACCTGTACCACATCCTAAAGTTCTCCCAGCTCCCCTTTCCCAAGTATATATATTTATATTATTTCTATCTAATATTTCCACAAAATTTACATTAGTTTTTTCAGGAAAGATAGAATGACTTTCCAGCTTCTCTCCTAAACCATTTATATCTACATGTTTTATATCATCTACAAATATAACTGTATGAGGCACTCCCACTAATACGGAAGAAAACATGATATTTATTCCATCTATAACTATACTTTCTAATAAAACTTCGTCACTATCTATACTAACAGGTATCATATTACTTTCAAATATAGGTACCCCCATATTGACTTTTATTATTTCCACTGTATCATCATTGATTTCTAACCATATAGTCTTTATACCTGCTAATGTCTCAATTGTAAAACTCTTTTTATTTAATATTTTATTTTCATATATATACTTAGAAAAACATCTTATACCATTTCCACACATTTCTCCCCTAGAGCCATCAGAATTATAATAAATCATTTTAATATCAGCTACATCAGACTTCTCACATACCATTATACCATCAGCGCCAATTCCAAAATGTCTATTACAAGATTTTTTAGCTAAATTACTATAATTATTCACAGTATAATCAAATCCATTATACAATATAAAATCATTACCAGCTGCCACCATCTTAGTAAACTTCATAATATCACCCGTTCATTAAATTTTTTAGATCTCATTTTTTATTATATCATCATAAGTTTCTCTCTTCACTATTAGCCTATCTTTTCCATTGGAAACCATCACTACAGCTGGTCTCGGTATTCTATTATAATTACTTGCCATAGAGTAATTATAAGCTCCGGTAGAAAGTACTGCCAATATGTCTCCCGACTCTATATATGGTACTTTTAAATCCCAAATAAGTATATCTCCAGATTCACAACACTTACCTGCAACTGTAACAATATTTTTAGGTTCTTCATCCATCTTATTAGCAATTAAGGCTTCGTATTTAGCATTATAAAGGCTTGGTCTTGGATTATCTGGCATACCTCCATCTACTCCTACATAAGTTCTAATTCTTGGTATGTTTTTTATTGAACCAATTGTATAAAGAGTGATTCCTGCCTCACCTACTATCCATCTACCTGGCTCTATAACTACCTTTGGTCTCTCTAAATTATATTTCTCACATTCTTTTTCCAATTCTTCTATTATAGCATCTGTAAAATATCTTAATGGCTTTCTGTCTTCATCTCCATTATAATGAATGCCATAACCACCACCAGTGTTTAATTCTTTAGTTATAAACCCAATATCATTTTTCACTTCATTCATTAAAGATGCAATGATCTTAATCGCTTTTACATGGGTTTCATTTTCCTGAAGCTGAGAACCAATGTGAAAATGAAATCCTTTAAGCTCAACATATTCTAATTCCATAGCTTCCAATATTGCCTTATGAATTATATTTTCATTCAATGGTATCCCAAATTTAGAATCTATTTGTCCAGTTCTTATATACTTATGTGTATGACTATCTACACCCGGAGTTATCCTAAACAATATATTTACTTTTTTCTTGTATTTTCTAGCTACTTTTCCTAACAAATCTAGTTCATAAAAATTGTCAACTACTATTCTGCCTACATTATGCTTTACTGCCATTTCTATTTCATCTAAGGTTTTATTATTCCCATGAAAAACTATTTTTTCCATAGGAAAATCTACTTTTATTGCAGTATAAAGTTCTCCTCCAGAAACAACATCCATTCCCAATCCTTCTCTTTTTATAATTCTTGCCATTTCTTTTGTTAAAAAAGCTTTACTTGCATAGACTGCCATTGTATTTTCATATCTTTCTATAAAATCCCTTTTAATCTCATTACATCTCTCCACTAGAATATCTTCTGAAACTACATGAAGTGGCGTTCCATATTTTTCAGCAAGTTTAACAGTATCTGTATTAGAGAATAAAAAATTAGCCATATATATCAAATCCTTTCTTAATTTTAAAACTAGTTATACTGATTAATTAAGCAATGTTCATGCCATTATATATAGTAGGCAATATGCTCTTCCATTTGTATAGTTGAGATATGTTTTCCTATTTATCGAACTAACTTAATTTTTTATTTAAAAAATGCACATTTAAGACTTTTCATAATTATGGACTAGTTTCCGGTTTTCTTAACTAAAATTATATATTTAAAATGATTTTTTTGGATTCTTTTGAAGAATAATATAGTTAATGAAAAAAATACATGTTTATTAGTTATTTTTCTACACATAATACTAGTACACCAATTTAATATATAAATTATAATTTTAGAAAGGAGTTGAACAAATTGGCTAATAATAATACTGGAAGTAACAGAATATTAGTTCCTGAAGCACGTCAAGCATTAAATCAAATGAAAACAGAAATTGCATCTGAATTAGGAATGGCAAATTACGAAACAATGGATAAAGGTAATTTACCATCTAGACAAAATGGTTATGTTGGTGGAAATATGACTAAAAGATTGGTGGAAATGGCTCAAAAAAATATGAGTGGTGGAACAACTACTAGATAAATATATAAAAAAAGATAGGTCCAAAAGGGCCTATCTTTTTTTATATTTTATTATTCAGAATCTGCAGGTGCTATAAATGTTCTTTGGCCTAATTCTTTATCTAACATATATATAGCATGACTGTCATCATTAATTTTTTCAAGTTGTGCAATTATATCTCTCATACTATTTTCTTCTTCTATTTGTTCATCAACAAACCATCTTAAGAAACTAATAGTAGCATGTTCTTTTTCTTCTATTGCAATATCCATTAGATGATATATTCTCTTTGTCACAAATTTTTCATGTTCAAGAGCTTCTTTAAAAACATCTAACACTGACTTGTAATTATTTTCTGGTTCTTCCAATCCTAATATTTTAATCTTTCCATCCATTTCATCTACAAAGTTAAAAAATTTCATAGCGTGGAACTTCTCTTCTTCAGCTTGTGCTATAAAAAAGTTTGCAAAGCCAGGTAAATCTTCACCAAGGCAATATCCAGCCATAGCTAAATAATAATGAGATGAATACAACTCATACTTAATTTGTTTGTTTAACTCTTCAACTAATCTTTCTGATAACATAAAAACGCCTCCTTAAAAATCATTAGCATGTTTAATATACCCATAAAAAAGTAATTTAACCTAATAAATATATCTTGATACTATTATAGCATCTTTGCCAATATCAAGTATATAAATAAAAAAGAAAACTTTTGTTTATTTTAAACAGAAGTTTTCTTCGAATTTTTTAAAAAAATATTTAAAAGACTAATTATAACGTCTCATTTCTTTAATTTTACACCCTTTACTTCTCATTTTCGCTCTCCAGAATAATTCGTGTAAAATAGATTTAAATACTAGCTCATCTCTATAAAGAAGATAGCCGCGCTGAATTTCATATTTCTTACATATCATATAAACCATCTCCTGAAAATAATAATAAGTCCGACCACAATATTATAGAAAAAAGTTCTCTCTTTGTAAAGGGATTTATATAAATATTTAATCCATAAGTACTATTCCAAGTTTTTCATAAATATTAGGTCCTATATTATCAGTTATAGCCATATTATTATCCTTTAAAAAATTTATCAATGCAGACTTCATTCCATCACCATATACCCCATCTATTGATCCCTCATAATATCCTTTCTGCTTAAGCCTTTTTTGAACTTCTCTTACATCAGCACCTCTATCCCCTGGTCTTATTGTTCTAAATCCATGACTAAATGGACCATACTCACCAGAAACTAAAGTAACAATAGTTTCATGTTTTACCATTGAATAAAGTTCCTCTACATCTTGATTTCTCATTCTAATACATCCAGCTGAAGCATTATAACCTATGGAACCTGGTTTATTAGTACCATGAATTCCATACTTTCCCCAAGGGACATTTAACCCCATCCATCTAGAGCCAAATCCTCCTCCCCATGCAGCTTTTTCAACTATTTTAAAAGTACCTAAAGGCGTAGGAGAATCAGGCTTTCCTGTAGCTACTACATATTTTTTTATAATTTCATTCGTATCCATATCTATTAAGTATAAAATTTTTCTATCTACTTCAATGAGTATAGATAAATTTAATTCTTTATCAGTTGAATATACACCTTCATAATTATTGTCTTTATTTTTCTCAACCAAGGATAAATGTATTTGATTCCCAACAACAATTACTATAATCATAAGAAAAAAACTTAAAACTACTACTTTAATCCGCCTAAACACCATATCTCCCCCTATCCTATATAGTCATTATATGCAATAAGGGCTTTTATTAAGACTATAAATAATTGGGTACTAATTCAAATCAATTTCTCCTTCTTTAATTTTTTCTGCTAATTTTTTAATCTTCCCTTCAATTATCATAATTATCTTTTTAAACTCTTTATCACTTTTACCTGTAGGGTCATCTAGTCTCCAATCCTCTTCGTATTTTGATAGTAAATATGGGCAAACTACATTACAGCCCATTTTTATAACTATATCAACTTCTGGTATATCTTTAATTAATTTAGGATAGTGAGTTTCATTCATATTAATATTATATAAATCTTTTACTATCCTCACAGCATCTTGATTAATCTCAGGTTTTAACCCTGTTCCAGCAGAATATGATTTGAAGACATCTGAAGCAAATAACTTTCCTAAAGCTTCTGCTATTTGAGATCTACAAGAATTGTGAACACATATAAATGCTACTTTGGGTTTCATACATATCCCTCCATAAAATCTATTTTTCTACTGTTAAAAATCTCTCTGAAAAAACTCTTATTCCTATAGCTCCTAAAGGTGCTGTTATTAAAATAGATAGTACCGCTACTGCTAAAATTACATCTCCAGATGCTACACCTAAAGATAAAGGTACTCCTCCTATAGCCGCCTGAACAGTTGCCTTAGGTATATAAGATATTATACAAAATAGTCTTTCTTTCCAATTTAAACTAGTTCCTAGAAGAGATATTATGACCCCAATACTTCTTCCTATAAGACCAATTAGTATAATTATAATGCCTTTTGTTCCAGAATCAAGTGCAACTAAAATATTAACTTGTGCACCAACTAAAACAAAAAGAAATACTTGTGCAAAAATCCATATTTTATCAAACTTTATAGCTAATCTCTTACCTACCTCAGGTCTTTTTTCTAATATAATAAAACCTATTGTCATGACTCCCAATAGGGAAGCTATTGAAATTTTACTTTTCAATAAATTTTCTAATTCAGTAAATAAAATTGAAAAACCAAGTATTAATAAAACTTTTTTAGTATCACGTATATGATATTTATTGAAAATATTCAATAACATATAACCAATAATTACACCACCTGCAATACCTAATAATATAGATATTGGAATACCTAACAGTTGAATGCTAATATTTATATTATTACCACTATATAGACCTAAAAAAACACTAAATATAGTAATAGCAAAAACATCGTCAATAGAAGCTCCAGCCATTATTAAAGTTGGAATACCTTTATCCGTACCTATCTTATTCTTATTTAAATCCAGCATTGAAGGAACTACAACGGCAGGAGAAACTGCCGCAAGAACAAATCCTAATATTCCACCTTCTATAAAAGAAAAATTAAAAATTTTTATTGAGGCAAAAGCAATAAAAAATCCTTCTATTACTCCTGGTATAAAACTCATTTTTAGAGCTGAAGTTCCAACTTTCTTTAAATCATTTTTATTAATTCCAAACCCTGCTCTTAATAAAATAATAATCAAAGCAATTTTTCTTAAATCTGGTGATATATTAATCATTTCAGGTCTAATCCAATTAAGACCATAAGGCCCTATTATTATACCTAAAATTAACATTCCTAATAAACCTGGCATTCTCATCTTTTCAAAAAATCTATTTGCTGGCAACCCTAATAATAATATAATTGCTAAGCTTCTAGCCATAAAACCACTCCCTAATATAATTAATTTTTTACAAAACAAAAACTCCTATAGATAATAATATTACCCATAGGAGTCATTAGCATCACGCAGTTATGGTGAACTCCATCACCTTTAATATTAAATTATATACTAATATTAATTTATCATTATTCTTCATGAAAATCAAATCTTTTTTAATAACATATTAATTAAAAATAATTATTTTGGAATAAATTTTATAAAAGGTGATTATTTTTTTCCTTTATTACACCCTACTTTTTCAACTATCTTGTCCTTATTGTACATCATAGCTAGTAGTGTTCCAATAATTACAATTCAAGATGTTTTAAAAAAGGATTCTCATCATAAATACGGAAATATATAGTATACTATAACTTAGGTCAAATATTATATTTAAGGGGGATGTTTTGTATGTTCAAAGAGGTTAATTTTAATGATTATTCTAAAGAAGCTCTTGATCAGATAAATAAGGGAGCTTTCCTTACTGTAAAAAGTGGTAATGAAGTAAATACTATGACTATAGGATGGGGAAATATTGGAGTCATATGGAGTATGCCTATATTTATTGTGGCTGTTAGATATTCTAGACATACTTACAATCTATTAGAAAACTCTGATGAATTTACAGTAAGTATACCTATTAAAGTAGATATGAAAAAAGAATTAGCCTTTTGTGGAACTAAGTCTGGAAGAGATGTGAATAAATTTAAAGAATGTAATCTAAAGTTAAAAGATGGTATAAAAGTAAATACACCTATAATTGAAAATTGTGAACTCCACTATGAATGTAAAATAGTATATAAACAAGCTATGGAACCTGGAACTTTAGATGATAGCATTAAGGAAAAATACTATATAAACAACGATTACCATATATTATACTATGGAAAAATAGTTAATTGCTATATAAAAGAATAAAGTATAGGGACGATTCTTTTTATTTTATAAAAAGCTGCTTTAAAGCAGCTTTTTCTTTAACTGTTCTACTTTTTATTATCTAATTTTTCTACATATCCATCATCAAACAATTATAAATTATCTTCAAAATTAAATGTTTTTCTAATCATTTTAAAATAGTTTGGATCATCTGAGCAATCTGAATGACCAGCAGAGTTAGACCAAATATTATTTGTCATAAGCCCCTTCCTAAACTATTTTATTAACAATTTTCATACCCTCACGTTCACTCAATGGTGATAATTTTGTATTTTCAATAAATTCTTTAACTATTTTAGGATTAGTTTTTGAATATTCTCTTAGTGCCCAACCAATAGCTTTTTGTATAAAAAATTCATCTTTATCTTTTAAAATTTCTATTATATTAAATAATAACCCTATATCAGTTCTGTCTTTATATCCTAATTGGAATAATATCGTAGTTCTATGTAGCCAAATATTATTTGATTTTATCCATTTTTTAATATATTTATCTCTCTCTCCAGGAAATTGTTTAAAATATTCTCCTACTAATTTCTTAGAAATTATATCTACTGTATCCCACCAAGATTTATATATTATCATGTACTCAAATAGATTAATAATCTCTCTTGAGAAATCCTTATTGTATTTCTCCAAAAGATCACACGCAAAATATTGGTATTCTCTTTCTGGCAATTCCCATAATTTTTTAACTACTATTTCTATTTGGTCATATTTTGGTCTACTATCTTTCTTCAAAAATACTCTACTTATTTTTCTTCTTTGAGGAGCTTTAATGCCTAAAAACTGAAAGTTGTTTTTCATATACTTTTCCATTTGTTTTATATTATCTTTATTGGAATTTTCTTTCAATACCCCTGTTATTTCATCTATATATTGATTTATGTCACTATATTTTACCATAATTCCCCCCCTACATATCTAAATTAAATCTCCACTCCCTCTAGTTCAAGTAAAAATTGCTTTACGGATGTTTTATTCCCTGCATATCCCATTAATTCTCCACTTTTACCTACGACTCTGTGACAAGGTATTATTATTGGAAGTAAATTCGCCCTATTTGCTTGTCCTACTGCCCTTACAGCTTTAGGGTTTCCAATAGCTTCTGCTATTTGTGAATAACTTCTAACTTCACCATAAGGAATATTCCTTAAAGCTTCCCATACTTTTTTTCTAAACTCAGTACCTTCTATAGACAGTGACACTTGAAATTCTTTTCTCTCTTTGTTAAAATACTCATCCAATTCTCTTATTACATTATTACATAATCTTCTATCTTGTTTTATATTGTTGTATTTATTCCTATATTCCAACCATTCATTTTCAAAAAGTATTATTCTTCTAACCCCTATTTCATCCACTACTATATATATTGTCCCTAATGGAGAATCATAAGTATCATAGACAATTTTCATACTGAATCATCCTTTCCTCATATTACATAAAAATAAACAAGAATATAGAGTACTACAAATTATACTGATAATAAATGCTTGAAATTTTTATCTAAATGCTGAAATAATTTTGGTGTAATGTCCTTGTATGTTAAATTAGATGGCAACGTTTCAAAACATCTTACTTTTTCCATTTCGCTTTCTGGCAAATCACCTAATTTTTTTATATCTGCATAGAAAACCATTCCATTAGCTTCAGATCCATTAACGTCAGAAGTTTTATCTGCAGCCCAATAATCAAATATAGGTTTTATGTCAAATGAAACAGCTCCTGTCTCTTCAAATAATTCTCTTTTAGCAGCATCCAATGGAGTTTCTCCTAATTCAATATGTCCACCAGCAGTTTCCCATGTATCTCTTTCTTTATGTTTGCACAAAATCCATTTGCCATGATACTTTGCTATAATCACTACATATTTATAAGTTTTTAAATGGTTTAAATCATAAACCTCACAAATCATAAGGTTCCCCCCCTATTCATTTGTTATTATACATAATATATCATATAAAACAGCTTGTTTTCCCTATTTAAATACAATTTTTACATTTTCAAATCCTAAATTTTTAAGAAAAGATGTCAAAATTTCTTTTGTGTTTTTTTCTGATTCTGTTAACAATCCTTTTTTTATGACTTCTTTCTCCATATTTTTCTTTTCTTTCACCAATACATTATGTAAATCTTCTAATTTAAGTTGATTAAATACTGACTCTTTTTCATCATATATATATGAATCCTCTTCATTTATTACATTATCTAATACTTTGGGTTTGTCCAATTTTATTTCAACACTTTTTGTATCATTTACATTTATTTCAGCACTTTTTAAATCTACTCCCGCCTTTATATATCCACTATACTTAATAAGAAAACTTTTATTAGTAAAAGGCATGTTTATTCCACTAAACTTCTTATTGTCCTTATAAGCTACTACATTAACATAGTTATATTTTACCGTAGAAAGCTCCAACAATTTAGATATCTCTTCCTTTATAGTATCTGATAACATTTTTGTCTCTATTTTAACTGAAAATCTAATATAGAAAAATGAGGCCATAACAATAGCTAATATTATTAAAAAAATAGCCAGATAATTTCTCTTTTTTGTTTTAATTTTCATGAAATCGCTCCTTAAATTATATATTCATAGCCTCATTTTATTAGAAATCATATATATTTTCAACTACCTATATAGAGATATTACCTAATAATACGTCAAATTATCCTTTTTGCCATTTATATATTTCCCTAAAAAACGTCATATTTATTTCCCGGGCTATAATTGATTTATTTATTGATATATAATAAAATATGATAAAATAAGCAGTATATATTCACTGGGGGTATTCAATGGACAAGATTGTAGAAGTATTGAATAAATGCGTACTATTTAAAGGCATACCTAATAATGAAATAGCAAAATCATTGGAAAGTATTAATTATGAAATATCTAATTTTAAAAAAAATGAAATAATTGCTATAGAAGAAGAAGAGTGTATAAGTTTAGGCATTATACTAGATGGGTTAGTAGAAATTCAAAAAACATTTCCTTCTGGCAATATAGTTACATTAAGTAGATTTAAATCGGGAAATATTTTTGGCGAAGCCATTGTTTTTTCAAAGAAACATGTATATCCAGCGACTATTGTGTCTATAGATAACAGTAAAATAATGTTCATACATAAAAACGACATTATAAATCTTTGCAGTATTAGTGATAAATTTCTGGGTAATTTTATGACAATTCTTTCTGACAGAATCCTCATGCTAAATTCTAAAATAAAAATTTTGTCACATGAAACCATAAGGAAAAAAATAGCGAACTTTCTTCTAGATGAATATAGTAAACAAAATAATAATTTTCTTCAATTTTCTTATGGAAGAAAAAAAATGGCCGAAGTTTTAAATGTACCAAGGCCATCATTGTCTAGAGAATTAATAAAAATGCGAGATGAAGAAATAATAGATTTTGATAAAAATGTGATTAAAATAGTTGATGTAGAACTGTTGGAAGGGTGTTTAATAAACTAGGATTTTTTGTCTATGTAAAGAGAACCGTCTTCTTGTATTTCTCCATAGAGAACTTCTTCTATGGAATTTATTCCTTGATTTTTTAGTTCTTTATAAATCCAGGTTTTATCGAGACTTAATTCCTTTAAATTTCTATACACTAGATTTCCATCAATTATAATTTCAATAGGCATATAAAGACGGTTTTGAGTTTGTTGGTTCTCTTGTTTTTTTAATATACTTAATTCACCATTAGATTCCAATATGGCATAATCAACTTCTGTTATTGAAAAAACATCTTTACTTCTAAGGAGCATACTTAAATCATCTAAATTTAGCTTAGTAGATTTAAGAGCCTCTTCTATTATTTTTCCGTTTTTTATAATCATAATTGGTTCACCCTCTAACAATACCCGAATCCTAGATGATTTTAACGATATTAAAGTTACAAATACAGTAAGCAATATCCACCAAACCAATTTAATCATCTCATTCAAATATTCAGAACTTGTATTAATAATAGTATTAGCTGCGAGAGAGCCTATAGTTACACCTGTTATATAGTTAAAAAATGTTAATTCACTTAATTGTTTTTTTCCAAGCATTCTTGTTAATATTAAAAGAGTAATAAAAGTTGATGTTATTTTTAAAAGCATTTTCAAAAGTTTAATAATAAACATCTCAATTCCCCCATATATTAAAAATTTCTCTCAAAAATTTCTACTTTTCTCTCATCTTCAAAATCTTCAATACTATCTATACCTATATTTTTCAAGAATTTTTTCATTATTCTATTATCTACTGAAATATTAACTTTAGAATCATCACTATATTTTTCTATATATTGCTTACCTTTTTCTTTTAAAATAATAGCTTTTGGTCCACCTACACAACCACCATCACAACCCATACCCTCTAAAAATGCTGCACTAGCTTCTCCTTTTAAAGCAGATTGAAGCATAGCTTTACATTCTTTTATGCCACTAGCCTGTTCCGATGTAAATAATTCTATTTTATCTGGATACATTTCCTTCACTGCATCTTCTACAGCTAAAGATACTCCTCCAATTCTCCCATATATTCTACCTCCCCTAGATGAGTATTGGGTAGATAGTTCTTCATGAAATTTATTTGGATCTATATCAAATACTTCGAATATATCTTTAAGTTCAGTAAAGGTAAGTACATAATCTATTGCACCTTTTATATCATCTAATTTTGCTTCTCCCTTCTTAGCTACGCAAGGTCCTATAAATACTACCTTACATTCTGGATCGATTTCTTTTATAATTTTTCCTGCTGCAATCATAGGGGACACAGAAGGAGAAGTATATTTAACTAATTCTTTAAATCTTCCTTTTATCATACCAACCCATATAGGACAACAACAAGAAGAAAGTAAAAAATCTTTTTCTTTATTAATATGCCTGTTGAATTCTACTGCTTCTTTTATAGTCAACATATCGGCAAAAAAAGCTACTTCTACCATATCTTCAAATCCTATATGTTTCAAAGCTGCTCTTAATTGACCCATAGACACATTCTCACCAAACTGTCCAGCTATAGAAGGTGCTACTGCAGCAATCACTTTTTTATTCTCTTTCAATATTTCTAAAATGGGGAGAAACTCTATTTTGTCTATAAAATTTTTATTTTTACAAGAATCTATACATATACCACAGTTCACGCATAAATCAATACTTATACTAGGGAGCAATGTCTCTTTATCTACTATAATTGCATCAAAAGGACAAGCATTTTCACAAATAATTTTATCATCAACTTTTATACAGTTTTTTATACAAGATGATGTATTTATAACAACTTTGTTAGTTTCTTGATAATTTTTAATAGCAGACTTTAAATTTTCTGAAAAATCACCCGAATAATCTACTTCCACGCCACAGATAGCAGAAATTACTTTTGAAAGGCTTTCTTTATTTATATCTTCTCTATTCATTATCTCTTCTATTTTTTCTTCAAATACTTCTTCGTAATAAGCTTTAAGTATTTCTTTAAATAATTGCCTATACTTTGCTCTTTTCATTTCAATCCCTCCATTAACCTTAAATATAATATTCCCCAAAACTTCCATATATATTTTAACTATTATAGATCAATTTGATAATTTATTAACTAGTATTGATATTTATTATTTTAATAAAAAACTATAATTTTATATAATTGAATTGTGGAATAAATATATAAATAAAGGGGTGTTAGAATGAAAGAGAACAAAAAAATCTTTATTTATGGTGGAATCATCGGTTTAATAGGTGCTATTTTAATGAAACTGGGGAACCCAGGAAACATGGGTATATGCGTTGCATGCTTCTATAGGGATATTGCTGGAGCATTAGGCCTTCATAGGGCAGAAGTTGTGCAATACATACGACCTGAAATCATTGGATTTATTTTCGGGGGAGTATTAGCTGCAATTTTAGGTGGAGAATTTAAATCTAGAGGCGGTTCTTCTCCGATAATAAGATTTGTACTAGCTATATTTTTAATGTTTGGCGCATTAGTATTTTTAGGATGTCCTCTTAGAATGATATTGAGACTTGCTAACGGGGATTTAAATGCTATATTTGGTCTTCTTGGATATCTACTAGGAATTTATATTGGAATTCATTTCTTAAAAAAAGGTTACTCTCTGGGACAAAGCACAAAGCAAACTAAAGTATCTTCTTATATCATTCCAACTTTCTCTATATTACTACTATTACTTTTATTAATAAAACCATCTTTTATCTTTTTCAGTACAGAAGGACCTGGTTCCATGAAAGCTCCGGTGCTTATTGCACTATCTTTGGGACTAATTTCAGGTTTCATATTACAAAGATCAAGAATTTGTACTGCTGGTGGTTTTAGAGATGCAATCCTTATTAAGGACTATCATTTTCTATGGGGCATATTAGGTATATTTATTTTTAATTTAATAGGTAATCTAGTCTTAAACTTTGATTCTTTTCAAATAAGTTTTGCTAACCAACCAGTAGCCCATACAAATCACCTTTGGAATTTCTTAGGGATGGTTCTAACTGGTATATGTTCTATCCTTTTAGGTGGATGTCCACTAAGACAAACAATACTAGCCAGTGAAGGAGATTCAGATGCTGGAATCACTATATTAGGTTTAATTGTTGGTGCAGCTTTTGCACACAATTTTCAAATAGCTTCTAGTCCTGAAGGAGTTACTCCAAATGGAAAGTTAGCAGTCATCATAGGACTTATTGTAGTAATTTTAATTGGAAATAGCGTAGTTAAAAATGTCCTAAAAGAAAGAAGAAAAAAAGAGGAGGTAATGTAGATGGCTAAAACTATAGATGCTAGAGGAAGATCTTGTCCTGAGCCAGTGATAATGACGAAAAATGCCTTAGATGAAAGCCCAGAGGAATCTTTTGATATACTTGTAGATGTGGAAGTAGCAGTTGAAAATGTAACACGTTTTGCAAAAAATAGTGGATATAAGGTTGATGTTGAGGAAGATAAAAGCTATTTCATCCTTCATATTCAGAAATAGGTGATTCAATGAATGATTTTTATTGTGTAATTACTTTTCATACAACACAAGAAGCATTGGCTTTTGAAAAAATCTTTAAGGAATTTGGTTTTTCCATAAAATTAATGCCTGTACCTAGACAGATTAGCTCTAGCTGTGGACTATCTGCTAAAATACCTTGTGAAAAGAAAGAAAAAATACTTGAAATATGTGAAGAAAAAAAATTAGAATTTGATAAATTTCATAAAATAGTTAGAAAAGAGAGGAAATCCTGGCTTTTAAACCATATTAAAAAAACTACTCAAAACAATGAGTAGTTTTTTTTGCTAAAAAAGTATATTATTAAATAGGGTATTGAATTGATATGATTTTAAGGAGGTAGAGTTATGAAGTATGATATTATAATTGTTGGTGCAGGTCCTTGTGGTATATTTACAGCTTTAGAACTCAAAAAAAATAATCCAAATAAAAGTATATTGATTCTAGAAAAAGGCAGTTCTATTTCAAAAAGAATTTGTCCTAAAAGAAAAACTGGTAATTGTGTAAACTGCTCTCCTTGTAATATAACTACTGGATTTGCAGGAGCTGGCGCTTATTCTGATGGAAAATTATCTCTTTCACCAGATGTAGGTGGAAATCTACCTGAATATATTGGATATGAAAAAACCCAAGAGCTAATAGATTATGTAGATGAAATTTATTTAAAATTTGGTGCTGATAAAAAAATTTATGGCATCGATAATAAGGAACAGATTGATGAAATTAGAAAAAAAGCTATAAGAAGTAATTTAAAACTTGTGGAATGTCCTATCAGACATATGGGTACAGAAGAAGGATATAATATATACTCAAAAATTGAAACTTATTTAAAGAAAATTGGAGTAGAACTTAAGTTTAGAAATCCTGTAAAAGATATAATACTTGATAATGATAGAAAAATAAAAGGAGTTATAGCTGATAAAGAATATTTGGCAGATAGAGTAATTATTTGTGTTGGTAGAGAAGGCTCTGATTGGCTAAAAAATTTATGCCATAAACACGATATTGACACAGAGACTGGAGATGTAGATATTGGCGTTAGGGTTGAAACTAGAAATGAAATAATGGAAGAGCTAAATAAAGCCATGTATGAAAGCAAACTTATATACTATACTCCCACTTTTGATGACAAAGTTAGAACATTTTGTACCAATCCAGGTGGAGAAGTATCTACAGAATATTATGATGACAATTTAGCTGTTGTAAATGGTCATAGCTATAAATCAGATAGTTTAAAAACAAAAAATACTAATTTTGCACTACTTGTAACAAAGCATTTTACAAAACCATTCAATTCACCAATAGAATATGGTATGCATATAGCTAAACTTGGAAATATGTTATCAGGAAATAAGATACTAGTTCAAAGGTATGGAGATTTCAAAAAAGGTAGAAGAACTAATGAAAAAAGATTATGCAGAAATAATATAATTCCAACATTAAAAGATGCAGTTCCTGGAGATTTAAGTCTAGTACTTCCCCATAGACTTTTAAAAGATATAGATGAAATGATAATAGCCCTTGACCATGTAGCTCCAGGCCTTGCTAGTGATGAAACATTATTATATGGGGTTGAAGTTAAATTTTACTCAAACAAAGTAATTACTAATGATAACTTTGAAACTAATATTAAAAATCTCTACGTCGGTGGAGATGGAGCAGGAATAACTAGAGGATTAATGCAAGCAAGTGTTAATGGAGTATTATTAGGAAGACAATTTAGTTAATAAAATATATCAGGTTGCAAATTTGCAACCTGATATATTTTTAAGCTTTTTTAAATTTCCTATTACTTAGTAAAATAATTAAAAATATACTTAATGATGATATTAGCACAATGGCATATTTATTTATTTTATTGGGATTAGTAGTGTCTGGGCTAGATCCTATATCTAAATTTTTATTTTCTTCTAACCTTTTAATTGGCTCTTCTACTTTTTCCACTAACTCATCTCTAGCCAATATCTGTCTATTTTTATAACCATATGAACTTTCTACATTATAAATTAAAGGAATGAAATACTCATTATCATCTGTATTTACATATAAAAAATCAGTACCAAGCTCCGATATACATATGCGAAAAAATGAATTAATATTTTCAATTTGATTCTCTTCTAAAAACTTAGATATTTCTTCTGGACTACTGCTAAATGCTATATCCTCTGGGAACATATAGCCTCCAACTTCAGCTAATCCCCATTTTCCATCTACAATATCTACTTCAAAAGAACCTATAGGTTCTAGTACTTCTCTAGTTCTAAAAATAGGAACCTCCCAAGAATATGGAGAATTCTCTATAGATTCTAAAATAGGCTTATTATTTATTAAATCTTTAATAACAGCATAATCTGCTACAATAACTTTATAGGGTTCACCAAAAACTATTTCATCTATATTTTTAATATCAGAAAACTCTTCTCGACCAAGTTCATCTTTAAGATCAAATATAGTCTTTTTAATGTTCAATTGATCATCTTCAACAACTTCTTTAACTTTTTTACTTTCTTCAAATTTATCTAAAGATTGTTGTTCTATAATATTTAAAGAATCTGTTCCATAAGCAATCTGTGATATTAGAAAAACACTAATAAAAATCAATAAGAAAACATCTAATACTTTATTCACTTTTTTTCATCTCCTAATGTTTTAATAATGTGAATATTAAAATAATTATACATGTTCAATTAGAAGGATATTTTATATATCTATGCATATTATACCATGTTTTAGAAAACCTTACGCTTTAAATTCCATTTTATTTTTATTTTGCAAATACTTGTTACATTTTTGTTACAAATCAATTTTTAGTTGAATTTTCTAAAAATAAATACTATAATGTATAGAAAGAACAATCAAAAAGGAGGTCGTGATGATGAAAATGCTTATTAGATTTCAGATAATCAATAAAAATTTAATAGTTAAAAATTCAATAACTAACAGACGACCTGTGACTATTTTTTGATTGGTAATTCTTTGCAATATATTTGATAAATAGCCATAGGTGTCATATCCTATGGTTTTTATATTTATAAAATATTTATGCATTAAACCTAAGCTATACGTTATCCATTCCCAAAACACCTAATTTAATGTATGAATTAAAACCATAGGATATTGAATATTATATAAGATTCAAACCTATGGTTTTTTTGTGCTTAAAACAGGAGGGATATTTTTGAGGGAGCTAAAATCTATTTTTAAATTTATGAAAGGCAGTAAATTTATTTATCTTTTAAGTATTTTAAGTATTATACTTGCTACTTTTTTCACTGTAGTAGGACCTCTTTTAATAAAGACTACTATAGACTCTATTATTGGAAATAAACCAATCGATTCAGAACAATTAGCAAAATTGATTAATTTTTTAGGAGGTAAAGTATTTCTAAAAAACAATATTTGGATAATAGGAATAGCATTAATCATCTTAACTATTCTTAGAGGTATGTTCCTATACCTTAAGAACACTTTATCTAGTAAATCGGCGGAAAACACTGCTAAAAGCATAAGAGAAGAGTTATATGATCATATCCAAAAACTCCCTTATGAATATCATGTTAAGGCTGATACGGGAGAGTTAATCCAAAGATGTAGCTCGGATGTAGAAACTATTAGACGTTTTTTAGCAGTTCAATTTGTAGAAGTTGGCGGTTCACTATTTAATTTAATATTTGTAGCTTATATAATGTTTAATCTTCATGTAAAAATGGCATTAGTTTCTATGGCTGTTGTACCTATTATATTTGTATTTGCTTTTATATTTTTTTCTAAAGTTCAAAAAATATTTTTAGAAGTGGATGAAGCTGAAGGAAGACTTTCTACAGTGTTACAAGAAAACTTAACAGGTATAAGAGTTGTAAAAGCTTTTGCTAGGCAAAGCTATGAAATTGAAAAATTTGACAAGAAAAATAGTCAATATAGAGACTTGACTTTTAGACTTATAAAACTTTTAGCTTGGTACTGGTCTATTTCTGACTTTATATGTATGATGCAAATAGGAGCTGTACTAGCAATGGGAAGTTTATGGGCAGCTAAAGGACAATTATCACTAGGTACTTTAGTTGTATTTATCACCTATGAAAGTATGCTTTTATGGCCTGTAAGACAGATGGGAAGAATACTTACAGATATGGGAAAAGCCATTGTTTCCATAGGACGTATAGAAGAAATACTTGAGGAACCTACAGAAATTCTCGAAGAAAACCATGAAAAACCACAAATACTTGGAAATTTATCTTTTAAAAATGTATATTTTGGCTATGAAGACAAAGAATCTGTGTTGAAGGGAATATCATTTGATGTAAAAGCTGGTGAAACTATTGCAATATTAGGACCTACTGGTTCTGGAAAAAGTTCTTTAGTCCATCTTCTTCCTAGGTTATATGACTATGATAGTGGTTCTATAAAAATAGATGGAATAGAACTTAAAAGTATTGATAAAAAATGGATCAGGAAAAATGTTGGATTAGTACTTCAAGAACCTTTCCTATTTGCCAAAACTATAAGAGATAACATTAAGATATCCAATCCAAGATTAAATGATAAAAAAGTATTTGAAGCTGCTGAAGCTGCTAGTATTCACAATGATATCTCTTCCTTTGACAAAGGATATGACACTCTTGTGGGAGAAAGAGGAGTATCCCTATCAGGAGGACAAAAACAAAGAATGGCTATTGCAAGAACTATAATAGTTGAATCTCCCATTGTAGTATTTGATGATTCCCTAAGTGCAGTAGATACAGAAACAGATATTGCTATAAGAGAAGCGTTAAATGAGAGAAAAAGTAAATCAACTACTTTTATAATTTCCCATAGAATTTCTACAGTACAAGATGCTGATTTAATACTTGTCCTAGATAATGGGAAAATAGTGCAAGAAGGAACTCATGAAACTTTAATCAAAGAAGATGGAGTATATAAAAGAGTGTATAATATACAGAGTTCCTTTGAAGACAATATTGAAGAAGTAAATATTTAAAATTGAGGTGATAAATATGGAAGAAATGGATCATAATGAAAAAGTTAATTTTTCTTTTTGGAAAAACTTTTTAATCTATGCAAAACCTTATAAAAAATACTTTCTATTTTTAGCCTTAGTTATGATAGGAGTGGCAATTATTGATGCTATATTTCCTCTTATGAATAAGAAAGCTATAGATAGTTTTGTAGTAAATAAAACTACCGTAGGACTAAATAGTTTTGCAATAAAATATGGAATATTAGTACTAATTCAAGCCATAAATGTTTGGTTTTTCATTGCTATCGCTGGAAAGATAGAAGTAAAAATGGCTTATAGTATACGTAAAATAGGATTTGAAAAATTGCAAGTTCTTCCTCTATCCTATTATGATAATAAAGCTGTAGGATGGCTTATGGCAAGGATGACTTCTGATATAAATAGGCTTAGTGAAACTATTTCTTGGGGGCTAGTAGATTTTGTTTGGGGTATTACTATGATGTTATCCATAACAATTGTTATGTTTTCATTAAATACGAAACTAGCTCTTATAACTCTTTCAGTAATTCCTCCATTGGCCATAATTAGTGTGTATTTTCAAGAAAAAATACTTATGGCATATAGAAAGGTAAGAAAGATTAATTCTAGAATCACTGGAGCTTTTAATGAAGATATTTCTGGAGCAAAAACTACTAAAACTCTTGTAAGAGAAGAAAAAAACTTAAGTGAATTTACAGAATTAACGAGTGAAATGAAAGATAGTTCTATTAGAGCTGTTTGTATTTCTTCATTGTATCTACCTATAGTACTTCTTTTAGGAAGTATAGGTACAGCACTTGCATTAAATTTTGGTGGGAAAGCTGTAATATTAAAAGCTATAAGCTATGGAACTTTAGTTGCATTTATTAATTATACTATACAGTTTTTTGAACCCGTAAGAGAATTAGCTGCTATATTTGCAGAACTGCAATCTGCTCAAGCTTCTGCTGAAAGAGTTTTTTCCCTTATAAATGAAGACCTTGAAATTGAAGATACTATTGAAGTTATAAATCAATATGGTGATTTCTTTAATCCAAAAATAGAAAACTGGCCTGAAATAAAAGGTGAAGTTGAATTTAAAAATATATCTTTTAGTTATAAAGATGATGAAAAAATATTAGAAGATTTCAATCTTCATATTAGTCCAGGAGAAACTATTGCTTTAGTAGGAGAAACTGGCTCAGGTAAGAGTACTATTGTGAACCTTTTATGTAGATTTTATGAACCCAATAGTGGAGAAATACTTATAGATGGTGTTGATTATAGAAAAAGACCACAGGTTTGGCTACATGAAAATTTAGGCTATGTTCTTCAATCTCCTCATCTCTTTAGTGGTACTATAATGGATAATATCAAATATGGAAATCTTGAAGCTAATGAGTTTGACATAATTAGAGCTAGTAAATTGGTAAATGCTCATGATTTCATCATAAAACTTGAGAATGGATATGATACTGAAGTAGGAGAAGGTGGAAGTCTTCTTTCAACTGGGCAAAAGCAACTTATCTCCTTTGCAAGAGCAGTTCTTAGAGATCCTAGAATATTTGTCTTAGATGAGGCTACATCTTCTATTGACACTGAAACAGAAAAAATTATCCAAGATACTATTCAAAAAGTTTTAAAGGGAAGAACCAGTTTTATCATAGCCCACAGGCTTTCAACTATTAGTAATGCAGATAAGATATTAGTGATTAAAAAAGGTAAAATAATAGAATCAGGAAATCATAGTGAATTGTTAAGTAAAAAAGGATATTATTATAGACTGTATACAAATCAATTTATTGAGGAGAAGAGTAATATAATGATAGATGGATAAATAATATATCTATTTGATTTTAAAAAGGGTAACTATCTAGGTATTAAATTGTTTTCTCCTATTAGATAGTTACCTTTTCTATCTTACTACTTTCTAAACTTCTTATCTATTACAAAACTTCTTTCCTTTCAATTCTCATACTATTATCTACATCTGTAGACACCACAAGCCCTATATAATATGCTTTTAATTTATAGTCCTAATGAACACATAGGTATGGTTATAAGTAGTAGTACTATTATTGGGATTATTATTTGGGTTATTGCTATATCGAAATAGCCCTCTCTATGGGTAAGTCCACATATACCAAGAAGGGTTATTTGTGCTCCTTGATGTGGTAATGTATCGAATGTACCAGATGCAATTACAGCTATTCTATGAACATATTCTAAGTTTATTCCCATAGCTATAAATGTATCTTTCAATGCTTCAAAAGCAATTCCTAAACCACCAGATGCAGAACCTGCTGCTCCTGCTGATATAGCCACAGTTATTGCAACAAACAGCATAGGTGACATATTGATATTTTTTAAGTTAGCAATTATTTTGTCAAAACCTGGAGTCTCCTTTACAACTCCAGCAAATCCTACTACTATGGCTGTATTTAGAATAGCTGTAGCTGAATTTAAAGCTCCTTTATTTAAGGTATTTATCCATTCTTTCGATCCTTCTAAATGTTTCCATAATAATATCATTGCAGAAATTATACCTACTGTAACAGCACCTTCTACAGGCATTTTTATAATATTAAAACATATTAATATTAGCATTGCAGGAGTTGCAGAAACCAATGGATTTGGAAGTTTTACTTCGTCTTTGGTTACTGCTATATCTAAGTCGTTTTCATCTACATATGGTTCAATTGTAGGATCTTCATAAAATGTGCATCCTTTTTTTGTTAAAGCTCTTGATCTATATTCTAGCCAAACAAATATTAAAACTAATTGAGCTATTGCTGAAACTATAGCTGGTAAAAAGGCTGCCGTAGAGCTAGTTTCTAAATATCTCATGGCAACTATATTTTGAATAGATGGACTTCCAGGTCCAGTCATAGACCAAGTCCATGCTCCAGCAGATATAGCTGCTGGTATAAGCCTTCTTGATATATCTGTATTTTTGAACAATTCAACCGCTATAGGATACATAGCAAAGAAAACTACAAATCCGCTTATTCCACCATAAGTCAATAATCCTGTAATAATCATTATTAATGGTGCTACATATTTTCCTTTAGTTACTTTAATAAGGCCTTGAGCAATTGATTCAGCTGCACCTGTTTCTTGCATTATAGAGCCAAATACCGCCCCTACAAAAAATACTAGGAAAAATTTTTCCACATAATTTGCTGCTGCTCCCATATATGGTCCAAGTAATGAGTCGAATAATGGCAATCTTTCAGATACTATCACAAATATTGATACAAGAGGACCTAAAATTAGAGCACTAACTCTTTTAAATGCAAGTATTGTAAACAATACTAAAGCTATTATAAGAACCCATATATCAAGCATTAAAATCCCTCCAAGCTTTTAGTATTCGCTATATTATAATTCAAAATATTAGGAATTTTCAATATAATTTTCCCTAATTTTTATTGCATTCTGTACAGTTTCAACTGCACAGAATGCAATATTCTATATTATCTGAAAATACTACCACTTATTATCATTTTCTGTATTTCATTAGTTCCTTCATAGATTTGTGTTATCTTAGCATCTCTCATCATTCTTTCAACATGATAATCTCTCATATATCCATTTCCACCAAGCATTTGAATAGCTTCAACAGTTACATGCATAGCTACATCTGAACAAGCAAGTTTTGCCTTTGCTGCGGAAACTGAATAAGGTCTTCCTGCATCTTTATCAAGAGCTGCTTTATATACCATATATTTAGCTTGTTCAATTTCAAGAGCTAGTTCAGCCATCTTGAATCCTAAATATTGATTCTTATATATTGGTTTTCCAAACTGAACTCTTTGTTTCATATAATCTCTTGCTATCTCAAAAGCTCCTTCTGCTATTCCAAGAGCTTGAGCTGCAACACCTATTCTTCCTCCATCAAGTGTACTTAGTCCTATACCTAAGCCTTTTCCTTCTTCTCCAATTAAGTTTTCAGCCGGTACTTTGCAATTGTCATATATAACTTCTGATACTTGTGCTGCATTTATACCTGATTTATTTTCAATTTTTCCTATTGATACTCCTGGAAAATCTTTTTCAACTATGAAGCCTGACATTCCCCTATTGCCTTTACTCTTATCTGTTATAGCAAATACTACAAAAGTATCTGCTAATGGAGCATTAGTGGAAAAACATTTTAATCCATTTATTATATAATGGTCTCCTTCTTTAACTGCAGTAGTAGAACCATTTCCTGCATCTGAGCCTGCTTCTGGTTCTGTTAAGTTAAATGCACCAA
Organism: Clostridiaceae bacterium; assembly: GCA_019391515.1. Taxonomy (GTDB): domain Bacteria; phylum Bacillota; class Clostridia; order Tissierellales; family Sporanaerobacteraceae; genus Anaerosalibacter. Next base: position 34,065 of record JAHXQP010000009.1, on the reverse strand, counting down.
TTTTCTTTCCTGATAATAAATCTGGAAGATATTTTTTCTTTAGTTCTTCAGAAGCATTATTATATATAGCTCCTGCACAAAGAGAAGTGTTTACTGAATAACCAATACCAAGAGATGCATGTATTTTTGAAATCTCTTCTACAGCCAAAACATATGGTAAATATCCTCCATTAGTGCCACCATATTCTTCTGGATATGGTAGACCTATTATCCCCATTTCTCCTAATTTTTTATATGCCTCTATAGGGAATTCTCTATTTTCGTCATTCTCTATTGCTATAGGTTTAAGCTCCTTTTCTGCAAATTCTCTTACACTATTTTTTATCATTTCCTGTTCTTTTCTTAATTCAAAATCCATATATATTTCCTCCTTTTATTGTTAGTTGATAATATTTTATTTATTATTTCAAACCCATGGGTTCATCACGGAAAATACGCTCATCCATTATCTTAGGTTGTCCATCCATCTTAGGTTCAAAGTCCATCAAATCTAATATATCCTTCTTTAGATCAACTCCTGGAGCTATTTCTATTAAATATACTCCATCTTCTCTTAATTCAAATACTGCTCTTTCAGTTATGTACATAACAGGTTGTTTTATTTTTCTTGCATATTCTCCACTAAAAGTTATCTGTTCAACTTTATCTATGAACTTTTTAGTTTTACCCTCTTGCAATATTTGTAATTTTCCATCCTTTATGTCTACTTTTAACCCACCAGCTGTAAAAGTTCCACAGAAGAATACTTTTTTAGCATTTTGAGTTATATTTATAAATCCTCCACATCCTGCTATACGTGGTCCAAATTTACTTACATTAATATTTCCTTCTTTATCTGTTTGAGCAAGCCCTAAAAATGCTAAATCTAGTCCACCACCATCATAAAAATCAAACTGATAAGCCTGATCTAGTATTGATTCTGGATTTATAGAAGCTCCAAAAGCTAAACCCCCTTCTGGTATTCCACCTATTGGCCCTGCTTCAACAGTTAATGTCATATATTCTCCAATGCCTTCCTCATTTGCTACTGCAGCTATAACTTCTGGTATTCCTATTCCTAAATTTACAGCAGTATCAGGTTCAAGTTCCATAGCTGCTCTTCTTGCTATTACTTTTCTTTGATTTAGTGAAGCTTTTTCAACACTATTTACAGAAATCCTTGTTTCTCCTGTTCTAGCTGATTCAAATCCACAATCAAAACATTGTTCATGTTCTTCAGGTTCAGCCACTACAATTCCATCTACATATATTCCTGGAATTTTAACAAGGCGTGGATCAAGACTGCCAGATTCTACTATTTTCTCTACCTGTACTATAACTATTCCACCACTATTTTTAGTTGCTTGGGCTATTGATGTACATTCAAGACTTGCTACTTCCCTTTCCAAAGTGATATTTCCTTTTTCATCTGCAAAAGATCCTCTTATAAAACATATGTCTATTGGAAATGAATTGTATAATAATCTTTCTTCACCTTTTATATTTATGACTTCTACAATATCTTCTTTAGTTACATCATTTAATTTTCCACCTTGTATTCTTGGATCTACAAATGTATTTAATCCTACATGAGTTATAGTTCCTATTCTCTTTCCTGCAATATCTCTAAACAATTGAGATAGAGTTCCTTGAGGTAAATTATACGCCTCTATCTTGTTGTCTATTACCATCTTTCCAAGAGTTGGTGATAAATTCCAATGACCTCCTATAACCCTTTTTGTCATACCTTCATGCGCAAAATGATCTGCCCCTTTTGCTTTTCCATCACCTTGAGCTGCTGCATACATCAAAGTTAATTTTTTTGGGTGCCCTGTTTTGAGAAATCGTTTTTCTAACGCTATTGTAAGAGCTTCAGGACAACAGCTACCAACGAATCCTCCTGTTACAATCAAGTCCCCATCATTAACTAATTCTGCAGCTTCATGAGCTTTTAAACACTTCACCCCATATAATCATCTCCTCATATTTTTTATTATAAATATGATTTTTAGCATCCTTTAAAATTAGGTTTCCTTTTTTCTATAAAGGCTTTCATTCCTTCTTTTTGATCTTCTGTTGAAAAACATAATCCAAATATATCTGCCTCATAACTATATGCTGACTCTGTGTCCATATTCATGCCATTATTTATTGCAGATTTTGCTAAACTAACTGCATATATTCCTTTACTCATTATTTTCTTAGCTATCTCTCTTGCTTTATCCATTAATTCTTCTTGTTCATAAACTTTATTTGCAAGTTGTATACGATGAGCCTCTTCAGCATCTATCATATCTGTAGTAAATATTAATTCTTTAGCTGTTCCCTTTCCAACTAATCTTGGAAGTCTTTGGGTTCCTGCAAACCCAGGAGTTATTCCTAGTCCTACTTCTGGTTGTCCAAATTTTGCATTTTTAGAAACAATCCTTATATCACATGCCATGGATAACTCGCATCCTCCACCTAATGCATATCCATTAACAGCTGCTATTACTACTTGAGGCATATGTTCAATATCTGAAAATACCTTTTGAGCAAGCATTGCTAATTCTCGTCCCTGTACTGCATTTAAATTCTGCATTTCAACTATATCTGCACCTGCGACAAATGCTTTATCCCCTGAACCAGTTATTATTACAGCTTGAATATCTTTTCTTAGGGATATATCTTCTATTACAATGCCTAATTCTTTGAGAGTCTCACTATTTAAAGCATTAAGTGATTTTGGTCTATTAATAGTTATTTCTGCTATACCCTTATCTTCCTTTAAAATAATATTCTTCATAATAATTCCTCCTATATAATATTTTTATTTTATAACTTTAGCTAAAAAAATGTTACAATCCCTTAATTATATAGTTGTTAATTCTATAAGATTTAATATTTTTGTTAATGTTTTATCTTGTATTCTTATATTACTATGTTGTATTTATTTTAACAAGTACTTACTTTTTTGTTATCTCCTTACTTATAGGTAAGTATTATGAATTTTCTCATAACTATTAGCTGAAATTTTAACATTTTAATCTATTTACGTATATATTTTTTTGTAGAATTATAGCATTTTTTGATTATATTTTTCTTTTGTACTATAATGATAATAGATAGTTTTAATTTTAACAAGTACTCACTTTTTTGTTATCTACTTACTTAAATGTAACTACTCTATTTAAAATCATATTAAGAAAATATACATATCTGGATTTTTTGTCTAATGCATAGATTAAGTTAGAATCTTATCTATGTTGAATAATCTTACTTTATGGGAGGAGATTTTTGTGACAAAGCCAACAAAAGATATCTATGTGTGCGGAGTTGAGCTTACTACTGATATACTAGGTGGCAAGTGGAGAATGATGATACTCTGGTATCTAAGAAAAAAAAGCCTTCGCTTTGGAGAGTTAAAAAGAGCTTTACAGGGAATAAGTGAAAAAGTATTAAGTGAGGAATTAAAATACTTAAATAAACTAGATCTGATTAATAAAAGAGTTTATTATGAAAAGCCTCTTAGGGTAGAGTATAGTCTAACAGACTATGGTAAAACTTTTTTACCTATACTTTATTCCATATTTGAATGGGGTGCTAAATATTCTAAAATGTTTGATATACCATTGGTTATAGACGATTCAACTATAAATAAAGTTTTAAGTGAAAGAGAATACTTATCTAAAGATCTTGTAAATAAAAATCTTAAATCTGTCAAATAGCTTATAATTATCAATAAAAAAATAAAACTATCCTATAATGAATCTTTTTCAATTAAGTATTTAAACACTTATCTACACATCTTTTCTATAAATAAATTAAAACTAAATGCTTATTTTTGATTTTATTTGCTTAATTATCAAAAATAAGCATTTAGTTTTTAGTAATGAAAATAATCAAAATTTATATCATAAATATTGCCACTATTGTTGTGACTATAAGCCCTACAGTTACAGGAATTAAGTTCCTTCTTGCTAGTTCAAATGGATCTACATCACATATAGCTGCCGCAGGGATTAATGCCCAAGGTACTAGAGTGCCACCTCCTACCCATATAGCAGATATTTGTCCTAAAGCTGTTAATACCGCAGTCCCTCTTCCTATAGCAGTACCAAATAGCTTTGATACTGAACCTGCTAAAGATATCCCTGAAAAACCAGAGCCATCTAATCCCGTTATACCTCCTACTACTGTTAGAGTTATAGAACCAATTGCGGGGTTTAAAGGTACTGAATTTGCTAAAGCTACACCTAAGTCATTTACTAATCCTTGGGAACTGGAAGGTAAAAAGTCACCAATTACTTCTACAAAACCCTCAGAACCTAAATAGAAAAAAGCTGCTACTGGTATTACTGGACCAAATACCTTAAATCCAAATTGAAGTCCTTCGACTAAATAAGAAGTGATTTTTTCTATAGCTTCATTTTTATGACCTTTTATAGATACTATAATTAGTATAAATATTGCTGTTCCTCCAATTAAAGCAGTAGCATCTCCTCCTTGCAAATTAGCCACAATCATTATTATTATATCTATTAGAAACATTATGGGAATTAATATAGCAAATACCTTTCTTGATTTAGAAGACATTATATCTATGTTATTTTTATTCTTTTGTACAACTTTTTCTCTTTCTTTATCTTCAACTTTTAAATTACCATTTTTTAAATCCCTATTTAAAAAAATATATGCTAATACTGTGGTTGTTACTCCCATTATAAAAACTAATGGGATACTAGCAGATATAACTTCTGAAATAGGAATGCCTGCTGCATCAGATGTTAATTTTGGTGCTCCTTGAATAACAAAATCACTGGAAAGTGCTATGCCATGCCCAAATAAATTCATAGCCATGGCTACACCTATGGCAGGAAGTCCTACTTCAACTGCGACTGGCAACAGTACTACTCCAATTAGTGCTACTGCTGGTGATGGCCAGAAAAACCAAGAAATAATCATCATAAGTGTTCCTATTATCCAATAAGCTAAACCAGGATTTTTAATAAACTTAGTAAAAGGCGATATCATCATTTGATTAATTCCTGTTTCAGTGAGTACCGTACTCATACCTACTATAACAGATATTATCAAAATAGTTCCTATTAATTCTACTATAGCATATATAAAACTATTGAAAACTCCCATTATAGATTCAGATAAAGACTGAGTTGCAATAAATCCTAATATAAATATGCCTATAATACATACTAGGCTAACATCCCTTTTAGCTATCATAAATCCTAATATTATAAAAATAAACAATAGATATATCCAGTGGAGTAAATTCAGCTCTACTATCATACCTATCCCCCCTCTACAATTCACTAATTAATACTACCATCATATGTTGTGGGGAAAAGATAGGTTAATTTATTTTAATTACTTTGTTTGTCTTTCATATATAGTTATTATGATTATATACATTAAAAATCCCATTATATAACCTGATAGTACATCTGTAGGCCAATGAACGCCTAAATAAATTCTACTAAATCCAATCAGGCCTATCAGTAAAAAATTCAATATCCAAATAAGTAAATCGTTAGTTCTTTTGTCTCTACTCTTTAGAAAAAGATAGGTCATGGTAGTATAAAAAGACATGGAAACCATTGAATGACCACTAGGAAAACTATATCCACCTTGCTCAATTAAAAAATATTTTAAAGGTCTTATTCTAACAAATATATTTTTTAAAATAGCATTAACCCCATAGGTTCCTATTGTAGAAAGAAATAAGGGTATTATTCCTTCGTAGTATTTGTTTCTAATAAATAGAAATGCTAGAACTACCCCAAATCCAATGAAGAAAAGTGAAGAACCTAAAAATGTAATTCCTTTCATGATAGTAGTTATTGTTGAATTAGTATTTGCATGAACACTTTCCATTATTTTTTCATCAAATAGTATTCCACCCTGACTACCTTTTACAAGTATTGCAAGACTTGTAAAAATCACTACAATAATAATAGCTAATGTAATCTTTAGTGTGTTTTTTTTCATATATAATCCTCCAATATTATTTATTCTAAAATAGAAAAATCCTTGTAAAGATAAAAGGCAAGGATTTTTTATATTATAAATCACTTGCCTTAATAAATCAAATTTATTTAATTTTTTTCTTTCTTTTTTTCCTCTTTCTCGGCGGTGCCACATGAATAGCTTCACCTGTTAAACCTAATGTGGCTTCATAAAAAGCCTCACTTAGAGTTGGGTGAGCATGAATAGTCTTTCCTATGTCTTCAACACTTAAATCATTGGATATAGCCAATGCTCCTTCATGGATTAAATCATTAGCATGAGGACCTATAATATGAACTCCAATTATCTTATTTTCTTCATCTGATAAAACTTTAACTAATCCTTCTCCTTGTCCTAAAGTAAGTGCCTTTCCATTAGCTCCAAATAAAAATTTGCTAACTTTATATGAAATACCTTTTTCTTTAGCTTCTTCCTCTGTAAATCCTACGTCAGCTACTTCTGGTATTGAAAATACACAATTAGGATATATATCTAAATTAATTTTAGGCTCAATTCCCATTATTTTTTCTATTACATATATAGCTTGACTAGAGGCTACATGAGCTAATTGAATTCCTACATTATTTACATCTCCTGCAGCATATATCCCTTCTATATTAGTTTCAAAATTTTCATTCACACTAATTCCCTTTTCACTATATTCAATTCCTAATTCATCTAGTCCTAATCCCTCAACTACTGGACCTCTTCCTGAAGCTATCAAGACTTTATCTCCTAATACCTCTATCTCCTCATCTTTATTTTTATACCTTGCTACTACTTTTAATTTATCTCCTTCTTTAGTTATCTCTTTTGCTCTAATATCCATATATACATCTATTCCCTGTTTCTTTAAGAGAGGAGTTATTCTTTTTGAAATCTCTTTATCCGCATTTTTAAGCATTCTTGATGCTAAAAGTATTACATTGGAACCTAATCCATTGTATATACTTGCAAATTCTACCCCAATAACTCCAGCTCCTACTACTATTAATGTTTCTGGAATTTCTTCCATGCTAAGCAAATCATCACTAGTAATTACACCTTCCATATCTATGCCTTTTGTTTCAGTCATAGTGGGTTTAGAGCCTGTAGCAATAAGAATATTATCTACAAAAATTTCTCTTTCATCATTATTTTTTAATTTAACTAAAATAGTACTTTTATCTTTAAGCTTAGCTCTTCCAGCAATGTATTCAATATTTTCATAAGAAGATAGAAGTTTTTCTATTCCTTTTACTAATTGATTTACAATACCATTTTTTCTTTCTTGCATCCTTTTTCCATCTAAACTATAATTATCTACCTTTATGCCAAATTCTTCACTGTTTTTTAAATCTGTCATTATTTCCGCATTTCTAAAGTAAGCTTTAGTGGGAATACAGCCTCTATTGAGGCATGTTCCCCCTAAATCTCTATCTTCAATTAAATATATATTTGCTCCTAATTGAGCTCCCCTAATAGCTGCCACATAACCAGCAGGGCCTGCACCTATTATTGCTATGTTTTTTTTCAAGCAAAAACACCTACCCTTCGTACTTTAATACCGGATTTCTTGCTGCCTTTGTTTCATCTATTCTTCTCACCGGAGTATTATGAGGTGCTTCTTTTAGTATTTCTGGATTTTCTTTAGCTTCTTTTGCTATTTGTTTTAAAGCTGCCACAAATTCATCTAGTGTTTCTTTGCTTTCTGTTTCTGTTGGTTCAATCATTAGAGCTTCATTTACGATAAGTGGAAAATAGACTGTTGGAGGATGGAATCCAAAGTCTAGAAGTCTCTTTGCTATATCTAATGTTTTAACTTCTAAATTTTCATCTTTTAAACCACCTAGTACAAATTCATGTTTATATATAGTATCTATTGGAAGATAATATTCTTCTTTTAATTGAGACATTAAATAATTTGAATTTAGAACTGCTATTTCACTAGCTCTCTTAAGTCCATCTTTACCCATAGTCAATATATAGCTATAAGTTTTAACTAAAACATTAAAATGGCCATAAAAATCTTTCACTTTTCCTATGGAATTTGGATAATCATAATTTAAGAAACACTTATCTTCTTCCCTTTCAACAACTGGAACTGGTAAAAACTCCATAAGATTTTTCTTTACTCCTACTGGTCCACTACCTGGTCCGCCACCACCATGAGGAGTAGAAAAAGTCTTGTGTAAGTTTAAATGTACTACATCGAATCCCATATCACCTGGTCTAGTAATACCCATGATAGCATTTGCATTAGCCCCATCATAGTATAATAATCCACCACAGTCATGAACTAAATCTGCAATTTCTTTTATCTCTTTTTCAAATAAACCTAATGTATTTGGATTTGTAAGCATAAGCCCTGCAATCTCATCACTCAATACTTCCTTTAAGCTTTCAATATCTACAAGTCCTCCTTCAGTAGATTTTACTTCTACTGCGTCAAAACCTGCCATAGCCGCACTAGCTGGATTTGTACCGTGAGCTGAGTCAGGAACTATTATTTTAGTCCTTTTAGAATCGCCTCGTTTCTCATGATAAGCTTTAATAAGCATTAAACCTGTAAGTTCTCCATGAGCTCCTGCAGCTGGTTGTAAAGTCATTTTATCCATTCCCGTTATTTCACAAAGAGCTTCATCTAACTCATACATAAGTTTTAATGCACCCTGTACTGTTTCTTCTCGTTGATAAGGATGTATATTTACAAATCCATCTAATCTTGCCATATCTTCATTAATTTTTGGATTATATTTCATAGTACAAGAACCTAATGGATAGAAACCTGTATCTACTCCATAGTTTTTGTTTGCTAGATTTGTATAATGTCTAATTATATCTACTTCACTTACTTCTGGAAAATCTATTTCTTTTTCACCTAAATATTCTTCAGGAATAAGTTCTTTTAAATCTGTTTCTTCCACATCTATTTCTGGAAGTCTATAGGCAGTCCTTCCTTCTTTTGAAAGTTCAAATATTAATTTATCATACTCTTTCATATTATCCCCTCCAATACACTTACTAATGTATCTATCTCTTTTTTAGTCCTCTTTTCTGTTACACAGTATAGTATTCCATTTTCATATTGGGGATAACTATTTTCTAGAATAAATCCACCTAGAATATCTTCTTTCAATAATTCATCATTTATTTTTTTACCTGGTACATCACTAGTTATTGCAAACTCTTTAAAGAAAGGTTTGTCAAATAGTGGTTTATACTTTCCTGTGGCTATAATTTTATCATAAGCATAGTGGGCTTTAGTTGTACTTTGAGTTGCTACTTCTCTAAGTCCTTTTTTACCTAAAGTCACCATATATACTACACTTGCCAATACATTTAAACCTTGATTTGTACATATATTTGATGTTGCCTTATCTCTTCTTATATGTTGTTCTCTAGCCTGAAGTGTGAGAACAAATGCCCTCTTTCCATCTACATCTGTAGACTGACCAACGATTCTTCCAGGCAATTTTCTCATATGTTTTTTCTTCGTTGCTATAAATCCTAAATAAGGCCCTCCATAACTTAGTGGAATACCTAATGATTGTCCTTCTCCAACTACTATATCGGCTCCTAATTCTCCAGGAGATTTCAATATTCCTAAAGATATAGGGTCTACACTTACAACAAGCATAGTCTTCTTTACACTATGAGTTATCGTTTCTACAGATTTTATATCTTCAATTATTCCAAAGAAGTTTGGACTTTGAACTATAACTGCTGCAGTATTTTTATTTATTTTTTCTTCTAACTGTTGTAAATCTGTAATTCCATCTAACTCGTCTATCTCAATTAATTTTAACCCTTGCACATGAGCATACGTCTCTAGTACTCTTCTGGAATCAGGGTGTACAGTTTTTGAAACAATTATTTCATCTTTTCTCGTTACATTTGATGCCATAAGAGAAGCTTCAGCTATAGCCGAACCTCCATCATATAGAGAAGCATTTGACACATCCATACCAGTTAATTTTGATATAAGTGTCTGGTATTCAAAAATATATTGTAAAGTTCCTTGGCTTATTTCTGCTTGATATGGAGTATAAGAAGTATAAAATTCACTTTTAGATATGATATGGTCTACTATTGAAGGTATATAGTGATCATAGGCTCCTGCGCCTAAAAAACATGTAAGATCATTTATAGTTTTATTTTGCGTAGAAAGATTTGTAAGATATCTTTTTACTTCTATTTCTGACATGGATTTGTTTAAATTTAATTCTCTATTAAGTTTTACTTCTTCTGGAATATCGTTAAATAGTCCTTCTATAGAGCTAACCCCTATAGATTCAAGCATTTTTCTTTCATCATCATTGGTATTAGGAATGTATGGATACATACCTATACCTCCTCTTCTAAGAACTTTTCGTATTCCCCATGATCCATTAATTCATCAAGTTGTGACTTATCTTCTAATTCTACTAAGATCATCCAATTTTCATAAGGATCTTCATTTACAAGGCTTGGATCATCTTCCAACTCTTCATTTATCTCTAATACTCTTCCATCAACAGGTATATAAATATCTGCTGCTGCTTTAACAGATTCTACAACTGCAAAAGAATCTTCCATTTCAAACTCATCATCTATATCTGGTAATTCCACATATACTATATCACCTAATGAATCTTGGGCATAATCTGTAACTCCTATATAAGCTTTATTCCCTTCTACTTTTATCCATTCATGATCCTTTGTGTAAAGTAAATCTTCTAAAACTTTCATAATATATACCTCCCTTATCTTTTATAAAATCTTTTATTTATTATTTCAGCCTTAACAGGCTTCTTTCTTATAAGTATTTCAATTTCGTTTCCAATTTCTGCTTCACTTGAATCTATTAAAGCCATACCTATATTTTTCTTCAATGTAGGTGAAAAATATCCGGTAGTTACATGACCTATTTTATTTCCATTCTTGTAGACTTCATATTCCTCTCTTGGAACCCCTCTACCCTTTAATTCAAATCCAACTACTCTTCTTTTTAGATTTTCATTTTGTTTAGCTAGAGCTTCTTTGCCTATAAAATCTTCTTTGTCTAATTTAACAAAAAACTTTTGATCTCCTTCTAGTGGTGAAATAGTTTCTGATATTTCATGGCCATACAATGGAAGACCAGCTTCAAATCTTAAAGTATCTCTACAGCCTAATCCAGTAGGCGCTACTCCATATTTTTCTCCTACTTCTAATATACTATTCCATACTCTTTTTATACCTTCTAATGAAGTATATATTTCAAATCCATCTTCTCCTGTATAGCCTGTTCTGGAAACTAAACATTCTGTATCTGCTACTAATATGTCTTTTTTAAAGTAAAAAGGCTTTATTTCTGATAAATCTTCTTTTGTTAATTCACTAAGTATTTTCTCTGCTAGCGGTCCCTGAAGTGCCACTTCCCCTATTTCATTAGAAACGTTTTCAAGTATTATATTATATCCTTCTTTATTATCAATCATCCATTTGAAATCTTTATCTGTATTAGCTGCATTTGGAACTAACATGTATTCTTCTTCATCAATTTTATAAACTAAAAGGTCATCAACTACTCCTCCATCTGGATAACACATGAAAGTATACATTATCTGTTGTTTTTTCAATTTTGATAAGTCGTTGGTAAAAATATGTTGTAAGTACTTTAAAGCTTCTTTTCCCTTTACTATGATTTCCCCCATATGAGTAACATCAAATATACCAGCTTTACTCCTAACTGCCTCATGCTCTTTCATAATGCCCTCATATTGTACTGGTAGAGCCCAACCTGCATAGTCTACCACTTTTCCCCCAAGTTTTATGTGCTCATCATATAACGGGGTCTTTTTTAATTCCATACATTCCAACTCCTTTCTTGTGGATATATATATATGCATATTGTATTTTTATTACATATATGCATATTGTGTATTTATTACCCTTTTAATTTAATAATAAACATTTTTTTATAAACAGGAAGCTAGTCCTAACTTCCCGTTTATATTTATTTTCTATCTAAGTTTATATTCTTTATTTTGAATGTCTTTATAGGACTATTTTCATTTTTTTCAAAGGCCATTTTTCCATACTTATCTAATTCCTTTTTATCCTTTGGTCCATGATGTAAACTTGCAGGTCCTGAAATACATCCACCTTCACAAGCCATGCCCTCTATAAAATTTCCATTTAATCTATTTACTTTTGCCATTTTTAAAGCCTTGTCACATTCCTTTATCCCATTACATTTTATTGGTTTTAATTCAATATCTATCCCTTCCGATTCAATTACATGTTCAACTGCTTCTGTAACTCCTCCGCTTCTAGCAAATATTCTTCCATAATAGGAAGCATTATTTAGTTTTCCATCATTACATTTATTAAGATCTATTTCCAAAGCATCAAGCATAGCTGCCAATTCTTCAAAGGTTAATACACAGTCTATATCGTCCTTCAATTCATCTTCCATTGCTTCAGCTTTTTTAGATACACAAGGTCCTATAAACACTACCCTAGCCTTTGAATCTGTTTGCTTTATAAGTCTTGATATAGCTATCATAGGTGAAACAGTATTTGATATTTTATCCTCTAATTCCGGATAGTTTTTCTTTATATAGGATACAAAAGCTGGACAACAAGATGTAGTAACTATATTCTTTTCTTCTATAGTCTCTGCAACTTCTTTAGCCTCATGAAGTGCAACCATATCTGCACCTAAAGCAACCTCTAATACATCATAAAATCCTAATTTCTTGATTCCACAAACAACTTGTTCGATATCTGCATAGGTAAATTGACTAGCTATTGCTGGTGCTATAGCTGCATATACATGAATATCTTTATTTTTCTCCGCTTCTTTCAACAGATCTATAACATCTGTAATATAAGATTTATCCATTATAGCCCCAAAAGGACATTGTATAATACAAGCTCCACACTGAATACATTTTTCATTATCTATAACAGCTTTTCTTGTATCATCGAAAGATATGGCTCCCACACTACAAGCCCTTCTACAAGGCCTCATAACATCTGCTATAGCATTGTAAGGGCATGCTTGTTTACATCTTCCACATTCAATACATTTATCTTGATCTATATAAGCCCTTCCACCTACATGATAAATAGCCCCTCTAGGACAAGCCTCTGAACATCTATGTGCAAGACAACCTCTACAAGCTTCCGTTATAAAAAATCTATTTATTGGACATTCATCACAAGCTACATCTATCACTTCAATTATATTTTTATTTTCCCTATTCCCACCCATCGCCAACTTAATTCGATCCTTTGTTATTTCCCTCTCCTTATATATACAACATCTTGTACGCGGCTCTGGTCCTGGATCTACTATGAAAGGAATAGTATCGATCTTATCTTCTAAAGTTTCTTCCATGCTCAATCTAGCCACTTCTCTCAAAACTTCATATTTAATAAGCTGAACATCACTTTCAAATTTCCTCGTATTACTCATTGTACTTAATCACCCCTTTATTCTATTGTTTTTATTAGTTTATTGTTTGAGTTTTTTTATATATGGTCTTGTTCAATAGTATTTGGTTTTTTATGACTTGTCGTTTTGAAAAGCAGTATTGTATAAAATTTGAAATATTGATTTTATATTGTCTTTATAATAAGTATACAATTATGTTATTTTTTTATCAATTGTAAATTGGTTTTTATTTATTAAATATATTTAATTTATCTTTAAATCTTATTAATCTACGTTTACTTTTTCAATTTCATTAAAATATTTTATTATTCCTGAATATATAGCCCAAGCAATTTTTTCTTGATATTTATCTTTTTGAAGTAGTTTCTCTTCTTCTGGATTTGACAGAAAACCACATTCTATTAGTATGGAAGGTGCTTCTACTTCTCTTAACAAATAAATGTTTTCATTTGATTGTGGAACTCTTTTATTATCTTCGTCTAACACATTTCTAAGTTCCTCCTGAACTATATAAGCTAATTTTTTGCTTTTTTCACAACCTTCTTTGTAAAAAGTTTGGGCACCATAATATTTAGACTGGGGAAAACTATTAAGATGTATCGTTAAAAAAACATCACAATTATTTTTGTCTATTATCTCTTTTCTATTTCTTAAATCTTCATTTTTCTTTTCTTTAATTGTTTTAGATTCTTCCGTGTAAAGTCCATTATTATCATTTCTAGTTATAACAACTATTCCTCCACTTTGTTCTATTATTCTTTTCAACTTTAAGCCAATAGCTAAATTTATTTCACTTTCACTTACTCCACTTTTCCCTGAAGCTCCTGAATCTATACCACCATGGCCCGGATCTATTCCTATTATTTTATTTCCTATTGGTAAATAAGTAGGAATAACTAAACTACTTATCACAAATTTTGATATTATTACTCCTACAAATATAGCCAATATAATATATAAATATTTTTTTCTTATATATATAACTTTCATTACAACTCCTCCTTTACATTCAAAATATATTGGCTTATATTTGTCCATATTACAAAAAACAAAAAAACACTGGATTTCCCAGTGTTTTTGTATAGTATATTGATTATCTCTTTGAAAATTGTGGTGATTTTCTAGCTTTCTTAAGACCATATTTCTTTCTTTCTTTCATTCTTTGATCTCTTGTTAAGAAACCTTCTTTCTTTAATACTGGTCTTAATTCTCCATCAGATTCTAATAAAGCCCTAGCTATACCATGTCTTATTGCACCAGCTTGACCAGTATATCCGCCACCATTTACATTTACAAATACATCATATTTATCTGATGTTTCAGTAATAGTTAGAGGTTCTCTAACAATAACTTTCAATGTATCATAATCAAAATATTCATCTAAATCTCTTTTATTAATAACTATTTTTCCAGAGCCAGGAACTAATCTAACCCTAGCAATAGCATTTTTTCTTCTTCCTGTTCCAAGATATTGTACTTTAGCCACTTACAATCCTCCTTTCCTCAAAAACTAGAATTCATAAACTTCAGGTTTTTGAGCTTCATGATTATGTTCAGGTCCACTGTATACTTTTAATTTTCTAAACATTTGTCTGCCTAAACTATTCTTTGGAAGCATACCCTTAACTGCCAATTCAATAACCTTTTCAGGTTTTTCTCTTACCATTCTTTCATAAGGTATTTCTTTTAATCCTCCTGGATGTCCAGTATGGTATTTGTAACTTTTTTGTTGTAGTTTTTTTCCAGTTAAAACAATCTTGTCTGCATTTATTATAATTACATAATCCCCAGTATCTACATGAGGTGTATATACAGGTTTATTTTTTCCACTAAGTATCTTACTTACTTCAGTTGCAAGTCTTCCTAATACTTTTCCTTCAGCGTCTATTACATACCATTTTCTTTCAACTTCATTTGGTTTTGCCATGTAACTTTTCATCAATTTCCCTCCTTACTACAGAGTCGTATAGTATTTATATGATAAAATCCGGGGCTAGTGGATTTTAAATTCAAACACTCTTATATATTTTAATACAAGGAGCCTAGTGTGTCAAGAATTATAGTAATATTAATAGCAAACTTTTTCTAAATATAATCCTTCAGGTGGTGCAGTATGTCCTGCACTTTTTCTATCCCTTGATTTTAATATATCAATAATATCCTGAGGACTTATCTTTCCAATTCCTACATCTACTAATGTACCTACTATAATTCTTACCATATTATATAAAAAACCATCTCCATAGATTTCAAAAACTATAATATTATTACAGGTATTTAAGGAATCATAATAAATATTTCTCACAGTATCATCTACATCACTTCCTGAAGCCATAAAAGCTGCAAAATCATGTTTACCTATAAAATAATCTTTAGCCTCATTCATCTTTTGAAAATCAAGCTTATATGGTACATAATAGGTGTAATTTCTCAGAAGAGGGGATTTTATAGGAGCATTGTATATTAAATATTTGTACTTTTTACCTAGGGAATCGTATCTTGAATGAAAAGACTTTTCTACTTCTTTTGATCCTATTATAGTGATGTCTTCTGGAAGATATCTATTTATAGCATATTTAAATTTTGCTCCTGGAATTGAAGAGTCTGTAATAAAGTTAGCTACCTGTCCTTTTCCATGTACTCCACTATCTGTTCTCCCAGCACCTATTATTGTGATTTTTTCACCTATGGCTTTTTCTATGGCTTTTTCTATTTCTTCTTGGATCGTATTTGCATTAGGCTGCTTTTGCCATCCAGAATAATTTGTTCCATCATATTCAATTGTCAGTTTAATATTTTTCATACATATCCCTCTATATATATCTAGTAGATATTAAGAACCCAAAAAATATTGTCATTATAATCATAGCAATATAATCTATTCTTTCAATTTTAATTTCATTTAGTCTTGTTCTATGTTCTCCACCTCTATAACATCTAGCTTCCATTGCCATAGCAAGTTCATCTGCTCTTCTAAAAGAGTTTACAAATAGAGGAACTAATAAGGGAACCAAATTTTTTGCCCTATTTAGTATATTTCCACTTTCAAAATCAGCGCCACGAGCCATTTGAGCTTTCATTATTTTATCTGTTTCTTCTAATAGCGTAGGAATAAATCTTAATGCGATAGTCATCATCATAGCCAATTCATGTGCAGGCAATCCTATAACCTTTAGTGGATTTAATAGCTTTTCAATGCCATCTGTCAGTGATATAGGAGACGTAGTCAATGTAAGTAATGAAGTACCCATTATTAAAAATATTAGCCTAAGAGCCATAAATACAGCTTGGTTTAAACCTTCTTTAGTTACTTCTAAGGGTCCTATATTAAATAACACTACACCTTTAGTCATAAATACATTTATAACAAAAGTAATTATTAAAATGAATCTCAACGGTTTTAAACCCTTAAGTACATACTTAAAGGGTACTTGTGAAAGTTTAATTGCAGTTAGTATAAAACCAAGAATAAATATATATGGATAAAACTTATTTATAAAAAATAAAGAGATTATAAAAACAAATGTAATTAATATCTTTACTCTTGGATCTAGTTTGTGGACAATTGTATCTCCTGGAAAAAATTGTCCTATAGTTATATCTTTAAGCATTGTCTCTTCTCCTTAAATATTTTAATAATTCTACTTTAGCTTCTTCTATGGTTAAAATATCATCTGACACCGGATTACCTTTTGCCTTGAATTTCCTCATAAAATCAGTTACTTGTGGAATTCCAAGTCCTAACTTTTCTAGTTCTTCTGCATTTTTAAATACTTCCCTAGGGGTTCCTTCCATGGCTATTTGTCCACTATTCATTACCACAATTTTATTCACTAACTTCGCAATATCCTCCATGCTATGAGAAACTAATATAATAGTTATTCCTTCTTTTTTATATAAACTTTGGATTTCTCCTAATATCTCATCCCTACCCTTAGGATCTAAACCCGCTGTAGGTTCGTCTAATATTAAAACTTTTGGTTCCATAGCTACTACCCCTGCTATAGCCACCCTTCTTTTTTGCCCCCCACTTAATTCAAATGGAGATCTATCTTTCATGTTTTCAAAATCTAAACCTACTAATTCCATAGCATTTTTAACTCTACTATCAATTTCTTCTTCATTCAATTCTAGATTTTTAGGACCAAAAGCTATATCTTTATACACTGTTTCTTCGAACAATTGATATTCTGGATACTGAAATACCAATCCTACCTCTTGCCTCACAGTTCTAAGTTTAGTTTCTTTAGCAGTTATATCTAGTCCATCAATAATAATCTTACCTTTTGTAGGTCTTATAAGGCCATTTAAATGTTGAACAAGAGTAGATTTCCCAGAACCAGTATGCCCTATTAATCCTACAAAGTCTCCCTTTTCTATCTCCAAATTTATATTATCCAATGCTTTGGTTTCGAAAGGGCTCTCTGGATTATATATATAACTTAAATTTTCAATTTTAATTATCATAAAGCCATCACCAATTCTTCAATAGTCAATATATCGCCAGGTATTTCTATGCCCTCTTTTCTCAACTCATAAGCAAGCTCTGTTACTTGAGGTACATCTAAGCCGATTTCTTTCATTTCTTTAACTTTGCTAAATACTTCTCTTGGAGTTCCTTCTATAATGATTTGTCCTTTTTCCATTACTACAATTCTGTCAGCCTCTACTGCTTCTTCCATATAGTGAGTTATATGAACAATAGTTTTATTTTGCTCTTTATTTAACTTTTTTATAGTATCCATAACCTCTTTCCTACCTATTGGATCTAACATAGCAGTAGGTTCATCTAATATGATACAGTCTGGATTCATAGCAAGAACTCCTGCTATAGCTATACGCTGTTTTTGTCCTCCCGAGAGTAAATGTGGAGCATGTTTTTTATATTTACTCATTTCTACAGCTTCCAAAGCTTGGTCTACCCTTTGTCGTATTTCTTTAGGAGCTATTCCTTGATTTTCAGGTCCAAAGGCAACATCTTCTTCTACTATAGTAGCCACTAATTGATTGTCTGGATTTTGAAAAACCATACCTGCACTCTGTCTTATGTCCCAAAGTTTTTCTTCATTCTTAGTATCCATTCCTTTTACATAAACATTTCCACTAGTAGGCAACAAAAGTGCATTCATAAGTTTAGCCAATGTGGATTTTCCAGAACCATTATGCCCTAACACTACTAGAAACTCTCCTCTATTTACTGTTAAGTTTACATCCTTAAGAGCTATGAACCCTTGTTCATCTATAGTTGAATACTTATAAGTAGCATTTTCGATATTTATCATTTCATTCGACATTATTACCCCTCATTTTTTATATATTTACATTACTAATAATAACATAAGGAATTTTAAGAATCAATGAAATTAAATAAGTTAAATAGTTAAAAGGGACTAAGTTATAAAACTTAATCCCCCACTATCTACAATAATTCTATTATCGCCATTTCTGCACCGTCTCCTCTTCGTGGACCCATCTTTAAAACCCTTGTATATCCACCATTTCTTTCAGAGTATTTTGGTGCAATTTCATCAAACAACTTTGTTACTACATCTTCGTCATATATATATGCTAAAACTTGTCTTCTCGCATGTAAATCTCCTCTTTTGCCAAGAGTGATCATTTTTTCAGCCATTCTTTGAGTTTCCTTTGCTCTAGCATGTGTAGTTTCAATTCTACCATAAGCTAACAATTTAGTCACTTGATTTCTTAGCATCGCTTTTCTGTGATCTGTAGGGCGACTAAGTTTTCTTAATTGAGCCATCCTATTATCCCTCCTTCACTCCTTGTTACTCATCGCTTTTCCTAAGGCTTAATTCTAAATCAGCTAATTTATTTTTAACTTCTTCAAGGGATTTCTTACCCAAATTTCTTACTTTCATCATGTCTTCTTCAGTTCTCTGGGTTAATTCATCTACTGTATTTATTCCTGCTCTCTTCAAGCAATTATAACTTCTTACTGAAAGATCTAATTCTTCTACAGTCATTTCTAAAACTTTTTCTTTCTTGTCTTCTTCTTTTTCAACCATTATTTCTACATCATTTACGTGTTCGGTTAAATCTATAAATAAATTTAAGTGTTCAGTAAGTATTTTAGCACCAAGGGATGTTGCTTCATCTGCTTTTATAGTTCCATTAGTCCAAACTTCTAATATAAGCTTATCATAGTCTGTTATTTGGCCAACCCTTGTATCTTCTACAGTAAAATTAACTTTTTTCACTGGGGTAAATAGTGAGTCTACTGGAAGCATTCCTATTGGCTGTTCTTCCTTTTTATTTCTCTCAGCAGTTACATAGCCTCTACCTTTTACCATTTCTAATTCCATATAAAGTTCTCCATCTTCATTTACAGTAGCGATATGAAGATCTTTATTCAATATCTCTACATCTGGATCAGTTATTATATCCCCGGCAGTAACTTCCATTGGACCTTTAGCCTCTATTCTCAATATTACTGGCTCATCAGAGTACATTTTAGCTGCAAGATCTTTAATATTTAATATTATTTCTGGAACATCTTCAAATACGCCTGGGATAGTACTAAACTCATGAAGAACTCCTTGAATCTTAATTGATGATACAGCTGCACCAGGTAATGAGGAAAGAAGTACCCTTCTAAGGCAATTGCCTAGGGTAGTTCCATACCCTCTTTCCAATGGTTCTAAAACAAATTTGCCATAACTGTCATCTTCACTCAATTCAACTATTTCTATTTTAGGCTTTTCAATTTCTATCATTAACAATAACCCTCCCCATATTTAAATATTTCAAGATTCCGAGGGCAACTGATTCTAAATAATAAGTCATTATTTGGAATACAACTCAACTATTAAGTGTTCTTGAATTGGTAAATCTATTTCTTCTCTTGATGGTTCAGATACTATTCTACCCTTTAATTCTTCAGGACTTACTTGAATCCATTTCACAGTAGTACCTCTATGTTCTTCTACCATTTCTTTAAATCTTGAACTACTTTTACTTTTTCCTTTAACTTCTATTTCATCTCCTACTTTAGTTAAATAGGATGGTATATCAACCTTTTTACCATTTATAGTGAAATGTCCATGAGTAACTAGTTGTCTTGCTTCTGCTCTAGAAGCAGCATAACCCATTCTATAAACTACATTATCAAGTCTGGATTCTAATAGTTTAAGCAAGTTTTCACCTGTAATTCCTTTCATCTTATCTGCCATGTTAAAATACTTCAACATTTGTGATTCTTGTATACCATAATATCTACGAACTTTTTGTTTTTCTCTTAATTGTAGTCCGTACTCAGTTAATTTCTTTCTTGATTGTCCATGTTGACCTGGAGCATAATTTCTCTTTGCTACAGGACATTTATCTGTATAACATTTATCTCCTTTTAGATAAAGTTTTTGTCCTTCTCTACGACATAATCTGCAAACAGGACCTGTATATCTTGACATTCTCTATGCACCTCCTATTGATTAAACTCTTCTACGTTTTGGTGGTCTACAACCATTATGTGGTATTGGTGTTACATCTTTAATTAAATTAACTTCCAATCCTGTTGCTTGAAGAGAACGAATAGCTGCTTCCCTTCCAGCACCTGGTCCTTTAACATATACTTCTACAGTTTTAAGACCATGTTCCATAGCTTTCTTTGCTGCTTCTTCAGCAGCTTGTTGTGCTGCAAAAGGAGTAGATTTTCTTGAACCTCTAAATCCTAATTGTCCAGCACTTGCCCAAGAAAGAACATTTCCTTGAGTGTCTGTAAGTGTTACTACTGTATTATTAAAAGTAGATTGAATATGAGCTTGACCTCTCTCTATATTCTTACGTTCTTTTTTTCTTCTTACACGAGTCTTAGCACCTTTTTTAGTTGCCACTTAAAATCCCTCCTTTTACTATCTACTCTTCTTACCTGCTACCTTACGTGGACCTTTTCTAGTTCTTGCATTAGTCTTTGTATTTTGTCCCCTAACTGGTAGTCCTCTTTTATGTCTAACTCCTCTATAGCAATTGATTTCTTTAAGTCTCTTAATATTCATTGCTGTTTCTCTTCTTAAATCACCTTCAACAGCATATTCATCAACAATACTTCTTAACTTAGCTATTTCTGATTCTGTTAAATCTTTAACCCTAGTATTTCTATCTACGTCTGCTTTTTCTAATATTTCATTAGCTCTTGATCTGCCTATACCAAATATATAAGTTAAACCAATTTCTATTCTTTTATCTCTTGGTAAGTCTACACCAGCAATTCTAGCCATTAATGTTCACACCTCCTAATATACTCCTATATGAAATATCTAACAAGTAGCCACGTCACTATCAATATACTTTTCTCTAATTCTATATTTTAAATTATCCTTGTCTTTGTTTATGTTTTGGATTTTGGCAAATAACCATTACTTTCCCTTTTCTTCTTATGATCTTACATTTTTCACACATCTTCTTAACTGATGGTCTTACCTTCATTCCAATCCCTCCTATGCTACTTTTTTCGCCATGTAATCCTCCCTCTTGTCAAATCATAAGGTGACAGCTCAACAGTAACCTTATCTCCCGGAAGTATTCTTATAAAATTCATCCTTAGTTTACCAGATATATGAGCAAGTATTTCATGCCCATTTTCTAGTTCTACTTTAAAAATAGCGTTTGGTAGAGCATCTGTTACTGTACCCTCTACCTCTATAATATCTTTTTTAGACATTAACTTATCGAACCTCCTGTTCAACAAACCAAAATTTATAATTTTATCTTGAAAGGTTCTAATAATTTCCTTATATAAGCATTGTTTATTTTGGTTCCATTTTCAATTTTTTCTTTTAGTTCTGGAACTACTGTATTATAAATAATTAAATGTTTAACCTTTTTCCTCTTTGGATTATCTAGTTTTCTAATATCTCCATCCACAACATATAGATATTTATCATCAATTATATCCAAAACTAAAAATATATTACCTTTATCTCGACCAGCTCTTGACTTAACCACCTGACCGACGGTTATGTCGCTAGTTGAATCCATTTACTTCACCTCTTTATGGGGGTTTGTAAGCTGTCTTATCAATCGGAGAAAGGCAGAGCCTTTCTCAACATATAACTATTCTAAAGATTTGACAATATCTTTAAATACATCTTTAATAGCTTGCTTACCGTCTACACTAAATATTATACCCTTTTCAGTATAGTAATCTACTAGTGGTTTAGTTTCTTTTAAATAAACCTCTATACGGTTAGCAACAGTTTCTTCTGTATCATCATCTCTTTGATAAAGTTCTCCACCGCATACGTCACATTTTTCTTCCTTTTTTGGAGGGTTAAACTCTATATGATAAGTTGCACCACAATTTTTACAAATTCTTCTTCCTACTGCTCTTTTTATTAATTCATCACTTTCTACATCAATATTGATTACATGGTCTAATTTTAATTTCATCTTTGTAAGTTCTTCATCTAATGCTTCTGCTTGCTTCACTGTTCTTGGAAAACCATCTAAAAGAAAACCATCTTTACAATCATCTTCCAACAATCTGTCTTTTACAATTGAAACAACAAGTTCATCTGGAACCAATTGTCCTTTATCCATATAAGCTTTTGCCTTTTTTCCAAGTTCCGTACCCTTTTTTATATTTGCTCTAAAAATATCTCCCGTAGATATATGGGGAATATTATATTTCTTAATAATAGCTGAAGCCTGAGTTCCTTTTCCTGCTCCAGGTGGCCCTAACAACACCAACCTCAAGAAAATCATCTCCTAAAATTATTTTAAAAATCCTTCGTAATGTCTCATAAGCATTTGGGCTTCTATTTGCTTTACAGTTTCTAATACAACACCTACAACTATAATTAAAGCTGTTCCACCAAAGTTTACATTTAATTTAAATATAGATGATAAAATTATTGGTAATGAAGCTATAGCAGCTAATGATATTGCTCCAACAAATGTAAGCCTTGAAACAACTTTATTTAAGTATTCCGATGTTGGTCTTCCAGGCCTAATTCCTGGAATAAATCCACCGTATTGTTGCAAATTCTGTGCATATTCTACTGTATTAAACTGTATTGCAGTGTAAAAATAAGTAAAGAATATTATTAGAAGAATATTTAATATAGAATATACCCATGCTCCTACAGCACCGCCAGGGGTTAAATACTTAGTTATCCAAGCTGATGGCCTTCCTTTGAACATAAGTGCTAATGTTTGAGGAAATGCTAAAAGGGATGTAGCAAAAATAACTGGTATAACTCCTGCCATTGACACTTTGATAGGAATATGTGTACTTTGTCCTCCATACATCTTTCTTCCAACAACTCTCTTTGCATATTGAACTGGAATTTTTCTTTCTCCTTCTTGCAATAATATAACTACTCCAATAATAACTATTGCAAATACAACGAATAATAGTAACCCTATTATACTTATTGATCCTGCTTTATATAAGCCTATCATCTTTTTTATCTCACTAGGTATTCTTGAAATAATCCCTACAAATATAATTAAGGAAATTCCATTTCCTATTCCTTTGTCAGTAATTTGCTCTCCAAGCCACATTAAAAATGCAGTACCTGCTGTTAAAGTAATAATTACTATTGCTACAGGTAAAAAACTCTTTGAAATTAGAGCTCCATTAAAGAAACCTATTGTTATACCTATTGCTTGAATTAAAGCTAGTATAACTGTACCATAACGAGTCATTTGTGCTATTTTCTTTCTACCCTCTTCTCCTTCTTTAGCCATTTCTTCAAGACGAGGAATAGCTATTGTTAGAAGTTGTATAATAATCGAAGCTGTTACATAAGGGTAGATATTTAGTGCAAATATACTAAACTGGCTAAAAGATCCTCCGGCCATTAGATCTAAAAACTCTAACACTCCACCTTGGGATTTTTCAAATATTTCTTTTATTACTGCCTTATCCATTCCAGGTACAGGTATACTAGATCCTAATCTGAATACAAGAAGCATAAACAAGGTGAATATGATTTTCTTCCTAATATCCGGAACTCTCCATGCATTTTTGAGCGTTGAAAGCATCTAGATCACCTCTACCTTTCCCCCTGCAGCCTCTATTTTTTCAGCAGCAGATTTGCTAAACTTATGAGCTTTAACAGTGAGTTTCTTATCTAAGTCTCCATCCCCTAGTATTTTAACCCCATCATTTAGCTTTTTAATTAATCCTTCCTTTAATAATAATTCTGGTGTTACAATAATATTTTCATCAAATCTATTTAAATCTTCTATATTTATAATTGAATACTTTGTTGCAAAAATATTTGTAAAACCTCTCTTAGGAAGTCTTCTATATAAAGGCATTTGACCACCTTCAAATCCTGGTCTCACACCACCACCTGAACGAGCTTTTTGTCCTTTATGTCCTTTTCCGGAAGTTTTCCCTAGGCCTGAGCCATATCCTCTTCCTACTCTCTTTGGTGATCTGCTTTTTGCACCTTCACTAGGTTTTAGATCATGTAGTTTCATAGGTACACCTCCTCTTATCTTTTATATCGATACTATTCTACTACCTCAACCATATGTTTTACTTTTTCAATCATACCTCTAATTTGAGGAGTATCTTCTTTTTCTATAACCTGACCAACCTTTTTTAGTCCAAGAGCTTCTACTGTTCTTCTTTGACTTTCTGTTTTACCAATACAGCTCTTAGCCAATTTGATTTTAATTTTAGCCATATTTACTCCCCCCTAACCTATTATTTCATCTACTGATTTTCCTCTTAATTTTGCTACATCTTCTACTTCTTTAAGTTCTCTTAAACCTTGCATAGTCGCATTTACTATGTTTCTAGGATTACTTGTTCCTAAAGATTTAGTTCTTATATCTCTAATACCTGCTAACTCGCATACAGCACGCACAGGTCCTCCAGCAATAACTCCTGTACCTTCTCTTGATGGCTTAAGAAGTACTTTTCCTGCACCAAACTCTCCTAGTATTTCATGAGGTATTGTAGTTCCTACAAGGGGAACTCTTATTACATGTTTACGTGCATCTTGTATAGCCTTTCTTATAGCTTCCGGTACTTCAAGAGCTTTTGCCATTCCAACTCCTACATGCCCATTTTCATCTCCAACTACTACCAATGCGCTAAATCTAAAGTTTCTACCACCTTTAACTACTTTAGCTACACGATTTATGCTTACAACTCTCTCTTTTAAATCTAATTCACTTGGATCTATATATTGACGTTGCATTTATTCCCCTCCTTTCTTAAAATTTCAATCCTGCTTCTCTTGCTGCGTCAGCAAGTTCTTTAACTCTTCCGTGATAAATATATCCGCCTCTATCAAATACTACTTCACTAATTCCTTTTTTCTGAGCTCTTTTAGCTACTAGCTCACCTACAAGTTTTGCCGCTTCTTTATCACTTGTTTTATTTAATTTATCTTTTAATTCCTTGTCTAGTGTTGAAGCTGAGACAATTGTATTGCCTACAGTATCGTCTATAACCTGAGCATAAATATGGTCTAGGCTTCTATAGACATTTAATCTTGGTCTTTCAGGAGTACCAGTTAATTTTTGTCTAGCTCTCATATGCCTTTTTTTTCTTTTTTCATTTCTATTAATTTGTTTAAGCAACTATATCACTCCCTTCTATTTACCAGTCTTACCAACCTTACGTCTAACCATTTCACCTTCGTATCTTACACCTTTACCTTTATATGGTTCTGGTTCTCTGTAAGATCTAATTACAGCAGCATAATTTCCTACTTTTTGTTTGTTTATTCCTTTAATAACTATCTTATTAGGTTGTGGTACTTCTACTACTATTCCCTCTGGATCTTCCATTTCTATAGGATGAGAAAATCCAAGATTTAACACAAGTTTCTTACCTTGTTTTTGTGCACGGTATCCAGTTCCTTGAATTTCTAAAGTCTTAGAAAACTCTTCCACAACTCCATCTATCATATTTGCTATAAGTGTCCTTGTTAATCCATGTAAGGATTTATGTTTTTTGTTTTCAGTTGGACGACTAATTGTTATTATATTATCTTCTATTTTTATGCTCATTTCAGGATTTAATTGTTGCTCAATTTTTCCCTTAGGCCCTTTTACTTCAACAAAATTTCTATCATCTATTTTAACTTCTACTCCATTTGGAATAGTTATTGGTTTTAATCCTATTCTTGACATAAGTGCACCTCCTGTCCCTTTAAATTACACGTGATATATTACCAAACGTAACAAAGAACCTCTCCACCTATTTTTTCTACTCTAGCTTCTTTATCAGTCATAATTCCTTTTGAAGTGGAAAGTATTGCTATACCAAGTCCTCCTAATACTCTAGGAATTTCATCATTTTTAACATATACTTTCAATCCAGGTTTAGATATTTTCTTTATTCCGCTAATAACTTTTTCATTATTATTACCATATTTTAATTGAACTCTTATAAAACCTTGTTTCCCATCATCAATTACATCAAAACTCTTTACGAAACCTTCATCTAGTAATATTTGAGCTATATCTTTTTTAATATTTGATGCTGGAATATCTACAGATTCATGTCTTGCATTGTTACCATTTCTAATCCTTGTAAGCATATCCGCAATTGGGTCAGTC
Source organism: Clostridiaceae bacterium (assembly GCA_019391515.1). Taxonomy (GTDB): domain Bacteria; phylum Bacillota; class Clostridia; order Tissierellales; family Sporanaerobacteraceae; genus Anaerosalibacter. The sequence continues at coordinate 7,133 of JAHXQP010000009.1, read as the reverse complement.
ATCATAATTTGCTACCTCCTTTCAACACATTACTTACTACCAGCTAGCTTTTCTAACACCAGGAATTTGTCCTTTATATGCTAATTCTCTAAAACAGATACGGCAAATACCATATTTTCTTAAATAAGCATGAGGTCTACCGCAAATTTTACATCTATTATATTCTCTAGTACTAAACTTTTGTTTTCTTTTTTGTTTAGCTACTTTTGATTTCTTAGCCAAAATATCTCCCTCCTTATTCTACTTTTTAAAAGGCATTCCCATAACTTCTAAAAATTCTTTTGCCTCTTCATCAGTTTGAGCAGTAGTAACAATTATTATATCAAGCCCTCTTATGGCCTCTACGTTGTCATATTCAATTTCAGGGAAGATCAATTGTTCTTTTATACCAAGAGCATAGTTTCCTCTACCATCAAATGATACAGGGCTAACCCCTCTAAAGTCTCTAACTCTTGGTAGTGATATATTCATTAACTTATCTAAAAAATCATAAGCCCTTTCTCCTCTTAATGTTACTTTTGTACCAACAGGCATTCCCTCACGTACTTTAAAGTTAGCTATAGATTTTTTAGCCTTTGTAACTATAGGCTTTTGTCCAGAAATCAAACCTAATTCCTCTACTGCACTTTCCAATAGTTTAGGATTTTCTTTTGCCTCTCCAACTCCCATATTTATAACTACTTTTTCTAGTTTAGGTACTTCCATCACACTACTATATTGGAATTTTTCCATTAAAGCCGGAACAACTTCATTAACATATTTTTCTTTTAATCTGGAAGTCATATCTGCTACCTCCTTTCAATTGTCCATTATTAGTCTAATTCTTCTCCACAAATTTTACAAATTCTAACTTTATCTCCGTTTTCTAAAAATTTATATCCAATTCTTACACCTTTTTTATCCTTGTCACAATAATACATAACATTTGAAGCATCTATAGGACCTTCTTGATGGATTATACCACCTTGTTGCATTGGACCTGTAGCTTTTTGATGTTTAGTAAGCATATTAACGCCTTCAACTATAACTCTATTTTCTTTAGGGAAAGCTGTTAAAACCTTTCCTTTTTTTCCAATATCTTTTCCAGATATAACTATTACTGTATCTCCTCTTTTAATTTTCATAACATACACCTCCTCTTATAGTACTTCAGGTGCCAATGATATAATTCTCATATAGTTTCCACTTCTTAATTCCCTTGTAACTGGTCCAAATATACGAGTTCCTGTTGGCTGTTTGTCATCTTTTATAATAACAGCTGCATTTTCATCAAATTTAATATAGCTTCCATCATTTCTTCTAACACCTTTTTTAGTTCTAACTATAACCGCTTTTACTATCTCACCCTTTTTAACAACACCACCAGGTGTTGCACTTTTAACAGAACAAACTACCGTATCTCCAATATTTGCATATCTTCTATTGGAACCTCCTAGCACTTTAATAACTAAAAGTTCTCTTGCGCCTGAGTTATCAGCTACCTTAAGACGGCTTTCTGTTTGAATCATGAGATTACCTCCTTTCCACACCTAGGGACTATTTTGCTTTTTCAATTATACTTACAAGTCTCCAGTTTTTATCTTTGCTCAATGGTCTAGTTTCCATAATCTTAACCACATCTCCAACCTTACATTCATTATTTTCATCATGTGCTTTAAATTTCGTAGTTTTTTTAATTTGTTTTTTATATAAAGGGTGTGTAACAAATGTCTCTACTGCCACCACTACAGTTTTATCCATTTTATCGCTTACAACACGTCCTACTCTTTGTTTTCTATTTCCTCTCTCCATTTGAAACTAAACCTCCTTTCCTATCCCTAGTTCTCTTTCTCTTGATACTGTTTTAACACGAGCAATATCTTTTCTTATAGCTTTTATTCGCTTTGGATTATCAAGCTGGCCTGTAGCTAATTGAAATCTCAAATTGAATAATTCGCTCTTTAATTCTAATAATCTATTATTTAATTCTTGATCTGTTAGTTCGCGAATTTCATTAGCCTTCATTAGCTTCACCACCCTTTTCCTCTCCGTCTTCACGAGTGACAAACTTCGTCTTTATAGGTAATTTATATGATGCCAGTCTCATAGCTTCTCTTGCTACTTCTTCAGAAACTCCGCCCATTTCGAACAGAATTCTTCCTGGTTTTACAACTGCAACCCAATATTCTGGTGATCCTTTACCTGATCCCATACGAGTTTCAGCTGGTTTTTCAGTAACTGGTTTGTCTGGGAATATTTTTATCCAAACATTTCCGCCTCTTTTTACATATCTAGTCATAGCTCTTCTCGCAGCTTCTATTTGATTTGAAGTAATCCATGCTGGTTCAAGTGCTTGTAAACCATATTCTCCATAAGTTATTTTATTACCGCGATTAGCTTTACCTTTCATTCTTCCTCTATGAACCCTACGATATTTAACCCTTTTAGGCATTAACATTTTACCTTCCTCCTTCCTACAAATGTAATTAAACTATTTGCTTCTTCGGTTATCTCTTTTTTTTCTGTTGTCAACATTGGATTTTTTTTCTTCTTTACCACCTTTTTTAGTAGGAAGAACTTCTCCTTTGTATAACCATACTTTAACCCCTATTTTTCCATAAGTTGTATCTGCTTCTGCAAATCCATAATCAATATCTGCTCTTAATGTTTGTAGAGGTATAGTTCCTTCATTGTAACCTTCAGTTCTCGCCATATCAGCTCCACCAAGTCTTCCTGACACTGATGTTTTTATACCTTTTGCTCCCGCTCTTCTTGATCTTTGAATAGCTTGTTTCATAGCCCTTCTAAAAGAAATTCTTCTTTCAAGTTGAGAAGCAATATTTTCAGCTACAAGTTGTGCATCTAATTCCGGTATTTTAACTTCTTCAACATTTACTATTACATTTTTTCCTGTTATTTTTTCTAATTCTTTTCTTAGCCCTTCTACTCCTTTTCCACCTTTACCTATAACCATTCCTGGTTTAGCTGTATAAACGGAAATTTTAATTCTATTTGCAGCTCTTTCTATTTCAATATTTGAAATGCCAGCAATGTACATTTTGTTTTTTATATATTTTCGGATTTCGTAATCTTCTACTAATAAATCGCTAAAATCATTTTTATCTGCGTACCATTTGGAATCCCAATCCTTAATGATACCAACTCTTTGGCCATGTGGATTTACTTTTTGACCCATTTACTATCCCTCCTTTTCTATTCTCTTTCCTTAACTACGACACCTATGTGACTCGATCTCTTGAGTATAGGATAAGCTCTTCCTTGAGCTCTAGGTCTCCATCTTTTCATAGTTGGTCCATCATTGGCATAAGCTTCCGCTACATAAAGGGAATCTCTATCTAAACCAAAATTATTTTCCGCATTTGCAATAGCTGAATTTAAAACTTTTTGAAGCTCTCTTGCACCTTTTTTAGGTGTGAACTCTAATATTGCAAGAGCTTCTTCTACATTTTTACCTCTTATTTCTCTAGCAATATAGTTAACCTTCAAAGGTGATATTCGTATATATTTTGCTATAGCTCTAGCTTCCACCCTAAACTCCCTCCTTTAATCTTATTTTAACGTGGTTGATTGTTCAGTTTTTTCACCGTGTCCTCTAAATATTCTAGTTGGAACAAACTCTCCTAGTTTGTGACCAACCATATCTTCAGTTATATATATAGGTACATGTTTCCTACCATCATGAACCGCAATAGTATGACCTATCATTTGAGGAAAAACTGTTGAACGGCGTGACCAAGTTTTTACTACTTTTTTTTCATTTTTATCATTTAACTCATCAATTTTCTTTAATAAATGATCATCACAAAATGGTCCTTTCTTTAAAGATCTACCCATGAATCTTCCTCCTCTCTTATGCTGGTTTTAAACTATCTGCTCCTTCTTCTCACAATATATTCATTAGATTTCTTGTTTTTCTTTCTAGTCTTATAACCAAGAGTTGGTTTACCCCATGGTGTTACTGGACTAGGCATACCTATAGGTGTTCTACCTTCTCCACCCCCATGTGGGTGATCATTTGGATTCATAGCACTACCTCTAACTGTCGGTCTGATTCCTAAATGTCTGCTCTTTCCTGCTTTTCCTATAGTTATATTTTCATGTTCAACATTTCCTACTTGACCAATAGTCGCTTTACAATCCAATCTAATAAGTCTAGTTTCTCCTGAAGGAAGCTTTACCATTCCATATGAGCCTTCTTTACCCATAAGTTGAGCTTCTGCTCCTGCAGTTCTAACAAGTTGTGCACCTTTGCCAGGTTTTAATTCTACATTATGAATAGTAGTTCCCACAGGTATATATCTCAATTGTAATGCATTTCCAGTTTTAATATCTGCATCTTGACCAGACTCTATTGTATCTCCTATCTTTAATCCATTAGGAGCAACAATATATCTTTTTTCTCCGTCAACATAATGTATAAGTGCTATATTTGCAGTCCTATTCGGATCATATTCAATAGCGGCAACTTTTCCTGGTATGCCATCTTTATCTCTTTTGAAATCTATTATTCTATATTTTCTTTTAGCACCGCCGCCTCTATGGCGAATTGTTATTTTTCCATGAGCATTTCTTCCAGCTTTCCTATTTGAACTAGTAACTAATGACTTTTCAGGTCTCTTCTTAGTTATATCTTCAAATCCTGAAACAGCCATATGTCTAATAGCTGGTGAAGTAGGTTTGTATTTTTTCATACTCATATTATTCCCTCCTTCTACTATTATTTTCTATTCCATTCCTTCAAAGAATTCAATTCCTTTACTATCTTCACTAAGTGTGATAATTGCTTTTTTCCAATTAGGTCTTCTACCTACATGAACACCCATTCTCTTTTCCTTACCCATAATGTTTATAGTATTTACTTTATCCACCTTAACGTCAAATATTTCTTCTATAGCTCTTTTAATTTGGCTTTTATTTGCTTTTTTATCTACTACAAATGTATATTTTCCATCTGCCATAGCGTCCATACTTTCCTCTGTTATTATAGGCTTAACGATTATATCGTGTGGAATACGCACTATGCATACACCTCCTCCACTTTTCTTACAGCAGCTTTTGTTATGATGAAGGAATCATATTTTAAAATATCATATACATTTAAAGTATTTGCTATTGTAACTTCAACACTAGGAATATTCCTGATTGATCTCATTACATTTTCATTCGATTCATCCATAACAATTAAAGCTTTCTTGTTTGCTTTAATATTATCTAATATTTTAACCATTTCTTTAGTCTTAGGTTCTTCTACATTTAATTCATCTAAAACTATAATCTCATCATTTAACACTTTTGATGTAAGAGCGCTTTTAATAGCAAGTTTTCTTACCTTCTTAGGTACTCTATAACTATAATCTCTTGGCTTAGGTGCAAATGTAACCCCGCCACCTTTCCAATGAGGAGCTCTTATACTACCTTGTCTAGCTCTACCAGTACCTTTTTGTCTCCAAGGTTTTCTTCCTCCACCTCTTACTTCTGTTCTAGTCTTAACTGATTGAGTTCCTTGTCTTCTATTTGCAAGATGATTTTTAACCATTTCATACATAGCAGTTTCGTTCACTTCTATGTCAAATATATCATCCTTTAAATCTATATCTTCAACTTGCTCTCCCAATATATTGTATACACTAACTTTTGGCATAGGGCTTCCTCCTTTCTAACAAAACTATTTAGATACTTTAACACTTTCTTTAATTGTAAGTAGTCCACCTTTAGGGCCTGGTACTGCCCCTTTTATTAATAATAAATTCTTTTCAGCATCTACTTTAACAATTTCTAAGTTTTGAACTGTTACTCTTTCATTTCCCATATGACCAGCCAATTTTTTGCCTTTAAATACTCTTCCTGGATAAGCTGCTGCTGCCATAGCTCCAGGTGCTCTATGATATTTTGAACCATGAGTTTCTGGTCCTCTTCCATGACCATGTCTTTTTATAGGTCCTTGAGTTCCTTTTCCTTTTGAAATTCCACTAACATCAACTCTATTTCCTAATTCAAATATATCCGCTTTAATTTCTTGACCTATTTCATATTCATCTGAATTTTCAACTTTGAATTCTCTTAAATATTTCTTATATTCAACTTGTGCTTTATCAAAGTGACCTTTTGAAGGCTTATTTACTCTATTTTCTTTAACATCTACATATCCTACTTGAATAGAATTATATCCATCTTTTTCCAAACTCTTTTTTTGAACAATCTTTACTGGTCCTGCCTCAACTACTGTAACTGGAGTAACCACACCATTTTCATCAAATATTTGGGTCATTCCTATTTTTTTTCCTAAAATTCTTTTCATCCTTTTGCACCTCCTAAATCTTACAGCGGATTACACTTTGTAATCATTCTAAGAAATTATAACTTTATTTCAATATCTACGCCTGCTGGTAAATTAAGCTTCATTAAAGAATCAACAGTCTTTTGATTTGGATTTAATATATCAATTAGACGCTTATGTGTTCTTTGCTCAAATTGTTCTCTTGAATCTTTATATTTATGAACTGCTCTAAGTATTGTAACAACTTCTTTTTCAGTTGGTAATGGTACTGGACCTGAAACTGTAGCTCCTGTCCTCTTAGCAGTTTCTACAATCTTTTGAGCTGAAACATCTAAAAGCTCGTGATCGTAAGCTTTCAATCTGATTCTTATTTTTTGTTTTCCATTTCCTTTGTTTGACATGTAATTCCCTCCTTCTATCGCATGCTTTTTTACATGCGACTAGAACTGCCTATACACTCAACCGGGTGTGTTGTATTGTTTTTTATAAAGTTGAGATTAGCAATTCAAGTCGCCCAGTTTACAAACCGGACATTCTCAGCAAAAATTCCCTGTAAACAGCAACCTTTCACCTCATCGCAATGTCAAAAATTACACACTCATTTATTTTATAGTATATCAACAAAAAACTCAAGCCTTTTTTACACTTTTTTATGATTTTTAATGTTTTTTGTTATATTAGTATTAAAGGAAGGGTAAAAGCCCTTCCTTTAATATTTTTAATCTTATTCAATAACTTTAGAAACAACTCCTGCTCCTACAGTTCTTCCACCTTCACGGATTGAGAATTTTAATCCTTCTTCTATTGCTACTGGTGTAATAAGTTCTATAATGAACTTTGCATTATCACCAGGCAT
>JAHXQP010000006.1 GCA_019391515.1 Clostridiaceae bacterium | reverse complement strand
GATGCTGAAAGTGTTTTTCAACATTTAAAGGAAAAGCATGTCAAAGAGTAATTATAATACGTGTTTTATATGGTAGGCAAAAATATCAAGATTTACTTTAAAAAATAGAATGGAACGGAACTATGATAAAAAATCGGAACCCGCTGATTTAAAGGTTATAGAGCCTTGGACTAGTGGGTTATTTTTTTATTGAATAAAATTTACATAGTTTATATACCTTATATAAAGGTAGAAATTAATTAATACATTTGATAGAATAAAGGAAATTGAGGGTATGTGATTAAAATATTGATATATATGTAAAATTATATGAACTAAACATAGTTTAAAACATGAGGTGAGGTTGAATGGAAACGACCGATAAGTGTGTTAAACAAATATTGGATAAAGCAGAAAGCATATATAATGGTAAAATTATAAATAAAAACCCATTAGGAAACTCAGCTAATATGATTTTCGAATTTTCAACGAAAGATACTCCGATTATTCTAAGAATTTCTGAATACTCAGGGTATAAGCAAAAGCATATTGATTTTGAATTAAAGTGGTTAAAGTACCTTTCAGAACAAATTATAGAAGTCATAAACCCTATTTTAAGCAAAAATGGTAAGTTATACGAAATAGTAAGTATAGAGGGAGAGTTATATATATTATGTGCTTTTGAGAAAGCATCAGGACGACTTGTAAATCAGAATAATCTTGATGAATGGAATGAAACTTTATTTTATAAATTAGGTTCAATTATGGGAAATATTCATAGATGTTCAAAGCAGTATATACTTGATAATAAAGAAAAATTATGTTTTGAATGGAATGAGGATTTTGTATTTTTAATTGAATCTAGCTTACTTGATGATGATGTGCTTAAAATATGGGATAAGATAATTTTCGAACTTGAAAAATTGCCTAAAACAGTAGATTCATATGGTATAATACACAATGACTTGCATCAATTAAATTTCTTTATTGACGGTAGTAAAGTAAAGATATTTGATTTTGATGACTGTATTTGCAGTTGGTATTCTTTTGATATAGCTTTAACATTATTTCAATTTGTTTCCACAATTTCATATAAAGAAACTCAAGCTCGGAATATTTTTGCTGAAAAATTTATTTATTCTTTTTTAAAAGGATATAAAACTCAGAACAGTATAGAAAGGTTTTGGATTGATAAATTTGATTTATTCTTAAAGTATCGTAGAATATGCACATATAAATTTGTTAAACAAACATCTTCAAATAAATCTGTTAATTCATATACTGAATATTTAGCTTGGCTGAGAGAAGAAATTATTGATGATAAGCCATTTCTTAAAATTGATTATCAAAAATTATTTGAAAGTTTATAGTATTTGCCAGTTTATTGGGATAACATAAAATATAGTTAAATATTATAAAATATTGAGAAATAAATAGTTTGAATAGAATATTTATTTTTGACTTATTACAAACTCTTTACATTATATGTAATAGGATTACTTATTAAAAGGGAAAAAGCATTCATTATATTGACTTAATTATATGACTAGAATATATATTAAAAAAGCCTTTGTAGGTAGGTGTACAATTTAGCGATAATTGAATATTGCTAAATTGTATTAAAGTTTCAGTTATTAGACATACATAAATAAAAAAACTTGATTAGACTATATAGTCTAATCAAGTTTTTTTAATGCGATACTTGTTTTACAGATAGTTCTATTAATTCAGATATAGTTACAAACTTATATCCTCTATTTTTTAACTCTGGTATTATATATTCTAATGCTTCTATGGTATTACTTTTTTCATCATAAATATAGTCATGGAATAGAATAATATCTCCATTTTCTATTTTAGAAACGGTTGTATCTATTATCTTTTCCACTTCTGGATTACCCCAGTCTTTAGAATCTTGATGAGGAGTCCATAGTACTATAGAACAATTATTTTCATTAGCAAGATCTATGGCTACATCATTATAGATTCCATAAGGCGGTCTAAATAATCTAGGTTCTGTATTAGTTATAGAATGAATTACCTCTTGAGTTTTATAAAATTCTTCTTTAATCGTTTCTTCAGGTGTTTTTTTTATATTTATATGGGAGAAAGTATGATTTCCAATTTCATGACCTTCCTCCATTTGTCTTTTTAATATATCTGGATACATTTGTCCATGTTGACCAAGAATAAAAAAAGTTGCTTTTACATCATATTCTTTTAATATGTCTAGTATTTTAGGAGTAAAATTTGGATGTGGACCATCATCAAAAGTTAAAGCTATGATTTTCTCTTCATTTGAACCTTTCTTTATTACTTGTGCATAGTTATTTCCAAAAGTAAATCTACTTCTTTTTTGCGTATGTTTTATGGTAAAAATGCTTAATATTAAAATCATTATAATTACTAAGAATATCTTTTTATTCATTTTATGCCCCTTTCTAAATGTATTTTATTGTTATATAATAGCTTATTATAATAGATTTAAATATATTCAATTTTGAATATATTTAAATTAAAAAATAGGAGGCAAAAATGATTTCGAATAAAGAATTAGAGAAAAATGTTAATGGAATCGAAGATTTTTTGCTAGAAACAAGAAGAGATTTTCATATGTATCCTGAACTGGGTATGGAAGAATACAGGACTAGGGATAAGATAATAGAATATTTAGAAGAAATGGGCATTGAATATGAAAAAGATATTGCAAATACAGGAGTTGTAGGTATTCTTAAAGGAAGGGAAGGAGGAAAAACTGTAGCTTTAAGAGCAGATATAGATGCCCTTCCCATAGAAGACAGAAAAAATACATTTTATAAATCTAAAATAAAGGGAAAAATGCATGCTTGTGGACATGATGCACATACTACTATATTACTTGGAGCAGCTAAAGTACTTAATGAATTCAAAGATAAATTTAAAGGAAATGTAAAGTTAATTTTCCAACCAGCAGAAGAAACTGTGGGGGGAGCAAAACCAATGATAGAAGAGGGAGTTCTAGAAGATCCAAAAGTTGACGGAATATTTGGTCTTCATGTATCTAATGGAATAGAAACAGGGAAAATAGGCGTAAGATATGGTCAAATGAAGGCTAGTTCAGATATGATTAAAATAATTATTCATGGAAAAAATAGTCATGGAGCCTATCCTGATTTGGGAATAGATGCTATAGCTATTGCTTCACAAGTGGTAACTACCATCCAAACTATTGTAAGTAGAAGGGTAGATCCAAGAAATTCAGCAGTAATAACTATAGGGACTATTCATGGAGGAGAAGCTAGGAATATAATAGCAGATAGGGTTGAAATGGAGGGTATAGTAAGGACTTTAGATCTAGTTACAAGAGAAAAAGTTATGAAAGAATTGATAGATATAGTTGAAAACATATCTTTATCAATGGGTGGAAAAGGTGAAGTTATACGAGAAAAAAGTTATACTTCCCTTATAAACAATGACAGCATGGTAGATATTGTTTATAATAATGGAGAGGATCTACTTGGAACTGAAAATATAATAAATATAAAATATCCTAGTTTTGGAGTAGAGGATTTTTCCTATTTTGCAGAAAGTGTTCCAGGAGCTTTTTTCAATTTAGGTTCTAGAAATGAAGAGAATGGAATAGTACATGAGGCTCATACTCCGCTATTCGATATTGATGAAAATTGTCTTAAAATTGGGGTATTATTACAATGTAAAAATGTGTTAAGCTTTTTAAATAGATATTAAAGATTTTTAGGAGGGATAGTATGGATCATATAAAAAAATATGAAAGGTGGCTAAATAGTCCATATTTTGATGAAAAAACTAAGGAAGAGCTTTTATCTATAAAAGAGGATCATGAAGAAATAAAGGATAGATTTTATGCTGATCTATCTTTTGGAACAGCTGGTTTAAGAGGAAAAATTGGAGCAGGAACTAATAGAATGAATAGATATACTGTTTCATTAGCAACCCAAGGCCTTGCAGATACAATAAAATCTTTTGGTCAAGAGGCTATGAATAGGGGAGTGGCTATAGGTTATGATGTAAGACATTTTTCAAAAGAATTTGCAGAGATATCTTCATTAGTATTGGCTGCAAATGGAATTAAGGTATATCTTTTTGATGATTTAAGACCTACACCAGAGCTTTCCTTTGCTGTTAGAAAGTTAAATACTATTTCCGGAATAGTAATAACTGCTAGCCATAATCCAAAAGACTATAATGGTTATAAAGTGTATTGGGAAGAAGGTTCTCAAATACTAGACGATATTGCAGAAAAGATTTTAAACAATATTAAGAAGATAGAAGATTTTTCAGATATAAAGATTATAGAAAGAAAAGAAGCAGAAGAAAGTGGATTATTAAATATTATAGGGAAAGATGTAGAAGATGAATATATCGAGAAAGTAAAATCTCTTGCTTTAAATGATGATATAGATAAAGAAATTAAAATTGTATATACTCCATTAAATGGAACGGGAAATAAACCTGTAAGAAGGGTTTTAAAGGAAAGAGGATTTACAAATATTATAGTGGTACCTGAACAAGAAAACCCAGATCCGGATTTTACTACAGTAGGATATCCAAATCCAGAAGATGTAAAAGCTTTTGAATATGCAGAAGCGTTAGGAAAGAATGTGGAAGCTGATATATTAATAGCGACAGATCCAGATTGTGATAGGGTAGCTTGTGTTGTAAGAAATAGTGAAGGGGATTTCATTCCTCTGAATGGAAACCAAACTGGAGCCTTGTTAGTTGAATATGCTCTAGGGTCTAGATGTGAAAAAGGAAATTTACCTGATGATGGAGTTATAGTTAAATCTATAGTGACTGGAGATTTAAGTAAATCAATTGCTAAAAAGTATGGTATAGAAACCATAGATACTCTAACAGGATTTAAGCATATATGTGGAAAAGCAAATGAATTTGATAAGACTAAAGAGCATACTTTTATCTTTGGATATGAAGAAAGTATTGGATATGTATATGATACTATAGTAAGAGATAAAGATGGAGTTATATCTAGTATGCTTATTGCTGAAATGGCTGCTTATTATAAAAAAAGAGGAAAAACCCTTTTAGATATATTAGGAGAATTATATAAAGAACATGGTTATTATAAAGAAAAGTTAATATCAATAGTTTTAGAAGGTATAGAGGGGCAGGAAAGAATAGGAAGAATAATGGATTCCTTTAGAGAAGAAGCTATTAAAAGTATAGGAAATAATAATCTTGTAAAGACCATAGATTATTTAGAAGGAAATACAGGTACACCTCCTTCAAATGTACTTAAATATATATTCGATACAGAAGCATGGTATGCTATAAGGCCATCAGGAACGGAACCTAAGATAAAAATATATATCTATTCAAAAGCAGATAGCGAAGAAGAATCTTTAAAACAAATAGATGCTATTGAAGAATCTGTAATTGAAAGAATAAAATCTGTGAAATAATCTTTTAAATAAAAATAAAAAGCTAAGGTTTTAAACTATAGTTTAAAACCTTAGCTTTTTTCATTGTTACGAAAAAATGACTTTTATGAATATATTTCCCACTTATATGAAACAATAATGTATACGATAAAAGAAAGCAAGGAGTGATTAAAATTAAAGCTGTAATAATGTCTGGTGGTCAAGGAACTAGACTACGACCTCTTACTTGTCGTATTCCAAAACCAATGGTACCTATATTTAATAAACCAGTCATGGAATACACTGTAGATCTTTTAAAAAAATACAATATAAATGATATAGCTGTAACTTTACACTATCTACCTACAATGATAACGGAATATTTTGGTGATGGTAAAAGATTTGGTGTAAATATGGACTATTATATAGAAGAAACACCATTAGGCACAGGTGGAAGTGTGAAAAATGCAGAAGATTTTCTTGATAGTACTTTTATAGTTGTAAGTGGGGATGCTTTTACTAATATAGATATTGAAAAAGCTTTAAATTTTCACAAAGAAAGAAATTCTAAAGCTACACTTATATTGAAAAAAGAACCTATACCGTTAGAGTATGGTGTAGTAATAACAGATGAAAATGGGAAGATAACAAGATTTTTAGAAAAGCCTAGTTGGGGAGAAGTATTTAGCGATACTATAAATACTGGTATATACATATTGGAACCAGAAGTACTAGATTATTATAAAAAAGGTGAGAATTTTGATTTTAGTAAAGATCTATTTCCAAGACTTTTAAAAGACAATATTCCTATGTATGGTTACGTAACCCATGAATATTGGTGTGATATAGGAGATTTAAATTCATATATAAAAACTCATGAAGATTTACTAAACAAAAAAATAGAAATGAAATTCAAGTCGAAAGAAATAAAAGATAGAATATGGATTGGAGAAGGGACTTCATTAGGAAATGGAGTGAAGTTAATTCCACCAGTTTATATTGGAGATAATACTATTATAGAAGACAATACTATTATAGAGCCTTATAGTGTAATCGGAGATAATTGTCATATACGCAAGAATTCATCATTAAAAAGAAGTATTTTATGGGATAAGGTATTTGTATCAGATAATGTAGAGCTTAGAAAGAGTGTTGTATGTGATTTGGTACAAATTGAAGAACAAGTTAAAGTCTATGAAGAAGCAGTAATAGGAAGTAATTCGAAGCTTTTATCAAAATCAACTATAAATCCTAATATAAAAATATGGCCATATAAAACAGTAGAAGAAGGTGCAGTAGTACAAGAAAATTTAATTTGGAGTTCAAAGGCTTCAAAGAATATATTCGGATATAGAGATATATCAGGAGATGCAAATATAGATATTACACCTGAATTTGCATCTAAATTAGGGACAGCTTTTGCTTCAATAATTAAAGAAAGTGGAACCTTTATAATAAGTTGCGATGAGTACAATTCATCTAATTTAATTAAAAACTCTTTAATAGCTGGTGTACTTTCAACAGGTGCTAAAGTGATAGATATAGAGAAAGCTTCTCTTCCTATGTGCAGATTTGCAGTGAAAAAATTTCAAGCTAGCGGAGGAATACAAGTTAAGGTAGATTCTTTGGATAGAAATAAAATTCATATAGAATTACTTGATAGTAATGGTGTTAATATAAGTAGAAGTTTAGAAAGAAAAATTGAAAATACTTTTGCAATTGAGGATTTTAAAAGATGTAGTGGCAAAAGGGTTAAGGATATAGTTAAGATGTTTAATTTTTCTTCTATATACATAGAAGAAGGTAAAAAAATATTAAAAAATGTTAATAAAATAAAAAGAAAGTCCCCTAATATTTTAATTAGTTCAAAATCTCATAATATAATAACTCTAGCTAAAGAGTATTTAGAAAGCATTGGTTGTGATGTAAAAACAACTAGCTTTTATGGAAAAAAATCAATAGAAATTCTATCTGAAGAAGTGAAAAAACAAAAAATTGATTTAGGGATAGTGTTTAGTGAAGATGGGGAGGATTTAATCCTAATAGAAAGCAATGGAAAAATATTAACTGAAGAAGAATTTTTATTATTTACCACTTTAATAGGATTTAAATCTGGAGAAATTGAAGAGGTTATTGTACCATATAATTTTCCAAGAGTTGTAGAAGAGATGGCAGAAAAGTTTAATGGAAAAGTTCATATAGCAAAGACAAATATTTCGGATATTATGACTGAAATAATAAATAGAAATTGTATAAGTCAATATATACTAAACTTTGATGCAATATGGGGAGTAGGAAAAATAATAGATTTTTTAGTTGGAAATGATATTTCTTTAAATAATTTAATAGACGAATTGCCTAGATATTATTATTTAGAGAAACAAGTTCCTTGCAAATGGGAAGATAAAGGAGAAGTACTTAGAAAACTTATTGAGGAAGATAATGATGTTATAGAAACTTTTGAAGGGGCAAGAATTGTAGAAGATAGAGGATGGGTTTTAGTTCTACCAGATAATGAAAAACCTGTGTTCAATATATATGTAGAGGGTTTATCAGAGGAATATGCTGAAGAATTATCTGATTTTTATGATAAAAAGATAAGGAATATGATAAGGAAAGACTCTACATAGATTAGTAGTTGAAAGGGATGAGTTAGATGCGGAAATATTTAAGAGGAAAGAAAACCTGTGTTATAGAGACTGAAGATATACTTTTGTCCAGAGAAGAACTATTGAGACATGGTGGAGAGCTAGGAAGAAATCATAAAATAGGAAAAAAAACTGATGTGAAGAATTTTCTTGTGTTCAATCTAGACAAAAACTTTAAACATATTGAAAAAATATACTTAAAATTAAATACAATGTTAAACAAAAATAAGGATTTACCTAAAGCTTCAGAATGGCTTCTAGATAATTTTTATATAATAGAACTTCAGTATAAAAAGATAAGACAAAGTTTAGAGGAAGAAAGAGAGTTAGAGTTAAATACTTTAGAAAATGGAGTATTTAGAAATTGTCCTAGAATCTATATATTAGCAGTAGAGCTAATATCTCATACAGAAGGTGTTGTTACAGAGGAAACTTTAATAGATTTTATAAATTCTTATCAAGAGGAAAGTACTTTGTCTATTAAAGAAATTTCTTCTCTGCCACTTATGCTAACTTTAGCTTTAATGAATTATATTCGAAATATTTGCACTAAAATTGAAAATATAAGTAATCAATGGCAAAGTGCTAATAAAATAGATCTGTCTCAAATTAGAGATATAGAAAAGTATATTGAAGAAATGGAAGAAATAAATTCATCCTTCTTAGAAAGATTATTTATTAGAATGAAAAAAGAAGAGACACAACAAAGTATATCTTCACTTGAAAGAAGGCTTAACTATCTCGGCACTACAGTTGAAAAAATAATAGAAAAAGAACATATTAAACAGGCTAATATGAAATTAAAAATAGGTAATAGTATTATTAGTTTGAAAAACATTTCTGATTTAAAATGGATTAATATATTTGAATCGCTAAGTATTGTAGAAAAGACATTGAAAGAAGATCCTTTAGAAGTTTATAAAGATATGGATTTAGAATCAAAAGATTACTACATACATCATGTTCAGAAATTGGCTGAAGAATTAAATACAAAGGAAATCTTTATAGCTAAAAAAGCATTAGAGTTAGCTAGAAATGAATATGAAAATGAACATAGAGATAAAGAAAGCCATGTTGGATATTATATTATAGATGATGGAAGAGAAGAGATTTTTAATAGTTTAAATAAAAAGGAAAAAAGAACAGGATTTTATTTAAAGAGTGAAAAATATTATATTTTGCCTATAGTTTTGTCTACATTGTTTCTTGTATTTTTATTTGGAAGATATGCTTACATAAGAAGTAATATAGCTATGGTAATATTAGTTGGATTAACAACATTAATTCCTGCTTCTAATATATCTATAGGGATATTTAATACAATATTTTCTAAGAAGTTTTCCCCAATACATTTGCCAAAATTAGAGTTTAAAGATGGAATACCAGATGAATTTAAAACTTTTGTAGTCATACCTACCCTTTTAACAGATGAAAAAAGGGTAGAAGAATTGGCAGAACAATTAGAAATTCATTATCTATCCAATGGAGAAAAAAATATGTATTTCGGCTTAATTGGGGATTTTAAGGACGGTCAATCAGAAGAGGAAAAAGAAGATGAAAAGATAATTCAAAAGGGTTTACAAGCTATTGAAGAATTAAATAATAAATATAGTAAAGATGAAAAGATATTCTATTATTTTCACAGGGATAGAGTATATTCTGATGGTGAAGAAAAATGGATGGGATGGGAACGGAAAAGAGGAGCACTAGTAGAATTTAATGAGTTAATATTAGGAAATGAAGATACTACTTATTCAGTGATATCTAGTGATATATCTTCATTAAAAAATAAAATAAAATATATAATTACATTAGATGCTGATACCAAACTGCCTTTAGAATCAGCAAAAAAACTTGTAGGTACAATTGCTCATCCATTAAATTCAGCAATAATTGATAGTGAGAAAAATATTGTAACGGAAGGTTATGGAATAATTCAACCTAGAATTTCCATAGATATTGAAAGCTCAAATAAATCATTATTTACTAGGATATATGCAGGACAAGGTGGAATAGACCCTTATACTACAGCTGTATCTGATATATATCAAGATTTATTTGGAGAAGGAATATTTACAGGAAAAGGAATATATGATTTAAAGGTTTTTCAAACATGTTTAAAAGATACTATACCTGAGAACGCAGTATTGAGTCATGATCTATTAGAAAGTTGTTATATTAGAGCAGGATTAGCAACAGATATTGAGTTAATAGATGGATATCCAGAAAAGTATAATTCTTATATAATGCGACTCCACAGATGGGTTCGTGGGGATTGGCAATTAATTAGATGGCTTAAGAACAATAAAAGAAATCCCATATCATCAATCTCTAGATGGAAAATAACGGATAACATGAGGCGGAGTTTAGTTCCTGTAAGTGTACTTCTTACAATAATATTTGCTTTAATTATTTTTCCTGGAAATATATATTTTTGGATAATGGTAGGGTTACTTGCTATATTTACACCTTTTATAATTACATTCATGGAACATGTATTATATGGAAATAATCTTATAAGTAAATTAAAATTAAATGGAAATATAATAACAGGTGTAAAGGGCAGCTTCTATCAAGGTGTACTTTCTTTTATATTTTTACCTTATGAAGGGTATATGATGGTAGATGCTATTTTAAGAACAATTTATAGGGTGTTTTTTTCAAAGAAAAATTTACTTCAATGGACTACTGCCTTTGATATGGAGAAGAAGCTTAAAAATGATTTGAAAAGTTTCTTTTTAAGAATGAGAAGTAGCGTTTTAATAGGGATTGCTACAATTGGATTAACTTTTTTAATTAATATAAAAAACATATATACATCAATAATTATTGGGATACTATGGATTGGTTCTCCTATAATAGCTTATTTCATTAGTAAAGAAGATATAGAGGAAAAACCTAAAATAGAAGCCAATTATTTAAGGGAGATAGCAAGAAAGACTTGGGATTATTATGAGACATTTACAAATGAAGAGAATAATTTTCTTCCTCCAGATAACTATCAAGAATATCCTTACAATGGAGTAGCTTATAGAACATCTCCAACTAATATAGGCTTTTTATGGGTAGCTATTTTATCTGCTAAAGATTTAGGATATATAACCATATCAGAGATGGCAAATCTACTTGATAAGACCATTTCTTCAGTAGAAAAAATGGAGAAATGGGAAGGACATTTGTACAATTGGTATAGTACCACAAATTTAGAGCCATTACGTCCTTACTTTGTATCTACAGTAGATAGTGGTAATTTTATTTCTTACCTTTATGCATTAAGAGAAGGTCTTAAAGAGTACTTAAGAAATCCGTTAATAGATAAAAAAGATCTACAAGGATTAAAAGATACTATAAAATTAATAGAAGATGAAGATTTAAAGTCGGAAATAGTTGCTCAAGTTGAAGAAATAGAAGATATAAGTATAGATGTATTGAAAGAGCTAAAAGATAGACTAAATAATAATATTGACGCTAATAAAGATAAATGGGCTATTAAAGGTTTAAGCAGGGTTGAGGCTTTATTAAAAGAGTATAGAGATTATATACTAGATGAAAATAATAAATACTCTCTTTTAGATTTAAAAACATATTACGAAAACCTTTTAAAAGATACTGAAGATGAAAATATAAAAGTTTTATATAAAAATACACAAAGAGCTATAGATAATATTAAAAATCTAATATCTAGAATAGAAAGATTAATAGATGAAGTGGATTTCACACCTTTATACAATGAAGAGAAAGAGTTATTTTCTGTAGGATATATTGTTGAGAAAAAAGAATTATTAGATTCTTATTATGACCTATTAGCTTCAGAAGCAAGGACTACTAGTTATATTGCTATATGTAGAAGAGAAGTTCCTGTGAAGCACTGGTTTAAATTAGGAAGAACTTTAATTGAAAAAGATGGATATAGAGGATTAGCTTCTTGGACTGGAACTATGTTTGAATATTTAATGCCTACACTAATTATGAAAAACTATAAAAACACTTTATTAGATGAAACTTATAATACAGCTATAAGTGTACAAGAGAGTTATTGCAGTGATAAAAATCTTCCTTGGGGAATATCTGAATCAGGATTTTTTGCTTTTGATGTAAACTTAAATTATCAATATAAAGCTTTTGGAGTTCCTCAATTAGGTTTTAAAAGAGGCCTTAAAGAAGATTTAGTAATATCCCCATATTCTTCTGTCCTTGCTTTAAAATTCAATCCTAAATCTGTTATATCGAATATAGATAATTTAGTTAAAGAACAAATAGATGGAGAATATGGATTTTATGAGGCTATAGATTTTACTACTAGAAGGCTTCCACAAAATATGGATAAAGGAATAGTAAAAAGCTATATGACCCATCATCAAGGTATGATATTTCTATCTATAAATAACTTTTTAAATGGAGAAATTTTAATAGATAGATTTCATAGAAATCCTGAGATGAAAACAGGGGAGCTTTTATTGCAAGAAAAAATACCTATGAAAGTAGTTGTGGCTAAAGAAAGAGAAAATCTAGTAGATATAGAATATGAAGAAGAAAAAAAGGATCTAAACTTAGCAAGAATATATGATAAGGAAGATTTAAAAAATACACACTGTCATATATTGGCTTCAGGAGACTACTCAACAATGATTACTAATAAAGGATTAGGATATTCAAAGAAGAATAATATTTTTATAAATAGATGGAGAAAAGAAGAATTAGTAAACCAATATGGAAAGTTTATATATATAAATAATTTAACAGAGAACAAATATTGGTCTACAACCTATGAACCTACTAAAGTAGAACCAGATGAATATAAAGTTTACTTCTCTAATGATAAAGTAAGCTTTTATAGAAAAGACGGTTATATAGAAACCAGAATGGATATAGTTTTGTTATCTGAAGAAGACGGGGAGATTAGAAAGGTTACATTAACAAATAATGGCAAAGAAGACGCTTTATTTGAAGTATGTAGTTATTTTGAAATAGTTGGAGATCTTTTAGATGCAGATATATCCCATTCTGTATTTAATAATTTATTTATAAGAACAGAAGAGATAGAAGGTAGTAAGGGCCTTATAGCCTACAGAAGGAAAAGAAGAGAAGACCAGGATATAGTATATATAGTCCATGGCATAGGGAATGAAGATAAAGATGAAATAGCATTTGAATATGAAACTAATAGATTTAATTTTATTGGCAGAGGAAATAAACTATCAAATCCTCAGGGATTGTTTAAAGAACTTACCAATACAACAGGCGCTGTTTTAGATCCAATAATGAGCCTTAAAAGAAGAGTAAAAGTTAAAAGTGGAGAAAGTAAAGAAATTTACTTTGTAACTGGAATAGACAGCACTAAAGAAGGAGCAATCCAACTTTTTAAAAAGTATAATGATGAAATTAGCTTTTCTAAGGCTTTTGAATTAGCCTATACTAGAAGTCAAGCAGAGATTGGATATCTAACTTACAAAGGTGATGACTTAAAATTGTACGATGAATTGGTTTCTAGTTTAGTATTTTTTAATAATACAAATATTATTAAATATAAAGATATTATAAAAGAAAGTTTTAAAGGACAGGAAGGATTGTGGGCCTATGGAATTTCTGGAGATATTCCTATTGTTCTTGTAATAATACAGAGTTTAGAAGGATTAGAAAACTTGAAGAAAATATTGAGAGCCCATGGATACTGGTATTTTAAAGGATTAGAAGTAGATTTAATTATATTATGTGAATATGAAAGTTCTTATTATGAACCATTGTATGAAAGTATTCAGGAAACTGTATTTGAATGTGGTGGAAATAGCAACAATATCTATATTAGAAAATCTAATAATATGCCTTATGAGGACAGAGCATTGTTATTTAAGTGGGCATCTTTAATAATTGACGCAGAAGAAGGATTAAAAAAGAAAGTTGAAAGTAAAGAATATATTCCTGACAAAATTTTTACTGGAGCAAGGAAAGATTATCCTACTATTGAAAAGGAAGTAGATCTTGAATATTTCAATGGTTATGGAGGGTTCGAAAAAGGAGGAAGTGAATATATCATAAAGCTTACTGAAGGCTTAAATACACCTCTTCCTTGGATAAATATTGTAGCTAACAGAAATTTTGGATTTATAGTTTCAGAAACTGGGTCAGGTTTTAGCTGGGCACATAATAGCAGGGAAAATAAATTGACTCCTTGGTACAATGATGCTGTAGTTAATTTACCAGGAGAAATAATATACTTAAGAGATGATGAGACTGGTTATGTATGGAATATAACCCCTTCTCCTATTAGAGAAAAAGAAGACTATATTATTACTCATGGACAGGGATATTCTAAATTTAATCATTTTAGCCAAGGCATTGAACAAGAATTAACTTTATATACAGCTTTAGAGCACAATATTAAGATAAACTTAATTAAATTAAAAAATCATTCAAGTTTTGAAAGGAAGTTAACTTTAGTATATTTTGTAAGACCTGTGCTAGGCGTAACAGATGAAATTACAGACAAATTTATTGAAACTGATATGGATGAAAAAGAAGGAATATTTTTAATAAAAAACTCAACAAATGTAGATTTTAAAAACAATAATATTTTCATTGGGACTTCAGAAAAAATTAAAAGTTATACAGGAAATAGGAGAGAATTTATAGGAGATTTAGGGTCATTAGAAAATCCGAAAGCTCTGAAAAAGGAAAGGTTTTCTAACACCATAGGTATAGGATATGATCCTTGTTCCTCTATTGAAGTTGAAATAACTATTCCTAGTGGAAGTGAAAAGGAATTGGTTATGATTTTAGGTGAAAGTGATAGTGTAGAGAATGGATATTCTATGATGAAAAAATATAGAAAACTAGATAAGGTTAAAGAAGAGCTAACTAAGGTTAAAGAGTATTGGAAGGAGAAATTGGAAAAGATTCAAATCGATACTCCTGAACTTTCGATGAATTTAATTATGAATAATTGGTTGATGTACCAAACTATAGTTTCTAGACTTTGGGGCAGGACAGGATTTTACCAGGTTGGTGGTGCTTTTGGTGGAAGGGATCAGATTCAAGATGTAATGAACTGTTTATATATCGCTCCAGAAGAATGCAAAAAACAAATTATAAATAATTGTAGACATCAGTTCGTAGAAGGAGACATACAGCATTGGTGGCATCCTAACCCTATGAATAAGGTTCACAAAGGGATTAGAAGTAAGTATTCAGATGATTTGTTATGGCTACCTTTTGTAGTAGCAGAATATTTAATGGTTACTGAAGATTATTCTATCCTAGAAGAAAAAGTTCCTTATATTGAAAGTTTAGTTCTCAGTAGAGAAGAACAGGAGAGATATGAAGTACCAAATATGTCTGAAAAAATAGGTACTGTTTATGAACATTGTATAAAAGCTATTGAAAAATCCCTTAAGTTTGGAGAAAGAGGGATTCCTCTTATGGGATCAGGTGACTGGAACGATGGAATGAATAAAGTAGGACATAAAGGTAAAGGGGAAAGTATCTGGTTAGGATGGTTCTTAGGAAGTATTTTAAGTGAATTTATACCTATATGTAAGAAAGTTGGAGATTTAGACAGAGCGAAAAGATATGAAGAGTTAATAGATAATATAAGAGAATCTATAGAGAAAAATGGATGGGATGGAGATTGGTATCTAAGAGCATATTTTGACGATGGAGATATTCTAGGCTCTAAAGAAAATGAAGAATGTAGAATAGATTCTATTGCTCAGACTTGGGCGGTATTGTCTGGCCTTGGCACTAAAGATAGAAATCAAAAAGCTATGAAATCAGTAGAAGAATATCTTGTGAAAGAAGAAGACGGGATGATATTACTTCTAAGTCCACCATTTGATAGTGGAGAGTTAGATCCAGGATATATAAAAAGTTATGTTCCTGGAGTAAGGGAAAATGGGGGACAATATACTCATGCGGCTGCTTGGGTCATAGGAGCTTTTGCACTTATGGGAGAAGGGGATAAGGCTTTTAAACTATTCAATATTATAAATCCTATTAATCACACAAGAACTTTAATTGAATGTGGAAAGTATAAAGCAGAACCTTATGTAATGGCAGCTGATGTATATGGGGTTAGTCCTCATATAGGAAGAGGGGGATGGACGTGGTATACTGGTTCTTCAGGATGGGTTTATAAAGTAGGCTTGGAGCATATATTAGGTTTTAGGCTAGAAGGAGAAAAGTTATATATAAATCCTTGTATTCCTAAAGATTGGGATAGATACAATATACAATATAAATATTTTGAAACTATTTACAATATAGAAGTGAGAAATCCATATAAATTAAATACTGGGGTAGGATATATAAAATTAGATGGGATTTTATTAGAGGAAAACTACATAAAATTAATAAATGACCATAACAGTCATTATGTGGAGGTAGTTTTAGGAAACCAAAGGTAGAGTCATACGTGTAGGCTCTATCTTTTTTATATATAATTGATATAATATTTTATTAAATGGAGTAATAATCGAGGAGGAAATAGAGAAATGAAAATACTAAAGGAGAAGATACTAAAAAAAGGAAGAATAGAAGAAGGAAATATATTAAAAGTAGATAGTTTTTTAAATCACCAATTAGATATTGAACTATTAAATGAAATTGGAAAAGAATTTAAAAGAAGATTTAAAGATGAAAATATAACTAAAATATTAACTATAGAAACTTCAGGAATAGCAATTGGTGCAATAGCTGCCCAATACTTTAATGTTCCTGTACTCTTTGCTAGAAAAACAGAGTCAAAGAATTTAGATAAGGAAACTTATGAAAGCAATGTATACTCCTATACAAAAGAAAAAAATTATAAAATAAGGGTAGCAAAGAGATATTTAGATAAGGAAGATAGAATCCTTTTAATAGATGATTTCTTAGCTAATGGAAGGGCACTATTAGGTTTAAAGGATATAGTAGAACAAGCAGAAGCTACCCTTGTAGGGGCAGGAATAGTTATAGAGAAGGGATTTCAAAAAGGAGGAGATAATTTAAGAAACAATAAAATTAGAGTGGATTCATTAGTAATAATAGACAGTTTAGAAAATGGAGAAATAAAATTCAGATAAATCATAAGAGATATAATGTTTCAATAATGAATATATTTAATAATTCATTGAATTATTAAATATATTGTGATAAAATTATCATAGAAAGGTAAATTTGCATTATATAGAAAAAGGTTTTCCTGTTGTAAATTTAGTAGTATATAAAAAATATTAATAATAAAAAGTTTTCTATTAAAAATTAAATATAGGGACAAGTTTACAAAAAAAGGCGGAAAGTCCATTACTTTTTAGGTGTAGGACTGGTAGCCTAAGATAGGTTTTGAAATGAGCCTTATACTAACATTAATGTCATTCATTGGAACATGCATAGTTAGTAAAAGTCTTAGGGAAAATAGATAGTTTCAATATGTTGTAATCATGATAGACACAGTCAGAGTATTGAAGAAATCTATATAGTACCTGAGAGCCCCATCGGTTTAGCCATGGGAGTTTCAGTCTTATCTAAACTTATTTATCTAGTTTAAATTAAATATTAGGACAATATGATTCTATATCTTATTTTTAAAATAAGATATTTTGAGTAATATTATCAATGCATAATAAGTAGTATTAGTAATGTATGATTAGAATTATATTGTCAATTGAGGGAGGAGTTGTAATTGTTCAAAATTGTAGAAAAGAAAAGTTTAGCACCAAATATCTTTTCCATGGATATTTTAGCTCCAAGGGTAGCCGAGTCAGCTAAGCCAGGACAATTTGTTATTGTCATAGCTAATGAGGAGGGAGAAAGGGTTCCTCTAACTATATGCGATTATGATAAGGAAAAAGGAACAGTTACTATAGTAGTTCAATCTATGGGTTGTTCTACTAAAAAAATGGCTAGATACAATGAGGGAGAGTATTTTAAAGATTTTGTAGGTCCTCTTGGACAACCATCTGAATATGTAAATGAAGATATTGAGAAATTGAAGAAAGAAAAATATTTATTTGTAGCTGGAGGAGTTGGAGCAGCTCCTATCTATCCACAGGTAAGATGGTTCTATGAAAATGGTATTGATGTTGATGTAATAGTTGGAGCCAAAAATAAAGAAATGATAATTTTAGAAGATAAAATTAAAAGTGTAGCAGGAAATCTTTATGTAGCAACTGATGATGGAAGCTATGGATTTAATGGTATGGTAACTGGTTTAATTGAAGAACTTGTAAAAAACCAAGGAAAACATTACGATAAAGTAATAGCAATTGGACCAATGATAATGATGAAATTTGTATGTAAGCTTACAGATGAACTAGGTATAGATACGGTTGTTAGTCTTAATCCTATAATGGTAGATGGTACAGGCATGTGTGGTGCTTGTAGAGTTACAGTTGGAAATGAAACTAAATTTGCTTGTGTAGATGGTCCAGAATTTGATGGTCATCTTGTAGATTTTGATGAAGCTTTGAAAAGACAATCTCAATATAAAAATGAAGAATGTGAAAAAGATGAACAATATGAATGTAGATGCAAACAAACTGAAGGAGGTGCTAAATAATGGATAGATTTAAAAGGGTGCCAATTTCAGTACAAGATCCTGAGGAAAGGATAAAAAATTTTGATGAAGTATGTCTTGGATATACAGAAGAAGAGGCTATAGCAGAGGCAAAGCGTTGTTTAAACTGTAAGAAACCTGCTTGTAGAGGAAATTGTCCTGTATCTATAGATATACCAGCGTTTATTAAAGAAATAGCAGAAGGCAATTTTGCAGAAGCAGCTCAAATTCTTGCTAAGTATAGTGCTCTTCCTGCAGTTTGTGGAAGAGTTTGTCCTCAAGAAGAACAATGTGAAAAGACTTGTGTTCTTGGTCATAAAGGGGACCCAGTATCTATTGGAAAATTAGAAAGATTCGCTGCAGATTGGGCAAGAGAACATAATATACAAGTAGGAGAAGTTAAAGAAAAGAATGGACATAAAGTAGCAGTCATAGGTTCAGGACCAGCTGGGGTTACCTGTGCAGGAGATTTGGTTAAAGAAGGCTATGATGTAACTATATTTGAATCTCTTCACGAAGCAGGTGGAGTTCTGGTATATGGAATACCTGAATTTAGACTACCAAAAGAAAAAGTTGTTAAAAAAGAAATAGAAAACTTGCAGAAGCTTGGGGTGAAAATAGAAACTAATGTAGTAGTAGGTAGAACTGTAACTATAGCAGATCTTATGGGAAAAGAAGGTTTTGATGCAGTATTTATAGGTTCAGGTGCTGGTTTGCCTAAATTCATGGGAATACCTGGAGAAAATCTTAACGGAGTGTTTTCAGCAAATGAATTTTTAACAAGGAATAACCTTATGAAAGCTTTTAGAAAAAATTATGATACACCTATAAAAGTGGGAGACAAAGTTGCAGTAGTAGGTGGGGGTAATGTTGCAATGGATGCTGCTAGAACTGCTAAAAGACTAGGAGCTGAAGTTTGGATAGTTTATAGAAGGTCTGAAGAAGAGTTACCAGCAAGAGTGGAAGAAGTTCATCATGCTAAAGAAGAAGGCATAAACTTTGAACTTCTAACCAATCCTATAGAAATACTTGCAGATGAAAAGGGTTGGGTAAAGGGCATTAGATGTATAAGAATGGAGCTTGGAGAACCAGATGAATCAGGAAGAAGAAGACCAGAACCTATTGAAGGTACTGAGTTTGAATTTGAGGTAGACACTGTTATTATGTCTCTTGGAACATCACCAAATCCACTTATACCATCAACTACAGAAGGCCTTGAAATAGATAGAAGAAGATGTATAGTAGCAGATGAGAATGGACAAACTTCTAGAGAAGGTGTATTTGCTGGTGGAGATGCAGTAACTGGTGCTGCAACAGTTATACTTGCTATGGGAGCAGGTAAAAAAGCAGCAGTATCTATAGATAAATATATAAAAGAAAAATATAATAAATAAATAAAACTCTCCGATTTCGGAGAGTTTTATTTATTATAAGACTTTATTTTTCAAATCTTTTCCTGTTTGTGTAACGGCTAGTCCTCCTAATGCTGTTTCTTTTAAAGAATCAGGTAATGATTTTCCTACTTTATACATAGCTTCAACTACCTCATCAAAAGGAATTAAACTTTCTATTCCAGCTAGGGCTAAATCTGCAGAAGTTAAAGCATTAACTACGCCAGAAGCATTTCTGAATGCACATGGAAATTCCACTAAACCTGCTATGGGATCACATACAAGACCTAGGATATTTACTATTGAAATACTTGCAGCATGAAGACAGGCCTCAGGACTTCCACCTAGCATTTCTACAATAGCTGCTGCAGCCATAGCAGCTGCCACCCCACATTCAGCTTGGCAACCTCCATAAGCCCCAGAAATAGTTGCATTTTTTGCTACTATTTCTCCAATTCCAGCAGCTGTAAATAAACTATTTATCATTTCTTCTTTACTTAAATCAAATTTTTCTGCTGTTGTAATTATTGCACTAGGTAAAATACCAGAAGCTCCAGCTGTAGGTGCTGCTACTATTTTTCCCATAGAAGCGTTTACTTCTGAAGTGGACAAAGCTCTTGCCATTGCAATATTTATTAAATCTCCACATAAAGTTTTATTATTTTCAATATATTTTTTTACTTTATTTGCTTGTCCTCCAATCAATCCACTTACTGAAATGATATTTTTATCAAGGGCATGAGTAGAAGATTCTATCATTACATTTAAATTTTCCTTCATCAAATTTCTTATTTCTTCTATAGGTTTTCCAGTTTGATCCATCTCTTTTTGGAGAACTACTTCGTAAATTTTTTTATTTTTCTTGTTGCATATTGTTAATAGTTCTTCACCATTATTAAACAAAATAATCACCTCTTATCTATAGGATTTACAGCCTTAATATAGAAGATATGTTCAATATTTGAAATTTCTTTAAGAACAGTTTCATTTATTTTACTATCAGCTTCAAGAACCATTGTAGCGGTTTTACCTTCCCTTGAAACTTTCATTGTAGCAATATTTATACTATTAGAAGAGAGTATAGTACTTATCCTACTAACACTTCCTTTTCTATCATCATATTTTAGTATCAAAGTTGGTAGATTACCTGTAAATTCAACTTTAGTTCCATCAATATCTGTGATTAAAATACTTCCTCCACCTATAGAAGAACCTATTATATAAAATGTATCTCCTTCTTTATTTTCAAATATTATTTTCACACTATTAGGATGTTCATATCCTAAATCTGTTTCATGAAATTGAATTACAATACCTTTTTTTTCAGCAATTTCTAGCGAGTATTTAATTCTTTCATCAGAAGGATCCATTCCTAATATTCCAGCGACTAAAGCTTTATCTGTACCATGACCTTTATAAGTTTTTGCAAAAGAACCATGGAGTAGAAAGGTTGCTTTAACAAAGTCTTCTCCAACGATTTGCTTTGCGATTTTACCTAAGCGAGCAGCACCGGCAGTATGGGAACTGGAAGGACCTATCATTATAGGGCCTAAAACATCAAAAACGCCATATTCTTTCATCATATCCCTCCCTTAGTTTATCAACTAATTTTAACATTTTATTTCAATTAAGGCAATAATAAAGGGGGTTATCCCCCTAATGTAATGTCTTGCTTATTATACCAACTTAAAGCATCATAGAAATGTTCTTCTCTAAAATCTGGCCAATAATCATTAATTACATAAAAATCTGAGTAAACAGATTGTAAAGGTAAGAAGCCACTAAGTCTTCTTCTACCACCCCATCTAATTATTAAATCTATTCTAGAAATATCTCTTGAAAAAACTAAACTTAAGGGATCTTGTTTTTTATTTTCATCTAAAAAGTGATTTTTTAGATCCCATTGCCAACCATAATTAACTAAAAAGTTTACCTTGATACCTCCATTTCCAAAAGTTTGACGTCTTATAGCATAGGGAAGAAGCTCTTTTGGAAACATGGGAGACTTAGTATTGCCAACAACTAAAAGGGAGGCATTTTCTTTAGAAAGCATTTTAACAGCATTTACACAAGCTTGGCTAAAAGCTAGTCTTTGAAATTTTGGTCTTTTAGTATTATCTACAGTAAACCCATAATAAGTAATTTCTTTAATACCTTCTTTTTCACAGAGTTTAAA
This sequence comes from Clostridiaceae bacterium, assembly GCA_019391515.1. Taxonomy (GTDB): domain Bacteria; phylum Bacillota; class Clostridia; order Tissierellales; family Sporanaerobacteraceae; genus Anaerosalibacter. The sequence goes on along the minus strand of JAHXQP010000006.1, from coordinate 29,228 downwards.
AAGTTCAAGTCCAGGATTTAGACCTTTTTCATATCCTTTTTCTTTAGTAAGCCCATTTTCTACAGCCCATCTTCTATTACCATCTGGAATAATACCTATATGTTTAGGAATTCTCAAAATAACCACTCCTTATATCTTTTTATAGTATTATTTCCAATATGTTTCAAAAAATCCTTAAAAATGGCCAAAAACTTATTTAAATAAGTTTTTGACATCTAAAGCATTAAGTATTAGAAGGACTTTATAAAGATATATAGAATATATGCTTTAGACACTATGTACTTAGGATAAAGGGGAGAGATGTATGAAATATGATTTTGATCAAATAATTGATAGAAAGTCTACTCATTCAGTAAAGTGGAGCTATTTAAAAAAGATATATGGAGATGAAGACGTTTTACCTATGTGGGTAGCAGATATGGATTTTAAATCTCCTAATGAAGTTATTAAAGCTATGGAGGAAAGGGCAAGACATGGAATTTTTGGATATACAGGTATACCTAAATCTTTTTATAAATCTGTAGTTAATTGGGTTGAAACACGACATGGATGGAATATTGATGAAGAATGGATAGTGTTCACTCCAGGAGTAGTTACAGGACTTAATTTAGCAGTATTAAGCTTTTCTAAAAAAGGTGATAAGATAATTCTTCAGCCTCCCATATATCCACCTTTCCATACAGTTATAGAGAAAAACAGAAGAAATATTTTAAATAATCCGTTAAAATTTAATGGTACAAGGTATATTATGGATATTGATGATTTGGAAAAAAATATTGATGAGGATACAAAGATACTGTTTTTATGTAGCCCCCATAATCCAGTAGGAAGGGTTTGGGATGAAGAAGAACTAAAGATATTAGAGAAAGTATGTTTAGAAAAGGAAATTTTAGTAGTTTCAGATGAAATACATGGGGATATTATATATAGTGGAAATAAGCATATACCTATAGCCTCTATATCTGAGAATATGGCAATGAATACTATTACTTTAATGGCTCCAAGTAAAACTTTTAATATAGCAGGACTTCATACTTCGGTGGCAATTATTCCCAATGAGAAAATAAGGAAAGAATATAAAAAAACTATTAATTTAGTGGGAGCAGATACTACTAATATATTTGGACTTGTAGGACTTGAAGCAGCTTATAATTATGGAGAAAAATGGTTAGATGAGCTTTTAATTTATTTAGAAAGAAATTTAAATTTTCTCATGGATTATATAGAAAAGAATATACCAAAAATTAAAGTGGTAAGACCTGAGGGAACGTTTCTTATTTGGTTAGATTTTAGGGAATTGGGATTAAGTGATGAAGAAATAAAAGATTTAATGATAAATAAAGCTAAAATTGGATTGAATCATGGTCCTACCTTTGGAATAGGTGGAAGTGGATTCCAAAGATTAAATATAGGATGTCCAAGAAGCATTCTAGAAGAAGGTTTGTTTAGAATAAAGAATACCGTAAATAATCTATAAAATAATAAGTCTTGATTTTTTAACTAAAAAATCAAGACTTATTATTTAATTTCCCTTTTTTTGATTATATATAATGTATATTCCGGCAATTATTAATAGTATAGGCCAGTATTTAGCTATTTTTAAACTTCTTAGACTAAACCAAGGCCAAATTTTTCTTACTAGTAGACTGGCACCTATTAAAATCAATACTATACCAATAAATAAAGCACTATTTTTATAACTTTTACTTTCATTTTCATCATAATAAATAACATCGCTGTCTTTTTCGGGAATTACAATAGCACATACTATATAAGCAATTATACCTGAGCCGCTTCCTGATATGGAGAAAAGCAGCCAGAAAATTCTAATGATAGAAGGATCAATATTGAAATATTCACCTAATCCTCCACATACACCAGCGATGATTTTATCATTAGAAGAACGATAGAATTTTTTTGACATAGAAATACCTCCCTAAATAAATACATATAGATTAATATTAACAGATTATTAGTCTAAATTAAACTTGTTTAAAAATTAAAATATGTTTATTCACATTCATTAAGTAATATGATAACATTATTCTAAAAGAGTATAATAGTTTCATAATTTGGAGGTCAAAAATGTTTAATATATTATCAGTAGTATTTAAATATGTTTTTATACTTATAATTTACTTGTTTATGTTAAGTATTATAAGATTGATTTACTTAGACATAAAAGGTATAAGTCTTAATACATTAAGTAAAAATAATTATCTTAAACTAATAAATCAAAAGGAAACTTTGCCTTTTAAGGTTAAGGAAGCTTATTCATTAGATAAAGATACGACTATTGGTAGAGGCAACCAAAATAATATAATTATAAAAGATCCCTATATATCTAAGAAACATTTAAAGATAGTAAAAGATGAAGGTGATTATTATCTAGAAGATTTAGAGAGTGCAAATGGAACATTTGTAAATGGCGATAAAATAATGGATGTGGTAAAATTGAGAAATGGCGATAGAATTCGATTAGGGCAGGTAGAATTTTTATTTGTAAATAGGAAATAAGGAGTTGAAAAAATGTTTAAAAAATTAATAAGCTATAGAGTCCCTAGGAATCTTCTTGTACTTATTGATATAATTGCCTTATTACTATTATTCGCACATAGTACTGATGAATTAGACAAATTCACCTTGATCACTGGAATTGTATTAATATTTATAATATATGTATCAAATTTTATTTTGTTAAAAATATCTTCTGGCGATCATTATATTTTTTTAATTGTTACTATGCTTCTTAAACTAGGCATTATAATGATATATAGATTAAACCCAAAATTAGGGGCTAGACAAGTAGTATGGGTAAGTGGAGGAATATTGATTTTTTTTATTTCTTATATTATTGTGAAAAAGTTCAAAAAGTGGGATAGGTTAACTTTATTTTATGGATTAGGTTCAGTAGCCTTATTCCTAATTACATTAGTATTTGGAAAGACTATTGGAGGAGCTAGAAATTGGATTAAATTTGGTAGTTTTGGTTTTCAACCTTCTGAGATTATAAAAATAGCTTTTATATTTTTCATAGCATCATTTTATACAAATGAAAAGAAATTTGATAAAAATGGGAAGTCTGGATATAGATTATTGATAGCTGTATATGTATTTATTGGATTTTTATTTTTGCAGAAAGATTTAGGAGGAGCACTATTATTTTATTTAATATTTTTAGTTATTCAATATGTTTATGAAAAGGACAGAAAACTTATATTGTATAATATACTATTAGCTTCTATAGGAGCCATAGTTAGTTATTTTTTATTTGACCATGTAAAAATAAGGGTAGAAACTTGGATAGATCCTTGGAGGTATGTAGATAATAAAGGATACCAAATTACTCAATCACTATTTGCTATTGCTAATGGAGGTTTTTTCGGAACTGGTATAGGCTTAGGGCATCCAGATTTTATTCCTGAAGTTCATACAGATTTTATATTTCCTGCTATTTGTGAAGAAATGGGGATATTTACTGGTATTGCTATAATGATGTTGTTTTTAATATTAGTTTATAGAGGCTTTAAAATTGCTTTTAGCCAAAGTGATAAATTTTTTAGGATAGTTGCTTTTGGCATTAGCGTTATGTTTGGTTTTCAAACCTTTATAATTTTTGGAGGAGTTATTAAAATGATACCTCTGACTGGTATTACAGTACCTTTTATAAGCTATGGAGGTAGCTCTATGATTTCTAGCTTTATTGCATTAGGTATTTTGCAAGTAGCTTCTGAAGAGCTACATGTGGAAGAGGTGGAAGAACATGAATAAAGAAGTTAAAAGAATGGCAAGGGTACTTATTGCTATGTGCTTGCTTTTTGTTAGTTTAATAGTTTATTTAAGTTATTTTCAAGTTTTTACAGCTCCAAATATAAAAGATAATAGTTTTAACAAAAGATTATGGATAGATGAAGAGAATATTTTAAGGGGAATGATTTTAGATAGAAATGGAAAAACATTGGCTTACAGTGAAAAAACTGAAGATTCAACTATAAGACACTATAACTATGGAAGTCTCTATAGCCATATTATAGGGTATAGCTATAGAGACTATGGAAAATCAGGGCTAGAGTTAACCTATAATAATGAATTACTTAATTTAAAAGAAAGTACAACTCTCAAGGAGATTAGTAAGATTATAAAACCTGATGGAGAAGGAAACAACATTAAACTAACATTAGATCACGAATTACAAGAAATTGCACGGAATTCTCTTAAAGGAAAGAAAGGCTCTATAGTAGTTATGAATCCACAAAATGGAGAAATATATGCTATGATAAGCCAGCCAGATTTTGACCCTAATACAATGAAACAAAATTGGCAGTCTATAGTAGAAAATCCGGATAGCCCTTTTCTTAATAGAGCAACTAGTGGGCTTTATGCTCCAGGTTCGACTTTTAAAGTAGTTACTGCTGTAGCTGGATTAGAAAATCCTAATGTTAGTAAGTCCTATGATTGCAAGGGCTCGTTTACTGTAGAGGGCTATACATTAGAAGACTATGGTGGAAAAGCTCATGGTAAAATAGGATTAGAAGAAGCATTAGTTAAATCTTGTAATTCATATTTTGCACAGTTAGGTCTACAAGTAGGTAGACAGGAATTAGGTGGAGTATGTGAGAGATTTATGATGAATAAAGATATCCCATTTGATTTACCAGTTAAGACCTCTAAATTTGCTCATGGCGAAGAATTAAAAAAGACAGATATTGCTGCTTCTAGTATTGGACAAGGAAAAACACTTGTAACACCATTAAATATGGCTATGGTAGCTTCTGCTATTGCAAATGAAGGAAATATGGTAAAACCTATTTTAGTAAAAGAGATTTTATCTCCTAAAGGACATTTGATAAGATTAAATGATACAGAAACTATTTCTCAGGTAACAGATCCTCTAATAGCTAACCAGGTAAAAAATATGATGGTAGAAGTGGTAAAAAGAGGAACTGGTACTAATGCTAGTATTGGCAATATAAGGGTAGCAGGTAAGACTGGAACAGCAGAAAATCCAACAGGAAAATCTCATGCTTGGTTTATAGGATTTGCTCCAGCAGATGAACCTAAAATTGCTATTAGTGTAATATTAGAAAGTGATGGAACTACTGGAGGAAAAACTGCAGCTCCTATAGCTAGACAAATTATGATAGAAGGATTGAATAGGATAAAATAATAAAATTAATATAAAATATAAAAAAAGAAAGGGGTAATTATATGGATAATAAAAAAAAGATACCAATGGATAGAGAGAATATTCAAGAAAAATATAAATGGGATCTAGAGTCAATGTATGAAAATAATGAGGAATGGGAAGAAGATTTTAAAAGTGTTAAAGAATTAGTGAAAGAAATATCAAAATATAAGGGTAAAACTGTTGAAAGTAGCAGTAAACTATTAGAAGTTTTAAAACTGAAAGATGATCTATATAGAAAAATATCTAATGTATTAGTATATGCAAGAATGAGATTAGATGAAGATAGTAGAGAATCTACTTATCAGGCATTAACTGATAGGGCTACAAATCTATATGTATTAGTAAATAGCAAGACTTCCTTTATAGTACCCGAGATACTTTCATTGGAAGAAGATGATTTAGAAAAGTATTTACAAGAGGAAGAAGGTTTAAAACTTTATGAACATTATTTAGAAGATGTTCTAAGGGGAAAGAATCATGTATTATCGCAAAAAGAAGAAGCTTTACTTGCTGAAATAGGGGAAATGGCTAGTACTCCAGAAACTGTTTTTTCTATGCTAAGTGATGCAGATATAAAATTTCCTTCTATAAAAGATGAAAATGGAAACAGCGTAGAAATAACCCATGGAAATTTCATACCTCTTATGGAAAGTAATGATAGAAGGGTTAGAGAAGAGGCTTTTAAAGCAGTTTATAATACCTATGAAGAGTTTAAAAATACATTTGCTTCTACATTAAATGGTTGTGTTAAGAAAAACATATTTTATTCAAAGGCAAGAAACTATAGTTCTAGTTTAGAAGCTGCTCTTGATGAAAATAACATACCTACTTCTGTATATGATAATTTAATAAATTCTGTTCACAATAATTTAGATGCTATGTATAAATATATGGATATAAGAAAAAGAGCTCTTAAATTAGATAAGCTTCATATGTATGATATATATACTCCTATAGTGAAAGATGTAGATATTAAGGTACCTTATGATGAAGCACAAACTATTATTAAGGAAGGATTAAAACCTTTAGGTAAAAACTATATAGATATATTGGATGAAGGATTTAATTCAAGGTGGATAGATGTATATGAAAATAGAGGCAAGAGAAGTGGAGCTTATTCTTCAGGAACTTATGATTCCAAACCTTTTGTATTGTTAAATTATCATGAAACTTTAGATAATGTATTTACAATTGCTCATGAAATGGGACATTCAATTCATAGCTACTATTCTAAAACAACACAACCTTATATTTATGGAAGCTATAGTATATTTTTAGCAGAAGTTGCCTCCACAACTAATGAAGCTTTGCTTATAGATCATATGCTTAAGAATGTAAAAGATGATAATGAAAAGTTGTATCTGTTAAATCATTATTTAGAACAATTTAGAACCACTGTATATAGACAAACTATGTTCGCTGAATTTGAAAAGAATATTCATGAATATGTAGAAAATGGAGGAGCTTTAACGGCAGATTATCTATGTGAAACTTATAAAAGATTGAATGAAAAATATTATGGACCAGATATGGTTGTTGATGAAGAAATAGCTTTTGAATGGGCTAGAATACCCCATTTTTATTATAATTTCTATGTATTCCAATATGCAACAGGGTTTTCTTCTGCAGTTTCATTATCTCAACAAATACTTGAAGAAGGTGAAGAAGCAGTAGATAGATATATTGGATTTTTAAAAAGTGGAAATTCAGATTATCCTATCAATGTTCTAAGAAAAGCTGGTGTGGACATGACAACATCTGAACCTGTAGATAAAGCTTTAGGACTATTTAGTCAATTAGTTAATGAAATGGATAAATTAATATAATATAAAAGAGAGGATATCCTCTCTTTTATATTATAAAAATTTACTTTTTAAATTGCTCCAGTACATATCTTTATTAAAGACTAATCTAAAAATCGTCATTTTAGAAATAGTGAAGGAAATTTCAACTATATTTTCATATGTATGCTGAACGCCATCATTTACTATTAAGATAGAATTTTGATATAAATGTTCTGGTTTTATCTTTATAGTCATATCACCAGGAACAATAGTACTATTTGGAAGGGAGCGATAAGCTTTAGAACTAATAGGGGACAGCGGTGTTATTTGTAAAGTTTTAAGAGAAGGATAGACAATACTTCCTCCACTAGAGAAATTATAAGCAGTACTTCCAACAGGAGTAGATATAATAATCCCATCTCCACTGAGTTTTTCTAAATGGTTGTCATTGATAAAAACTTCTAAATGGACTACTTTAGAATCAATTCCTTTAATAGCAAATTCATTAACTCCAGTGAGCCTTATACAATGATCTTTAGTACAAACATTGGCTTCGATAAGAAATATTTCTTCAATAAAATATTTTTTGTTTTTGTAATTATTAATAAATTCATCTAAATTTTCTGGAAGTATTTCTTGAAAGAACCCTAAATGTCCTGTATTTATACCTACAAAAGGGATTTTAGGGAAATTATATTTATGTACTGCTCTTAGAAAAGCTCCATCTCCACCAATACAAATATTTAACTCCCCATTATCATCATAATCCTTTGGAACTACAAATCCATTATTATTTAATTTCTGTACTAGCAATTCACGAGTTTTTTTAGAATCCTTATTGTTATTTGAGATAATATTTATGATTCGATCCTTATTTAAACTCAAAATTCTCCCTCCTAAGTAAGCCCTTATTTAAAAATATAAAAAATTTGATATAATAATAAACGTTATGTATATATTATACAATAAATGAAAAATAATTGGAGGATATATATGGGAAATTTAAAGGAAAGTGAAAATGTTGTTTTATTTGAAGCAAACACCGATGGAATGACTGTAGAAGAGGTCCTTTTCAAAAATAATATTTCTGGAAGGCTTTTTAGGAAATTAAAAAGAGAAAAATTAATATTTCTAAATGGAGCTAATGTAAAAAGAACTAAAAAAACTAAAAAAGGCGATATTATATCTATAATATTGGAAGATGAAATAGATAATACTATTCCTCAAAATATTCCTTTAGATATAATTTATGAAGATTATGACCTTTTAGTACTCAATAAGGCAGCTAATATAGTAGTCCATCCTACTAAAAGCCATGTTGATGGCACTATTTCAAATGGAGTTAGTTATTATTATAGGAATAAAAATATCAAAAAGAAAATAAGGTTTATTAACAGATTAGATATGGATACTTCAGGAGTTTTAATATTAGCTAAAAACTCTTTTAGCCATCAACAGATGGCGCTACAGTTTCAGGAAAATACAGTGATAAAAAAGTACTTAACAATAGTTGAGGGAATAGTTTTAAAAGATGAAGATATAATAGATTTGCCTATAGGACGAGAAGAAGAAAAAAGTATAAAAAAAGTAGTTACTAAAGATGGGAAAAGAGGGATAACAAAGTATAATGTAGTAGAGAGATTTAAAGATTCAACCCTTTTAGAGATTCAAATATATACAGGGAGAAGTCATCAAATAAGGGTGCATTTAAATTATATTGGTCATCCTATTATTGGTGATACATTGTACAACAAGCCTAGTGATTTAATAAACAGACAAGCTCTTCATGCTAGCCAGTTAGTAGCAAAACATCCTAGAACTAATGAGAGAATAGAATTTAATGCCCCTTTGCCTTTAGATATAAAAAATATGATGAAAAGCTTAAAAGACCCAGAAATTATTTAGTTTCTGAGTCTTTTTCTTTTTTATTAGAAGGTTCTAAAGTCATCATTATTTCAGCCATTTGTAACATTTCTTTCATTTTCTTTTTTTCTTTCTCATCTTTTCCTTCCATCATAGGCTCTATTAAGGAAATAAGTTTTTTAGGGTTATCTAGTTTTTCAGGATTGGAAACTATAGAAGAAAATAGATTAAACATATACTTATATTTATCATAATTTAGAATTAAACTAAAAGGATATCCTATGCTATTTATTTTTTCTTCGGGAATTTCTTTTTTTAATGTTGAAACTATGTAGTTGAATCTTTCCTTATTGTTTTCAACTTTGGTCAAGTGTACCTCTTTAAAAGGTTCATTATTTTTTATAAAATTCATAGTATCCTGTGTCTTTATTATTTTTTCAGTTATTAATAAAGATTTGTTTAGTATAGGAATTAGTTCTTCTGGAAAGTAAGGGCCTACTTCTTTTAAAATTCTAACTTTTTCAGTTGTATGTTCAGTATCTAGATTATTTAAATCTAGTAAAAGAACATTTTTTACATTTGATTTCTTTATGTCAGTATTTTTTAAAACATAAAAAATGAAAAAAGCTAATAGTCTATTATCCACATTGAGTCCTCCTATTTGAAAAAGTACTTATGTTATTATATGAGCTAGAATTAGAAATGTTCCATGAAATGTAATATATTCAAAAAGTATTTCATAAATTAGAGTATAAAGTTTTAAGGAGGCGTTTAAATGGATAATAATGATGAACTTAGAAAATCATTAGAGAAAATAGGAAATGTAGAAGTTACAGATGAACAAATGGAAAATATAAAACAAGCAGCAGAAGATTATTCCAACAAATCTGATGATGAAATTTTTTTTGAAATAATTAAGTTAAATGAAAAAATGGAAGATAGTATGGAGCCAGAAGAATATGAAGATTTATTAGAAAGACTTGAAAAAATAAGACCATTGCTTAATGAAGAACAAATAGAAAGATTAGATAAATTACTAGATGTACTTAAGGGAGATAGATAAAGAAAAATATAATATTTAAATAATTTATATGGCTTTTAAAACTATTAGAATCCACAATTTAATGGTTTTAAAAGCTTTAATATTATTTCTACGTATTTTTTGTTGCATTGCTAAATGTAGGAAATAGACATAGAAGTAAATTAATGTTATAATATCATTACATTATGTTAACTAGGAGGAAAATAATATGAGAATAGATAGGAAAGTGAAAATACTTCTATTCCTAATAATTTCAATAGCTCTGTTATCTAGTCTATATTTATATATGAATAGTAATAAGAATTATAAAGATATCTCTTATAAAAGATTTCTATCCTATGTAGAAAATGGACAAGTTGAAAAAGTAGATCTAGATGATAGTCCAAAAATAACTGGAAAACTTAAAAATGGTAAATACTTTATAACTGATAATCCAAGAACAGAAAATTTCAAAGAAAATTTATTAAACAACAATATAAAAGTTAAAGAAACTAATGGAAATTCAGCTTTAATGCAAGGGTTAACTTTTATTTTGTTTTTATTAGGAATAGGGGCAATTGGCTATTTTTTGAACAATAATATGACAAAACAGGCACAGAAAGAAATGGCTGTAATGTCAAATGTAGATGAAGAAAATTTTAATAAGAAATATATATCTTTTAAAGATGTGGCAGGAAATGAAGAAGCTATAGGATCATTAAAAGAATTAGTGGATTTTATTCAAAATCCTGATAAATATGATAAATACGGGGCTAGGATACCTAGAGGAGTATTGTTATATGGTCCTCCTGGAACTGGAAAGACTCTTCTTGCAAAAGCACTAGCTGGAGAAGCTAAAGTGCCATTTTATTCAGTAGCAGGTTCAGATTTTATACAGGTTTATGCAGGACTTGGTGCAAGTAGAATTAGGACACTTTTCAAAAAGGCTAAGGAAAGTGGAAAAAGTGTTATTTTTATTGATGAGATAGACGCATTAGGTAAGAAGAGAAAGGGTAACTTTTCAAATGGTGGAAGTGATGAAAGTGATAGAACATTAAATGCTCTTTTAACTGAAATGTCAGGTTTTAAAGAAAATGAAGGTATTATAGTTGTAGCTGCTACAAATAGGGTTGATACCTTAGATGAGGCATTACTTAGACCAGGTAGATTTGATAGACAAATAGAAGTAGGACTTCCAGATGTAAATGCCAGATATAAAATATTAAGTCTTCATAGTAAAAATAAACCTTTATCTGATTCTGTAAATTTAAATAAGGTTGCTCATGAAACAGTGTATTTTAGTGGAGCTATGTTAGAAAATTTAATGAACGAGTCTGCAATGCTAGCTGCAAGAAATAATGATCCCTTAATAGATATGAGCCATATAGATAAAGCTTTTTATACAGTATTAGTGGGAGAAGAGAAAAAAGACAGAAGTACTATTCCCTTTGAAGATAAAAGGATTACTGCTTATCATGAAGCAGGACATGCATTAATAACAAAAATAGTTTCAAAAGAAAATAGGGTTACAAAAGTAAGTATTATTCCTAGTACAAGAGGAATGGGAGGATTTAGCATGAATATTCCTCCAGATAAGATGTATCAAACTAAAAATGATATAAAGAATAATATAATGATAGCTTTAGGAGGAAGGGCAGCTGAGGAAGTAGTATTTGGAGAGAATAATATTACTACTGGAGCTTCTAGTGATTTGAAAAAGGCTACCGAAATGTCTTTATCTATGATAGGAATTTATGGTATGGATAAAGAATTGGGACTTTTAAATTATGAGTCAATATTAGGACAGAATATAGAAGGAAATAAGATATTGATTGATAGAATAAAAGATATATTAGATAATCTTTATAGTGAAACAAAAAAACTTATTATGGACAATATTGAGTATTTAGATAAGATTGCCTCTCTTCTTCTTGAAAAAGAAGTATTAAATGAAGAAGATGTGAATAGATTAGTATCGTAAAATTATTGAATTAATAGAAAAAAATAACTTATTTAAAACAATACTTGAAGTTAAAGAAGATAGAGGTTATAATATATATAGAAAAATTTCTGCGATGTTTGTGATCCTAAGTAATTCAACCGACATAGTATTCAACGGGAGTCTGAGTTCGATAATGTATGGCATGCCTTTTTAAAAGGAAGTCAAAAATTATCGACAGGATACCCACCTTGTAAGAGGCGGGTGTGAATTAAGTAGGAAGACGGCATTGTGGGAATATAGAAAACCCTTAGATTGAATCTAAGGGTTTTCTATATTTTTGCATTTTGCATATTTTTTAAAGAAGTAGATATAATATTTACTAAGACAATAATAGTAGAAAGAAGGGAAAATATGAATCGTGTCTGTCCACTCTGCAATGGAATATATGAAATAAAGGTTAGTTGTCCTGTATGTGCTAATGTAATGAAAGATAAAGGTGCTTTAGTAAATTATCTAGACGATTATAGTCCCTATTTATTAGATGATATTACTTCAAAAGTTGATGGGGTTCCTAGTTATAAATGTATCCATCTTTATAAATGCCCTCATTGTAGCAGTGACAGAAGAATTCACATAGACAGAATATACATTTAACTAGGATATTTGAATTGGGAATTTTTTTCTATCTCTAAATATAAATATGTACTTATAACCTAAATCCCTTAATAATTTTTCTGCTTTTTTATAATCATAACCAACAAAATCTGGTTTATGTGCATCTGAACCTATGGTTATAATTTCTCCTCCTAATTTTTTATATAGTTTTAATAATTCAATTTTGGGATGATAGTACTTTAATCCATATCTTATTCCTGAAGTATTTAGCTCAATCCCTTTTCCAGAAGAAATAATTATTTTAAATATATTTTCTACTAAATCAATATATTCTTTGGTTTCAGGAATGAGAGAAAAATCTTTAAAATATCTATCTATTAAATCAACGTGGCCTAATATGTCGTAGTTATTGAAATTTCCCACACATTTCAAAATATCCTCATAGTATTCTAAAATAGCTTCAATAGGATCTTTTCCATCTAAAAAGCCATCAAAGCAGATATCTTTTCCTCTTACAGAATGAATTGACATTAGAACAAAATCAAAAGGTTCTTTGTTTAAAAAGGAATTATATCGTTCACCTAGGTGAGGTTGCATCCCTATTTCAACCCCAGTTAAAACCTCAATATCTTTAAAATATTTATATTTAATTTGATTGGTTTTCCTAAAATAATCTTTTGCACGGAAAGCCATATCTATTTTTTTCTCTGTAACTTCAAATTCAATATGATCAGTAAAACACAAAGATCTCATATTTTTTCTTATCCCCTCTAAAACCATATCCTCCATAGAATATTTACAATCCATAGAGAAATCACTATGAATATGAAAATCGTACATTTTATACACTCCCATTTTTTATAATTATACTGAGATTATTTTACTTTAAAATTAGAGATAAGTAAAGGTTTAAATATTAAATATAAACACATAAAAAACATTTAATAAGAAAAGATATTAGTAGATATTACTTGGAGGTGATTATATGGAAATGAATACAAAAGAAATTATCAAGAAAAAAATATTGGATACACAAGAGATGGTAAGAGATTTTGAAACGCAGTCTAAACAAATTCATGATACTGAAATAGCTAAAGCTTTTAAAGATTTTGCAGAAGAATGTGGTCATCAAGCACGTAAACTTCAAAAAATGTTAAAAGGTATAGAAAGTAAGAAATAGGGAGATATCTCCCTATTTCCTACTTTTTATATTAAATTTAATATAAAAAGTGTATAATATACATAGATGCAATTTTTGTAGGGGGGATTTAATTGGGAAGACCTTTAATATTAGCTCATAGAGGAGCATCTCATTATGCACCGGAAAATACTTTTGCTTCTTATGAAATGGCAGTGGATATGAATGCAGATGGGATTGAGATAGATGTTCATAAATCTAAAGATGGACATCTTATAGTATGCCATGATGAAAAAGTAGATAGAACTACTAATGGAACTGGATATATTAAGGATTTGACTTTAGAAGAGATAAAATCACTTGATGCTGGAAGTTGGTTTGATAAAAAGTTTTCTAAAGAAAAGATTCCAGTATTAGAAGAAGTATTTGAATTAGTCAAAAATAAAAACATATTTTTAAATATAGAATTAAAAAATGGCCCTATATTTTATTCAAACATAGAAGAGGATGTAGTGGAACTTATAAAGGATTATAGATTAGAGAATCAAGTGCTTATTTCTTCGTTTAATCATTATAGTTTGCTAAAAATAAAAAAGCTTGAACCAAGAATTAAAACGGGTATACTATATATAGCTGGAATGGTTTCTCCGTGGAAGTACGCTAAAAGTGTAGGAGCAGATGCTATACATCCACTATTTATTACTATAAACAGTGAAGTTGTTAAAGAATGTCTTTTTAATAAAGTTATGGTAAATCCATTTACGGTAAATAATAAAAAAGAGATTATGTTAATGAATGAACTTAATGTTACTGGTATAATAACTGATTGTCCTGATATTGGTATGAGGGTAGTTGGTTAATTATTAGATTAAGAAAGGCTGGTACCCATGAAAAAAGTTAAAATAATATGCAATCCTTCTTCGGGAAGACAAATAATACAGAGAAGACTTGATTCTATATGTAAATTACTTATTGATGATGGGTATACAATAAGTAAATTTTTAACAAGAAAAAAAGATGATGCTATGTTAGAAACTATTAAATGTTGTAAAGAGGATTGGGATATAATAATTGCATGTGGTGGAGATGGAACAGTAAATGAAGTAGCTAAAGGTATAGTAAATGGTGGAAGAAAAATACCAGTTGCTATTTTATCGGCAGGGACTGTTAATGATTTTGCTAACTATATGGATTTACCTAAGAATAGCAGAGAATTTTATGAGATGATAAAAAATGAAAATACTGTAGATGTAGATTTAGGTAAAGTAAATGATGAATATTTTGTGAACGTAGCAGCTAGTGGATTACTTACCAATGTTGGTTATCAAGTTCAGCCAGAAGTAAAGGCTATATTGGGAAGAATGGCTTATTATTTAGAAGGGTTAAAAGAGATACCAAAACAAAAATTTGAGCCTATAAGGGTTAAGCTTGAAAGTGAAGAATACACTAAAGAAGAAGATATATTGTTATTTTTATTATCTAATAGTTCTTCCATAGGAGGCTTTAAGAAGCTTGCACCAAAGGCTAATGTATCAGACGGATATTTAGATAGTATCATAATCAAAAAATCAGAAGTTCAGGACTTAGTGTCTATATTTATAAGTATTTTTACAGGAGAGCATATAAATCATCCTAATGTAGAATATTTTAAAACAAAAAAAATAGCTATACATACAAATGAAGATGTGCCTATAGATATTGATGGGGAATTTGGAGGAAAACTTCCTTCAATCTTTGAGGTAGTTCCTAGTAGCTTTAGAATATTCATAAAGTAACAAAAAGCAGATTAATCTGCTTTTTTCTATAATATTAAATATTATTCCTTACAAATACTTATATATATCTAATAAAAAAGTTAAAAATATTAGGTTTGACTAAATCTCAAATAGTTTATAATATGATAAATACCAAAACTAATGGAGGAGATTTTTTTGAGCAACGAAAAAGCATGTGAAAATGTAGTTGAAATTGAAAAGCATTTAAGAAAAGTAGACTATATTATTAGAAAAAAAGGTAGAGAGATTTTAAATGATTTTAATATTACAATTCCTCAATTTACAGCATTACAAATATTAATAAGTCAAGGAGACTTAACAGTTGGAGAGCTAAGCCAAGAAATGGCTTTAGCTTGTAGCACTATAACAGATTTAGTAAATAGAATGGAAAAAACCGGACTAGTTGTAAGAAAGAAAGATAAGCAAGATAAAAGAGTAGTTAGAGTTGAAGTACAACCTATAGGATATGATTTAGTAGAAAAAGTTTTAGATAAAAGAATAGATTATTTAAATGGAAAACTAAAGGGATTTAAAGAAGAAGAAAAAAAATTCTTAAAAGAAGCATTAGATTCCCTTTATAAAGCTATGAAAGATGATTAGATTAGATATATATTTATTAAAATAAATTCTAATAGATATAAATTTAATAAAAATAAAACTTTTATTGAAAATTTAAGTGAAGTCTTTAAACTTATAGCGGTTTTATTGCATATATCGTAAATAATATGATATAATATACAAGATATTTATAAATATATTTTGTTCATGATTAATAAATGAGGTGGATAATAATGCCAGCAACTATTAAGGATGTTGCAAAGTTAGCAGGAGTATCTATATCAACGGTTTCAAGAGTAATAAATGACTCAAAACCTGTAAGCCAAGAAGTTAAGAAAAAGGTTTTAGATGCTATCGAAGAATTAGGATATAGACCAAATGAAATAGCAAGAACATTAGTAACTAAAAAATCTTTCTTAATAGGTATAATAGTAACAGATATTGGTAACTCCTATGTTGCACAAATGGTTAGAGGGATAGAAGAAGTAGGAAAAATGTATAATTATGATATATTACTTTGTAGTAGTTATGGTGACAAAGAAACTGAGTTAAGATTTATACAATTGCTAAATAGAAAACAGGTGGAAGGTATTATATTACTATCAGAAATAGTAAACAAAGAAGTAAAAGAACAAATAGATTTATTGAAAATTCCATTTATATATTTAAATAGATACTTTTTTATCGAACATTTCCCTACTGTATCAATAAATGATTATGATGCAAGCTATGAAATGACTAGATATCTAATAAGTTTAGGCCATAAAAATATAGCTTATGTAACTACTAATGAAGAAGTAGAATATTCTTTAGAGAAATTAAAGATAGCTGGCTATAGAAAAGCTATTGAAGAACTTGGAGAAAGTGATGAAATACTTTGTTTTACAAAAGGATATAATATTGAAGATGGTTATGAAATAGGGAAAGATGTTTTGAATCTTAAGAAAGACCTTGATATAACAGCAGTATTTTGTAGCCATGATGAATTAGCTATTGGGCTTATGAATTATTTCTATGATAATAATATAAGGGTTCCAGAAGATATGTCTGTTTCTGGATATGGAGATATAAAAATAGCTTCAAAATATAGACCTAGACTTACAACTATTAAAGAACCTTATTATGATATTGGTGCTGTAGCTATAAGACGAATAATCAAAGAAATAAAGGGAGAAGAGATGGGTAAGTCTCATATTAAATTGCCATTTCAAATATTAACAAGAGAGAGTTGTACTAAAATTGAAAAATAAAGAATTAAAGTCTTATTTAACTTTATTTATAATAAGTATTTTAGTAGTTTTAATTTTATCGATAATATTAGGCAATAACTATAGTTTTACACATAGATTAAGTAATAATTTATTTATTGTCGGAGTAGTTTTTCTAAGTGTAGGTTTGGCATTTCAGTTATTTGCTTGGTCTACTCACAAAAAAATGATAACCAAACAACCTATGGATATAGAAGAGCTACAACGGTTAGGACATAGCCATAAAGATGCTGTTACCATATCAAATATTAAAAAATCAAATGAACTTAAAAAAAGGAAAGACGTATTAGGACTATTGTGGAGAAGGTTTATGTTTGTAGGTACCATTGATTTTTTATTATCTATAGTAGTACTAGTATTTTTATAGTTGATGGTGATAGAAAATGAGAAGTTTTATTGCATTGGAATTTGATGAAAAATTAAAAGATAAATTATTAAATATACAATCTAATATTAAAGAAGAAGCAATAAAAGGTTCTTGGATATCTTATGATAATTTCCATTTAACTTTAAAGTTTTTAGGAGATATAAATATTGAAGATATATCACAAATAGAAAAAACATTAGAAAAAATTGTTACAGAATTTAATCCTATACACTTGACATTAGATGGACTCGGTTTCTTTAAAGGAAATGAAAATATAAGGGTATTATGGCTAGGAACGAGAGGAGATACTAAAATCTTAAGTACTTTACATAGAAGATTAGAAGATGAAGTGGTCAAAATAGGGTTTAAAAGAGAGAATAGAAGGTTTAAACCTCATATTACCTTAGCGAGAAGGATAGTACTTAAAAAAGATTTCTATGAGCTTAAAGATCAATTAAATAAAGAAATGGATTATGACTTCACTTTAAGTAAAATAAATTTAATGAAGAGTGAGGAAATTATGGGAAAGAGAGTATATACTCCATTAAAATCATATAAATTAAAAAAAACAACCACAGAATAAATCTGTGGTATTTTTATACACTTTATTAAGATAATGTAACACATAATTAAAACAAAAAAGACTTAAAACCTGTAAACTGAAAGGTTGTATAAAATAAATTAATCAAGGAGTGATGATATGAAAAAAGTTATTATTGACGGAAATAGTCTTACGATTGAAGAATTTGCTAATGTTGCAAGAAATGGATACAAGGTGGAGCTATCTAAAGAAGCTATCAAAAATGTAGAAGAATCAAGGAAGATAGTAGATAAATTTGTAAAAGAGGAAAAGGTAGTGTATGGGATTACAACAGGATTTGGAATGTTTAGTGATGTAGTTATATCTAAAGATGAAACTAAAAAGTTACAAAAAAATCTCATAGTAAGTCATTCTTGTGGAGTAGGTAACCCATTAGATGAAGAGATAGTAAGGGGTATAATGATTCTAAGAGCAAATGCTCTAGCTAAAGGTTTTTCTGGTATAAGACTTTCAACTTTAAATACTTTATTAGAAATGTTAAATAAAGGGGTCCATCCTATAATACCTGAAAAAGGTTCATTGGGAGCTAGTGGAGACTTAGCGCCATTAGCACATATGGTGTTAGTGATGTTAGGAGAAGGAGAAGCTTATTATAAAGGAGAAAGAATGGAAGGCAAAAAAGCTATGGAGCTAGCTGGAATTTCTACAGTACAGTTAACCTCAAAGGAAGGGCTTGCTTTAATCAATGGAACCCAAGTTATGACTTCTATTGGTACATTAGCAGTATACGACAGTATAAACTTAAGTAAAATAGCAGATGTAGCTTCATCTTTAACAATTGAAGCTTTAAATGGAATAGTAATTGCATATGATGAAAAGGTTCATAATGTTAGGCCTCATAATGGTCAAATGGATACAGCTAAAAACTTATTAAGACTTCTTAAAGGGAGCAATATGACTACAACTCAAGGTGAAATTAGGGTTCAAGATGCTTACTCTTTAAGATGTCTGCCACAAATTCATGGTGCTTCTAAAGATGCTATAGAATATGTAAAGAAAAAGGTAGAAATAGAGATAAACTCTGCTACAGATAATCCACTAATATTTAGTGAAGTAGGAGAAGTTATTTCAGGTGGAAATTTTCATGGTCAACCTATGGCGCTAAGTTTTGATTTTTTAGGTATTGCTTTAGCTGAAATTGCAAATAGTTCTGAAAGAAGAATAGAGAGAATGGTAAATCCAGCACTAAGTGGGCTTCCAGCATTTTTAGTAGAGGAAGGTGGATTGAATTCTGGCTTTATGATAGTTCAATATTCAGCCGCATCTCTAGTTTCGGAAAACAAGGTATTGGCCCATCCAGCTAGTGTAGATTCTATACCTTCTTCTGCCAACCAAGAAGATCATGTATCTATGGGAACTATAGCTGCCAGGAAAGCGAGAACTATTCTAGATAATGCAAGAAAAGTTCTTGCTATGGAAATTTTAACTGCATGTCAGGCTATAGATTTAAGAGGAAATAGTGGTCTGGGTCATGGAAGTAATATAGCCTATGATATAGTAAGAGAAAACATATGTAAGGTAGAAGATGATATAATTATGTACAAAGAGATAAATAAATGTGAAGAATTAATAAAATCAAATATTATTTTAAATAGAATAGAAGAAAAACTAGGTAGATTAAATTAAAAAAAGGGGGATTTTAAATGGTTAATAATTTTGATATTTCAAAAGCTATGATGATTAAATTAGATAATGAATTACCTCCAATGCCTAAGTTCGTTGAGGGAATTAGGAGAGCACCAAAGAGAGAATTTAATCTAACAAAAAAAGAAACAAAAATTGCTCTTAAAAATGCATTAAGATATGTGCCTGAAGAATTTCATGAAGAATTAGCTCCTGAATTTTTAGAAGAATTATTTACTCGTGGAAGAATATATGGATATCGTTTTAGACCAGAAGGTAATATTAAAGGTAAATCAATTGATGAATACAAAGGAAAGTGCATTGAAGGTAAAGCTTTTCAAGTAATGATTGATAATAATCTGGATTTTGACGTGGCTTTATATCCTTATGAACTTGTTACTTATGGAGAAACAGGGCAAGTATGTCAGAACTGGATGCAGTATAGGCTTCTTAAAAAATATCTTGAAGAGCTTACAGATGAGCAGACATTAGTAGTTGCCTCAGGACATCCTGTAGGATTATTTAAATCTTTTCCACATAGTCCTAGAGTTATTATAACCAATGCACTAATGGTAGGTATATTTGATGATCAGGAACATTGGATCAAAGCTCAAGCTATGGGAGTAGCTAACTATGGACAAATGACTGCAGGAGGTTGGATGTATATTGGACCTCAAGGGATAGTTCATGGTACTTATAATACTATATTAAATGCAGGTAGACTTAAATTAGGAATACCGGAAGATGGAGATTTAAGAGGTCATATATTTGTAACTTCTGGCCTTGGCGGCATGAGTGGTGCTCAAGGGAAAGCAATAGAAATTGCAAATGGAGTAGGAATTATTGCAGAAGTTGATTATTCAAGAATAGAAACTAGACTAGGCCAAGGGTGGGTAGATAAAGTTTCAGATGATTTAGATGAAGTATTTGAAATAGCTGATAAATGTTTAAATAAAAAAGAATCTATTGCTATTGCTTATCATGGAAATATAGTTGATTTACTGGAATATGTAGTAGAAAAAGAAATAAAAATAGATTTGCTATCAGACCAAACATCTTGTCATGCACCTTATGATGGAGGATATTGTCCACAAGGTCTTACTTTTGAAGAAAGAACAGAGTTACTTTGTTCAAATAAAGAGGAATTTGTTAAATTAGTAGATAAATCTTTAGCGCGTCACTATAAATTTATAAAAGAGTTGGTAGACAAAGGAACATATTTCTTCGATTATGGAAATAGTTTTATGAAAGCAGTATATGATGCAGGAGTAAAAGAAATCACCAAAAATGGAGTAGATGAAAGTGAAGGATTTATATTCCCATCTTATGTAGAAGATATTATGGGGCCTATGCTATTCGATTATGGCTATGGACCTTTTAGATGGGTATGTCTAAGTGGAAAACATGAAGATCTTATAAAGACAGATAACGCTGCTATGGAATGCATTGATCCAAACAGACGTGGACAAGACAGAGATAATTATATTTGGATAAGGGATGCGGAAGAACATGATTTAGTAGTAGGAACCCAAGCAAGAATATTGTATCAAGATGCATTGGGAAGAAGGGATATTGCTCTTAAATTCAATGAAATGGTAAGGAAAGGGGAAATTGGTCCTGTAATGTTAGGAAGGGATCACCATGATACAGGCGGAACAGATTCACCATTTAGAGAAACAGCAAATATTAAAGATGGTAGCAATATAATGGCTGATATGGCAACCCATTGTTATGCAGGAAACTCTGCAAGAGGTATGAGTTTAATTGCTCTTCATAATGGTGGAGGAGTAGGAATTGGAAAATCTATAAATGGTGGTTTTGGATTAGTATTAGATGGAAGTGAAAGAGTAGATGAAATAATTAAATCAGCTATACCTTGGGATGTTATGGGAGGAGTAGCTAGAAGGTCTTGGGCAAGGAATGAAAATTCTATAAAAACCTGTATAGAATATAATGAAAAACATACAGATACTGACCATATAACTATTCCTTATATAGCAGATGAAGATTTAGTTAATAAACTTGTTGAAAGTAATTATGATAAATATAATAAATAAAAAAATATAGGAGGCGACAAAATGGCTAGAATTTTACAATGTGTACCAAATTTCAGTGAAGGTAGAAATAAAGAGGTAATTGAGGCTATAGTAGACGAAGTAAGAAAAGTAGATGAAGTAAAATTGCTTGATTATTCTTCAGATAAAGACCATAATCGTACAGTTGTAACATTTATAGGGGAACCAGAAAAAGTATTAGAAGCAGTATTTAACGCATGTAAAAAGGCTTCAGAACTTATTGATATGACTAAGCATATTGGAGAACATCCAAGAATGGGAGCAACAGATGTTATACCTTTAATACCAATATCAGATATTACTGAAGAAGATACTGTTGAAATGTCTAAAAAATTAGGTAAGAGAATAGGAGAAGAATTAAATATTCCAGTATATTTATATGAAAAATCTGCTTCTGCATCTCATAGGGAGAATTTAGCAAAAGTTAGAAAAGGTCAATATGAAGGAATGGCAGAAAAATTAAAAGAAGAAGAATGGGCTCCAGATTTTGGACCTAACGAGTTAAATGTTAAAGCTGGTGTTACAGCGGTTGGTGCAAGGATGCCTTTAGTTGCATTTAATGTTAATTTAGATACTAATGATTTATCAATTGCAAAGAAGATAGGTAAGGCAGTTAGAGGAAGTAGCGGAGGTTTTGCTTATTGCAAAGCTTTAGGCATAGAAATAAAGGAAAGAAATATAGTTCAAGTTAGTATGAATATGGTTGACTATACGAAGACCCCATTATATAGAGTTTTTGATATGATTGAAAGAGAAGCTAATAGATATGGAGTGAATGTAATAGGAAGTGAAATAATTGGATTAGTTCCAATGAATGCATTAATAGATTGTGCTAACTATTATTTAAAAGTTGAAGATTTTGATGAAAGTCAAATACTTGAAAAAAGAATTTTTGAATAGGGTGATAAAATGAAAGTAACTTTAGTTATAGAAAACATTTCTAAACTAATAACTTTAAAAGGTGAGAATAGGCCAAGAGTTGGAAAAGAAATGAGAGAGATAGGTTTAATTGAGAATGGAATTGTTGCAGTTGATGGGAATGAGATTATCTATGTAGGGGAAGGAAATCTTCCTTCGCACATAGAAGTAGATGATGATACTGTGTTTATAGATGGGACGGGGAAAACTGTGACTCCGGGACTTATAGACTCTCATACTCATTTAGTTCATGGAGGGTCAAGAGAGAATGAGCTTGCTATGAAACTAAAAGGTATAGAGTATTTAGAGATATTGAAAAAAGGCGGAGGCATACACAGTACAGTTAAAGCTACAAAAGAAGCAACTTTTCAAGAACTGTATGAAAAAGCTAAAAAGAGTTTAGATACAATGCTCTCATATGGCGTTACAACTGTTGAAGCTAAAAGTGGATATGGAATTGAAGATTTTGGCGTAGAATTAAAACAAATGGAAGTAGCAAAAAAATTAGATAAAGATCATCCAGTAGATATTGTATCTACTTTTATGGGGGCTCATGCTATACCGGAAAAGTATGAAAATGACACTGACAAATTTGTAGATATTATAATAGAAGAAATGATTCCAGAAGTGAGTAAAAAAGGTCTTGCAAAGTTTTGCGACGTGTTCTGTGAGGAAGGTGTATTTAGTATAGATCAATCTAGAAAAATACTAGAAGTAGGAAAGAGGTATGGACTAATACCTAAAATACATGCAGATGAAATCAAACCATTAGGTGGAGCAGAATTAGCAGCTGATATAGGCTGTATAACAGCAGATCATTTAGTTGCAGCTAGTGAAGAAGGAATGGAGAGGATGTCTGAAGAAAAAGTTATAGCTAATTTATTACCTGGAACCTCTTTCAATCTTCAATCTGGTAATTTTGCTAAGGCTAGAAAATTAATAGAAATTGGTGTACCAGTATCTTTATCAACAGATTACAACCCAGGAAGTTGTCCTACAGAAAACTTACAATTAATAATGAGTTTTGCCTCACTAATTATGAAAATGACTCCAGAAGAAGTTATTACAGCGGCAACCATAAACGGAGCATGTTCTCTAGGATTAGAGATAGAAAAAGGAAGTATAGAAGAAGGGAAAAAAGCAGATTTAGTTATATTTGATGCACCAAATTTAAATTATATTATATATCATTTTGGAATTAATCATGTTGAAAAAGTTGTAAAAGATGGTATAGTTATAAAATAAGAAGCCACTAAATAGTGTGCTTCTTATTTTATAGCAGAAACAAAAGTATGAAGTTTTAAAATATAATAGAATCTTATAAACTTAATGTTACTTTATGAAAAAAATAGAGGACTTATGACAAATATGTAGAAATATATGTTAAAATATCTTATATAGGGGGAAGTTAAGATGGCTGAAAAACAATATGTTGTTTTTAAACTAGGTAAAGAAGATTATGGTATAGATATTATGAATGTTAAAGAAATAGGACCTTATCAAGAATCTGTTAAACTACCTAATGCACCTAGCTTCATTGAAGGTATAATTAATTTTAGAGACAGAGTAATTCCTATAATAAATCTTAAAAAAAGATTTAATCTAATAGATGAAGGGGTTACAAATGACACTAGAATAATAATTATTAATTTAGGGGAAAGACAGGTAGGATTTGTAGTTGATGAAGCTTCACAGACAGTTAGATTAGATAACAAAAATATAGATCCAACTCCAGATGTTATATCAAAAATAGAAAGAAGATATATTACGGGAGTTGGGAAACTGGATGAAAAAAGGCTTTTAATACTTATAGATCTTGAGAAAGTATTGAGTGATGAAGAAAAGGAAGAAATAGGCAACATGGAATTGAAATAGTAGGAGTGTACTATAATGGGTGATTCTTTCATAGGATTTAATAAAATAAATGATATCTTAACCGAAACTATATCTGCTGTTGAAAGCAGTAGAGAGCAGTTATTTGATATTGTAGAATATGCTCAACATGAGTGTAAAAATATTGAATTTGAATTAAAAAAAATCAGGGAAAAGGTTGATATTGTTATATGTGAGGTGGACAAGTTAGAAATAGCAGAGAAAAGAAGTAGGATCGAACTGGCTAATGTAAGCAAAAATTTCCATGTTTATAATGAAAATGATATAAAAAATGCTTATGAAAATGCAAACGATCTAAGGGTTCAACTTACTTTAAAACGGGAAGAAGAAAGGACACTCATAGAGAAAAGAGGAGAACTTGAAATAAGACTTAAGGAAACTATAAAAGTTTTAGAAAAAGCAGAAAAAGTAAGCAAACAAATAGGCGTAGCTACTCAATATTTAAAAGGTAATGCTGAGAATATTTTATCTACAGTAGGTGATTTAAGTAAAAAACAATTTTTAGGAATTAAAATTATTGAAGCTCAAGAAGAGGAAAGGCAAAGGCTTGCAAGAGATATACATGATGGTCCAGCTCAATCTATGGCTAATATTTTAGTAAAAGCACAACTATGTGAAAAACTTTTAGAACACGATGTTAAGAGAACCAAGAAAGAATTAGGCAGTCTAAAGAATATAACTAGAATCAATTTAAAGGATATAAGGAAGATTATATATGATTTAAGACCAATGACTTTAGATGATTTAGGTTTAATTCCTACTTTAGAAAGGTATATTTACAATTTCATGGAAGAAAGTAATATTTTAGTAGAATTAAAGGTATTAGGTGACGTGGTTGGCTTTGAATCGGCTATAGAGATTGCTGTATTTAGAATAGTTCAAGAAGCTTTGAGCAATGTTCAAAAACATTCAAATGCCAGAAAAGTAAATATTTTAGTAGAAAAAACTTTTACTAGGCTTAATATATTAATATCTGATGATGGCGTTGGATTTATTATGGAAGATGATATTGTAGATAAAGATATACGTTCTGGGGGGTTCGGACTTATGAGCATGAAAGAGAGAGCTGAACTATTAAATGGTAAATTAAAAGTCAAATCATCTCCAGGTATGGGAACTAAAATATATCTTTCTATACCATTAAATGAGGAGGAAGATATTTGTGAAAAATAAAAATATAACAGTAATGATAGCAGATGACCATGTACTTTTAAGGGAAGGTTTAAAGCAAATTTTAGAACTTGAGGAAGACATAGATGTTGTTGCTCAAGTTGGAGATGGGGAAGAAGCTGTTGCTAAAGCATTGAAACATAAAGTTGATGTAATATTATTAGATATAAATATGCCTAAAATGAATGGCATAGAAGCATTGAGAAGATTTAAAGATCTAGGTATTGCATCAAAGATTATAATGCTTACAATTCATGATGATAGGGAATATTTATGTGAGACTATAAAAATTGGGGCAAATGGGTATATATTAAAGGACTCAGATGCTGATAGCTTGATAAAAGCTATTAGAGATGTGAAAGATGGGAAGACTTACATACAACCTAGTGTGGCTTCTATGCTTATAGAAGAAATAAATTCTAAAGAAAAAGAAACTAATGGAGATTTATTAAAAATTGAAGCTTTGACTAAAAGAGAGTATGAAGTCTTAACTTTAGTAGCAGAAGGTCTTAATAATAGGGAAATTGCTGAAAGATTGTTTATTAGTGAAAAAACCGTAAAAAATCATGTTTCTAATATATTTAAAAAAATAGATGTAAATGATAGAATTCAGGCAGCGATATTTGCATATAAAAATAATATAAAAAAAATATAAAAATTTATAATATGAGATTAAAATAATATGGAGGGATTAGTGTGGATGGAAAGAAATTAAAAGAAAAGCTGACTTTTAAATTTAAGAATGTATGGGACAGCATAAATGATGAAGAAAAAGAAGAGTTATTAAAGTTAAACGAAGATTATAAAAAGTTTTTGGACATAAGTAAAACTGAGAGAGAAGCGGCTAGTGAAATCATAAGAAGAGCTGAAGAAAATGGATTTAAGCCAATAGAAGATGTGATAAATGCTAAAGAAAAACTTATACCTGGAATGAAAATTTATGCAAATAATAAAAACAAAGCTGTGGCTTTATTTGTTATAGGAACTGAAAATATTACAGAAGGCATGAATATAATAGGGTCCCATATTGATTCTCCAAGATTGGATATAAAATCTTATCCACTATATGAAGATTCTGATATAGCACTATTTAAGACTCATTATTATGGAGGAATAAAGAAGTATCAGTGGGTGTCTTTACCGTTATCATTACATGGAGTGGTAATAAAAAATAATGGTGAAAAAGTAAATATTGCAATTGGTGAAGAGGAAGGAGAGCCGGTATTTTTTGTATCTGACCTTTTACCTCATCTTGCAAAGGATCAAGAAAAGAAAAGTCTTGGTCAAGGAATTGAAGGAGAAGGTTTAAATATAACAGTGGGAACTATACCTTGTGGTGAAAAAGATTTAGACGAGAGAGTTAAGTTAAATGTTTTAAAAATACTTAATGAAAAATATGGAATAACTGAAGAAGATTTCACAACTGCTGAAATTGTAGCAGTACCAGAAGGTAAGGCAAGAGATTTGGGAATAGATAGAAGTTTAGTGCTTTCTTATGGTCATGATGATAGAGTTTGTGCATATACATCTTTAAATGCTATATTAGAAATTGAAAAAACTACTAGGACTTCAGTAGCATTATTTGTAGATAAGGAAGAAATCGGAAGTGTAGGAAATACAGGTATGCATTCTAAATTTTTTGAAAATGCTGTTGCAGAATTAGTAGCACTAGGAGAAGGAGATTGTAATGCAGTAAACATAAGAAGAGCTATGTCAAATTCAAGAGTTTTATCTGCAGATGTAGCGGCTGCTTTTGATCCTAATTATCCTCAGGTATTTGATAAGTTAAATACTGCTTATATAGGAAGGGGTATTACTTTAGTAAAATATACTGGTTCTGGAGGAAAAGGAGGTAGTAGTGATGCTAACTCTGAATATATAAATTATATTAGAAGAATATTTAATGAAAATAATATTATATGGCAAACTGGTGAATTAGGAAAAGTAGATCAAGGTGGAGGAGGTACCATAGCATATATATTAGCTAATTATGGTATGGAAGTAGTAGATTGTGGAGTGCCAGTTTTAAGTATGCATGGACCTTATGAAGCTGTAAGTAAAGCAGATGTTTATATGACATATAAAGGATATAAGGCGTTTTATTTAGCTTAATATTAATACAAATAAATCAGGCGATATTGCCTGATTTATTTATATGTTCTAACATAAAATTTTTAAAAGTTTCACTTAATGGAGAAAGTTGTCTGCTTTTATGATAGACAAAATAAAACTTTCTGTTAAGATCGAATCCTTTAATATTAAATACTTTAAATTTGTTTAAATCCAATTCTTCTACTATAGTTTTCTCAGATAAAAAACTAACTCCAATTCCAAGGGAGATTAGTTTTTTTATGGTCTCAGTATCTTCGATATATCCTATTATATTTAAAAGATTTTGACTTATATTATTTTTTCCTAACTCTCTTTCTAAAAGATTTCTAGTTCCTGAACCCTTTTCTCTAAATATTATTTTTTCTTTTAATAATATTTCCTTATCTAAATAAGAATAATTATCTTGAAAAAACTTAGGAATATTAGCTGTAACTAGAAGAAGCCTGTCTTCAACTAATTCAATATAATCTAAATTTTTAGATGGATATTTTGCTCCAACTATTCCAAAGTCATTTTCACCATCTAGAATAGCTTTTATAACTTCTTTTGAATCTCTATCAGTTAGTGAAAAAGTTACATCTGGATATTTTAGAACAAATTCTTTAAGAATATTTGGGAGGACATATTTTCTAGGAACGGAACTAGAGCATATCTCTAGATGGCCTTGAATTTTCCCCTTATAAGAAGCAAGTTGAAACTTGGCCATTTCACAAGTATTAATAATGTTTATAGCATATTTATAAAGAATATTTCCTGCTTCTGTAAGTGACATGTTTTTTCCAGAACGATTTATAAGTATTGTTCCAAGTTCTTTTTCTAGGTTTTGAATATGGCTTGTAACAGTAGGTTGTGTAATATATAATTTTTTCGCAGCTTTAGAAAAGCTCTTTAGATTTGTAACTTCAACAAAAGTTTCTAATTGACGAAGATCCAATTAAATCACCACTTTCAAAAAAGTTCATATCATATTTATATATTATCAAATTCTATAGGAATTGTAATGTTTAAATTGTAAAGTATAATTTTAAAACATTTTTGAGAAAAACTATTGACAAAATCTAAAAAAACTGATATATTTTTAAGAGCTGTCACCGATATAGCGAATTAGATAAAAGACACAAAAAAAGAACAAAAAATAAATCGAAAAAAAGACTTGACAAAACAAAAACTATACGCTATACTAAATAAGTCAGCAAAAAAGCAACAAAAGAACCTAGAAAATTAAACAGTGTAAAAAAGTCCTTAAGTTAATAACTTTGATTTAAATATAATTCATAACTTAAGTCTGTATGTTAAATATACAGAAGTAATTAGTTC
>JAHXQP010000004.1 GCA_019391515.1 Clostridiaceae bacterium | reverse complement strand
CGTATTATAATTACTCTTTGACATGCTTTTCCTTTAAATGTTGAAAAACACTTTCAGCATCTAATAGCATTTCCTCGTTTTTAATTTGACTTTCTGCTTCAGCTAACTTTTTGTATAAATCTACTTTAGCTAACTTTCTTTTACATATTTCCATACTCATAATTACTAAATCACCATAGCCATTTTTTATGATAAAAATTGGCTTTTTAGTTTTATGGCAAAGCTCAGAAATCTCAGTTGTGTTCCTTAAATCTTTTATTGGTCTAATTTCAGGCATAATATCAACTCCTGTATTAATATTACGCCTCAATTACAGCATAATTATGTTTTCATTACAAATGATCAAATGGTATCTTTCTGCTAAAATTTCATCTATAATGGTAACAGGGTGTTTTTACCCCTCAAAACAATAAACCCTCTTGAAGTCAAGGGGGTTACATTGTATCAATATTTAAGTTTATGTATGTCTAGTAACTGAAATCTTAATACAATTTCGCAATATTAAATTGATGCTAAAAAGTGCATATAATATAAATTATATGTAATTAAGACATGGCTATTATTTGAATGTATCTGATTCTGTTACAGTTCCTTGATGAAAGTATAATTTCCAATTTGTGTATTCCTTAACCCAAATCGAAGTTCTTAATGCTTTTATCCCTTCTTCTATTTCATTAGATACATAGTTAGCTACTATTAAATCATCCTTTAGGTCCTTTATTTCAAAATGCTGTATCTCAATATCTCTATCAGAATCTAAATGATTCAAATATTTAATGATTGAATTGTTATCAAAGACTTGCCCTGATTTCCCAAATTCTATAAATTCATCATGTATTCTATTCTTTAAATTTTGTATGTTATCACAAAATTCTTTTCTAAAAAAATCCATTTCATATTTTAATATAAGTTGCTCTATTGTCATATACCTCCCCCCCAATCCTTAAAATAGCTTTTTGTTCTCCTGCCAATATGACATATAATATTACTAATATACATCAATTATTTTAATCACATACCCTTAATTTCCTTTATTCTATCAGATGTATTAACTAATTTCTATTAAATTTTATTTGAAATAAAAACAACCTGCTAGTCATAGGCTTTATACCCTTTATTCTGATTTTTTATCATAGTTCCTGTTTAATTTCAGTTCCATCTTTAAAATGAAATGTAATATCTCATATACTATAACTATCTTATCTATAGTATATGTCCATAAAGTTTCATCAAAATCTATTAAAACTGTATCTTGGCTTTTAAGTCTATCTATATGCATCCTAATTTAGCTTTATATTATTCTCATTTATACAACTATACAAATTGGATTTTCTCTATCAGATGCAAATTTAAAAGTATGAACTATTTTTGCTTTCTACAAACTATAATAAATCTATGTTCGATACTTTCGACATATCCCTTAGCTTTTATCTCTTCATTCAGTCCACATAATTCTTGAAAACAATTCTCTACAGAAAAACTTGGAAATTCCCACTCAATAATTTTCGCAAAATAAACTATTGCTCCGATATCTTTAAAACGTAAGAATGGAAAAAATTCTTTAGCATATAAAACTTCAAAAGAGTTTTTTTCTATTTCTTTTAGCCTTATATCTAAAGTATTATCTGGAAACTTTGGATTAAAATCCTTTATCAGTGCTTTGGATAATATCTCGTTATTTTTTCCACCTACTTGTTGAGTAATAAAAATTCCATTTGGTTTTAATATCCTTCTTACTTCTTTGGTATCAAAAGACTCGTGTCTATTAATGATCATATCAAAAGTATCATCTTCAAAAGGTAATTCACTATCATTAAATACCTGTTTTACCTCAATTCCAAGTGGTTCTAATGTTTCTTTGCACAATTGCACATTAGGTTCCCACATTTCTGTTACAGAAATATTATTATATGGATGATCTAAAGATAACAGGAATTCTCCTCCACCAGTCCCCATATCAAGTAATTTATAATCTGAATTTAAATATCTTCTTAATATGTCTTTATAATCCCAAGGTAATTCCTCATCAACCCATCTATTTTTCAAATGAGAAAAATCCCATCCTTCGAATGCATTTTTCTCTTCTTCTTTCCAAAATTCCTTTAACTTACCATAGTCCATAACTATCCCTCTTTCCTTTGTTTTGTACATTAGAAAATTGGTGCCGCTGACTGGTCTGATAGTATATTAAAACTAACCTTGGTGCACCTACTTTCAAATTATATTTTAGGTTAAATATAAAAAATCTTTCTTCCTTATTAGCGACTCCCATTAAATATAATGTAAAAATGTAAACCAAATTATTATTTAAATCAATCTTTGATAATAGATACTTTCTTTTCCGTAGCATTAAGTTCAATCTCACATCCTAAGGGTAAAGTTAGCATTGGATGCGTATGACAGCAATCAAACTCTGCAAGAAAAGGTAATTTCATATTTCCTAACACTTCCAATAGAATTTCATATGGTTTTCTACCTGTCTTTAAATCATTAAATAACTCATGTTTTCCAAGAATTATTCCAGAAATCTTATCAAAGACACCATTTACTTTTAAAAAAGAAAAACTTCTTTCTAGTATTGCAATATCTTTTAAAGAATCTTCTATAAAAAGTATGTCTCCATCTTTTATTTCAGGCATATATTTACTACCCCACATTCCTTGGATTGTATTCAAGTTTCCACCTATAACTCTACCTCTAACAACACCCCCATGAACCGTTATCCAATTATTTTTTCTTTCTTTTTTACTTCTATCTTGTGTTTCCCAATTAATATACTCATCTGTCCAGTATTTAGGAGTTTTAAAAACATAAGGGGTTTTTATATTATCCATGGTAATTTCCTTAAAATATTTATATGTATAGTCAACAAAAGGTGATAATTCTCCGAAGGAAGCTACTAATGCAGGTCCATAATATGTTTTTATTCCAGTTTGGGCATATATGGCGAGTAGAATTGCAGTAACATCAGAATATCCTATTATTATTTTAGGATTTTCTCTAAACGTCTCATAATCTATATATGGAAGGATAGAATTTGAGTTCATTCCTCCAATTGTAGACATAATACACTTTACTTCTGGATTTCTAATTAACTCATTTAATTCTTCTGCTCTTTCTTTAATATTACCTGACCTATAGAAATCATGTTTTCTTGTAAGACTTCCTTCTATAATTTTAAACCCTTTATTCTGTAAATATTTTTTTGCTCTTTCAAATCTTTTAGGGCATGAGTATGTTATAGGTGATGATGGTGAAAAAATACCAATCGAGTCACCAACCTTTAACTTTTCTATATAATACATTGCTCCCCCCCTTAAACACAATATCTTTCAATTCATAACATTTTACATATATACAGCAATTATTTTAATCACGTACCCTCAATTTCCTTTATTCTATCAAATGTATTAACTAATTTCTACCTTTATATAAGATATATAAACTATGTAAATCTTATTCAATAAAAAAATAACCCACTAGTCCAAGGCTCTATAACCTTTAAACCAGCAGGTTCCGATTTTTTATCATAGTTCCGTTCCATTCTATTTTTTAAAGTAAATCTTGATATTTTTGCCTACCATATAAAACACGTATTATAATTACTCTTTGACATGCTTTTCCTTTAAATGTTGAAAAACACTTTCAGCATC
>JAHXQP010000003.1 GCA_019391515.1 Clostridiaceae bacterium | reverse complement strand
ATACTCTACCATTTGTTCTTTTGTTGCTTGTGATTTTCCCATAATAGGAGTTAAATTAGTATTTGACAATTGAACATTAGACTTTAAATTTTCTTCTGCAATTGCATTAATAGGTTGAATTATAATAAAACTGATAAGAAGTAAATATGATATTACTTTTCTAAAGTGCTTGTCCATTTTTACGATTCCTCCCTTCCTAAATAATTGTTGTTTGATAATAAAATTATAATACTTATTATTTAGCGTAATCAGACTAAATAACAAGTATTATAAAACTACTTAATTTCTCTTTAATACAGTGAATGTTATTCACTTTTGTCCAAACCTTGAAAACTATTTAAGTTTAGACATGTATATAAATTTAATTGCTAAAATTGAATTATATCAGATTTTTCCTCTTTTTTCAATTTAATACGAGTAAATATGGTAATTTATATCTTTTTTTTCTACAGGGGGCCAATTTTTATTGTAATTCAACATAAATAACCCCATTAAAATAAATATATATTTATTTTAATGGGGTTATTTTAATTTCTATATATTATTTTTTAATTAGTATGAAAAAAATTTCTTTATTGCTTCAACAGCTTTTTCAGCTATCTTATCTTGGAATGTAGGATTTGATATCCTTAATACTTCTTTATCATTAGTTACAAATCCAGCTTCTAATAATACCGAAGGAACATTTGTCCATCGGGTCATATATAGATTATGATCTTTTATATAGCTATTTTTACTAAAACCTAAGCTATATATTGATTTAAACAAATCCTCTGCAAATTTTTTGCTTTTAACTGCTGCATCTGAAGGTGTTGAATCATATACCATTACATCATTTATTCTCCTAGTTACCTTAACTCCGTTCTCTAAATACATAATTCCAGAGTTGCCTCCTGACCAATTTTTCACCTCTTTTACAAAAGGATATTTTTTTCCTTTATATATTACATAAGCATCTTTTGTTTCAATTCCTGGTCTATAACTACTATAGTGTGTACTAATTCCTGAAGCTGATTTATTAGTACTACCATCATGATGTATGCTTAAAAATAAATCAGGTTTCTTTTCATTAACCAACTGGGCACGTTTCTCTAAGCTTGGATCAATTTCTTTATCTGGTAAACGTGTATATATTACTTTTGCTCCCAAATCAGTTAGCTTTTTAGCAATTCTCTTTGTTAGACTATTATTCAAATCTTTTTCTGCTATATTTAAATTATTATTTACAGATCCTGGATTTCCATTTGGCCATGAGCCTCCATGTCCTGGATCAAGCATTATTGTTTTATTATATAGTATATAATTATTTGCTTCCACATCTTTATAAGCATAGTCATCATATTCCTTTATACTGCTCTTATCTCTTACATGTACTACTAATCTATATTTTCCTACTTTATCTGGTTTCCATGTATAACTATTAAATTCACTATAATCCCTTAACAATTTCCACTCATTTGTTTGCTTATCATTTAACCAGTACCTATACTCTACTCCATTAGCACCAGTAGCATTAGCTATCATAATATAATCTTGTCCTACACATCCTATGCTACTTGCTTTAATTCCTATCATTTTTGCTGGTGGTAATACTTTTACTTCTATATCTTTATATCCATAGTCATCATACTTCTTCGTACTGTTTTTATCTTTTACATGTACCACTAGTCTATATTTTCCTACTTTATCTGGCTTCCATGTATAACTATTTAATTCACTATAGTCTTTTAATAGTTTCCACTCATTTGTTGCTTTGTCATTCAACCAGTATTTATATTCTACTCCACTAACACTTGTAGCATTTGTTGTCATTCTATAGTCTACATCTTTATAACCTATATCATTTCCTTTAACTCCTGTTACCTTTGCTGGTGGTAATACTTTTACTTCTATATCTTTATATCCATA
>JAHXQP010000032.1 GCA_019391515.1 Clostridiaceae bacterium | reverse complement strand
CCGAAAACAACCACTGCACCTATAACTTTTAATAGAACTAAAGTAGAATGTAAATTGACCTTGAGAGGATAATGTATCTTTTATATTATTTTCTTTTAATAGAACTAAAGTAGAATGTAAATTTGGGTGTTTGCAGGAATTAGGCGGTTTTTTCTGTTATCTTTTAATAGAACTAAAGTAGAATGTAAATATTCATTTATTAGTCCTTCAGCTAAAGCAAAAGTGACTTTTAATAGAACTAAAGTAGAATGTAAATGCTATAGCGAATATAATACAAACACTTCAAAAATGCTTTTAATAGAACTAAAGTAGAATGTAAATTCATATTGTTTTATCATTATCTTAATCCCTTCATAACTTTTAATAGAACTAAAGTAGAATGTAAATATCTCCCACTCTAAAGATAGTGTAAAATCCAAAGATCTTTTAATAGAACTAAAGTAGAATGTAAATAATCATGAATCTCCTTTCCAGGTAGAAAATAAAGTACCTTTTAATAGAACTAAAGTAGAATGTAAATTTTTAAGGAGGGATAAATATGACAAGCTTTCAAAAGGCTTTTAATAGAACTAAAGTAGAATGTAAATTATACTTAATAAAAAGTTAGGATTTACCAATTGTTCCTTTTAATGGAACTAAAGTAGAATGTAAATATAGAATGTCATTACATTATGAAACAAATGAAACATCTTTTAATAGAACTAAAGTAGAATGTAAATCAACCAATTACAGGAATAGATTACAGTCAGCCAAACCTTTTAATAGAACTAAAGTAGAATGTAAATGTAATAATTGGTGTATTAATTGTATCAATTCTTTTACTTTTAATAGAACTAAAGTAGAATGTAAATTCGGCAAAGGATTTTAGTAATTACGTTAAGTATATGCTTTTAATAGAACTAAAGTAGAATGTAAATTAGATAAAAATGAGAGAGTAGCGACAGGAGAGGATACTTTTAATAGAACTAAAGTAGAATGTAAATTAGGGAAAACATGGGGGTTATTTCTGCGGGCATAGCCTTTTAATAGAACTAAAGTAGAATGTAAATAAAGGTGAGAATAAATTAAACTCATTTATGAAGGCTTCTTTTAATAGAACTAAAGTAGAATGTAAATATATATTGCACAAGCTTAAATCTGCTTCAGATTGACCTTTTAATAGAACTAAAGTAGAATGTAAATTAACTTACCAAGTCCAGACTTACTGATGTTTTGTTTTCTTTTAATAGAACTAAAGTAGAATGTAAATGCCATATCATCTTCCATTTTAGATAGCATTTTAATTACTTTTAATAGAACTAAAGTAGAATGTAAATTAATTCATCCATGACCTGTTTGAAAGGTTTCATATTCTTTTAATAGAACTAAAGTAGAATGTAAATTGAGGTCTGAGCCCTTCTTTCCTGCAACAGAATCTGCCTTTTAATAGAACTAAAGTAGAATCATATTTTCTATATGAGAAATCAATATTTTCATTTTAGCAATCTTTATATTAAATGATAAAAGAATTCCATAATCTATTTCATTGATTTTTATGTAAGATTATGATAATATAATGAAAATTTTAAAATAAAGATATTATATAGAATGAAAGGGGAATTATTATGATAAAAATGCCTATCGTAGAAACAAAGAGACTTATTTTGCGTCCATTTAATTTTAATGATAGAAACGAAGTTCAGAGACTTGCCGGGGATGAGTCTATTGCAGAAATGACTTTAAATATACCTTACCCTTATAAGGATGGAATGGCAGAAGAATGGATAAAGACTCATGAAAAAGTATACAAAGAAGGGAAGGGGCTTAATTTAGCAATTGCCCATAAAATTGGTAAATATTTAATAGGAGCTATAGGGATAAGTATAAAAAAAGAGTACGATAGTGGTGAACTTGGATATTGGATAGGTAAGCCTTATTGGAATAAAGGATATTGTACGGAAGCAGCACAAGCAATGTTAGATTATGGTTTTAAAGAAATAGGTTTAAATCGTATATATGCGAATCATTTAAGGAAAAATCCTGCTTAAGGAAAAGTTATGCAAAAAATAGGTATGAAAAAAGAAGGGATACTAAGGCAACATGTAAAAAAGTGGGGAGAGTATGAAGATTTAGTTCACTATGGATTATTGAGAAGTGACATTTCTTAGATAGAAAATTAAAATATAGATTGGTTATAAAATCATATACAAGAGTTTTTTTATGATAAAATTATAGCAGTTGATTTTCATAAATTAGATATTTTCATATTATCTGATAAAGAAAAACTAATAGTAATTGCGGAAATTATCTGAAAGGAGAATATCAGTGAAAATATATCTAACAAGACATGGACAAACTAAATGGAATTTAGAAAAAAGATTGCAGGGTTGGAAGAATTCAAACCTTACTTCAAAAGGTAGAGAAGGAGCAGAATTATTAGGAGAAAGATTAAAAACTGTTGATTTAGATATAATTTTTTCTAGTTCAAGTATGAGAGCTATAGAGACATCAAAGATTATTACTAGAGGAAGAAATATAGAGATAAAACCAGAGGATGATCTTAGAGAAATACACACAGGAAAATGGGAAGGAAATACTTTGCCAGATATTGAAAAGTTATATCCTGAAGAATATTATGCATATCAAAATACACCTCATCTATATAAACCTAGCACTAATGGTGGAGAAACTTTTTTTCAGCTTCAAGAAAGAGCAATTTCTATAATAAACAAAATAATTGATGAAGGCAAATATCAAAATGTTTTAATTGTAACTCATGGTGTAACTGCAAGGGTTATTATGGCATATTTTGAAAATTGCCCCATAGAAAAGCTATGGGAAACACCACATATTAGAAATACTAGTTTAAGTTTAATAGAAATAGAGGGAGAAGATATAAAGATACCAGTATATGCAGATGCTTCACATTTAGAAGGTAAGTAAATTTAATTTCAGGGGGATTATTATGATTAAGCCAAAAAAATTAAATAAAGGGGATAAAATAGCTATAGTTAGCTTATCTAATGGGATGGCGGGAGATAAGATATTTAGACATAGGTATGAGATTGGAAAGAAGAGAATTGAAGAAGTATTTGAACTTGAAGTAGTGGAGATGAGAAATACATTAAAGGGTTCAGAATACTTATATAAACATCCAGAAGCTAGAGCAGAAGATATGATGGAGGCTTTTTCAAATGAGGAAATAAAAGCTATATTTTCAAATATTGGTGGAGAAGATACAATAAGGTTGTTACCGTATATAGATTTTAATATTATGAAAAATAACCCTAAGATATTTATGGGATATTCAGATACTACAGTAAATCATTTCATGTGTTATAAAGCGGGATTAGTATCTTTTTATGGGCCAAGTGTTTTAGGAGAGTTTGCAGAAAATGTATTGATGCATGATTATACAAAAAGGTGGATTGAGAAAGTATTATTTAAGGCAGAAATAATAGGGGATGTTCGTCCTAGTGCTAAATGGACTAGTGAATATTTAGAATGGGCAAAAGAAAAAAATAATAGTATAAAAAGAAAAATGAAAAGAAATAAAGGATATGAATTATTACAAGGTAAAGGGAAAGTTCGTGGAAAATTAATAGGTGGTTGTATTGAAAGTTTAGAGGGTATTAAGGGAACTGAATTGTGGCCAGATTTAAATGAATGGGACAGTGGAATTTTGTTTTTAGAGACTAGTGAAGGAAAACCTGAACCAGAATACATAAAAAGATGGATGAGAAATTATGTTGCTCAAGGGATTATAGACAAATTAAATGGAATTATAATTGGAAAACCAAAAGATGAAACCTATTACGAAGAATATAAAGAAATGTATATAAAAGTTATATCAGAAGAATGTGAAAGAAAGGATTTACCTATATTATACAATATGAATTTTGGTCATACTTCTCCTATGTGTATTATACCACTAGGTATTGAAGCTGAAATTGATTGTGATGAGGGCAGTTTTAGAATACTTGAATCAGGAGTTGTGTATTAGCAATATAACAGGGATTAAAAATAAAAAAATATATGTTAAAATGTAGTTGCAAAGTTTTAAATATAATGGTATAATAAGTTAGCTTTAATTCACAAGGGATATTTTGTTTTAAAAATTCATGATGAAATTATTTTTTTAACATCTTTAACATATATGCTTTACTGAATATGATAATTTCGGAGATTTTTATACATAAATTGCTTCATGGGGAATTAAAGGAATAAAATTTTTGGAGGTTTTTTACATGACTAAAGGTACAGTTAAATGGTTTAATGCAGAAAAAGGATTTGGATTTATCACAGCAGAAGATGGAAATGATGTTTTTGTTCACTTCTCTCAAATCAACAAAGAAGGTTTCAAAACATTAGAAGAAGGCCAAGAAGTTGAATTTGAAATCGTTGAAGGACAAAAAGGACCACAAGCAGCGAACGTAACTATTATTTAATATAGACGAATCTAAATGAACCATAAAAAGACCTGGAGAGTATGCTCTTCAGGTCTTTTTATAAAACTCAATAAAGCTTTAAGAAGAGGTGTTATAGATATGAAATATGAAAGTGGGAACCTTTTATTGATAAGTGATTTTGAGATAAGAGTATTAAGAGAAGAAAATGATGATATAGATTTGTTTATCCCTATTGATATGAGAATTTTAAATTTGTATATTGAAGGACTTCCAAATTATATTAAAAAAAGATTCCAATTTTCTCAAGTTAGGAGTGTTATAGTACGTTTTTCTAGGAAAGAAGGAGATGAAGCTTGTACTATTCATCTGTTGAATAATATAGATCTTCAATCATCTATAGTTAATTTTGAAATGGACTATAATAATTATTATATAGAATTTAGGGAAAAAGAATATTGTAATGAAATGTATTTTAAAAAGAAATAAAATTGTTGAGGTGATTTTATGGGAAATGTAGCTGCTTTTTTCGATATAGATGGTACACTTTATAGAAATTCTCTAATGATACAACATTTTAAAAAGTTAATTAAATATGAGGTTATAGATCCAGCAATATGGCACAATCATGTAAAGCATACTTATTCTGAATGGGAAAAAAGATATGGAGATTTTGAAGATTATTTAGAAGAACTTGCTGATTATTATGTTAGAGAACTTAAGGGAACAAATAAAGATTATATAAGTTTTATAGCTAACCAAGTAATAAAATTAAATGGAGATAAGGTCTATAGATATACAAGATCTAGAATAGAATGGCATAAAAAAATGGGGCATAAGGTATTTTTCATATCCGGTAGTCCTGATTTCTTAGTAGAAAAAATGGCTGAAAAATATGGAGTAACTGAGTATAGAGGAAGTGAATATGTAGTAGATGAAAAGAATAACTTTACTGGTGAAATCATAAGGATGTGGGATTCCCATAATAAACAGAGGACTATAGATGAGTTCGTCAACAAATATGATGTGGAACTGGATTTAAGTTATTCTTATGGAGACACTGTAGGAGATTTATCTATGCTTAGAATGGTAGGAAATCCTGTAGCCATAAATCCCAATAAGGATTTATTAAAAGTTATAAAAGTAGACGAAGAATTGTATAATAAGGTTTTAATAATAGTAGAAAGAAAAGATTTAATATATAAAGTAAGTCCAGATGTAGACATAATAGATATTTAATATTTTTTAAGGTAGAGAGGATGATTTACTGATGCAGAAAAAAGGCCTAGTCAACGAACATAGGCAAAATTGTATGTTATGTGGGAGTGAGTTATTATATATTCAAAATTATAAAGAGCAAGAATGTGTCTATTGCCATAATAAGTTTAGAACAAATGTAGTATGCAAAAATGGACATTATGTTTGTGATAAGTGCCATAGTGCGAGTGCAACAGATGTTATTGAAGAATATTGTAAGTCTACAGATAAAACAAATCCTATAGAAATGGCAAATGAGATTATGAAACATCATAGAATAAATATGCATGGACCAGAACATCATTACTTAGTACCTGCCGTATTAATAAGTTCTTTTTATAATTTAAAGGGAGAAAGGGATATTAAAAATGAGAAATTGAAAATTGCTAGAGAAAGAGCAAAAAAAGTTCCTGGAGGATTTTGTGGTTTTTATGGAAGTTGTGGTGCAGCAGTAGGCACAGGCATATTTATAAGTATTATTACAGAATCAAACCCTCTATCTAAAAAGGGTTGGGGCTTAGCTAATCAAATGACTGGTAGGGCTTTGATATCTATTGGAAAATTAGGAGGACCACGTTGTTGCAAGAGAGATAGTTTTATAGCTATTAGAGAAGCAGTGATTTTTGTAGAAGAACATTTTAATCTAAATATGTATGATTATAAAAATTATGATATAATTTGCACATTTTCGAATATGAATAAGCAATGCTTAGGAAAAGATTGTTTATTCAATACTTCTTATTAAATTAGTATTTATTATAAAAATATCTTTCAGATGTCTTGAAGGATATTTTTTTATAGTATAAAATTGTTTAGTGAAACGAAATAATATTACCAAGATATAATAGAATAGGGGGAAAAATATGGAGAGAGATATTAAGCTTACACAAGGAAATATAACTAAAACATTAGTAAAATTGGCAATACCTATTATGGCTACTTCTTTTGTACAAATGGCTTACAATATGATGGATATGATATGGCTAGGTAGAGTAAGTACAAATGCAGTTGCAGCAGCAGGAACTGCCGGTTTTTTTACTTGGTTTGGTTCAGCCCTATTTTTGATACCTAAAATAGGGGCAGAGGTAGGGGTTGCTCAATCTTATGGTAAGAACGATATGGATAGTGCAAGAAATTATGTTTCCCATACTATACAGCTAGATATAATTATTGGATTAATATATTCTTTATTTCTTATATTCTTTAGACACAAACTTATAAGTTTTTTTGATTTAGGGGATAGTAAAGTAATAAAAATGGCTACAGATTATTTGTTTATAGTATCTTTTGGAATGGTATTTTATTTTTTAAATCCAGTTTTTTCGGGGATTTTTAATGGCTCAGGAAATAGTACTACTCCATTTCTAATAAACGCAATTGGTTTAGGATTAAATGTAGTGCTTGACCCTATGATGATTTTGGGACTGGGACCTTTTCCTAAAATGGGTATAAAAGGAGCAGCACTAGCTACAATAATCTCCCAGCTCATAGCTACTCTTATATTTATTAAAATAAGTCGAAATAAATTAAGTTTATTTTGTGGATTTAATATATTTCAAATTCCAGATAAAAGCTATATTAAAAAAATATTCAAGCTAGGATTTCCAGCTTCGTTGCAAAATGGAATATTTGCAATGATTGCTATGGTTATAGCAAAAGTAATAGCACAATGGGGTCCTACTCCAATAGCAGTCCAAAAGGTAGGTTCGCAGATAGAATCAATTTCGTGGCTTACTGCAGGAGGTTTTTCTACTGCCTTAAGTGCCTTTGTAGGCCAGAACTATGGAGCTGAAGAATGGGATAGAATACATGAAGGCTATAGAAAAGGTATGTTTATAGTAGGGGCAATAGGTATATTTGCTACTTGTCTACTCATATTTGGTGCAAGACCTATATTTAGATTGTTTATTCCAAATGATGAAGAAGCTATAAGGGAAGGAATAATATATTTGAGAATACTGGGACTATCCCAATTATTTATGACTATAGAAATAGCTACTGGGGGAGGATTTAATGGATTAGGAAAAACAATTCCACCTTCAGTAGTAGGTATAGTATTTAATGGCCTTCGAATACCAGTTTCTATAATACTGTCATCGTATACTTCCTTAGGTTTAAGAGGGGTATGGTGGAGTATTAGTATGAGTAGTGTATTCAAAGGAATAGTACTTACAATTTGGTTTATAGCTATACTTAAAAAAATAGGAGAATAAAAAATATCCTTCAAAGAGTTTGAAGGATATTTTTATTGTGGGAAATGTATTTTTGTGGGTATATATTATAGTAGAGTTAGCGGAATATTTATTGTCAAATAATTCGGAGTAATAATATATATATTAAATATAGGAGGGATTTTATTGAAAAAGTGGGTTTTGCTATTGATAATGATAATTATCTTCACTAGCATAGCTAGCTATGGAGGCGATAAAAAAACACAAAAAGATCCGGAAAAATTAAATGTAGTAACTACTACTACTATATTAGAAGATGCTGTTAGAAATATAGGTGGGGATAATGTAGAGGTAGAATCATTGATGGGGCCTGGTATTGATCCTCATCTTTATAAGGCAAGTGCTGGAGATGTTGAAAAGATGATGAATGCTGATCTTATAATATTTAATGGGATCCATCTTGAAGGGAAGATGTCAGATATATTTGAAAAATTAGGCCAGATTGATGTAAAGACTATAGCACCTGGTGATATAATTGACAGCTCAAAGTTAATACAGTCATTCGAGTTTGAAGGAAATTATGATCCTCATATATGGTTTGATGTAAAACTTTGGACGGAAGTAGTAGATGTAATAGCGGATAGTCTGATTGAATTAGACAGTGAAAATAAAGATTTTTATATATCTAATGGAGAAGAATATAAAAAAGAACTTGAAGAGCTAGATGAATATATAAAAAATAGAGCGAAAGAAATTCCAGATGAACAAAGGGTTCTTATAACAGCCCATGATGCTTTTAATTATTTTGGGAATGCTTATGGTTTTCAAGTCGAAGGATTGCAAGGGATAAGTACTGTTGCTGAAGCAGGAACACTGGATGTAAAGGAATTAGCCGATTTTATAGCTGAAAGAAAGATACCGGCAATATTTGTTGAATCATCTGTTCCAACAAAGAATATTGAAGCATTACAGGCAGCAGTCCATAATAGAGGATTTAATGTAGAAATAGGTGGAGAGCTGTATTCAGACTCCCTAGGAAATCCAGATACAGAAGAAGGTACTTATATAGGTACTGTAAAATATAATGTAGATACTATTGTAGATGCTTTAATAGAAGGAGTGAAGTAATATGAAATATGCAGTAGAAGCAAATGATTTAACTGTAGCTTATCATAAAAAACCAGTGTTATGGGATATAGATTTAGAAATACCTAGTGGGGTTCTTATGGCAATAGTTGGGCCTAATGGAGCAGGAAAATCTACACTTATAAAAACTATGCTCAATATGATAAAGCCTGTTACAGGAGAGACTAGATTTTGGGGAGAAGCTTATGAAAAACAAAGAAAAAATATAGGATATGTACCTCAAAGAGGCAGTGTAGATTGGGATTTTCCTACTAATGTATTGGATGTTGTTACAATGGGAACTTATGGAGAATTAGGATGGTTTAAAAGGGCAGGAAAAAAAGAAAAAGAAAAGGCTATAAAGGCTTTGGAGAAAGTAGATATGCTTCCATTTGCAGATAGACAAATAAGCCAACTTTCAGGAGGACAGCAGCAAAGAGTATTTCTAGCTAGAGCCCTTGTTCAAAATGCTGATATTTATTTTATGGATGAACCTTTTCAAGGGGTAGATGCTAAAACTGAAAAAGCTATAATAAACTTATTAAGAGAATTGCGTAGTATGAGGAAAACTGTTGTTGTAGTTCACCACGATTTACAAACTGTAGAAGAATATTTTGATTGGGTTACCCTTCTAAATAAAGTAATAATAGCTAGTGGACCAGCTGAAAAAGTATTTAACGAAGAAAATTTAATGAAAGCATATAAAAGTAAAGTAGACAAATTATTTAGTTAGAAATGGAGATGATATTATGAGTTTAATAAATATATTCTCAGATTATACACTTAGAACTGTAGCCTTAGGTTCTGCTTTACTTGGAGCAATTAGTGGTGTTATAGGAACTTATACAGTTTTGAGAAAGCAAAGTCTTGTAGGAGATGCAGTATCTCATGCAGCATTGCCAGGTATAGGGATAGCATTCCTTTTAACAGGATCTAAAAATATAGAATGG
Source organism: Clostridiaceae bacterium (assembly GCA_019391515.1). Classification (GTDB taxonomy): domain Bacteria; phylum Bacillota; class Clostridia; order Tissierellales; family Sporanaerobacteraceae; genus Anaerosalibacter. The sequence goes on along the minus strand of JAHXQP010000032.1, from coordinate 47,323 downwards.
CTCCTATTAGGTGCATTTATATCTGGATGGCTTTCTCTATATATAGTTAACAGCATAATAAAGAATAGTAAGGTAAAGTATGATAGCGCTTTAGGAATGATATTATCGGTGTTTTTTGGATTAGGTCTAGTTATACTAACATATATACAAAAGATACCAGATTCAAATCAAGCAGGACTAGAAGGCTTTTTATTCGGTCAGGCTTCAACCCTTTTAAAACGTGATGTTATAGTAATGAGTATAGTTGGAGGAGCAATTATAATCATAATTGCATTGCTATGGAAAGAATTTAAATTGCTTTCTTTTGACCCAGAATTTTGTCAAGTTTCTGGATTTCCTAAAGAAAAATTAGATTTAATCCTTACTACTCTAATAGTAATAGCAATAGTTACAGGACTTCAAACAGTAGGAGTAGTACTTATGAGTGACATGATCATAGCACCTGCTGTTTCAGCAAGACAGTGGACTGATAAATTAAGTGTTATGGTTATATTATCTTCAATCTTTGGAGGATTGTCAGGGGTAATAGGTACTATAATAAGTTCTTCTACAAGAAACCTACCTACAGGGCCTGTAATAGTGGTTATTATAAGTGCTATATCCATTATATCCTTATTTATTGCACCAGGTAGAGGAATTATATGGAGACGGATGAGGGATAAAAAGAATAAAAAAAGATTAAATAGAAATATAATATTGAATAGTATTTACAATTTAAATATAGAAGGCAATAGAATTCAAGGATATAGTTTAGAAGATCTATCTATATCCAAAGGAGATTTTAACTTTCCTATAAATACTATAGAAAAAGAATTAGAAAAGCTTGAGACATTGGATTTAGTTAAAGGAAAAGATGAAAAATGGTATATAACAGAAAAAGGCATAAATGAAATAGAAGATTTTAGAGGGAGGTTAGAAGAATGAATGTTCAAATAGAAATACAACTTATTGCAATAGTCGTAGCTTTAGCATGTTCCACATTGGGTGTATTTCTCATATTGAGAAAAATGGCTATGATGGCTGATGCTATAGGGCATACTATCCTTTTTGGAATTGTAGTAGCATTTTTTATAACACATGATTTAAACTCCCCATTACTTATAATAGGAGCAGCTTTAACAGGAACTTTAACAGTTTTTTTAGTAGAATCTATTAATAAAACTAAGTTAGTAAGTGAAGATTCTTCTATAGGACTTATATTCCCTTTACTTTTTAGTATTGGAGTAATACTCATAAGTTTGTATGCCGGGGATGTACATTTAGATACAGATGCTGTTTTATTAGGAGAGATAGCTTTTGCTCCTTTTAATAGATTTGTAGTCAATGGAGTAGATATTGGACCTAGTTCACTTTATATTATGGGTGCAATATTAATTATGAATATTGTATATGTTTCAGTATTTTATAAAGAATTAAAGATATCTACTTTTGATCCTAATTTGGCAATGGCTTTAGGAATATCACCAGGTATTATGCATTATTCTCTTATGACTTTAGTATCACTTACTGCAGTAGGTGCATTTGATGCAGTAGGAGCGATACTGGTAGTAGCATTTATGGTTGGACCTCCTACAGCTGCTTACCTTTTGACAGATGATTTAAAAGATATGATATTTTTAAGTGGGATAATTGGAACAATTTCAGTTGTTTTAGGTTATTGGACAGCTAGAATCTTTGATGTAGCCATTGCAGGTATGATGGCTGTAATGGTAGGAGCAATCTTTCTATTAATATTTTTATTTGCTCCAGATAGAGGACTCCTTTCTATAATGAGAAGGAAAAAAAGGCAGAAATATGATTTTGCTCAAATATCATTTTTAATGCATGTAATAAACCATGAAGGAGCAAAAGATGAAAGAGAAGAACTAGGTATAAATACAATCCATGAGCATTTGGGTTGGAACAAAGAGTTTGTTAAAGATATATTTAACAATCTTTATAAAAGTAATTTAGTTTATATAGAAGATGATATAATAAGGATTACAGATAAAGGTAGGGATTTAGCTATATCTAATGCTGAAGAAATAGTTAATGGAATATAAAAAGGGGTTGTCTCAAAATTTTGAGACAACCCACTTTTATTATTTTGAAATTTTTGGCCTTTATTTTTGTGTGAACCATGATAAAATAAAATGCATAGTAATAATTTAATGAATTTTTAGAGTCTAGTACTTAAGAAAGGGAGATATTGATGAGGGAAATGGATCTACTTTTATATAATGGCAATATATTAACTATGGATGATAAGAATACAATTAAAAAATGGGTTGTAATCAAAAATAGTAGAATTTTTGACTTAGGAGATGGGGATGGATTTAAAAAGTATTTAGAAAATTCAAGCGAAGTTATAAATCTATATGGAAAAACTCTATTACCAGGATTCTATGATAGTCATGTTCATTTGGTTCAAACGGGATTCAATCTTTTATCTTTAGATGCAAGTAAAGTAAAGTCTATACCGGAATTATTAGAATTAATATGTAGAAAGTCTAAAAGAACTGAAAATGGAGAGTTAATAAGGGTAATTGGCTACGACGAATCTAAAGTTGTAGAAAAAAGATTACCTACTAGGTATGAACTAGATAACTGTAGTCGAAACAATCCAGTTTGGGTTAATACAATTGAATACCATACTAGTGTTGTAAATTCTTTAGCTTTACATATGCTTAAATTGCCTTTTAATTTAGAAGGGGTTATGAGAGACGAAAGAAATCTTCCAGATGGTAGATTTATAGGAAAAGCTAGTTCGATGGTAAGAAATAATATATTCAATATGATTGATGATAGTTTGAGAAAAGAAGGGGTATCTAAAGCTTTAAACTTAGCTATAGAAAATGGAGTAACTTCTATAAATGCTCTGGAAGGAGGTTTTACATTCCATGACAAGGATGCAAAATTTGTTTCTAGAAATAAAAATTTTTTCCCAATCGATATAGCATTATTCTACCAAACAGTAAATGTAAAAAAGGTACTAAATGAAGGATTAAATAGGATAGGAGGTTGTATTTTTTTAGATGGCTCATTTAATTCAAGAACGGCAGCTTTATCTAAACCTTATTATGATGATAGTTCTACTAGTGGAATCCTTTATTTTAATCAGGATGAATTAAATAAATTTATTTTAGAAGCCCATGAAAATAATATGCAGATAGCTCTCCACGCTATTGGAGACAAAGCTATTGATCAAATTTTAAATGCATATGAATATGCACTAACCTTATATCCTAAAAAAGACCATAGATATAGAATTGAACATTTCGAATTAGCAACAGAGGAGCAGATTAATAGAGCTAAAAAGTTGGAGCTTATACTTTCAATGCAACCAGCTTATGAATATTTTTGGGGAGGCGTTGGAGGAATGTATGATTTAAGATTGGGAGAACAAAGAAGGAAAAAAACAAACCCTTTAAGAAAAATCGTAGACAAAGGTTTAATAATTGCAGGGGGTTCAGATAGTGATGTAACCCCTATAAGTCCAATACTAGGTATTCATGCTGCAGTTAATCATCCTACTGCTGAGAGTTCTGTTAGTGTTTTAGAAGCTATTAAAATGTTTACTATAAATGGGGCTAAGGCAGTTTTTGAAGAAGAAATAAAGGGAAGCGTAGAGATAGGGAAATATGGTGATTTTGTTATTTTAGATAAAAATCCTTTAACTATTGAAAAAAATGACATTAAAAATATAAAGGTGAAAGGAACGATAAAGGAAGGTAATATACTTTTTATTGAGTAAAGGTGTGTTATAGAATGAAAAAACTAGAAATGTATATGCTTGGGAATTTAAAAATTGTATTGGATAGAAAAACAATAACTGATAACATAAGTTATAAAAGTGCAGGTATTTTATCGTATCTAGCTCTAAACAAAGAAAGAGCTTTTAGTAGAGATAAATTATCTTCACTGTTTTGGGAAACTAGTAGCATGGACGCTGCTAGGTATAATCTTAGGTATAACCTATGGGCTTTAAGAAAGGTATTAGGGGACAATAAAAAAGAATCTAAAATTATAGATAGCCAGAAGGATACTTGCAAATTTAATTTACATAACAATGTATATATAGATGTTTTTCATATGGAATCTATTTTAAAAAATGTATCTGAAAATGATATTAAAGAATATATAGAAGGTCTAGAAAAAGCTAAAAACATTTATAAAGGAGAATTTCTTGAAGGGTTTTATATAAAGGATTGTCCAGAGTTTAATGATTGGATTTTTTTTGAGAGAGAAAGGTGGCAGAGAGCTTATTTTGATATTCTTTATAAGTTGTCTAGAATTTATAAAGAGGAAGAAAAATTCCTTAAAAGTATTGATAATTTAGAAGAGATGCTAACTATAAATCCATTACAAGAAGAACTATATGTAAAATTAATTGAAATATATTTAGAAATGGGAGATCGAAGTACTGCATTACATCAATATGAAAGATGTTGTAGAATACTTAGAGAAGAATTAAATGTAAGTCCTATGGCTGAAACAAAAGAAGTATATAAAAAAATTATAGATCATAGTGAACGAGAGTTAAAAGATAATAAAACAGATGATAGAGAACTATTAGAAGATAAATGGATTATTTACAATAAGAAATTTACAGATAAGAATGCTAAAATTTTTGATATGGATTGTTACCCAATAAAACATATTCAGTATTATTGGATTTCTAATCTCATAAAAGAAATAATGGATAACTATAGTATTCAAGTTTTGGAAGGATTTCCAGAGTACTATTGGAAGGATATATATAGAATTGAAAGTTCTGTAGGCAGTATTATAGAAGGAATAGATTTACAAGATAATTTAACAATTATAACAGAAAAAAATAAAATTTTTTCTGCTACTTTGGAATTGTTATATAGTATTACAAAAGAAAATTCTTTATCAATTATTATAAATAATATCCAATGGATGGATGAATTTTCATTTGATTTCTTAAAGCTTATATTGTTTAAATATGAAAGATTTAATTTACAATTTACAATAACAGGAGATGAAGAAGATTATAGATTTAAAGAAATAAGAACATATTTTAAATTAAAAAAGCTTTAACTATTACTTTACAGTTGAATGCAGAAATATAATTAAAGGACATGATTTATTAATTTAAGTTTTTCTTTTCTAGACATTTGTTTTATTTCGTATTCTCTTTTTTGAGCAGATATTTTATCATTATATTTTTCAAAATATACAAGCTTTACAGGAAGTCTAGCTCTAGTATATTTAGCACCTTTTCCTTTAGAATGGGTTTTTATTCTTTTTTCAAGATTATTAGTCCAACCAGTGTACAATGTTTTATCTGAGCATTCAAGAATATATATATAGCACATTTTAATCACCAGTAGATATTATATCATGAAAATATAGGAAATTAAAAGCCCCATAAGGGGCTTTTGCTAGTCTGAAACAGGTATTAATTGTTCGATAGTTGATATTATATTGGATATAATAAAATATAAACCTAAAGCAGCAGGTGACTTAGTTAAAATTAATATAGCAATTATACAGGTAGGAATTAGCATTGTTATAGAGAATTTTGGAATTGTAGAATTTTTAATTGTTCCTATAGTAACTAATAGGCTAGGTAATGCTTGGCTTACTATATATATTATAGGAATTAAGAAATAAGGATCTGGTTTGGATAAATTATTTATCCAAGGCAAAATAATTGTTGGAGAATTTACTATATTATTAGAAAAAACTCTATACATTGCTATTAATATAGGCATTTGAGCAAATAATAGTAAAAATCCTATCCCGCTACCAGGATTTTCTTTATATAGGTTTATCATTTCTTCATTAAGTTTTTCTTGATCGTCTTTATATTTTTCTTTCAATGTATTCATTTCTAATGATAATTTTTGCTGAACTTTCATAGATTTTTTTTGTTTAATATTTAAAGGCAGCAAAGCAAGTTTAACTAAGATTGTAAAAACTATTATAGCTATGCCATAATCACTAGTAAAATTGAATATGACATTAAATAACTGATTAAAAATATTTGTCATAGTATTCAAAACCTCCATTTAATTAATTTATAATTTTAAAATACTATGACTAAAATTCAGATACAAATAGCCATATTAAGAATTTATTATATGTGGTATAATCATCAACAGTAAGGTTATTTACTCTAGTATACTTATTAAAAACTCTATTAGTAGGATAGTTACTATATACAGGTCTATTTATATTGTGTAAAACAATTTTAGTAATACATAGAAACAATACAAAAAACATGGAAAACAAGTAAACTAATTGAAGTATATCAAAATCAATCATGTCATCACCATTCAATCTATATATAATATATCTATTATACTAGAAATAGAAGAAGATTTAAATAGTATGTTTATTTTAAATAACATTTTAAAAAATAAAAAAGGAATTATTTGATTCAAGGAGAATATAAGTTTGTAGAATTAAAAGTTTTCAAATAACAGTATATGGGTAAAAATATACACTAAAGGCTTAATTTTAGATAGGAGTGTGATATTGTGGAAAAATTTAAATTAGATAGTAAAGAAACAATGTTACTTATTATTGACATTCAAGAGAGATTAGTAAAGGCTATGAAATATGGAGATCAGGTAATAGATAAGACAAATATTTTAATTTCTACGGCAGAAGAAATGGATATGCCAATTATAGTTACAGAACAATATCCAAAGGGATTAGGTAGTACAGTTCCAGAACTAGAAGAAAAGCTTCAAAATGCTAAAAAATTTGAAAAAGTTAATTTTTCAGTATATATAGATGAAATCAAAGAAGCTATTAAAGAAACAGGAAGAAAAAAAGTTATAATAACAGGGATGGAAACCCATGTATGTGTATTCCAAACGGCGAGAGATTTAATTAATGATGGTTATGAAGTATTTATAGTGAATGATGGAGTATGTTCTAGAAAAAAAGGAGATTATTTAAATGGATTAGATTTGATGAAATCTATGGGTGCCGTAATAACTAATACAGAAACAGTAGTATTTGATTTATTGAAAAAAGCTGGTACACCAGAATTTAAGGTATTATCTAAACTTATAAAATAAAAAAATGAGATAAGGGTGATTAAATGTTACAAGAGGTTTATCCAAATATCTACAAACAAGAGATTCCATTACCTAATAATCCTCTTAGGGCTATCAATAGTTATATAATAGTTTCTGAAGATAGGAATTTAATAGTAGATACAGGATTTAATAGGAAAGAATGTAAGGAAGCTTTTATGGAAGGAATTGAAGAATTAGGTATTGACTTTAATAAGACAGATCTATTTATTACCCACCTACATTCAGATCATTGTGGACTTGCTACAGCTTTAAACAAAGAAGGTGCTAGGATATATGCAGGGAAAATAGATGGCAAGATGATAAATGATATGACTGGAATAGAATATTGGGGAAACTTTAACGAACTTAAAAAAGAATTCGATTTAGAAAAAGATAATATATCCTTTGATGATCATCCTGGATATAAATATTGTCCTAAAAATCCTATTGATTTTATTCCTCTTGAAGAAGGGGATAAAATAGAGATTGGTGATTATACTTTTGAGATAATAGATATTCCTGGACATACTCCTGGACATATCGGGCTTTATGAAAGGAATAAAAAGATATTTTTCTGTGGAGATCATATATTGGATAGAATAACACCAAATATTGCTTTCTGGGGATATGAACAAGATATACTTGCTGTATATTTTGAAAGTTTGAAAAAAGTTTATGATTATGAAATAGATTATCTTTTCACAGCTCATAGAAATATTGTTAGAGATCATAGGAAAAGAATTGATCAATTATTTAAACATCATAAAAATCGTCTTGATGAAGTTAGAGAAATAATTAAAGATAAAGAAATGACAGTTAGAGATACAGCTGCTAGTATGCATTGGGATTTAAGATGTAGTAGTTGGGAAGAGTTTCCTAATCCACAAAAATGGTTTGCTTCAGGAGAAGCTATGTCTCACTTAGAACATCTTTATTCTATTGGGGAGGCAGAAAGAACTAATGAAAATGGAATCCTGTATTATAAATTAAAGAATAAGAGATAAATTATTAACTTAGCCGTTTCATTTAAATGAGACAGCTAAGTTAATTTTTTACTTCTATTGATTTAAAGAACTTTCAATTCCAAAGCCTATAAGGCCACCGAGAACTATTAACATAAGTATTATCAACATAAGAACTCTGTCGTAGTGATTGTTTTTTATATTAATGAATAAGGCTCTTATACATATAAAATAAATACTTCCTACAATAATCAAAGTATAGCTGAGAAGACCGTATTTATATAGATACCATTTTAGTATGTCACTAATAAAGTTTAAATTAGGTGCCAATGAATTTAATTCCAATTATACAAAGGCACTTTCTTTTATTTTTGTGATTAGATGGGTTAGTATTATTCCTAAAATTGCAGGAAGTATCCAACCAAAACCACTATCAGCGAATGGAAGAGTTTGTATAAATTCTCCTATAAAAGAGGTATTGACACCCATAGCAGACAATCCATCTACTAGACTTACACAAAATGTACCAATAGTTGCACCTAAATAAATTTTTTTATTTTCAATTAAATTATCAAATACATTTATAATAACTAGTATAATAGCGATTGGATATACTATTTTCAAGATAGGATCTGCAAAAGTAATTATACTTTCAACACCAATGTTGGAAATAATGATACTTACTATAGTGGATATTATGACAATGGTTTTATAATTAAATTTTTCTTTATTTAGATTTCTAAAGAAGTGTCCTACAGTGGCGGTAAGGCCAACAGATGTAGTAAGACATGCGGAATAAACACATATTCCTAGTACTATTTTACCTAAATCACCTAGAATTGTTATGGTTATATTAGTTGTTAAAGATACTTTTTCTATTCCTTGTGGAAACACAGAACTACTGGCAGCTCCAAGATATAGAAGACCTCCATATACAATTCCTAATCCGATACCAGCAATAAGACCTGTTTTGGCAATAGTCTTAAATTGTTCATTCTTTTCCGTTATTCCCTTATTTTTTATATCATCTACTATAATACCACCAAATACTATTGCAGCGAGTAAATCCATGGTTTGGTACCCATCTCCAAATCCTGTGGAAAATGGTTGGGTCATATTAGTATCTATAGGTACACCTATAGGATTGAGAATTCCTTTAATTATTATAGTAGATATCATAATCAAAAGTATTGGTGTTAAAAATTTTCCGATAACATCAATGATACTAGTAGAACTTATTGTTAAAAATAAGGTTAATCCAAAAAATATAAGTGAACTTATAACTGGACCTATTGAAGGAAATAATGGTTGTATTCCTATTTCAAAGGCAGTTGCTCCAGTTCTAGGTATTGCCAATAGTGGACCAATTAGAATCATTATTAAGATACTAAAAACTAAAGCAAATTTAGGGCCAACTTTATTTAACAAACTATTGATAGAGCCACCCGATATAGCTACAGATAGTACTCCAAGTATAGGAAGACCTATACCAGTTAAAGAAAATCCTAATAAAGCAGCTTTCCACTTTTCCCCTGCTAATAGGCCAATAGATGGTGGAAAAATTAAATTTCCTGCACCAAAGAACATAGCAAATAATGCAAAGCCGATAACTAAGATCTCTTTAGAGTTAAGCTTTTTCATTAACATATCCCCCTTATTTTAATTTAACTCTTTGTGGTGATGTTTTTTTATTATACCATAAATTATCTCAAAATTCTAACATATAAATATATTCAGACTATTTGTGAAAAAAATATCAAATTCCATATAATGAAAAAATAAAGCTTTAATATATTTATTATGATAAAATAAAAATATAAAAAGATGAAACTATTTATTAGAAAGATGTTAAAATTTTTTAAAAAAGGATGAAGGAAATGATTCAAGATAATATTGCTACAGGAATTATTAACTTAATTTTGTTTTTACTAATAATATTTTTTAGGAGAGTGATTCATCAAGAAGATATTAGAAGTTTTTTACTGCATTTTGATAAAAGAGGTAGAAAGTTATTTTTAGAAGGAATTTTAAGTGGTATTTTATTTTTTGCATTATATCCTCTAATAATAACTATTATTGGAGAAGGTAAAATCTATATTTCAACTGAAGGTGCAAAAGATACATTGATCATGGTTTTATCAGGATTATTTACTTATTTGAGTGTTTCGCTTTTAGAGGAATCTTTTTTTAGAGGATATATGTTGAGGAAGCTATCCATTATTTTGCCAACTAATATTGCTATAATTATTCCTTCGATATTTTTTGGGCTATTCCACTTTCAATCATATTCTACAAGTGAAACTATTTGGATAGGTATAATAAATGCTACTTTGATTGGGATTATATTATCAATAATTGTTGTTAGAACAGGATCTCTTATGTTGCCTCTAGGATATCATTTATCTTGGAACTTGATACAAAGTATTGTATTTATGGGCTATAAATATAATATTAAAGGATTGATTAATTTAGAAGTGAGTGAAGGATTATGGACAGGCTATTCTATTATACCAGAGTCAGGTCTAATAGTTACAATCATATGTATTATAATGTTTATTTATTTTAACTTTAGATTAAGAAATTATGAGAAATAATCATATACTAGGAAATTATAGGTTATATTTACATAATACGTTTTTAAATAAGTATTGTTATATAAATCGGGGAGGTATAAAATGAATTTTGATGTTAGAGTTTTACCGCCAAAAGCCTTTTTAGTTGAAATAATACCTATAGTGTTTTTGGTATTTACGATTATTTTATTTGTTTTTTTAGGAATAAAAATAATAAAATATTTTAGGGAACTTAGGGAAGTACTGAAAGGGGTCGAAAGGTCCATAGACGAAATAAATGAAAAATTAGATAATTAGAATATGGATCTAGTACTTTTATGAAAGGATTGGTCTTGTTGGAAAAGGTAAGTATTGTAGAGTGTGATAGCTATGATTATAAAAAGGTAGAGAAAAAAATCTTTGAATGCTTAGATAATATAGATTCTTTAAAAAAACAAATTAAAAATGGCAACAAAGTATTAGTAAAAGCAAATTTATTGAAAAAGAATTTTCCTGATGAAGCTGTAACAACACATCCTTATGTAGTAGAAGGAGTAGTTAGATATTTACAAAAATTAGGTTGTGAAGTTATTGTTGGAGACAGTCCAGGAGGACCTTTTAACGAAAAGTCCCTTAGAGCCACATACAAAGCTACAGGTATGTTTGAAGTGCAAAAGAGGACTGGCTGCCAACTTAATTTTGATACATCCTATGCTGAAATAAATAATGATAATGCAAAACTTCTTAAGCATATGAAGATAGTTAAAGCTTTTAATGAAGTAGATTTTGTTGTTTCTGCAGCTAAGCTAAAAACTCATGCTATGATGACTTATACAGGAGCAGTTAAAAATTTATTTGGCACAATACCGGGATTGACTAAGGCTGATTATCATTTTAGAATGAATAGTGTAGACAATTTTTCTGATGCATTAGTTGATATATGTGAGTATGTAAAACCAGTGTTTTCAATAATTGATGGAATTGAAGGAATGGAAGGAGATGGCCCTTCTTCTGGAGATAAAAGATTTTTAGGTCTTCTTATGGCTTCAGAAAATTCATATGCTTTAGATACAATAGCTTCATATATAGTAGGTATAGAACCACTATCTATACCTACTATAAAAAGAGCTAAGGAAAGGAAATTATTTAGTGGGAATATTGATGACGTAGAAGTAGTGGGTACAACAATTGAAGAGATAGATATAGAACCATTTAAACTTCCTGCCTCAACTAGCATAAATTTTATTGGAGGAAGGGTGCCGAAATTTTTAGAAAAATGGGTTTTAAATAACTTTAGACCGAGTCCAGTATTTAACCATGATATGTGTATTTCTTGCGGAATATGTGCTAATAGTTGCCCACCTAAAGCTATTGATATGTCAAGTGAATATCCAGAAGTGGATTTAAAACAATGTATTAGATGTTTCTGTTGTCATGAATTATGTCCTAAAAAAGCAATAGATATTAAGAAAGAAGGATTAAATAAGAAAATATTTAATGGAGGATGATGAATAGATCGGAGAATTTCTTCGATCTATTTTATATGATTTTAATTATTATTTCATAGTATAAAATAAGTTAATTATATCTGAAAAATATTATAAATATTGGTTCTACTTTTTTTATAAAGGGTTATATGATATTATTATGTAAACATATATTTAAAGTTAAAACAATTCCATAATTTATTTTTATTATTTATAAGTTTCCTTTTAAATGAAGGGGGGCTATTATGAAATCTAAGGGGTTTAATGCATATACCAAATATATGATATTACAACATGCTTTGAAAGGGGATAACGTTTCTCAAACGTGCGAATTGTTTGGAATATCAAGGACAACATTTTATAATTGGAAAAAGGCTTATGAGAAACATGGAATGGCTGGGCTGGAGAATAAGAAACGCAGAAAGCCTAAAATGCCAAATAAAGTTAGTAAAGATATTGAACAAGAAATATTATTATACGTTACAAAATATCCAGCAGATGGTCCTAAGAGGATTTACTATGAATTAATATCCCAAGGATTTAATATAGGAGAAACAGGAATTTATAATGTACTTAAGCGGCATAATTTAACAAGAAAGGCCCAGAGAATAGAATACTCTATGAATGAAAAATCACATATAAATATCAAGAAAAGGGATAAGAAAGATATGTCTATTTTTTTAAATGCAAAGAAAGCTTATCCTGGTTATTTAGTAATTCAGAGAATTGATTTTATAGGCACTTTTGAGGGAATAGGCAGGATATATCAATATAGTTTTTATGATATTGTTTCAAGATGGAGAGAGGTAAAAATATACAATAAGAAGCAGGATATTGATATTTGGCAGTACTTTGAACGTAAGTTGATTTATCTATTGGAAACCTTTAGCTTAGATATTGAAAATTTAGTTACTGAAAAGGAAAGGGAGTTTTTACCCTATTTTGTAAAAGGCAATAAATATAAAGAAATTTTAGAGGATTTTAATATTAATCATATATTTATTTCTTCTGAATATATTGATATATTAGATGATATGAGAGAATTTAATGAATTTTTAATGATGGAGTTTTACAATAAAATTCCTTTAAATGATGATTTAGATTCTTTTATAAAAGTTGAAGATGCTATTAATAGTTTTATAAGGAAATACAATTTTTACAGTATAATTCCTAATGGACCTAAAGAAGGAAAAACACCTGCTGAAGTTGTTTTAGAAAGGTCAATAGAAAATGGCGCTGATTTAGATACATTACCACTTTGGCTTCTAGCACTAATTAATCATTCAAAATGAGGTGGTATAGGTGAATAAGAGAGACTGTAGGATTGCAGTTATAGGTGGAGGGCTTTCTGGTTTAGTTATAGCTGAGGGTTTACATAGAAGGGGATATGAAAACACTACCGTTTTTGAAAAAGAAGAGCGTCTAGGAGGTAAGTTAAATACTATTTGGTATAATGAGAAGTCATATGAATTAGGTGCAATTTTTGGACTACCTTCTTATTCAAATCTTAAGTCATTGATGAAAAGATTAAATATAAAAGCAGATGGTCCCAAACTATCACGTACCAATTATAATGCAGATGGTCAAAGAATTATGCCATTACCTAAAGAAGATTTAGAAGGATTTATTGAGGAACTAGAAAGATTGCCCTTAGTACTGAGTACGTACAAATCATTGGAAAATATCAGTGCTAAAAATACCGAAATACCATTAATGTTGCCATTTTCAAAATGGTGTGATATGCATAAATTTGAAGTTTTAAAAACTATTTATGTACACTATTTTACTATATTTGGTTTAGGAAATATTGAGGAAGTTCCAGCTCTTTATGTACTCAGAATTATGAACTATGATCACTTAATGTCTTTTATGAAGATTCCAGAGTTTTATACATGGAATAATGGAGTTTCCATATTGACAGAACATTTGGCTAGGAAAGTTAAATATATTAGATTGGGTCAAAAGGTAATAGATATTTTCCTATCTTCAAAAGGAACCATATGGCTACAAACTCAATTTGAAAGACTTGAGTTTGACAAAGTCATTATTACTGCTCCACTGGAACAGTTTTCACATCTAAATCTTTGGGATCAAGATACAAAGAAATGTTTAAGTAGTATAAAATATCAAATTTTTAATGTTTATGCCTTCATTGCAGACAAGGTTCCAGAAGGATGTGGTTGTATATTGGAAAACTTGTCGCCTAGTAGACGTGGACATATTACTATATGGGATTCTAGATGGGATGTGTCTAATGACGAGGAGATGGTGATACTTTATGCATACAATCCTCCTTTTAATTCTAAGAGATCTTCCTTAGATTATATTAAGGATGATTTATTAAGATTAGGAGTAGAAAATGCAAGACTTTATCAGACTAAATGTTGGAAACATTGTCCTTATGTAGATACTCAAACATTAGAGAATGGATTTTATGATAAAATGGAATCTATTCAGGGCAAAAACAATATATTTTTGGCAGGGGAAATCATGAGTATGCTTTCAATTGAAAATTGTATTAGATATTCAGAAGCTCTATTAGACAGATTTTTTTAAAAAAATTTATTCTCAAAAATCTCCTTTAAATTAACAATGATTTAAGGAGGTTTTTTAATATTATTTAGCTTATAGTTGGAACTTGTCTTGATTGGTTTTATCTTATTTTAAATACTTTTTTACTTTTAAGTAAAGTTTACATATAGTGTTATAAAAATCTTTGGAATGAATGTTAAATATGTCATTCATTTCTATCATAGGTGTAAACTTAACTTAAAATATAAAGTTAATGAACGTTGAAATTTCAACATCCTTGTTTTTTGACATACATTTTAAATTTATATAAAATTTTAATTGAAATGTTTTGTAATATTTGAATAAAGTGAACATTTATGGTGATTAAGGTATTTTGGGTTTAGAATTATTGGTTTTAAATTAATATTAAAGGGGGGAATAAAAATGGATAAGGAATTATGGAAAAAATGTGTTGAATTTCATGGACATGAATGCCCAGGGTTAGCTATTGGATTTAGGGCAGCCGAAATAGCAAAGGAGAAAATGTCACTAAACTTTTCTCAAGATGAGGAAATAGTTTGTATAACAGAAAATGATGCATGTGGTGTAGATGCAATCCAAGTCATAACCAGTTGTACACTGGGAAAAGGTAATCTAATCTTCAAAGATACCGGAAAGATGGCTTTTACATTTATTAGACGAAAAGATGGAAGAAGTATTAGATTAATATTAAAACACAATGACAGAGAAATGGAAAGGGAAAAAAGGCAACAATATATTTTAGAAGGTCCAGAAGAAAATATATTTAAAATTGAAGAGGTTAATGTTGAAATACCAGAGAGAGCAAGGATATTTGATACAATAGTTTGTGAAAAATGCAACGAAATGGCTTCGGAAAATAAAATTCGAGTTCAGGGAGGTAAGAAAGTTTGTTTAGACTGTTTTAATGAATATTCAAGAGGGTGGTAATCTGTGGATATTAATAAAGATAAAGAGTTATTATTTCAATATGACGAATATAAAAAACATATAATTAGGAAAAGATTTATAATCATTGCTTTACTTATTGCTACTATTATTGTATTTTTTTGGGCTATAAATGCTGGTGCGATGAGTATTGGGCCTAAACAGGTAGTTTTAGCTATTTTGGGATTAGGAGACACTAAATCAATTTCTACAGTGATGAATATTCGTATGCCAAGGGTAATGGCAGGAGTAATAGCAGGTGCAGGATTATCAGTAGCAGGATGCATTATGCAGAATAACTTAAAAAATCCTTTAGCATCTCCTTCTACACTTGGAATATCAAATGCTGCTGCTTTTGGAGCAAATGTTGCTATTATTTTGTTAGGGGCAGGTACCATAGTAAATACTGGGTTAGGTGAGATACAAATTTTGAATCCTTATATTGTTACGATTTGTGCAATGGCTTTTTCAATAGGTTCTACACTATTGATTATTAGTTTATCAAAAATAGGACATTTTTCCATACAAAGTATAGTCTTAGCAGGGGTAGCGTTAAGTTCTCTTTTTTCAGCAGGCACTATGATTATTCAATATTTTTCAGAAGATACAACTAAAGTGGCTGCTGTTATATTTTGGACTTTTGGAGATTTATCTAGGGCATCTTGGGATGAAATTATGATGATGGGAATATTAATTTTTGGATCTATAATCTACTTTATATATCGTAGATGGGATTATAATGCCTTAGATAGTGGAGATGATACTGCAAAGAGTCTAGGAGTAAATGTTGAGAGGGTTAGACTTAGTGGCATGTTTGTAGCATCAATCATTGTTGCTGTTATTGTATCATTTTTAGGAATAATAGGTTTTATTGGTTTAATATCTCCTCAAATAGCAAAGAGATTAGTAGGTAGCGATAATAGATACCTTATACCTGCATCGGCAATTATGGGTTCTCTTATATTACTCATATCTGATACATTAGCACGAGTAGTATTATCACCACAGACTTTACCGGTGGGAGCTGTAACATCTTTTCTTGGAGCACCATTGTTTATTTATTTTCTTATAAAGGAGGAGTAGATAGATGACTTTATTAGTTGATAAGATAAGTTTTTCATATCCCAAAAAGGATGTTATCAATAAGATAGCATTTTCAATAGAACAAGGAGATTATCTAGCAGTTTTAGGAACTAATGGAGCTGGAAAATCTACTCTTTTGAAATGTTTAAACAAAATATTGAAACCCCAATCAGGTACTGTATATATCAATGGCATCGATAGCTCTAGATTAAAAGGGCCAGAACTTGCAAAAAATATTGCATATGTGCCACAGAGCTATGATTGTTCAAGAAAAACAGTTTTTGATTTTATATTACTTGGAAGAAAACCTTATATAAAATGGAGCGTAAATCAAAGAGATATTGATATTGTTGAAAACGTTTTAAAATTGTTAAATTTAGAAAATTATTCTATGAGATATACTAATGAACTTAGCGGTGGTGAACTTCAAAAAGTTATTATAGCTAGGGCACTTGCTCAAGAACCAAAGGTTTTATTGATGGATGAGCCTACTAGTAATCTTGATTTAAAAAATCAAATAGAAGTGCTTAAGACGGTTAGATATATTATCAATGAACGAAAAATTTCAGCAATAGTTGCTATGCACGATCTGAATTTAGCATTGCGTTTTGCTAACAAATTTCTTCTTTTAAAAGAAGGCGAAGTTTTTGCTTTTGGTGATGCTACAATTTTAAATTCAGAACTGATTAAAAATGTATATGGTATTGATGTTGCAATAGAAAAATTTTCAGGTATCCCAGTAGTTATTCCTATATAAATCATTTAAATATTAGATTAAAATTTTTATTGATGAACAAAGAAAGGGGAGATGAAGAATGAAGAAAAAATTAAGTATGTCCTTAGCAATAATAATGTTTTTATTATCTATATTAACTGGATGTACTCAGTCAAAACAATCGATAAAAGTAGAAGAAGATGAAACTAAGGATAGTTCTGATGTTATTGAAATAACAGATATGGCAGGGCGTAATATTGTTTTAGATAGACCAGTTGAAAGAGTAGTAGCAATAGGCTCTGCCCTTAGGCTTTATACTTATGTCAATGGAACTGAAAAACTTGTTGGAGTTGAAAAAAAACAGCAGTCTAAAGAAAGTGGACGACCATATATAATTGCTAATCCTGAATTAGAAAAGATTCCAATAATAGGAGAAGGGTTTCCAGCGAACGTAGATCCAGAATTACTCATAGATGTAAGTGCTGATGTCATTATTGCTGGAGATATTTTAGATATAGCTCAAATTGAAGAATTAGAGAAAAAAATAGGGGCTCCAATTGTAATTGTAAGCTGTGGCTCTTCTGCAGTTTTTGATAAGGATATGTACAAGGCATTAGATATTATAGGAAAAATAGTAGGGAAAGAAGATAGGTCAAAAGAATTAATTGAATATATGGAAGACTGCAAGACTGAACTTACCAATCTTACAAAGGATATTCCAGAAGATAAAAAACCAAGTATATATATAGGAGGATTAAGCTATAAAGGAAATCATGGGATTGAAAGTACAACTGGAAATTCTTCAGTACTAAATGTTATTAATGCTAAGAATGTTGCAGATGAGATAGGAAAATCTGGCTCAATAATGATTGATAAAGAACAACTTGTGAAATGGGATCCAGATATAATTATAATAGACGAAAATGGAATGGGTATTGTAAGAGAAGATTATAATAAAAATCCAGATTATTATAATGAGCTATCTGCTGTAAAAAGTGGCAAGGTATATGGTCAATTGCCATATGTTTCATACTATAAAAATATCGAGACTGCTATGGCTGATATATATTTTCTAGGCAAGACTTTATATCCTAATGAGTTTAAAGATATTGATGTCATAGAAAAAGCAGATGAGATATATACTTTTATGTTAGGTAAACCATTATACAATATAATGGCTGAAAAATATGGTGGATATATTAAGATAAATTTAGAAAAAGGGCTTTAAATATTATTATTTGGAAATATAAAGTAGATTAACTATATATAATAGTTAGATAGTTAATATATAAAACTTTGTTTTATTTAAGTTTTTTTACATTCAAGTCAAGTTTGCATATATATTGAACAAACATTCAAGTTCAACTCTTAAACATGAGCTTTGTTTTTATAAAAAGTGTAAACTAAACATGAAATACAAAATTGGCAAACATTGAAATTTCAACATTTATTTTTTTTGACAACTATTTCTATTTTTCATACAATGAAAATGATAAAATAATAACAATTTTCATCAAAATATCCTGTAAATTTATGGGAGGGTGGAATAAAATATGAAGAGTTTTAAAGTTTTAGAAATTAAGGAAAGTGTTTTTAAAGACAATAACAGACAAGCAAATTTGCTTAGAGAAGAATTGAAAAAAAGAAAGACTTTTTTATTGAATCTTATGTCATCACCAGGTTCAGGCAAGACAACTACAGTTTTAAGAACTATTGAAGCTTTGAAATCAGATGTTAATATTGGTGTTATGGAGGCAGATATTGATTCTGATGTAGATTCTCATGCAGTTGCTAAAACTGGTACAAAAGTTATTCAGTTGCATACTGGTGGAATGTGTCATTTAGATGCTGATATGACAAAACAAGGGCTATTAGGACTTGGTACAGATGATATCGATTTTATCATTTTAGAAAATGTAGGTAATCTAGTATGTCCAGCAGAATTTGATACTGGTGCATCTAAAAATGCTATGATTTTAAGTGTACCAGAAGGAGATGACAAGCCTTTGAAATATCCTTTAATGTTTTCGAAGGTAGATGTTTTATTAATTAATAAAATTGATACCATGGATTATTTTGATTTTGATTTACAGGCTGTTAAAGAAAGGGCAAAAAAATTAAATCCAAATATTAAAATAATCCCTATTTCTGCAAAGACAGGAGAGGGCATTGATGAATGGGCAAATTGGCTTCTTGCTGAAATAAAAAAATGGCAGGAATAGTGAGAGTGTAAATTCAAATTGGAGGGAAAATCTATGGGAAAAGAAAAAGTATTGCAGCTGGCTAATCACATAGGTGGTAAAAAACATGATTCTAAATCATCATATAAATATACAGACCCTGAATATATGATTTTAGAACCTGTTGTTACAGATGAAATGGCAGAAATAGGTCTTTATTTAGAGTTTCGTAAACCTAAGAGTGCAGAAGAAGTATCACAACTATGTGGAAAACCTGTAAAAGAAACAGAAAAACTTTTGTGGGAATTAGCAGTTACTGGCGCTTGCTTTGTTGGAGATAAAGATGGAGTAGATAAATATTGGCTTGAAACCTGGATACCTGGGGTTATGGAAATGATGGTCAATAATAAGGAAAATGTTAGGAAGTATCCTCAAATCGCTGAGGCTTTTGAGGCTTACGGAAGGATAAGAGGACCCCAAACAGCAGGAATATTTCCAGTAGGAACAGGTCTTATGCGTGTTATTCCTATTGAAATGTCAATTGATGGCGAAAGTAGAAGGGCCTCCTATGAGGAAATTTCTAAATATCTAAATGAAGCTGAAGTTTTCTCTGTTTCAGACTGTTCCTGTCGTACAGCTAGAGAGATTATGGGAGAGGGCTGTGGACATCTAAAAGAAGATATGTGTATTCAATTAGACCATGCGGCTGAATACTATATACGAACAGGTAGAGGTAGACAGATAACTAGGGAAGAGGCTTTTGAAATTATAAAGAAAGCTGAGGAAAACGGTTTAATGCACCAAATTCCTAATACAGACGGGCCAGGAAAAACCCATGCTATTTGTAATTGCTGCAGTTGTAGTTGTTTTTCTTTAAGAACTGCTACAATGTTTTTAAATAATGATATGGTACGCTCAAATTATGTATCTCATGTGGATAAAGATAAATGTGTAGCTTGTGGTGAATGTGTTCAGGTTTGTCCTGCTAATGCACTTCAATTAGGTCAAAAATTATGTGAAGAAGCACAAGTTGTTGAGGAAAGAATAGATTTACCATCCAATAGTAAATGGGGACCAGATAAATGGAATCCAGATTATAGAACGAATAGAAAAAATGTTTTAGAAACTGGAACTAGCCCTTGTATAACCCAATGTCCTGCTCATATTCCTGTACAGGGTTATATTAAATTAGCTTCCCAAGGAAGATATACAGAAGCATTGGAATTAATTAAAAAACAAAATCCTTTCCCAGCAGTATGTGGACGTATTTGCCCTAGAAAATGTGAATCAGTATGTACTAGAGGAGATGTAGATGAACCTGTAGCTATTGATGATATTAAAAAATTCATTGCAGAACAAGATTTAAATGGAGATGTGCGCTATATACCTAAGAAAAGACACAACTATGGAAAGAAAATTGCTATTGTAGGTGCTGGACCTTCAGGGCTTTCCTGTGCATATTATTTAGCAATAGATGGGTATAAAGTAACAGTATTTGAAAAACAAGAGGCCCTTGGTGGTATGCTAACCCTTGGAATTCCTTCATATAGGTTAGAAAAAGATGTGGTAAATGCAGAAATTGACATATTGAAGGAATTAGGAGTAGAGTTTAAAACTGGCATAGAAGTAGGCAAAGAGATTACTCTTGATGAACTAAGAAATAAGGGATATAAAGCATTTTATCTTGCAATTGGTGCTCAATCTGGTAGAAAACTAGGTATTGAAGGTGAAGAGGCAGAAGGGGTTATATCTGGTGTGGATTTCTTATTAGATGTTAATCTAGGCAAAGATGTAGACATGGAAGGAGATGTTGTAGTAATTGGTGGAGGTAATGTGGCTATAGATGTAGCAAGAACATCTACAAGAGCAGGAGCTTCAACAGTTGAGATGTACTGTTTAGAAAGTAGAGACGAGATGCCAGCTCTTGATGAGGAAATTGAAGAGGCAATGTCAGAAGATATAGGTGTGAATAATTCTTGGGGTCCTAAGCGTATTGTTACAGAGAATGGTCGTGTTGTAGGGATAGAATTTAAAAAGTGTCTATCGGTCTTTGATGAAGATGGAAGGTTTAATCCTAAGTTTGATGAAAATAATACAAAAGTTGTTAAGGCAGATAGGGTATTATTATCAATAGGTCAGGCAATAGACTGGGGTGGATTATTAGAAGGTTCAAAAGTGGAATTAAATCCAAACAATACAATTAAATTAGATCCATTTACATTACAATCAGGTGAACCAGATATATTTGCAGGTGGAGATGCTGCTACAGGACCTAAATTTGCAATTGATGCTATAGCTTTAGGAAAAGAAGGAGCAATTTCAATTCATCGCTATGTTCAACCAGGACAGGATTTAATACTTGGTAGAGATAGAAGAGAATTTAAGGCATTTGATAAGGAAAACATAGACTTGGCAGGCTATGACCGCCTTCCAAGACAAAGAACACCACATGTAGATGGAGATAAGGCTAAGACCTCTTTTAAAGATTTACGACCAACCCTTACAAAGGAGCAGGTTAGAAAAGAAACAGAACGTTGTCTAAGCTGTGGAGCTACAGTTGTAGATGAGTATCTGTGTTTAGGATGTGGGCAATGTACTACTAAATGTAAATTTGATGCTATATCTCTTATAAGGAAATATGATGCTCAAAATGTGGAATTTGAGGATTTAAAGCCAGTAATTGTTAAAAATGTAATTGCACGTAAAGGTAGAATGATAACCCATAGTATCAAAAAAACCTTTACTGGCTCCAAACAAAATAAATCAAGTTAGTATTTACAGAACAAAAGGGTGGGATAAGGCCCACCCTATATTCTTTATTTATTAGGAGAATAGGGGTGAACTAATTTGCATGAGCTAGGAATTATGATCAATGTTGTGCAAACGGTTGAAACCTTTGCAAAACAAAATGGGGTTACAGATATTGATACATTGGTACTTCAAATTGGAGAACTATCTTCAGTTATACCAAGATTTGCTGAAGCCTGTTATCCAGCTGCAGTAGATGGAACTATGTTAGAGAATACAAAATTAGAAATTGAAATATTGCCAGGCAATTGTATATGTGATAATTGTAAAAATGTATTTAATTTAATTGAACATAAGGGAGAATGTCCAAGTTGTGGGAGTGAAGATTGGGAATTACTTTGTGGTAGGGAGTTTTTAATCAAAGAGATCGTTGCTTGTTAGGAGGCAGATTGTAATGAAAGAACAGATAACTAAAAAGTTGGTATTATCAGGTTTATTTATAGCTGTTGGTATTATATTACCCATAGCATTTCATGCTGTGGAGGGAGGTGGCTCAATATTCTTGCCTATGCATATACCAGTGTTAATTGCTGGATTTTTTCTAGATTGGCCATTTGCATTGGCAGTAGGTGTGTTGACTCCCCTTCTTAGTTCATTATTTACAGGAATGCCTCCACTTTTTCCAGTACTACTATTTATGATACCAGAGCTTGCCGTTTATGGTATTGTAGTAAGCTTACTTTATAGAAAATTAAATATGAATATCTATGCATCACTCATTATCAGTATGATATGTGGAAGAATCATGGCAGGTATAGTTGTATGGATATTGGCAACATTTTTCATGGCAAAGTTACCTGGTCCAGTTGTATTTGTACAAGGTGCAATTGTTAAAGGAATTCCAGGAATCATCATACAATTAATCCTTATACCTATAATTGTGTTTGCAGTAGAGAAATTCAACCAAAATAATGAATTTCAAAAGTCAGTGTAGGTGGTTTAAATGAAATTACAAAAAGATTTTTTCAATAGCGTAGCAAGTACTTGGGATGAAACTTCTAATCATAATATGACAAAAGTAGAGTATATATTGGACTTAGTTAGAATTAAATCAGGGAGCAATGTTTTAGATGTAGGCACAGGAACAGGCATATTAATACCAAGCCTTTATCGAAGAGTCACTCAGTCAGGTTATATAAAGGCAATCGACATGGCAGATAAAATGATTGAGGTGGCTAGGAAAAAATACAAATGCGACAATGTCATTTTTGAATGTGGAGATGTACTTGATATGAATGATGATAAAGTCATCTATGACCACATTATCTGCTATTCCATGTTTCCTCATTTTCAATGCAGAAAAAAAGAGGCGGTTAATAAACTTGCACAAAAATTAAAAAATGGAGGCAAATTTACAATTTGTCATTCTCAGAGCAGAGAGGAAATAAACAATATTCATAGCCGAGCAGACGAAGCCGTCAAAGAAGACAATTTGCCTACAATGGCAACCATGAGGGAGTATTTTTCCACTGCTGGCTTAAAAGTGTTAGAAGAAGTGGACAATGAAAAGATGTTTGTAATCATTGGATGTAGATAAAAAAGGTCGGATTTTTAATCCGGCCTTTTTGTTTTAGAAAATGATAAATTTTTTACTTAATGTATTAAAATCAATAGCTATGGAGATAATGGGAGTGGTAAAATTAGCATTATAAGGGCAATCTTGGGTAAAGGTGTGCCTTGGCAAGATAGGCTTAAAATTGCAAAGGGGATTACTATTTCCTATGTTCCACAAAAATTCCATTTCGTTAATAGTAATAATAAATATATTTTTAATTGATATTATTTCTCATATGCTAGCTCGGATGAGAAATAATAGGGGTTGAACATAATATACAGTGGTTAAAGACAAAAGTTGGATCAAAAATCAGAGAAAACACCGATTTTTGATCTTTTAAAACAGCTAAAAATATACATGAGTTTGAAAAAACTTATTTTCCATCCAACACTGTTTGTGGGGAAAGTGCTATAATAATGACACGAGCATAAGGTATTGATAAATCAATAGGTTTGAAGTTCTATCCTAAAAATACATTATAAATCAGAATGGAATAATAGAATTTACCATAAGGGAGATAGATTCTATGCCAGTAGTCAAATATGTAGTAATTGTAATTATAAAAATAATAAAGCAAAAAATCTATCTATAAGAGAATGGACATGTCTGAATGTGGAACTAACTTATCATAATAGAGATATAAATGCTAGTATTAATATATTAAACCAGGGATTAAAGGATTTAGAATCAGTGGTGCAAATATAAAAAATGTAGGGTAGGATATGCACACCCATTCAAATATAATAAGGTGGGGACCATCCGAATTAACGCCTGTTAAGATAGTAGGTTACGAGGTCAATGAAGGAGGAAATTCTAGTAGTGATGCGAGAAGCCCGTCACTTCAGTGATGGGAGGTTCACGATCAATCACAGATTAGAATTTGTTTTGAATCAATAGCAATTATCTGCTGATAATGATAAGGATATCCGAAATCAGGGAAAAGAAATAACGACTTTTTTGATATATACGAGAGCAATTTTAAATAACGAACAACATTTATAAAGTTTTCAACAGTAGATAAGGGCAAACTAGAGATTGTTTATTTTGTATTAAGTGGTATAAAAAGGAGATTAATATGAATATAAAAAAGGTTAGAAACAGAGGTATTCTTTTTACTTTCCATGATCTAGGTATTCCTACCAATGTATATGCCATTTATGGGGAGCATTACACCTATATAATAGACACTTACCTAGGGCCTGATATTATAAAATTAGTTGGAGATAAGCCAATAATCGTTGTAAATACTCATAGTCATTGGGATCATGTATGGGAGAATAGTTTATATTTTTCCTCTTAACTTGTCCAGATTTAGAAAAAGTTTTCAAAAAGCAGCTTTGAATTTCGTGAGTGCATTGTAGTTTCACGAACAAAATGAGCATAACAGTAGATTGTTGTGTTATATTTATAAAAAACAACAAACTGAAAATGATAAACAAAGGAATGAGTGTCAATGATCAAAAAACATAGTGTTATATGGTTTTATTTATTTACATTAATATTTACAATTATTTTAGGAGGCATATCACAGACTTTATGTGTAAATTTTATTCCTAAACAATACCAGACAATCATTAGTTTGGTATTAGTACAAACGGCTCCGACCTTTGGTGCACTCTTTGTTTTTTTATGCGCGAAAGATAAAGATTGCTTTAAAAATATGAATTGGGGCCCAATCAAAAATATAACAGATATTTTATGTCTTCTGTTATCTTTAATAATTCCTGTTTCTATTGTTGCCATCACATCTGTAATTATGTCTGTATACGGTAAAACTTATATTCCAAATAGAGTTATCCTGTTAAGTTATTAATTATGATTGTTTTGGGTGCATTGATTGGCTGTATAGGGGAAGAAATAGGATGGCATGGATTTATGCAACCGTCTTTCAACAGAAAATATTCTCTTTTTAGTAGTGCCGTTTTTACAGGAATTCTATGGGGAGCATGGCATTTTGGCAAATTAGTATCTTATGGGATTCTTGGATATCTTTTGTTTATATTACTTATTACAGAATTTTCTGTGATGATGGCATGGATTTATTCAAAATCTAATAGAAATATGATTTGTATGGCTTTGTTTCATTTAGGGATTAATATTTCATCCATATTGCTTCTTACAGGAAGAGAAGGAATTATGTTCTATACTGTGGCATGTAGTATTAGTACTTTAATATGCCTAGTACTTTTACTTGCTGATAGGGAAAAATTTAGCACCAAATTATCATCATGTGAACTGTAGTTGATCATATTCTTTATTTCACTCTAAACAATAAACAAAAATCCTAACTTATATTAAACAGGGTTAGGATTTTTTATTTTCAATATACCTATGCTATAATAAGACTTTATATTTTAATAACCATAAAAAATATATTAAAGTACAAATCTATTATAATTAACTTATAAATTAGAGCCCACTAAAACTAGAAAGGCATAATAGTATGGATGATTACTTAAGAAAGCAAATTATGTATAATGGAGTTATAGGTTTCAGTAAAAATCCTAACAAATTAGAGTTAAAAGACTGAAATTATTTAATTTGTAATAGGATGAAGAATTTAATTAGGATTAAAAACATTGTTTTATTTTTAGAAGTTTTTGTAGGAACTTTTATATATAGATATATATTAGACAGAGATTTTAATATGTTAACTAAAGAGGCTACCAATAATGATTTTAAAAATGGATTAATTATAATTTTTATTTTCATAGGATCAGTTGGTATATTAGTTTATTTAACTCCTAGACTTATAATTCCTAAGGATTGAAGTAGGCTTAATATTAAAAAGGTTGAAGATTAACTTTAAAAGAAATATTAGGGGGATAAGTTTTGAAAAATAAAGTGTCTTTAATAACTATTACTTCACTTATTATAGGTATAATTTCCATCCTTTTTCTCTTATATGGCAATTTACTTCTAGTCCCTTTTAATATAGTATTTAGGGATTGGACATTTATTTTAGCTTTAATTATTTTAGTTATTTGTGGATTTACTATAGAGATTGTGGTTTTCAATACTGTGAATAACCGATTAAAGAAAAAAGTATCTGCTAAGAAAATATGGAAAGAAATTATTCAAGTGATAGCTACTATTTCAGTTGTTTTAATTAATATTTGTGTTTTATTTATTTTTGTGTTTGCTATTGTTTTTGGTTATAAGGAGATAGGGGTAGAGAGCCATGATGGGAAAAAGTATGTCATTAGAGATACAGGCTGGATGACACCAGACCATATATATAATTATCATCCATATAAAAATGTATTTTGGTATGGTGTAGATACTGCATATAGAGGGGAAAATAAATGGGGTGATTTTCAAAAAGATTCAGATTCGAGTTCTGATTTAGTTGATGAAAGTGAATTAAATGATTTGCTAGAGGAAACAAATGAAGATATAGGTAAAGAGAAGGAGATGAACATACAGGATATAAAAGTAGATCTAAGGAATATTGAATATGTTCAAAAAATAGATGATAATGTTAATTATGGTTTTTACCTTGTGGATCGGGCCGCCAGTTCATACTTATATGCATTTGTTAAATCGGAAGATGGAGGTTTATCATGGAAGGTAGTCTCTCTATTTCCTGCAACTAGTGAAATGTATTATGGGGTTTTTCTTGACCATGAATTAGGCTTTGCTAATTTTGGACCAAGCAATGGCTTATCACTTTTCAAGACCAGTGATTGTGGTTCAACTTGGAAGACTGTCACAATCAATATACCAGAACCAAATAAACATATGCTATATGTACATGATATTAAAAGAAAAGGTGAAAGCATTGAGTTAATATTAGGAAATCCTTCATGGGCTGATTCTGATAAAAGGATCAAATATAATTCAATGGATAATGGCTTATCATGGCATTTGATAAAAGAGTGAAGTATAGTGTTAGGATATTTCATTTCGGAACATATCTATGCTATTATAATTATAAGCAATAAAATATAATTGGAGGATTTTATTATGAAAGATGAAAAAGATATAAATGAAAAAGAAGAAAAGGAAGATGATAATTTATCAATAGGGATAGCTCTAGGATTGGCTTTTGGAACAACATTTGGTATTTTAACGGGTAAACTTAGTATAGGAATAGGTATTGGGTTAACTATTGGTTTAGCTTTAGGCGTGATATCAGATAAAAAGAAAAAATAAATATTATATAATTAATTTTAATATATAAACATCCTTATAAATCTTTATTCTTCAAGGTTTATAAGGATATTTTTATTTATAAAAAACTACATCAATATGAATAAAATAGCCTAGGAAAAAAATAGGCATTTAGGTCTACTTTTACTTTATTTAAAGGAATCCAATTGAGCGAATATACACCATATGATAAAATTAAAATAATGTATATAAACGGAATATATGTTACAAAAAGCAAGACAGAAAGCTTAGTATGGGAATGAAAGTGGAATAGATAATGGGAGAAGGTGATCTTATGTCATTGGGAAGAGATAGGGTTTTTCTCTATGCTTCATTAGAAGAGTTAAAACAAGAATATACCACGTTACTTAAGAAAGCTAAAGAAATATCTTTAGATATGGAAAGGGAGATAAAAAGTGTATCTTCATTAGAATCCAGGGTTCCTTCAAATGTGAAAAGTAGCACTTTAAGAGCTAATATAACTAGGGCTAGAATTGAAAAACATATATTTGATGATTTAACTAGGAAATTAAATACCAATATAGACCATCTATTATCTAACCTTCCAAGAGGGGATAGTATCTCTAGCGATAGCATGTCTAAACTAACAGAAGGGACTAGAATACTTACCGATATAATAAATGAATATAGGGAATTTGTAAAAATAGATTTCACAGCTATAGATAGTAAAGAATTTGATAGAGCTTTGATGAAATTGAAATTAAAAAGTGGTATGAAATTTAAAACTATAGATAAAAACATAAGAGAAGCGCTAGAGCAGTCTAAAGGTTTAGCAATAGAAACTGTAAAATATAGTAAAGATCCAGTAAACTTAGCAACAGGAAATTTCAGTTATGAAAAAGCAGACTTAGAAATACTAGGGTCCTATCCTTAATGGAAGTGGAGAATATACTTCTACAATTTTACTAGGACAGAAGATAGTGGAGCTAAAGGAAGATGATGAACTAAAAGGATATGAACTAATACTTAAAAGTAAGGAGAAATATGAATTTTCAAAAGAAGGCAGATTAAATAAAATTATAGATATAAATGGAAATGAAATTATACTGGATTACGAAGAAGATAGATTAAAAAGGGTATCTACATTATCAGGAGATATAGATTTCCACTATAAAGATGAATTGTTAGAATATATAGAAGATTTAATAGGTAGGAAAGTAAGTTTTTTCTATGAAGAAGATAATTTAGTAGAAGTGAACTTGCCAGATAATACAAGTTTTAAATATACATACGATGTAGTCGATAGACTAATAGACGTCATAAGTCCAAGGAATATAAAACTAGTAACCAATGAATACGATGATGTATCTAGAACATCTAAACAAGTATTCCCAGATGGTGGAATAATGGAATATAGATATTTAGATGATGAGAATCTTTTAGAGCTTACAGAACAAAATGGTAATAAGATATTTTATGGTAGGGATGAGAAGTTTAGAAATACCAAAGTAATATATGAAGATGGAGAAGAAATATCTGTCTACTACAGTAGGAATAATTTAATATCCTTTACTGATAAAAATGGGAACAAGACTAGATCTCTAAAGTAATAAATTCAGATGGAACTAAGAGGGAGTTTAAATATACTCCTAGTGGACTAATAAGGAAAGTAATAGATGAAAGAGGGAATGAAACTAGATATACTTATACAAAAACAGGGAATTTAAAATTTGTAATAGATGCTTTAGGTAATGAAACTAAATATGAATATGATGAAGTAGGAAACTTAACAAAACTAGAGCAGTTACAATTAATAGATGAGAATTTAGAAGAAGCTAATAAATTAAATAGACAGAATGGACTATCTGTAACAACAAGGTATCAATATGATTTAATAGGAAACCTAACAAAAATAGTAGATGGAGAAGGTAATGAATCTAAATTTGTTTATGATGAAAACAATAGACTAATTAAAGATATTGATAAAGATGGTTATGTAACGGAAAGATTATACAATGAAATAGGACAAATAGAAAAGATAAAATATGATGATGGTCGGGAAGTTAAATTTGGCTACAATAGCTTAAGAGAATTAGTAGAAATAGAAGATTGGCTAGGAAAGACGAAAATAGCCTTAGATAAATTAGGAAGAGTAGAAAGCATAACAACACCAGATAAGAAAAAAGTAAGCTATGAATGGAATGAAGTAGGACAAAGAACTAAACTAATATATCCAGATGGAAAAGAAGCAAAATATGGATATGATAGTTCACAAAGGTTGATAAGATTAATTAATGGAGAAGATGAATTTAGATATAAATATGATGATATAGGAAGACTATCAGAAAAAATATATCCTAATAATATTATAAGTAGATATAGCTATGATATTTCAGGAGCATTAAAAAGCTTAGAGTACTATAAAAATAGGAATAAAAAGAGAAAGAGAAAGCTATGAAAAAATAGAAGAATTAAACTATAAATATGACCCGCTAAATAGATTAACAGAAGTATTAGATGGAGATAGACTACTAAGAAAATATAGTTATGATAGTTTGGGAAATAGGATAGCTAAATATGAAAATGGAGAAATAACAAGATATCATTATAATAATTTAAACCAATTGATAAAAGAAGAACTTCCGGAAGGAACAAAAACTTATCAATATGATAAAAGAGGAAATAGAATAAAAGAATTTAAGAATAATGAACTAGTAAAGACCTTTAAATTTGATGCCACAGATTATATGACAGAAGTATGGAACAAAACAAAAGGAACAGCCACATATACCTACAATGGATTAGGAAATAGAATTGGGCAAACATTGAAAAGACAGGATAAACCAGAAGAAAAAATAGATTATATATTGGACCTAACAAGACCATATAAAAATGTATTAGAAAGAAAAGTGAACCAAGATACTGAACAATATCTGTGGGACTGGGACTTATTAGGAACAATGGAAGAAGAACTATACCTATTAGATGAGTTAGGCAGTCCAATAAGAAGTATAGACAAAAACGGAGAAACAAAAGGAATATTTAATTATGATGAGTTTGGAATATCAAATAATAAAAACTATACATTTGGCTATACAGGCTATGAATATGACGATATAAGTGAACTAAACTACGCCCAAGCCAGATACTACGACCAACATCAAGGAAGATTCATAAGCAGAGACAATATAAAAGGCTCAATTATATATCCAGACTCCCTAAACGACTACACTTATGCCTTAAATCAACCACTAGATTATGTAGACCTAGATGGAAATGTACCTGTGATAAGTGATATGAAAGACAAATGGAAAAATTTCAAAAATAGTAAAGAAGGCATTATTAATGATGAAGTTGGATATGAATATGAAAATAAAACAAAAGGGAAAAATATTATAATAGAGGATAATTATCATATGGGTGGAGATAAATATATTTTTGATAAAAGTGGTAAACTTAAAGTTAATTTAAAAGTTCCGGTTATTCCAGTGAAAATAAAATTGAATAAAAAAGGAATTTCTAGGAATTTCTATTGATGGAGATATAGATATAAAAGGTTGGGGAGTTAATGCCAATATGTCTATAGGAAAAGAAACTTCTATATCAACAGGATTAAAAATTGCAAGTAGGAGCCAATGAGGATGGATTAGGTATAGAAGGAACTAAAAAATATGATGATTATTGTCTGGAGGAAAATTAGCATTTGATAGTGGGGGTATATCTTGGAATACAATATCTGGTCATACATTGAGAGGTAAAGATATAGAGAGGCTGCTCATATTTCCCTACTCATCAGAAAATCTTGAACAATATATTGAAAGTGAAACCCATACAAATAAAACAACAGTAAAAGTAGGTAATATTAAATGGGGGTATGCAACTGCAATAGTTGTTGTAATATTTCTAGCATTTAATCCAGAATTTATACCGGTGATGTTACCAGCAATTTCAAAGCAGGCACCAGCTCTTATAGCAATAGGTTATTTATTATCTGTAGACTCATTAAATTGTATAAGTTAGAGGTGGTTGAAGTGGAAAAATTTAAAAAAATAATAAAAATTATTATAATTATTGCATTAGTTGTATTAATAATAGATATTATAGCATATGTTTCAATGCCTGAAGATTTAAAAAAGCTTCAATCAGCAACTAGAGAAGAAAAAAAAGAAATACTTGAAGAAAAGTATAAAGAGTTTTTAGATGGAACAAAAGATGTAGAAAGATATTATGACACTCTCGAAGATGCAATGAGAAACAGCAAATCTGTAGATGTAAATATAAGTGAGGTATTAAAAGAAATAGAAGTAGATGATAACTATATAATTATAGGTCCGTCTACAGATAAAGAAGGAACTTAAGAGTTTAGTATAGCTAGACTGAAAACAAAGACTGATGAAAATGGAAAGAAGAAATATTCTAATATAATAAGTGCAAGAAGCACAGAATCTAATTATTTTTCACGAGAAGGCATAGATGACAAATATTTAATTCATCCGAATTTTCTAGCAACCAATAGAATAGGAAATATAAATGATACACCAATAATAATATTAGAAAAATATCCTAGATTTGCATGGTCATTATCAGCATTGGAGGATATAAAATATTTAGAAATACAAGGGAAGAGACCGGATGAAGTGATTCCTTTTGAAATGGATGGAAAAACTTTTTATTTCTATTATTATGAAGACTTAAAAATAGAAGGAGATTTAAAAGAAGAAGACTTTGTCATAAATAAAAAAGATAAAAAGAAGTAGATGCTTATTCTACTTCTTTTTATCCATGAATATAATCAATATACTATTACAAAACCTATTTATATACTTCTATAGGACTTGATAAACTTATGGAAATAAAAAGTTCACAATAGGAGATGGGGAAGAGAATAATGAAGAATTTTCTAGATATAGGTTGAAGGTGAAGAAATCTGGAGAACAGAAAGAGCATTCTGAGCCCTTAGAAGGAATTAGCACTGATTATGCTAATATAAAAAGCTCATCAAATAGAATTGTAAAAAAGTAGAAGGAGATTAGGAAACAAGGTTATGGAGAAGGTTTATACGGTTTAATCAAGTTGATATTGATGATCCAGTTAATATCATAAAAGATAAATATAAGAATTTTAAATGGTCTATAACAGATATAGAAAATGTAAAATATTTAGAAATAAAGGGCAAGAAGCCAGATGAAATAATACCATTTACTTTAGATGGAAATGAATTATATTTCTATTACTATTTAGACCTAGAATTAGATATAAATGAAATGGAAAAGCGTGGCAGTGAAGACTTTAAGATTAAAAAATAATAGGAATAAATAAAGAAGCTAAAAAGAAGTAGATATTTTTTCAACGACTTAATTATTTGATTAACAGAAATGATACAACAATACCAGAAAAGAAGAATTTTCAATATTATTTATTATTAGATAAAAAAGAAGCAGAGGAGATAAAAGTAAATGGTGTAAAGCCAGATGAAATAATTGAATATGAAATAAATGATCAACAATTAAAGAGATATAAAGCATATTTTGTATACTTTAATGATTTAACAATGGATGGTAACTTCGACAATATGGATATAACCTTTGATTAAAAAGATATATGTTTAAATGGAAAATTAATTCTATTTAAATATTTGTATTAATATTTTAAAAATGAACTTCCTAATGGAATAGAGGTTATGGGAGGAAATTATAAAGAAATTATGATGGAGGTGTAAAATTGTTTTTTGATACAAGGGATTTGAAAAATGAAGAAATTTATTTGCAATTATATAAAATTGCTGATGAAAATATAGAAAAAGGGTATGTTCCCGCATATTATTTTAAAATTATCAGATGCAAAGATGATGCTAAAATAGGTCAATGTGATTTGCGTATTGGGCATAATGACAATACAAAATATGGTGGAAATATAGGGTATGAGGTTTACAGACCTTTTAGAGGAAATCGCTATGCTTCAAAAGCCTGTAAATTATTATTTCAATTAGCAAGGAAACATGAAATGAATGAGATTATCATTACTTGTGCACCAGAAAACATAGCATCTAGAAAGACTTGTGAGTACTGTGGTGCGGAACTAATAGGTACTATTGATGTACCAATATGGCATGAGTTATATAAAAATGGACAAAAAAAGACCTGTCAATATATCGTAAAGCTATAAATATAATTTTTGTTTGTATTTTTGATTCCTATGATTTATGGAAGAAAAGACTAAATCAAAAAGGTCAGATTAAAAATCCGACCTTTTTATATTTAATAAGGCCTATATATCACTCCACAAGCTAGTCGTTTTCCCGAATTTCCAGAAGGTTGCGTCCTATAATCATCAGGATTTTGATGAATTACCACCGACTTTCCTATAATATCTCTAGGTTTAAATTTATCCGTAAAAAAAATCATCCTAGCATAGCCATTGTTTGAAAATATGACAGGAAAATCTCCAGCATGATTTCCATGAGGTTGATTTGTCGGGTTCCAATGACCACCAGCACATTCAAAAGGATTGTAAGGATCTCCTACTTGGCAACAACCAAATTCATGAATATGAAATCCAAAAGGTCCTATAGGAGCCTCGTTATTTTCAGCTGGTTTATATGGAGGTAAACCCCAAACTTCAGCAAATACTTCTGTTCCACCTGGCACATCAGAGAATGTGACAGTGCCATAGATTTGAGGGACAATAGGCCCACCTTTTATTTCAGCTATAGCAGTATTAGTCATATGATCAATAGTATTATAATGCATATAAAGAACCCCCTTTTTAGATATATTATGCATATTTAGTTTTAAATGTGAATTAAACTATAAGTTTTATGTTATAATTACATTGGAAAAGAGGTGTAAAAAATGGAATATAAAATAGTTAAATGTATTAATAACCCTAGAGAATTTTCTAAAGAGATTTTTGAAGATTTGGATATAGGGGTTGAGATTCAAGATTTTACCAGCCCTTATTTATTAGATAATGATTGGGAAGATAGACTAGAAGAATATAAAAAATTAACTGAAGATTTCAGGGGTATTCTATCTTTACATGGTAGTTTTTTAGATTTAAATCCATCAAGTCCAGATAAAAAAATTGAAGAGATTACTTGGAATAGATATATCCAATCATTAAATATTGCAAAAGAGTTGAAGGCAAAATATATAGTTTTTCATAGTCAAATAAATCCTTGGCTTAAGGATCCGAAAGTAAAAGAGATGAAAAACAAAAGAGCTACTATATTTTGGAGAAAAGTTATAGATAGCTTAGATAATTATGATATAAATATTATAATAGAAAATGTTTTTGATAATGATCCTGAAGAATTGTCAGTTTTAACAGATAAAATAGAACAGTCAAATATTAAAGTTTGCCTAGATATTGGCCATGCAAACCTTAGCAAAGAAACAGAGCTTAAAGAGTGGTTTGATATTTTAGGTGATAGAATAAAATATATTCATCTACATTGGAATAACAAGATCTATGATGAACATAATGTTCCAACAGATTCTAATTTAAAATACTTTTATAGTATTTTGAAAGAATATGATATATGTCCAATCATAGCCTTAGAATATGAAGTGGACAATATAGTAGAAGAAGTTAACAGGGTTAGAGGAATTTTTAAATAATTATATGGGAGGCGTTTTAATGGAGTCATTAGGAATGAAAGCATTTGGTTTTTTTAATGTTATTGTATTTATTATTGGTTTTGCAAAGGAAATATTACTTCTTTTCCTTATATACAAGGGTATAAAAGTTTTAAATATTTATATTAAAAAAAATAATAATATAAATAAAAATAATATAAGTGAAGAGAAGGAAGTGGATATAAGTTCCTTAAAAGATGAGATAGAGAATGATACAGAAGAGAAATAGTAAAAATACAGGGGGGATCATATTGAAATGTGTAGAAGTTTATCAAGTGGATGCATTTACTAGACAGTCTTTTGGGGGAAATCCTGCTGGTGTTGTAACAGAGGCCAATGGACTCAGTGAAGAAGAGATGCAAAACATTGCTAGGGAAATGAATTGTTCTGAAACAGCATTTGTTCTACCTGCTACAGATTCAAAAGCTGATTTTAAAGTGCGGTTCTTTACTCCATCCGAAGAAGTAGATCTATGCGGTCATGCCACTATAGCAACTTTTCATGTTTTGTTTGAAGAAGGGAAAATAAAATTAGATTCCAAAGAAAAACTTGTATTTCAGGAGACCAAAGCTGGAATACTACCTGTATATCTAATAGCTTCAAAGGATGGGAAACTAGATAGGGTGGTTATGGGTCAGACATTGCCTGAAATAATTAGAACTAGTGATGAAGTTTCTGAAATTGCAGATTTATTAGGTCTAAAAGCTTCAGATTTAAAACTAAATAATTTGCCACTGCAAGTTGTTTCTACAGGATTACCTGATATGATGGTCCCAATCAAGGATTTAAATACATTAAAAAAAGCAAGTCCTGATTTTGGTAGATTGGTAAGATATCAAAAAGAAAAAGGCTTTGTTAGTATTCATGCTTTTACTTTTGAAACAGAAAATCCAAACAATGATATTCATACAAGGGATTTCGCACCATCAGTAGAGATTAATGAAGAAGCAGCTACAGGAACAGCAAATGGTGCATTGGCAGCTTATTTAATTGAAAATAAGGCAGTTTCTTTGAAAGAAGAAAAAATAATTATGAGAATAGAGCAAGGACATATAATGGATAGGCCAAGTGAGATTATTGCAGAAATCTTAAATGATAATGGGAAGGTTAAGGATGTAAAAGTTGGAGGCAGTGCAGTTATAGTTATGAAAGGAAAAGTTATGTGGTAAGAATTATAAATAATATATATTTATCAAATACTGGGAGGTAAATGTTGAGATTATGGAAATAGAGATGAAAAAAATAACTTGGTAAGAATTTAATAATAGAAAAGATGAAGCAGTAGTTATATTACCAATAGGATCATTGGAACAACATGGTCCCCATTTACCACTGTCTACACATACGATTATATCTTATAATTGGGGATTATTATTGGCAAAAGAAGCAAATGGAGTAGTACCTCCTTCTGGATTACTGGCAACAGCGAGAACTAGTTCCAAAGAAAAAGGTGAACTAATGACAAAAGAAGTAATTTAAAAGTTTAAAAAAATAGTAAAAGAGGTTTTTGATTAAAGTTAAATATAGGCGAGCATCAATAGATGCAGATAAGTTTTATGGAGTTATATAGTTGACTATTATATAGGAGGGAAATACCTTTTTAGGTATATACCCTCTTTTTTCTTTTTATAATTTTAAAAATATTTGTATAGAATATATAAGAAGGATATAATAAAAGCATAAATAATATTAATAAAATTCAAACTATTAGATGTAATATTAATTGGAAAAATGGACAAATACTAAAGTAATAGTTACAGAAAGTAGGGGTGGATATGCATAGTCCGACATATGGTGAAGTTTCTTACAGGGAAATGATTCAAATTATTAAAAAATTTATATCGAAATCACCTCATAGTAAATATAATATATCTGTTGGTACAGATAGCCAAAATTTTGGCTATACAAAAACTGTAGTAGTTGTAGCTATCCATAGAGTTGGAAATGGTGGAATATTTTTTTATGATATAAAAAAGGTAGAAAAGATTACTAATACTGCTCAGAAACTATTTTTTGAAACAAGTATGAGTTTAGAGATAGCTAATCTGTTGTCGAAAGCATTGAAAGAAGAAGATATAGGTTTGGGAATAAGCATCCATGTAGATGCAGGTAACAATGGAAAAACGTCAAAATTAATTCCAGAAATAGTAGGCTGGATAAAAGCCTGTGGTTTTAACTGTGAAACTAAGCCTAATTCTTATGCTGCTTCTTCTATAGCAGATAAATACTCAAAGTGAATATAGGATTAAAAAAAGATAGTAATACTGCTATCTTTTTTTAATATTGTAATAGAGCTATTGATTTTAACATAAAAATTTGAGAAAATAAGGTAATAAGATGAAAGTTAGAAGGGTGATATAGATGATGAATAGAAACATAGGGCTTGTATTGGAAGGTGGAGGAATGAGAGGGGCATATACATCAGGAGTATTAGCTGCTTTTATGGATGAGGGTATAAAAACCCCTTATGTAATTGGTGTTTCGGCAGGGGCAAGCAATGGGGCAAACTATGTATCGGGACAGAGAGAAAGAAATAGAAAGGTTTTTGTAGATCATGTAAAAGATAAAGAGTATTCTGGTCTTACACATTGGATTAAGAAAAAAAGTTATTTTAATATGGATTTTTTATATGGTGAACTTCCTAATGAAGTAGTACCTTTTGATTATGAAGCTTTTGATAAGTCAAAAGCAGTATTTAAAGCTTGTGTCACCCATTGCGAAACGGGGATACCAGTTTATTTTGAAAAAAGCGATTTTGATTCTAAATATTATGGCGAGGTTATACTTAGAGCTTCTAGTAGTTTACCTATTATATCTCAACCTGTAGAAATCAATGGTGAACTATACTACGATGGTGGAATTGTGGATTCTATTCCTATTGAAAAATCCATGGAAGATGGAAATGATTATAATATAATTATACTCACAAGGAATAAGGAATATAGAAAAGGTCCTCAGAAGTTAGGTATAATAAGTAAAAGGTTTTTGAAAAAACACCCTAAACTTTATGAAGCTATTAAAACTAGACATATTCGTTACAATAAAGTATTGGATAAAATAGATAAGTTAGAAAATAAAGGTAAAGTTTTTGTTTTTAGACCTATTGAGGAAATCAAAGTAGATAGATTAGAAAAAGATGTTTCTAAGCTAAATGATTTATATGAGCAAGGTTATAGTGAAACTATGGAAAAAATAGACGACTTGAAAAAATGGTTAAATGGTTTAAAAAATAATGTAAGAACATATTGAAATTTTAGCATACCTCCTTTCTATATTTAGTATACATTTATAGGAAGGAGGTATATTTTGAAGGTAATTACTGATGGAGTAGATATTATTATAGATTTTTTAAAAGAGAGTAATTTTAATGAAAAGAAATTTAAAGATTATATATCTTCACCACAAATGAAAATTTTTTTAAAGCATGAAAAAAGATTGAAAAGAGATACAAATAAAAAAATGGTAAAAAAAGAGTTAAAAAGAGTATTTTTAAATGAAAAATATGATGACGATTATGGTTTTTCTATTTTAAAGAGAAATATTGTGCATCTGGAGAAAGATATTAATTATATAAAAGAGAATGAAAAAGAAATTTTTGAAAGGGTATGTGCACAAGTATATGAATATTTACCAAGGCATATAGGTGTAGATCCTAATATAATAATATATCTAGGAGGGTTTGATGGGGGATTTGCTACTTTTACTAAGGATGTCTATGTAAATATAGGAAGATATATTGGAAATTTAAAAGAATTTGAGAAGTTACTTGCTCATGAATGTTATCATGCAAGAAAAATTCCTTTTAAAAGAAAGGTTTCTTTGTTTTTTAAAATGGGTTTTTATCCTGAAAAAGCTATGTATGATACCTTAGGGAGAATATTAGAAGAAGGTATAGCTTGTCTTGTACAACATGGTGTTAACTTTTGTAATGATGATCCTATAGGGACTTTAACCAGTAGAGATATGCTTTTAAGTAAGGAGTATTTTGAAATTTTAAATGAATCTCTTTTGTCAATAAAAAATGAAAATCCAGATTATAATTTAATATGTAAGATTAATCCCTATGTTTTAGGTTATATAATATCAAAGGCTATTTATAAGCATAAAGGCATTGTTGTTTTAAATGAATGGACTATAAATTTTAATTATGAAGATCCTATAAAGACTTACTTAGATATATGTAGAGATAAAAATATTAGTTCAGGATTTAGTACAGAAGTAGAAGAATGGCTATATCTAATTAGCAAATAGGTAGCTATGTATAGCTACCTATTTGCTTTTATAAAAATTATGTCTAAGAAGTTTTTTCTCTATCTGAATAAAATTTAAAAGAATATATTCCTGCTAGTCCTACTAAGCTATATATTATTCTACTCAATATTGAACTAGAGCCACCAAAGATAGTAGCTACTAAATCAAATTGAAATAATCCAATTAGGCCCCAATTTAAGGCTCCTATTATGACTAAAGTTAAAGCTAATGTATCCATAATCTCACTCCTTTTTTTAGTATAAGAATATTATTCCAATAAAAAATAATAATATTCAAAAGAAATGAATTTTTAGTATAGAAATAGATGAATAGTAGCAGGATGTTTTTCAAACAAATATGAAACTTTTTTTCACAAACTACAAAAAACATTGAAAAAATATTTCAAACATGCTATAATCTATTTAAAGAAGAAAACGTTATTATATGAAAGAAAGGTGATACCAACTATGGACTTAAATAAATTAATAACAGAAGGAATAAATGAGAATACTCAAAGTATAGACAAGGTATCTACTTTGGAAATGATAAAAATGATAAATGAAGAAGATAAAAAAGTAGCTCTTGCTATAGAAGAAGTACTTCCTAAAATTGCAGAAGCAATTGATATAACAGCAAAGAAAATATATGAAGGTGGAAGACTTATATATATAGGTGCAGGAACTAGTGGAAGGATAGGTATATTGGATGCTTCTGAATGTCCACCTACTTTTGGAGTAGATCCATATTTAGTCCAAGGTTTAATTGCAGGAGGTCACAGAGCTATATTTGAGGCTGTGGAGGGTGCAGAAGATAGCAAAGAATTAGCAAAAGAAGATTTAAAAGAAATAGAATTTACTTCAAAGGATGTTTTAATAGGATTAGCAGCTAGCGGAAGAACACCTTATACAATTGGCGGTTTAGAATATGCTAATAAATTGGGCAGTTTTACTGTAGGAATTACATGTAACCCAAATTCAGAACTTTCAAAAGTAGCACAAGTTTCCATTAACCCAATTGTAGGTCCAGAGGTAATATCTGGATCGACAAGATTAAAAGCAGGTACTGCACAAAAGATGGTATTAAATATGATATCTACAGGAGTTATGGTAAAACTAGGTAAGGTTTATGGAAATTTAATGGTAGATGTAAAGGCACAAAATGCTAAATTAGTTGAAAGAGCTAAAAGACTAGTTGTTAAGGCAACGGGAACTTCAATAGAAGAAGCTACAAAGATTTTAGAGAAAACTGACTATAATGTAAAATTATCTATATTATTAATAAAAACAAATCTAGATTTAGAAAAAGCAATTAGGATATTAAATAATAATAAAGGATATTTAAGTAAAGCAATAGAAGAGGGGCTTTCTGAATAAAGCATCTATATAAAATCTAAAAAGGGGGAGTAAAAATGAGTGCAAAGATTTCAAGTTTAGGTAATGAAATCCTTCAAAATATTGGAGGAGAAGAAAACATTATCAGTTTTGAAAACTGTATGACAAGACTAAGAATCTCATTAAAAGATGACTCATTACTTAATAAAGCAAAATTAGAGAAAGTGGAAGGGGTAATGGGGGTTGTCAAATCAGGACAAGAAGTTCAAGTAATAGTTGGTCCTGGTACAGCTTCAAAGGTATCAAATTATGTAAAAGAAAACACATCAATTAAAATTATCGACAATCCAGAATTTGGTCAGGCAGATGAAATGAAAAAGCAAGTTAAAGAACAGTACAAGGCACCTGGGAGTGGATTTTTAAACAAAATAGCTCAAATATTTATTCCGCTAATTCCAGCATTTATAGGTTCAGGACTTATAATGGGTATTAACAATATTTTAAATACTAAAGGAAGCGTAAGTCCTAATGTAACTGGATTATTGGCAGCTTTTTCAGGAGCAGTATTTGGATATTTGGCAATAATGGTAGGTATGAATGCAGCAAGGGTATTTGGAGCATCAACAGCGATAGGTGGTCTAATGGGTGGTATAACAATTTCACCGGTATTAGAAGGAGTAGAATTATTTGGCAGGCAATTAGTACCAGGACGTGGAGGAATTATTTCTGTAATATTGGTAGTTTGGTTTGCATCAGTAGTTGAAAAGAAATTGAAAAAAGTTCTTCCAAGTGTATTAGAACTAATTCTTACGCCACTATTAACAATATTGATTTCTGGGTTTGCCGCAGTATTAGTTTTACAACCTATAGGTGGAGCTATTTCAGATGGTATAGGCGTAGCAGTATCAGGTGCTATTGAAAAAGGTGGAGCATTTACAGGCGCTATACTTGGTGGAACATTCTTGCCATTAGTTATGACTGGATTGCATCAAGGATTATCTCCAATTCATACAAATTTAATTGAGACAACAGGAGTAACTACTTTACTTCCGATTTTATCCATGGCTGGAGCTGGCCAAGTAGGAGCAAGTTTTGCAGTATTAGCTAGAACTAAAAATAAGAGATTAAAAAAGACTATAAGTAGTGCATTGCCAGTTGGAATACTTGGCATTGGCGAACCACTAATATATGGTGTAACATTGCCATTAGGTAAACCATTTTTAGGGGCTTGTATTGGAGGAGCAGTAGGAGGTGCTATAGTTGCACCAGCTAGTGTAGGAGCAGTAAATATGGGACTTTCAGGATTACCACTAGCATTGCTTATTGCACCGGGTGGAATAGGTAGATTTATATTAGGAATTATAGGCGCTTATGTGGGTGGTTTTATAGCAACATTGATATTAGGTTTTGATGACCCGGTTGAAGAATAAAATTAAAATAAATATATACTATTACACAAGGTACTCGAGAGAGTACCTTGTGTAATAATAAAAAGATTAGGAGTGATTGATTTGATCGGTATATCTGTTTATGCAGGGATGGACAATTCAATTGAAGAAATTGTTGAATATTTAAATAAAGCTAGTAGTTTTGGGGTAGAAACACTATTTACTTCTGCCCACATACCAGAAACTGATGGGAACTTTTTAAAGGATTTAAAAATTCTTTTAGAGGAATCATCAAAATTAGGTTTTACAACTATTATAGATATATCTAAAAATTATTTTGAAAAGTTGGATATGAGTAGATATAAAATAGATTATTTAAGATTAGACTATGGTTTTACATTAGAAGAAGCAGCTAAGATGACCAACGAATACGATTTTGGAATAACAGTAAATGCTACAACTTTTACTTCAGAAGATATAGATAATTTTATAAAATTTGGTGGAAAGGTAGAAAAAATAAATGCTTGTCACAACTTTTATCCAAGGAAAGGGACAGGTATATCTGAAGAATTGTTTATAGAAAGAAATAAAATTTTCCAAAGATATGGTATAAAAACTATGGCTTTCATACCATCAAAGGATGGGAGAAGAGGGCCAGTATATGAAGGATTGCCAACATTAGAGAAGCATAGGGATGCTTTGCCTATGGTTAGTGCCCAGCATCTATTTAAACTAGGTGTAGACTTTGTAGTTATAGGTGATGCTATTGCTTCAGATGAAGAGTTAAAGAGTTTAACTAATTTAGAAAAAGGTGTAAATGTTATTCCTATAAAGTTAAATGATAATTTATCAAAAGTAGAATTGGAACTGTTAAATAGTATTCACACAAATCGTATGGATCCAGGAGAGTATGCAATACGTTCACAAGAATCTAGACTTATAAAGAGTGGAGAAATCGTACTAAATAATAATGGGTTACCAAGGAATAAATATTCTGTTACAATAGATAATAAGGAGTATAAAAGGTATGAAGGAGAATTTCAAATACTAAAAAAAGATCTTCAAATAGATGAAAGAGTAAATGTAGTGGGAGATTCAAGAAATGGTAGTATTCTTATAGATTTATTAGAACCAGGGGAGAAATTTAAGTTTTATATAATGGAGGATTAGAAATGAGCCTGTTTTTAAAAATGAATCAAGTAAAGGATCAGTTAACTAATTCAGAACAAAAAATTGCTAGCTGTGTATTAGATGATGAGGAAGAAGTTTATAATCTATCTATTCAAGATCTAGCAAAAAAATGCAATACTAGCCCTTCGAGCATAGTAAGATTTTGCAAAAAAATGGGTTTTGAAGGGTTTCAAGATTTTAAAATAGAGCTTGCAAAGGGAATATCGGATTCGAAGAAAAGTCAGAATATAGTTTATGAAGATGTTAGAGTAGATGATACAATTGAAGATATTGTTGGGAAAATTTCAGCAGGGAATATTAAGTCTATAGAAAATACTGTAGATTTGCTAGATTATGATGAAGTTGAAAAGGCTGTAGAGGCATTAGATAATGCAAATAATATATTTTTATATGGAGTAGGAGCCTCAGGATTGGTAGCCTTAGATTTCCAATATAAACTCATGCGTATCAGCAGGAATGCCTTTATGTACTTAGACAGTCATACTCAGCTTTCTACAGCAGTAAATATTCAAAAAGATGATGTGGCAGTAGGTATATCTCATAGTGGAAGAACTCTTGAAGTGTTTAAATCAATAGAAATGGCAAATAAAAAAGGCGCTAAAACTATTTCTATTACTAGATATGGGGACAATCCTTTAAGTAATATATCTAATATAAATTTATGTACTGGGGGAGTAGAAGAAAATTTAAGGGTAGGAGCTATTGCTTCCAGAATAGCTCAATTAACCGTAATAGATATATTATTTGTAGGATTAGCTAAAAAAGATTTTGGAGCAGTTTCAGAGTATTTAAAAGAAACAAGAATGATAGTAGATGATTTTAAGATTAAAAAATAGCAGTAAGGAGGAATTTCCATGTTGAATTTTTTCAAGAAGAAAAGAACTGAAAAAATAATAGCACCTATGACAGGAGAAATAGTACCAATAGAAAGCGTTCCTGATAAAGTTTTTTCGGAAAAAATGCTTGGAGATGGTGTAGCTATAGATCCTGATGAAGGGTTAGTAGTATCACCTGTAGATGGTGAAATAGTGAGTATATTTCCTACTAATCATGCT
Organism: Clostridiaceae bacterium; assembly: GCA_019391515.1. Lineage (GTDB taxonomy): Bacteria > Bacillota > Clostridia > Tissierellales > Sporanaerobacteraceae > Anaerosalibacter. The sequence continues at coordinate 2,501 of JAHXQP010000032.1, read as the reverse complement.
GTTGGTTTAAAAACCAAAGATGGATTGGAAATATTGATTCATATTGGATTAGATACTGTTGAATTAAAGGGAAAAGGATTTAAAGGATTTATTGGGCAAAATGATAAAGTTAAAAAAGGTGATTTATTAGTTGAATTTGATATAGATTATGTAAAAGGAGAAGGTAAATCTCCTATTACACCTGTTGTTATAACTAATGGAGATGAATTAAAAGATATAATTAAAAATAGTGGAAAAGTTGAAAAAGGTGAAGATGAAATACTTAATTTGATTTATGAATAATCTTTAATAAAATAAGAAGATAGATAAAAATACCCTAATGTAATAATGAGGGTATTTTTATCTAGTTTAAACATTTTGTGGTATACTCTATTATATATAAATAGTGAAGTTTGGCGTATTGGAGGAAAATAAATGATAAAATGTATACATACTGGAGATTTACATTTAGGTTCTCAGTTTAGAAATGCAAGTTTTGATGGAGTATATACAAAACAGAGACGTTTAGAAATATGGGAAACATTTGAAAGAATAGTTGATAGAGCTATAGAAAATAATATAGATTTTTTATTTATTAGTGGTGATTTATATGAAGAAAAATATTTTACTATAGGTGATATAAAAAGGGTTAGAGACAAGCTGGAAGAAGCAAAAGATACTAATATAATAATTACTACAGGTAATCATGATCCTTTAGGAGAAAATAGTCTTTATAGAAAAGTTAACTGGCCTAAAAATGTACATATATTTGGTCCGAAAACTGTGGACTTTATAGAATTTGAAGAGTTAGATACAGTTATATGGGGATATAGTTGGGATAAGAAAGAAGAAAAAAGAGACATATTAGCAGAAATTGCAATGGAAAAAGAAGAAAAGATAAATATATTACTAATTCATGGTGATTTATTGAATAAGGATTCAGTTTATCTGCCTATGGACAAGCAAGTATTAGAGTCTAAAGGTTTTGACTATGTTGCATTAGGCCATATCCATAAGCCTCAATTTATAACAGATAAAATTTGTTATTGTGGTAGCCCTGAACCTTTAGATTTTGGAGAAACAGGTATACATGGAGTAATTGAAGGAACAATTGAAAAGGAAAATGTGGCTATGAGCCTTTTTCCTTTATCTAAAAGGTCTTTTATAATTAAAGAAATAAATATTTCTGAAACTATGACTTATAATGAGATACTAGATAAAATTAAAAAATGTGATAATTCTTCCATGAGGAATAAAAATTTATATAGAATGGTTTTAAAGGGAATAAGAGATAGGGATATTGATTTTAATTTAGAAGATTTAGTTGAAGTACTATCTAGTGAGTTTTATTATTTAGAACTTATTGATGAAACTATTCCAGATTATGATTTAGAAAAATTGGAAATAGAAAACAGAAATAATATTATTGGACTTTTTATTGAGGAAATGAGAAAAAAAGATTTAAATGATGAAATTAATAAAGAAGCACTTTACATTGGTCTAGAAACTCTTCTTAAAGAAAAGGTGATGAAATGATTATTAAACAATTGGATCTTATTTCCTTTGGAAAATTTGAAGAAAAAAGTTTAACTTTAAGCGATGGAATGAACATAATATATGGGAATAATGAGGCAGGCAAAACAACTATTCATAGATTTATCGAAGGAATGTTTTTTGGTTTTTTTAAACCTTATTCAAAGAGGAAAATATACAGTAAAGAATATGAAAGATATTTTCCTTGGAATAGCACAGAATATAGAGGAGTTTTAAAATTTATTCATAAGGGAGAAGTATATAGGATAGAAAGAAATTTTATTAAAGGCTTTGATGAAGTAAAAATATTTGATGATAAAACTGGAGAAGATATAACACATCTATTTGGTTATGATCCAGTTCTGAGACTATATTCACCTAGCACTGCTTTAGGATTTAATAGCGTAGTATATAATAATACAATAAATATTAAACAGCTAGGAAACAAGACAGATAAAATATTGGCTAAGGAAATAAAAGATAGCTTAATTAATATTGGTGGAAGTTTAGATGAGGATATTTCTGTAAAGAATGCAATTGAGGAATTAAATAGAGAAATAAATTCCATAGGTACAGCAGGACAGAGAAAAACTTCTCCCTATGGAAAGACTGTAGACAGATTAGAAAAATTATATGAAGAAAGAAAAATAGCTTTCAAATATATTGAACAAATAAAGGGTCAGGAGATTCAGTTAAATGGTTTAAAAAACAAGGTATCTATTTTAAAACAAGAACGAGAGTCTTTAGTTAAGAAAATAGACAATATAAAAAGATTAGAAATAATGGAAAAATATGAAGAAGCAAAAAAGATTACCAGGGAAATAGACAATTTATATGAAGAAACAGAAAGATTAAAAGAATATTCAAGTCTTAATTTTGATGACTATACTTATTTAATTAGTTTAAAAAAAGAGGAAGATAACTTAAAAAACAATATATATGAGTGGAATGAAGAATTAAAGAATATAAACAATAGCTTAAATGAATTA
>JAHXQP010000031.1 GCA_019391515.1 Clostridiaceae bacterium | reverse complement strand
TTGAAAAGATTAAAGAACATATAAATCCAGAGGATTTTATGAACTATGAATGTAGACATTTAGCCAACTATATATATAAGAGTTATGAAGATAAAGAGGAAATAAATAAAGAAAAACTTATTAAGTATTTAGATGACATAGTGGATGTAGATATAGACAAGGTGTTAGAAATATTGGAACTAGATATAAATGCTTCAGGCGAAAATATAGATAAGATTATACAAGATTTAATTGAAACTTTAATTTCTTCCAAGTTAAAATTTGAGAGAAAAAAAATAACAGAGCAAATTCATAGGATTGATATAAAAAAAGAAAAGGATGAAAGGGATGTGGAAAAATTAAAACAGTTATGCTCAGAACTTGTGGAAATAGACAGGAAACTAAAACTGCACCAATAGTTTTGTTGAAAGGAGGGAGTGCTGGTGGACCACATGGAAAATGGTAAAAATAAAAAAGAGAAAATAGAAGCAGTAAAAAAACTTATGGAAAAAGGTAAAAAACAGGGAATGCTTACCTATAAAGAAATAATGGATAATTTAGAGGATATAGACTTAGACTCAGAACAAATAGACAAAGTTTATCAAAGTCTAGAGGAAATGGGTATTGAGCTCGTAGGAGATAAAGATGAAGATATGCTACTAGATAAAGATGATATTGAAGATGAAGAAGATGATGAAGAAGATAAAGGTGGAGCCATAACACCGCCAAAAGGGATTAGCGTAGACGATCCTGTTAGAATGTATTTAAAAGAAATTGGGAAGATACCTTTACTTAAAGCAGAAGAAGAAGTTGAATTGGCTAAAAGAATGGAAGAAGGAGACGAAGTAGCAAAAAGTAGACTAGCTGAAGCCAATTTAAGATTGGTAGTAAGTATAGCAAAAAGATATGTAGGAAGAGGTATGTTATTCCTTGATTTAATTCAAGAAGGAAATTTGGGCCTAATGAAGGCTGTTGAAAAGTTTGACTATAAAAAAGGATATAAATTCAGTACCTATGCTACTTGGTGGATACGTCAGGCTATAACAAGAGCTATTGCCGATCAAGCAAGAACTATTAGAATACCAGTTCATATGGTTGAAACTATAAATAAACTTATGAGAGTATCAAGACAACTAGTACAGGAGTTGGGTAGAGATCCAACACCAGAAGAAATAGCTAAAGAAATGAATATGGATGTAGAAAAAGTAAGAGATATTATGAAGATAGCCCAAGAGCCTGTTTCTTTAGAGACACCTATTGGGGAAGAAGAAGATAGCCATTTAGGAGATTTTATACCTGATGATGAGGCGCAGGCACCAGCAGAAGCTGCCACTTTCACACTATTAAAAGAACAACTCTTAGATGTATTAGACACTCTTACTCCAAGAGAGCAGAAGGTTTTAAGATTAAGATTTGGTTTAGATGACGGAAGGGCAAGAACCTTAGAAGAAGTAGGTAAAGAATTTGATGTAACAAGAGAAAGAATAAGACAGATAGAAGCAAAAGCTTTAAGAAAACTTAGGCACCCTAGTAGGAGTAAAAAGTTAAAAGATTTCTTAGAATAAAATTAAAGATTCGCCATAAGCGAATCTTTAATTTTAACTTTTTATCTTAAAATAGAAAGGAAATAGATATGAAACTATCACCAAGACTTTTAGCTATACAATATTTTGTAAAAAAAAATTCAATAGTGGCAGATATAGGGACGGATCACGGTTATATACCAGTCCACTTAATAGAAAATAATATAAGTAAAAAAGTCATTGCAGCAGATATTAGTAAGGGCTCATTAGATAAAGCAATTGAATATGTAAAAGAACTAGGATATGAAAAAGATATAGATATTAGATTGGGAAATGGACTAGAAGTTTTAAAACCCTATGAAGTAGATACTCTCATATTAGCAGGAATGGGTGGACTGTTAATATGTGATATAATAGAAAAAGATATGGAAATAGCAAGATCTATTAATAACTTCATATTTCAACCTATGGTAGCAGCAGAAGAGCTTAGAAAATATCTATATAATAATAATTTCAAAATAGCAGATGAAAAAATAATAAAAGAAGAAGACAGATACTATGAAATAATATACGCTAAAAGGGGTAAAGACTATATTGAAGATGAAATATATTACGAAATTAGCAAAAAGCTATTAGATAGAAAAGACCCTCTGTTAAAAGAATTTTTAGAGTTTAAAATAGAAAAAACAGAGAAAATACTTGAAGAACTAGAAAAAAAAGATACAGAAAAGGTAGCTGAAAGAAGAAAGGGACTATATTCAAAAATTGATAAATATAAGGAGGTGCTAAAAGTTTATGAAAGCAATTGATATAATAAATATTATGAACAAATGGGCTCCACCTTATTTAATAGATAGTTGGGACAGTACAGGATTTCAAATTGGAGATCCAAATAAGAATATAAAAAAGATTTTAGTATCCTTGGACCTAGATAGGGAAGCTTTTGAAAAGGCAAAAAAAGAAAATATAGATATGATTATTACCCATCACCCACTATTGTTTAAACCTATGGCCAAAATAACTAAAGAAGATTATAAAGGACGATTAGTATATGATTTAATAAAAGAAAATATAGTAGTATACAATGCCCATTCAAATCTAGACTTAGCTATAGGAGGTATAAATGATATTTTAGCTAGCCTATTAAATTTAAAAGATATAGAAGTATTAGAAAAGGTTTATGAAGAAAAACTATATAAAATAGTAGTATTTGTACCAAGGACCCATGTAGAAGAAGTAAGGAATGCCTTAGGAGAAGCAAAAGCAGGTTGGATAGGCAACTATAGCCACTGTACATACAATATAGATGGCATAGGTACTTTCATGCCTAGGGAAGGAACCAATCCCTTTATAGGAAGTTTAAACAAACTTGAAAAGGTAGAAGAAACTAGAATGGAGACTATTGTAGAAAAAAGAAATCTAAATAGGGTATTGAATGAAATGATAAAAGCTCACCCCTATGAAGAAGTAGCCTATGATATCTACCCTTTAGAAAATATTAGTGTCCAATATGGCTATGGAAGGGTAGGAAATGTAGAAGAAATGCCTTTAAATAGGTTTTTAGATAAAATAAAAGAAGAATTAAGAATAGATAAGTTGAGAGTATATGGTGATATAGATAGAAAGATAAGAAGGGTAGCCCTATGTGGAGGCAGCGGAAGTGACTTTATAAAATCCGCTTATTATAAAGGGGCAGATATATACCTGACAGGAGATATAAAGTACCATGATGGACAGCTTGCCAAGGAACTGGGACTTTTATTAGTAGATGGAAATCATTTTGATACGGAAAAAGTTATATTGCCAGTAATTAAAGATAGATTATTACAAAATATAGAAGAAGATATAGACATAATCCTATACGAAAAAAGCACAGCTCCATTTGTAGTATACTAATAATGGAGGTGGAATTTAATTATGAATCAGTTAGAACTTTTGTGGGAACTGCAAGAGCATGAAAAGCATTTAGAGCTTATAAAAGAAAAATTAGAGAATTTAGCTAAATCTAGTTATATAGAGACCATGACTTTAAAGATGGAGGATTTAGAACAAGAATTAAATAATAGGAAAAAATCTTTAGAAGAAAACAATAAACTACTAAGAAAAAATGATTCCACACTTAAAGAACTAAACTATCAATTAAAAGAAATAGAAAAAGAACTATATAGTGGTGTTGTTACCGATATAAAACAACTTGACTATATGGACAAAGAAGGTGAATCTATTAAAGATAGCATAAATGAATTAGAACTGGAAATAATATCACTAATGGAAGATATAGAAGATATACGAATAGAAATAGAAAAAATAGAAAAAGAACATAAAGAAAATAAAGAACGGTTTAAGGAAACTACTATAGAATATGAAAGATTAATTGATGAATTAAGAGAACAGGTTAGAAAAGATATGGATCAAATCTATAATGCATCATCAAAAATTGAAAAAGAATTGTACGAAAAATACAATACCATTAAAAACAATAAAAGATATGCTATAGCTGAAGTAATAGAGGATGAATGTAGTGGCTGTCATGTTATAATACCTACTTATTTATTAGATAAGGTTAAAGATGGAGAAGAAATAGTACAATGTGAAAACTGTCGCAGAATACTATTTTCCCCTATTCATCCATAAAATACCTTTGCAAAGGTATTTAGTTTATGTTATAGTAGTAATGTTAAAAAACGAAATAAAATGAGTAGATCGGATGGTCGCGTGCTTTTAGCATGAGGAAAGTCCGAGCTCCATAGGGTAGGATGCTGGGCAACACCCAGTGGGGGTGACCCTAAGGATAGTGCAACAGAAAGATACCGCCTGATTTATCAGGTAAGGGTGGAAAGGCGAGGTAAGAGCTCACCAGCGGCTAGGTGACTAGTCGGCTATGTAAACCCCATCCGGAGCAAGACCAAGTAGGGACCAAAGGTGACAGTTGCCTGCTGTCGTCCCAATGGTAGGTCGCATGAACCTATTGGTGACAATAGGTCATAGATAGATGACCATCTAAGACAGAACTCGGCTTATAGATCTACTCGTTAAACTTTTTGAAACATCAGTCATTTTGGCTGATGTTTTTTTAGTTGTTATTTTGAATCTCAGCCTGTACTGGGGAAGGAATTGAAGCTTGAACTGATTGGTTAAAAAATGAGGTATTAAAATTAAAAGAATAATATACAAATAGTATCATAGCTTTAAATGAAAGGGGGAAAATATGATGTCAATAAGGCCAAAAATTATTGAAATGGCACAACACATTAGTAGCTTAAAAATAGATTTTACTGAAAATGATCCACGTTATTATGTATTTGCTGATTTAGTAACTGATGAGCAAGCTAATGTAGTTCTAGCCATGAAAAGAAGAAAGCAAGAAGCAGTAGAGGATATTGCAGAAAAGGTGAATAAAAGTTATACTGAAACCTTTGAAATTTGTATGCAACTTGCTGATATGGGAATTATTGAAATTAAACCACAAGGAGATGGAACAGATAAATTTGAACTTCCAATTTATGTTCCAGGAATCTATGAGTTAATGATGCTTAACAAAGAACAAATTGAAGCTCACCCTGAGATAGCCAGAGCCTTTGAACAATATACAAGAGAAATTGTTGAACCTGTTACTAGGATTATGCCAATGGGTAATGGAGCAATGCGTGTTATCCCAGTTGAATCAGCAATTCAAGCTGAAACCAGAAAAGCGCCTTATGAAGAATTATCCTATTGGCTAACTAAATATCAAAACCATATTGGTATTGCACCATGCCAATGTCGTTTGGTTCGTACTCAAATGGGTGAAGGTACTGGTAGTATAGCAGAAGAGCTATGTATTATTCTTGGAGCTACTGCTGAATCAGCTATTATGACAGGAAAAGCAAGACGTATCACAAAAGAAGAAGCTGAAGAAGTCCTATTACAAGCTGAGAAAAAGGGGTATATGCATCAAGTAACCAATATGGATGGTAGTAATAAGATTTGGGCTATTTGTAATTGTCAACGTGATGTTTGTCTAGCTTTACGTACTTCTCAATATTTTAACACACCCAATATGTCCCGTTCTAATTATATAGCAGAAGTTGATTCTGAGAAATGTGCAGCCTGTGGACAATGTGTTGAAACCTGTCCTGCTAATGCTGTTAGATTGGGTCAAAATTTATGTACCAAAGAACCAATTAAACACCCACTAACTCCACTTCCTGATGATCACAATTGGGGTCCAGAACGTTATAATCCAGATTTTAGAGAAAACTTTGAAAATGTTTATGACTGTGGTACTTCACCTTGCAAGACAACTTGTCCAGCCCATATTGCTGTTCAAGCATATATTAAGCTAGCGGCTCAAGGAAAGTATCTTGACGCTTTAGAATTAATTAAAAAAGAAAATCCATTCCCTGCAGTTTGCGGTCGTATTTGTCCACATGATTGTGAAAATGAATGTACTAGATCTGATATTGATGAACCTGTTGCAATTGACGAAATCAAAAAATTTATTGCCGATTTAGAATTAAATCAGGAAACAAGATTTGTACCAGAAAAATTATATGATTTCAGTCATATTAAGATTGGAATAATTGGTTCAGGACCAGCAGGACTTTCTTGTGCATATTATCTGGCTCAAAGAGGTTATACAATTACAATATTTGAAAAAAAGCAAAAACTTGGCGGAATGTTAACTTTAGGTATTCCTTCATTTAGAATTGAAAAAGATGTTGTCGAAGCTGAAATTGATGTACTTCATCAATTAGGTGTTGAGTTTAAACGTGGTGTTGAAGTAGGCAAAGATATTACATTAGATGAATTACGTGCCCAAGGATATAAGGGATTCTATATTGCTATTGGTGCCCAAGCTGGTAGAAAACTTAATATTGAAGGGGAAGACCATGAAGATGTTATTAGTGGTATAGATTATTTAAGAGATGTTAATCTAGGTAAAGATGTTAAAACTGAAGGTAATGTAGTAGTAATCGGAGGCGGTAATGTTTCAATTGATGTTGCAAGAACTGCTCTTAGAACAGGAGCTAAAACTGTAAATATGTTTTGCTTAGAAGGTGAAAATGAAATGCCTGCACAAGATGAAGAAGTTATTGAAGCTAAAGATGAAGGTGTTATTGTAAACAATAGTTGTGGTCCAAAACGGATTATTGTTGAGGATGGCAAGGTTAAAGCTGTTGAATTTAAACGTTGTGTAAGTGTTTTCGATAAAGATGGAAAATTTAATCCAAAATATGATGAAAATGATATTAAAACCGTGAAAGCTGATAAAGTATTGTTATCAATTGGTCAGTCTATCGTTTGGGGTGATATTCTAAAGAACAGCAAAGTAGAATTAAATCCTAATATGACTGTGAAGGCAGATCCATTAACATTTGAAACAGGTGAACCAGATATCTTTGTCGGTGGTGACGTATATACTGGACCAAAATTTGCTATTGATGCTATCGCAGCAGGTAAAGAAGGAGCTGAATCACTACATCGATCTGTACACCCTGGTCAAACGTTAACATTAGGAAGAAATAGGCGAATTTTTAAAGCAGTTGATAAAGATAATTTAAATCTTGATGGCTATGACAGGGCTAAACGTCAAAAAGTTAGCTATGATTCAAGTAAGAATAATACTTTTTCAGATCCACGTATTACATTTACTGAAGAACAACTAAAGGCTGAAACTGATCGTTGCTTAAAATGTGGTGTTGCCCATGTTGATGTTAATAGATGCATAGGTTGTGGCGAATGTACAACAAGATGTAAATTTGATGCAATAACACTCCATCGTAAATTTGATGCTCGTAGTTATGGCTATGAAAAAGTCAAACCACATGCAATTAAACGTGCACTCGATATTAAAATTAAAACTGCTTTAAATCCAAATAGAGATAGCATGGATAGGTAGGGAATATTATGCATGAGATAACTATATTAGTGGAATTAATAAAAATGGTTGAAACAGCTGCAATTGAGAACAATATTGTTGAAATAGATACTATTGTTGTGCAAATAGGAGAAATGTCATCAATTATACCTAGATATATGATGGAATATTTTCCAAAGACAGCAGAAGGAACACTTTTAGAGAATTCTAAATTAAAAATTGAGATGATTCCAGCAAATGGCTTGTGCCATCATTGCAATAAAGTTTTTAATATTGTAAAAAATAAGGGCAAATGTCCTTATTGTAAGACTGATGACTGGGAAATACTAAGCGGAATGGAGTTCATATTAAAAGAAATTATAATTAGAGAACCAGTTTGATTAATTTGATTTTGCTTAAAAAAATAAGGACATTTCATCTGGGGTTTTTTTATTTATATAATTGTCTATATAATATTGTAAAAAGTTAGGAAAGATGATAATATGGGTATAAGTAAGGCAGAGTAAACGATTTGCGTAAAGTGCTAAGGGATGGGACGTTGCCCTTAGACGAAAAGCTTCAAATAGTTTGCGATAAATCGTTGCGTTCGCTGTCACATAACAAACGAGCCTTTTTTTCGTTTGGTGTGGCAGACTGCACACTAGTATAAACGAAAAGGAGGTTTTTTTAATGGGAAAAAGAAGATTATCAACAAAGAATATGGTATATTATGCCATCCTAATGGCTTTAAATGTTGTATTAACTAGAGTGGGTAGTATTAGAATTGGCGGCGGAGGAGTAGAATTAGTTAGAATTGGATTTGGAGGATATCCTGTAATATTTGCAGGAATAGCATTTGGACCATTAGCAGGAGGAATAGTTGGGGCTATAGGAGATATAGTAGGACATTTCATGAGTCCAATGGGGCCTTATATGCCACATTTCACTATGACAGCTGCACTTACTGGGATTATTCCAGGTATTGTGATGATGCTGTTTAAAGAAAACAAAAATTCTTTCTGGAAACTACTAGTAGCTATAGGTGTTGGTCAAGTAATAACGTCCGTTTTTTTAGTTCCATATTTTATGAAAACTCTTTTTGGTGTACCTTTAGTAACTACCATACCTGGAAGAGTAATAGGTCAAGCAGTTCATATTCCTCTATATACATTTATCACACAGACAATTCAAAAGAGACTATCTATAGTATATGCTAACGAATAAATAGAATGAAAAAACATAAAAAATAGTTCCTTAAATTTTTAAGGAACTATTTTTTTATGGGGTATTTTATTTTAAATCGAATATTAAAGCTACCTATCTAATAACTATAGAGAAAAGGATTTTAAAGAAGGATTAAAGTTTCTAGAAAATAAAAGTGGAGGGGAAAATATGGATTGTACTATTCTCTATGAGAAAATCTATAATGGGCTATTAAAAATGTCAAAAGAATATTCAGTAGAGAAAATAGAAGAAATATATATTGTTTTGAATATAGATAAGGATATAAATGAAAAAGACTTAATGAGATACTTAAAGTCTAGAAATACATTCTTATTCCAAAACTTAGAAAAAATAGAAATTAGAAAAGAAGAAATTGAAATGATAACTGCAATAATAACAAATATAAAAGGAAAATAACTATAGAAATTGGTACTACTTTCAAGTAGTAAAAAGGCACTATTTATCTTTAAAAGGGAGAAATAGTTAAGTTGTTTTTTATCATATATTATCTAAAATTAAAAGAATATGAAAAATATCTAAAAAAAACAGAAAGAATAATCAGAGTATACAGAAAAATATGTTTGACAAATATTAAATAAAAAAGGAAAATAAATAGTAAGAGCCATAAATTATGCCATTTTAAATAATCGCTGGAAGGAGGAAATATTGAAATATATTGGTTCAAAAAAACTAAAAAAGGAGAGGTGATGGGTAATGGCTAAAAAGAGAATATTTAGTTTTATATTAGTGCTATCAATAGTCTTAAGTAGTATAGGAATAATATCAGATAGTGTAGAGGCAGTTGAAGCTCCGCAATATAAAAGGTTTCATTCTATTGATAGGGGAAATATAAAGGCAATAGGCAAAGGTTACCTCTTAGGTTACATAGATAGAAAAGATTCAAAAGACGTTTATATGATAACTACAAGGATTAAACAGGATGAAAATAACAAACCGGCCTATTGTTTAAACTATAGTTTGGACAGCCCTAAATTTAATGGAAATGAGTTTAAGAAGACTAATGAAAAATTAAATGCTAAAGAATATACAGCACTAATGTATGGATATGGTGGCCCCCATGATAAAACTGATAAATCTCTAACCACAGATGAAAGATATTATATATCACAGGTAGCTATGTATGCAATCACCAATGAAACTCGGAAAATAACAAAAGACAATTTATCTAAACATATGGGAAACAACGTTGATAGTCATAAGAGTGAACTTATATTAAATAATATAAATAAACTTATAAGAGAAATAAATGAGAATACATTACCCCTACCTAAAGAAGGGATAATGCCAGTGGAAATTAAAGGTCAAGTCTCTCCAATGAAAGCAAAAGGACATTATCTAGAATCAGAAAAAATACAAATAATAAATTCAAAACCAGGGGGGGTATTAACTATAGATAAAAAAGACTTGGGAAGTGCATATTTTGTAGATCTAAATGGTAATAAAGTAGATGATTATTATATTTTAGCTGGCAATGGATTTAAACTAAGAATGGATATAAAAGATGCAGGCAAAAGTGGTAAAATAGGTTTTACAGTTACTGGACAAGCAGTCTCTTTAACCCCTTATAAATATATTCAAAGACATGCAAATGACTCAGGTGTAAATGGAAAAAAGATTCAAAAGATTGCTTGGCTAGGAGAAACTAACAACACTTTTTCAGATTCAATGTTTATAGAATATAACGGGATAGACCGTGATATTGAGATTACTAAGACAGACCATAATGGAAAACTTTTAGATGGAGCAGAATTTGAACTGTTAGATGAAAGAGGTAACAAAATACAAGGACCAATAGAAACAAATAATGGTAAGCTTGTATTTAAAGATATTCCATTAGGCAAATACAATATAGTTGAGAGCAAAGCTCCAGAAGGATATGTATCGAGTAATGAGAAAATATTAGTAGAAGTTAATGAAGCTTCAAAAGAGCCAATAAAAATCAATATTAAAAATAGACCTATTATAGGAAGACTAGAAATTACTAAATTAGATACTATATCTGGAGAAAAACTACCTAATGCTAAATTTCAAATTAAAAATGAAAATAATAAAGTGATAGGGGAAGGAGTTACAGATGAGAATGGCATAGTTAGATTTGATGAACTACCTTATGGAAAATATACTTATAGGGAAATTGAAGCTCCAAAAGGCTATATGATCGACAGAGAAGAACATCATTTTGAAATAAAAGAAGACGGAAAAATTTTAAAAGCGGAAGTAAGAAATAAAAAGGCTGAAAAGGCTATAGATATTCATAGAAATACTGATAAATCAACCAAAGAGACAGTACCTGTTGCGTCCAATTTAGAGAAAAACACTGTAAAAGAAATGGGGAAAGGATATCTTCCAAAAACAGGAACCTTAGATAGTAGTCTATTCTATCTATTAGGACTAATATTTATAGGAATAGGAATATATTTTGGGAGAAAACTTGCATAAGATGGATAGGAAGTTATAAAAATCATGATGGATTGTCAATATTTAAACATTGACAATCCATCATAATTTAATATTTTTAATAAACTTTTCTATATCCAGGATAGATTTTTCATACTTATATCTAGTGAATGGATGCTATGGGTAAGCATACCTAAAGATATAAAATCAACTCCAGTATTTGCAACTGATCTTATATTGTCTAAACTTATATTACCTGAAGCTTCTGTGGCACATTTGTTACTTATTATATCAACTGCTTTTTTCATTGTATCAATACTCATATTATCTAACATTATAATATCAGCATCAGCAGCTAATGCCTCTTTTACCTGTTCTAAGTTTTCAGTTTCTACTTCGATTTTTCTACCAAAGGGAATATTATTTTTTACTTTCATTATAGCTTCTGTTATGCTGCCAGCAGCGTTTATATGATTATCTTTTATTAAAATCCCATCAGATAAATTAAATCTATGGTTGTATCCACCACCAATAGTAACTGCATATTTTTCAAGTATTCTTAAATTAGGGGTAGTTTTTCTAGTATCCAATATTTTTGCTTTAGTTCCATGTACTAGATTCACAGCTTTATTTGTAACTGTTGCAATACCGCTCATTCTCTGTAGAAAATTAAGAGCAATCCTTTCTCCAATTAAAATATTATGTGTATTTCCATAGATACATCCAATGGATTGTCCAATTTCAACATAGTCTCCATCATTTAAATACAATTCAACATTAACTTCTTCCAATATATAAAAAACTCTTTTGAAAATTGGTAAGCCTGCTATTATGCTATTTTCTTTTGCAATTAAATCAACTTTACATTTACTACTAGGGTCTATAATTGAAGAAGTAGTAATATCCCTAAAAGAAGAATCTTCTTTCAGTGCATTTTCTATGATATTATCTATAATTAACCAATTCATATTTTATCCCTTTCTTAATGATTTTATTTTACTGCTAATTCCAGCATCTTTAGAAGAGATTTACTTGCAGATTCCCTCAATGACTCTTCAAGTGTTATTTCATTTTTTTCTAACAACAGACTATTATGTAGATCTTCTAAAGTTATAGATTTCATTGGTTCACATATAGTATTTAAACTATGAAATATTTTGTCTGGATACCTATTTTTAAGTTCATATAAAATTCCATCTTCAGTTGCTATTAAAAACTCCTTATAATAACATTTTCCAACATAATCAATTATTTGACCTGTACTTCCAACGAAATCAGCTAAATCTCTAACTTCTTTCTTGCATTCAGGATGGACTAATACAATTATTTTAGAATCAAATTTTCCTTTATAATTCAAAATATCTTCAGCTTTTATATTGTTATGGACAGAACAAAAGCCATCCCAAAGGATTAAATTTTTATCAGGGAATTTTTCTTGAATATGGCTTCCTAAATGTTTGTCTGGAACAAATATTATTTCATCTCCATCAATATTTTTAATTACATTATATGCATTGGAAGAAGTACAACATGCATCAGAAAGAGCTTTTACTTCTGTAGATGAATTTACATAGCTAACTACTTTAGCATTTTTGTACTTTTTTTTCATTTTCAATAAATTCTCTTTAGAGGCCATTTCTACCATGAAACATTTAGCATTAGTATTAGGTAGTAAAACTTTCTTATGTGGAGAAAGAATTTTAGCACATTCAGCCATAAAGCTTACACCACAAAAGACAATTATTTCGACATCAAGTTTAAACCCTACTTTACTTAAATAATAGGAATCTCCCACATAGTCAGCCAATTCTTGGATTTCATCTCTTACATAATAATGTGCAAGTATAGCAGCATTTTTTTCTTTTTTTAATCTAAGTATTTCTTCCTTATAATTTTTCATAACCAACCCTTCCTAAAAATCAAATATTATTTTTTTAGTGCAATTGCATCGATTTCAACATCAATACCTCTCAACTGTACGCCTATAGTAGTCCTAGTTGGAAATGGTTCACTGAACATTTCCTTATACACTGAATTCATTTCATCAAAATATTTGATATCAGATAGATATACAGTAGTTCGAACAACATCTTTTAGTGAACAACCTGCTTCTTTTAAGATTGATTCAATATTTTTAATAACTTGATATGTTTGATCCTTTATATCTTTTTTTATTTCACCAGTAATAGGATCTTGTGGACGTTGTCCAGCAGTAAAGACATAATTATCAGTTATAATACCTTGAGAATAAGGTCCTGCAGGGGATGGCGCATTTTTTGTAGAAATACCTTTAAAATTATTAGACATTTATCATTTCTCCTTTATAGTCCATATTTTATAATTAGTATAACAGGTGTATATATAGCTGTCAATACATCACATAAAGTAATGAAATATGAGTAATTTATATATTATTAATAAGATTTTGGTATATTTTATAGAATTTAAAATTCCCACCGATTTTAATTCAAAAACCCAACTTAAGCCTTGAAATATAAGGTTTAAGTTGGGTTTTATTTTAGCTTTTATAAATTTTAATAATCGATTGGGAAAAATTTAAGGAAACCTTGAAAAATCAATGCTTTTATGATAACATTGGAAACGAGAAATGGCTATTTTACTATAGCTGAACCTTAACATAGGATGTATTTAAATCCAAGATTAACGCTAACTAAGTTCTTTAAATGTTTGGCTGAACCTTAACATAGGATGTATTTAAATATTTTGCTAAAGACTCTTTTGCACCACTCATATTATGCTGAACCTTAACATAGGATGTATTTAAATGATGTTACGTTTAAGGCATAGTCTATTAACATAGCCGCTGAACCTTAACATAGGATGTATTTAAATAGACGAAGATAAAACAATAAGAAGATCACAATTAAAGCTGAACCTTAACATAGGATGTATTTAAATTTTACATTCAAGCCTTTTTCTACTGCTACTATCTTAGCTGAACCTTAACATAGGATGTATTTAAATTGTAAAAAATTTGATAAAGAAAAGAAAATAAAAATAAGCTGAACCTTAACATAGGATGTATTTAAATACAGTTACACAATGCGAAACATTTGATGTACAATGGCTGAACCTTAACATAGGATGTATTTAAATAAATGAGGGAATGTTTTTGACTTTAAATCTTCTGTGCTGAACCTTAACATAGGATGTATTTAAATTAATCTACGTAGAATCTATTTCCTTTTAGTGTTAAAGCTGAACCTTAACATAGGATGTATTTAAATATGGTTTTCGTTTTTCTTCTTTGCTTTATCTTTTCAGCTAGCTGAACCTTAACATAGGATGTATTTAAATAGGATATTCAAGTAGAGAGGCTCTCAAGCAACAGCTGAACCTTAACATAGGATGTATTTAAATGATGGTAATTGTAAAACTATGCCTGAATATCTTGTAGCTTTAAACATAATAATATTACCTCAAAGTATTTAAACTTATTAATGGTCTGATTATTAATAAAAAATACAACTAAATATATGATTTAACAAAGTCTTAGATTACTCTAAGGCTTTTGTTTTGTCTGAATTAAAGACATTATAAAATAAACATATGATATAATATAGATAAAATTGGATATACAGGTATAAATATGTCATCTTTTAAACTATATTTATATGGTAATGGAAATATGTTTATAAGTATATAATAAATTCTTAGAACCATAGGAAAGGTGAGAAAATGAATAAAACTTTAAGATTTGAGATTGTAACTGGGATAAACAAAGGATATTTTCATACTAATAGTCAAAGTGAGAGTTTAGATTTAGTAGGCGAGATATGGCAAAAAATAGCTAAAGAAGAATTTGAAAAGAATAATATATACATTTCAGCAGTAATAAAACCAAGTAAAACAATTTATAACGAAGAATGGGGCTGCCCTCAAAAAGGAGAAGAAACAGTGGTACTTACAGGAGCTGAACCTCAACATAGGATGTATTTAAATAAACCTAGATAAGTTAATATAGTGTCTATGATATCTGCTGAACCTCAACATAGGATGTATTTAAATCCCCTTAGGGTCTCTATTAGTTCAGATTTAACCATAGCTGAACCTCAACATAGGATGTATTTAAATCAGGTACATGGACATGGGTAGGAGATGATTTATGCTGAACCTCAACATAGGATGTATTTAAATAGAGATAAGGTATCTGAAAGTCTAATTTATTTTAAGCCGAACCTTAACATAAGATGTATTTAAATTATTATTTGTGGTAAAATTATGTTAAAGGGAAACAGGATGAACTTCAACATAAGATGTATTTAAATACAATAAATATTGTAATAGTTATTTTTGAACCTTAACATGAGATGTAAATATGAATTATTTTAAAACAAATCAACAATAAACATCAACAATAAATATTGTAATGTTTATTGACATTTATAATTAATCTGCTATAATTTGATTTATAAGGAAAGATAATATAAAAAAATATAAGCTATTATGGTAGGATTTACAATATACTGGGGAAAAAGGAGGTGTAATAATGGAAATATATGAATTAACACTAAAGGTATTTGTTATAAAAAATATTAAAAGTTATGAGAGTTTAGAAAAAATAGGGAATTTAATAGATAAAAGTTTATCTAAAGATAAAAAACTACTTAATTTTCATAAAGAAAATATTTATAAATATTATACTTTTAACTCATTTTATCCTATAGAAAGAAGCAAAGTTTATCATGAAGGAAAAATATATTCTGTAAAGATACGTACAATAGATGAAAAGTTAGTAAGATATTTTAAAAAGAATCTTGTAAATGAATATACAGATTATATAAAAGCTTTAACTTTAGAATCTAAAGTTATTCCAAAAAAACATATAGAAAAACTATATTCTATAACACCAACCATTATAAAAACTGAAAATGGATACTGGAAAGGGAATTTGTCTATAGAAGAGTATACAAATAGATTAAAAGATAATTTAGTTAAGAAATATAACAACTATTTTAACACTAAGATGGATGAGGATTTTATTTTATTTAAAGGTATAAATTTTGAAAATCATAAGCCAATATCTTGTAAGTATAAAATCATAAATATTTTAGGGGACAAGCTGACATTAATTATAGATGAAAATGAAAGTGCTCAAAGGTTAGCATACTTAGCAATAGGAACATCTATAGGAGAAATGAATGCTAGAGGTTATGGTTTTGTAAATTATAAATGGCTATAAGGAGGTGAAAGAGGGTGTTAAAGGATGTTATAAAAACTTTTAAGAAAGAATATGAAGAAAAAGGAGAAGAATATATAACCGATTCTTATATTCCAGCAGATGGTGAGTACATAATAGTAGATACTTTTGAAAATAATTTTAATATATTGGATAGATTTGATATAAAAATAGATAAAAAAACTAGAAAAGTTGATGATAGTAATCAATATTTTGATTTTGTAAGAAAATCAGATTATATGAGTAAACTTTTAGATATGAATAAACCTATAGATCCCAAAAAAATCATACATAGTAATAATTATTTAACTTTTTTTATCAAAAAAGAAAACGTAAATAATGGGAAACTAAAAGATGAAATTATAGACAAGTATTATGAAATATTAAAAAATCCTTTAATCAAATATACTAAACCTAAAGCTAGAAAACTTTATGAAGAAGTTGAAACAAAGTATGGAAAATCAAATGCGGAACTTATAGATAATATAAAAAATTGGATTAAAAATAATATATGTAATATGGTAGAGAAGGATAACAAGGAAAAAACATATTTGAAAATATTTTTTAAATACGATTTAGATACATTTAAAAAAGAAAGCGAAAAATATATACTTATAAATCTTTATAATAATAATGATTACAATACAACCATAAATAAAAAAATATATGGACTATCTAATGATAACATGGGATTAAATGCTAAAAAGCCTTATCTTGAAAATAAAACAAGGAAATCAAAACTTCCATACCTTTTATCAAAAGAAGAAGTTCTAATTCAAAAACAATTTTTTGACTATCTCATGAATCAAGCCTCCGCTGGAAAAACAAATATATATATAGATGAAGAAAAGATTGAAGCCTTATCAAATGATAAAATGCTAGAATATGATTTTAAAGGATATTATCTGAGAATAAAAAAAGGTAAAGAAGTTGAAATCGTTGATTTTGATAATATAGTCTCTTACAATACCCATATTAGGCCTTTTAATTTACAGAATGTTTTGCAACTTCAAAAAAGTAAAATAACGGAATATGGTGAGATGAAAAAACTAAAAAACTTAAAAGATTTAATAAATGAAGTGTTTTTTAGTAAATTCTTAACTACCAATTATTTTACAGACTCTAAAGATTTAAATATAAATGATAATATATTAAAAAAGAACCTACTTCTTTCAAGAAATACATTATTTACTTGGTTTTATAAAGGTATCGATAGCAATGTATGGAAAGTTTTAAATTTTAGTAGTTTAGATTTGATAAAAGGATCAATAAACAATGGTTATTTGCTAAAAGCTAGCGATCAATTTAACCTAAGAGCTTCACTAAAAAATTATTTTGAAGGAGGGGACAATATGTCGGATGTTTTAGCAGAAATTAAAGATTCTTTAAGAGAAAAAATAAATAAAGATGATACTGATGTTATACATTCTGATAAGGAATACTACTTTGCAGTAGGGCAGTTAACAAGTTATTTTATTTCATTAAGTAAAAGTAAGAATAAAGTTCATTCTTTAGCAAACCCAATTATAAATGGAAAAAAAGATGCAAGAATAAAAGATGAACTTAGGAAACTATATAAAAAATATAATTATACAATAAAGACAGGAAATAAGAGATTTAAAAATTTATATGCAATGATTTCATCATATATCCCAGAAGAAAAAGTTAATGAGGACTTGATTATAGCAGGATATCTCCACAGTAATTTAGTTTATGAAAAATTAGATAAGGAGGAAAGTAAAAATGAAGATGAATAAGAGAGTATATGGAATTCTAGGTATAGTTTCAAGGATGAGCAATTGGAATGCAGACTTTACTGGATATCCAAAGACAACTTCTTCTGGAGATGTTTTTGGTAGTGATAAAGCTTTTAAATATCCAATGAAAAAAATGTGGGAAAATAATGGAGAAAAAGTTTTATACATAAAATCTATGAAACTTAGCGAAAATAAAAAGAAAGAAGTAGAACTTTTACCAAGAACTTTAAAAGAAAGGTATGAGTATGTCTTTGGAATAGAAGATCTAAAAAAACAAAAAAACAGTGAAGAAATTTTAAAAAATCTATTTACAGCAATTGATATTAAAAACTTCGGAGCAACTTTTGCAGAAGAAAAAAACAACATATCTATAACAGGGGCAGTTCAAATTGGACAAGGCTTTAATAAATATGAAGATACTAACGCAGAAGAACAACAAATTTTATCACCTTTTAGGGACGGTTCTGAGAAAAATCAGAAAGAAGCTAAAGCTTCTACACTAGGAACAAAAATAGTTAGTGATGAAGCACATTATTTCTATCCATTTGCAATAAACCCATCATCATATGATCAATTTGAAGAAATTGGTGTTACAGAAGGATATACAGAAGAAGATTATAAGAAGTTTAAAGAGGCAGCTATGATAGCAGCAACTTCTTTCAATACTAATTCAAAATTAGGCTGTGAAAATGAATTTGCCTTATTTATAGAAACAAAACCTGAATTATATCTTCCTGATCTATCTCAATATGTAGAGTTTGAAAAAGAAGAAGATAGAAATATAATAATATTAAATTGTGCTAAACTTTTAAATAGCCTTGAAGACGATATAGAAAACATAGAAATATACTACAATCCATATACTATAGAGATAAAATCGGAACCAATAAATAAGGCTAAGAAATTTAATATTTTCACCAAAGAAGAGGTATAGAAAATGGAAGTTTTAAAATTTACTTTAAGCGGAAGAACAGCCTTTTTCAAGAAGCCAGATGTTAATACCTATTATTATTTTACCTATGGGAACATTCATAAGATAGCTTTACTTGGAATTTTAGGTGCTATTTGTGGATATTCTGGGTATAATAGCCAGAGTTTAGGTATAGATAAAACACAAACTTATCCTGAATTCTATGAAAAGCTTAAAGATATTAGTATAGGGATAGTACCTAAAAATGATAAGGGGTATATACCTAAGAAGATTCAAATATTTAATAATTCTGTAGGTTATGCTTCAAAAGAGTTAGGTGGAAACCTTATAGTTAAGGAACAATGGCTTGAAAATCCGAAATGGGATATATATATTCTTATGGATGATAATGTACCAAAAGATTTAAAAGAAAGGCTACTAAAATTAAGGTTTAAATATATTCCATATTTAGGCAAAAATGATCACATAGCTGATATCAAAAATATAGAAATCATTGAAGATGCAGAACAATTATATGATATAGATAAGGTAGATAGTTTATTTATAAAAGAGTTTTTTGAGATTGAAAAAGAAGATAAAGATGATGATGGTTTATTTGATGAAGAAGATATTCCAGTTGAAGGAGTAACCCCATACAAGTATGAGGAAATGATCCCAATATCTTTAGAAGAAACGACTAATAAATATAATTTAGAAACTTTTATATATACTAATTCAAAGTTAAGTGCTTTAAAAAATTCAAAAACCTATAGGTGTAATGGCAAAAATATATTTTTCTTTTAAACAAGGAGGGGTTACCTCCTTGTTTAAAATGTAAAAGAATTATGGGAGAGGGGTTTATGTATTTTAAAGATATAGAAAAAGTTAATCTGGAAAGGTTGGTAAAGGATAACAACAAAGTATATGCTCATATTAAAGATGAAAAAAAAGAAACTCTAAAAGGACATTTAGACTTATCTCTTAAATATTTTTATAAGATTTATAAAACTAAATCTTTAGATAATGTATTTCTAAACATTGAAAACGCTTTAGTTGATGATTTAAGTGATGAGGGTAAAAAAGTATATAGACAAATGATTTTAAATACAATATATATGCACGATTTAGGAAAAATAAATTGTAATTTTCAGTACAAAAAGATGGGAAATGAGGAATTTAAAGATGAGGAAGGTTTAAAATTTAATAATACAAATCACTCCATGTTATCTTCATTAATATATATAAACCACTTTTTATATAAGTTAACAAAATTAAAAGCTGTGGAAGATAGGAATTTATTAATAGTTTTTATACTACTTAATGCTTATGTAATATCGAAGCATCATGGGGCTTTAGATAGTTTTGAAGAATTTAAAAGAAAAGTATTAGAAGATGATGGCGAAGGAAAAAAATTATATACAAGCCAATTATCAATATTTAATAACACTTATATTGAAAAAATATTGATAAATAAAAAAAATAAAAGAAATTATACAAAGATAGAACTAATGTTTAATAGATTTGAAAATATTTTACAAACTAAATTAGAAAATGAAAAAGACTTTTCAATAAAATTATATATTTACCAAAAATTTTTAAGTTCATTATTGCTTTCTTCTGATTATTATGCTACTTCTCATTTTATGAATGAAGAAGAAGTGAATGATTTTGGTGAAATAAAGGATATAGAAAAATTTTACAATAGTTTTAAAGATACTGATATTTATAGAAGCATAAGAGAATATGAAAAATATGACTATGGAAGAACTAATGATTTTAGAAATGTGGATAATATCAATGTTCTTAGAAATGAATTGTTTTTGGATGCAGAAAAAACTATGTTAGATAATATGGATAAAAGCATTTTCTATCTTGAAGCACCTACAGGAAGTGGAAAAAGTAATGTTGCCTTTAATTTAAGTTTTAATATGGTAGAGAAATTTAAAGATATAAATAAAATATTTTATGTGTATCCTTTTAATACTTTAGTAGAACAGAATATAAAAACACTTGAAAAAATTTTTGAACATGATGATTTAATGAATGAAATTTCCATAATAAATTCTGTAGTTCCTATCAAATCAAAACCTAAAAAAGAACGTATTTTGGAAAATACAGATAAAAACGAAGAAAGTGATATTTTAAATGAAGATTATAAGAAAGCTTTATTAGATAGACAATTTTTACATTATCCTATAGTTTTGACTACTCATGTTAGTATATTTAACTATTTATTTGGGACTTCAAAAGATAACTTATTTCCATTGTGCCAAATAGCTAACAGCATAATAGTTTTGGATGAAATACAAAGCTATAAAAATAGAATTTGGAAAGAAATTATAATGTTTTTTAAATATTATTCAAAGTTATTAAATATAAAAATTATAATAATGTCAGCTACACTACCTAATTTAAATAAACTTGTAGATGGAGAAATAGAAACTGTAAGTTTAATAAGAAACAGAGAAAAATATTTTAAAAATCCTATATTTAAAGATAGGGTCAGTGTTGATTTTTCATTATTAGATGAAGAAGAGAATATAATGGATATTTTATTTAATCATGTTATAGAAAATTCCAAGATTAAGAAAAAAATA
This sequence comes from Clostridiaceae bacterium, assembly GCA_019391515.1. Taxonomy (GTDB): domain Bacteria; phylum Bacillota; class Clostridia; order Tissierellales; family Sporanaerobacteraceae; genus Anaerosalibacter. The sequence continues at coordinate 10,197 of JAHXQP010000031.1, read as the reverse complement.
TTAATTGAATTCATAAAAAAACAAACAGCTATGAATTTTTATAAAATGTTAAAAGATTACAATGAAAATTTAGAGAAACCTTTTAAAAAGGATATAGAACTTATGACTGGTGATGATAACAGAGTAGATAGAAATAAGATAATAAAAAAAATAACAGATATGGATAACAAAAACATAATATTAGTAGCAACCCAAGTTATAGAAGCGGGTGTTGATATAGACATGGATATAGGCTATAAAGATATATCTATGTTAGATTCGGAAGAACAGTTTTTAGGAAGAATTAATCGTTCTTGTAAAAAGAACGGTTGTAAAGTCTATTTTTTCGACTTAGATTCAGCAACTACTATTTATAAAAATGACATTAGAAAAGAAAAAAACATAAATTTAACTTCTCCTGAAACAAGAGAAATACTTATTAATAAGGATTTTCATAAATTTTATGAATATGTAATTAAACAGTTAAATAGAAAAGCAAAAGAATATAATGATTCAAGTTTTCAAAATTTTTTATTAGAGAAAGTAAATAAATTAAATTTTAAAGATATTGAAGAAAGAATGAGGTTAATAGATGAACTTTATAAAAACAGTGTATTTTTAAGTAGAAATATAGAACTTGAAGATGGAAAAATATTAAATGGGCGGGAAGTTTGGAATAGCTATATTGATATTTTAAAAAATAATAAATTAGACTATGCAAAAAAGAAGGTTAAATTATCTGAAGTAACAGCTAATTTAAATTATTTTATATACCAGGTTGAAAGTAATGATTTTACATATGAAGATAGGATAGGAGATATATATTATATTGAAGATGGAGAAAAATACTTTGAAGAAGGAAAATTTGATAGAGAGAAGTTTAATAAAGGAATATGTGATTTTATATAAGGAGGATTTATGAAAGTCAATGGTACATTAATTAATTATTATTTTCATTGCAAAAGACAATGTTGGTTGCATGGAAATAGAATTAATTTAGAAGATAATAGTAAAGACGTAAAAATAGGAAAAGCTATTCATGAAGTGAAAAGTGAAAAAAACAAACAATCAGAAATAAACATTGATAATGTCAAGATAGACAAGCTTACACAAGATTATTTAACAGAGATAAAAAAATCTGATGCAGATGTAGAAGCTGCTAAATGGCAAGTATTATTATATTTAAAAATTTTGAAAGACAAGGGTATTGAAAGAAAAGGTAAACTCCAATTTATAGAAAAAAGTAAAAATAAAAAGATATCTATTATTGAACTTGATGAGAAAAATTTAGAAGAACTAAGGAAAATAATTAATAATATTGAAAAATTATTAGATGAAGAGAATCCACCAGAAGTTATAAATAAGCCTAAGTGTAAAAAATGTGCATATTATGAATATTGCTATATATAGGAGGACATTATGGGGAGTACTAGATATATAACATCTATGGGAGAATTAAAAAGAAAAGACAATTCTTTATGTTTTAGAAAAAACAACAGAAATGTTTACATACCAGTAGAAAATACTAAAGAAATTTATTGTATGTCGGAAGTTAGCATAAATAGTAAATTATTAGATTTTTTATCTATGAATAATATAGTAATGCATTTTTTCAATTATTATGGAGGATATAGTGGTACTTTTTATCCAAAGAAGAATTATAATAGTGGTAAATTAGTTGTTAAACAGGTAGAAGCTTATAAAAATAAGAGATTGATAATAGCTAAAAGTATAGTATTAGGTATTGGAGAAAACATACATGAAGTTTTATATCATTATTATAAACATGATAAAAAAGAAGTAAAAGAAACTTTAGACTGGATAAAAGGAGATATGAAAGTAAACTTAGAGGCTGCAAATAATATTAAACAAATAATGCAGGTTGAAGGAGAAATATGGTATAGGTTTTATAGTGAATTTAAAAATATATTACCACAAGATTTTATTATGAATAAAAGGGTAAAGAGGCCACCAGATAATCCTATAAATGCTCTTATATCATTTGGAAATACACTTTTATATGGGAAAACAATAACAGCAATATATAATACTCATTTAGATCAAAGAATAAGTTTTTTGCATGAGCCTTCTGAAGGAAGATTTTCACTAAGCTTAGATATTGGTGAAGCGTTTAAACCAGTAATAGTTTTTAAAACCATATTTAATTTAGTAAATAATAGAAAAATACAAGTATCTAAGCATTTTGATAAAAATTAAATTATTGCCTTTTGAATGAACAAGGAAGAAAAATATTTATAACTGCTTTTGAAGAAAAAATGGAAAGTGTATTTATGCACCAAAAACTTAAAAGAAAAGTAACTTATAGAAATGCAATAAAGTTAGATTGCTATAAAATGATTAAGTTTATATTAGAAAATAAAGAGTTTAAACCGTTTAGTCTAAAGGAGAGAATGTAAATGGGGAAAAATTTTAACTATAATTATGCCTTTGTTTTCTATGATGTAAATGAAAAAAGAGTAGGAAAAGTATTTAAAGTTTGCAAAAAATACTTATCTCACTTTCAAAAATCAGTTTTTAGGGGCGAGATAACACCAGCAAATTTAATATTATTGAAGAATGATTTAAATAATATAATCAATGAATGTGAAGATTTTATATGCATTATCAAGCTTATGAATAATAATGTTTATGGAGAAGAGATATTAGGTAATAAAGTTACAGAAACAGGAGAAGATTTAATACTATAGTTAGAAAATTTCCAACCGACTTTGATTTCAAAACTTACTCTAAACCTTGGAATAAGATGATTAAGTTAGGTTTTATCCTACTTTTTATAGATTTTCAAAATAGGCTGGTAAATATTCAAAGAAAGCTTGAAGAATCAATGCCTTTGTGATAGCATTGAAAATAAGGAATAGCTATTTTACTCTAGCTGAACCTCAACATAGGATGTATTTAAACAATTTCGTCACTCCTTTATCTATATTTTAGCAGAGGCTGAACCTCAACATAGGATGTATTTAAACTTTCCTTGCCTCCTCAAATTTGTTTTCTTTCCCTTAGCTGAACCTCAACATAGGATGTATTTAAACATAAAATTCTTTTTAATTAAAGGTTTTGTAAACTCGCTGAACCTCAACATAGGATGTATTTAAACTACTCTAACATCCTTTCAATTTCCGGCGCATGATATGCTGAACCTCAACATAGGATGTATTTAAACAAGAATATGTAATATTAGATAGTGTTCCTATTTCAATGCTGAACCTCAACATAGGATGTATTTAAACACTAAATTAGAAATTGGAGGTGGTTATCCTATATTGCTGAACCTCAACATAGGATGTATTTAAACTTAAAATTTCATAATGTTTATCTACGTTATTAGTTTCGCTGAACCTCAACATAGGATGTATTTAAACACTAATCGCTGACTTCTAACATCAAAATTATAATCGCTGAACCTCAACATAGGATGTATTTAAACAAATCTAGTCCTCCTTGACTTCTAAATACTATATGGCTGAACCTCAACATAGGATGTATTTAAACTAGGTAAATTTTCTATTATCGCATCAAAGAAAGCATGCTGAACCTCAACATAGGATGTATTTAAACCGTAAAACAGCGTAGATGAAAGGAGAATGTAAAATGGCTGAACCTCAACATAGGATGTATTTAAACTCTCTATCAATTTGATTTAAGAGTTTTTCAACTTTGCTGAACCTCAACATAGGATGTATTTAAACTCTATATTAAATTTGTGAATATTGTTATTTATAAGCTGAACCTCAACATAGGATGTATTTAAACCAACAACTAACGTTTGATTTTCAACACCAATTTTAGCTGAACCTCAACATAGGATGTATTTAAACGAACATGACTTCAAAACGCCAGAGGGGTTGAAAGAGCTGAACCTCAACATAGGATGTATTTAAACCTATTTGTTTATTTTTTGTGAATACTAAATTAGCCAGCTGAACCTCAACATAGGATGTATTTAAACTAGTTATCTATACTAATTTTGAAATTCTCGGATGTTGCTGAACCTCAACATAGGATGTATTTAAACTTGTTTAAAAATACATAACCTTCTACATCTTTATCCGCTGAACCTCAACATAGGATGTATTTAAACTTCTGCTGTAGACACACGAGATTCTATTGCAGATACGCTGAACCTCAACATAGGATGTATTTAAACGGAGTCAATAAAGATAAGGTTCTAGATACAGATCCTTGCTGAACCTCAACATAGGATGTATTTAAACAACAATGGAATTAGATGTTGATGAGTATTTAATTATGCTGAACCTCAACATAGGATGTATTTAAACTAACAAAGATTCTTCTATAAGAGATACTTCTATAAGGCTGAACCTCAACATAGGATGTATTAGAGTAATTTTACATAGGAGCAATTTCAATAATAAATAATAAATTTACAAAACCATATAAAAATTTCATCCTAAAATCGTCAATATCATAGTTGTTGACGATTTTAGCTTATAAGAACATATTTTTAAAAGATTGACAAAAAAATAATAATATAATATTATTTTTGTAAGGTTATATATTGGTTTGGATTTAAATGTTAGAGTATTTCTGTTATTCAGAAAATTTCCAATAATAATTGTCTTATAATTTTGACAACTCTACAAAGTATATCATATATATAATGAAGCCTTCATATAAATTATATATAATAATTTATTTCATATTTGGACATGGTATTTCCTACTTTTAGTAAACACTTCTATTATCTAAAAATAACTAAGGAGATTATAATATGAAATGTAATAGTCTAAAGTTTAAAATTCCTTTTATCATATTAATATTTGCACTTAGTTCAATTCTTATGGTTACTGTGTTCATTCAAAATGTTACTTCAAAACATATAAAGGAAGATGTTTTGAAAAATAATATGACTTTATCCAACATGCTATCTCAACATATACAACTTTATATAAAAGATGCCAAGGAAACTGTTATAACATTAGCTAACTTTGCTACAGAAAGTGGAGGAAATGTAGAAGAAATACAGAAAGAAATTTACAGAGTTTACAACAATTTTAAATATTTCGATTTAATTTATCTATTAGATGTAGAAGGAAATATGCTTGTATCAAAACCTGACAATAAAAAAGCAATGATTAAACATAATTATTCTGATAGAGATTATTTTAAAAAAGTAAAGGAGGAAAAAACACCTTGTATAAGCGATTTATACGTTGGAAGAGTATTAGGACAACTTCACTTTGTAATTGCAGCACCAATATTTGATGAACACAATAATGTAATAGGACTAATAGGTGGTGGAATAAATTTACATAATATAAAAAGGATAACAGAAGAAGTGCAGGGGAATTTTGAGGGGGAAATATATATAGTAGATCAAGCAGGGGCAATTATAGTTCATCCTAAGATAGAAAAAATGGAACGTTTTATTAAAATGGATAATCATACTTTTTTAAGAGATGGCAAGGAGATTAATCTATATGATGTGATGGAAAACAAAAAATCACAGCTATTAAACTATGAAAGAAATAATGAAAAATATTATAGTACTACAAGTTTTGTAGATGAAGTTAATTGGACAATAGCATTAGAACAATCAGAATTTGCCATATTAAAAGAAATGATTTGGTTAAAAAAACAATTAAGAAGCATAGCTTTTATAGTTATATTTGCAACAATAGTTATTGGACTAATGTCAGCTAAAAGAATAACTGACCCGATAGAAACCTTAGTTAAGGGTGTTCGAGTACTAGGAAATTCTTGTGAAAGTATAGTTCCTATTCCTATAAGTTCTAATGATGAAATAGGAGAGTTAGCTAAAGTATTTAATGATATGAGCATTGAACTTAAAAATAATATGAACAGACTTAAAGAATCCTACAATAGGGAAAATCATATTAGACAGTATTTAGATAATATTCTAAAGAGTATGGGAAGTGGAATATTAGTAGTAAATGAGAAAGGAAATATAAATATATTCAATAAGGCAGCAGAAGAAATAACAGGATTTAAATCAAGAGAATATATAGGAAAAAGTGCTTCGAATTTCTTTAAGAATACGGAAATTGATTTAGGTGGCACTTTAGAGAATATTAAAAAGCAAGAAGATATATTGATTTTAGAAAGACAATTAAAGAGAAGTGACAAAAAGTACATACCAATAAATATTTCAATATCATTAGCTCTAGATGAAAATGAAAGTATACTTGGAATAATTTATCTTTTTAATGACATTTCTAGAGAAAAGAAAATGGATAAGGAATTAAAGAAATTAGATAGGATGCATATTTTAGGAGAACTTTCGGCAGCCCTTATTCATGATATAGGGAATCCATTGGCTGGAATAAGTAATTTGCTAGAACTATTGGATAACAATTGGGAAGATGAAAAATTAAGAGAAGAGATATTTCACTTTTTAGATAAAGAGATAAGAGAATTGAATGATCTTATTGTAAACTTTTTGAGTTTCTCAAAAGATACTAGTTTAAATAGAGAACCAACAAATATAGTTGAACTTATGAAAGAAGTTATAAATTTACTTAAGCCAGAAATTATCAATAAAAACATTAGACTTTCAGAAAACTATATGGATGAGCAAAAGTCTATAGTAAATGTAAACAGAGGAAATATAAAACAAGCACTTATAAATATAATAATTAATTGTATACAAGCAGTGGAGAAAAATGGGCTAATTTCTATAGTCATCAAAAATTATGAGGAAAAAATAATTATAAATATTAAAGACAATGGCAAGGGAATAAAAAAAGTAGATATGAGAAAAATATTTGAACCCTTTTATACCACAAAAAAAGAAGGAACTGGATTAGGACTTTCCAGTACATACAAGACAATTAAAGAACATGATGGCCATATTTTTGTTAATAGTGAGGCAAGTAAAGGTACAGAATTTATTATAGAGCTAAAAAAATAATTGGCTAAATTGGAGGAATTCCATGAAGGTATTAATAATTGATGATGAGGAAAGCATTCGTTTTTCATTGAAGATAAGTTTAGAAAAACTTGGTTTTGAATCATTAGTAGCAGAAACAGGTGAAAAAGGTTTAGAGTTGTTCAAAATCCATTCTCCTAAATTAGCAATTGTAGATATAAAATTGCCAGGCATAGATGGTATAGAAGTTCTTAAAAGAATTAGAAAATTAGATCCAGATTGCATAGTTATAATGATAACCTATTTAAGCGGAGTTAAATTAGCAGTTAAATCCATGAAAATTGGAGCTTATGATTATTTTATGAAACCATTTTCTCTTGCAGAAATAACTAGCACTGTTAAAAAAGCAGCTGAATATATTGAGAAAAAGCAAGAATTAGATAGATTGAATTATGAATTAGAATTTATAGGAGAAAGTTCTTCTGTTAATAATATTAAGGATACAATTAAGGTTATTTCTAAACTAGAAATGAGCACTCATATTTTAATACAGGGAGAAAGTGGGACAGGCAAGGAAGTGGTAGCTAAACTTATTCACGAAAAAATGAGAAAAGATGCAGCTTTTGTACCACTAAATTGTAGTGCAATACCTAAAAATCTTCAAGAAAGTGAATTATTTGGATATGAAAAGGGAGCATTTACAGGAGCTAGTGAAAAAAAGGAAGGATTAATAGGTGAATCCAATGGAGGTATTCTATTTTTAGATGAAATTGGTGATATGGATTTAAGTTTACAAGCCAAACTTTTAAGGGCATTGCAGGAAAAAAAGTATAGGCCTGTAGGTTCCTTAAAAGAAGAAGGTTTTGATACAACTGTTATTGCAGCTACAAATAAAGATTTAAAAGAAGAAATAGGTAAAGGGAATTTTAGAGATGATTTATACTATAGATTGAATATAATACCTATATATATTCCACCTTTAAGGGAAAGGAAAGGAGATATTCCACTTCTAATATCTTCTTTTCTAGAAGAATATAATTTAAAATTAAATAAAGAAATCAAAAAAGTTGATAAAAAAGCAATGGATATGCTATTAAACTATGACTGGCCAGGAAATGTTAGGGAATTAAAAAATGTTATAGAGAGAATGGCTATTTTTAATGAGGACAGTACAATTCATGTAAAAGATCTACCTAATGAAATAAAAAGCCATTTTTATGAAGAGAAGAAAAAGTTATCGCCCCTCGAGATTGCAGAACTAAAAGTAATATTACATTCTTTAGAAAAGTATGATTGGAATATATCTAAAGTATCAGAAGAGCTAAATATATCTAGACAGACCATAAGAAGAAAGATGGAAAAGTATGATTTGAAAAAGTAAATAGTAATTTATTTAGTGGTAAGTCTTGAACTTTTACGTTCAAAACTTACCATTTTTTATTTATAGATAAATATAAAAATGGTTAAAATGCCAAATTTATTTCAAAAAATAGTTGGCACGATTTGTGCAATTATATATAAGTAGATAAAATGGAAATTATATTTTTTAAATTTATAAGGAGGGGTTTTGTTGATAAGTGAAAGAATAAGATGTGACAAACTAAGAGATAAAATAATTTCAGCTGAAGAAGCTGCAAATATATTCAAAACAGGAATGGTTGTAGGAACTAGTGGTTTTACTCCGGCTGGCTATCCAAAAGCAGTACCCTTGGCTCTGGCGAAAAGAGCTAAAAATGGGGATAAAGTAGAGATAACTTTAATGACAGGGGCTTCAGTGGGAGATGAACTTGATGGTGCATTATCAAGTTCTGGAGTAATAAAAAAGAGATTTCCCTATCAAACTAATGCCTCTTGTAGAAATAGTATAAATAATGAGAAAATAGAGTTTTCAGATATGCATTTAAGCAATTTACCTCAATGGATAAGATATGGGTTTTTAAAAAAGATAGATATTGCACTTGTAGAAGCTATAGCTATAACAGAAGAAGGTGGAATAATTCCATCTACATCTGTAGGGAATTCCAATGTATATGTGCAAAACGCAGATAAAGTAATAGTAGAAATAAACACTAGTCAATCATTGGAATTAGAAGGTATACATGATATATATAGTCCTGAAAATCCGCCAAATAGGAAGCCTATTCCAATACTAAAAACGGGAGATAGAATTGGTAGATCCTGTATACCATGTGATCCTGAGAAAATAGTAGGTATAGTTATTACGGATATAAAGGATGATAATAAAAAATTAGCTGATATAGATGAAGATTCTAGAAATATGGCAAATAATTTAATAGATTTTTTAGAGGGAGAAATAAGATTTGGAAGGTTACCTAAAAATCTTCTTCCATTACAGTCTGGAGTAGGTAGTGTGGCGAATGCTGTACTAGGAGGCATAATAGATTCTAATTATGAAAATTTAACTGTTTATTCAGAGGTTTTACAAGACTCAGTATTGGATTTAATAGACTGTGGAAAGGTGAATAAAGCTTCTTCTACATCTCTTACTTTATCAGAAGAAAGACTGGAAGATTTCTATAACAATATAGATCAATATAAAGAAAAAATAATACTTAGACCACAAGAAATAAGTAATAATCCTGAAGTGATAAGAAGATTAGGAATAATAGCCATAAATACGGCAATAGAAGTGGATATGTATGGCAATGTAAACTCTAGCAATATAATGGGAAGCAGACTCATGAATGGAATAGGAGGTTCAGGAGACTTTGCTCGAAATGCTTATCTATCTATTTTTGTAACACAAACAACGGCTAAAAATGGTGATATATCCTGTATAGTGCCAATGGTATCCCATTGTGATCATACTGAACATGATGTTCAAGTTATAGTAACAGAACAAGGAGTTGCAGATTTAAGAGGATTGAGTCCTAAAGAGAGAGCTAAAACTATAATTGAAAACTGTGCCACTGGAGAATACAAAGAAATGCTAAAAGATTATTATAATAGAGCTTCAAAATACTCTAAGTATAAGCATACTCCTCATATTATTGGCGAAGCTTTATCATGGCATAATAGATTCTTAGAAACAGGTACCATGAGGATAAAGCTTTAAAACTATTATCTAAGGGGGTTTATAAATGTTCAATGACAAAGAATTAACAAATATCAAAAATTCTAAAAGGGAATGGGAAAATGAAGTAGTAGATAAGGCAATTAAAAGATTTCCAGAAAGAAAAGAAAAGTTTTCTACAACTTCGGAAATTGAAGTAGAAAGGCTATATACTCCTGAGGCTATTGGAGATTTAGATTATGAGAAAGACCTAGGATATCCAGGAGAGTATCCATATACTAGAGGTGTTCAACCTACAATGTATAGGGGTAGA
>JAHXQP010000030.1 GCA_019391515.1 Clostridiaceae bacterium | reverse complement strand
CCCAGGTGTAAGAGTAGCAATATTCTTAGCTAAGGGATACTAATAAGTCGAGGGCTTGACCAATTATCTTACTGTGTATAAAATTTTCAATTTCATATATTATCTGGTGGCTATAGCAGGAGGGTCACACCTGTTCCCATATCGAACACAGCAGTTAAGTCTCCTAACGCCTATGGTACTTGAGTGGTAACGCTCTGGGAGAGTAGGAAGTTGCCAGATCCAAATACATAGAAATAAAAGCTCTATCTCGTAGGTCGAGGTAGGGCTTTTTTATTTTTAAAATATTTTTATATAAGGAATATATTTTTTCGTTTTGTTCACAATAGATATAATAAGAAGGTTTATTTTCACTGTACCTATATGATATAATGAAAAAGTACTATTGCGAAAAGGACTAAAGTACTTACTATGGTTTAGTATTAATAGGGAAGGAGATTATTCATGGAAGAACCGAGTAATAAAGAAGTACATAAGAAAAATCAATTCAAGTTCTCAAAGTTTAAATACAAATTTGTACTGACTTTAATAATATTTACTGTAACAATGTTTAAAATTAAAAGTATAGAATCTTGGGCTTCTATAGGAAATAGCCATGAGGAAGAAAAAGAAAACCTAAAACCAATTACTTTGGAAATAAAAGAGAATATAAGAGCTAAAATGACTTTTCTAATAAATGGATATACTATATCAATTGATGGAAAGGATATAGGTACTTTAAAGACAAAAAAAGAAGCAGAAGATGTATTAATAGAAGTGAAAAAGCCTTTTTTAGATTCTAAAGAAGAGGATTCAAATATTGAAGAGGTAAATTTCTTACAGGATGTGAAGATAGTTAAAAAGTTATCACCTTTTTTTGCTATAAAAGATAGTAAAGAAATTCTGTCATTGATTCAAAAAGGCACTAAAGAAGTTGAAACTCATGTAGTAGAACCAGGGGAAAATTATTGGACCATAGCAGATAAATATAATATATCAGTAGATGATTTAATTAAAGCAAATACAGAAAAAGATCCAGAAAACATTCATCCTGGAGATGAGATCAACCTGATAGTTTTTAAACCCCTGATGACTGTTAAAACTACAGAAAAAACAGAATATGAAAATGAAATTGAATATGATCTAAAAGTAGAATATGATGAAACTATGTATAAAAATGAGAAAAAAGTTAAAACAAAGGGAATACCAGGAAAGAGTAGAGTAGTTGAGAAAGTTATAAAGCATAATGGTGTAGAGGTAGATAGACAGATAGTAAAAGAAGAAATAATATCTAAACCTATAGATAAATTAATAGTTAAAGGAACAAAACAAAGACCGTTAACCGTTGCTACTGGATCCTTTACTACCCCAACTAGAGGTTCTATATCATCTAGATTTGGGCAAAGATGGGGTAGGATGCACAAAGGTATAGATATTGCTGCAAAAGTAGGTACTCCTATAAAAGCAGCTGATGGTGGAACAGTTACATACTCTGGCAATAGAGGAAGCTATGGAAAGTTAGTAGAAATAAATCATGGCAATGGATATGTAACTAGATATGGACACTGTAGTAAAATTCATGTAAATAATGGAGAAAAAGTTCATAGAGGTCAAATAGTAGCTTTAGTTGGAAATACAGGAAGAACTACAGGACCACATCTGCATTTTGAAGTAATTAAAAATGGAGTTCATCAAAATCCATCTAATTATTTAAGTAGATAATATAAAGAGGAAGTCAATTGGCTTCCTCTTTAATCATGTTTTAATAGAAAGAAAACAAATAATAAAGTTAAGATGTTTTCTATATATGGATTTCCATTTGAAAAAGAAGGTTCTTTATTAGGTACCAAGCTATTATTATTTCTATCTTCTAAAGAATCTTTGAAAAGTTTATTTAAACTTATCATACCAGCACCTTGATCCTCTTTATATTCTTTTAAATCTATACAAGACCTAGTAAGTCGTCTTTTTATTTCATTTGGTGATAGATTATTTTCTTTTTCAAGAAGTAAAGCTATAGTACCAGAGATTACAGGTGTAGCCATAGATGTACCACTTAAAGAAGTATAACTATTTTGTTTTATATTAGAAAGAGACATTATGTTTACACCGGGAGCTACTATATCAGGTTTATTTAGTCCTTCTTTTGTTGGACCCCTACTAGAAAATGAAGCAATAGTATCATCACTAGTATCTGGGGTTCTTTTATCATCTACGGCACCAACGGTTATTACGTTTGGACTTATACCAGGTGAAAGAATAGATTTCTTAGAAGGACCACTATTTCCAGCTGCTACAACTACTACTAATCCATTGTCTGTTGCTTCTTTTGTTGCTTTACATAATGGATCTTTGGAACAAGGATTATTTACAGGACTTCCTAGAGATAGATTTATTATTTTGGTATTATATTGATCCTTAGTTTCAATAGTCCAAGATATGGCTTTAATAATATCTGAAGTATTTCCACTACCACTTTCATCCAAAGCCTTTATGGGCAATATATTGGCTTTTGGAGCTATTCCAGTATATTTTCCATTAGACGAATAACCGCTACCTGCAATTATACCTGCTATATGAGTACCATGGCCATTATCATCATATGGTGAACTTCTATTGTTCACAAAGTCTTTAAAACCAACTATACTTTCGTTAGGTACTAATAGATCACTATGGGGACTTGTTCCTGTATCTATTACAGCAACAGTTACACCTTCACCAGTATACCCTTTTTTATGAGGTAAATTAGCTTCAACAGAAGCTGAGGCTATATCTAGTAATGCAAATACTTTTGAATCAAAACTAATATAATCAATATCTATATCTTCTGCTAACCTATATATGGACTCTGTACTTAATCTGCATGCAATTCCTCCAATGAGGGGAAGACTAGATCTAACTTCCCCAGACATATCAAATATCAAGTTATTAAGTTTTGAATAGTTTTTACCTTGAACTATTACTGGTAATTCTTCTCTTGATTGAGATGAGAGTTTAGCACTTAAAATTGGGCAAATCTTAGAATCTCTTATTCTTCTCATAATAATACATCACCTTCCTTGTTCTATTTTATGCCCAATAAAATGAAAAAGTGCTTATTAGATAAATTTTTTTAAAAGAGGCCATATCCAAATGATTCAATCATTTGAATATGGCCTCTTTACATTATATTATTTAAATTATATTTTAAAAAACATTTTAATTTTTTGCTCTTTTTAATATAAGTTTATTTAATTCTCCAGCTATAATAGGTATTATACAAAATCTAAGAACAATACTCCAATCTTTAAAACCAATAGGATAGGTTTTAAAGATTTTTTGAATAGGTGGTATATATAGTACTACCAATAGCAAAGAGAAAGAAACCAATATAGCATATATCAAGGTTCTATTCGTAAAAAAGCCTATTTCAAAGAGAGTATGAGTTTCAGATCTACTGGAAAATGCTCTAATAAGCTCAGCACTAATAAGTGTTGTAAAAGCTATGGTTCTAGGTATTATAAGATCATTTGTACCATAATGTTTCAATCCCCATAAATAAGCTAACATAGTTGCTAATGTAATGGCTATACTTTGAACTGAAATACCTGCAATCATATTTTTGTCAAGTATTGGTTCATTAGGATCTCGTGGAGACATTTCCATTATATCTGATTCTCCCTTTTCAACGCCAAGAGCTAAAGCTGGAAAACTATCGGTTATTAAATTAAGCCATAACAATTGTATAGGTAGTAGTGGAATAGGGAGATTAAATAAAATACTTAAAAATATTATTAAAATCTCTCCAATATTACATGATAATAGGAAGAAAACAAACTTTCTAATATTACTGTATATTATTCGTCCTTCTTTTACAGCTGATACAATACTTGCAAAGTTATCATCAGTTAAAATAACTTCAGCAGTATTTTTAGCCACATCTGTCCCTGTAATTCCCATAGAAACTCCAATATCTGATTTTTTTAAAGCTGGTGCATCATTTACACCATCTCCAGTCATAGCAGTTATTTCACCATTGGATTTTAAAGCTTCTACTATTCGTACTTTATGTTGAGGTGAGACCCTTGCATATACATTTATATTTTTAACTTTTTCTCTTAATTCTTCATCTGATACATTATTCAATTCTTCCCCAACCATGACTTGATCCATATTTTCAGCTATGCCTAAGTCACTTGCAATAGCGAAGGCTGTTTCTTTATAATCCCCAGTAATCATTACGGTTTTAATACCAGCTTTTTTACAAGTTTTTATTGACTCAATAGCTTCATTTCTTGGCGGATCGATCATCCCCACTAGTCCTACAAAAGTCATATTTTTTTCTATGGTTTCAGAGTTAACCTGATCAGGCATAGAATCATAAGTTTTGAAACCAAAAGCTAATACTCTGAGAGCTGATTTTGAAAAATTACTATTAGCATCCATTATATTTTTTTTTAGTTCTTCTGTTAAAGGTTGTTCCAATCCATTTAAGTAAATAGAATCACATCTATTTAAAACTATATCTGGAGCACCTTTTGTAAAAGATACAATTTTTCCACCCATAAAATTCTCATGAAAAGTAGTCATCATTTTTCTATCTGAGTCAAAAGGTATTTCATTTATTCTAGGATAGTTTTCATTTAATACATTTTTATTTAATCCACCTTTTTCAGCTAATGTAACTAATGAGCCTTCTGTTGGGTCCCCTATTATTTTATATATTTCTTCTTCTTGAGAATAATCTAATGTAGCATCATTGCAAAGATTAGCAATCGAAAGAAGAAGGTTTAATTCACTATTTTTTAAGGGTTCTATTTTTTCATTATTTACAATAAATTCTCCATTAGGCTCATAACCTTTTCCGGTTATATCCATTGAATTACTTCCTATAAAAACCTTAACTACTGTCATTTCATTTTGTGTGAGAGTGCCAGTTTTATCAGAGCATATAACTGTGGTACTCCCTAAGGTTTCAACAGCTGAAAGTTTTTTAACTATAGCATGTTTTTTAACCATCTTATTCATACCCAATGCTAATACTATAGTTACTATAGCTGGAAGACCTTCAGGAATCGCTGCTACTGCTAAACTTATAGCAACCATAAACATATCTAAAATTTTTCTACCTTGAAGTATTCCAATTAGAAATACTAATCCACATATTACAAGACAACCTAAACCCAGATATTTCCCTAATTGATCTAATTTTTTTTGAAGAGGTGTAGTATCATCTTTAAAAACTTGAAGCATTGTTGCAATTTTACCCATTTCAGTACTTTCACCAGTCCCTACAACTATACCTTTACCTCTGCCATATGTAACTATAGTACCCATATAAGCTGTATTTTCTCTATCCCCTAAAGAAACCTCTTCATTCAATACAGTTTCTGCATTTTTTTCTACTGGAACAGATTCACCAGTTAGGGAGGCTTCTTCTATTTTCAGATTAGAGCTTTCTAATAGTCTTAAATCAGCAGGAATAATGTCTCCTGCTTCTATTATAATTATATCTCCAGGTACTAATGTATTTGCAGGAACTATACTCTTCTCTCCATCTCTTATAACTTTTGCATTAGGTGAAGCCATTTTTTTAAGGGCTTCTAAAGATTTTTCTGCTTTTCCTTCTTGAATAATTCCTAAAGTAGCATTAATAATTACTATAGCTATTATTACAATAGAGTCTGTTACTTCTCCAACGGCCATTGAAATAATACTAGCACCTATAAGTATTAAAACTAAAAAATCTTTAAATTGAGCGGCAATCTTTGACCATATACTATTTCTACCTTTCTCTTCCAATTCATTTAAGCCATATTTTTTAAGTCTTTCATTTGCTTCGTTATTAGAAAGACCAGTATCTAAATTAGATGAAAGTTTTTCTATAGTATCATTAGCACTTTGTCTATACCATTCCATACGATCTCTCCTTCCTCAACTTATATTTAGTATACCACCAAGTAAATAGTTTAAACCTTCAGTGTTAAGTTTTGGAACCTATTGAATAATAGATTAAAAATTGATAAAATTTAATATAGGATAATAAAAAAAGACCTTTGTTTAAACATTTCTGTTTAAACAAAGGTCTTGCTTCCTAATATTAGGACAGCCAGCCGGGATTTCTCCGTATTGACGGCTAATTGTTTCAGCTACTCCCCTTTGTTATGAACAATTATATAGTATTTAGAAAAATATTGCAATATTTTATTATAAAAAACAATATATACATATAATGAAAGGGGAAGAAAATATGAAAAAGTTGATATCTTTCGTTTCCATTGGATTTATTATTATTCTTTTAATTATTACGTTTAAAAGTTTTTTTATAGTATCAACTTATCCTAGTTATAAAAAAATAGAAAAGAAAAGGATTTTGAAAGCTACTGAAAAATATAATCTTTTAGAAGGCACACATTTTTCTATAAGATATAAAGATAAAGATAAAGATATAGCTAAAATTACTTTAGATATATTAGAAAAGCATTATGAAAAAATATGTAAAAAGTTAGATTATTTTACCTACGAAAAAGTTCCTGTTATAATTTATAATGATGGGGAAGAACTTTTAAAAACTATAAGATTGAAAACAGATATACCGCCTTTAGGAGCTTATTATAGTGGGGTAATAAATATTTTATCTCCATTCAATTGGATAGAATATGGAGATAATGTAGAAAAGATTTATAAAGAAACAGGACCTCATATTCATGAATTTACTCATCTGTTAGTAGATGAAAAGACTAATGGAAACTATCCTATGTGGCTTACAGAAGGAATAGCATTATATGTGGAAAGAGAATTAATGGGTATTGATTGGGAACTAGGAAAAGGTAAGACTAAAGATATAGATATAGAAAAATTGAATAATGATTTTGGTGAAATCGAAATAGATATAGCTTATAGAAAATCACTTGAAGTGGTAGATAATATGATAGATGATTATGGTTTTAATAAAGTTAACTTATTATTAGATAGTCTTGGAATGGGTAACAATATAAACAGTTCAGTTAAAAAAGCATTAAAAGTGAATTTTAAAGATATTGATTAGTTTATATGATTATATTGGACAAACTTAAACAGAAAATATGATAAAATAATGATTAGTACTAAAACTAACTAGATATTAAGAATTCCTTAATATCTAGTTGATTTTAACTAGCATGTGATGTGAAAGTATTATATAATTGATATAATGCTTATGATTAAAATAATAAATATTTAAGGAAGAATAATAGATTTTTTATACTTAATATAGAACATATTCGCATTTAACTGTATAATATTATTGTTAAATTGAAAATTTATTCCTGCTATAGAAAGAGGGTTGATTATGAATAAAGTTATAATAGAAGGTGGAAATAAACTTAGTGGAAAAGTTGATATAAGTGGATTTAAGAATGCTGCATTGCCTATTATTGTGGGAACAATTTTAGCTGATGATAAATGTAAAATAGAGAATCTTCCAATGATTGGGGATGTTTATAATTTAGTAAAAATTATGGAGATGCTAGGAGCAAAAGTCCATTTAGATGAGAGTGGCTATATGGATATTGATACTAGTACTATCCACGATTCTATACTTATAGATGAAATCACGAGAAAAATGAGAGCTTCTTATTATCTTTTAGGAGCTTGTTTGAGTCGTTTTGGTGAAGTTAAAGTATTATATCCAGGAGGCTGTAATATAGGAGTAAGGCCTATTGACCAGCATATAAAAGGATTTGAAGCATTAGGGGCTAAAGTGGAAGTAGAACATGGTGTTATAAGTTGTAAAGCTGATAAACTTATAGGTAGTAAGATATATTTAGATGTAGTAAGTGTTGGAGCTACTATAAATATAATGATGGCTGCTACTATGGCAGAAGGTACTACTATCATTGAAAATGCTGCTAAAGAACCTCATATAGTTGATATGGCAAATTTTATAAATGCTATGGGAGGGGATATAAGAGGAGCAGGAACTGATATCATAAAAGTTAATGGTGTAAATAAGCTTCATGGATGTAATTATTCTGTTATACCAGATCAAATAGAAGCTGGAACTTATATGATAGCAGCAGCAGCTACAAAAGGAGATGTAATAATAAACAATGTTATTCCCAAACATTTAGAACCTGTGTCTGCAAAGCTTATAGAAATGGGAGTAGAAGTTGCAGAATACGGTGATTCTATACGAGTTAACGGCAATTCTAATATGAAAAGTGTAAATGTTAAAACCTTACCTTATCCTGGGTTTCCTACAGATTTACAGCAACCTATGACTGCCTTATTAAGTGGAGTAAAAGGGACCAGTATAGTTACTGAAACTGTTTTTGAAGGAAGATATAAATATGTTGATGAATTAAAGAGGATGGGAGTAGATATAACTGTAGATGGAAGAACAGCTATTATTAAAGGTGTTGATGCTCTTATGGGGGCTAAAGTTAAGGCTACAGATTTAAGAGGAGGAGCGGCTTTAATTATAGCAGGTTTAATGTCTAATGGAGTAACACAGATAGAAGAAGCTTACCATATAGAGAGAGGATACGAAAACTTTATATCTAAGCTATTGAATTTAGGAGCCAAAGTAAAAGAAGGATAAGTATTGGGGGAAATAAAATGGCATTTAAGTTTTGTTCTCTTTCTAGTGGCAGTAGTGGAAACTGTCAATATATAGAGACAGATAATATAAAGGTTCTAATAGATGCAGGGTTAAGTGGAAAGAGAATAGAAAATTTACTAAAAGATATAGAAGTAGAAGCAAATACTATTGATTGTATTTTAATAACCCATGAACATACAGACCATATAAAAGGAGCAGGAATATTGTCAAGGCGCTACGATATCCCTATTTGGGCTAATGGAAAGACATGGATTAGTATGGAAGGTCCCATTGGAGAAGTTAAGGAAAAAAACGTAAAAGTATTTGATACAGAAAAGGATTTTCAGCTTAAAGATTTAAATATATATCCTTTTAGAATTTCTCATGATGCTATAGAGCCTGTAGGATTTTGTTTAGAACATAATAATACTAAAATAAGTATTATTACTGATACAGGTTGGGTAAGTAATGCTGTAAGGAGTAAAATAAAGGATTCATCATTGTATCTTATGGAATCCAATCATGATGTTGAGATGCTTAAAGTAGGAAGATACCCTTGGAATTTAAAGAAGAGAATAATGGGAGCAGAAGGACATCTTTCGAATGAACAATCAGGAGAAGTAATTTCTGATATTATATCAGGAAATGGGGAAATAGTGCTCTTAGGACATTTAAGTGAGGAAAATAATTTTCCGCTTTTAGCGTATGAAACAGTAAAAAATATAATAGAAGATGTTGGAATAGATGTACATAAAGATATTACTTTAGATCTCACCCATAGAGAGAAGGTAACTAAAGTATATAATTTTTAAAAAAAATTGGGAGGAATATGTATGAATGATGATAAAAAACCTACCATGTCTTATTATGTAGATAGACCAATAGTAGATAGAAAACCTCCGAGAAAAAGAGGGAATTTCTTTTCTTATTTTTTAGTAGCACTAATTGCTGCAATAATAGGAGGGGTTATATCTTCTTATATTGCACCAACTTATTTATATGGAAAAGTACTTCCTACACCTAATATATACAAAAATGGAGTACAAAATAGTAAGCAAGAAATTAATATCAATCCTAAAGATAATATATCCGCAGTTACTGCTGTGGCTAAAAAATCTGTTAGTTCAGTAGTAGGTATAACTACAGTGGAAGTAGTTAGAGATTTCTTCTGGGAAAGAGAAGTGGAAGGTGTAGGTTCAGGAGTTATTGTAAATAGTGATGGATATATACTTACTAATTCTCATGTAATAGGAGATGGAAAAGCTAGACAGATTACAGTACTATTTGAAAATGGAGATAAAAAGATTGGAAAGGTACTTTGGTGTGATCCAGCATTAGATTTAGCTGTAGTTAAAGTAGAAGAAAAAGGACTACCAGTGGCAGAACTAGGAGATTCAGATAAATTGCAAGTAGGTCAACTTGCAGTAGCTATAGGAAATCCATTAGGTTTAGATTTTCAAAGAACAGTAACCTCTGGAGTTATAAGTGGTCTTAATAGGAGTATAAAAGTGGATTCTACTAATATAATAGAAGATTTAATTCAAACAGATGCTTCTATAAATCCAGGAAATAGTGGAGGTCCCTTATTAAATGAAAGAGGGGAAGTAATAGGTATAAATACTGCAAAAATTCAAACTGGAGAAGGTCTTGGTTTTGCAATACCTATAAATTCAGTAAAACCTATATTGGAACAGGTTATAAAAGAAGGTAGCTTTAATACTGTAATAATAGGAATACAAGGCCTAGAGGTAGAAAGATATGAAAGTGCATTAGGTGTTGAATTAAATGTAGATAAAGGTGTTATAATATTAGAAATAGTACCAAATTCTCCAGCAGATAAATCAGGATTAAGAAGTGGGGATATAATAGTTAGTATAGATGATAATGAAATTGAAAATATGAACCAATTGAAAAAAATATTGTATAAATATAAAAAAGGCCAAAAAGCTAAATTAAATATTATAAGAGATGGAAAAGAAAAAACCGTAGAAATAGTACTTGATGAGATAAAACAATAGTATACAATAATAAAAAGGCTTGACAAATTTGTCAAGCCTTTAAAAATACTTTTTTTGTACATAATATAAGTATAGAATAATATTGGAGATGATTAAAATGTATGTAGTATGTAATAAACATCTGGAACTTGCCATAGAAGAGTTTGTTGATACCTATGAACAGCCACCAGATATATATGAACTTCATAAGGTAAGTTTTACAGACTGGACAAGTCCACAAACTTGTCATTATTGTGATAGAGTACCTAGATACTTAGTTGTTTAGAATATACAAAGGGGGATAAAGGACAATGTTATCCACATATTTAATAAAAAAATAATAAAGCATTGTGGATAAGTCTTGTAAAAATTCTATTTGTTTCTAAACTCTAAAAATGATAATATGCTATAATTATATATATTAATTATCTTTGAGGAGGAAAAAGATGAAAATACTTTTAGTTAACGATGATGGAATAAATGCGGAAGGTATTCAAGTTTTGGCTAAAGAACTTGAAAAAAAGCATGAAGTTATAATAGTTGCACCAGAAGAACAACAAAGTGCAAAAAGCCATTCAATAACTATTACAAAATCTATAATAGTAAAAAAAGTTAATCTTAAAGGAATTGAGGCTGAAGCTTATAGTATATCAGGTTCTCCAGCAGATTGTGTAAGGGTTGCTTTTGATAGATTGTTAGATGAACCTATAGATTTAGTTATATCAGGGACAAATATGGGCGTAAATTTAGGAATGGATGTCCTTTATTCTGGAACTGTCTCAGCAGCTATAGAAGCCAATATATATAATATGCCTTCTATAGCTATTTCAGCAGAAATGAAGGATGGAGCAGGATATTATGAATTAGCAGCTAAATATGCAATGAAGATATTGGACAAAGTAAACCATAGATTTATGGAAAGTAATACTGTACTGAATATAAATGTTCCCTGTATTGATGAAGATATAAAAGGAATAAAGGTTTGTAGAATTGGAGGAGTTATCTACGACTATTATTATGTCGAAGAAGGAAGTAAAGAAGAAGAAATATCTCTTGTAATAAGCGGTAGAAGGAAAAAAGAGTTTGCAAAAGATACAGATAGATATTATCTAAGCAAAGGATATATAACTGTTACTCCACTTCAATATGATCTAACTAATTTTAAGTTAATAGAAGAGGTTGATAACTGGCTTTAAAGAAAAATAAAGTGGAGATTTAGCCTCCACTTTATTTAATTCTTGAAACTTTCCATATTACTCCCGTATTTGGGAGCCATTTTTCTTTTTCTTCCTCAGCGCCCATTCCAAAGTCAACAATATACATATATTTATGATTATCGAATACAATATCAATAGGCCTTTCGAGCCCACCACCATCAGTAAAACTTGCAGGACAACCAGACTTATTTATTGCAAAATCCGATACTTTTTTTGTCTTCATATCAATTTTTGAAACTCTATGACCAATACATGGTAGTGGCTTTCCACCAGTTGTTTCAGGAGCCTCGCTTCCAAATAAAGCTATGTATGCATCTCCCAAAGGACCAAAATCATAATTATAGTTAAAATCAAATCCCATATTTGCTGAATGATTAGGAAAGCTTACAAATGGTTTAGGAGGGACCATAGGATGATTTTTTAATAGAAATTTTAATGGAGGAGAATTTTCTGGTCTAAATATTGGCAGTGTAACAGGATATCCTCCTGAATAATCAGGCCATCCATACCATATACCAGGCTTAATCAATTGAAATTCATCAGGACAATTATCAATAGGCCTGCTACCTCTAACGTCTGCCCCATGATTTGTACAAAATAGTCTACCATACATATCAAATTTTAGTCTAAATGGATTTCGAAGTCCCCAGCAGACTAATTCTAAATTTGAACCATCAGGATTTGCTCGCATTATACTGCCACTTGCTTTTTTAACACCCTTCACATATTCACAAAAAGTACTAGGTACTCCAAAAGGTGAATAGGCACCTGTAAAAGCTATATCGATTTGTGGATTTTCTAAAATATTTTCTGTGGCAAAATTTTCACCTTTAAGTCTTATATCTTCTCCTGGATAGTCATGAAATTGAGGATAATTTTTTAACCATCCAGCATTATCTAGACCTACTACTCCAGAATTTGTAGCAGTTCCTTGTCCAAAGTACATTTTACCGTCATGGCTAAATATTACTTGATTATTGTGATGATCTCCCCAACTAGGTAATCCACTGATAATATCTTTTGTTTTTCTGCCTTTATCAATTGTAGTTATTTTCCCTCTATGGGAAACATATATTTTTTCCTGAAAGTAGTTTATTCCTGTGAGTGGAGGATTAAAACCTTGGGCAATAATTTTGAACCCATTTGAGGTTAATTTTAAAACTTTTCCATTACCGTCAGCAACTCCTGAATCGGCGAGGTACATTTCATTTTCTTCCGTAATTATTAAATTTATGGGTGTTGTTAAATTAGTAGCAAAAACTTCAATTTTGTAATCTTCTGGTACTTTTATATCCTTTGGATTTACATATCTATTCATTTCCATCCTCCCAAATTAAAATAGTATTTTTATTAAATATATGCAAAAGCATATAATATGTTAATTTATTTAATTTTTAAGAACAGTTATTTATTATATTCATAAATATATAAGGGGGGTATCATTTACTATGGATACTAAGTTGATTATATTAGGTAGTTTTATGGCTATTATAGCTTTTATATTCCAAGTTATACCTGTATTATTTTCTGAAGTATTTGTATTTGTTACTGTTTTAAGTGGAATTCCTATATATATTAGTGCTAGAAAAAAACCTGTTATTGGTTTTCTAACCTACATAGTTGCAGATGTTTTAGTAGCCTTATTAAGTGTTCATGAAGGGTTCTTTTTCTTTTTTACTAATGGAATAGTAGGGTTATCTTTAGGAATATCAAATTTTTATATTAAGAAAAGTATTATTAATGGAATTATAGGAGGAATTATTTTAACTATATCATTAAGTATTATGACTTTTATATTTGGAATAAATATATTTGGAAAAGAGCTTTCCTTTCATATACTAATTCAACTAATTATATTGGCTATATTTTCATTATTTTACTGTCTCATATACGATAGATTTTCAGATTTTGTATTTAATAAAATAAATGGAAAAATGTAAAACATGATATTTTCATATGTTTTTTTATATTAATTCATTTGTTTTAATAGTTTGAGATTAATGAAAAGTTTGGAGAGTAGCTAGAATAGATGAATTCTGGTATAATGAATTCTATAGTAAAGATCTAACAATATATAAGGGGGGCTTAACAATGAAATCTTTAAAGGGAACAAAAACAGCAGAAAACTTAATGAAATCTTTTGCAGGAGAATCACAAGCTAGGACTAGGTATACATACTATGCTTCTCAAGCAAAAAAAGAAGGATACGTTCAAATATCTAATATATTTATGGAAACAGCAGAAAATGAAAAAGAGCATGCTAAAAGATTTTTTAAGTTCTTAAGTAAGGATTTAGAAGGAGAAGCTGTAGATATAAATGCAGCATATCCAGTAGCATTAGGAGATACTAAATCAAATCTATTAGCTGCGGCAGAAGGGGAAAAAGAAGAATGGTCTTCAATGTATCCTGAGTTTGCAGATATAGCAGAAAAAGAAGGATTCCCAGAAATAGCTTACGTATGGAGAGAAATTGCAGAAGCAGAAGAACGTCATGAAATTAGATATAGAAAATTATTAAGTAATATAGAAAACAACAAAATATTTGAAAAAGATGAAATAGTGGAATGGAAATGTAATAATTGTGGATATATCCATAGAGGGAAATCTGCACCAGAAGCATGTCCAGCATGTGCTCATCCTCAAGGATATTTCGAAGTATTTGTTGAGACTTATTAAAAATAAAAACAAGACTGTAGAGGCTTTTAGCTTCTGCAGTTTTTTATTGTCATAAACTGTTTAAATATAAAAAATAAATGTTATAATAAAAAAGATTTATAAAAAGAAAATGGAGGTAGAAATGAATATAACAATAATTGGAGTAGGAAAAATTAAAGAAAAGTTTATGCAAGAAGGTATAAAAGAATATTCAAAAAGGCTTTCAAGATACTGCAAATTGAAAATACTAGAAGTAACGGATGAAAGTGCACCAGAAAATTTAAGTAAAAAAGAAATTGAAATAATAAAAGAAAAAGAAGGGAAAAGAATACTTGGTAAAATATCAAATAACTCTTATATAATATCCCTTGATATAAAAGGAAAGAATTTTTCCAGTGAAGAATTTTCAAAGAAAATTGAAGATATAACTTTAGGTGGAACAAATGATATAACATTTATCATAGGAGGTTCATTAGGCCTTTCAGAAGAAATGTTAAACAAAAGCAATCTTAAACTATCCTTTTCAAAAATGACCTTTCCTCATCAATTAATAAGAATGATATTATTGGAACAAATATATAGAGGATTTAGAATAATGAAGGGTGAACCCTATCATAAGTAAGTGAGGTTTTTAGCCTTAGACATTGATATAACTTGTCTAAGGTTGTTTTTATAAAGAAAAATACCATATCATAAGTAAGTTTATATTTACAAAATATGTTATAATAAATTAAGGATTAAAATTAAAGATAAATAGGAAATTAAGGAGATGGATTATGAAATTATATACTGAAAGGCGTGGTATAAGAGCCCCATTGGAAAAGACATATTCTATTAACATAGATATGTACTCATTACTTTTAGATTGCTGTAAAAGATATCAAAAAAACTTAACACATATTTTTACTCTAAATTGCCATCATGACTTTACAAATAGCGACTATGTTGCATTTGATGAAAAAGGATTTATAACTAGAATTAAAATAAGAATCCCGTCTCTTTTTCGGGATGAGTTTGATAGGATTTGTGCACCTACATATAATGATGAATATGACCAGTATGCACTTTTAGACCTTATTGAGTACTTTGCACTAAATATTGAGGATATTTCTGAACGATGGAACAATAGATATCAAAACTACAAAACGATAGACTGCCTTAAAACTTCAGATATATTTATAAATTTCAAAGAGGAAATAAATGGAATATTTACTGAGGCAGGATTACTTTACGAACTAACGGATGAAAAGATTATAGAAAGAATTGTTGAGAATAGTCCACTTACAAAAGAAATTGAAAATAGTTTTGCAGCAGTACCTGAGATAGGCACAAGAGAGTTGTTGAAAGATGCTGTTGCATTATATAAGACACCCAATTCTACAGCACGACAAGATTCAGTGGAAAAAATATGGGATGCTTTTGAACGCCTCAAAACTTACTATACAACATTGGATAAAAAACATTCAGCAAAAAAAATAGTCAATAATATGTCAGGTGGAAATAGTGAATTTTCCAATTTATTTAATGATGAATTTAAGATGTTGACGGACATTGGAAATAAATATCGCATACGCCATCATGAAACTGATAAGATTGATATTACAGATGTCCGTTATTACGATTATCTTTTTAATCGTTGTTTATCACTAATTGCTCTTGCTATAGAATACTTGATGTAAAGGAAAGACTGATTATGTACTGTTTCTTTGAAAAAGAAAAATGTAAGATAATCGTAGATGTGTTGTCAGGTTGAAATGGAAAAACCTCATTTAGAGTAGTTACGGAGAACCGTATCATAAGTAGGATAAGTATATGAGAATATAAGTTATATTGATAAAGATGAAGTAATATGAAACTAGAAGGTTAGAGTAATCTAGCCTTTTTTTATATTTACAATATATTTTCAATAAGTATTTTAAAATTTGACAAATGGCGAAAAAAATTATATTGTCTACCTAATGACCATGTGGTCATTAGGTGAGTTTTAAGTAACTACTGATTGCTAGGAGGAAAATATGCCAAAAAAATTATTTTATCAACTGGATATAGATAAAAGAAATCGAATTACCGATGCTGGATTAATCGAATTTGCACAATATAGCTACAATGAAGCATCGACAAATAGCATTGTCAAAAAAGCTTCTATAGGTAAAGGGAGTCTATTTAAATATTTTGTTAATAAAGAGGATTTATATTTTTATATATTAGATTATGTTATAGCTGATTTAGGAAAAAATCTAAAAGAGGAGTTACCAAAGCTTAAAGGAGACATATTTGAAATTATTCTTATATATGCAGAGGCTGAATTTAATTGGTACATAGAGAATATTGATAAATATAATCTTTTAAAGCGTGCTTTTAGTGATGATAGTTCGAGTATATACAAGAAGACTGTAGAAAGATATAAGCTTACTGGAGATTCCTTTTATTATAAAATATTAGGATATTCTGAAACACAAGCATTAAAGTGGGAAAAGGAAAAAGTTTTAAATGTTTTAAAGTGGGTTCTTGAGGGTTTTAATGCAAAATTTATTAAAAAAGCAGACCAATATTCTAATATCAATGATATTAAAGATTGTTATTTGGAAGAACTTAAGAAATATATTGAGATACTAAAAGAAGGATTATGTGAATGAGGGGGTATTATAATGTTTTATGAGGCAAAGGAAGGGAAGGTAGAGGTTGGTAGAACAGATATGGACTATGTTACTTTTGGCAGGGGCCAAAAAGTTTTTATCATTATACCAGGATTAGGGGATGGATTAAAGACTGTTAAAGGAACAAAAATATTACTTGCAAGAATGTATAAACTATTTACTAAAAAATATAAAGTATATGTTTTTAGTAGAAAGAATGATATTGAAGAAGGGTATTCAACTAGAGATATGGCAGAAGACCAAAAGATTGCCATGGAGAATCTAGGTATAAAAAATGCTCACATAATGGGGGTTTCGCAAGGAGGAATGATATCACAATATCTTGCTATTGATTACCCTGAAATGGTAGATAAACTTGTTATAGGGGTATCTGTTTCCAAGCAGGGTGATATCATGCAGAAAGTTATAAAAAATTGGATAACCTTGGCTGAGAATAATGATTATAGAAACTTAATTATAGATACTGTGGAAAAAACCTTTACAGAAGATAAACTTAAAAAATACAGAGTGTTTTATCCCATTCTTACAAGAGTTGGGAAACCAAAAAATTTTAAAAGATTTATAGTTCAGGCTAATGCATGTCTTAATCATAACGCTTATGATGAGCTAGATAAAATTAAATGTGCTACTTTAGTAATAGGTGGAGATAGTGACAAAGTTGTAGGAAAAAATGCAAGTGAGGAAATGGCTGAAAGAATAAATAAAAGCAAGTTGATTTTGTATAAAGATCTTGGACATGGGGCATATGAAGAGGCTAAGGACTTTAATCAGCAAGTACTAAGACTTCTTATATCGTAAGAATTATTAAATAAAAAATAAGATAAGCTATAAATATATATTAGATGAAATCTATACAAAATGAAAGGTAGAAAAATTTGAAATATCTAGTGTAGAAACTGATGATTTTAATGAAAATAGATATAGATAAATAGAAAATTAACAAATCTAAGGGTTACAAATTATTATATATTGAAAATTATGGTATAATATACATACTTAAGTATTAAAAAAACGAGGGGATACAATGTTTGAAAAACTTGATTATTTACTTAAAAAACTTAATGAATATCGACCTCTTACAGAAGGAGAAACCAAAAGACTTAGAGACGAATTTTTAATAGACTTTACTTATAATTCAAATGCAATAGAAGGTAATACTCTTACATTGCAAGAAACGGCACTTGTTTTACAGGAAGGAATTACTATAGATAAAAAACCACTGAAAGAGCATTTAGAAGTAATTGGACATAAGGAGGCATTTTTTTATATAGAAGAACTAGTAAGGGAAAAAATATCGTTATCAGAAAATATTATAAAGGATATTCATAGTATAGTTTTGATGGATAAGCCTCAAGATAGGGGAAAATACAGACGTATACCAGTTACTATTCTAGGAGCAGTACATGAACCACCTCAACCATATCTAGTACCAGTATTGATGGAACGGCTAATCAATGAATATAATGAAGATATGAGCGATAAACATATCATTGAAAGAGTTGCATTATTTCATTTGCAATTTGAAGCTATACATTCATTCATAGATGGGAATGGTAGAACTGGACGCTTAATTATAAACTTTGAACTTATGAAAAAAGGATATCCTCCTATTAACATCAAGTTTAAGGATAGAAAGAGATACTATGATTGTTTTACGGACTTTTGCTTAAATAATTCTAATCCTCAGATGCTAACGGAAATGATTAAAGAATATGTAGAAGAAGAGTTGGAGAGATATATTTCAGTTTTAGAAATGGCGAATGATTTCAATAATGATTAATTGAAGAATATATTATGGTTAGGGTTGTAGTTTGTGGTGAAAATGGGATATGGTTATAATAATTAAATAAATAGCTTTATAAACCAGTAAGTTTACATGAAGAGTTTACTGGTTTTATTTATACCTTATATCTTATAAATATCTATTACTAAATAAGTTTTGCTAATAGAACTAGTGCGGTGAACCGTATCATAAGTAGGATAAGCTGTATTTCATATATACTAATGTCCAGGGGGACACCATAAACTAGAATTAAATGGTATAATACGTATAAGTAAAATATGACGAAGTAACAGGGGGAAAACATATGGAAACATTAATAACTGAAAGGCTAATATTAAGAGAATGGAAAGAAACTGATAGTAAGGATTTATATGAATATGCTAAAAGTGAACTAGTAGGTCCTAATGCTGGTTGGCCACCGCATAAAAATGAAGAAGAAAGTAAAGAAATTATAAAAATGTTTATTAGAGATGATAATACATATGCTATTGTTTTAAAGGAAGAAAATAAAGTTATTGGTGGTATAGGGCTTCACGATAGAAAACCAGATGATAGTCTTACCGAATTAAAGCAGAAAGAAATAGGTTATGTTTTAAATCCTAAATATTGGGGAAGAGGAATTATTCCAGAGGCAGTAAATTGTTTACTTAAATATGGTTTTAATGAACTAAATTTAGATTTAATTTGGTGTGGGCATTTTGATTTTAATAATAATTCAAAAAGAGTAAACGAGAAATGTGGATTTAAATATAGATTTCAAAAAAATGAAAAATTAAGATTGTTAGATAATAAGGAAGTTACTACTTTATATTATTGTATGTTTAAATCTCATTATATTGAGCATAACTATTAAGTTAATTATTACAACACAATATCTATATATTACTCAACAGTAGAATATTATAAAATAAAGTTTATATTTTATGGGGGATTATTATGGATGTATTTAAGGATACTAATGTAAAATCATTTTTTTGCGAGCGTAAGTAGGGTAAGGTATTCTAGTTTATGGTAAAATAGTAGGTAATAACTCTTGGATCATTTCAGATAATATTGGGATAAATGAAGAAATTGAAAAACAAATTATTCTTGAGGTGAGGAAGTTGAAATATATTGAAAACAAGGTTGTCTTGAAGACAGTTACTAAGGATTTACTTAAAAATGTTTTAAAGATTTATGATACAAATGAAGAGTATTTTAAAGTCTCCATGAATGGAAAACCTTCAATAGAATCTATTATTGAAGATAAAAATGATATACCACCAGGTTCAAATTTGCAGAACAAGAATTACAAATTAATATCCATAAATGGTCAAGATATCGGGATTATAGATTATGTAATGAATTATCCAGATGAAGATACAGTATACATAGGACTATTTATAATTCATGGAGATTTTCATAGACAAGGATATGGAAGCGCATTTGTTGAAGAGTTTGCAATAAATATGAGGAAAAGGGGATATTGCAGATTAAGATTGGGCGTACTAAAGGAAAATAAAAATGGATTTGAGTTTTGGACAAGAATGGGATTTAAAGTAGTAAAAGAAATAATTAGTACAATTCATCCTGAAAGAAACTGGGAAATTAAAGTTATGGAAAAAATAATTTAAAAATGAATATCCACTTTTTACTGATATTTCAATAATATTAAGATGGGAGTGAAAATTATATTATATACTGAAAGATTACATCTCCGTAATTTTAGGTTAGATGATTTAGAGCATTTATTTGAATATAGAAATAATAAAGAGTGTGGGAAATATCAAGAGTGGAAAGATACTTCAAAAGAGTATTTGAAAAAGCTTATTGAAACAAATTTTGATCGTGATTTAAATAATGATGAAATGCAATTTGCAATAGCTTTAAAAAGAACAGATAAATTAATTGGTGATTTGTATATTTCAAAAAAAGAGAAAACAATCTCTCTTGGATTTACTATATCTCCTTATTTTCAAAGGAAAGGTTATATTTTTGAATTGTTAACCTCACTAATTCCATTTCTTTTTCAGAAATACGATGATTATGAAATATGTTGCCTTGTACATCCAGAGAATATTGCAAGTAAAAGCTTAATTTTGTTAAAGAAGAATATATAGAAAAATGGAACAGTTATGTATATGTAAAATACAATTATTCAGATAAATAGTTTTAGTTATAATAATTCATCAGATTGTCAACCGGGCGATATTTTAGAATATTCAAAAGAAGAAAATTAAAAATTTTAGCATTATAGAATATGCAGGGGCTTTGGTTTCTAGTTTATTTTACATGGGGTGATGTATATGAGAAAGCGATTTACTTACATATTTTTAATTATTATTTTTTCTTTAACGGGCTGTTTTTCACAGTCCATCAACAAAAAATTTCAAACTCTTTAGGAATTAAAATGCCTGAGAACATAAAAATAGAATATGAGAACACGCATGAAGGATTTTACGAAGATGGGATAACATTAGCAAAAATTCAATTTAAGGGTAAAAATGCTGAAAAGATTTTATCAGAGATTAAAGATAATGGTGATTGGAGAAGTTTACCTCTCACAGAAAATATTAAACTTAAGTTATATGGTGGAGAAAAAGGTTCCGTTGAATATATATCTGATTTGGCTGAAAGATTAGATATGCCAGAAATACTGAATGGATATTGGATATTTATTGACAGATTTAAGGGTAAAGATAAGATTAACGATGATAGATTGTTATTTGAGAGGTATTCTTCAAATTATACTGTGGGAATCTATGATGTTGAAAATAATATTTTGCATTATTGTAAATTTGATAGTTAAGTATAATAAGTTGAAGAAACAGCTATAGCAATTTTATAAAACCAGCAGGTTTGCATGATAAGAGTCTACTGGTTTTACTTATACCTTATATATTAGGAATATCCACAATCAAACACATCCTATTTGTTTTGTCAGTCAAATTAATATGGTGAACCATTGAACCATACTATAAATAGTGGACAAGCTATGTGTTATAGGATAATGTTTAAGGGGTTATCATAAACTAAAATTGAATGATATAATATGTATAAGTAAAAAATATATCGTATTAAATTGTAAATATCTAAAAGAATTTGTAAGAAGTTTTTAAAAATACTATCAGGAGATGGCTATATGGAAAAGGCAAGACAAATTATTGTAGGCATAGTTTCAGCTACATATTTAATACTTATACTTATGAAAGTTGATATTCCGCGTAATGTTTTTATTGCTTTAGTTGGGATAATACTTATAAATCAGGCAATAGATGAATGGAATGAATATAAAGAGACAAAAAAGAAAATACATTTACTTATTCCTATTACTTTATTGTCCATTATTATTTTTGTAGTTTTGAATTTATTATTTTAATTGAATATCAGTAGATTTATGTGAAGTAAATATTATTTAATCTTAGGGAGGCATTAATGTGAGAAAAGAACTATTCATAGGAATTTTTGCACAAACAGTCTATATTATTCTAAGACGTTTTTTTAGTATACCTGATTTATTTTTAGGTTTTTTACAAGGGTTGGCAATATGTTTTATTATTATAGGTATTTTACCTCAAGAGCCTTATTCAAAGTTAAAAAGATGGAAAAGGTCTATGATTTAATTAGTATAATGTATCACAATCTTTATATATTATGCACTAAAGTTTATTTGTATATATTTTACTAATTAAAGTTACTTTTTATTGGGTATATTTATTATCAAACAAGTTTTGCCAGTAGAACTAATACGACGAATCGTATAAGAAGATTTATTATGAAGCAATAATAATTTTTAAAAAACAAGTTTAGAAAAAACTTGTTTTTTAAAAGTTAGTCATGTAAAGGTTCCTTGACAAAACTAAAAGGAGAGCATATAATAAATGTAAAGGTTCCTTGTCATATATTTGGAGGTGATGTTACTGAAAAATAGAGTTGAAGAATTACGAAAAAAACAAAATCTCAATCAAGATGAGTTAGCAAAGGCGCTGAGGGTGTCACGACAAACAATTAGCTCAATAGAAAATGGGAAGTATAATCCATCTTTAGAGCTGGCTTTTCATATTGCAGAGTTTTTTGGAAAACAAATTGAAGAAATATTTATTTATAAGGAGGAGGTTCAAAAATGAAAAGAAAAAAAATACTGTATTTGGGAGCAGGGATTGTTGGTATTCTACTTATTATACTTGGGGTTTATATATTTAATTTAGGAGTTAATGAAATGCTTGGAGGTTTATGTTTTGGTATAGGAGGAGCTTGTGCTGCATTGGGTATTGGTTCTTTTATTAAGACTCTTTTAGTTTCAGATACTAAAAGTAAAGATATAGAAGAACTTTATTCTATAGAAAAAAATGATGAAAGAAATATCAGAATAAGAGAAAAGTCAGGTTATTTAACTGCACAGATTATGAACTATATATTATGTGGATTTGTTCTCTATCTTGGTTTTATGAAAGCACCATTAGAATATTTACTACCAGCAGTTGGGTTGATTGTATTTGAACTATTACTTATAATTATTTTATCCAATCACTATTCTAAAACCATATAATAAAATTAGGATTAATTTTAATTATTGTTCAAAAAGTTATTTATATTGTATCTAAATGAAAATCATAGTTGTTTAATAGTTGAAAAATAAAATATTTTATTTATTTTTTTAAAAAGTGAAATAAGGTGGATGATTATGAAAAAGTTCTAGAACAGGACAATATACAACATTATCTTATGTACGCAGACATTATAACGATAACTTAGAGATTAAATTTGATACTATAGGAAAAGACTGTTGGAAAGACCAAATTGGCAAATGGAAAACTGCTATTGACTATGAATTAGGCAAGGAGGGCTTTCTTAATGTTAAACAATAAAGGTTTTGATTTATGGGCAGATGGTTATGATAAAAGTGTTCAGTTAAGTGAAGAGGATAATGAATATCCATTTGCAGGATATAAAGATGTTCTCAATACTATTTACAATATAGTTCATAAGAAAGAAAAAGCAAAAGTATTGGATATTGGATTTGGTACAGGAGTATTAACAAAAAAACTATATGATGATGGATATGAAGTATATGGCATTGATTTTTCCAAAAGAATGCTAAAGATCGCAAAAGAGAAAATGCTATTAGCTAAATTGTTTCAATATGATTTTTCTAAGGGCTTACCCAAAGCACTTGAAAACATACAGTTTGATTATATTATAAGTACTTATGCAATGCATCATTTAGAAGATAAAGAGAAAATAAATTTTATTAATAAATTAGATAAGTATCTTTCTAATGATGGTGAAATTATTATTGGAGATGTGGCATTTGAAACAAGAAAATTACTAGAGCAGTGTAAAGTAAAGTATGATAATTATTGGGATGATGAAGAAATATATTTTGTATTTGATGAATTAAAAGAATTTTTTCCTAAAGAAGATATTAGTTTTACAACTGTATCTCATTGTGCAGGAATTATTCAACTTGGAAAATTGTCATAGTCTGTATTTATAGGGAAAAACTTATTTTAAACGGGAGTGGACATATTTATAAAGGTGTTATCCCAGATTATACGAAATAAATAAAACTAGTGGATTTGTTATAATAAAAATCTACTAGTTTTATTTATATACTTAGTTAATCTGTTATTTTATTAGATATATTCTATTTATTTTGCGAGTTAAATTAATATGGTGAATCACATTATAGGCTAGAATTAAATGATATAATACGTGTAAGAAAAATTATATGAAGTAGGAGGTTTTATAATAAATGAAGAGTCAAAAGATAGTTTTGATTTTTGAAATCATATTATGTATATTAGTTGGGATTGGTATGTTTTTGATTTCTCACTTTATTTATGCAGATGCATTTCGTATCAATTTTGTTATATCTTTATTGACTAGTTGGATTGTTATTACACTAATTGATTGGAAAAAGGAAATAAACACAGTTCAACCAAAGGTGCGTTGGTTCACTGTTTTGTTGATTGTTATTACAATAGCTAGCTTTATTGCTTATAAACCTGATTTCTCCTACAGAGAAGGTAAGGGTATTGTTGTTCAACATGGGTATAAGAATCTTTCTGAATTACAGGATAAGTCGATTATATCATTTGGATTGAAGAATACCCGTTTAGTTCCTAATGCATATCTTTATACTGGTGAAAAAAACAATGTTAAGTATTATATTTTGCTAAGCCCAATTGATGGCAAAATTGAGACAAAAAAGATAGGCGATGGAAATTATTTAGATAAGTATTTTGAAATGAAATAAGGACAAAAAATGAGTAATATCTTTGATGGTTTATGTGTCGCATTTTTCATATAATGTATAATAGTATAAAAATGTGTAATAAAGAAAATTTATATTAGGTGATGAAAAGATGAATATAAAAGAAATACATGACAAACAGGAAAAAAGAGAGATATCGGCGTGGATCTTAAAATCACTCCCTAATTGGTTTGGAATACCAGAATCTACACAGGAGTACATTAATAAAAGTAGTAATTTACCTTTTTTTGCAGCAATGGATGAAATAAAACCATTAGGTTTTATTTCAATTAAAGAAAACAATCAATATACTGCTGAGATTTATGTTATGGGGGTTTTGCCTGATTATCATAAACAAGGAATTGGTAGAGATTTATTTAATAGAGCTTTGAGCTTTACTAAAGACCATGGATATGAATTCTTGCAAGTAAAGACTCTTGATGAATCTCATCCTGACATTTATTATGCAGATACAAGGAAATTTTATTTATCAATGGGATTTAAACCATTGGAGTGCTTGCCAGAATTATGGGGAAAAGAAAATCCTTGTTTGATAATGATTCAGTGCATTAGATAATTTGTATTAAATAGGATTAATAGATGGCTCATCAAATAAGTTTTCAGTAACGGCATATAATATTTATTATACTTTCAAAAGTATAATAAATATTAACTAAATAGGGATGGTGAAAATTATGATTGAATTGCAGGGAAAATACAGTATGGCTAAGGTATTTACCAATAATATTGAGAGTGAAACAATATCCCAAATAACCAACTTGCTTAACCAGGATTTTGTGGAAAATGCCAAAGTAAGAATTATGCCAGATTGTCACAAAGGTGCTGGTTGTGTAATAGGATTCACAGCTGATTTAGGAGATAAAGTAATTCCGAATTTAGTTGGGGTAGATATAGGATGTTTTGTTGGTGATACAAAAATACCCTTATTAAATGGGACTCAAAAGACATTAGAACAATTATATGAAGAAGGTAAGGAGTTTTGGGTTTATTCCGTCAATAAAGATAAAAAAATTGTAAATGGGAAAGCAAAAGCATTAAAAACAATAAGGAATGCAGAATTAGTAAAAGTTACAATAAGCGGTGGTGAGGAGATTATTTGTACGCCTGATCATGAGATTATGTTAAGAAATGGAAAGTACAAACAAGCAAAAGATTTAAAATATAAAGATAGTTTAATGCCCTTGTATAGAACTTATCAGACTAGGGATGGATATGAATCTTTGCTACAACCTAATAAAAATATGAAAACTCAACCAACACATAGAATTGTAGCAGAAGAGTATTTTGGTAATATACCAGAAGGTTATGTTGTTCATCATAAAAATGGAAATCAATTTGATAACACACCTGAAAATTTAAAATTATTAACAATTGATGAGCATTCAACAATTCATGGAAAAAGTTCAAACCAAGTAACAAGACTAAGATCTCCTGAATTTAAGCAAAAAAGACTACAAGTCTTACAAGAAAAAGGATTTTATGATGATAAATATTATAATAAAAAAAAAGAAATAGCAATACAGAATATAACAAATTACATGAATGAAAATAAGGAGGACTTTAAAAAAGTCGTTCAAAAGAATGCAGAAAGAGGAAGCGAATTTTTTAGTAATAAAAATTCAGATGAAACAATGATAGTTAAACAAAAATTAGGAAGGATAAGAAATGTGATACTTTCTATTAAAAAAGATGGTAAAGATGTTAATGCAGATACCTTTAACTCTTATAGAAAAAAATTTTATAATTATCCTACTTATGACATTGCTTGTAAAACTATAAAAGAATATGGATTTAAAAAAATTATAGAAGTAATAGATAAAGAAAATTGGAATAAAGTATTATATAATAATCATAAAGTTATATCTGTTGAAAAACTGGATTATA
The DNA here is from genome assembly GCA_019391515.1 of Clostridiaceae bacterium. Taxonomy (GTDB): domain Bacteria; phylum Bacillota; class Clostridia; order Tissierellales; family Sporanaerobacteraceae; genus Anaerosalibacter. Next base: position 303,293 of record JAHXQP010000030.1, on the reverse strand, counting down.
AAGAAGATGTATATTGCTTAAGTGTAGATAAATATCATAATTTTGCCTTATCGGCAGGCGTGTTCGTTCATAATTGTGGAATGGAAGTTGTTAATTTAGGACAAATAGAAATTGACTTGAAAAAATTAGATAGTATAATTAATCAGTATATTCCAGCAGGATTTAATACACATGAAGGTAGAATTATCCGATATCCAAAGTTACAAGAATTATATTGTTATAGAAGTTTAAAAGGTACAAAGAGATTAGAAAGAAGCATAGGAACACTTGGTGGGGGTAACCACTTTCTAGAAATCAATATAGATAAAAATAATAACAAATATCTTGTGATCCATTCTGGAAGTAGGAATCTAGGTAAACAAGTTGCAGAATTTTATCAAAATTTAGCAGTTGATTTATGCAGTGGAAAAGGGGACTATTTCATAAAAAGAGAAGAAATTATAAAAAAATATAAAGAACAAGGCAGAAGAAAAGAAATACAAAAAGTATTGAAAGAATTAAAAAAGGAATACGATGATTTGCAACCAAACTATCCAAAAGAATTATGTTTTCTAACTAATGAATTTAGGGACAAGTATTTGCACGACATGAACATATGTCAAGAGTATGCAAAATTAAACAGGGAAACAATGGCAGAGATTATACTACAAAGAATGTTTAATAAATCACTGGATGATTTTGAATACTTTCATACAGTTCATAACTATATTGATTTTAAGGACAATATAATTAGAAAAGGTGCAATATCAGCTTATGAAGGAGAAAAAGTATTAATTCCGATTAATATGCGTGATGGATCTATTTTAGCAACAGGTAAAGGCAATTCAGACTGGAACTATAGTGCACCACATGGAGCTGGTAGGATTATGAGCAGAGCACAAGCGAGAGATAATATTAGCTTAGAAGAATTTCAGAAATCTATGGAAGAGGTTTATACAACATCAGTAAAAGAATCAACATTGGATGAAGCCCCAATGGCATATAAACCTATTGAAGAAATAATAAGTAATATAGAAGATACAGTCGATATATTGGATATAATCAAGCCTATTTATAACTTCAAGGCTTAAATCAGCAAGAATTATGTGATATAAATAGTTTTATTATAAAGGAAAGGAGACTTTTCTAATGAACAAACGAGGTGCAGGAGTATCTTTTTGCTTTATGGCAACAATTCTATTTTCCATAAGGTATATTAGTGCTGCAATTTTTGGTTCAGGTGTGTCTTCATGGGATGGTGGATTATTTAATGCCATGCTTGATTATACTGGTAGCACACTTATAATCTTAAGTGTAATTTCATTAGGAGTGGGAATAGTTTATCTTATAATGGCAGAAAGGGAAAAATAAAGTGATTCAGTATATAATGAATGTCCAGAAGTGAAGAATTACATATATAAGTAGAATATCATGCAAAAATAGGAGGTAAGCATGAAGAAGCTAGTAAAAAATAAGTATAAAATCACCAAAATTATTATTTTACTATTAGTTGCTATAGAGCAAGGAATAAAGATAATAGTCAAAAATTATTATGGTGTAAAGATTCCAATAATAAAAAACATACTATATTTTATGCCAATTTTAAATGACAATTATTCATATATAAATTCATTATTTAATCTTGGTTGGGGCAGGATTTTTCATATAATTATGGTGATATTGGTTTTATTTCTTAGTTACTATGCCTTTAAATATTTAGAAGCTAAAATCTCAAAAAATTCAATTCTTGATATCATAAAAGTATTTTTATTTTCAGGTATTATATGTTCATTAATAGATAAAATTTTTTGGAATGGAAGCTTAGACTATATATTATTAAAGGGCTTTTTTGTTTTTGACTTAAAGGATTGTTATTTAACTATTTTCGAGATAATAGTAATTATGCTAGTGATAAAAAATCGGAAGAAAATTTCTAAAATAAATGATATAGAATTATTAAAGGATTACATTGGATTTATCAAGAATGATTTTTTATTAAGGGGAGAATAGGTGAACTACTGCCATTAAATATGAAATATATAACAATGGAATTGAAATAATATATCCTAGCAATGCTACTTAGAGGTTACATGATTTGGGATATCGTTGCTATAATAGTAGGCCTTAGAAATGTACTATTTCATGAGCACCTAAAAATGGATAAAAGGATAATATATAGTGTTTTAAGAAACAATCTAGTTGATATAAAAAAATTCATTATTTCTATCAATGATAACTTTATTTAAAAACTAATATATTAATTTTATAAAAGCAGTGGATTTGTTATGGTAAAACCTACTGCTTTTGTTTATTATTTCAGTCCGATCTTAATTTTCAATGGGGAACCATATTATAAGATTATGATTATAGTTTATATTTGAAGTTCAGATTCAGTATTTCTATATTACGGATTAGGAGGATGGTATTATGAATTATCCAGTACATATTGTTGCTGTTAGTGGATTAATAGAAAATGATGAGGAAAAAATACTCCTAGTGAAAAGTCCTGATAGGGGATGGGAGATCCCTGGAGGGCAAATTGAAACAGGTGAAAATCTCATCAATGGATTAAAAAGAGAGATAAAAGAAGAAACGGGGATAATTATAGAAATTGGGAAATTAATAGCAGTTCATTCAAATATAGGGGAGATGTTTCAGCCTGATGGGATTAGTCCCATTGGAACAATTGTAAGTTTTGGATTTACTGGTAAAGCAATTTCAGGTGAATTAACAACAAGTGACGAGAGCCTTGAAGTAAATTGGTTTGATAGAGAAAAAATATTAGATGTAATTGATGAAGAATTTACGAAAGATAAAGTCAGATATATGCTAAATTATGATGGAAGAGTTGTATATCTTGTATTTTCTCGTAATCCATATATTCTCCATGGGGTGCAGTATTTTTAAATAATTTTGCAAGTTTCATGGCTAATTCTAAAGTAGGGTTATACTTGTCATTCTCTATTGCATTAATTGTTTGACGGGTAACTCCTAGTTTTTTTGCAACATCTTCTTGCCTTAAGCCCATTTGTTTACGAAGATATTTAATATTATTCTTCATCTTTACCCATCTTCCATTGTGAACTACTACCACTTATAGAAGATGGGAGAATTCTTGCTAAGAGAGGTTTAAAAAAGTATAGGTTTTATTCTGAGAAAGTATATATTAGTGCTGCAATTTTGGGTTCAGGTGTGTCTTCATGGAATAGAGAATTATATTTGTTTGATAATTGAAAAACAAAATGATATATTTATTATAAAATCAACTAGTAATGGAGGCTGAAAATATGAAATATATATATGTAATTTTAATAACTATTTTACTTACTAGCATTAATATATTAATAAGTAATCAACAACGAATAGAATCAAAATTAAATAGAATCATTATGCATTTTGAAATACCTGAACTATCTAAGGGGCATATAAATGATGAGTTGAGAGATGAGTTAATAAAACTTGTTGAGGAAAATAAAAAAGTCAAGGCAATAAAAAAGTTAAGAGATGTTACTGGAATGAAATTAAAAGAAGCAAAAGATTATGTAGACAGTTTATAATAAACAATGTAGTAAAGGAAGTTCATAACAATTTCTAGGGTAATACTGGGAAAACTACAAAAAAACGAAACAAATCATGATTAAATGATATAATATTATATAGAATAAATTATATTTTTAAGTGTTTTTCTAGGGAGAGATTAAAATGTATATTTTTTTAATAATTATGAACTCCTTAATTCCAATTACAATGTTGGGATTTGGTGCATTGTGGAAGAAGTATCCACCACAAAGTATAAATTGGGTCTATGGATACAGAACGAAAATGTCTATGAAAAGCAAAGAAACATGGGGATTTGCTCATGCTTATCATGCTAAAGTTTGGTTTTATAGTGGAATTATTTTGTTAACTGTTTCATTAATTGTTATGTTATTATTTAGAAAAAATTATGAAAAAATATTTACATGGATAATATATATTCAATTAGCAGTAATGATGTTATCAATAATACCAACTGAAATAGCCTTACGGAAAAGGTTTGATAAAAATGGCAACCTAAAAAAATGAATACATATGTTATGGATTATTTCTTCAAAGGGGAAGTGAGATAAAAGTGGACAATGTGTATTTAATATTACCATCAGAAGATCATGAGCAATCATATATTAATATGATGGTTGAATGGGAAAAGACCGGAGAATATATTTATCCAGGTGCAATAAGAAGTAATGGTATGAATTATTCTCAATGGTTAAATAAAGTTAAATCATATACTGACAAGGAAACTTGCCCATCCCATTTAGTACCTTCGGATACATATTTCTTGATAAATGATTATGGAAAAATATTTGGTGCAATAAGCATACGCCATTATTTAAATGAAAACTTGCTTAGTACCGGTGGACATATTGGTTACGGAATTCGTCCAACAGAAAGAGGAAAAGGTTATGCAAAAATTATGTTAAAAATGGCATTGGAAAGATGTATTAAGTTAAATATAAGAAGGGTTCTTATTACTTGTGATAAAATCAATATAGCATCAGCCAAAACAATATTTGCAAATGGTGGTATATTGGAAAATGAGGTTGTTGAAGATGATGGAAATGTTGTTCAAAGATATTGGATAACTATATAAGGTAATAGATATTGTAAACTATTTATAGGGAGAGAATAAATGGAGAAAAGGTGATAAACATGATTGATGATGTTAAAAAATATTATGATGAAGCCGCTGAATATGAATGGAATAGACTTGACGATCCATATTCTAAGATAGAATACAATAGCACAGTTCATTTAATTGAAAAATATTTTCCAAAACAAGGGCATATTTTAGATATAGGCTCTGGACCAGGTAGATATTCACTAATGCTATTAAAAAATGGCTATGATGTTTCACTATTAGATATTTCTAATAATGAGCTAGATATTGCAAAGAGAAAGATAGAAGAAGCTGGTTTAAAAGCTGAAAATTATTATTGTAAAAGTGCATTAGAATTAGATATTTTTGATAATGATTTATTTGATGGTATTTTACTTATGGGGCCTTTATATCATTTACATGATAAGAAGGATAGGTTAAATGTTTTAAGAGAAACTCATAGGATTTTAAAAAAAGAAGGTATTGCTTTGATTTCTTATATTAATACATGGGGTTGTTTGAAATCAGCCGTAAGTGAGTTTCCAAAAGTATTTGAGGATACAGAACATTTTCAAAGATATTTAAATGGAGATTTAAAATTTTTGCCAGAAGAGAGCTTTACTTCAACATATTTTACATCACCACCATTAGCAATTGCAGAGATAGAAAAGGCTGGTTTTAATATTGTATCGTATGCAGGAGCAGAAAGTTTTTTATCAGGTCTTAATATACAGATAAAAAATTTATGTACTTATATGCCACAAGTTTATGAAAATTTCATGAATGCAGCAGTAGAAAGTTGTGAATTGCCTCAGTATAGAGATGCGACAGAGCATTTACATATTGTTGTTAAGAAATAATAATAGTTGAGATGACAGAATGGAAAATATAATTAGTTTAATGAAGGAAATAATAGTTTATGTTGACAAATTACATTGATTATAATAACATTATTTTATCAAAATATAATTTGTTAAAATTGAATAGAAGGGAATCTTTAAATGAAAAAATATAGTAGACTGATATTGTTTATATTAATAATTATAGTAAGCATGACTATTGTTGGATGTAATCCTACTGATTATCAGAGTAGTATATTTGATGATGAGAATGAAATAGTTAAAAAAACAAATAGTTATACTTATCGTAGTAAAAATGGAACAGCAGAAGATGATAAAATAAATTTAGAATTTGCTTCTTTCACAGGGAAAGATACTGTATATAAAATTAGAGTTGATAAAGAAAGTAAAGTTACATTTCATTTTGATTCTAAAATAGATAAAGGGGATTTTAAAGTAGTAGTAGTAACGCCAGATGATAAAATTATCAATGTTTTAAATGGTACAGAAAGGGGAAGTAAAGAGATTATACTTGAAGAAGGAACAAATAGAATTAAATTTTTAGGTAGAAGAGCAAAAGGAAAAATTGATATTGATATAAAAAAGTAGTAGATTAAATTTCAATAATCTACTACTTTTTTATAGGCTTAATAATTATTTTATTTTCCAGAATAGTGACAGATTATGGATTAATAATAGAATTAAGATATTTTAGAGCAACCTATCTTAATTACCGCTTACCAATAGGATGTTTTATTGTGTATATTTTTATTATTACTATGGCACCAATAGTTGTTTCTAGTATTTTAGTAAGATTATTTTAGAAAGAAAGTCTAGTTTCAGGATTAGGAGATGCTGATTAAAAAATTTATTTAAAATGTATTGACAATATTGCTTTAATATATTAAAGTATTATCATAACAAATCAAAATAAAAGCTTCGATGAGAAATAGTAAAGATACATTTCTTTTACAGAGAGTTCCCGTTTGGTGAGAGGGGCATTTGAATGTATTTTGAACACATCTCTGAGCTAGACATCGAAACCTATTAGGTAGTAGACTGTCTTCGGATTACCTGCACCCGTTACAGTGCTAGAGTATAAACATATGATTGTCGTACTCGATAAGGTTGATACTGTGAAGTATCAATAAATAGAGATGGGACCACGGAGTGATACTCTCGTTCTCTAGTGTAATGCTAGAGGCGAGAGTTTTTTTATTTTTGATTTTTAAATTGAAATAAAAGGGGAGATATTAAATGAAGAAGAAAAATTACTTTATGATTTTATTAGCTGTGTTGGTTTTAAGTATCATTAATTTAACTGGTTGCTCAAAGGAAAGGGTATCAAATAAAGATTCTTATGAAAGCTTAGAAGAAAAAGGTAGTATAGTAATGGGTCTTGATGATACTTTTGCTCCTATGGGGTTTAGGGATGATAAGGGAGAGTTGGTGGGCTTTGATGTGGATTTAGCAGAAGAAGTGTTTAATCGAATTGGATTTGAAGTAGAATTTCAACCTATAGATTGGTCTATGAAAGAAACTGAATTAAATTCAGGTAATATTGATGTTATTTGGAATGGTTATTCTATTACTGAAGAAAGAAAAGAAAAAGTTAATTTTACTCAAGCTTATTTAAAAAACAAGCAAATAATAATTACATTGGCGGACTCCAGTATAAACAATAAGGAAGATCTAAAAGGGAAGAAAGTAGCAGTGCAAAATGGTTCAAGTACACTTGAAGCTATAAACAAACAACCTGAAATAGTAGCAACTTTTGAAGGTGGAGAACCAGTGCTATTTGATACAAATAATGAGGCAATTATGGACTTGGAAGCTAAAAGGGTAGATGCTGTTGTATCAGATGAAGTTCTCGCAAGATATTATATTAAACAAAAAAACCCTGAAGAGTATAAAGTCCTAGAAGATAATTTTGGAGAAGAAGAATATGGCATAGGCATTAGAAAAGAAGATAAAAGATTGATAGAAGAGATTAATAATACTTTAAATGAAATGAAAAAAGATGGAAGTTATCAAAAGGTTTATGAAAAATGGTTTGGAGAAAACAAATAAAGTAAAAGGATGATACTATGATTAGCTATATATATACTTTATTACCATCTATGGCTGATGGTCTTATTATAACTTTGGAAATATTTTTTCTAACCCTTATACTATCTATTCCATTAGGAATTATTGTTTCCATAGGTAGGTTGTCAGAAATAAAATTTTTATTTAAAATAACTGAATTTTATATATGGGTAATGCGAGGCACACCTTTAATGCTGCAGATAGTATTTATATTTTTTGGACTACCTATAGTAGGTATAGCTTTTGACAGATTCACAGCTGTACTTATAGCTTTTGTTTTAAATTATGGTGCATATTTTGGAGAAATATTTAGAGGAGGAATGGAGTCCATTGACAAAGGACAATATGAGGCAGCAAAGGTTTTAGGATTAACTTCATATAAAACATTTATAAGAATAATATTACCTCAAATGTTTAAAGTAGTATTGCCCTCTATTGCCAATGAAGTAATAACCCTTGTAAAGGATACTTCTTTAGTATATGTAGTAGGAATTGGAGAGTTACTAAGGGCTGGGAAAATTGCGTCAAATCGAGATGTTTCATTAATCCCATTAGCACTAGTTGGAATAATATATCTATTGTTAACTGCTATATTTACAGAAATTTTTAATAAAATAGAAAAAAGATATTCTTATTATGAATAGGGGGAGAAAAATGATTTTAGAGGTAGATGGCTTAAATAAAAGTTTTGGCAGAAAACAAGTATTAAAGGATATAAGTTTTACATTAGAAACGGGAGAAATTTTAGCTATTATAGGGCCATCTGGAGCTGGTAAAACTACAATGCTCAGATGTATAAATAGTTTGGAAAAATGTGATAATGGCACAATTAAAATAGATGGTTCTTATTTATGCAAGGACTATAATAATAAAAGTATATATGCTAGTTCTGAAGAAATGAAATTTATACGGAAAAAAGTAGGCTTAGTTTTTCAAAACTATAATCTTTTTCCTCATATGTCAGTAATAGAAAATATAGTAGAAGCTCCTATAAATGTTTTTGGAGTATCTAAAAATGAAGCAAAGGATAAAGCTTTACAACTATTGAATACTATGGGACTTGAAGATAAAATAAACTCTTATCCTTTTGAGCTTTCAGGAGGACAAAAACAAAGAGTAGCTATTGCTAGGGCTTGTGCGTTAGAACCTAAGCTCATGTGTTTAGATGAACCAACTTCTGCTTTAGATCCAGAGCTAAGGGAAGAAATAGCAGGTATAATAGAAAAATTAGTAGATAATGGTATGAGTATTTTAATTATCACTCATGACATGGTTTTTGCAAAAAGGATTGCTAATAAAATAATATTTATGGAAGATGGACGAATTGTACATGAAGGTAAAAAAGCAGAGTTTTTTAATAATTATGAAGATGATAGAATAAGAAAATTTATAGCTTTATAATTGATTAAATCGTACTTTTTAGTAAAATACTAGATTTATACTTAACATTTTACTAGAAAGTACGATTTTTTATTAAAAACTTTAGTGATTTAAGGAATTTATAAGGTTTAGAATCTTATTTTTTGTACTAATGTAAGGTGAAAAAGATTACTTTAGCTAAAAGATAACATAAAATGGTATACTATAAATAAAGAAAATTTTTATTTATGAGGTGATATTTTGTATAAACTACTTATAGTAGAAGATGATAAATCTCTTTGTGACAATATAGAAGAGGTAATTTTGAAATGGGGATTTGATACAGCTTCCATAGAAAATTTTGAAAACATACTAGAAGAATTTGCAAAATATAAACCCCATTTAGTGATTATGGATATAAATTTACCTTGTTTTGATGGGTTCTATTGGTGCAAAAAAATAAGGGATATATCTAAAGTTCCAATCATATTTTTGTCTTCAAGGGATAGCAATATGGATATAATAATGGCAGTGAATATGGGTGGAGATGATTTTGTTACGAAACCTTTTTCAATAGATATTTTATTAGCAAAAATACAAGCTATAATTAGAAGGACCTATTCTTATGGCGAGAATGAAGGACAGATAATAGAATGTGATGGGGCTATTTTAAATATAAATGATGGGACACTAACTTACAATGATAAGGAAATAGAACTTACTAAAAATGAGTTCAAAATACTTCAATTACTTATGAAAAATAAAGGGAAAATAATATCTAGAGATAGAATCATGCGAGTGCTATGGGAAAGTGAATATTTTATAAGTGAGAATACTTTAACTGTAAATGTCAATAGACTTAGAAAAAAACTTGAAGAAATAGGACTAAAAGATTTTATATTGACTAAACGATCACAAGGATATATGGTACCATGAGTTTTTTAAAATATTTAAAAGATTTATCTTGGACAATTATATGTTTTTTATTGGTGGTTTTAATTATAAATCTGATACTACTAAGTAGTACAAATTTAAATAAATCTTTAAATGATATTTTATATATGAATATACTTATATTTTCTATTTCTTTTATGTTTTTAATTGTAGGTTACTTTAGGTGGAGAAATAGTTATAAAGAGTTTAAAAATGCTCTTTATAATAAAAAAGAAATTGATGTATATGTCCCAGAAGGTGAAAAGTTGGAACAAAAACTAATAAGGGAAACAGTTGATATAAAAAATGAAGAAAAGCTGAAAGAAACAGAACAACTAAAAGAAAATTTGGATGAGTTAAATGACTATATAACAAAATGGGTTCATGAAATTAAGATACCATTATCAGTATGTGAGCTTATAGCTGATAAAATTGAACAAGAAGATATGTACAATATATCAGAACAGCTAAGACAAGAATTAGAAAGAACTAATTTTCTTGTTAATCAAGTACTATATGCTAGTAGATCATCAAGCTATTCAGAAGATTTTATAGTTGAAGAGATAAATATTGATTCTTTAGTTAAAAGTGCAATTAAAACTAATACTAATCTTTTTATATCTAAAAAAATAGAACTAGAAATTGATGATTTGAATTTTGAAGTATTAATAGATAGAAAATGGGCTTCATATATATTGGAACAGATAATAAATAATGCTTGCAAATATGTAGATATAGGCGGAAAAATTAAAATCTTTGCAAAAGAAGATGATGAAAGTATAATGCTTTCAGTAAAGGATAATGGTATAGGTATTTCTAAAAAAGATATTAATAGGATATTTGATAGAGGATTTACAGGAGAAAATGGACGTAAAACTAGTAAATCTACAGGTATGGGGCTTTATATATGTAAAAAAATTGCAAATAAAATAAATATAGAAATAAAGGTTGATTCTCAAGTATCACAGTATACAGAGTTTGTAATAGTTTTTTATAAGTTATCCGATTATTTCAATGTGACAAAGATGTAATATTAGTATTCATATTGTCACCCTAAGTGATGGCAGAGAGCCAAGGGAAATATTAAAATATAATTAAAGATTAATATAGGAGGGTGTCAATATGAAAGTAGTACTAGAAACAAGGAAATTAAAAAAAGAATATGGCTCTAAGGATTCTATTTTTAAGGCTATAGATAATATAGATTTAAAAGTATATGAGGGCGAATTTTTAGGAATAATGGGTCCATCTGGAGCAGGTAAGACAACACTTTTAAATATGTTATCTACTATTGATAAACCTACTTCTGGGAATATATATTATGAAGACAAAGATATTGGAAATATGAAGAATAGAGAACTTTCAGTATTTAGACGAAATAATATAGGATTTATATTTCAGGATTTTAATCTATTAGATAGTATGTCTGTTGAAGATAATATAGCATTGCCTCTTGCTTTATCAAAAGTGAATTCTAAAGAGATAAAGAGTAAAGTAGAAAAATTAAGTAGTTTTTTTGGATTGAAAGATCAAATTAAAAAGTATCCTTATCAATTATCAGGAGGACAAAAACAAAGGGTAGCAGCGGCAAGGGCACTTATTACTTCGCCTTCTATAGTCTTTGCAGATGAGCCTACTGGAGCATTGGATTCAAAATCTTCTCAAGAATTGTTACAATGTTTGTCTAAGATGAATGAGGAGTTCAATACAACCATTATAATGGTAACCCACGATGCATTTTCAGCTAGTTATTGTAAAAGAATTTTATTTATAAAAGATGGGAAAATCCATACAAGGATAGATAAAGATTCATCAAGAAAGGAATTCTTCAAGAGAATCATTGATTTACTTGGTTCTATGGGAGGTGGGGTAGATGAACTCTTTTAAGATAGCAATTGTTAATTTTAAAAGAAATATAAAAACTTATGGTTTGTATGTCATGGCAATGATTTTTTCTGTAGCTACCTATTATAATTTTTTGTCAATGAGATATAATCCTCAATTTTTAGAACATGAAGAAGCTTCAGGATATATACAATCTACAGCTATGAGTGCTTCTGTACTTATGGTAATATTTTTAGTGTTTTTTATAGTATATTCTACTAATTTTTTCTTAAATCAAAGAAAAAAAGAAATTGGAGTATATGCTTTTATGGGAATTGACAATAGTAAAGTAGGTTTTATATTTGCTTCTGAAGGTTTATTATTAGGATTGTTATCCTTAATCATAGGATTAGGTGTAGGCATTTTATTTAGCAAATTATTTATGATGATACTTGCTAAAGTAGCCCTTTTAAATATGAAAATCGACTTTTTTATATCTAAAAAAGCTATTATTGGTACTATAATTGTGTATTCAATTATACTGATGTTTACTTTTTTAAAAGGATATATAAGCATTATTAGATCTAATTTAATTGACTTGATAAATTCTTTAAAAAAAGAAGAAGAACTTCCAAAAGTTAATTATTTCAAAGGAATTGTTTCAATAATAATAATTGGTATTGCGTATTATGTTGCAATAAATTATGAAAAAATTGGTTTTGGAACAAGTCTTTTGACTACAATACTTCTTATTATATTAGGTACTTATTGGTTGTTTGGATCCTTTTTCTCTATGATAATAAGACACTATATAAATAAAAAGAGTTTTTTATATAAAGGTGTAAATATTGTTAGTTTTTCAAATATAGCTTTTAGAATTAAAAATAACTATAAGACTCTTACAGCGGTAGCAGTATTGATAACAACTTGCATAACTTCCTTTGGGACAGTAAGTTCTTTAAAATATTATGTGGAAAAAAATCGTAAAATAGAAGTTCCCTATACTATTAGTTATGTTTCGGATAATAAAGAACAAATAGATAAGGCAGACGAAATTATTAAAAAGTCTAAAAATACAATAAAGCTTAAAGAAAGAACAAATTTCTTTTATGTCCCTGATAATGAAGTTGTAGTAATTAAATTATCTGATTTTAAAGATATATTATCTGGCTTAGGAGTGGAAGATAGAGAAGATATAATTTCCCAATTTAATTTGTCTAAAAATGAAGTAGGGTATATAGAAAGACCTCAGACAATGATGAGTCTTATAGAAACAGATGGTATTAAGATAAAGGATAAGAAATATGATATAAAGGTTAGCACAAAGGTTCCTCTTTTTGGAAATGGACTTAATTTTCCATGTATAGTTGTTAATGATAAAGAATACGAAATTCTGAAAGCTAATTTCATAGAACATCAGTTTAATGGTATTATCTTAGATAATCCAAAAAATATAAAAGATTTAACTTTTCAGTTGGCAGAGTTATTGTCACCTAAAGAATCTAGTCTATATACTTCTTTTGTAGCTGATGCATCATTCTATGATTTTACAGGAATTATTTATTTTCTAGGTTCGTTTTTATTTTTAGTATTTGTATTCGGTACTGGAAGTATAATTTATTTCAAAACATTGAGTGAATCTTTTAGAGATAAAGGGAAATATGAAATACTAAAGAAATTAGGAATGACAGATTTAGAAATATATAAATCCGTTTCAAAACAGGTAGGTATCTCATTTATATTGCCATTGATAGTTGGTTCAATTCACAGTATAGTCTCTATATTGGTATTAAGTAATATGATGAAGTTTAATTTACTTATACCTACAATCATGAGCATAGGTATATTTACATTAGCATATGGAATATTTTATATCTTTACTATAAGAAAATTTATGAGTATAGTTCAACAATAAGCTTAAAAATAACCATGAGAACAAAAATGTTCTTATGGTTATTTTTAAAAAATTATAGTAACATTATGTAGAAAAACATATATTAATAATGATATAATAAATTAAAGTTTTATTTCTATAAAATTAGAGGAAGGAAATTCATATGAAAGTTAAAAAGATGATAGCACCTTTAATAATAACATGCTTGCTAGTAATATATTTTTTATTCTTTGTTTTAGGTATTATAAGTATTCCTGATCCATTATGGGTAAAGATAATAATGCTCTTAGTACCGTTATTTTTAATTGGAGTTAGTATATTTGTGTTAGTTGAAAGAATAAATGAGATAAGGAGTGGAGAAGAAGATGATCTTAGTAAATACTGATTATTATAATGATAAAGAGCTTGAAATGCTTGGATTAGTTAAAGGTAGCACAATTCAAAGTAAAAACATTGGAAGGGATATAAGCCAAAGCTTTAAAACTCTTGTAGGAGGAGAACTTAAGGCGTATACTCAAATGATGAATGAAGCAAGAGCCCTTGCTACAAAGAGAATGGCAGAAGAAGCCAAAGAGCTAGGAGCAGATGCAATAATAAATATTCGTTATGCCTCATCTGCTGTAATGCAAGGAGCAGCTGAAGTTATAGCTTATGGAACAGCAGTAAAATTTAAAGAGTAGAGGAAATTTAATTTTCCTCTACTCCAAATTTCATCTTATAATAGTAGATTGCAAGTTGAGTTCTATCCCTTAAAGATAGTTTTTCAAGCATGTTAGAAATATAGTTTCTAACAGTTCCCTCGCTCAAAAAAAGTTTTTGAGCTATTTCTTTATTATTTAATCCTTCTGCCACTAGGAGCAAAATATCGAGTTCCCTATCAGAAAGCTCTATCCCTATATCCTTTTTAGAATAGCTTTGAAAATTTGATATAATTTTTGAATCAAAGACTAAATTTCCAGAGACGATTGCATTTATTGCAGGAATAATACCTTTAATATTTTGTTTTAATATATATCCTTTGCAACCCAATGAGAGAGCTGATGCAATATATTCCTCATCTTGGAAGGTAGTAAGCAACAAAATTTTAGCATTAGAATCTATTTCTAGAATTTTTCTGGTAGCTTCTATTCCGTTCATTTTTTCCATTCTTATATCCATAAGAACTAAATCAGGATTATATTTAGTATATTGTTCTATGGCTTGAAAACCGTCATAGCCTACAGCTAAAATATCTATACTACTAGCAGTTATAATTGTTTTTAATGATTCCACTACTAATGGATCATCATCTATAATTATAATATTCATATAAACTATCCTTTCATTAAAGTTAAATGTATCTTAAACCCATCATCAAAGCTATAATTTAAAAAGCCGTTATATTTATTGGCTATTTCATTCATAGAAAGAAGCCCAATACCTTTGTTGTCAATAAATTTTTTTTCATCAAAATTACTTCCATTATCTTTTATTATTATAGAATGAAATCTCGGTTGACTTATCAAACTTATTTTTAATTTCGTAGCATTAGAATGTTTAGTACAATTGGTTATAGACTCTTTTATGACAGATAAAATATCAAATTTAATATCATAGTCCAATTTATCCTCAATTTTGTAAACAAGGTCCACTTTAATATTAGGTATTTCATTACATAGTTTTTCGATCTGATTTTCTAAATCTAAAGATTCATTATATAGATTATGTATGCTTTTTCTAATATCGTTCATTCCATTTTTTAAGGTTTCTTGAAGAATATCCAAATTTTCTACTACCTTTTCTTCATTTGAAATTATTTTCAATGCTTCAACTTGCAATATGCTACTACTTATAGCGTGTCCTATAGAATCATGAAGTTCTCTTGCAATTCGATTTCTTTCCGTAAGTATGGCAATATGAATGTTTTTTTCTTTATCTATTTTTAGTTGTTTATTGTATTTTTCTAGGTAAAAGGTATCTTCCTTTAGTTCATCCCGTACTATTTTATTTTCTTCCAAAATAAGATTATATTTTTTTGTTCTAGCAGAAAGATAAATTGCCAAAATTGATAAAAGTAAATTTATAATTGAAGGTTTTATTAAAATTAAAGGCACTAAGAGTAAAGAATATATCTTAAAATCTAAATACATATTGTATAAAATCAGTGGTAAATAAGATACAAACAGAGGATAGGAAAAATATATTATTACAAATAAAGAGTAGATAATGATTTTTGTTTTTTTATTGTCCAATAAATCTAAAGCTAAAGATATAGCAAGGCTTATGAGAAAATAGATGACTAAATTCCCATTTGGATTTGTTTTAAAGGCATCGTATAAACAAAATAATATTATAATAAATTTTTCCCAAAACCTTTGCATATTTTTCCTCCTGTAAATATACTTAACTTTTATTCCATAGGCTAATTATACTAATATTTTTCATCAAATACAATTCACTTAATGACAAATGTCATATCATATTATAACTTTATACACTACAACAGAAAACCTTAAAATAATATAATGGTTTTAAGATAAAATATAGGGGTGATATTGATGGTAGTTAAGGTAAATAATTTAGTAAAAAGATATAAGGAACTAATAGCTCTTGACCATTTTAATATGGAAGTTAAGGAAGGAGAGATATTAGGTCTTTTAGGTCCTAATGGTTGTGGAAAAACTACAGCTATAAATTGTATATTGTCCTTATTAAGTTTTGATAAAGGTGAGATAGAAGTCTTTGGAAAGAAAATGACTCCAAATTCTTATGACATAAAAAAGAAAATAGGACTGGTACCTCAAGAAGTTTCAGTTTTCAATAATTTAACAGTTAAAGAAAATATAGATTATTTTTGTGGATTATATATAGATGATAAAAAATTAAGAGAGAAATATGTAGATGAAGCCATAGAATTTGTAGGGCTAAAGGATTATGTTAAGTTTTATCCTAAAAAATTAAGTGGTGGGTTAAAGAGAAGATTGAATATTTCTTGTGGAATAGCACATAAACCTAAGTTAATATTTTTAGATGAACCTACTGTTGCAGTAGATGCTCAAAGTAGAAACTTTATACTAAATGGAATAAAAAAATTAAATAGTGAAGGTAGCACTATCATATATACAACCCATTATCTAGAAGAGGTAGAAATGCTTTGTAAAAGAATCATTATAATGGATAAAGGTAGGAGTTTAGTTTCAGGAACAAAAGAAGAATTGAAAGCTATGATAACTACATCAGAAAAGATAGTAGCTGGATTTTTAAATATAGATGATAAAACTATAGAAAAAATGAAAAACATACCTCATGTAATTGATATAGAAAAAGATGATGAGGATTATATTATAAAATTTGAAAATGGAGTAAATAATCTATCAAATCTTTTAGAATTTATAAAAGATAATAACTTAACCTATACAAAGCTTCATAGCCAATTACCATCACTAAATGATGTGTTCTTGGAATTAACAGGAAAGGAGCTTAGGGATTGATATGAGAAATTTATTTAGAAATTGTATATATCAAGGGAAAAACTTATTCAGGGATTTTGGTTTTTCATTTTGGAGTTTGCTATATCCACTAATCATGGCAGTTTTTTTCTATACTGCCTTTAGCGGAATGTTAGAGACAGAATTAAAAGAGATAAATGTAGGAATAGATAGTGAAAATTCTATCGTAAATATATTAAGAGAAATTGAATTTTTAAATGTTCATAAAATTTCCAAAGATGAGGTAGTCAAAAAGCTAGATGATGAAGAAATAGATGGATTTGTAGATAGTGATTTAGATATAAAAGTTAAAGAGTCAGGAATAAATCAAACTATAATTAAAGAGGTAGTAGAACAAATAAAACAAATGAAAAAACTAAATAGACCAATTGAGAACTATGATTTTTCAGTAGACTATATTGCAGATAGAAACCAAAAAGCAAATCCATTAGTGATTATATTTTATTCATTAATTGCAATGGTCTCAACTTATGGAGTTTTTGCAGGTATTGAAGCAGTTAGTCTGATTCAAGCAAATTTATCTAATATAGGTGAAAGATTGAATATAGTTCCATTGAAGAAGTCTAAATTTATATTAGTTGGTGTTGTAGTTGCATTGGCATTGAATCTGTTTGCAAATGGAATATTGCTTATTTTTATAAAATATGTTTTAAAGTTAAATCTATTCACAGAAATAAAATACAGTGCTATTTTAATAATAATGGGGAATTTATTTGGAGTAGCCCTAGGGATATTTATAGGTTCTTCTAACAAAAAAAGCAATGATGTAAAAACTATAATGGCAATAGCAATGACACTGGTTTTATCATTTCTATCAGGAATGATGGGATCAGGAATAAAGGTAATGATTGACGAAAATGTACCTATTTTAAGTAGAATAAACCCAATTTCTATAATAACAAACAATTTATATAGGATAAATCTTTTAGGAAGTACTAAAAGTATTGGAGAAGGGGTAATAGTATTATCTATTTATTGTATAGTTTTAATCTTTACATCCTATATATTTCTAAGGAGGCAAAGTTATGACAGTCTTTAAATATTTTATTAAAATAGCATTGAGAAATAAAGGGGTTATCCTTTCCTACACAATAATATTTTTTATTTTATCAATATTAAATGGCTCTAATCCTGTACAAAATAAAAATGATTTTATTGAAACGAGATTAAATATAGGAATAATAGATAATTGCAATAGTGAATTGTCAAATGGCTTAAGGGATTATTTAGGAAAAAGGAATAATATAATTGACACCATGTCAGATGAAGAATATATAAAAGAACAAATATTTTTAGAGATTGCGGATGCTGTAATAATAATTCCTGAAGATTTTGATGAAAAGGTAATTAATAAAGAAAATTCAATTAAGATTTATAATGATGATAGAAAGATAGAATCTCTACAAATTCAAAATCAGGTTAATAAATTTCTTACCTTTGTCAACGCTACTTATGAAAGAGGAGAATATAACTTAGAAGATGTAAGTTTTGCATTAGATGAAAAAGCAAAAGTGGAATTAGTAGAATCCAGTAACAATGCAAGTGATAATAGTGCAGCTGCATGGTTCAAATATTATTATAATTTTACTGCCTATGTAATAATGGCTATTTATATTTCATCAATAGGTTTGGTAATGACTGATTTTAGAGATGAAAATATACAAAGTAGAAGGAAAATATCTTCAAAGAAATTTCTACAGTTCAATAAAGAAATGTATCTAGGACAGCTTATTTTAGCAAGTATGATTACACTAGTATTTATTTTAGGAAGTATATTGTTAAAAGGTAAATATATAGGGGAAGTTAATTTTGGGAAATATGTAATAAATACAATTGTTTTCTCATTTTCAATCTTATGTCTTACATTTTTAATTAATAATATAACTAAAAATAAATTTATCATAAATGCATTATCTACTGTACTATCCTTAGGTACTGCCTTTATATCAGGGGTAATGGTGCCACAAGAGTTTTTAGGGGAAAAGACTTTGATGATAGCAAAATTCTTCCCTACTTATTACTTTGTAAAAATAAATGAAATGAGAGTTAATTCTTTTTTAGATATGAAATTTGAAATCTTTATGCAACTGTTATTTGCTGTAGTTTTCTTGTTAATGGGACTATATTTTTCAAAGACATCACAAAAGGCTTAAAACTAATCTAACAAAATTGTTAGATATAATATGAATTTTGAAAGAGAAATCAATTTAAAGATTTCTCTTGTTTTTCTATAATGTTTATAGAAGTGAAATTAAAAAGTTAATGTTATATTGCAGTAAATTTTTTTCATATTTCGTTATAGATAATAGAGGTTATAAATATAAAATTAATTTTAAAATGTTTGCACTAGCTTAGGAAAGGATGAGATATATGAAAAAAGTGTTGATATTTACGGCTTCTATGGGGGGAGGTCATAATGAAGCTGCTTCATGTTTGGAGAATCAGTTTTCCGAGCATGGCTTTATTGTGAAAAAGTCTGATGTATTACTAGAAATAAATAAGAGTTTAGATATTTTCATTTCCCATTCATATAAGTTTCTAATTGACAAATTTCCTAAGGTATATGGAAATCTATATGAGATTAGTAATAAGAAGAAAACAAATAAGTTAATTACTGGTCTACTTTTAAAAATTTTCAAAGATAAAATTTATAATATTATTTTAGAAGAAAAGCCAGATTTAATCATTTCAACACATTGCTTTACAGTGGGTTTAATAGGATATTTAAAGAAGAATGGTTTAATAGATATACCGTTTATTTCTATTGTAACAGATTATGAGGCACACCAAATATATATAAATAAAAATGTAGATGCTTATATTGTTAGCAATAATGATATAGCCGAAACACTGATAGGACAAGGTATACCTGAAGACAAAATATTTCCATATGGTATACCAATTAAAACTGAATTCTTAAGTAGGCAAACTCTGGATCCAATTAAGGAAAAGCCCTTTCAAATTTTACTTATGGCAGGTAGTTTAGGACATAAATCTATGGAAAAGGTACTAAAAAGGGTGGTTTCTATGGAAGGAAATTATAGAGTTGTAGTGGTTTGTGGTAAAAATAAAGAATTAAAGAAATCTATACAAAGTAAGTACTATAATCTAATAAAATGTGATAAAATCATACTCTATGGATTTACAAATGATATTCCAAACATTATGGAAAATTCGGATATAATTATAACAAAACCAGGAGGTCTAACTGTTTCGGAAGCAATAGCAAAGAAACTTCCTATGATAATACCTTATTATATACCAGGTCATGAGAAAGAAAATTTAGACTTTCTAGTTAAAAATGGACTAGCTATATATGTAGATAAAATAGACAATATAAAAAAACTACTAGAATTTGTAATGGAAAATCCAAAGGAGTTGGATGATATTAAAAAAAATATGGAGAAGCTGTCAAATAGCTTCAGACCTAATAATGTTGTTTATCTTGGTGAGGATTTAATTGAAAATTATGGATGTAAGGTGGCTGTTGGAAATGGATTCTAAAGTAGATATATTGATTTTGACAGCTGGTTTTGGTACAGGACATTTATCAGCATCTTCAGGAATTAAAGAACATATACTTAAGATAGACCCATTGGTAAATATAGAAATTTTAGATGTTTTTCAAATGTTAATACCTAGATTGTCAAAGATAATGTATAAGGGATATAATATTTTAGTTAAAAAGAATACAAGACTATATAATTATTATCACTATAAGGATAATGAAAAATTAGGTTCTAATAATAGTATTATCTATAATAAATATATTTTGAACAAGCTGAATAAATATATTTTGGATATTAAACCAAAGCTTATTATTTCAACATTTCCAGTAGTGTCCCAATATATTTCTAAAATAAAAAGTACCTATGGGCTTTCGGCATCATTTGTTACCTGTATCACTGATGTAGTGAATGGATGGGAATGGATAACCTCAAATTGCGATAAGTATTTTGTTGCGACAGAAGATATAAAAAACAATATGATAAATATGGGAATAGAGAAAGAGAAAATCATTGTAACAGGTATTCCAATAAGAGCAGAATTTTTCGAAAGCAAGAAGTCTCTATCAAATTTTTCTTTACCAAAAGAAGATACTGTATTGATGATTATGGGAGGGGGAATGGGGCTGATTCCAGAAGACAAGAGTTTTTATCAATGGCTTAATAGTTTAAAGAATTTTACAACATTGGTACTAACGGGCAAGAATGACAATCTATTTGAATCTATATCACAATTAGAACTTGAAAATATCATACCTCTTAGATATACAAATGAAGTTGCTTATCTTATGGAACAATCAGATTTATTAATAACTAAAGCAGGAGGAATTACATTGTTTGAAGCCATTGCTTCTGAACTGCCTCTCATAATATATAGACCAGAGTTAGGCCAAGAACTAGAAAACACAGAATTTATTCGGGAAAAGTCCATAGGCAAAATAGCATTTAATATAGATGGTTTACAGGGTATAATTACAGATTTAATTGATGATAAAAGTGAAATTATGAAATATAAAAAAAGAATAATAGAACTTAAAAATAGTATAGATATGAGGGCTTTATCCAAGGAGTCTATTAAATTAGTTGAGAATTTATAGTAGGAGATGGTAGAATGAAAGCCTATAGAGTAATGGAATTATTAATTTTTATAATATTTTTATATGATATTTTACCCAGTTTCTATTTTAGATACTGCTCGTCTTCTGTAATAAAAAGATTTCATAACGATAATAGTATTTATTTAACATTTGATGATGGGCCTAATCCAGACTATACACTGCAAATATTAGATTTGCTCAGAGAATATAATGTAAAAGCAACATTTTTTATAATTGCAGAAAAAGCAGAGAAACATAAATATATACTTGATAGAATAGTAGAAGAAGGTCATACTTTGGGAATACATTCTTATAGTCATAGAAGTGCATGGTTATTTACTCCATGGCAGACTAGAAAGGATTTTAGAGATTCTATTCTAGCTCTTGAAAAATTAGGGTATAAAATAAAATATTTTAGACCACCTTGGGGTGTATTTAATTTATTTACTAATTATTACTCAAATAAAAATGGTTTACGATCCGTATTTTGGACTATAATAACCAGAGATTGGGATCCCAATGCTACAGTAGAAAATACGGTAAATAGTGTTCTTAGTAGAGCAAAGTCAGGGGATATAATAGTTTTACATGATAGCAATCATAAAATTGATGATAATAAAGGTGCACCTAAAAATACTATAGAGGCATTGAAAATTATTTTACCAGCTTTAAAGGAAAGAGGGTTTTGTTTTCAAACTATAGAAGACGGTATGGAAGGCAGTAAGAAAGTAGGTAAAGATATATGAAAAAGTTAATAAATTATATTGTATTAATAAGTTTGATAGTATTAACAGGATGGATACTAATTCATAATAATGATCTTTCTAATTTTACACAATTAATGCATGGTACAAATAAAGTTTTTTTATTGTTAGCTTTTTTATCTATGATATTGTTTTGGTTATCAGATGCCTATATAATTCACAAAATGAAAAAAGCTTTAAATATTGAGGATAATTTTAAATCGTCTATTAAACTTTCCATGATTGGTGAATATTATAGTGCTATTACCCCATTTGCTACTGGTGGACAACCTATGCAAATATACTTACTAAACAATGCAGGTGTTCAAGTAGGAACTGCTTCTTCATTAATGGTAACCAAACTCCTAGTATATCAAATTGTAGTTACACTTTATTCAATATTTATGTTTATAATTAAGTTTAATTTTTTATTAAAAGAAGCAAAACTGTCTTTTCCTTTTGTAATGATTGGTTGTTTATTTAATTTTATTGTAGTTCTAACAATATTAGGGCTTTTTTATAATGAAAAGCTAATTAGAAAGATATTATCTAAACTTTTGCTATTTGGCAATAGACTAAATTTGATAAAAGATATTAAAAAGTCAGAAGATAAATTAAATATGAATATTTTAGATTATAAAGCTAGTATAGACAGCATGAAAGAAGACAAAAAAACTACTTTAATATTGATTATAACTACTTTTGTTCAGTTGACATTTTATTTTTCAATAACTTACTTTGTATATTTATCAGTTGGACTACCTAAAGTTCGTTATTTAGATATTATTGCACTTCAATCATTGCATTATATGGCAGTTTCTCTTATGCCTACTCCAGGTACTGTAGGTGCTGCAGAAGGAGGATTTTATATATTATATAGTAGTATTTTTCCTAAGAGTATTCTAACTTTTGCAATGGTATTGTGGAGGTTTATAGATTATTATTTTGGAATTATAGTCGGTGGTGTAATAACATTAGTTGATTTTATTTATCGAAGAAACAATAAAGTTACAATGAGCATGAAAAACTAACAACCCATTTATATAGATAGGTTGTTAGTTTTTATTGGGGTATATTATTCTATATAGTTATCAAAATAACCTTGTATATATACAATAGGTGTACCTTTATCACCACTACCTGAAGTTAAATCACAGAGAGAACCTATAAGGTCAGTGAGCCTTCTAGGAGTAGTGCCCTGAGATTCCATACTACCTACAAGATTTACTTCCTTGTTTTTAATATATTCACTTATAGCATTCTCGAGTTCTTTCCCTTTCAAATTAGCAAACTCATTATCAGCTAGATATTTTAATTTAATTTCATTAGGCTTACCTTCAAGTCCCGATGTATAACCAGGAGACACAATAGGATCAGCAAGCTCCCAAATTTTACCCACTGGATCTTTAAAAGCACCATCTCCATAAATCATAACTTCGATAGTTTTGCCAGTCTTCTTTTTAATTATATCTTGAATATTATCTACAATAGGTTGACAGTCTCTAGGGAAAAGTTTTATACTTTTTTCAGTTGCTTTATTTGAACCTAAAAGTCCATAAGCCCTATTGTATCCACTACCATCAATAGGTTCTGACAATATGTCATCAAGACCGTAGATCTTATTGCCCCCATTTTCTTTCAATATTTTTTTAGTTCTAAATCTTGTATGAATATCGCAGGCAAGAACATTTTCTGTGTATCTTAAAATTGTTTTTGGGTCATTTGAAAATATAATTTCACATTCAGTACCATATTCTTCAATCAAAGACTTATAATAATCGATATAATCTATACCAGTAAAAATATGTTTATTATATCCAAAGTAATTACGAAATTCCTTTTCTGTTAAAGTATCCGTCCAAGGATTTATATTTTTCTCATCAAGTTCATTTATACTTACTAGAGAATTTCCTACCTCGTCAGAAGGAAATCTAAACATTAGGACTATTTTTTTAGCTCCCTTTGCTATACCACGAAGGCATATTGCAAAACGATTACGGCTTAAAATTGGAAATATAACACCGATAGTATCTTCTCCAAACTTTGAATGTATATCTTTTTCTATGTCCTCGATATTTGCATAGTTTCCTTGAGCACGAGCAACTACAGATTCAGTTATACCAACTATATCTTTATCTTTTATAGAGAAATTTTCTATATCTGCAGCTTTTAATATAGTGTTTGAAATAATTTCCGCTATATTGTCTCCTTCTTTAATAATTGGGGCACGAAGACCTCTAACAACGGTTCCTACTATTCTTTCCATTATAATCTCCCCTTAAATTTTAATTTTTATAAGCACATATCTTTCACTTTTAGTATATGTTATTTTGTGATATAAATAAAATAAATATACATAATACTAGATATAAGGGGTGCTTATATGTCTATTAAATTAGATTTGTATAAAGTTTTTTGTGAAGTAGTGAAATATAGAAGTTTTTCTAACGCTGCAAAATCTCTTTATATGACACAGCCAGCTATTAGTCAATCAATTATGCAGCTTGAAGAAGAACTAAAGATACGACTTTTCACGCGAACACCTAAAGGTGTGATACCAACGAAGGAAGGACAAATATTATTTGAATATGCAAACTCAGCTCTTAATTTAATTGATGTAGGTGAAAAAAAGATTGAGGAATCTAGAAATTTAATGGTAGGAGAACTAAGAATAGGTGTTGGTGATACTATTTCACGTTATTTTTTATTACCTTATTTAGAGGAATTCCATAATGAATATCCAAATATTAATCTAAGGATTATAAACCGTACAAGTTTAGAATTATGTAGTCTAATTAAATCAGGACACGTAGATATGGCAATTTGCAATTTACCTATCGAAGATTCTACTTTAAAAGTAAGAAAATTAATGGATACTCATGATATATTTGTTTGTGGAGAAAAGTATAAAGATAAGATTTCTGTTCCTTTAAGCTTTAGTGAAATAACAAAACTACCATTAATATTACTTGAAGCTAAATCGAACTCAAGACGATATGTTGAAAAATACATACTATCAAAAGGGGTTAGAATTGAGCCAGAGATTGAGCTTGGTTCCCATGATTTATTATTAGAATTTGCAAGGATAAATTTGGGCATATCTTGTGTTGTAAAAGAATTTTCAGAGGATTATTTAGAGAAAGAAATACTATATGAGGTAGAGTTAGCTGAGAAAATACCAAAAAGGGGTATAGGCGTTTGTTTTTTGAAGAACGTATCCTTGTCTCCTGCTGCAACTAAATTTGTTGAGGATTTGGAGAAGAGATAGGGTTATGTAGAAATTAATCTAGGTTTACTATAAAATTTAACCATATTGAATTAACACTAAATACCCCCCTTATATGATATTCAGAGTTTTTATTTAATCTGTCTACCATAAGGGGAGTATATAAATTTTATTTAATAATTATTTTAATTAGCAGTTTCCTCATTTTTAATTTGAATTTGCTTTAGTATGGTAACTAATACAGCTGTAGTCAAGGATCCTGCAATTAATGCAATAATAAATCCTAATAAATTACCTATAGCATTTGGTATAAACATTAAGAAGAATCCACCATGAGGAGCTTTTATTTCAACATTTAACAGTAGTGCTACAATAGATCCTACTGCAGATCCAGCCATACAAGAAGGCAATACTATTTTAGGATTTGTTGCCGCAAAAGGAATAGCTCCTTCTGTAATAAAGCTTAACCCTAGGAAAAGGGCAGCCTTACCTGCTTCTTTCTGATCCTTATTCCAAAGATTTGGACGGACAAAGGTAGACAATGCAATTCCAATTGGAGGAACCATACCACAAACCATAGCAGCTCCCATTGGACCATATACTCCTTCTGCTAAAGCTCCTACTCCAAAAGTATATACGATTTTTGACATTGGACCACCTAAATCAAAATAGAACAATCCAAATATAAGACCAAGTATAATTGCTCCGCTACCTGACAACCTACTTAAGAACTCTGTAATATGAACCGTTGCTATGTGAATTGGTTTTCCTATTACATAGTACATTAACAATCCAATAATTAAAGTAGATAATACAGGTATGATCATAATTGATTTTAACCCTTTTAAGGATTTTGGAAGTTTAATATTTTTATTTAAAAAGACTACTAAATATCCTGCAATTAAACCAGCAAGTATTCCGCCTAAAAATCCAGCACCAATTGAATTAGCTATAAATCCTCCTATAATACCTGGAGCAAAAGCTGATTTATCTCCTATAGAATGAGCTATAAAACCAGACATTACAGCTACCATTAAACTAAAGGCTGAACCTGCACCAATTTGGTATAAGGCCCATGGAATAGTTCCTTCTTCTTCAAATGCATATATACCAAAAGCAAAGGATAAAGCAATTAAGATACCTCCTGCTACAACTAATGGTAACATGTAGGAAACACCAGTCATAATATGTTTATATATTCCTGTAGCAGAATCTATACTTTTTTCATTATTATCTACGGATTTTCCCTTCACTATTTCTGTTCCTTCATAACTTAGAGCTTTCTTCATAAGTTCTGAAGGTTCTTTAATAGCTTTATTTGCTGGAACGGTAATAGCTTGTTTACCTACAAAACGAGATGTGTCAATATTTTTATCTACTGCAAAAATAACCACATCTGCTTCTCTAATATCTTCTTTTGTTAAAATATTTTCAGCACCACTTGCTCCCTGAGTTTCCACTTTGATTTCAATATTATCCTTTTTAGCAGCTTCCTCTAAAGCTTCAGCAGCCATATAAGTGTGTGCAATCCCAGTTGGACAAGATGTTATTGCTACAATTTTTTTAGCCACCTTATATACCCCCTTTTAAAAAACTTTCAATATTTCTTCTGGACTTTTGGCATTTCTGATACCTTCTACAACTTCTTTGTGAACTAGAGCTCTAGCTAACTGGCTTAAAATTTTCAAATGCTCATTATTAGAACCCTTTGGTACAGCAATCATAAATATTATGTTTACATCTGTATTATCTAATGATTCATATTTTAAACCACTTTCTTTATAGCCATATATAATTGTAGGAATATTTACGGAATCAGATACTCCATGAGGTATTGCAATTCCATTTCCAATCCCAGTTGGACCTTCTTCTTCTCTTTTTAAAATAGCATATTTGAAATTTTCTTTATCTTTGATCCTATTATTTTCATATAAGACTTCAATCATTTCATCAAAGACTTCCAACTTATCATTGCCTTTCAGATTAAATATAAAGCCTTCTTTAAAGAAAACATCTTTTAAATCCATTTTACATCCCTCTCTTCGTTTTAAAAATTGAATAATATTTTAAAAGGCATTCTTTGATTCCTTCTTCTGCAAGTAAACACGCATCATAATAATTCATATCTTTAAAATTATCTACTAATTTATCATGAGCGGCAACAGTAAGATCTGTAAAAATGTTTACTTTACAAATACCTAATTCTACAGCTTTCTGCAAATTTTCATCTCCAGAGCCTGATCCACCATGAAGAACTAAAGGAATATTTACTTCCTGATTAATTTGGGACAAACGTTTAAAATCAATTTTAGGAGTACCTTTATATGCACCATGTGCTGTACCAATAGATACTGCTAATGAATCTACATTTGTTAATTCTGCAAAACGCTTTGCTTCTTCTACAGTTGTAAGTTGTGAATGATCATATTCAGGATTAATATAGGATTCCCCACCACCAACATGACCAATCTCTGCCTCCACTGTTATATTTTTTTCATGGGCTAATGCCACAATTTCTTTTGTTTTTTCTACATTTTCATCAAAAGGCAAACTAGAGCCATCTATCATAACAGATGTAAATCCGCTATCTATAGCTTCCTTTACTAAAGATGGAGTAAATCCATGATCAAAATGTAGTACTATTGGTAAGTCTATTTTATTAGCATAGTATTTAACTATACTTGCAGCTTCTTCAATAGATAATGATTTAGTATGCACCTCTGCTAAGCTAACAATTAATGGACTACGATTTTCTTCTGCAGCTCTTAAAACTCCTCGCAAAGAATTTAGATTGAATATATTTGTTGAGGGTATTGCGTATCCACTTTTCTTTGCATCTAATAACAATTGTTTACTATTTACTAACATTTTATTTCCTCCAATCATTTTTGCTCATTTGTGATAATTATAATTTGATTATAAACGATTTCCTGTATTGTGTCAATGAAATCTATCATAAATTATCACCATACACAACACATGTTACCATATATGAGCACAATTAAGCATATAAATTTGACTTTGCTTGCTTTTCTTGTTAAACTAAATTTATAAAATCATTTAAAGGATGGGGCTTATGTTTAAAGAAGAAAGGTTATTAAAAATAATAAATAAAATAAATAGTGACAAGGGAATTAATAAGGGTATTACCATTAAAGAGTTATCTGAAGCTTTTAATGTATCTCCTTCAACTATACGTAGAGATTTAACTGAATTAGAAGAGGCTGGGGTAGTTAAGAGAACTCATGGCGGAGCAATATTAGTTGAGCAGGTTGGGAATGAATATGATTTTTTAAGCAAACAAGGTAAGAATGTTAGCGAAAAAAAATCTATCGCTAAATATGCCGCTTCTCTTGTAGAGGATGGTGAAATTATAGCTCTAAATTCTAGTACACTAACCTATTTAATGGCAGCAGAATTAGACGCTAAGAATATCAGTATTATTACTAATTCTGTTGGGGTAGTAAACCAACTATCAGATAAAAGAGATTATAGTATTATAGTTCTTGGAGGAATTTATTTACATTCAGCAAAAACAATAGAAGGTACTACCACCGTAGAACAAATTAGCAAAATGCATTTTGATAAAGTTTTCCTAGGTGCTAATGGAGTAGATTTAAAACTGGGCTTATCAACAGCAGGATCAATAGAAGCAAGCAGTAAACAAGCAATGGTTGATTGTGGGAAAGAAATTTATTTTTTATGTGAAAGTACTAAATTTGATAAAGCATCTTTTTATAAAATAGCTGATTTTAGTCAAGTAAATGCAATTATTACAGATGATAAATTAACAGATAAACAATTTGAGACTTATAATAAGTATACAAAAATTGTAAGAGTTTAATTATATTAAATACAAATAAACTATTTCAAAAACTTGAAATAGTTTATTTGTTGTTAATATCCATCTATTTTCCTTGAATTTCTTTGATACTTTTAAGCAATATAGATATAGTTCCATCAGTATTATTAAAAAATTCTATTTTATCATCGCCTGTTAAGAGGGATATAGGGACTTTTATCTCTATGCCATCATCTGTTACAAACTTTTGGGTTTTAGGTATTTTTTTATACAGTGGTTCATTTACTTCTATAGTCTTTTCCTTTAATCCTCTTCTTTCTATCTCTTCTTCATATATATTTTGAAGTTCTAAATTTTCATTAAAGACTTTAGTCTTTACATGATCTATATCTATAGTATCTGTTTCTTCCACAGATTCTACTATAGCATTTTTTATTTCTGCTATCTTTTTCACATCATCTTCATAATAATCTTGTACTATTTTCTTAGACACCTTGTTTACTATATCTATCTTTTCTTTATCCGACAAAGTATCTTTTGATTGCAATAAATATTTAGATATATAGTATTCTTTCTGACCATTAATCTCATATTTCTTTTCTTTTAACAGTATAGAAAAATCCTCTAAATCTATTATTATACATTCATCTATTTTTTGATTTATATTTGGAAGGGTTGTTTTTTGTTTTATCACTTTGTTAATACGTTTATCCTCTGATTCCTCTACATAATGTATATAAGAAGATTTATAATTTAGTACGAAAAGTCCTAAGTATTTTTTGCCATCTCCATTAAATAGTGAGCAAATCAAATCACAAGGAGGTATAGAGGCATTTTCAGCCATTATATCATACATAAGTTGGGCAAACTCCTTAGTTTTTTCTATAAATGTATCGTTGTTTTCTGCAATTTCCATACATATATTTTTCACTGGATTTTCCTCAGTATCAAAGAAAGCCTTTTTAATATTTATATCATTAAAAACTTTTTCTATATGAATTTCTAAGAATTCTATTATATCGCCACTATATGGATGTTCAGCCTCTGATAGTGCAGGTATTCCTACAGAACTATCTAATATATGCAATATCATTTTTTCAATATTTATTCTATCGATTATAATCATCTCCTTTTAAAAATCAATATATTAATTATATCTATTATACTACGAAAAAGAAAATGGTCATTGTGGTATAATATATTATAAAATAGGCAAAATCAAGGATGTAAAAGGAGATTTTTATGAGACTTAATAAATTTATTAGTTCAACTGGGCTTTGCTCAAGAAGAGAAGCTGACAAATTAATTAAACAAAATAAAGTAAAAGTCAATGGGAGGATTCCGACTATAGGATATACAGTGAAACCAGAAGATATAGTAGAAGTAGATGGTAAAGTATTAGAAAAGAAAAAGGACTTTGTTTACATTGCATTAAACAAACCTGTAGGTATTACTTGCACAACAGAAAGACATGTAAAAGGGAATATAATTGATTTTGTAAACTATCCTGAAAGAATTTTTCCAATAGGTAGACTAGACAAAGATTCAGAAGGGCTAATACTACTTACCAATGATGGTAGCGTAGTCAATGAAATTTTAAGAGAAGAAAACAACCATAAAAAAGAATATATAGTAACGGTAGATAAAAATATTACTCCCCCTTTTATAAGTGGAATGGCCAATGGTGTAAAAATCTACAATCCTGTTAGGAATGAATATACAATAACTAAAAAATGTGAAGTAATAAAATTAAACAACAGAACTTTTAAAATCATCTTATCCCAAGGATTGAATCGGCAAATTAGGAGAATGTGTGCAAAGTTTAACTATAAGGTTGTAAAATTGAAACGTATCCGTATCATGAATATTACATTGAAGGATTTGCCAGTAGGAAAGTGGAGATATTTAACAAAAGAAGAACTGAAATATATTGGACGAGAATAGTACTTTAGAATCAGTGGTATTTACGCACCACTAATTTTTGTTGTAGTTATTTTTCCATCTACTTTACTTAAATTTTTAATCTTTAAAGTTGGCTTACTAACTCCACAATCATCAACTATATCTTCAAAGATTTTAAATTCTTTTCTTTTAATTACAGTTTCAACTTTATATCTTTTATCCCCATTATTCCCACTAACGGAATAGTTATTGACTGTATATCCTGCATCTCTAAGTTCTTCTGCAATTTTTATCATTTTAGATTTATTATTTAAAAATAAATCTACTTCTAATATGCCAAGGGCCAATCTTTCCTCAATTTTATTCCCTATAAAAACTCCAGCAGATCTACCTAAAGCATATGCAATAGTAAAATGTAAATCATCAGAACTGGTGACTTTGCCGACTATATTTGCAAATATTATAGCATCTACAAATACTAAAAGATATACTGGATTCATAATTTTTTTAGATATCAATATTGTTTTCAACGTTGATAAAACATTTGTAAAGGCTGTTATAAGAAACAAGACAATAAGCGGAATCAAAATATTTTGTGTCATAAAAAAACACCTCCTTTTAATCAATATAAAAAAACTAACATAGTATTATGTTAGTAAATGGTTATTTATTTAAATTATTGGGTTTTAGTACAAAACAAGAAAGATATCTAGATTCTTATGATAAATCTCATATAAGAAAAGAAACACTTCAATAATATTTGGAAAGAATGATAGGCCATTGCCCAAAATACTTATTTATACCGAACCAAAAACTTATATCTTAAAACTAACTAACTTTTATAGTGTATCATATATAAGAATATTTACAAGGAAAAGTTATATTATTTAAAGAGTCAAGATAGGATAAACAAAACTATATATTCTTATACTATATATGATAGAATATATTGAATAATCATTGGCAAAAATAAAGGAAAAAGAGAGGTAGCAGATATTATGGCAAATAATTTTAAGACCATTGGAATTAGTAGTGAATTAGAAAATATATTGAGGCAAAATGGTATAACAAAACCAACACCTGTTCAACAGGAGGCTATACCTGAATTATTAAATGGAAAAGATATTATAGCTCAAGCTCAGACAGGAACAGGAAAGACTCTTGGGTTCATGATTCCTATTATGGAAAATATTGATGAAAACAAGCCTTACATACAAGCATTGATCATCACTCCTACTAGAGAGTTGGCAATTCAAGTGACTAATGAGGCTAAAAAATTAAATTCATTTAAAGATGTAAATATACTAGCAGCCTATGGTGGGCAAGATGTGGAGAAACAATTGAGAAAGTTAAAGAGAGGCATCCATATAGTCATTGGCACACCAGGTAGATTGTTAGATCATATTAGAAGAAAAAGCATCGATTTAAGTAAACTTAAAATGCTTGTATTAGATGAAGCGGATGAAATGTTGAATATGGGATTTTTAAAAGATATAGAGAGTATTATTCGTGAAACACCTAAAACACGTCAAACAATGCTGTTTTCTGCTACAATCCCTAAAGGACTTCGATCTCTAGCTACTAGATATATGAAGGAACCTAGTCAGGTACAGATACAAGGTGAAAAGATAACTTTAGACGAAATAAAACAAATAGTAGTTGAGACTACAGATAGGAGGAAGCAAGATGCCCTATGCCAAATAATAGATGAAGAGAGACCTTTTATGGCAATTATATTTTGTAGAACGAAACGTCGTGTAAAAACTTTAAACAATGCTTTGAAACAGCGAGGATATAAATCAGATGAAATACATGGAGATCTTAGTCAGGCAAAACGAGAAAAGGCGATGAAATCTTTTAGAAATGCAGAAACACAATTTCTTGTGGCAACAGATGTAGCTGCTCGTGGGCTAGATATTGAAGGAATAACCCATATTTTTAACTATGATATACCTGAAGATGCTGAAAGCTATATTCATCGTATAGGGCGTACGGGAAGAGCAGGGAAAACTGGTATGGCAGTTACTTTCATTGCACCAAAAGATCGACAAGGATTAGAAACAATTGAAAGAAAGATAAGGATGACTCTAAAAAGAAAAAAGATTGAAACGGAAAAAGGGAAAAAAGATAACAACCCTAAAAATAAAAGCTATGAAAGGCGAAATAGCTTTAAGCCACAAAATACAAGGGGAAAAAAGTATAATAATAGGAATAAAAAAAGAGGAAAAAGATAAAAAAATAGCCCTTACCAACAAAGGTAAGAGCTATTTTTTATAGTGTTAAATACTTTTATTTAATATTGAACTTTCTACATATTCTTCATAAGTTGTTTGTTTATCAATTAATCCATCAGGAACGATTTCAATAATTCTATTTGCTATAGTTTGTACAAATTCATAGTCATGGGAAGTAAACAATACATTGCTCTTATAGTCACGAAGACCATTATTTAATGCAGTGATAGACTCAAGATCTAAATGATTTGTAGGTTGATCTAATACCAAAACATTGGCTCCACTTAACATCATTCTTGCAATCATACACCTTACTTTTTCGCCACCAGATAGTACTTTAGCTTGTTTTAAGGTTTCCTCTCCGGAAAACAACATTTTACCTAAAAAACCGCGCAAAAATATTTCGGATTTTTCCTCTGAAAATTGGCTTAGCCAGTTTATAAGACTTAAATCAACATCATTAAAGAATTTAGAATTATCTTTTGGGAAATAAGAATTTGTAACAGTAGTTCCCCATTTGTAGCTTCCGCTATCGGGCGCTAGTTCACCCATAATTATATTAAAAAGTGTTGTATTTGCTATTTCATTATCACCTACAAAGGCTATTTTGTCACCTTTGTTAACAATGAAACTTACATTATTTAAAACTTTAACACCATCTATAGTTTTGCTTAAGTTTTCAACTACTAAGATATCGTTCCCTACTTCTCTATTCATTTCAAAATGAACAAAAGGATATCTTCTGGTAGAAGGTTGAATATCATCTATGGATATTTTCTCTAAAAGTTTTTTACGAGAAGTAGCTTGTCTTGATTTAGAAGCATTGGCACTAAAACGAGCAATAAATCCTTGCAATTCTTTAATTTTTTGTTCCTTCTTTTTATTCTGATCCTTAGTCATTTGAAGAGCCAATTGGCTTGATTCATACCAAAAATCATAGTTGCCAACATATAGTTTAATAGTACCTCTATCTACATCTGCCATATGAGTACAAACTCTATTTAGGAAATGTCTATCATGGGATACCAAAATGACAGTACCTTCAAATTCTATCAAAAATTCTTGTAGCCAATTGATGGAGTTAACATCTAAGTTATTGGTAGGCTCATCTAGAATCAATATTTCAGGTTTTCCAAATAAAGCTTGAGCTAGAAGGACTTTTACCTTTTCACTACCATTTAGTTCTGCCAATATTTTATCATGCAATTCAGTTCCGATACCTAGACCTTGAAGTAGTGAAGATGCTTCAGATTCAGCATTCCAACCATTAAGTTCTGCAAATTCACATTCTAACTCTGCAGTTTTGATTCCATCCGCATCTGAAAAATCTGGCTTTGCATAGATTGCATCTTTTTCTTTCATGATTTCATAAAGTCTTTTATTTCCCATTATAACTGTTTCTATAACAGGATATTCATCATATTGAAAATGATCTTGTTTTAGAACTGATATTCTAGCTCCAGGAAGAATACTTATATCCCCTTCATTTGGTTGTATTTCGCCAGATAAAATCTTCAGGAAAGTACTTTTTCCAGCACCATTTCCCCCGATGACACCATAGCAGTTATTTGAGTTAAATTTTAGATTTACATCTTGGAAGAGCTTTTGCCCACCATATCTTAAACTTACGTTATTTACAGTTATCAAATCCATACCTTCCCTTACTTAAAATTTATAAAACACTAGTCATTATATCATAAAAATATAACAACTGCATCTTATTGAAACAGCTATAAGATGATATAATAGTATTAACTTAATTTTAGGAGTGAATCAATTGTCTAAATATATAGAATTAAATGAAATCAAGAAGATATATGAAATGGGAGAAGTGGAAATATTAGCTTTAGATGGTATGAGTTTTTCTATAGATAAGGGAGAATTTGTAATAATAGTAGGATCAAGTGGTGCAGGCAAGAGTACTGTTTTAAACATATTAGGAGGAATGGATACCCCAACTAGTGGAAAGTTAATAGTAGATGGGAATGAGATAAGCAGATATAGTGGAAAACAATTAGTTTCCTATAGAAGGTATGATATAGGGTTTGTCTTCCAATTTTATAATTTAGTTCAAAATCTAACTACCCTTGAAAATGTAGAATTGGCTACACAGATATGTAAAAATCCCCTTGATGCGGAAACAGTTTTAAAACAAGTAGGTCTTGAAGACAGAATGGATAATTTTCCAGCCCAACTTTCAGGTGGGGAACAGCAAAGGGTAGCTATTGCAAGGGCACTGGCTAAAAATCCAAAACTTCTATTATGTGATGAGCCTACAGGAGCTTTAGATTATAATACAGGGAAGTCTATCTTAAAATTACTCCAAGATACCTGTAGAGAAATGGGAATGACAGTAGTTGTTGTTACTCACAATACAGCTATTGTTCCTATGGCGGATAAGATAATTAAAATTAGAAATGGCAAGGTAGAAAGTATCTCCATCAATGAGAAACCAATTCCCGTAGAAAGGATTGAGTGGTAGATGAAAAATGCATTATTTAAAGATACATTTAGGGAGATAAAAAAGACAAAGAGTAAATTTTTCTCTATCTTTGCAATAGTAGTTTTAGGAGTAGCGTTTTTTGCTGGAATCAAGGCGACATCTCCAGATATGAAAATTACAGCAGATGAATATTTTGATAAATATCGTTTAATGGATATGAGGCTTGTTTCAACGGTAGGATTTACTGATGAGGATGTAGATATTATAAAAGAACTATCAGGGGCTGAAGGGGTTATGCCTAGTTATTCAATAGATGCATTGGTCAATATAGAGGATAAGAATTTAGTTTTAAATGTTCTTCCACTACCCATGGATAAGATAAATAATCCTGATGAATCTTATATTAATAGGACTAAATTAATCAAGGGAAGATATCCTAAAAATCCAGGAGAAGCTGTAACTGAAAAAAGTAAGATGGCGGACTTGGCACTTTCTATAGGTTCCAAAATAAAACTTTCATCAGGAACTGATACAGATATTAGCGAGAACCTTAAAAACGATGAGTTTACTATTGTGGGAATAGTAGAAACCCCTTATTATATATCTACTGAAAGAGGTACAACCAATATTGGAAATGGGAAGATAGATAGCTTCATTATGATTCCTGAAGAAAATTTTAAAATACCTGCCTATACTGATATGTTTTTAACTTTTAAAGAAGCTCGAAAAGTTTTTTCCTACGATGATGAATATGATAATATACTTGAACCTATAAGGAAGAAACTTGACAATATAGGGAAGGAAAGATCTCAAAAACGCTATGATGAAATAATATCTGAAGGGAAGGAAAAAATAGAAGACAGTAAAAAAGAGCTTGAAGAGGCGGAAGAAAAATCAAATAAAGAATTGAAAGAGGCTTACGAAAAGATTGCAAAAGGCGAAAAAGAAATATCCAATGGTGAAAAGGAGCTAGCCAATAAAGAAAAAGAATTCCATCAAAGTATAAAAGAAGCAGAGACAAAAATAGCTAGTGGAAAAAGGGACTTAGAAAATGGGGAAAGGGAATATAAGAAAAATCTTGAGAATTTCAATCGATTAAAAATAGAAGCAGAAAGTAGATTTATTGAGGGAGAAAAAAAGATAAAGGACGGGCAAAAGACATTAGAAGAAAATGAAGCTAAGCTTAATGAAATTAAGATTATTTTAGAAACAAATTCTAATATGCCGGAAGAACAAAGGATAGTTTTAGAAGAAAAATATAGGAAAGATAGGCAGAAGTTAGAGTATAAGATAAAAGAGTTAGAAAGTGCTAAAAAACAATTAGAAGATAAGAAAAGAGAATTGTTTACAGCGGAGAATGAACTTATTACAGCTAGAAAAAAGCTAGATGATTCAAAAGAGCAAATTGTATCGGAGGAGAAAAAACTTCAAGAAGCCAAGAAAAAGGCTGAATCTGAATTTGTTGCTGGACGTAAAAAATTAGATGATTCTAGAAGAGGACTTGAAAAGGGTAAAATAGATTATGAAAAGGGTAAAAAAGAAGCTGAGGAAAAATTAGCAGATGCTCGTAAGAAAATAGGAGAGGGAGAAGAAGAATTAAAAAATATTAAGGATCCAGCTTGGTATGTAATCAATAGAAATCAAACCCTTGAGTTCATAGATTATGGTATGGCTGCAGATAGAATAGATGCTAT
Source organism: Clostridiaceae bacterium (assembly GCA_019391515.1). Lineage (GTDB taxonomy): Bacteria > Bacillota > Clostridia > Tissierellales > Sporanaerobacteraceae > Anaerosalibacter. Next base: position 265,603 of record JAHXQP010000030.1, on the reverse strand, counting down.
AGCTCAAGTGTTTCCAGTATTTTTCTTCCTTATAGCAGCATTGGTATCTTTGACTACTATGACTAGAATGGTTGATGAGCAGAGGACCTATATAGGTACACTTAAGGCCTTAGGATATGGGAAGTTTTCCATATCATTAAAATATATATTGTATGCAGGTTTTGCCAGTATCAGTGGAAGTATAGTTGGTGTTCTAATAGGATTTAAAGTATTTCCTACTATAATCTTCAATGCTTATAGGATTATGTACACGATGTCTCCTATAGTTACCACTTTTAATTGGTACTATGCATTTATTTCAATTGCTTTTGCAGTACTTACAACTACATTAGCTGCTTGGATATCCTGCTATAGGGAACTTAAAGAGACACCAGCACTACTTATGCGGCCTAAAGTTCAAAAATCAGGTAAGAGAATATTTTTGGAAAGAATAAAGTGCATATGGTCTAGAATGAATTTTTCACAGAAGGTTACAGCTAGAAATTTAATTAGATATAAAAAGAGGTTATTTATGACCGTTCTTGGTGTTGGAGGTTGTACAGCATTGATGTTGGCAGGCTTTGGCCTAAAGGACTCTACAGTGGACATTGCTACTAAACAGTTTGATGAAATATACCAGTACGATATGGTTCTAGGACTTAAAAAAGGTGTAGAATCAAGAAAATTAGTAAAACTTGTGGATACTATGGAAAAAGATAAGGATATTACTGATTTCATGCTTATAAAAGAACAAAATATTGATGTAGCTGTAAAAAATGAAAAGAAAAATGCTTTTCTTGTTGTTCCTGAAGATATTAAGAAGCTAGAAGATTTTATTATTTTAAAGTCACGTATAACTCAGGAAAAAGTTCCTTTAACCAATGATGGTGTTATTTTAACTGAAAAGTTAGCTAAAATGTTACAAATTGACATTGGGGATGAGATATCTATTATAGATGAAGAGAATAATAAAATAAATGTAAAGGTAAAGGGTATTGCAGAAAATTATGTATCACACTATGTATATATGTCACCAAAGCTTTTTGAAAAAGTCTATGGTGAAAAGGTTAGGTATAAAGAATTTTTAACCAATACTAGAGATAGCTCAGAAGAATTTGAAAACAAACTTTCTAAAAGATTATTAAAGAATTCTGAAGTTAGTTCTACAACTTTCATTACAGGCACAAGTAACAGCTTTAAAGATACAATAGGCAGTTTAAATTATGTAGTATTAGTATTGATCATTTCAGCAGGAGCTTTGGCTTTTGTAGTGCTATATAATCTGACCAACGTAAATGTAAGTGAACGGCTTAGAGAAATTGCTACTATAAAAGTACTTGGATTTTATGACAATGAAGTATCTGCTTATGTATATAGGGAGAATACAATCCTTACTATCATAGGCATAGTAGTGGGATTGGTCATGGGAGTTTTTCTCCATAGATTTATTATTATTACTGGTGAAATAGACTATATGATGTTTGCTAGAAATATTAAACCTATTAGTTATATATATTCTACTATATTAACTATAATATTTGCAGTTTTAGTAAGTTTTGCAATGCATTTTAAACTTAAAGGTATAAAAATGGTAGAATCCTTGAAATCAGTTGAATAGAGCGGGTATATAATATGTTATTGTACACAAGAATACCCATGGTTTTCTATAGGTATTCTTGTGCTTTAAAGGACGAGCTACAGCTCAATACTGTATTTTACAAGCTTTCAAGTTTGACATGAAATATATCATAGGTTATAATAAAAAACATACTATGCCTAAATTTAGTTTAATTATAATTTCTTGAATATTTAAAAAATAATTATAAAAATATAAAGAGTAAAGGGGAGATTCGCTATTCAACCAACAAAAAAAACAAAGTTTATTTTATCATTTCTAGTTGTAATGTTAATATTACAATCTAATTTTAATATATATTCTTATGCTGATAAAAGTAGTTTAGCTGCAAGTGAGAAACCAAAACTTGTTTTTGGTGATGCAGGTTGGGACAGTATAAGGATTCATAATAAAATAGCAGCAATTATAATTGAAAATGGATATGGGTACAAAACCGATGAAATCACAGGTTCGTCTCCAATTGTTATAAAGGGACTTAGACAAGGTGATATTGATATATCCATGGAGTCATGGACTGATAATATTGCAGATGTCTACGAACCAGGAATAGAGAAAGGTGAAATTGTAGAACTGTCAACTAACTATGACGACAATGCTCAAGGTTTATATGTACCTACCTATGTAATAAAGGGAGATAGTGAACGAGGTATAGAACCTATGGCACCAGATTTAAAATCAATAAAAGATCTTCCAAAATACAAGGACGTCTTTAAAGACCCAGATAATCCAAGTAAAGGAAGAATATATGGGGCACCTCCTAACTGGTTTTCTGATGAAGTACTCCGTGGTAAAATGGATACTTATAATCTAAAAGAAGATTATGAATATTTTAATCCTGGTTCAGATACATCATTGAATACTTCCATTGTATCTGCATATGAAAAAGGAGAGCCTTGGGTAGGTTATTATTGGGATCCTACTTGGATAATAGGTAAATATGATATGACCCTTCTTGAGGACGAGCCTTATGACGAGGCGAAATGGGAAAATGGATATGCATGTGAATTTCCAGGTGTTAATGTAACAGTAGCAGTAAATAAAGATATGCTTGAAAAAGCACCAGATGTTGTAGAGTTTTTGAAAAAATATGAAACTAATACTCAGATAAACAGTGAATTGTTAGCATATATGCAAGATAATGATGGAGATTTAGATAAGACTGTACAATGGTTTTTTGTTGAGTATGAAGACCTTTGGACTCAATGGGTTCCAGAAGAAATAGCAAATGAAGTTAAAAAATCTATAGATTCTGAAGGTGGGAAGTTTGGTTTTAGCTTAAGTAAATTTCCTGAAAACATTAATATAAAATTTGGAATATATGTAGAAAAACTTGTGTCTTGGTTGACAAAGCACTTCCAAGGTTTTTTTGATGGATTAGCAGCAATTATTAATTGGATTGTTAGTGGTATAAGAGGCATATTGGCAGCTATTCCTTGGTTTATATTTATACTACTAATATTCTTATTGGGATGGAAGATGATAAACTGGAAATCAGGTTTTATATATGCCTTAATGATGTTTTTAATAGGTGGATTAGGCCTTTGGAATGAGATGATATTTACTCTATCAATAGTAATAACAGGAGTGTTAATATCTATAATAATTGGAATCCCTATAGGCATCCATATGTCTTATAATGATAAGGTAGAAGCCTTTATGAAGCCTATATTAGATGGAGCTCAGACTATGCCAAGTTTCGTACACCTAATACCTGCAATGATATTCTTTGGACTAGGTACTGTTCCAGCAGTATTTGCAACAATTATCTATTCCACTGCACCATGCATAAGATTCACAAATTTAGGTATTAGGGAAGTACCAAAAGAAATGACAGAGGCTGCATATTCTTATGGTTCATCTTCTTGGCAAGTTCTTACAAAGATAGAACTACCTCAAGCAATGCCTACTATTATGGCTGGTATCAATCAGACTACAATGGCAGCAATGTCCATGGTAGTAATATCCTCTATGATAGGTTCCAAAGGTCTTGGGGAAAATGTGCTCATAGCTATAAATAGGACAGATATTGCAATGGGATTTGATTCAGGAATAAGCATAGTATTCCTTGCTATAATAATTGATAGAATTACTCAAAAAATATCTGATAAAAATAAAGATATTTAATACGGAGTAAGGAAGTGAAAATATGACGGAAAAAATTATTGTTAAAAATCTAGTAAAATCTTTTGGTTTAAGACCAAAACTAGCTTTGGAAAAACTAAAAACGGGTTGGACTAAGAAAGAGATATTAGAAAAAACAGGTCAAACCATAGGATTGAACAATGTATCTTTCTCAGTAGATGAAGGAGAGATATTCGTAATAATAGGTTTATCAGGTAGTGGAAAATCCACTTTAATAAGATGTCTTAATCTTTTAAACAAGCCTACTTCAGGAGAGGTAATAGTAGATGGAGAAAATATTGTTAATTATGATAAAAATCAACTAAGAGAATTTAGACAAGAAAAAATGGCTATGGTTTTTCAACAGTTTGGTCTTTTTACTCATATGACAGTATTGGAAAATGTAGAATATGGTTTAGAAATTAAGAAAGTAGATAAAGATAAGAGACAAAAAATTGCTATGAAAGCTATTGAAGAAGTAGGGCTTAAAGGTTGGGAAGAGAAGATGCCTAACGAGCTCAGTGGTGGTATGCAACAAAGGGTAGGACTTGCTAGGGCTTTGGCCAATGATCCTGATATTCTTCTTATGGATGAGCCTTTCAGTGCTCTCGATCCCCTTATAAGAAGGGATATGCAACTTGAACTTTTAGAGCTACAATCTAAATTGAAAAAGACCATTGTCTTTATTACCCACGATATCAATGAAGCTTTTAAGTTAGGAGATAGAGTAGCTGTTATGAGAGATGGCTCAATAGTTCAGATAGGTACACCAGAGGAGATACTCAACAATCCTTCTGATGAATATATAGAGGATTTTGTAAAGGATATAGATCGTACAAAAGTAGTTCGTGCTAAAGATATTATGAAACGACCAAATGCTGTAGTATCTTTAAATGCTGGTGTCAGGGTAGCAATAAAAGAAATGCAATTAAATGATATATCAAGTGTTTTCGTAGTGGATAAAGATAGAAAAATACAAGGGATTGTAACTATAGATGATTGTATAAAATCAGCTAAAAATAACAAGTCTTCATTGAAGGAAATATTAAAACAAGATTATTATACTACTAAAGAAGATGTTTATATTGAAGATTTAATTGATAAAGGTGCAAAGACTAAGTATCCTATAGTAGTAGTAAATAATGAAGGCAGAATGTTAGGTATAATTGTACGAACTTCTATTCTAACTGGCCTTTTAACAACAAATGGGGATTAAGCTAAAATTAGCTATCTATTCTATAAAATAGATAGCTAATTTTTCATTTTTAATACTTTTGAGGATTGATATCAAAATATATTGGTTATATTGTGTTATAATGTTTTCTGTAAGAAAATAAAAGACTATGTAGGAAGGATGCTATATGAATCTTTTAAATTTAGAAAATATATCAAAAAATTATGGTGAGAAGGAATTATTTAAGAATATAAATCTAGGTATAAATGAAGGTAATAAAATAGGTCTTATTGGTATAAATGGAACGGGGAAAACTACTTTATTAAAAATAATTGCAGGATTAGAGGAGCCGGACAATGGTAGAGTAATTAAAGGTAACTCTGTTAGAATAGAGTATCTTCCTCAAAGTATTCCATTTGATCCAGATACAACTGTTAAAGAACAGGTTTTTAAAGGAAACTCTGAGAATATGATATTGGTTAGGGAATATGAAGAAGCTATAAATAATCCTAATACATCAAATGAAAAAATCATAAGTTTAACTCAAAAAATGGATATTGCAGATGCTTGGAACTTAGAAAATGAAGCAAAAGCTGTATTGACTAAATTGGGAATTACAAATTTTGATGAAAAAATAGGTTCACTATCAGGTGGTCAAAGGAAAAGGATAGCTTTAGCAGGAGCATTAATAAACCCATCGGAACTTCTGATACTTGATGAACCTACTAATCATCTTGATAATGAGACCATAGATTGGCTAGAAGAGTATTTGGCCAATAGAAAAGGTGCTTTACTCATGATTACACATGATAGATATTTCTTAGATAGGGTTGTTAATCAAATTATTGAATTAGATAAAGGTTTTCTTTATACCTATAATGGAAATTATAATGATTATCTAGAAAGCAAAGTTGCAAGAGAAGAAGTAATAGCAGCTAGTGAGAGAAAGAGGCAAAGTTTATTTAGGAAAGAATTAGCATGGATGAAACAAGGAGCAAAGGCACGTTCTACTAAACAAAAGGCTAGAATAGAGCGTTTTAATGAATTAAGTGAGAAACCTTTAGATTTACCTAATGAAAAGCTTGAAATATCTGTAGCCAGTAGGCGTTTAGGTAAGAAGGTAATTGAATTAGAAAATATAGTAAAGTCCTTTGGAGATAAGAATGTAATAGATGATTTTAATTATATTGTGTTGAGGAATGACAGAATAGGAATATTAGGGCCTAATGGTAGTGGTAAGTCTACCCTTATCAATATAATGTCGAAGAGAATTGAGCCAGATTCAGGCATAGTTGATATTGGTGAGACTGTGAAGATAGCCATTTATTCTCAAGAGAATTACCATATAGATGATGATATGAGGGTTATAGAATATATTAGAGAAGGTGCAGAGTTTTTAACAACAGCTGAGGGAAATAAGATAACTGCCTCTCAAATGTTAGAGAGATTTTTATTTCCACCAGATTTACAATGGACTCTAATAAGAGAACTTTCAGGAGGAGAAAAGAGGAGATTGTACTTATTGAGAGTACTTATGGAAGCGCCTAATGTATTATTTTTAGACGAGCCTACCAATGATTTAGATATAGAAACCCTTACAATTTTAGAGGATTATTTAGATGATTTCTTAGGTGCAGTAATAGTGGTTTCTCATGATAGATATTTTTTAGATAGGGTAGTAGATAAGGTATTTGTTTTCGAAGGTAAGGGGAAAATTACTCAGTATATAGGAAATTATACTGAATTTAAAGAGAAAAGGGATAAAATGTTAGAAGAGAGTATACCTAAGGTTAAAAAAACTTATAAAAAAGAAAAGCCAAAATCTAATAATAAGACTTTGAAATTTTCATACAACGAGAAAAGAGAATATGAAGAAATAGATAGTGTAATTGCTAAACTGGAAGAGGAAATAGAAAGTATAGATATAAAAATAGATAAGGCTTCTACAGATTATGTTCTATTACAAGAGCTATTAGGAGAAAAAAAAGAGCTAGAGAAAAAACTAGATGAAAAAATGGAAAGATGGGTCTATCTCAATGAGTTAGCTGAAAAAATCAAAAATGGAAGTGGGAAAGGATGTTGAAATGAATAAAATAATGGTATTAGCAGAGAAACCCTCTGTAGGTAGGGACATAGGCAGGGTTTTAGGATGCAATAAAAAAGGGAATGGTTATTTGGAAGGAAATAAATATATTGTAACTTGGGCTTTAGGCCATTTAGTAACTTTAGCTGACCCTGAAACCTATGATAAAAAATATAAATCTTGGGAAATTGAAGATTTACCAATACTTCCTAAGTATTTAAAACTTGTAGTTATAAAGAAGAGTAGCAAACAATTTTATACAGTTAAAAAACTTATGAACAGAAAAGATGTATCTGAAATTGTAATTGCTACAGATGCAGGTAGAGAAGGGGAGCTTGTAGCTAGATGGATTATAGAAAAAGCTTATGTGAAGAAACCTCTTAAGCGACTTTGGATTTCTTCTGTTACAGATAAGGCTATTAGAGATGGGTTTAACAACTTAAAACCTGGCAAATCCTATGAAAATCTTTATGAATCTGCTGTTGCTAGGGCGGAAGCAGATTGGATAGTAGGAATCAATGCTACTCGTGCTCTTACGTGTAAGTACAATGCCCAACTCTCTTGTGGCAGGGTGCAGACCCCTACATTAGCTATGATTGCAAAGCGAGAAGAAGAAATACAAAATTTTAAAGGAAAAGAGTATTATGGAATAATTGCTTCTACTAATAATTTAAAGCTAGTATGGCAGGATGGAAAAACTAAAGATATAAAAACTTTTGATAAGACCAAATCTGATAAAATTTTTAAAGACATAAAAGGAAAGGATGCCCAAGTTATAGACATAAATAAAGTAGATAGAAAAAGTTTTCCACCTAAATTATATGATTTAACTGAACTACAAAGAGATGCAAATAGAATATTTGGCTATTCTGCTAAAAAGACCCTTTCTATTATGCAAAGATTGTATGAAAGACATAAGTTACTAACATATCCAAGAACAGATTCTAGATATATTTCTGAGGATATAGTAGGTACTTTGGATGATAGGGTGAAAGCTTGTAATATTGGAATGTATAGCAAGATAACTTCAAAGATTTTAAGGAAACCAATAAGAGGGAACAAATCTTTTGTAGATAATAAAAAAGTATCAGATCACCATGCTATTATTCCAACAGAAGAAAGAGCATTGTTGAGTGAGTTAAATTACGAAGAGAAAAAAATATATGATTTAGTAGTTAGACGATTTTTAGCAGTACTATATCCTCCTTTTGAATATGAGCAAACAATTATAAAAGCTAAAATAGATAATGAAAGATTTATTGCTAAAGGAAAAAGGGTTGTATCTAAAGGATGGAAAGAAGTTTATTCCGATCATTTTCAGGAAGATGAGGAAAACAATGATATTTCAGAACAGGTATTGCCAGAGGTAAATAAAGGTGGTATTCTAAAAATATCTTCTATTGTACAGACCAAAGGGACAACTAAAGCCCCAACACCTTTTAATGAAGGCAGCCTATTGTCCGCTATGGAAAACCCAAAAAGGTATATGGAAGGTGAAAACAAGGATTTAATTGAAATAATCGGAGAGGCAGGTGGCATTGGTACAGTAGCTACAAGGGCAGATATTATTGAAAAGCTTTTTAATACTTTTTTAATCGAGAAGAAAGGCAAAGATATTTTTATAACATCTAAGGGAAAACAACTTCTTGAACTAGTACCAAAAGACTTGAAATCACCAGCTCTAACAGCAGAGTGGGAACAAAAGCTAGGAGCTATAGCTAAAGGTAAATTAAATAAGAAGGCTTTCATAAATGAAATGAAAGGATATTCAAAGGCTATTGTAAAAGGAATAAAGAGTAGTGATGCAGAGTTTAGACATGACAATTTAACAAGGAGCAGATGCCCTGAATGTGGCAAGTATATGCTTGAAGTTAAGGGCAAAAAAGGTAAGATGTATATTTGTCAAGATAGGGAATGTGGCTATAGGAGAAATATCTCTAAGATCACTAATGCTAGATGTCCTAATTGTCATAAAAGATTAGAATTACGAGGAGAAGGGGAAGGTCAAATATTTACTTGTAGTTGTGGATATAGGGAGAAACTTTCATCATTCAATGAGAGAAAGAAAAAGTATAGAAACCAAGTTTCTAAAAAAGATGTATCTAGATATCTCAAGAAGCAAAAGAATGAAAATAATGAATCAATCAATACAGAATTAGCAGATGCTCTTGCAAAACTTAAACTTGATTAAGATTAACTATATACTTGGTGGTGAAAAATTAATATGAAAAAGAATAGTATTTTAATAATTTTATTAGTTGTAGTTGCTATTATTTTAATTATATTTATTAGAAATATGTTCACAACAAATAGTCAGGAGAACAATTTTAAACAAGAAGAAGCTTTAAAAAGCGATATTGAAAATCTTTCAAAATATAAGAGTAAATATATGGGGGATGCATCTAATTTTTTAAATCTTAATAATAGGCTTGCCCTTTATGATATTCCAAAGACATTTCAGTTATATCCTGATGAGTTAATGGCTGAGATTAATTATGAAGAAGCAGCTTCAAATATTGATGAGAGTAAGATAAAAAGGGGATTGTTTTACAATTCAACAGCAAATTTTGTATTAATAGATAATCTAAAGGTATTGAAACTAAACTTTGAGGAAGTCTCATATACTATATCTAGGGAAAAGTTAGAAAAATGGTATGGAAAAGAGCTTTCATCATTACAAGACTATGAACAGTGGAAAAAAGAAGTTGCAGAGAGGCTATCAGATACGGAGTATATAGATAAATTTATAAAAGAAAATGTAGAAATAAAAAATAAATAAATTTTTAAGAGTTAGGAGATTTTTCCTAGCTCTTTTATTTTTGTATTTATAACAAAATAGACGGGTATAAGAATAATATTATAATATAATTAATGTAGAATAGGGTCTAATTATGTAATAAATATTTATTAGTGACAATATTGAAACCTAGGAACATAAAATAATATAAGAGCCTAAAGTTTTTGTATTGAGGGGGATGATGTATATGAAAAACATAATAAAAACTTTAAATTATGCACTGGGGGCTTATATTATATATATAATAATATTTGGTGGTATCATATTGGGTTTTTATAAGCACAATATTAGCAATTATTTAGAGACCCATCCAGTGGAAAGGTTTTGGGGAGAAAAAACAGGTCAAGATAGGGTGGTATTAGTAGAGGATAGATATAATTCAGGTATTGCTCGTATTGATTTCATAGAAAATGCTAAAGAAACTTTAGATATCTCTTATTATCGAATAGATAACGGAATATCTTCAGATATATTTTTAGGATGTGTTTTAAATGCAGCAGATAGAGGTGTAAAAGTTCGTCTACTTCTAGATGGTTCTTTACAGAATATAATAGAAATGAAAGAAGCTAAATATACTATATTTCAACATCCTAATATTGAGCTTAAATTTTATGATACCTCTGGTTTTTTCCGACCATGGTCATGGAATAATAGGCTTCATGATAAATATATTATTGCAGACAATCATATAGCTATGATTGGTGGTAGAAATATAGGGGATAGATATTTTGCTAAAGAAAGGAAAAATGGAGATATAGTAAATGATAGGGATGTAGTAATTATCAATACAGATAGTCAAAACACTTCTAATAGTGCTATTTATCAAATGAAGGAGTATTTTAATTATGTTTGGAATCATAAATATTCAAAATGTCCGGTGAAGAAACTTACTCAAAGGCAAGAGAGAAAAGGACAAGCAAAAGCTGAATATTTAAATAAAAATATTGAAAAAGTAAGAAAAGACAATCCTGAGATGTTTAATCAGTCTATTGATTGGTTAGCTATATCCTTACCAACTAATAAAGTAACACTAATACATAATCCTATTGAACGCTTCAATAAGGAACCTTGGTGTTGGTATGAGATTATAAATTTAGCAGAAAGGGCTAAAGAGTCTATTTTCATTCAAAGTCCTTATATTATTCCCACAAAAGATATGTTAAGGCATATAGGAACTATAGATGTTCCAAGGGAAAATATAGATATACTGACGAATTCCCTTGCTTCTACTCCAAATGCTATGGCTTATTCAGGACATACAAGGCACAGAAAGAAAATGGTAGACTTTGGAGCCAATGTATATGAATTTCAAGGACCAGGTTCTATTCATGCGAAGTCCTATATATTTGATGGTAGGATTAGTTTGGTAGGTTCTTTTAATATGGATTCAAGGAGCACTTATCTCAGCACAGAAACTATGGTTGTTATTGACAGCAAAGAGTTTGCCAATCATTTAAAAAAGGTAATCAAGGATAATTCTAACAATAGTTTAAAGGTACTGGAGGATTATTCCTATGAATATAATTCAGCAGTTGAAGAAGGGGAAGTTCCTCTTAATAAGGTTATTAAGATAAGGATTTTATCTATAATTACTTATTTATTTGATTATATGCTTTAAGAAAATCACACTCTAATTACAGAGATTTATCATTTGAAATTTTGTAGGATGGTAAGCCCTTATATTTTATTATAATCGTGTGTGATTGCCCAAAATGGTTGGGAGCATAGAATGTGTTGAAAAAAACTCCACCTTGAGTATCAAAATTTCACATACTTTTTTCAAACTAGGCGAAGGCGACAAAGATATAAGTATTTTTAAAATCTGTTTTCTAAGACAATGTTCAACAACATTTTCAAAATATGTGCGCTATAATATATTAAAAACATAAAAAAGGTAGTCTATTTACCTTTAGAGTACTCTATATTTATTCAATTTTAGGGGGTAGACAAGAAGAAGTTATATAGCCTCAAATTAGGTTTTTACAGTTTCAGTATACATTATTCAACACTATCATTTTTTATTTAAAAAATAGGAGAAGAATTGGAGAAAAATGATGATCAAAAAAAAGAATTATAAAAATAAAATAGTATACAATAATTATCAGTTTTATGAAAATGCTGCATTGACTGGATTTATAAAAAAACAGGCGACAGAAGGCTATAGTCTTTGTGGTACAATGGGAAAATTTTTAAGTATGCTAAAATTTTGTTATGCAAAAGATAAGGCGCCGAAGTCATACGCTATTTTTCACAAGTATTTAGACAAAGAGATAGATGAAAAGATTGAAAACATGAAAACACGCAATGGTAAAATTATATCCCAAAATAATCTGTATATTGTATTTGAGAATACTTCTGGCGAAGTTAATAAAACGAAATCAGAAACGATGGAAAAAAAGCAAAATATTTTACTTAGTGTTCCCATAAAAAAATCTATAGCTTTCGTTTCCATGTTATTTGTGGTTTCTGTAATTAGTTTGGCTCTGAAAATATTATTGATAGAAGACGGAAATTTACATTTTAATCTTTTAAGTTTAGGACTCTACTTGGCTTTAATTATTACTTTCCTTTTTTATTTTACAGGTGATATACACGATATTATTGCAGGTAATGCAATATATATAGATGGAAAAATGTATTTTTCTAGTCGTACAAAATTCAAAGATATATTGTTTCACATCGGTGATATACTTAAATTTGGAATATTATTAGGAAGTATTTGCATTAGCATTATGCTTTTGTTAAATATAAAGGATGAAGTCATAGCCATTAATATTTTAAGAATGTGGTTAATATACTGTGTCATTGGTTATACATACAGGATACGGTTCCAACGATCGTATATATCCTTGCTGTTAATTGAAACCTTTCTAATAACACTCAGCTTCTTGTAAAATAGGAATTTTGGACAAAAATTCACGAATATTCTCTTTTTATTAGATTATCTATATTTTAATATTTTTTCGTTTTTTATTACACATAGATATTTAGGGAATCGCTTAAGATAATCACAATTATGCTTTAAGAAAATATTGACTACCGCATATTTTTTATATATAATTAAGTATTGGAATTAAAAATTAAATATATAAAAAAACACAGTCTAAAAGCAGATGGGCGGCTTTACAACCCATTTGCTTTTTTATGTGTAAAAATAGGAGGAGGTATAAAATGAAGAAGTTATTTAGGGATAAGGAATTTTTTCTTACTATTCTTACATTAGTTATTCCTATAACTTTACAGAACTTAATTAGTTCATCCCTTAATATGGTTGATAATTTAATGATAGGAAAACTAGGAGAGAATGCAATTGCAGCTGTGGGATTAGTTAATCAATATTTTTTCATATTTATGTTATGTTTATCTGGTATCAATGCTGGTGCAGGTATATTTATGTCCCAATTTTGGGGCAGAAAAGACACTCTAAATATACGTAGAATGCTTGGATTAGACCTTATACTTAGTATTATAGCGTCAATTATATTTTCTTTTACAGCATTTATATTTCCTCAAGGTATAATGAAAATATTTACTAAAGATACTACTGTTATAGGTTTAGGTAGTCAGTATCTTAGAATTATTGGTATAACTTTCATATTTACTGGGATTACTCAGGGTTATTCTACAGCCCTAAGATGTACAGGAATAGCTAAGCCGCCTATGTTTGCCAGCCTTATTGGGGTACTAGTAAATGGCTTTTTAAATTGGATACTTATATTTGGACATTTTGGCTTAAAGCCTATGGGAGTAGTAGGTGCTGCTATAGCTACTAGTATAGCAAGATTTATTGAAATGTTATTTGTACTTGTTTACTCTTATGGTTTTAATGATATTATTTCAGCTAAACTTAAAGAAATGCTAAGTTTTAGCAATGATTTTGTTAAAGTTTATTTTAAAACATCTTTATCTGTAATAATAAATGAAATAGTATGGGCGCTAGGTATGACTGCATATTCAGTAATATATGCTAAAATCGGAATTAGCGCAGTGGCCAGTATGCAAATAGCAACCACTATCAACAATATGTTCATGGTTCTATGCATAGGTCTTGCTACAGCTGCTTCCATTATTATAGGTAATAAAATAGGGGCTGATGAAAAAGATTTAGCCATTGAGTATGCAACTAAATTAGGTGTATTAGCTCCGTTGGTAGGATTAGTAACAGGTGTAGCACTATGGATTAGTTCTCCAATAATTGTAAGAGCATTCAATATAAGCAAGGACACTCTCAATATTACAATAACTATACTTAGAATGATGGCTGTATTTGCACCCCTTAGATTTTTTAATGTACTCATGATTGTAGGGGTATTTAGAGGTGGGGGAGATACTATGTATTCCATGTTAGTACAACTTGGAACAGTATGGTGTTTTGCCATACCAGCTGGTTTTATAGCTGCTGCATATTTTAAATTACCTCTTAATAAAGTATATTTTATAATTTGTTTAGAAGAAGTAATTAAAATAGGATTTGAAGCAAAACGTCTCCGTTCAAAGAAATGGATTAGAAATGTTGTAGAAGACGAATATATAATAGCTTAATACAAACCCTCTTAAATTGTTCTATAATGAAACAATCTAAGGGGGTTTTATATATAATGGCAATTTGAAACCAACTATTGTATCAACTTGACCCAATAAATAACTAATGGTATTATTGCATTATAGGAAAGATTTTGAAAATTTAATCTTTAAAACTGTATTAGCAACTAAAAGGTATATATTATATCATTGGGGGGAGAGTTATGAAGAAAAAAACTTTAATTTTATTTGTTTTGGTACTTGCTTTAAGTTTAGCGGGTTGTGGGAATAATAATGAGTCTTCAGAACCTGTAGAAACAGAAGCTCCTAAAGAAGGCAGAGAGATGACACTTGCTACAACTACAAGTACTCAAGATTCAGGTCTTTTGGATTATTTACTGCCAATATTTAAAGAAGACACAGGAATAGATGTTAAAGTTGTTGCAGTAGGTACTGGTGAAGCTCTTAAACTTGGAGAAAATGGAGATGCCGATTGTTTATTAGTTCATGCAAAGGAAAAGGAAGAAGAATTTATTAAAAATGGTTATGGTGTAGAAAGACATGATGTTATGTATAATGACTTTATAATAGTAGGGCCAGAAGAAGATCCTGCAAAGGTAGAGGAAAATGCTCCAAATGATGTAGTTGAAGCATTTAAAGCTATTAGTGAAAATGAAGCAGATTTTGTTTCAAGAGGGGATGAATCTGGTACCCATGTAAAAGAAAATGGTATCTGGGAAATAGCGGAAATAGAACCGACTGGAGATTGGTATATTTCAGCTGGAAAAGGAATGGGAGCTGTTTTACAAATGGCAGATGAGAAGAAGGCCTATACATTGACTGATAGAGCAACATATTTGTCAATGGAAGATGATCTTGACCTAGTCATTGTAACCGAAAAAGATGAGAGATTATATAACCAATATGGGGTTATAATGTTAAATACAGAAAAACATGATATTAAGGAAGAAGAGTCGAAGGAATTTATAGACTGGATGCTTTCAGAAAAAGGACAGAAACTTATAGGTGAATATGGAAAAGAAGAGTATGGACAAGCTTTATTTATACCTAATGCAGAGAAATAGGTGATTAACTATGGAATTAAATTTTAGTGAAGTTACACCAGTTATATTATTATCTTTATATATATCTATATCTTCTACTTGTATTGCTTCAATATTGGGAATGCTATTTGGCATTCCCACTGCTTTATTTAAATTTAAAGGTAAAAGATTAATAGTTCATATAGCAGATACTCTAATGAGTACTCCTCCGGTGTTAATGGGACTATTAGTATATTTATTATTGTCTAGGAAAGGACCACTCGGTAAGTTTAAATTATTATTTACTCCTACTGCTATGATAGTAGCTCAGACACTTTTAGTATTTCCTATAGTTTTCGGACTTACAGTTTCCATTATATCTAAAACTGGTAAACCTATAATAAATACTTGTATAACTTTAGGAGCAAATAGGAAAGAAACTTTTTTTGCTATTATAAAGGAAAATAGGGCTCAATTATTATCTATTATAACTATGGGTTTTGGAAGGGCTATTTCTGAAGTTGGTGCAGTTATGATGGTAGGTGGAAATATTAAAGGTTTTACAAGGGTTATGACTACTTATATTGCCCTTGAGACTGGGAAAGGAAATTTTAATGAGGCTATTTTTATTGGAATCATACTCCTTATTATATCTTTTGTTATTAATTATCTACTTCATTTATTTCAAGGGAGAGAAAATAGATGAAAATACAGGTTATAAATGCAATAAAAAATTATCATAATAGGAAAGTACTAGATGTAGATTATATTGAATTTAAACCTGGATATATATATGCAGTAATGGGTTTAAATGGTAGCGGGAAAACTACATTGCTTCAGTCTATAGCAGGTATAAATAAATTGACAAATGGTGAGATATTGTATGATGGGAAAGATTTTAAATATATAAAAGATAGAATAACCATGATGATGCAACAACCTTATTTATTTGATTGTTCTGTAAAAGAAAATATTATAATGGGATTAAAATTTAGAAAACTGGACAAAGATATTGTTCGATCTAGAATGAAATCCTATATTAAATATTTTGACATAGATGAAATAATAAATCAGAATAGCAAAAAACTATCAGGTGGAGAATTAGCAAAGGTTGCATTGCTTCGGACATTGATAATGGAAACGGATATTGTTTTACTTGATGAACCAACAGCTAGTATGGATGTGGAGAGTACAATATCAGCTGAAGGTTTAATGAAAGATATAATGAATGAAAATAGAATTTTGATAGTCGTTACCCATGATCTATATCAGGCAGAGAGAATAGCGGATTATGTAGTATTTATGGATAAGGGAAAGATAATAGAAATGGGAGAAAAGGAAAAAGTATTTAAAGACCCTAAAAATCATAAATTAAAATTATTGCTAAACAAATAGGAGGTTAAATATGATTAAGACTGCTGTTATAACAATAAGTGATAAGGGATCTAAGGGAGAAAGGGAAGATAAAACAGGTAAGGAATTGAAAAAGCTTTTGGAAAACGAAGGATACAGTATAGAACATTATAAAATAATACCGGATGAAATAGAAGATATAAGTAACGAGTTTGTTGAATTATGTGATTTTAAAAAAGTAAATCTTATTATTACAAATGGAGGAACGGGATTTTCAAAAAGAGATGTAACTCCAGAAGCTACAGAAAAGGTTATTGAAAAACATGTACCAGGTTTTGGTGAAGCAATGAGAGCTAGTTCATTGAATATAACACCTATGGCTATGCTTTCAAGAGGAATTGCAGGAATTAGAAAAGATACCCTTATAATTAATCTTCCAGGAGGTCCTAAAGCTGCTATAGAAAATTTAAGAGCTATATTGCCGGCTATACCTCATGGTATTGAAATATTATTAGGAAAAGGATCTGAATGTGCAAGGTAGTATTTATGGAAGATAGGAGTGATTGTGTTGAATTTATTTGATGTATTATCTGTTGAAGAGGCAAAAAAAGCCATAGATGATTATTTTAAATTTTATCCAAAGAGTGAAAAGGTGAACATTTTAGATAGTATGGGAAGAATAATATACCAAGATATAGTTTCTGAAATGGATGTGCCCCATTTTAGAAGATCTACTGTAGATGGATATGCAGTAAATTCTAAAGATATTAGGGGTGCAAGTGAGAGTATACCAGCTATTATGGAGTATAAAGGGGAAGTACTGATGGGAAGAGAACCTTCTTCCAGTATAGAATTTCCTGGGGAATGTATATATGTTCCAACAGGAGGTATGATTCCAGATGGTGCAGATTCGGTAGTAATGGTGGAATACAGTGAAAAACTTGATGAAAATACAATACTTATAAATAAATCTATTCCCCATGGTGAAAATCTTGTGGAAATAGGGGAAGATATAGAAGTAGGGGAAGTGATTATAAAACGTGGAAGAAAGCTTAGACCCTATGAAATCGGAGTATTATCAAGTCTTGGCATAATGGATATTCAAGTATCTAAAAGGCCTAAAGTAGCTATAATATCTACTGGAGATGAAATAGTAAATCCAAAAGAAGAACCAAGTTTAGGAGAAGTAAGGGATATAAATTCTTATCTTATAGAGTCATCTATTGTTGAGGATGGAGGTATTCCTATTAATTATGGAGTTGTAAAAGATGATATTGAAGATTTAAAAGATACTGTTGATGATGCAATTTGCAAAGCAGATATAGTTTTAATATCTGGAGGTAGCTCTGTTGGAAAAAAAGATATGACTATAGATGTAATAAATAGTTTAGGAAAACCAGGGGTATTTGTACATGGAATATCAATAAAACCTGGAAAACCTACAATAATAGGGAAAGTAAAGGATAAGATAGTCTTTGGACTGCCAGGACATCCACTATCTGCTGCAATAGTCTATAAAATAATGGTTAATTATTGTATAAATAAACTTCTGGGATTTGAAGAAAGGGATTATCCTATAGTATGCAAATTTAGTACAAATTATCACAGTGCAAAAGGAAGAGAAGAATATCTTCCTGTAATCCTTTCACAAGATTTAGATAATATAATTGCAACTCCCATATTTTCTAAATCAGGACTAATAAGTGGTTTTTCAAATGCAGATGGAATTATGAAAATAGATAAAAACCTAGAAGGTGTAGTAGAAGGGGAAAAAGTATTAGTATACAAGTTTTAGGAGGGAAAATATGGATCGAAATATTTATTTGTCTAATTATGGGTTAGAGGAAGCAATTGAACACTATTTTAGCAAAATAAATATAAATAGAAGAAAAGAGATTATAAAGACTGAGGATTCCTATGGTAGAATAACGGCTTTACCAGTATATTCTAAGATATCCTCTCCATTCTATAATTCATCAGCCATGGATGGTATTGTCGTAGATAGTAGGAAAACAATAGGGGCAAATGAAAAAAATCATATAGTTCTTGAAGAAGGAAAAGATTATTTAGTAGTAGATACAGGAGATCCAATTCCTAAAGAGTATGATTCTGTAATAATGATAGAAGATTTAATAAAGTTAGATGATGGAAAAGTAGCTATATATAAAAGTGCTGCATCCTATCAAAACATAAGACCATTGGGAGAGGATATTGTAGAAAATTCCCTTATAGTTCCTTCAGGACATAAAATAAGGCCTGTAGATATAGGAGCTATATTGGCAGGGGGAGTAAATGAGATAGAAGTTTATAAAAAACCTATTGTTGGCATAATTCCAACAGGTACGGAATTAGTAGAGCCAGGAGTAGAGTTGAAAACTGGAGATATAATAGATTTTAATTCAAGAACTTTTGCCGCACAAGTTTTTGAATATGGTGGTGTAGCGAAAAGATATCTTATAGTTGCTGATAACTATGAAAAAATAAAAGATACTGTGGATAAAGCTGTTTCGGAATGTGATATGGTTCTCATAAGTGCAGGATCTTCAGCTGGTAGGGAAGATTATACTTCTAAAGTAGTGAAAGAACTTGGTCAGGTATTTATTCATGGAGTAGCAATAAAACCTGGAAAGCCAGTTGTACTTGGAAGTATAGAAGATAAACCTGTAATAGGTATACCTGGTTACCCAGTATCGGCTTATGTAGTTATGGAGCTTTTTGTAAAGAGAATTATAGAAAAGTATTGTGGTGAAAAAGAAAAAGAGTATAAAAAAGTAAAGGCAATATTATCTAGAAGGATTATGTCATCATTAAAATATCTTGAATTTGTAAGGATGAAGTTAGGGAAAGTGGAAGATAAGCTTATAGTTACTCCTCTAAGTAGAGGTGCAGGCACTACTATGTCATTAGTTAGAGCAGATGGAATACTTGAAATACCTCAAAATTTAGAAGGAATTGAAGCAGGAGAAGAAGTAGAAATAAGCCTTTTAAAGGAAGAAAAAGATATAGAAAATACAATTGTATGCATTGGAAGCCATGACCCTATTATTGATATAATATCTGATTTAATCCATATGAGAAATGATGATTATTATTTATCATCGGCTCATGTAGGTAGTATGGGTGGAATTATGGCATTGAAAAAAGGAGAAGCCCATATAGCCCCTGTCCATCTTTTGGATATGGAAAGTGGAGAGTACAATATACCCTATATTAAAAAATATTTAAGAGACAAAGATATATTTCTAATAAAATGTGTAAAAAGAATACAGGGAATAATGGTTCCTAAAGGGAATCCACATGGTATTACTTCCATCAAGGATATATCTGAAAAGAATCTAAAATTTGTAAACAGACAAAGGGGTGCAGGAACTAGACTATTATTAGATTACAATTTGAAAAAGTTAAAAATAGACCCAAGTGAAATTAAAGGATATGACAGAGAGGAGTTTACACATTTGCAAGTTGCAGCAGCTGTAGAAAATAATGATGCAGATTGTGGTCTTGGTATATATTCTGCTGCAAAAATGATGGGATTAGATTTTATACCAGTAGCTAATGAGGAATATGATATAGCAATTCCTGGTAAGTTTTTGGAAAAGTCAATTATAAATGAATTTATAAATCTTATAAAGAGTAATGAATTTAAGGAAAAGCTTGACGAACTAGGAGGTTATGACTATAGGGAAATAGGAGAGATAATACGCCCTTAAAGGAGTTGTTTAATATGCTTGATAAATATGGTAGAAGTATAAACTATATGCGTGTATCTGTAACTGATAGATGTAATTTAAGATGTGTTTATTGTATGCCTCCTGAAGGCATTGTGAAGAAAGATCATGAGGACATTATGAGATATGAAGATATTGCAAAAGTTATTAGGGCAGCTAGTTCATTAGGAATAAATAAAATTAGATTTACAGGTGGAGAACCCCTTATACTTAAAGATATAGACAAGCTAATATACCATACTGGAAAGATTGATTCCATTAAAGATATTGCTATTACGACAAATGGAATACTTTTATATGATATGGTAGATGAACTTAAAAAACTAGGTTTAAAGAGGGTTAATATAAGTTTAGATTCACTTGATAAAGAAAAGTTTAGAAATATTACAAGAGGTGGAGATATAGATAAAGTTGTGAAAAGTATTGAAAAGAGCCTATCTGTAGGAATGGAAGAGGTAAAAGTTAATACTGTGTTGATGAGAGGAATTAATGATGATGAAGTAGAAGATTTTATAAATTTGACAAAAGAACTTCCTATAACCATAAGGTTTATAGAGTTAATGCCAATAGGAGAAGGTGAAGAGTTTTACAAGAAAAATTATATAGATTCTAAAGAAATCCTATTGAATCACAAAAAATTAATACCTATTAATTCTCAAAAAGGAAGTACGGCAGAACTATACAAGTTAGAAAATGCAAAAGGTAAGATTGGCTTTATAAGACCTATGAGCTGTAAATTCTGTAGTGATTGCAATAGGATAAGGCTTACTTCAGAAGGGAATATTAAGCCCTGCCTTAACTCTAGAGAAGAGATAAGTATAAGTAAATATATAGATGATGATGTACTTCTTGCAAAGAAAATAGAAGAGACAATTTATAATAAACCATTAGAACATTTTCTCATAGAAGATGGAAAGAGTAGAAGTAAAAAGAAAATGTATCAGATAGGGGGATAGAAATGGATTTAACCCATATAAATAAAGAAGGTAGGGCTAAAATGGTAGATGTAAGCAGTAAAGAAGATACTAAAAGGGAAGGAATTGCAGCTGCATCTATCTATATGAAAAGAGAAACCCTTGAAAAGATAGAAGAAGGGACAATTAAAAAGGGTGATGTATTATCTGTAGCTCAGGTTGCAGGTATTATGGGAGCTAAAAGTACACCTCAAATAATACCTATGTGTCATCCTATAATGATAAATGGCTGTGATATAAGTTTTAATTTAGATTTTGAAAATAACAAGGTAGATATAAGATCGGAAGTAAAAAACACAGGAAAGACTGGCGTAGAAATGGAAGCGTTAACGGCTGTAAGTATAGCAGCATTAACCATTTATGATATGTGTAAAGCAATAGATAGAGAAATGGTTATTTCAGATATTATGTTAATAAAGAAGTCTGGAGGAAAATCAGGACTATTTGAAAGGGATGGGTATAATGGCAAAGGTAATAGCTATTAATATAAGTGAAAAAAAGGGAGAAATAAAACATCCAATAAAGAAAGGTTTTTTTAAAGAAAATCATGGATTAATAGAAGATGCTCATGCAGGAAAATGGCATAGACAAGTAAGTTTACTTGGTAATGAAAGTATTGAAAAAATGCAAAGATTAGGTATTGAAGGATTATCTCCTGGTAAATTTGCAGAAAATATAACAACAGAAGGTTTAGTATTATATGAACTTCCAATAGGAACTAAAATGAAAATAGGAGAGGTACTAATGGAAGTTACTCAAATTGGTAAAGAGTGTCATGAAGGTTGTGAGATCAGAAAGCTTACAGGAGATTGTATAATGCCTAAAGAAGGTATATTTACGAAGGTTTTGAAGAGTGGGTGGATAGAACCTGGAGATGAAATTGAGATTTTATAATATTTATTTTATTTGAAGGGGTAGATATAGTGAAAAAAGATAAATCTATTGAAGGAAGTATTGAAGACATACTTGACTCTATGCCAGTAGGTATACTGACTTCAGATCTATCAGATACTATAAGAATTGTAAATAAAAGTATAATTAAACTATTTGGATATAGTGAAGAAAAGATAAAGAGCATGAAAATGTGGGATTTAATACAAAATTGGAAAATAGTAATTGATGAAGTTCATAATAATGGAAGCTTTACTAATGAAGATGTACATGTAAATGCTCATGCCAATAGACTTCAATTAAATTTAAGTGCATATCCTATATATGATTCAAAAGAGAGAATTATTGGAATAACTTGTATTTTTAATGAAGTGAAAAAGCCAAGAAAACTTGCGGGTAGACTGATTAAGAGCCAAGCTATATATACTTTTAACAAAATAATAGGTAAGAATCAAAATTTTATTGATATTATAAATTATTCTAAGCAAATTGCAGATAGTAGATCAAATGTAATCATTGTGGGTGATAGTGGTACAGGGAAAGAAGTTTTTGCCCAATCTATACACAACTATAGTAGTAGGAAAGACAAGCCTTTTATAGCTGTAAACTGTGGTGCTATACCTAGCAATCTAATAGAGTCTGAACTATTCGGATATGAAGAAGGGGCTTTTACTGGGGCAAGATTGGGAGGACATTTAGGAAAATTTGAGGCTGCAGATGGAGGAACTATATTTCTTGATGAAATAGGAGAAATGCCTTTAGATATGCAGATAAAACTTCTTAGAGTTATAGAAGAAGGGGTTATAAATAGAATTGGTAGTATTAAACAGATACCTGTAAATATAAGAATTATATCGGCTACAAATAAGGATTTAAAAGATGAAGTGGCTAAAGGTAAATTTAGAAAAGATCTATTTTATAGGATAAATGTTATACCTATATATCTACCTTCCTTAAAAGATAGAAAAGATGATATACCTATTCTTATAGATTACTTTATGGAAAGAATATCTAAGCATTTAAATAAAAGAAAGGTAGATATACCAATTGGGTATATGGAAAGACTCATTAATTATGATTGGCCAGGAAATATAAGGGAGTTAGAAAATCTAATAGAGCTTATTATAAATACTGGAAGCATTAAGATATTAGATAAATTACAATTTAATACTGTAGAACCTACCTCTATTAAAAGTGAAGAAATAGATGAAACAATTTTTACACTCGAAACTGTAGAGAAGAAGTATATAGAAAAAGCTTTAAATAAATTTGATGGCAATATTTCTCAAACGGCTAAAGCCCTTGGCATAGGAAGAAATACCCTATATAGAAAGATAAAAAAATATTCCATCTAGTGTTACAATATAGAACCTTGGTCCATAAGGGAACAAAGCACTGTGCTAAAACAGAACAGTCAACAATAAAACCTATTCATACTCCTTATAAATTAGAGGTTATTTTTTTGGCATAAAAATTGCAAAAAAATATGTAAGAAATAACAAATTATAAGGGGGAAAATGTTATGTATGGTTATAATGGGAAGGTTTTAAGAATTAATCTTACTGACAAGACTTATGAGTTAGAGAAACTTGATGAAAGTATTGCTAAAAAATTTATTGGTGCTAGAGGGCTTGGTGTGAAAACATTATTTGATGAAGTAGATCCAAAAGTAGAGCCATTATCCCCTGAAAATAAATTTATTATAGCTGCAGGTCCTCTTACAGGTACTGCAATGCCAACTAGCGGTAGATATATGGTTGTAACCAAGGCTCCTTTAACTGGAACTATAGGTATTGCAAATTCTGGCGGTAAATGGGGAGCTGAGCTTAAAAATGCAGGATATGACATGATTATTGTAGAAGGAAAAGCAGATTCACCTGTGTATGTAAATATTTTTGATGACAAAGTAGAGATAAGGGATGCTAAACATTTATGGGGAAAGGTTTCATCAGAAACCACAGAGACGCTTCTTGATGAAACAGATAAAAAAGCGAAAGTATTATGTATAGGACCTGCTGGTGAGAAACTTTCACTTATGGCTGCAGTTATGAATGATATAGATAGAGCTGCAGGTAGAGGTGGAGTTGGTGCTGTAATGGGTTCGAAAAATTTAAAAGCTATAGTAGTCAGGGGGACTCAGAAGGTAAAGATATACGATGAGGAAGAAGCTAAGAGAGTATCTTTGGAAAAAATAAAAATATTGAGAGAAGATCCAGTTGCAGGACAAGGGCTTCCTACCTATGGTTCAGCAATTCTTGTAAATATAATAAATGAAAATGGCATACATCCTGTAAGGAATTTTCAAAAATCCTATACAGATGAAGCAGATAAAATAAGTGGAGAAACTTTAACTGAAAAATATTTAGTTAGAAAAAACCCATGTTATAGATGTCCTATAGCTTGTGGTAGATGGATAAAATTAGAGGATGGTACTGAGTGTGGAGGACCTGAGTATGAAACATTGTGGTCTTTTGGTTCAGACTGTGATGTATATGATCTAGATGCTGTAAATAGAGTGAATATGTTATGTAATGAATATGGTATAGACACTATTTCAACAGGGGCAACTATTGCAGCAGCTATGGAACTATATGAGAAAGGTTATATAAAAGATGAAGATATTGAAAAAGATGGATTGTCATTAAATTGGGGAGATTCAGAAGCAGTTATTGGCTGGACTAAGAAAATAGGATTAAGAGAAGGATTTGGCGATAAAATGGCAAATGGTTCTTATAGATTGTGTGACTCATACGGTGTGCCAGAACTTTCAATGAGTGTAAAGAAACAAGAGCTTCCAGCATATGACCCTAGAGGGGTTCAAGGACATGGTATAACTTATGCTGTAAACAATAGGGGAGGATGTCATATAAAAGGCTATATGATAAATCCAGAAATTCTTGGATACCCAGAGAAATTAGATAGATTTAGCCTTGAAGGAAAAGCAGCTTATGCTAAGGTATTCCATGATTTGACAGCTGTAATAGATTCATTAGGGGTATGTGTATTTACTACTTTTGGACTTGGTGCTAAAGACTATGTAGATATGTACAATGCTGCTGTAGGTGAGTTGCATGATGTGGATTCAATGATGCTTGCAGGAGATAGAATTTGGACTTTAGAAAAATTATTTAATCTTGAAGCAGGTATAGATAGTATACATGATACTCTTCCAAGAAGATTGTTAGAAGAACCTGTTCCTGAAGGACCTTCAAAAGGATATGTACACCATTTAGATGAATTACTTCCTGAGTATTATGAAGTAAGGGGATGGGATAATAAAGGCATACCAACAAAAGAAACATTGGAAAAGTTAGACCTTGAAGAATATATAAAATAGAGAAAAACTCGAAATTTTATTGAAGTGAGGTGATACTTTGGAAGTAGAGATAAGACTTTTTGCTTCTTTTAGAGAAGGAAGAGAGAAAAAATACTTTTTTAAAATAGGTAATTTAAATTTAACTGTCAGGGATATACTTGAAAAATTAGATATAGATGAAGAAGAAGTAGCTATATTATTAATAAATGGAAGGGATGGAAAGGTAGACAGTGCATTAAAAGATGGGGATATAATATCACTGTTTCCACCAGTAGGAGGCGGTTAAATTTTGATAAGATATGAAAGAAATATGTCTGCTCTTTCAAAGGAAGAAAATGAAAAATTGAAAGATTTTCGTGTAGTGGTAGTAGGATGTGGAGGTCTTGGAGGCTATACAGTAGAGATGTTAGCTAGACTTGGAATAGGTCATATAACTGTAGTAGATGGAGATAGTTTCAGTGAATCTAATTTAAATAGGCAAATTCTTAGTAACAATCAGAATCTAGGTAAAAATAAAGCGATTCAAGCTAAAAAAAGAATAGAGATAGTAAATGATTTAATTGAGGTCGTCCCAGTTACTAAGTTTATTGATGAATACAATGGGACAGATATTTTAAAAGGACACGATATAGTTATTGATGGCCTTGATAATATAGACACAAGATTTTTACTTCAAGAAAAATGTGAAGAGTTAAAAATACCTTTTGTTCATGGTGCAATAGGAGGTTGGTATGGCCAAGTTACAACTATTTTTCCAGGAGATAGAACATTAGACTTTATATACAGGAATAGAAGAAAAGAAGGAATAGAAAAACGGCTTGGTAACCCTTCGTTTATACCTGCCATGGTTTCTTCTATACAAGTAAGTGAAGCTGTTAAAGTACTAATTAAAAAAGGAGAAATACTGAGAAAGAAATTACTTGTTATAGATCTACTTTATCAAGATTTTAAAATCATCAATTTTTAATGAATATAGAATGAAATAAAGGCTACTAGACAAAACATCTAGTAGCCTTTACTTTATTCTACTATATTATTCAAGGATTCGTCCCATAAGGGTTTCTGTATTTAGACAATCTGTTAATAAAATAACTATTATAGACAACGATCTGTGATTGTGATATTATAAAAAAGAAAGAACTGGTATGACCAGTGTACCACTATAATAATATAAAATATTATTTTGAAAGGGTGAGTTTTATGATTAGGGAAAAGAAAGGTACAAAAATATCTATTGTAGGAACTGGAGCTGTAGGAGCAACAACTGCTTATTCTTTAATCATGTCAGGTTTTGCAACTGAGTTAGTATTAGTAGATGTAAATAAAGAAAAAACTGAAGGAGAAGCTTTAGATTTAAGTCATGGTGCAGAATTTATAAAACCTGTAAATATAAATGCAGGTGAATATAAAGATACTAAGGACTCTGATATTGTTATAGTAACTGCTGGAGCAGCACAAAAACCTGGTGAAACTAGATTGGATCTTGTGAATAAAAATATACAAATATTTAAAGGCATAATCCCAGAAGTAGTAAAATATAGTCCTAATTGTATTTTGTTAATAGTTTCTAATCCAGTAGATATATTAAGTTATGTGGCTTATAAATTATCTGGATTCCCTAAAAAAAGAGTCATAGGTTCGGGTACTGTACTAGATACATCAAGATTAAAATATCAAATAGGCAAAAGGTTTGATGTTGATGCTAGAGATATTCAAACATATATAATGGGAGAACATGGTGATACAGAATTTGTTGCTTGGAGTTTAACTAATATACAAGGAATATCAATAGATGAATATGCTAAAGAATTTAATTATAAATATGATGATAAATTTAGGACAAGTGTTCATGAAAACGTTAAGAATGCTGCTTATGAAGTTATAAATAGAAAAGGTGCTACTTTTTATGCAATAGCTTTAGCTGTTAGCCGTATTGTAGAAGCTATACTAGGTGATGAAAAATCCATTCTACCAGTATCAACTTTAGTAGAAGGTTATTATGGAGTAGATGATATATATTTAGGGGTACCTGCTATAGTAGGTAGAGATGGAGTTGAAAAGGCATTGAAGGTATCTTTAAGTGAAGATGAAGTGAAAGATTTTAAAAGTTCTGCAAAAACTTTGCAAGAAGTACTATATAGCTCAATTTCATTAGATGATTTAAAAGAAGGTTGTATGTAAAAAATACTATTTGTTTCTCTGAGCGGGGAAGCAAATAGTATTTTTTTAATCTTTTATAGATTTTTTCATTTCATTATTCACAAATTCAAGATGGTCTGACATTGCTTTTTCAGCTGCCTTGATATCTTGATTCTTTAGAGCTTCATAAATATTATTATGCTGTTGTTTTATGATTTCTTTATGTTTTTCTTTTATTAATATATTTTTTCTTGTATCTTTTATAGATGCTTCAATAAGGGATGAAACGGCATTTAATATACTTTGTAATAAGAAGTTTTTACTAGATTGAGCTATTTTGTAATGGAACATAACATCCAATTTTACTAATTCATCTTCGGAGTCTGATGTTTTTGCTGTATCCAATATTTTTTCTATTTCTTCCAACTCTTCATCTACAATTCTTTCGGCTGCTAAAGCAACAGAACCTTTTTCTATAACATGCCTAAGTTCTAATATTTCTTGGGCATTACTTTCTTTGATTAAGAATATTGTAGAAAATGGATCTAGCAATATATCTTCAAAGTTACTTTTTATAAAATTGCCTTCTCCTTGACGTGATTCTATAAGTCCCATTATTTCCAATTCCTTAAGAGCCTCTCTAACAGAAGTTCTGCTTACTTGTAATTTTTCAGCCATTTTTCTTTCTGAAGGAAGTTTATCACCTTTTTGAAGGGATCCTTCAGAAACCATTTCTTTAATTTGTGCAATAACTTTTTTGGAAATACTTGTCTGTTTAATGGGAGTAAACATATTTTTCTTCCTCTCTGAATAAGTTGATTTTTGAAAGACTTTGTCGGTATTAAAGCTAACTTAATTTTATATAAAATTAAGTTAAATTGCAAGATGTAAAAATTATATATAAAACATTTAAAATGAGATAAACTAGAAGATAGAGGTGATTTGATTGCTTGATATTGCATTGTTAGGCTCTGGAGGTGGAATGCCTATGCCTAATAGATATTTATCTTCCCTGCTTATAAGATATAATGGGAGGAAGATATTAGTAGATTGTGGTGAAGGAACTCAGGTGTCTATGAGAATACTTGGTTGGGGTTTCAAGACTATTGATATTATATGCATAACCCATTGCCATGGAGATCATATAATAGGTTTACCAGGTCTTCTTTCTACCATAGGAAATAGTGGAAGAACTGATTCAATAACCATAATTGGACCTGAAGGTATAACCTATGTAATAGACGGACTAAGAAGGGTAGTTCCATATCTTCCTTATGATATAGATATAATAGAAAATCCTAAAAGTAGAATAAATATAATGGAAAACATGGACATAAAAACATTAGAACTCGACCATTCATTACCTTGTGTGGGCTATAGTTTCGATTTGAAAAGAAATCCCAAATTTGAAATTGAAAAAGCAATAAAAAATAAAGTTCCAAAAAATTTATGGGGTAGACTCCAGGATGGGGAAACTGTAGATTTTAATGGTATAAAATACAGTTCAGATATGGTATTAGGGCAGGAAAGAAAAGGTATAAAGTTAAGTTATATTACAGATACCAGACCTATAGATACCATACCAAAATTTATATATGGAAGTGATTTATTTATATGTGAAGGTACTTATGGAGAGGAAAAAGATCTAGATAAAGCCATAAAGAATAAGCATATGACATTTAGCGAGGCTGCACTTTTAGCTAAAAAGGGGAATGTAGAAGAGCTTTTGCTTACCCATTTTAGTCCAGCTATGGAAGAACCAAGGTTGTATGAAGAAAATACGAAAAATATTTTTTCCAATACAATTATAAGTACAGATAGATTTATTAAAACTTTAGCTTTTAAAGATGATTGAATTATTATTCATGTTATTATATAGACTTAATACAGTTGAATATTAAAACACATGCTCTTTTTAGTTTTAACTAAAAAGAGCATGTGTTTTAATCATTATTCTATTATATTATCGAAGGGTTCTGAAATATCAAGGTGTTCCATGAGGGTTTCTGCCTTTTGGCTATCTATTAAAAATTGTACTTTATCTACATTTTCTAATTCTATTAGGCTTTTAATTATTTGATCTAAAGTAAATCTTTCTTCTAGTGATCCACCATGTAAACCTTCTTGCTTAAAGTTTACAAATGCTGTTTTGTCTGATACTTTGACATCAATTAATTCTACACTTGAAGGAATTACAGTACTTATCTTATCATCTTCTGTTCCCTTCATTAGCTCTCTCACAATAGCTTCTTCTATTGGCATTTCATCATATTTAACAACTCTTTTTTCAGGAACAAGTTTTTCTAATGATTCATCTCCTGTTTCTATATATTTTTTATTTACAAAGTAAAGGGTTACTTCTTTTTCATTAACTTCCTCAGAAGTTTCTTCAGTTTCTTCGACGTCCTCTTCATTTTCATTTATAGTTTCTTCTTGATTTTCATCTACAACTTCATTTTCACTTTCTTGTTTATCAATTGTTTTAGGTGTTTTTTCAGAACTACTACAAGCTGTAAGGCTTAAAAGCATTATAGTTGATAAAAAAATAGCAATATATTTCTTCATATTTTCTACCCCTTTCTATATTTGGATTTTATATAATGTTATTAATATTATATAGCAAATAAGGATAAAACTGAAGGAA
Organism: Clostridiaceae bacterium; assembly: GCA_019391515.1. GTDB lineage: Bacteria > Bacillota > Clostridia > Tissierellales > Sporanaerobacteraceae > Anaerosalibacter. Next base: position 235,204 of record JAHXQP010000030.1, on the reverse strand, counting down.
AGCTTTAATATGAAGAAAAAATTAAATCTAATTATATACTTTACTAATTTAGAACTAGGAATATAATAAGGATATACAGATATTATACCTAGGGGAGGATGGAAATGAAAGTAATGATAGTTGGAGCAGGCAAACTAGGATATAAACTAGCAGAGGCAATGAATAATGAAGATATTGATGTAACGTTGGTTGATGTAAATTCTAAAACCTTAGAAAGGATTAATAATCATTTAGATGTGCTAACCATTGCTGCAAATGGTATACAAATAGGGGTATTGAAAGAACTTGATATTGAAACCTATGACCTTTTAATAGCAGCAACAGATGGAGATGAAACGAATACGCTAATTTGTTCCCTAGCTAAAAGAATAGGCTGTAAAAGGACCATAGCAAGGATTAGAAATCCAGAGTTTACTGATCAATTGGATTTTGTTAAATCTGAAATGGGTATAGACTATATTATTAATCCGGATTTAACAACTGCCATTGAAATAGAAAGATATTTACTAAAAAACTATAATTTTCACTCAGGAGATTTTGCTAGTGGGAAAGTCTCCATGATTGATTTTAATATTAGAAACACAAAGGACTTTGTTGGAAAGAAAATAGAAGAATTAGAGGGATTGGAAGGTTTACTTATTACTGCTATATTAAGAGATGGAAACTTGATTATTCCAAATGGCTCTACTTGTTTAAAGGAAAATGATGTAATTTATGTAATTGGTAGAAGCTGTAATATTGATAAACTAGGAGAAAGAGTTAGGATAAATGTAAATAAAAAGGATATTAAGAGAGTCATGATTCTAGGTGGAGGAAAAATTGGTTATTATTTAGCAAAGAGACTAGCGGCTTCAAACGTAAGTGTAACAGTTGTTGAACAGGATAAAAAAAGGTGTCAATACTTATCTGAAAAACTTGATAATGTTTTAATAATTCATGGTGATGGAACAGATATAAATCTTTTAGAAGAAGAAGATCTGAGCTCTATGGATGCATTTATTGGAGCCACAGGATATGATGAAGAAAATTTATTGATGACATTAGTAGCTAAACAATCTGGTGTTAGCAAGGCTATTGCAAAAATAAGTAGGCCAAATTATATCAATATAATAGATAAATTAGATTTGGATGTAGCTTTCAATCCTGTAAGTATAACAGCGAGTAATATATTGAAATTTATAAGGGGTGGAAAAGTTGTTTCTGTGTCCTTTCTCCTTGGTGGTAAGGGGGAAGTTACTGAAGTCATTGCGAGTGAAGGATTGCCAATCATTGGTAATCCTATATCTGAATTAAGATTGCCAAAGGGTATTATTATTGGTGCAATTGTTCATAATGGAAATGTAATCATACCAGATGGCAATTCTATAATATATCCAAATGATAGGATTATTGTGTTTTCTTTAGAATCTGATATACCTACTTTGAAAAAACTTATAAATCCAAGAAAAGGAGGTATTTTCAGTGAACTATGGGGTAGTTATTAAAATATTAGGAAACTTATTAACTGTAGAAGCATTATTGATGATACCTTCACTATTGGTTTCATTGTATTATAATCAGTATGATAAAAAGGCTTTTTTAATTAGTATTTTTATAACTGGTATACTTGGTTTTATCATGGGTAAGAAAGAAGAAACAAAGGAAAATATAAAGGCAAAAGAAGGACTAGCTATTGTTGCATTTGGGTGGATTTTGGCATCTTTTTTTGGTTCTTTACCATTTGTACTCTCGGGAAGTATTCCATCTTGGATAGATAGTTTTTTTGAGACGGTTTCTGGTTTTACAACTACAGGAGCTACAATTGTTGACAATGTGGAAGCATTGCCTATGGGAATATTATTTTGGAGGTCTTTTACACATTGGATTGGCGGAATGGGTATATTGGTTTTTACTATAGCCATATTGCCTACTTTAGGAGTAGGAGGATTTCAAATATTTAAGGTAGAAAGTCCTGGACCTATGCCAGACAGGATTGTACCAAAGGTTAAAGATACTGCAAAGATTTTATATACAACCTATTTTATAATGACTATTTTAGAGATAATATTATTATTATTTGGTGGTATGCCACTATATGATGCTGCAGTTCACACTTTTGGAACTGTAGGAACAGGAGGGTTTTCTATAAAGGCTGCAAGTGTAGGAGCTTATGATAGTACCTATATACATATTATAATTGGACTATTTATGATTTTATCGGGTGTAAATTTTTCTCTATATTATTTTTTATTTCAAGGAAAATGGAAAGAGGTTTTTAAAAATGAAGAGTTAAGGTTGTATTTTGGAATAATATTTTCTTCTGTTATTTTGATAGCTTTAAATATAAATAGTGAAATATATAAAAATATTGGACTAGCACTTAGGGACGCATTTTTCCAAGTTGGTTCCATAATAACTACTACAGGTTATGCTACTACAGATTTTGATAAATGGCCAACTTTTAGTAAATCAATTTTATTTCTCCTAATGTTTGTAGGAGGATGTGCTGGTTCTACAGGTGGGGGAATAAAAAATATAAGAATATTAGTATTGTTTAAATTAGTTAAGAGAGAATTTTCTAAGATACTTCATCCTAGAGCAGTTATACCCATAAAGACAAATGGAGAAATATTATCTAATGAAACAGTTGTAAGTATAGCAAGTTTTTTCGTACTATATATTTTTATATTTGTATTGGGAACTGTTTTTGTTTCATTAGAAGGAGTCGATCTTGTAAGTTCCTCCAGTGCAGTAGCATCGGCTCTTGGAAATATTGGGCCAGGATTTGGATTTGTAGGCCCCATTAGGACTTTTAGTGGATTTAATCCTATAAATAAATTAGTATTGTCATTATTCATGTTACTGGGTAGGCTAGAGCTATTCACTATATTAGCATTATTTTTACCTAAGACTTGGAGAAATGAAATTTTTTAAGGAGACTACAGATGGCAAGGAAATATAATATTTTAAATAAGATATTTATTATCATCATAAGTATATTTGTTTTATTATTTTTGATAATAGAAGGATTAATAATATGCAATGCTAGGAAGAATGATAAAAATAAAAAGGTAGATTATATCTTAGTATTAGGTGCTAGACTTTATGGAAGTACCCCTTCTCCATCATTAAAAGAAAGATTAGATAAAGCTTTAGAATATGGAAAACTTCATAAAGATATTAGAGTAGTAGTATGCGGAGGTCAAGGAGAAGATGAGGATATAACAGAAGCTGAAGCAATGAAACTTTATTTAGTAGGCAATGGAATAGATGAAAATAGAATAATATTAGAAGAAAAATCTACCACTACTTATGACAATATTAAGTTTGCCAGGGAAATAATACAGAAGAATGATAGCAGAAAAAATATAAATATTCTTCTAGTTACATCAAATTATCATATATTTAGATCTAAATTTTTAGCTAAACGTCTAGGATTTATACCCTTTGGACTTCCAGCTAAAACACCTAAGACTGTATTCATTCAAAGCTATATAAGAGAATATTTTGCCATAATAAAATCTTTCTTTATAGATAGAAATTAATTTTGATATAAAAAGCTATTTAGAATAGTTTGAAACTATTTTAAATAGCTTTTTTGATAAAGCTTTACAGTTTTTAAAAAAATTACTCTTTACTGTAGAATAGTTTATAATGATCTAAGGGAGGGATAAAATGGGAAAGAAAAGGTTGTTAAACAAATCATTTCTTCTAATTACAATATGTATATTAATTTCCACAACTATTTCAGGATGTAGTACTGGAAAAGAAAGTATGAATACTTCCAATAGAGAACTTACTATGGAAGAGAAATTAGAGGATTTTGAATATATGTATAAGATATTAGAAGAAAATTATCCTTTTTTTAAAGTAAATGAAAGGGTAAATGGAGTAGATTGGTTAGGGAATAAAGATGAGTATATTGAGAAAATAAAACAGACAAAAAATGATGAAGAGTTTGCGGAGAAGTTAAATGAGATAATAGGAGAGTTAAATAATGGACATACTTATTTGCTTTCAGAAGAATTATTTTCTGATTTTTATGAAATATATGCCTGTGAAGGAACTAGGATTACCAAGCCTTGGAAAAAGGTTTTCGACAATGAAAACGTTAAAGCTAGATATGATTTTTCTGAAGAAAAGTTAGAGGAGTTAGGTCATGAAAATGGTTTCTGGGCGGATAGATCGGCATTTACTTCAAAGATTATTATTCCAAATGAAGTAGCATACATAAATATAAATAAGATGAATGGATTTCGTGTTGACGAAGATGGGAAGGAGATAAGAAAGTTTTTTAAAACTGTAAAAGATTATCCAAAGTTAATAATTGATATTAGAGGTAATGGAGGAGGAAATGAGTTTTATTGGCACAAAAATATTGTCGCACCTTTAATAGATAAGCCTTTATCAGTAGATTATTATGCCTTTGCAAGGGGCGGAAGATACAGTGAAAAATTTCATAGAAGTAGACAACTGAAACTTAAGAAGGTTTCTGGATTAAAGAAAGAAATAGTTGAAAAATTTCCCCAAGAAGTTGAAAGTGATTTTAAATACTATACAAAAATTAATAAAACCATAGAACCTTATGAATCTATAAACTTTAAGGGGAATATATATTTACTGGTAGACGGAATAGTATATTCAGCTGCCGAAGGTTTTGCTTCTTTTGCTAAGGCAAGTGGATTTGCTACATTGGTAGGTGAAAGAACAGGTGGTGATGGAATAGGTATAGATCCTTTATTCTTTTCACTACCTAACAGTGGATTAGTTGTGGCTTTTAGTAGTTTATTATGTTTAAATCCTGACTATACAATAAATGAAGAAGTACAAACAACTCCAGATATTGAAGTGAATCCTATGCCTCATCCAGATTATAGATATGATGAATGTATTCAAACTGTAATAAAAGATTAAATTTATAGCCTTAGCTAGTGATAGTTAAAACTATATTTGGCTAAGGCTTATATTATGGTAAAATAAAAATAGAACTATAGTGAATTTTGACATTAATTATTCTAATAGGAGGAAAAACATGAAATTAGCTAATGTAGGAATAACGGTAGTAAATAAAAAAGTACCTCTTGTACTAGGGGACGAGGTTGTTCTTAAAAGAGAATTAGATTATAAATATGATAAAAATGCAATTAAATGCCTTAAAAATGGAGAATTTATAGGATATGTTTGTTCTGATGATTATAAAGTGCCAGATAATTGTATAGTAAACAAGAAGTTAGTTCCCTATTTTAAATACCTTAATGAAATATCAGGCAAAATCATAACAAGTGATACCATAGTTTATGCTAAGGATGATGATAGGGCAGAAACAGCATATATTATAGAGGTATACTTACCAGATATAGAAGCTAAAGAAAGGGAAAAAGAAAAAGTATTAAAAGTGTTGATAGATGGTAACGTAGGTAAAGTTGGAGAAGAAAAGGAGCTATTAGCTAAATATAACTTAGAAAAAGAAGAAGTATTTATAGATGATAAACCTATAGGAAATATAGTAGAATTGCGACATAAAGACAGTATATTAACAGATTATAAATATTTATTAGAAGATAATGCTGATATTTTAATAAAAGCAGAAGAAGGAAAATATCTCTTTGGAGAAATTGTTCTATCCAAGGAGTCAGAAGATAAAATTAAAGAAGAATATATGAGAAATTTAATTGAAGATATAGTTGAAAGAAAAATAGATACAGAAGAAAATATAAAGGATAAAATAGCTTATATCAATGAGAACAATATACCTAAATGCTTATTTACAAATATTCTTAAGACCTATATTAAATATGATGAGGAAGATTTGTGTTTTATGAAAAAGCCAGAATTTCTATACAGGGATAAATCTGGTGTTTTAAAAAGGGCATTACATTATCTAACTATGAAGGATAAGAATATTACATTGGTCGGAGAAAGAGGAGCAGGTAAATCAACAATGGCAGAAACTATAGCTTGGCTATTTAATAGACCAGTTATAACTATATCTTTTTCCCGTGATATAGATAAATATGATATCTGGGGATATAAGACCATAGATATAACTGAAGAAGGGGAAAGAAAAGTAGTTTTTGTAGATGGGCCTCTTACAAAAGCTATAAAAAATGGATATATAACAATATTTGATGAGATAAATGTGGCAGATCCAGGGGTTTTAGAGAGTATGAACTCAGTACTTGACCATAGGAGGCAAATCTACATTTCAGAATTAGGACAGATAAAAGCTCATGAAAACTTTATGGCAATCACTACAGAAAACGATGATACCTATCAAGGAGTAAATAAGTTAAATGAAGCTTTTAGGGATAGATTCATAAGGATAAGATGTACGGGCCATGATTCTATTAAAGAACTATTGAAATCTAAGAATCCATATATAAAGCTAGAAGTGTTGGAAGTTCTTGATGATATATATAAGGGTATAAGACTACTTATAAAAGAAGGGGAAATATCTGAAAAGAGTTTGACAATAAGAGGTTTTGAAAATGTTGCTATAAGCTATGATCCGGAAATAATAACTTTAAAAGAATCATTAATCGATTGTGTAGTAAATCAAGGGGACAATGAAGATGATAGAGAGCATATTATGAATATAATAAATATGGAAGTACTGTAGCTTAGGGGAGATATTTTAAAATGACTATGAATTATAAAGAAATTGTAGATTGTATTAAGGAAAAGGATTTAGAAAATCAATTATATATTTCTGCAAAATATTTATTGGGAAATAAAGATTTCGAACTATCTATAAAAGGAATGTCATCTTATATAGATGGTAAAGAAATAGTCATTGGACTACCTTATGACTTAATTGAAATTTCAAATGAAGAGGAACTCTATATATTTTTAATGGCGGCTATGGGGAATCAGGTACAGCGTATATTATCTTCTCCTAAAGATGAAACAGATAGAACTCAAAAGAAGATTTTTAAATATATGAAGAAAAAAAGAATTAGTGGACAGGTAGCAGAGAATATTTCATATTCCATATTGAATTCGTTAGAAGATGGAAGGGCTGAAAATATCCTTGTAAACAATAAAAAAGGTTTTTCTAAATATGTGAAGTATGCAAGATATAAATATTATATATCTACTAGGTTGGAAAAAGATGAACTATATGATTTTTTAAACTCCATATATATCTATGGAACTACGGGACTTTTACCAATTGGATTTGAAGAGATGTATTCTGGTACTAGATTAGGATACGAATTTCATAAGATTAAAGAGGATATAGATAAGGCAGTGCATTTGAAAAGCTGTAGACAGTGCATGGATATTGCAGAAAAAATAGGGGAGGAAATTTCAGATTATGTAAAAGATTTAGTAGGAGAAGAGGAAGAAATAGATGAAGAGAAGATAATGCAAAAAAAGACTTCTCCCAAAAAAATGGAGGAAAAATTTAACCCTAATAATGAAAATGATACTAAAATAGATAATATGATGGAAAATGAAGATTTAGATGATGTTGAGAAGAATGAAACCAATATGGAAGAGGAGATTAGTGAAAATGAAAGTAAGAATATTGAACAAAACAAAACAATGGCAAAGAGGGATGTAGAAATAGAGAATTATTATCTAGGTAAGGGTGCAGCTCCCAATAGTTCCATAGAGATTAAAAGAATAGATGATGGGGAAGAAAAAATTAATGGAAAAATTGAATTGCCATTAGATATTAAAAAAAGAGCTAAGAAATTCAATCGAGAAATAATTGAGATAATGGAGGAAAGGAAAAAGCCTCTAAGACGTAATCAAAAGAGTGGAATAATTGATACCAATAATTTATATAGATTTGATATATTTGATGATACAGATATATTTATAAAGAATGCTAAGACAAATGAAATTGATACAGTATTTTATTTCCTAGTAGATGGCTCTGGAAGTATGAAAGAAAATAATAAATGGGAATATGCCATAGAAACTATGGCTGTATTAGAAGAAGCGTTGAAACAAATAGTTAAAATAAAAGTAGTGGTTTTCAATACTAGCTGGAAAAACACAGAGCATATAATTATAAAGGATTTTGATGATAATATAAAAAATACAAACCTTATATACACTAGTTATAAAAACAAGTATATAACTGCAGGTGGGGCCAATAAGGATGGGGCAAATATTAGAATAGTTTTCAAAGAGTTAGAGAAAAGGGATGAGAAACAGAAAATATTATTTGTTTTATCAGATGGTATGCCTTCAGCATACCAATACAATGGACAATTTGCTATAGATGATGTAAAAAATGCAGTAAAAGAAGTTAGGGATAAAAACATGGAAGTCATTTCTATAATGTTTGGAAGTAGAGACTTTAGAAAAGAATATTATAATGTTTACAAGGAAATGTATGAAAAAAATATTATATCTGCTGAACCATCAGAGATTTTTGAAAAAGTAATTAAAGTTTTAAAAGATATATTTTTAAATAGCAATTAGAAGCCATGGTTATTTAATCATGGCCTTATTTTTAGTTAAAATTATTTGAAATGGGTATAAGATGTTTGCATGACAATTTTTTATATAGTACAACTAATCATTGGACAAGCAATGTAAATGAATTTAAGTAATGGAGGGTTAAAATGAAGCTTATTTCTTGGAATGTCAATGGCCTAAGAGCCTGTGTACGTAAAGGATTTTTAGACTATTTTAAAGATATTGATGCAGATATATTTTGTGTTCAGGAAACGAAATTACAAGAAGGACAAATAGATTTGGATTTAGAAGGCTATTATGATTATTGGAATTATGCAGAGAAAAAAGGCTATTCAGGGACAGCTGTATTTACAAAAGAAAAGCCTTTATCAGTTAAATATGGATTGGGAATTGAAGAACATGATAATGAAGGAAGGGTAATAACTTTAGAATTTGAAAAGTTTTACCTAGTAAATGTATATACACCTAATTCTCAAAGAGAGCTAGCAAGGCTTGATTATAGAATGACTTGGGAAGATGAATTTAGGAACTATTTAAAAGAACTAGATGAAGATAAGCCTGTTATTTTATGCGGAGATCTTAATGTAGCTCATAAAGAAATAGATTTAAAAAACCCAAAAACTAATAGAAGAAATGCAGGTTTTACAGATGAAGAACGTGGAAAGATGACAGAACTTTTAGGTACTGGTTTCATAGATACATTTAGATATTTTTATCCAGATAAAGAAGAAGTCTATAGCTGGTGGTCTTATATGAGAAAATCTAGAGACAGAAATGTTGGTTGGAGGATTGACTATTTCATTGTATCTGAAAGATTGAGAGATCACTTAAAAGATGCTGAAATACATTCAGAAGTACTAGGCAGTGATCACTGTCCAGTGGTTTTAGAGATAGAAACTTAATATTGAAAATAAAATATAATTTAATTAAAAATTAGCTATTTGATAAGTAAAAAAGAATGTTGATTCTTGACAAAGTTATAAGGTTTTTGCATATTATCCTAAAATATTGGCAAACTAAAGTAAAGATATAGGTTTAATATTTTTGTTAGAAAAGAGCTGTTGCCCTCCTATTAAAAGCTAAACTATTTTATAAACTTGGATATGAAGCTGTAATAATTATAAATTCATTTTTTCTTTATAATTATTACAGTTTTAAATTTTATATACATGTTAAAAGGTGTAAATGAAGGATGGGATAGTTGAAACATGCATAGATGGTTGATATAATTAGGCTTATTGTTGATTTTAATAATTTTGGAGGAATATTTAGATGGATAAAGATCAGAAAGAATTTTGTATTAAAGTAATTAAAATCTTACTAGGTAGCCTAATTTATTCTATTGCAGTTAACGGATTTATATCTCCTCATCATCTGCTAAGTGGAGGGGTAACAGGAATATCACTTATTTTACAGTATATATCTAATATTCCATCAGGATATTGGGTATTGATTATTAATATACCTATATTTATAATTGGATATAAGTTTGTAGATAGGGACTTTATTATACTAAGCTTTATTGGAACAATATCTATGTCCCTGTTATTAATCTTAACTAAGGATATTGCAAGTTATTTAAAGGTAGATGATATTATTATCTCAACTATATTTGGGGGAGTTTTAACTGGAATTGGGGCTGGAATTATATTTAAGGCAGGAGCATCTCAAGGTGGTACAGATATTATAGCTATTATTATTAGACGAAATTATGGTATAAAAATATCAACATTATATTTTATACTAAATGGAATTATTGCAGGACTTGGAATTTTAATTACTAGTTTAAAATTAACACTATATACATTAGTATTGATGTATATAAAATCTCTAGCTATAGATAAAGCAATTACTGCTTTCAATAAGAAGAAAATACTGCTTATTGTAACTTCAAAGGAGCAAGAAGTATCAGAAGCTATAATAAATAAAATAGGTAGAGGTACTACATTCCTATATGGCGAGGGAGCTTATACAGGAATTAAGAGAAAGATAATATATTGTGTAGTTACTGAAAATGAGTTGCATAGAGTTAAAAAAATGATTGAGGAAATAGATGAAACAGCCTTAATATCTATTGCAGATGCTATAGATGTTCAGGGAAGAGGATTTATAAAACCAGCAATATAAAAAAGTAGCCTGATGAATTCATTAGGCTACTTTTTTAAAAAAATCTAATATGTAAAACAAAGAAAAAAGTTAAGAAAGTATACTATTTGGGTAAACCAATAATACAAGGAGAATTAAAAAACTATAGGAAAATAGTTTTTAAGGGGGGAGATAAAATGTTATTAAATAACAATGTTTTATTATTCCTAGATATAGTACCAAACTATGATAGAGGATTAAGAGAATATGAAAGAATTGAATATAAAGAAATTAAAGTTGATGATACTATAGGAAATTGAGGGGAATAGCTATTCCCCTCAATTATTTTTTTATTGGGATATGTAATCTATTGTTATCTATGTTTTGGTTATCGAGTATACTTTCCATATATTCTTTTAGAAAATCTGGTCCAATACTTTTTACTAATTTATACCCTGGAGATTTTCTTACTTCCTCTACATTTATGTTTCCAGATCCTTCGAAATATTTTAAGTTCAACTTTGCTAGGACTTCTGACATTAGTCTCATGTCTTTATCTGTATATTCATGAATATCGTATAAGTCATCATAAAACTTATAATAAGATCTATTTTCAAAGAATTTTTTAGAGTATTCTTTAAAGTTGTTTATATTCTTGTCATTTATGTTGTTTTCACTAGCCCAACCTTCCATATCTATCCAAGCTGTACTATAATCATAGCCTCTTTTAGGACAATATTCCATAATACCATATTTATGAGGATATACACATAGAGCACTAGTGGCTACATCGTATATTGAAATGTTTTTTTCTTTATAGGATTTTATACTTTGAAGATGTATATGACCAGTTAGGACCAGTTCTATACCACAGTTTTTAAATATTTCTATGGCATCTTTATTGTTATTCAATGTATATCCTTCATTTACTACTTCGCTATGATCCAATAAACTATGATGCATTACAGCTATAATTTGAGCATTTTTTTCCTTGGCTAAATCACTGCATTCTTTAATCCATTGTAGTGTTCCAGGACAAATCAATCCATCGTGTTGTGGTCTATTAAATGTCATATTATTTTCATATTGATTAGTATCGATCATAAGAAGCCATAGATCCTTTGAAGGTGCTGCAAGATAGCTTAAAGAGTGTTCATCCCTAGAAATAGCATCGTTATAGCCAAAATCCCCATATATCTTGGCAAAATCTTTATCTGAAATGGTTCTAACTTTATGTTTTTTCTTTCCTTTAAATTCTACTGCCCAAGGATTTTTTATATCATGATTTCCTGGTATTACATAAACAGATGTACCTGAATCTTGAATAATCTTTAGTTTTTCAGAAAAATCTAAATGACTTTCTCTTTCTCCGTTATTTGTTAAATCACCACTAATAATGAGTACATTAGGTTTTTGATTCTTAATGTCATAGATAAAGGCATCCATTATTTCTTCAATATAATTCAATTGTTTACCGTCTCCAGCCATAATAAAGTTTCTATAGGCTTTTCCTCCGTCAGTTAAATCTTTAGATAAATAATGCGGGTCTGTAGCAATGAAAAATTTTATTTTTTTATTAGGGGCAATGGTACAGGGTGGATTGGAACAAACAGGGCTAATAGGACAGGCATATAGCCATATAAAAAGGATTAAAATTATAAAAGCTGCAACTATTATAAACACTTTTTTACTTCCCATAACCATTCTCCTTACCTTTATTTCAACATATTTTATAATGATAGGAAATATTGTAATCAGTTGATATAATGTAATTATATCATATTGGAAAATCAATATGTATCATACATTATATGGAAAGTTAGATACTTTAATAAGGGGGAGTTTTTATGAAGTTTAATATGAAATATCTAACAAAGAAAAGGATAATAAATATTTTAATAACTATTATATTATGTATAGTTATTCCAAGGATTGAAAACTATAGATATGAATTCAAAGGCATAATGTATAGGGACTTTAGAAACTTCGGAACAGAATTAGAGAATTTAAATGAAAAGGTATTAAAAAAATTAGTGTTTAAAGATACTACTATGGAAGAAGAATTTATAAATAGCAAAATTGCACATAGTTTTATTAATAATAATTCAATTATTTCTAGATACTCTTCAGATTATGATGGTTTCGAGGAGATGTATGATTATAAAATAAATGGAACAATAGAAAATATATTATATGATGGAAAAATAACAGATTCAGAGGAGAAGTATTTAAGCTTATTGTATTCATATAATAATGAATTAATAAAAGAGCATAATAATTTGTTAGATAAATACAATGCTAGCAATACAATGTTCAATAAAAGATCATTAAAAATATATGAGGAATTTTCATCTAAAGCAGAAAGTTTGCTAAATACAAGTAAGTATAGGTTTTTACAAGATTATGTAGGGGAATATAAAAAGGAAGATATAGAAGAGGCTAAAAGATATTGTGAAGAAATCTTTGCAAAAGTAGTGAAAAACAAGGATTTAAAATACTCTAAAGATTTAAGTGCAGATCCATATATGTATATTTATGAAACTAAAGTACAGGTAGACAGAGTAATTGAAGATAATGAAGATTATGTGGAATATAATGTAGAATTTTATAATAGGACAGGAAGTATGAACATAGAAGCTGTCGCTTATTCAGTACTTGAATCCACAAATTTAATAGATAAAGAGAAAGTTATAAAAAAACTAGATAACAAAGCAAAGAAAATAGTATCTAAATTTAGCAATGATTTAATTAATTATGAGAGAAAAGTTATTTATGATGGTAAAAATATAGAATGTATTAAGTATTCATATATTGAAGAAGATAAAGGTATTTATGATGAAATGAAAGGGATAGAACTAGTATTGGAAATAGATGGATTGGTAAGTAGTTTTAGCATAGTATATCCAAATAATAAAGAGTTAGTAACACCAAAATTGAGCAAAGATGATATCTTAGAAAAAATAGATGAAAAGGCAGAGATAAAAGATATTTTTCCAATAAGAAATGTTGAAAATGAGATAGAATATGAAGTACATTTAAAATACAAAGATGATATGTATGCAGCTGTATTTGATGGGAATGAGGGTAATTTGAAATATTATGGTAAGGAAATAAGAAATTATAATCAAAATAAGGAGTGAACATTATGAGTAAAGGGATAGGAAAAGAGTTTATGGAAAAAACAAAGTATCAATATTTAGAAGAACCTGATAGGGATAAGGGACTACCTCAACCACCTTTGGAAGTTGAATACAATCCTGAAGGGATATTTATAGAATTACCTTCTATAGAAGACATTGAAGTTAAAGATATAAGCTTAAAACAAGCTATAGAATCTAGGAAAACTATAAGAAAATATAAGGATATTCCATTGACTATAGAAGAACTTTCATATCTTTTATGGTGTACTCAAGGTGTAAAAAGGGTTATATTAAATGCTGCGACCCTTAGAAATGTTCCCTCGGCAGGAGCTAGACATGCCTTTGAGACCTATCTTTATATAAGGAAAGTTGACGGTATAAAGCCAGGACTTTATAGATATTTGGCTATTGAACATAAACTTATGGCGGTAAATTTAGATCCAGGAGTATCTGAAAAGTTTACTATTAGTTGTAGAAATCAAAAATTTATAAATGATAATGCAGTAACTTTTGTTTGGAGCACTTCAGTTTATAGGATGAAATGGAGATATGGTGAAAGAGGATATAGATACATACATCTAGATGCAGGCCATGTATGTCAGAATCTTTATTTATCAGCTGAAGCGATAGAATGTGGGGCTTGTGCTATGGCAGCTTTTGATGATGATAAAATAAATGAACTACTTGGATTAGATGGAGAAAATAATTTTGTTGTATACCTTGCTTCTGTAGGAAAGAAAATTAAATAGAATAATTAAATTCTCAATATATTAACATATGGTAAACATTTAAAAAATAATTGTATAAAATGTTGATTTATAATATAATTATATATAGAGATTTAAGCACAAATCTTTATGAAAAAGGGTGATTGAAATGAAACTTGTATATAAGGGAAAGACAAAAGATGTATATGATTTAGAGGGTGGAAATTATCTACTTAAATTTAAAGATGATGTAACAGGGAAAGATGGAGTATTTGATCCAGGAGCAAATACAGTAGGTTTAACTGTTGAAGGTATGGGAAAATCGGGCCTTAAAATGACTAAATTCTTTTTTGAAAAATTAAAAGAAAAAGAAATTCCTACCCATTATGTAGATACAGATATAGAAAATTCAACTATGACAGTGAAACCAGCTAAGATGTTTGGAAATGGTATTGAAGTAATATGTCGTTATAGAGCAGTAGGAAGCTTTTTACGTCGCTATGGCATGTATGCAGAAGAAGGGCAAAAATTAGACTCATTTGTTGAGATAACCCTTAAAGATGATGAACGTGAGGATCCACCTATTACAGAAGATGCACTTCATATGCTTGGAATACTTTCAAGAGATGAATATAAAATATTAAAGGAAAGAACTGTAGAAATATCTAATATAGTAAAAGAAGAGTTAGCAAAAAAAGGTATAGAATTATATGATATTAAATTGGAATTTGGTAGAGTTGGGGATAATAATGAAATTGCATTAATTGATGAAATATCAGGTGGAAATATGAGAGCATATAAAGATGGACAGTATATAGAACCATTAAAATTAGAAAAATTAATGTTGGAAGACTAATAATATTATGTGACCTAAAATCTTTAAGACGCACTATAGACTTAAAGGTTTTAGGTTCTCATTAGATTATTATATAAAAAAGGCATTAGACTGATTAACTAGAATATAATTTAATATCTATTAAAAAATCAGATAAAGCTCAATATTGACAAATATCAGAAAATATATTACCATAAAATAAATATAAATAATCGTTATAGTATAAAAACATTTGTTAAAAAAATAGGCAGCTTACATTGCAGTAGACTGTCTATTTTTTTATTATATATAAGTAAAGGGGGTTGAAGTATGGAATTTTTATTTGATTGGGAGGCAAATGAAGAAAAAGTTAGACAGTTTAAAATTTACATTGAAGAAAATAGGAATAAGAAAGGAGCTTTAATGGCAGTACTCCATGAAGCTCAGAATTTATTTGGGCATATTCCTATTGAGATTCAAAAGATGATTTCTGAAGAACTCAAAATTCCGCTATCTGAAATTTATGGAGTAGTTACTTTTTATTCCCAGTTTTCTTTGATACCAAAAGGAAAATATGAAATAGGAATTTGTCTTGGAACAGCTTGTTATGTAAAAGGTTCTAAAGATGTGCTCAATAAAGTTGAAGAAATACTAGACGTAGGTGTAGGGGAGACAACGGCTGATGGAAAATTTTCAATCAGTGCGACTCGTTGTTTGGGAGCTTGTGGCTTGGCACCTGTACTCGTAGTTAATGATGATGTTTATGGAAAAATTACTCCAAATGATGTAGAAGGAATACTTAATAAATATAAATAGTTTGGAGGTGTAAAAATGAAAAGTGTTGAAGAATTAAATAAGATTAGAGAAAAAGAATTAAATAAAATAGCTCTAAGGCATGGAAAAGTAGAGAATTTAGAAAAAATCCATGTGTTAGTTTGTGGAGGAACTGGTTGCCATTCTTCCCAAGGAGATGAAATAAGAAGGTTATTGCATGAAAAAGTAGTAGAGAAAAAATTAGAAAATAAAGTAGAAATTGTATTGACAGGTTGCTTTGGACTATGTGAAGCAGGGCCTAATATAGTTATATATCCAGAAGGTATATTTTATAGCCATGTTAAATTAGAAGATGTTGATGAAATAGTAGAAGAACATTTTTCTAAAGGAAATGTAGTGAAAAGACTATTGTTTAAAGATGCATATAAGGGTGATGAAGTAGTACCTGTAAATGAAGTTAATTTTTATAAAAAGCAAAGAAGGGTAGCTTTACGAAATTGTGGACTTATAAATCCTGAAGATATTAATGAATATATAGCTTTTAATGGATATGAAGCTTTGGGAAAAATTTTAACAGAAATGTCTCATAAAGAGGTAATAGATATTATTAAAGATTCTAATTTAAGAGGAAGAGGGGGAGCAGGTTTCCCAGCAGGGTGGAAATGGGATGAGGCATATAACTATCCAGCAGATAAGAAATATGTAATATGCAACGCTGATGAAGGTGATCCAGGTGCATTTATGGATAGGAGTATTTTAGAAGGTGATCCTCATTCAGTATTAGAAGCTATGGCCATTGTAGGTTATGCTATAGGCTCAGATCAAGGTTATATATATGTAAGGGCAGAGTATCCTATAGCAGTTCATAGGCTTGAAGTGGCTATAGAGCAAGCCAGAGAAAATGGACTATTAGGAAAAAATATATTTGGAACAGATTTTGACTTCGATATAGAGTTGAGGCTTGGAGCAGGAGCTTTTGTATGTGGTGAAGGGACTGCGCTTATGGAATCTATTGAAGGAAGAAGAGGAATGCCTAGGGTCAAAATTCATAGAACTGCTCACAAAGGATTGTGGGGTAAACCGACTATTATAAATAATGTTGAAACTTTGGCAAATGTACCCGTAATATTTCAAAAAGGTGTTGAGTGGTTTAGAAATATAGGAACAGAAAAGTCCCCAGGAACTAAAGTATTTGCATTGGGAGGAAAAATAAAGAATACAGGTTTAGTAGAAATTCCAATGGGGGTAACCTTAAGAGATATAGTATTCGATATAGGTGGAGGAATACCTAATAATAAGAAGTTTAAAGCTGTTCAAACAGGAGGACCTTCTGGTGGCTGCATACCAAGTGAATATCTAGATACTCCAGTAGATTTTGAGTCTTTAGGGGAACTAGGATCGATAATGGGATCTGGTGGAATGGTTGTAATGGATGAAGATAATTGTATGGTTGATATTGCTAGGTTTTTCTTGGATTTCACAGTAGAAGAGTCCTGTGGAAAATGTGTGCCTTGTAGGGAAGGTACAAAGAGGATGTTGGAAATATTGGAGAGAATAACTAATGGAGAAGGGGTTCCAGAAGATATAGATAGACTTGAGAGCCTATCTCAGACTATAACAGAGGCGTCTTTATGCGGACTAGGCAAGACTGCTGCAAATCCAGTAATTTCAACATTGAAGTATTTTAGAGATGAGTATGAAGCCCATGTTTATGATAAGAAATGTCCTGCAGGGACTTGCCAAGCTCTTTTAGAATACTATATTACAGAAAATTGTATAGGATGTACTAAATGTGCTAGAAATTGCCCTGTTTCCTGTATAAGTGGAAAAGTAAAAGAAAGACATGTTATAGATACTGAAAAATGTATAAAATGTGGTACATGTATAGGGGTTTGTCCAGTAGGTGCAATAGTTAAAAAATAGAGTTAGGAGTGATAAAATGAAAAATATAACTCTTACCATAGATGGACAGAAAGTAACGGTACCAGAAAATTTTACCGTTATAAAAGCAGCTGAAAGGTTAGGAATAGATATTCCAGCACTATGTTATGATCCTAATTTAGAAATAGCTTCAGCCTGTAGACTATGCTTAGTTGAAGTAGAAGGAAGTAAAAAATTTCAAACGTCTTGCTCACTTCAAGCTAAAGAAGGAATGGTTGTATATACAGAAAGTGAAAGAGTAGTCAATATAAGAAAGGAAATATTACAACTTATATTGGATAATCATCCAAATGATTGTTTGACGTGTCAAAAAGCAGGTGAGTGTTTATTACAAAAGTATGCTTACAGATATGATGTAAAGTTTAGAGACCATGGAGGAGAAAAGAGATTAGGGTTAAGGGATACATCAAGTCCCTATATACTAAAAGATGATAGCAAATGTATACTCTGTGGAAAATGTGTGAGAACTTGTAATCAGATACATGATAGAGCAGTTCTTTCCTTTGCTCAGAGAGGATTTAAAACAAAAATAGTTGCAGATGGAGATTTTTCATTAGAAAAATCTAGTTGTGTATCTTGTAATAGATGTGTCACAGTATGCCCTGTTGGAGCACTAGTAGATAAAAGGCTTATTGGAAAGTCAAGGATTTGGGATGGAGAGGTTAAGACTGTTAAATGTAAAGTATGTGATTATGGGTGTAATTTTGAAGTATTATATAAGAATGGAAAGAGTGTAGCAGTGAGGGCCAAGTCCCCTTCCAATGGAAGGCCTCTTTGTTTAAAGGGAAGATTGACTACGGAACTAATTTATTTAGACAATCCAGAAACCCCTTATAAAAAGGAAGATGGAGAATTTGTAGAAGCTACTTGGAAAGAAGTATTAGGTTTAGGGGATATATTTGAAAAGATAATTAAGATTGATGATGGAAAATAAGGTGGAGATGAAAATGATTGAGATAAATATAAATGGTCTTAAGTACAATGTTGAAGAAAATATGACTGTACTTGAAGCTTGTAAAAATATCGGAATAGAAATTCCAACTTTATGCTATGATGAAAGATTAGAGCCTTATTCAGCTTGCAGATTATGTGTAGTAGAGGTAGAGGGAAAAAAAGATCTTATGACATCATGTTCCCTAAAAGTAAAAGAAGGCATGAATATAGAAACCCATAGCAAAAAGGTTATAAAGGCAAGAAAAGATATATTAGATCTTTTATTTTCAAATCATCCACAGGATTGTTTAAGTTGTGAAAAATCTGGAGATTGTAAACTTCAAGATTACTGTTATGAATATGGCATTGAAAAGGGCAGTTTTGCAGGTGAAAGGAAAAAATATCCTATTGATTATTCTAATCATTTCTATAGCTATGATCCAAATAAATGTATACTTTGTGGAAAATGCGTAAGGGTATGTTCAGAACTTCAAGGAACAAATGCTATTGGTTTAGAAGATAGAGGTTTTGATACAAAAGTTGTAGCACCTTTTGATAAAGGGCTTTCTAAATCTAAATGTGTTTCTTGTGGAAATTGTGTATCGGTTTGTCCTGTAGGAGCATTGGTACCTAAAAACAGAGAAAGATATAGACATTGGGAGATAAAAAAGATAAGGACTACATGCTCTTATTGTGGTGTTGGCTGTCAAATGGATCTACTAGTTAAAGGAGACAAAATAGTAGGGGTGGAACCAGCTATGGAAAGTCCTAATAATGGGCTTTTGTGTGTAAAAGGAAAATTTGCTTATTCTTTTATAAACCATCGAGACAGACTAAAAACTCCTCTTGTTAAAAGAAATGGAAAATTTGAAGAAGCTACATGGGATGAAGCCTATAAAATTATAAGGAATAAGATATATGAAATAAAGGACAAATATGGTCCAGAAGTTTTTGCAGGTCTCACTTCAGCTAGATGTACTAATGAAGAAAATTATTTATTTCAAAAGCTATTTAGGGCAGTTATAAAGACCAATAATGTAGATCATTGTGCCCGTCTCTGACACGCATCTACAGTTGCAGGTCTTGCAACTACATTGGGAAGCGGTGCTATGACCAATAGTATAGAGGAAGTACTAGATACAGATGCTATGTTTGTTATTGGTTCTAATACTACAGAAAATCATCCAGTTATAGGAAGTTATATGAAGAGGGCAAAGAAAGCAGGTGCTAAACTTATAGTAGCAGATCCTAGAAGGATTGAATTGGCAGAATATGCAGATGTATTTCTTCAAATAAAGCCAGGCACTAATATTGCATTATTAAATGGAATCATGAATGTTATTATTGAAAATGGATTGGAAGATAAGAGATATATTGAAGAGAATACTGAAGGTTTTGAAGAGTTGGTTAAAACTGTTAAGAAATATACACCTGAAAGAGTGGCTAAAATATGTGGAGTAGATCCAGATGATATAGTTAAAGCTGCTCTTATATATGGAAAGGCAGAAAAAGCAGGAATATACTATGCAATGGGAATTACTCAACATACTACAGGTACTAATTCTGTAATGGCTGTGTCAAACCTTTCTCTCTTATGTGGAAATATTGGTAAGGAATCAGCAGGAGTAAATCCTTTAAGAGGGCAAAATAATGTTCAAGGAGCTTGTGATATGGGAGGGCTCCCAGGAGATTTACCTGGTTATCAAAAGGTAGTAGAACCAAAAGTTATACAAAAATTTGAAGATGTGTGGGAAACCAAGCTGCCTACAAAACCTGGGCTTACTATTCCTGAAATTTTTGATGGTGCTGAAGAAGGCAATATAAAATTCATATATATAATGGGAGAAAATCCTATGGTATCTGATCCAGATATAAATCATGTGAAAAAAGCTTTAGAAAATCTTGATTTTTTAGTTGTTCAGGATATCTTTTTAACTGAAACGGCAGAACTTGCCGATGTAATACTGCCAGCAGCATCTTTTGCAGAAAAGGATGGCACCTTCACAAATACTGAGAGAAAGGTACAGAAGGTTAGAAAAGCTATAGAACCTGTGGGAAACTCTAAAGCTGATTGGAAAATAATAATTGATTTAATGAATAAATTAGGTTATGAGAAAAAATATATAAATCCATCTGAAATAATGGAAGAGATTTCAAAAGTGACCCCTCAATACGGTGGAATAAACTATGAAAGAATAGAAAATGAAGGGATACAATGGCCATGTCCAACAGAAGGTCATTCAGGAACGAAGTATCTTCATAGTTCTTCTATTTCTAGAGGCAAAGGGTTGTTTGTAGCAGCTGAGTATGAGGAAAGTGGCGAAGTTGTAGATTTAGAATATCCTTATATACTTACAACTGGAAGAATATTATACCATTATCATACTAGGACCATGACTGGAAGAGTGGAAGGTTTAAATAGGATAGCTTCTAAATCCTATGTTGAGATAAATAAGGAAACTGCTAATAAATTGGGAATATATGATGGAGAGAAAATAAGATTATCTTCAAGACGAGGTAGGATAGTTACATCAGTAAAAGTAACCAATATAGTAGAGAAAAACATATTGTTTATGCCATTCCACTTTGCAGAAGGGGCAGCTAACTATTTAACTAGTAATAAATTGGATTTGATAGCTAAAATACCGGAACTTAAAGTAGCTGCTGTTAGAATTGATAAATTAAGTAGTTAATATCAAATTCATATATTAGGTAGGTTGATAGAAATGAGAAAATTTGGAACTGCTGCTATTTTAGCGGGTGGGAAAAGCACTAGGATGGGATTTGATAAACAGTTATTAAAGATAAATGAAAAAAGACTTATAGACAATTTAGTATCTAAACTTAGTGTAGAATTTGAAGAAATAATAGTGGTTACTAATAATCCACAATACTATTTGGATTTTAATTTTAAGGTAGTTAAAGATATAATAGTAGGAAAGGGACCATTAAGTGGTATCCATGCAGGTCTTAAAGAATCTAATAGTCAATTTGTATATTTTATTGCTTGTGATATGCCAAATATAAATTTAAAATATATTAGATATATGAAATATAAAATCAGAGATTTAGATATGGATATTAAAGCTTGTGTAACAAAATTTGGAGTAAATATAGAACCTTTCAATGGTTTCTATTCTAAAGATATAATATTAAATATAGAAGATTATTTAGTACAAGGGAAAAGATCTTTAAATCGCTTAATTAAACAATTACAAACCTATTATGTAGAGGAAGAAGAGGCTAGGATGTTTAGCCCTAATTGGGATATGTTTTTAAACCTTAATACAAAAGAGGACCTAGAATATTTTCTTAAAGACAATTGCAATATAAGCTAAGGGGATATATATGGAAGATATTACAAAGTATAATATTATTAGAATTAAAGATAGAGAGGTTTCAAAAGAAGAGGATACAGTAGTTATAGAATATCCTTTTACTATATTTTTAAATGATCAAGAAATCATAACATTATTATGCAGTCCTAACTCCCTTAAAGAATTAACTATTGGCTTTCTTCATTCTGAAGGTCTTATAGATTCTATTTCAGATATAGAAAAAATAATATTAGACAAAGAAAAAGGCATAGCTTATGTTTATTCTAAAAATACAAATAAATTGAATAAAAAGTTTCATGGTAAAAGAACTATTACATCAGGTTGTGGAAAAGGGACAGTTTTTTATAATGTAGTAGATTCCTTTAATTCCAAAAAAACAGAAGACAAAATAGACATTTCAATAAAACAGATTATGGACCTTATAAAAGAATTCAATAAAAGCTCTCAACTTTTTTTAGATACAGGAGGGGTACACAGTTGTGCCTTATGTGATATTAATAAAATAATAATTTTTAAAGAGGATATTGGAAGGCACAATGCATTGGATAAAGTACTGGGAAAAGCATTACTTGAAGATATAGATTTTAGGGATAAGATTATTTTAACTAGTGGCAGAATATCTTCTGAAATTCTTATAAAGACGGCTAAAAGGCAGATACCAGTTATAGTATCTAGATCTGCCCCTACAAGTCTTTCAATAGATATAGCAAAGAAACTAAATATAACATCGATAGGCTTTGCTAGAGGAAAAAGAATGAATATATATTCTAATTTTTCTACTTTAAAAGTATAATAGAGGTGTTTTAGATGTTTAAGAATGGAGAAGTAGTAGCTATTTATATAAAGAATAAGAAAGGAGAACAAGAAAAGCTAACCCAAGAAGGCAATTTTAAAACTGGACATGGACTAATAGGAGATATTCATTCTAAAGGCGGAAATAATCAAGTTTCCATATTTACTCTGGAAGGAAGGGAAAAGAATTCATCATTGGCTCATAACGGTCTTTGTACGGAAAGGTTTTATGAAAATATAACTATAAAAAATATAGATGTAAGTAGATTATATATAGGTTCAAGGCTTATAATTGGAGAAACAATTCATGAAATAACTCAAATAGGTAAAAAATGTTTCCCAGAATGTAAGCTTATAAAAGGTGGGGAAGTTTGTTCTCTAGCTAAAGAAGTTATATTTACCAAAGTTATAAAAAGTGGAAAAGTTAAAATAGGAGATAATATTATAATAATACAAAAGCCCTCATAAAAGAGGGCTTTTGTTATGAAGAGCTATAATACTAAAGCCGCTATTGTTCCAAATATTAGTAATGGAATATTGAAGTGTAAAAATGTAGGAACACAGGTATCCCAAATGTGGTCATGTTGGCCATCAACATTTAGTCCTGACGTAGGTCCAAGAGTGCTATCTGAAGCAGGAGAACCTGCATCTCCCAAAGCTCCTGCAGTTCCTACTAGTGCAATAATAGCTGCTGGACTAAAGCCTAATGCTGAAGCCAGTGGAACGTATATAGTAGCTATAATAGGAATAGTTCCAAAAGAGGTGCCAATTCCCATAGTAACAATAAGTCCTATAAAAAGCATTATAAGAGCTCCAATAAATTTACTTCCTCCCATTAAGCCGGTGGCAGCTTCTACCAATGTTTCTACTCCACCAGTTTCCCTTAAAACAGCTCCATAACCTGAAGCAACTAACATTACAAAAGCTATAAAGCTCATCATAAAAATACCGTCACCCATTAAATTATCAATATCTCTCCATTTAAAAGCTCCAAGTATTAGCATAATAATAAGTCCAGCAATAGCTCCTAATGGTAAAGATTCTGTAATTACTTGTACTATAAAGGCTACAATAGCACCTGTGAGTCCAGCAATTTGTTTACGACTGGAGTTATTAGATTGCTCTTCATCTTCTAAATCATTGGCAATTTTATTTTCAAACACATTATCTACTATTTTATATTCTCTAGGTTTTTTATAGCTTATAAATATAGCTATTAGGAGTCCTATGATCATTCCAATACCTGGAAGCAACATTGATTTCCAAACCATTCCAGTTACTACATTTATACCGTTGGCAATAAGATTATCCCTTATAATATTATGAAAAATAAGACCAAATCCTACGGGAAGCATTACATAGGGAGCTTTTAGTCCAAAGGTAAGAGCACAGGCAACGGCTCTCCTGTCAATATTTAATTTATTCATAAGACCAATAAGAGGCGGAATAAGTATTGGAATAAAGGCAATATGAACAGGAATTAAATTTTGAGAAAGGCAGGCTATAATAGCAATTAAAAGAACTAATAATGATTTTCTGTTATCAATAATATTAGATATACTTTTTCCAAGAAGATTTGCTACTCCTGTTTTATTAATAGCTGCAGCTAGTGTACCTAATAAAATATAACTAAGAGCAGTTTCAGCATTTCCACCCATTCCTCCAATTAATACAGTCATGGTTTCAGTAAGATTCATTCCAGAGATTAATCCACCAGTAAGAGCTGCCAATATCAATGCCAGTATAACATTTAACTTTAATAGGCATAGTACAGTCATTACAATAACAGATAAGACTACTGGATTTAACAGCATGAAATTCCCCCTTTAAATATGATATTTTTTTAATTATAATACTTTATCCCAATAATGTAAAGAAGCAAAGTCGAATATGTAAAAAAATAAAACTTTTGTCATATATTTATATGAGATTTTTAATGAATTAATTCTCATTACTATTTTGGTAACATGAGTTACCGATTTTTTTCCCTTTTAAGGTTAAAATACTATTAAGAAAAAAGCAGTAACTTAACATTGTAGATTCGGAGGTTAGAAATATGAATAAATATTTTGATATAAAGGATTCACTATATGATATTGTAAAAAAGTATCCAGAAACACTAAGTTTGTTTATTTCAATTGGTTTTGAAGATATGAAAGATGAAGATAAAAGAAAGACTTTAGGAAAGGCAATTTCTTTAGAAACAGCATTATCTATGAAGAAGATAAATGTAGGAACCTTCACAGATAGACTTATAGAAATAATTGAAGAAAAGAAAAATATAGTAGATGAAACTTTGGTTCAAAAAAGTGAAAATAAAGAAGCAGATATTAGAATTGATGGAGTGCTTCCGTGTCCTGTGAGGATCCCACTTATGGATTCTTTTAATAAATGGATGGATAATGAAAAAGATAATCTAGATATTTCTGTAGATTATGAATTGAAGGCTGCTTCAAGTGGGATAGACTGGTTAAAAGAATCTTTAGAAGAGGCAGAATCAGAAGAGGATATATCAGATATATTTATATCTGCTGGTTTCGATTTATTCTTTGATAAAGACTTAATGGGAAAATTTAAAGCTAAAGATGTATTTAAAGATATGACGGGATTTAGTAGATTAAATACTGATTTTGATAATGAATATGTAGACCTTAAAGATCCAGATAATCAATATTCAATAATTGGTGTAGTACCAGCAGTTTTCCTTATAAATACAGAGGAACTAAATGGTAGAGAGCTACCAAAGAGTTGGGAAGATATGTTGAATGAAGAATTTGAAAATAAGGTTAGTTTGCCTATAGGGGATTTTGATCTTTTCAATGCTATTCTTTTAAATATACACAAGAGATATGGAGAAGATGGGGTTAAAAGATTAGGAAAATCTTTATTAAAAAGTATGCATCCATCTGAAATGGTTAAATCCCATATGAAGAAAATGGAAAGACCAGTAGTGACTATAATGCCTTACTTTTTCACGAAGATGACTAAGGAAGGTGGCCCTATGGTAGCGGTTTGGCCTTCTGATGGGGCAATTATCAGTCCAATATTTTTGCTTACTAAAAAATCTAAGGAAAAGGAAATAAAACCTTTTGTAGATTTCTTTGCATCAAAACAAATAGGAGAGATATTAGCTCACAATGGCAGATTTCCAAGTACTAACCCAGAAGTAGATAATATGGTAGGGGAAGAAAATAAATATATGTGGCTTGGATGGGATTATATAAATGAAAATGATATTGGTGAAGAGATAAAATTATGTGAAAAGATATTTAATGAATCAATTTAGGGGTGATATTTATGAATATAGCAACATTTTCGGGGCCACCATCATCTGGAAAGACCTCGGTAATATTAAAAACTATTGAAGCATTAAAACAAAGAGGTATTTCTGTAGGGGTAGTTAAATTTGATTGTCTATATACAGATGACGATATCCTATATGAAAAAGCGGGAGTACCAGTAAGGAAGGGACTTTCAGGTTCACTATGTCCAGATCATTTCTTTGTAAGCAATATAGAGGAAGTAGTTCAATGGGGTAAAAAACTTAATTTAGACTTTTTAATCACAGAAAGTGCTGGATTATGCAATAGATGTTCACCTTATATTCAAGATATTAAATCTATTTGCGTTATTGATAATTTAAGCGGCATAAATACTCCTAAAAAAATAGGTCCTATGTTAAAATCTGCAGATATTGTTGTAATAACAAAAGGAGACATAGTATCTCAAGCAGAAAGGGAGGTATTTTCATCTAGGGTAAACTCTGTAAATCCAAAAGCAGTAACAATCCATATCAATGGTCTTACTGGTCAAGGAGCTTATGAGTTGAGTACTCTTGTATATGATGAAAATGAAGAAATTGATACTGTAAAAGGCAAGAAACTTAAATTCCCTATGCCTTCAGCATTATGTTCCTATTGCTTAGGTGAAACAAGAATAGGTGAGGACTATCAAATGGGTAATGTAAGAAAGATGAAATTAGGTGATGAAGATGACAGATAATAAAATAATAAGCTCTATTTCAATAAAAGAGTTGCAGGAGAAATATCCTTTTATAATAAATTATTTTTCTGATAACAAATTGGATATTGAAGGATTTGAAGATGAAACTTTTAAAGAATATTTAGACCATTTTTCAGAAGAGGATATAGAAGAATGGGCAATTGATACTGAAAAGCTTATGGAAGGTCTTTTAGAATATATAGAGCAAATGATAGAGTTTTTAGGGATTAAAGAGGAAAAAGCTGTAGAGTCATTAACTATATTGGCAGGAAAAGATAAAAGTGGATGTAAAGAAAGATTTGAAGAGATAACTGTTAATAAGGGGGATATTATTTCTATTGTAGGTCCTACAGGTTCAGGGAAAAGTAGATTACTTGCAGATATTGAATGGGCGGCTCAAAATGATACTCCAACTGGTAGAACTATTCTTATCAATGATGAAATACCAGATAAAAAATGGAGATTTTCTTCTAACAATAAACTTGTGGCTCAGCTTTCACAAAACATGAATTTTGTAATGGATTTGACTGTAAGTGAATTTTTAGAGCTTCATGCTAAAAGTAGAATGGTAGAGAATGAAGATGAGGTAATAAAGAACATAATAGAAGCAGCTAATAATTTAGCAGGAGAAAAGTTTAATTTAGATACTCCTATAACCAGTTTAAGTGGAGGACAATCAAGAGCATTGATGATAGCAGATACAGCAATTTTAAGTTCTTCACCCATAGTTTTAATAGATGAAATTGAAAATGCAGGCATTGACAGGAAAAAGGCATTAAATCT
Organism: Clostridiaceae bacterium; assembly: GCA_019391515.1. Classification (GTDB taxonomy): domain Bacteria; phylum Bacillota; class Clostridia; order Tissierellales; family Sporanaerobacteraceae; genus Anaerosalibacter. The sequence continues at coordinate 207,483 of JAHXQP010000030.1, read as the reverse complement.
TTTAGTAAGTAGTGACAAAATAGTTCTAATGGCTACCCATGATCCAATTTTAGCACTGATGGCTGATAGAAGGATTGTAATAAAGAATGGCGGTATAGACAAAGTTATAGAGACCAATATGGAAGAAAAGAAAATTTTATTAGAGTTGGAAGAAATGGATAAAACCATTCAAGGTATGAGAAATAGCCTTAGAAATGGAGAAGAATTAAATATAAATATTTTTTAAATAGAAGGAGGTTTTTTATATGTCCCATGAAGGTTGTTCAGGAAGTTTTGAAAATGGAAAACAAGTTGCTGATAAAGTGAGACAAATGGGCTTTGACAAACAATTTATGCCTGTACCAATAATAAAGAAATGTTCCGAATGTGGGAAAGAATTTGAAATGATACATTTTGAAGAGAAATGTCCAAAATGCAGTATGGTATATGCAGTTACACCTTGTCATGCATTTGATCCAGATAATATTATGCCAGCAGGAATTGATTATTAAAAATTTGATAATAGGTAACCTATGTTACCGAAAATTAATGTGGACTGTAGTAGTATAGATTACAGAAAGAAAAATTTAAGGGGGAGTAAATAATGAGTATGTTTTGTTATCAATGTCAAGAAACAGCTGGAGGAAAAGGCTGTACAAAAGTCGGAGTATGTGGTAAAACAGCAGAATTAGCCCAACTTCAGGATTTAATGATATATGCAATAAAAGGTATTTCAGTACTAGGCGTAAAAGCAGATGAAACTGGGTTTAAAATGTCTGGTTTAGATAGATTTATTATAGAAGGACTATTTATGACAATAACAAATGCAAACTTTGATAAGGATAGATTCTTTGAAAAAATAAAAGAAGCTCTTAAACTAAGAGATGAATTAAAGACAACTTTAATAGAAAAAGGTGTTGAATTAGGAGAGTTAAAAGACCCTGCAACATTTGTAGTTAATTCAAAAGATGAAATTGAATTTAAAGCTGGTAGTAAAGAAGTAGGGGTTTTAGCTACGGAGAATGAAGATATTCGTTCTTTAAGAGAATTAATTACCTATGGTGTTAAGGGAATGGCAGCTTATGCAGAACATGCCATGAACCTAGGATATGAAGATAAAGAAGTAGCTAAATTCATAAGAAAAGCTTTAGCTGCTACTTTAGATGATAGCTTAACTGTAGATGATTTAGTTGCACTTACACTTGAAACTGGTAAATATGGTGTGGATACAATGGCGTTACTTGATAAGGCTAATACATCAACTTATGGAAATCCAGAAATAACTGAAGTAAATATTGGTGTTAGAAACAACCCCGCAATACTTATATCAGGTCATGATTTAAAAGATATGGAAGAACTACTAAAACAAACAGAAGGTACTGGAGTAGATGTTTATACTCATGGTGAAATGTTGCCAGCTAACTACTACCCAGCATTTAAAAAGTATGATCATTTTGTAGGAAACTATGGTAATGCATGGTGGAAACAAAAAGAAGAGTTTGAAAAGTTCAATGGTCCAATATTATTTACAACTAACTGTATAGTTCCACCAAGTGCATCCTATACAGATAGAGTATATACAACAGGTTCATCAGGATATCCAGGATTCAAACATATTCCTGATAGAGTAGATGGAAAGGCAAAAGACTTCTCAGAAATAATTGAACATGCTAAAAGATTGCCAGCACCTATTGAAATAGAAAAAGGAAAGATTGTTGGAGGATTTGCTCATGCTCAAGTATTTGCATTAGCAGACCAAATAGTAGAAGCAGTTAAAACAGGATCTATTAAGAAATTCTTTGTAATGGCAGGTTGCGATGGAAGAATGAAGAGCAGAAACTATTACACAGATTTTGCAAAAGCTCTTCCAAAAGACACAGTTATTTTAACAGCAGGATGTGCTAAATATAAATACAACAAATTGAATTTAGGAGATATAAATGGAATACCAAGGGTATTAGACGCTGGACAATGTAATGACTCATATTCACTAGCTGTTATAGCTCTTAAACTAAAAGAAATATTTGAATTAGAAGATGTAAATGATCTTCCAATAGCATACAATATAGCTTGGTATGAACAAAAAGCTGTAATAGTATTGTTAGCACTATTATACCTAGGTGTGAAAGATATTCATCTAGGACCAACTCTACCAGCATTCCTTTCACCAAATGTAGTAAATGTATTGGTTGAAAACTTTGGAATTGGTGGAATAACAAATGTAGAAGATGATATGAAGATGTTCTTAGAAGCATAGATGAGAAAGTCCACTTATAAGGAATATAAGTGGACTTTTTATGTTTTACTTGTCTAAGAATATTGTAAATTCTTCACCAACTGATTCAGGAGCATATTTGGGATCATCTTCGTTTCCGCCGATTGGAACTGGTTTTGAAGCATAGGGAGTTAGGGTAATGTATTTAGCTTCATCAGAGAGTTGATCCTCATCATATTCAAATATTAAATTTGTTAAATTCAAATTATCATCTTGTGACTCGCTAGTTGAGGAGAAGCTAACTTTATTTCCTAAATCATCATATCCTTCTAATATAATATAATGGTCTCCGAAATCATTTTCTATTTTTCCAAATATTTTTTGGCCCATTGGGTTAGATCTGAATTCCTCTAGAATATATTTTTTTTCACCTATATTAAATGAATAGTCTAATGGAAAGGTATAAGTATTTTTTGCAAGTTCAGCACCATTTGCATTAAACTCGAACACCCATTCTCCAACTATATTATCCATAGAAGTACCTATATTATAATTTAAGTTGTTTAGTACAATTTTTATATCCATATTTTTTGTGGTATTGAGTTCTTTTATATTAGTGTAGGCAATATTGAAAAATATATTTTTGGAGTCATCAATTTTTTTAAGATCTCCACCTCCACCAGGACGCTCTGTTTTTTTCCCGTCTATATAAATGTCAAAATCAAAGTCTAATCCATCTACAGTTCTATCCATATATACTATTGTAGAAAGAATCAATTCATCTTTATCTATAATTACTTCATTTAATTTAACTTCTATACCTTTATCTTCTTTAACTTCACCAATTACATTTGTATATGGTTCAATATTTTTCTTAAAACCTAAAGCTTTTCCTATAGAATAAGTTATTTCTGAAACTTTTGATTCAGCATTAGCATATACAGATTTTCCCATAGTTGTTTGGCTAAAGATGCCTATTGATATTAATAAAGCAGCTGCAATAGTACCAAATTTTTTAAAGTTAAACTTTTTCTTAAGGCTTCGTTTAAAATTATTCTTTAACTTTTGTTTTTCCATGTCGTTTAATACTTCTTTTTCATAACCATCTATATTAATTTCCATTTCATTTAGGAGAGTGTAAATATTTTTAGATTCTTTCATTTTCATATTCTCCTTCCATACTAATATTTTCTCGCATCTTCTTTTTTCCTCTTGAAAGTCTGTTATATAAAATAGATTTACTAAGTCCTGTTTCTTTAGAGATTTCATCCATATTTTTTTCTTCAAAGTATAATTTTTTAAAAATCTCCCTATCTTCTTCTGATAGACTATGGAGCATTTTCTTAGTTTCTATGCTAATTTCATTAGATAAAACTTCTTTAATAGGATTATCCTCGGAAGCAAGAATGATATCGTCTATGTTTTTATTATCTAAATCCCTTAAGTATTTTCTCATATAATCAATGGATTTATATTTTGCTATTCCTGCTACCCAATTCTTAAAACTGGATTTTTCAGGATTATAGTATTGAATATTGTTCCATATAGCAAGTAGACAATCATTCATACATTCTTCATAAAGATTCTCGAGATTGAAGAGGTGCTTTTTTAAAACTGTTTTGAGAATCCAAGCATAATTGTCTATTACATATTCCAAAGCTTTCTCATTTCTTTTTTTCATCTGTTCAATGAAATTTTCTTCTGTTATCCTCAAAAAATCACCTTCTTTAGGCCTTATTTCTACATGTAGATTTTACCTCTTCACCTAATACTTCGTAATGAAAAAAGTAAATCTATCAAGAATCCTAAATTATTAGTTCTATTATATCTAAAAGTAAACTAAAAGCCCTTGTTCAAGGGCTTTTAGTTTACTTTATTCTCCAGTTCTTTTAGTATATTTAAGTATTTTTTTTGTATTCTTTCTCTATTAGCTTTTATCTCAACTTCTTTACATTTTTCATCTACTCTGTTTTTACTTTCGGTAGGTAGGATATTTTCCGCAAGCTTATACAATGCTGTATTTTCTTTTTCCGTATGTCTATACAATAAGTCTGAATAAGAAATAGCATTAGCTATTATATCCAGTCTTTTTTCATCATTGACTTCTTTATATTCTTTTAAAGCTTCTTCTAAATTTAAAATATAAAGTCTTCCTAAATCATGTTCAATAAGCATACCTGTAATAGGGCCATTATTAGCTAGTTTTTCAAATCTTTCACCCATTACTGCAAACAATATATTTTCTTCTTTCATATGATGGTGTTTATCTGCATAGTTTCGGATAAAATCGATTATTTTATAAAAGTCATCATAATCTATTTTCTCATTAAGAAGTACTTTATAGGAATATTTTCTTATAACTTTTAACATCCTTCTAATATTCTCATGTTCTTTAATCATAATATCTATTGATTCCATACAATCACCCCATATTTATAATACCCTGTTTTGGGAAAGATAAATGTATATATACATAGGTATGTGGAAATATAAAAACATAAGATATAGGGAGGTTTTAGCATGAGTTTTAAAATAACTGAAAAAGTAACTTGGGTAGGAAAAATTGACTGGGAACTTAGGAGATTTCATGGAGATGAATATTCAACACATAGGGGAACTTCTTATAATTCATATCTAATAAGAGATAAGAAAAATGTTCTTATTGATACTGTATGGAAACCTTTTGATGAAGAATTTGTAGATAACTTAAAAAAGGAAATAGACTTAAATGAAATAGATTATATAATTGCTAATCATGGGGAAATAGATCACAGTGGATCATTACCATTGCTTATGAAGGAAATACCTGAAGTGCCTATATACTGTACAGCTGCTGGTGCTAAAATATTAAAAGCCCATTACCACGAGGATTGGAATTTTGTAAAGGTTAAAACAGGTGATACATTGGATATTGGAGAAAATAAACTTACATTTATTGAAGCAAAAATGCTTCATTGGCCAGACAGCATGTTCACTTATATGGGTGGAGAGAATATATTATTTAGCAATGATGCCTTTGGTCAGCACTATGCATCGGATCTAATGTATAATGATTTGGTAGATCAGGCAGAATTATATCAAGAAGCTATGAAATATTATGCAAATATACTAACACCATTTAGTCCCCTTGTTATAAAGAAGATTGAGGAAGTTTTGAGTTCAAATGTGCCAGTAAATATGATTGCTACTAGTCATGGTGTCATATGGAGAGATAATCCAACTCAGATAGTAGAGAAATACTTAGAATGGGCAAAAGAATATCAGGAAAACCAGATAACTATAGTATATGATAGCATGTGGAATGCTACAAGGAGAATGGCTGAAGCTATAGAGGAAGGTATAAAAATAGAAGATAAGAATGTAGTGGTAAAACTATTTAATGCAGCTCATGCAGATAAAAATGATATTATAACAGAAATATTTAAATCAAAAGCAATATTAATAGGAGCTTCTACAGTAAATAATAGTATATTATCTTCTATATCAGGAATTTTAGATATGATAAAAGGTCTAGGATTTAAAAATAAAAAGGCAGCAGCTTTTGGTTCCTATGGTTGGAGTGGTGAATCAGTAAAGATTATAACAGAAAGATTAAAAGATGCAAAACTTGAAGTAATAAATGATGGTATTAAAGAATTATGGAATCCAGATGAAGAGGGTCTGAAACGTTGCAGAGAATTTGGAGTAAATTCTGCTAAAAACTTATAAATAAAAATAGTCTATCTCAGAGCGAAATCTTGAGATAGACTATTTTGTTTAATCGGATAACAATCTTTTTTCTCCTTCTATAGCTCGGATAGGCGCAATATCTTGTGTAAATTCTAATGTACCTAGGTATTCACCATTTTCATCTCTAATGGCAAAATATCTAATAAGCACATATAAATCCCCTATTTTAATCCAGAAATCTTCACTATCTTTTTTGCCAGATTTAAAGTCAACTAATAACTTCTCTACCACATGAACACTAGCAGGTGGATGACAGTTTTGTACACTTCGTCCTATTACAGCTTTTGTACGAGGGAAGATTCTATTTTCATCTTGAGAAAAGTATTTTACAATATCGTCTTTATCAATAAAAGTCATATCTCCTGGTATAGCATTGAATATTTGATTTATTTCTTCTGAAGATAGAATTCCTGTTTCAAATTTTACATATCCATCTTTCAGAGAATTATTTTTCTCTTTTCTATCTACATCTACTCTCTTTAACTTCCATTCAGTATCTGGAGAAATTATTGCATAGCCTATTTCATCACTCTCATCATATATTTCTATCCACTCATCTTCAGTTAATGTTTCCAAAGCCATAGGGAATAATATACTTTCTTCTTTAAAAATCATTTCTTCAATTTGTTTTGTTGCATGCTTAATTTTTTCTACAACTTCATCTTTATTGCCTCTATAATCTTTAAGTAATAGTTTAATTTCTTTCAGTAATGCCCTAATCTCATCATCTACTCCCCACATTACTTTTGGTGGAGCTGTGATATTATATTTTTCTAGGTAAGGGAAAATTAAATTCTCTTTTCTGCTATAGTGTTTATCAATATCCCAAAGTAGATTGATATCTTCTATTAAGCTATTTATATTATCTGGACTATCTTCTTTGATAAATGCCTCCAACTTAGGATTGATGTTTTCTAAAATATGTTTTTGAATAGCATCATTTTCTTGTCTTAAAGTATGAATGGGATGCCCAGGAACTTCTTCTGGGTGATGTATTTCTTCAATAGAACCTTTAAATACTGCAGCATGAACATCACACAGGTTTTGAATTTCCTCTATTGGCAAACCTTCTTTAACCAATTCTTGTTCCATAGCAGATATTTCTGATGGAGAGACCCCTTCTATAGCCTTCCCAAATTTAGCTTTTACTTCGTCTACAGTTTTTCCAGCATGAAGTTCTCTAATAACTTCTTTTAATATTTCTTGTCTATATTCTCTATTATTGATTAATTCACTCATTAAAACACCTCCAATTTTAATCCACTTATTTATAGATTACCCTTTTAAGCTATATTTATATCGTATATTTATTGTAGTGACTAATTTGGAAGATATCTTTGACATAAATCAAAAAGTAAAGAAATAGATCACTTTAATATGGATTTATCTAATATGGTTATATATTCATGGTTATAATCAATAAGCTTCTCTTCCTTCATTTTTCTAAGCTCTCTAAAAAGGGAAGGACGTTGAATTCCAAATTTTTCTGCTAATTCTTTTTTTGAAATATTTAATTTGATATTGGGATCCTTTTGACTATAGTATTCGTATGTTAAAAATTCAATTATCTTATCTCTGATACTTTTTATAGATATAAATTTGATAGTATCTGTAAGAACCAATGTTTTATCAGATAAACAGTGAAGAAATCTAACTAAAAATGCTTTATTATTTTGGCAAAGTTCCAGTATGAATCCTCTTTTAATATGCAAAATTTCAGAATTTGAGGCGGATATTATGGTCATAGGGTATTCATTATTATTAGAAAAGGCTAGGTTCCCCCCTATAATATCTCCACACGAAAAGGTTGCAATTGTCAAAACATCTCCATTTTCCCCTATTCTTTGAACTGCTATAGTCCCGTTTAGCAAAATATCTACAGTACTACATTTTTCATTTTGAATGTATATAATAGAATTTTTTTTATAGTTTTTAATTTGATAATATTCATATTTAAATAGTTTATTAATTTCATCTGGAGAAAAGTTATTAAATAGATAGGTATGACTTATTATTTCTTTATATTTATTAATAGTCATTAAAAACCTCCAAAAAGTAACTATAGTTACTTTTTATTATACCATTATAAATTATAATTAAGAAGAATTAACTATGAAAGGGGATAGGTTATGGATATATTCACTATAGCACTATGGGTTATTACAGGTATATGGTTTGTTATTTCAATGATAAAGGATAAGAAAAAAACTTTAAAATCGATGAAGATGTCTAGAAAGATGATGGGAAATATGATAGGTCAAATATTAGGAATATTATTTTTAATAGGACTACTTCTTACATTTATTCCACCACATATTATTAAAGAGTATTTAGGCAGTTCAAACACTATTATGGCTACTATTATATCAGCTTTAGTAGGTAGCATTACATTAATTCCAGCTTTTGTTGCTTTTCCATTAGTAGGTTCTATTGTAGATATGGGGGCTAGTATAGTTCCAGCAGTAGCTTTTTTAACTACTTTAACTATGGTAGGTTTTGTGACATTTAATTTAGAAAAGCAGGAATTTGGAAGAAAGTTTGCAATTGCAAGAAACAGTCTAAGCTTTGTAGCTGCATTATTAATTTCAATGGTAATGGGGGCAATATTATGATTGAAAAGTTGAAGAAAAATAAGTTTTTAGTAACTGTTACTTTAATTTATGGAATATTATTTATAACCAATACAGATAAAGCAGTTTTATCTGTTAAAAATAGTGGATATTATATAAAAGAGATGCTTATGATCATGCCAGTTGTATTTTTACTTACATCTTTAATAGAAGCTTGGGTGCCTAAAAAAATGATAGTTGAACATTTAGGAGATAATTCAGGACTTAAAGGTTCTTTTATATCTTTATTACTTGGCAGTGTATCGGCAGGACCCATATATGCAGCTTTTCCAGTTTGTAAGACTCTCCTTAATAAAGGTGCTAGTATATCTAGTATAGTAGTTATATTAAGTGCTTGGGCAGTAATAAAGGTGCCTATGCTTGCAAATGAAGCTAAATTTTTAGGGCCTAAGTTTATGTTCATAAGATGGATTTTTACGACTATTTCTATTATTATCATGGGATATATAATATCAAAATTGGTTAAACGAGAAGATATACCTATGGAAGAAGAAAAGATAGAAGAGGATACTATATTATTGAAAAGGGAATATTGTATGGGATGTGGATTGTGCGAAAAAATGAGCCCAGAATATTTCAAAGTTGAGAATAAAAAAGCTAAAGTTTTAAATAAGAATATTTCTTATAAAAATAAAGAAAAAGTCAAAGAAGTTCAAGATAAATGTCCAGCAAAAGCCATCAAAGTAGGATAACCTATGGGAAACCATAGGTTTTTTCATTAGTAAAATATCATAATTGAAGATGGAAAATTTAGAAAATTTAATATATAATATATTTATATAGATTCTACTAAAAAGGAGTGTCGAAGATGTTAAGACTAAAAAGTAAAGAAATAGTATTAAAAGAATATGAAAGTAGGTATCCAGAATTAGATAATTATTTTATGAATGAACTTTCTAAAGAATATGATAGATATGCTGAATTGTTAAAGGATTGTGAAACAAAAGAAGAAGCTTATAAAATATTTAGTAAAGAGATTAAAGAAAACGAAAAAAGGTATAGGGATAATGCAATGTTAAACGGTCTTGAAGCTTCTCTCGATGGTCAATTTATGGAGATTTTAGCTCAGTATGGTTTAATAAAATTTTTTAAAGACAATATACTAGATGAGTAGTGTAAAATCAAATCCAGAGAGGAAATATTCACAGTTGGCTTTCAATTAATATTTTAAGGTTTTTTTCAAATTTTAAGTTAGCTTGAATATTTCTTTTTTTAAATTTAGAGTATTTTTTATGTTTTCTACGAAGTTCTTGATTTAAGTGTCTTCTATTAAGTAGTCCATCAATATTCTGAGAGTTAATTACAAATCCATTTTGGTTTATACAAAAGGCTTCTCTGGAAAGAGCCATAGCTGCTAAACCATAATCTTGTGTAATAACTATATCTCCTTTCTTTAAATTATTAACAATGTAAAAATCGGCACTGTCAGGAATCGGTTCTACAGTAATAATTGTAGCATAATCATCATATATTTCATGATGATAATTTTTAACTATAATAATTTCTAAATTATATAACTTTGCTATTTTAATGGAAATATCCACTACAGGACACCCATCTCCGTCTAATAATATTCTCATAATATCACCAATTATAATTGTATCATAATTTTAATTATTATTCTGTATATTAAATGTATACTAAATGGGTATATATGAGTGTCAAGTTTTAATAGTCGGGTATAAAGTAAAAAAGTGGTTATTGGAAAGAGAGGAGATATTGATGGATTATATAAAACAGGTAGAGGAAATAGAAAAATATTTTAAAGATAATGAAAAAAAAGAAAAAGACTTTAAAATAGGTGTAGAGTTTGAACATTTCATAATAGATAAAGATAGTTTAAAGACTATTTCATACTATGGAGATAATGGAGTAGAAGAAACTTTAGAAGAATTGGTTTCAAAAAGTTGGAAAGGAATATATGAAGGTAACTACCTTGTTGGACTTAATAAAAATAGAACTACTATAACCCTTGAACCAGGAAGCCAGTTTGAATTAAGTATAAACGCAAGAAAAAATATAAAGGATATAGAAGAAGAATATTTTAATTCTTTAAAGGAAATAGTCCCAATTTTAGAAAGAAAAAATCAGGCATTAATTACAACTGGATATCAACCAGAAACTAAAATTTCAGATATAAAAATATTGCCAAAACAAAGGTATGCTTATATGTATGAATATTTTAAGAAGAGGGGAACATTTGCTCATAATATGATGAAAGGTACTGCTTCTTTACAAGTATCTTTTGATTATAAGTCTGAAGAAGATTATATTAGAAAATTTAAATTAGCCAATATTATTTCTCCAGCTATATATGCAATATTTGATAATGCTTTTTACTTTGAAGGGAAAACATGGAATAGGAAGAATTTAAGAACTCATATATGGGAAAACTGTGACAGCGATAGGTGTGGAATAGTAGATATTGCATTAGATGAAGGTTTTGGGTATAAGAATTATGCTGAATATATCTTGGATAGACCACCTATATTTATTGATAATGGAGAAGAACTTTATTATACAGGCAATAAACCTTATAAAGAAATTTTCAATACAGATGATTATTCAATAGAAGAACTAGAACATGTTTTAACCATGTTTTTCCCCGATGTACGAACTAAAAAATATGTGGAAATAAGAATGATGGATTCTGTACCATATCCATTAAATTTCTCTGCAATTGCACTTTTAAAGGGAATATTGTATGATGAAAAAAATATTGACAATATTTATAACTATATTGGTGATATAGATATTTTAGACATAAATAAAGCTAAAGCAGATATAATTGAAAAGGGATTAGATGGAAGGTTAAAAGATAAAACTATTTATGAAACAGCTAAGTATATTATAGAAGTTGCAAAGTCTGGATTAAACAAAGAAGAAAGAGAATACATTGTTCCATTAGAAAAAATGATAAATGGAAAGAAAACACCTTATGATATAACAAGGGAGAAAGATAGTGCAAGTAAAAAAGAAGCCTTAGATTGGTGTATTGTAAATAATTTAGTTAATATAGAAAAATAGTGGTATTTAAATACCACTATTTTTACCTATTTACAAAGAAGATTTTTAGCTATACAATTTAAATTAAAAGGCATAGGATGGTGTTAGTATGAAAAGTAAGAGTACAGAAATTGCAAAGGCAGCTATTAAACTAGCTGTATCCACTAGAGAAGAAGAAAAAAGACTAATTAAAGAATTTGAAAAAAAGAATATAAAATCTACAGCTGTAGATATAGGTGGGGACTTAATCAATTCAATTCCAACAATAATAGAAAGGGCATTGGTGGCTTCTAAAAAAACGGGGATTATAAGAGAAGAACATGTTTATGAAGGAGCAGTGGCAGGAGCAACCAAGGATGCTATAAGCCAAGTAGATTCTAAAGCAATGGGACTTAATTTTGGTGGAAAAATAGGTATAGCTAGGTATGGAGAACATCTTGTTGTATGTATATTCATAAGTATTGGATTGTTACATCTAAATGATTTAGCAATAGGTATAGGTCATAGATCAATACCTCCAATAGACTAAATATATAATTTGATTTTTAAAATTAATATTGTTGACAAAGTATATTTAAAAGCTTATAATATTTAGCATATTTAGTTTTAAAAGTAGTTTGGTAGAATAGTAGCTAGCCTTTGGGCTAAAAGTAGAGTGGTAGGTTTTTTAGAAGTCAAAAATAAATATGGAATTAGGAGGACGGTAGCATGGTAGGAAAAAAATGTGCCAGTCTAAGTAAATGCTTAGGCTTTATTTTGTTATTCGCAATAATCTTATCTTTAAGTGGATGTTCATCCACCCAATCGAAAGAAATAATCTCAATAGGAATCAGCCAAATTGTGGAGCATCCCGCATTAGATAATGCAAGGGATGGTTTTGTTGATGCTTTAAAAGAAAAAGGTTATGAAGATGGAAAAAATATTGATATTGATATTCAATTAGCTCAAGGGGATATGGCCTTGACTAAAACGATATCTGATAATTTTGTTTCCCAAAAAAAAGATTTAATATTGGCTATCTCTACTCAGTCAGCTCAGTCAGCTCTCCAATCTACTAATGAAACACCAATACTTTTTACAGCAATTACAGATCCTACTTCAGCAGGATTAGTAAAAGATATGGATAATCCTGATGGAAATATAACAGGTACTACTGATATGGCACCTATAGATAAGCAGCTTGAATTAGGAAAGAAACTTTTTCCAAACACAAAGAAAGTGGGAATTATTTACAACACAAGTGAGGTAAATTCTCATGTTCAAGTAGATAAAGCTAAGGAAATTTCTAAAAATATGGGAATAGATATAGTAGAAATTCCCGTTACAAACTCATCAGAAATAGATCCGGCTTTAAATTCAAAAATAAAAGAAATAGATTTTTTATTTCTGCCATCAGATAATTTAATAGCTTCTAGTATGCCTATTATTTCTAAAATTGCTGTAGAAAACAAAGTAGGTACAATAGGTGTAGATGAACCTATGGTTAAAAATGGAGCTTTAGCATGTGAAGGGATAGATTACTATAAACTTGGATATGAAACAGGTCTTATGGCTGTTAATATATTAGAAGGTAAGGACATAAAAGATATTCCTGTTTCTACGTTGAAAGAAACACAATTAACAATAAATGAAAAAATAGCAAAAGAGCTTGAACTAGATATATCAGAAGATATATTAAGGCAAGGGAATATAATAAAGGAGGGTGAATAATATGGATGGGTTTTTACTCAGCATCCTCCAACAAAGTTTTATTTTCTCCATTATGGTTATGGGAGTATATATAACTTATAAGATACTTAACTTTCCAGACCTTTCTGCTGATGGTAGTTTTACATTGGGAGCCAGTGTATCTGCTGCACTAATAATAAAAGGAGTAAATCCATATATTTCCCTGGTAATTGCAATGTTAGCAGGAGGGGTGGCTGGAGCTATAACTGGATTTTTAAATGTGAAGCTAAAAATAAAGGATATTCTTTCTGGTATTTTAGTTATGGTAGGGTTATATTCTATAAACCTTAGGATAATGGGGGTTTCAAATGTATCCCTTTTTAATTACGAAACTATATTTTCAAATGGAAATATTATGATTATAAATCTTATTATATTAATTTTATCTGCAGTATTATTTACATTATTTTTTAAAACAAAATTAGGATATGTGATGAAAGGCACTGGGGATAATGAAAATATGATTATATCTTTAGGATTGGATACAGGAAAAATCAAGATATTAGCCCTTTCAATATCTAATGGAATGATAGCTTTATCTGGTGGTATATTAGCCCAGTATCAAGGTTTTAGTGATATAAATATGGGAACTGGAACTGTAGTTATGGGTCTTGCTTCAATAGTTCTCGCCTATTCTATATTTAGAAATATACATTTTTTAAATGCTAGTGTTCTATGTATAATAGGTACTTTTTTATATAGAACAAGTATAGCTTTAAGTTTAAAATTAGGTTTTAACCCAAGTGATTTAAAGCTTATTAGTGCTATTATTGTAGTAATTGCTCTTACTTTTGGTAATGAATCCATTTCATTAAAGAAGTCATTTAAGCTTAAAAGAGGGTTACAAGGTATTTTTCAATCTAAAATAAGTTAATGGATAGGTGATGAATATGCTTCAACTAGAAAATATTTCAAAGACTTTTAATAAAGGAAGTATTAATGAAAATAAGGTATTTGATAATTTCAATATAAATATAGATAATGGGGATTTTGTTTGTGTAGTTGGAAGTAACGGAGCAGGAAAATCAACTTTTTTAAATATTGTTTCAGGAAAAGTTCCAGTTGATACTGGCAGAATTACTTTAGATAAATTAGATATAACTAGGGAAAAAGAATTTGAAAGATGTAAGAAAATATCTAGAATTTTTCAGGATCCATCCTTGGGAACTATTCCATCTATGACCATATATGAAAATATGTCTATAGCAAAGAATAAAGGAAATAGTTTTGGGCTTTCTTTTCTTAAAGAGAAGAAAAAAGAAAAATATTTTAAAGAATTATTAGAGGTTTTTGATCTAGGACTTGAAGACAAACTTCATAACCCTGTTTCTCAATTATCTGGAGGGCAAAGACAATCTTTAGCTTTGCTTATTGCAGTACTTGGGAATCCAGAGCTTCTACTTCTAGATGAACATACAGCTGCATTAGATCCTAAAACTTCTGAAATAGTCATGGATATTACTGATAAAATAGTTAAAGAAAAAAATCTAACCACATTAATGATAACTCATAATATAGATCACGCTATTAAATATGGAAATAGAATTGTAATGTTTCATAGAGGGGAGATATTGATAGATTTATCTGGAGAAGAAAAGGAAAGATTAACAAAGGAAAAACTATTGTCACTATTTAAAGATATGAATGATAGAAACTTTTTTAGTTAAAATAACTAGGGCAAATAAGAAATTGTTAGTAATTTCTTATTTGCCCTAGTTTAATATTGGGTGATGATTTTTATTATAATTTAATATTATCTATTTCTATAGGTGTATTTACTTTTATAATATTTAATAATTTTGTGATATAATACATTCATGTAAGAATAGAAAAATAAAGTATTAGGAGGTGGAATAATTGAATAACGAAGAAAAGATATATTCTTTATTAGAAAAGTTATACTTAGAACTACAAACTACCAAAACGGAATTAAAGGATGAAATCCGAGGAGTTAGAACAGAGTTAAAGGATGAGATTCGAGAAAATAGAAAATCTATTAATAAGAACACAGAATCTATTAGTAAACTTGAAGATAAAGTAGATAGGAACACAGAATCCATTAGAAAACTTGAAGATAAAGTGGATAAAGTCAATGATAAATTAGATAATATAGAAGCCAATAATGCCGATAGATATTTGGAGATAAGTAAAGAGATTGAAGAAATGAAGGATAACTTTAACAATGTTGAACAAATAACAGCAAAAAATTGGCAAGATATAGCTAGATTAAAATCTATAAGGTAAATATAATTTTAGGAGACAGACTATGAAAATGACAAAAATAAATATTATATATTATATTCTAATTTATTAAAAAGGTGTTGTTCAAAATGATTGGATCATTTCAAACAACACCTTTTTTATATAGCTTTTGATGGTGAATCATCATCTTTTAGTGCTTTTACTACATCTTCTAAATGTAGGTCTCTAGAAGCTTTAACTAGTACCACGGAATCTTCAGTTACTACTTTATTTAAATCATTGATTAATTCTTTCTTATCCATATATGATTTAATATTGTTTCTTGGAATCATAGGATTAGTTCCTTCAGCAATATGTTTAGCAAGGGGACCAATAGTAAATAGGTAGTCTATCTGACTAGGATCTATTTTTTTGCCAATATCTCTATGCATGGAGATTTCCTCATCTCCTAGGCCTAGCATATCTCCAAGAACAACAATTTTTCTATTGTATTTATCAAGCGAATACAAAGCATCTAATGCTGCTAAAACACTTGCTGGATTAGACTTATATGAATCGTCTAATATAGTACACTTTTTAGCATGAATAAGATGATTTCTCATTCCTGTAATATTTGCTTTTTTAAGACCTTCTTGTATATTTTCAAAAGATATATCAAAATATTTAGCTGCTGCTATAGCGGTTGTAGCATTGTATACTTGATGTTTCCCCAACAGTCCTAGATTAAAGATATGAGGACTAGATTCATTTAGTTTAAAAGATACTCCACTTTCTCCAACATTTATTAATTTAGGACAATAAGTATTATAGGATTCTTGTCCAAATGTTTCTACATTAAATTTAGAATTTAATTTTTCTATTTTATTTTTAAGCAGTGGTTCATCTCCAGGGTATATAAATAATCCTTCTGGATTTAGATGATTTATAATTTCGAGTTTTGCTTTAGCTATATTTTCTCGAGTATATAGTGTTTCTAAATGAGCTTCACCAATATTTGTAATAATAGCTACATCTGGATTTGCAATAGATGAAAGTAAATCTGCTTCCCCAAATTCAGATATTCCCATTTCAATTACAGCTATTTCTGTGTCTTCTTCAAAACTTAAGATAGTCAAGGGAACTCCTAGATGGTTGTTTAAGTTTCCCATGGTTTTTCCAGTCTTATATTTAGTACTTAAAATGCCAGCTAATAAATCTTTTGTAGATGTTTTTCCATTACTCCCTGTTATTCCAACTATTTTCATACCTAATTGACTAGCATAGGATCTTGCTAAATCTTGAATAGCTGTTAAAGTATCTTCAACTATAATTAAAGGTAAATTCATATCTGTTGGAATTGGTTCATTCTTATTCCACAAAGCAGCTGTTGCTCCACCTTTAATGGCATCTAATATGAAATTATGGCCATTAAATTTATCACCTTTTATAGGAATAAATAGTTGACCAGAGCTTATATTTCTGGAATCAGTAGAAACTCCGTTGATAATAATATCTTCAGATTCTTTATTGAGCTTAGAATTTTTAATCATTTGTTCAATTTCTTTTAAATTTCTTTTAATCATTTTTTACAGAACTTGCCATAGCAAATTCTATTTCCTCCTTTCTAGGATCTAGTATTTAAGAGATTATTTTTTTCTTCATGTTTTTCAAAAGCCAATTGAATAAGTATTTCAACTAATCCGGCATAAGTAGTTCCATCAGTAGCTCCCCATAGCACAGGCGTCATACTTACAGCTGTAAATCCAGGCATTGTATTTACTTCATTTACATAAATTTTATTATCATCTGTAACAAAGATATCTACTCTTGCAAGACCATGACAATTTAATATTTTGAAAGTTTCAACAGCAGTTTCTCGTACTTTGTCACTTACCTCAGGTTCCAATTTTGCTGGTATTACTGGAATTAACTTACCATCTATATATTTAGCTTCATAATCAAAGAATGGTCTTTCCATAATAAATTCTCCAGGTACAGAAGCTTTAGGATTATCATTTCCTACTACAGATATTTGCATTTCTCTAGCAATTATTTCTTCTTCTATAATTACTTTAGAATCATACAAGAAAGCTTCCTCAACTGCTTTTTCAAATTCTTCACGGTTTTCAGCCCTATTTATACCGACACTTGAACCTAAATTAGCTGGTTTTACATAGTATGGATAATCTAATTTTTTTTCAATTTCTGTATAGATTTTGTTTTTGTCTTTTTTCCAAGAAGGCATTTGAATAGAAGCATATTTTACTTGTGGTATATTGTGTTTTGCAAAAATATCCTTCATCATTACTTTATCCATTCCTACTGCAGATGATAACACTCCATTTCCTACATATGGAATATTTAATAATTCTAAAAGACCTTGAATAGTTCCGTCTTCACCGTTAGTGCCATGTAGAGCAGGGAATACAATGTTTTTTTCATTATCCTTGATTTGGTTTAATAAAAAATCTCCTATAGATTCAGATACTGTACTTGAACTTGTTTTTCTTAGTTCATCTGGATTTTCTATTTTACCTTCAAATAATCCTAAAGGACACCAAATACCATCTATTGTAATATATATAGGATAGATATTGTACTTGCTCTTATCTAATGAGTTTATAACAGCAGAAGCACTTTTTAAAGATACTTCGTGTTCAACAGATTTTCCTCCATAAATAACATAAATATTTGTTTTCATATTTTTCCTCCTAACTGTACTTATGGTAAAATATCTACCATATTTTAAGTTTATTCTATAATATAAATATTTTTGGTAAGTAAATTTCTTATAAATAAGCTAAAAAAAGATTGTGACTAGTCTTTTATAATTTTTTCTGGATATAGATAATAAAATATAAAAGATATTATAAAAGAGAAAGTTGCTAATAAAGTAGTAGAATATATACCTTCTAATTGTACCACATTATTGCCCTTTATGATGTTTTGGAAAACATTTATATTTTTATTCAAAGTTAATAAAATAGGTACAAAGCCCGCAGATACTAAGAAAGCTAATTTAAGAAAAAACCCTTGAATACCAAAATAGAAACCTTCCAATTGGGTGGTATTTTCTTTATTGGAGTTAGTAACGATTTCACTTAGCATAGCAGGTGGAAAAATAAATGCACTTCCAGCTATAAAAACTCCTATTATGGCAAATATAAATATGCCCCAATTACTAGGGATTGTTTTTCCTAACTGAAATAGCATTAAAGATGAAATAGTTAAAGCTACAAGAGAAATTAGCATAATTTTTCTATATCCTAACTTTCTAGATATTCTATTAACAGGATAAAAAGAAAGGGCAGCTGTTCCGAAAAATATAGCAGAAATAATAGTGATATATTCTTTCCCTAACTTCATAATATCTTCAATATAATAATTTAACACTGTTCTAATAGTGTTAAAACCTATAAAAAAGAATAATAATCCTAAAAGATATAATAAAAAAGATTTATCTTTGAAAATAACATTGATACTTTCTTTAAAGTTTATTTTTATAGGTTTAGCTTTAGAGTAGTTCTTTTCTTTTATAGTAAAAACAAGTAACAACATTCCAAATAGGCCAAAAAGACTAAGTGAAATAACCATCCTTTGAATTCCTTGTGTTACACTATTGGTACCAAAGTATTTTATCAAAAATCCAGGTATAATCATAGCAATAGCAGAATATATAAGTCTAAAAATAGACTGCCAAGTGGATAAGTTTAGCCTGTCCTCATAAGATTGAGATAGTTCTGGTATAAGAGCATTGTAAGGTGCTCCCACTATGGTATAAAATATAAAAAATAGAGAACTCATAACCGATAAATACAATGGTATGGGTATATTATTTGGTGGATAAAAAAGAGCTATAGTACATAATACTAATGGAATTGAACCAAAAGCAATAAAAGGAATCCTTCTTCCCCATTTAGAGTGAAAATTATCAGAAGCATATCCAACTAAGGGGTCAAAGATCATGTCTACAAATCTAGATATGATAAGGGCTAATGCAATATATGCTGGAGCTATTAAGGGTTTAAGTCCAGAACTTGATGGTGGTAAGTAGAAGTATACAACCCATTGAACGAATATCTGATCAATTATAGCGTAGCTAACACCCAATCCGTAAAATAACTGGGTTAAAAAGGAGAGTTTATTTTTAGTTTTCATTTCTACCTCCTATAAAATATATAGAATTTTATTTTTTTTATTATATCATAATAAATCTATTCTTACTATTTCTATTCTATATACTTATGATAAATACTTAAATTAACATATAAATATTATTATAAGTATAGTAGTCTTCATTTAGCATTATAAATATGATAATATAAAATAAAAGTAGGTATATTAATAGCTTCGAAAGGGGAAAAGAAATATTGGAAAACTTTCATATAAATAATAGAAGATACTTAGGAAGTAAATATAGACTAATACCCCTAATTAGAAGAGTAATAGATAAGGAATGTAGTAGTTATAACATATTTAGTGATATTTTTGGAGGAACGGGAGTTGTAGCTAATGCTTTCAATAGTCGAGAAAATAAGATTATAATAAATGATATTCTGTATTCCAATTACCTTTCATATATTACTTGGTTTAGCAATGGTGAGTATAATAAAAATAAAATAAGACAAATAATATGCGAATTTAATAATATAAAGGCAACAAAGGAAAACTATATTTCCATAAACTTTGGAAATAGATATTTTACAATGGAAAATGCCAGAAAAATTGGAGCCATAAGAGATGAAATAGAAAGTATCTCTTCAATGTTAACTTTTAGAGAAAAGGCTATATTAATAACATCTTTAATATATGCAATAGATAAAGTAGCTAATACATGTGGTCATTATGATGCATATAGAAAAAACTTGGACAATGTTCAATCTTTAAGATTAAAAATCCCCTTTATAAAGGATGATTATAATAAGAATAATGAAATATACAATGAAGATGCAAACAAGTTGGTAAGAAAAATTTATTCTGATATTGTATATATAGACACCCCTTATAATTCTAGGCAATACTCAGATTCTTATCATCTTCTTGAAAATATAGTTACATGGAAAAAACCTAAGTTAGTAGGAGTATCTAAAAAAATGATAGATAGAAGTGATATAAAAAGTGACTATTGTACCGTAAAAGCTCCCAAGGTATTTGATGATTTAATACAAAATATTGATTCTAAGTATATTTTAGTTTCTTACAGTAATATGGGTAAAAAAGGACATGGGAGATCTAATGCGAAGATAAATGATGAAGAAATAGTAGAGAGTTTAGAAAAAAGAGGAGAAGTAAAAATATTTTATACAGATTATAGACAGTTTACTACAGGTAAATCTGAAGCTATGAATTATAAAGAAAGATTATTTTTATGTAAATGTAGATAGGGAAGGAGATTTTTTTGATAGCAGATAATAAAAAACTTATAAAGTCCCCGTTAAATTATACTGGAGGAAAATATAGATTATTAGAACAGATATTGCCTTTGTTCCCTGATGAAACAGAGACTTTTATAGACTTGTTTTGTGGAGGGTGTAATGTTGGAATAAATGTATTAGGAAATAAAATTATATGTATAGACAATGAGAAACCCCTTATAAGATTACTTAACTCTTTTAAGTTAAGAGACAAAGAAGAAATCTTTAATACAATTTATTATATAATTAAAAGATATAATCTTTCAAACTCATCTAAATATGGATATGAATATTATGATTGTGTTAGTTCTTCAGGGTTAAGCCATTATAATAAGGAAAGATATTTGAAATTAAGAGATGATTATAATAACAGAAGTGAAGAAAATTTTTATTACGATATATTATTTTATACAATGACTATATACTCTTTTAATAATCATATACGATTTAATAGGAATGGAAAATTTAATATTCCAGTAGGAAAAAGAGATTTCAATGAATCTGTTGAAAAAAAATTATCTTATTTCATAGATGGAATTAAGAAAAAAAATATTCATTTTATTTTGGATGATTTTAGGGAAGTAGATTTTAATACTTATTTAGATAATAGTTCTTTTGTATATGCAGATCCTCCTTATTTAATAACAAATGCTACATATAACGAGCAAAACAAATGGGATAAAGTAAAGGAATTTCAGTTATTAAATATATTAGATGATTTAAATGAAAAGAATGTAAAATTTGCTTTATCAAATGTATTAGAAACTAAGGGAAAGAGAAATGAAATTTTAATTCAGTGGAGCAAAAAATACAATATCAATTATTTAAATTATAATTATAATAATTCAAACTACCATAGGAGAGATAAAAAGTCTAATAATATAGAGGTACTTATTACAAACTATTAAAGTAAATAAAAAAGATAGAGCTTTATGATTACAAAGCGCTATCTTTTTTTAATGTTTTTCTTAATCCTATTTCTTCTTTTTTTAAGATTCTATTTATATTTGGTAAATGATTATAAATACTTAATAGTGCTATTAATATTGCAATAAGCATAGCATTTGTGCCATAGCCAAATAATGCAGTAGATATTATAACTAAAATTACTAGGCCTATTGTTCCTAATGCAATATAGTCTGTAATAATTGTAATTAAAATTATAGATAATATACCTATTATAGCAATTCGATAGTCGATAGCTATTAACATACCAATAAGAGAGGCTGTTCCTTTTCCACCTTTAAAACTCATATAGAAAGGATAGTTATGTCCTAAGATTACTGAAAGACCATTTAAATATAAATAGAAGGACAAGTTATTGTTGGGGAAGCTATTTATTATAAAAGCTTTTATAATAAATATAGAAACTATGGCTTTAGCAATATCTAAAATAGCTACTACAACACCCCATTTCCATCCTAAAGAAATCACTGTATTTGAAGCTCCAGCATTTCCATTTCCTAAATTACGTATATCAACTTTTTTAAAGTATTTACTAATTATATATGAAGATTGGAAACATCCAAATACATACCCTATTAAAATAATAATAATAGGAAAATATAATTTCATATAACACTCCTCCCCTCAAATCTTTTTTATATTATATTACAAAAATAAAGGAAATTAAATAATAATTTTCAATCATATATAAGATAAATACAATAGATATTTTTAACTTATAGCACTAAAAAATTATGGATTTTATATTCCTTAACTTTCTATTTGTAGACAACATATTATAATAGTGAGAAAATAAAAAAATATGGTGGTGAAACTTATGAATGAAAATAACTGTTTAAAAATAGGTATGAAAGCACCAGATTTTATTGCTCAAACTACTTTTGGGCCATTAAGACTTTCAGATTATAGAGGAAAATGGGTAATTTTATTTTCTCATCCAGGAGATTTTACACCTGTTTGAACTACAGAATTCATTGCTTTGGCAAAGCAATACAATTCTTTTGAAGAAAGAAATGCACAACTTATAGGTTTAAGTATTGATAGTAACCCCTCTCATTTAGCTTGGGTTTATAATATATATCAAAATACTGGAATTCAAATACCTTTTCCTGTGATTGCAGATAGAGATGGAAGTATTGCAAAACTTTATGGGATGATAGCACCAGGAGAAAGTACAACTGCTACTGTTAGAAATGTATATTTTATTGATCCAAATCAGATAATCAGAGCAGTTTTAGTATATCCTCTTTCAACTGGAAGAAACACTTATGAAATGCTTAGGTTATTAATTGCTCTTCAAACAGCTGACAGGGAGAAAGTAGCTACTCCAGCAAATTGGATACCGGGAGCTCCAGTAGTTGTACCCCCTCCACAAACTTATGATGAGCTTTTGAGGAGGCTAGAGGGAGAAGAGGGTTTATGTTGTGTAGACTGGTATCTATGTTATAAAGATATATACCAATATTAGTTGAAAGACCAATAGTTTAATTCTATTGGTCTTTCCTTACTAAAGAGGCAATTAAATGATTTTAATATATAGAAAAATATTAAAAAAAGTTTATATTGTGATAAAATATATAAAAGACAATTTTAAATAATAAAAAGAAGAAGGTGGCAAAATGAGAAGTTTTTTAAGCGATAATAATTCAGGTGTACATCCGACAATATTTAAGGCTATGGAAGAATGTAATGTAGATCATCAGTTGCCTTATGGACAAGATATTTATACAGAAAAGGCTGTAGAAAAAATTAGGAAAGTCTTTGAAAAGGACGTAGATGTATATTTTGTTACTACTGGAACAGCTGCCAATGTAGTGGGACTTAGTGGTTTACTAAGACCTTTTGAGGGTGTTATATGTGCTGATACAGCCCATATAAATGTAGATGAATGTGGATCTTTTGAAAGATTTAGTGGTTCTAAGTTGTTATATGTACCCAATAAAGATGGAAAACTATGCATAGAAGATATTAAAAAATTTCTTAATTCTTTAGGAGATGAACATCAAACTCAGCCTAAAGTTATTTCTATTGCACAATGTACAGAAATAGGGACTGTATATACAGTAGATGAAATAAAAAGACTAACGGATTTTGCTCATGAAAATAATCTATATATTCATGTAGATGGAGCAAGAATAGCAAATGCAGCAGTATCTTTAGATAGGAGCTTTAAGGAAATTATTACAGATACGGGAGTTGATTTACTTTCCTTTGGAGGTACTAAAAATGGAATGATGATGGGGGAAGCAATAATATCTTTTAATCCAGAAATAAGTAAAAATTTTAAATTTATAAGGAAACAAGGCATGCAATTAATTTCAAAAATGCGTTTTGTTTCTGCCCAATTTATTGCTTATTTAGAAGATGATTTATGGAGGAAAAATGCAGAAAATGCAAATTCAATGGCTAAATATTTAGAGGGTAAGCTTAAAGGAATAAATGGTGTAAAGTTGTGTAGAGATATTGAAGCTAACATATTATTTATAAATATACCTACAAAATGGGTGGAGCCATTAGAAGAGATATACCCATTATATGAAGAAGATGGAGAAACAAGATTAGTAACATCTTTTGATACTACAAAGGAAGATATAGATAAATTTATAGATACTATTAAAGGAATAGCTTCTATTTAAATAAAGGTCCCATCTAGGGACTTTTACTTTTGAAAGATTTAATTATTTATGGGAGAGGATTTTCTTGATGATATATAGATTATCTACAAATGATGAAGTACATAGATATAAAAAAAGTATAGTGATACCTTTTAAAGGGAATAGGAAAGTTTTAAGTACTTCACCTTTAAATGGCGGATATAGAGAGGACTTAAAGGCTATTTTCAATAATGATTTTAATCCAGGGGCAGGGATGCTTTGTGATTTGAAAGCTCCTACTTATGAAGGACATATGGCTATTGTAGCTAAAGAATTAGGTCTTGACTCTAAAAGTACAGCGGGAATTGGTACTGCAGCTTCTATGGAAGAAGTAGCAATTGTGGAAAAAAGGTTTAAAGCTTTAACAGTAACAGCAATAGTTACAGGTGGTATAGAAGTAAATGGAGGTAGAGTAGGAGATCCAGCCACTTTTTATGAAGAAGAAGAAAAAATAGTTATGATAAAACCAGGAACAATAAATATTATATTGATTGTAGATGCTAATTTGCCTTCAGATACTTTAACAAGAGCTTTGATTACTTCTACAGAAGCTAAGACTGCAGCATTGCAGGAGTTAATGTCAGGAAGTAACTTTTCTAATGGAATTGCAACTGGATCAGGGACAGATGGAGCCATAATAGTGGCAAACAGTGAATCAAAATTAAAACTTACAAATGCAGGAAAGCATTCAAAATTAGGAGAACTTATAGGAGTTTCTGTTGAGGAAGCAGTTAAAGAAGCACTTTATAAACAAACAGGACTTTGTGGAGAAAAGCAACATAGTTTTCTTAGAAGGATTGAAAGGTTTGGAGTTAATGAGGACATATTGTTTGATATCTATGAAAACATGTCAAGTATCAACAGGATAAGTAAACCAGGTTTTATACATAAACTCCATATTATAGACAAAAAATCTAAATTAATAGTTCCAACAAGTTTATATTTACATCTTATAGATCAATTATATTGGGAACTTATATCAAATGATGAAGCTATAGAAGAAGGAGAGGCAGTAATTAAAAGGATAAAGAATAACTTTAACATATCAAAAGAAATAGACTATAAGCTATCAAATTTTAGTCTATGTATAGATAATGAGGTAGTAGAATATATGGTAAAGAAACTTATATATTTAATTGCCCATATAGTTGAGGAGCTATAAACCTATTTGCTATATTAGTAATTTATATGATAAGGTCTATGTATGAGAATAAGTAATATTTACCTTGCATATTTGGAATAATAAATATATACTTTATAAGTTGTTAAATAAGGAAAAAGGAAGGAAGTTAAAATTTATATGGAAAAATTGAAATTTGAACATACAGAACTATCGAAGGAGATGAAAAAAGCTATTTCTGATATGGGATTTGAAGAGGCTTCTCCTATTCAATCTCAAGCTATACCGTATATTCTCAAAGGAAATGATGTAATAGGCCAGGCCCAAACAGGTACAGGAAAAACAGCAGCTTTTGGAATACCTATGTTAGAAATGTGTAAATCAAGTAGTAAAGAACTTCAGGCTATTGTGCTTTGTCCTACAAGAGAACTTTCAATACAAGTAGCAGAGGAAGTAAAAAAACTAGCAAAGTACAAAAAGAATATATATGTTTTGCCAGTTTATGGTGGCCAACCTATTGAAAGACAGATAAGAAGTTTAAAAAAAGGTGTACAAATAGTAATTGGTACGCCAGGAAGGGTTATAGATCATTTAAAAAGAGGTACTTTAAAGCCCAAAAATGTAAAAATGGTTGTATTTGATGAGGCAGATGAAATGTTTGATATGGGATTTAGAGATGATATTGAGCTTATATTAAATCATATGCCTAAAGACAGACAGACTGTATTTTTTTCAGCAACAATGGCAAAAGAAATAATGAGTTTTGCAAAGAGATATCAAAAGGATCCTGAAATAATTAAAGTTGTTCATAAAGAGCTTACAGTTCCTAAAGTAGAACAATACTATTTTGAGCTTAAAAGAAATATGAAAACAGAAATATTATGTAGACTTGTTGATATATATAATCCAAAGCTTTCCCTCGTATTTTGTAATACAAAGAAAAAAGTTGATGAATTAGTAATGGAACTACAAGCAAGAGGGTATTTTGCTGATGGGCTTCATGGGGATTTAAAGCAATCACAAAGGGATAAAGTCATGGCTTCATTTAGAAAAGGAAATATTGACATTTTAGTTGCCACAGATGTAGCAGCTAGAGGAATAGATGTAGGCAATGTAGATGTAGTATTTAACTATGATATTCCCCAAGATGAAGAATCTTATGTTCATAGAATAGGAAGAACAGCTAGAGCAGGAAGATCTGGTAAAGCTTTTAGCTTCGTTGTAGGTAGAGATATACACAAACTTAAAGACATTCAAAAATACACTAAAACTAAAATAATTAGGCATGATCTTCCTACATTAGGGGATGTAGAAGAAAAAAGAATGGATATATTATTAGAGAAAGTTAGGAATAAATTAGATAATGAAGATCTTTCTAAATATGAAAAAATTGTGGCAATTCTCCTAGAAGAAGAATATAATTCTTTTGATATAGCTTCTGCCATTTTAAAACTTTATATAGATGACAATAAGAAAGACGGCTATGAAGAAATAGATACAAACAATTTAAATAATGGTGCAGAAGCTGGAATGGTAAGGTTATTTATAAATATGGGTAAAAAACAGAAAATAAGTCCAAGACATATTATTGGAGCTATAACAAATAAAACTAGTCTTTCACGAAATGATATAGGGAAGATAGATATATATGATAAATTTTCATTCGTAGAGGTTTCTAAAGAGAATACAAGTGAAGTTCTTGCAGGCCTTAAAAATTATAGGATAAAAGGTAAGAAAATGAATATTGAAATAGCTAACCCTAGATAATATGTTAAAAAATTCTTTTCGAAAATAATAGAAAAGAATTTTTTTATAAAGAAAATTATTTGCACTATTGATGGCATGAAAGGAAGTTATAACATTAAATGAAATATGTTATAATATATATGTTTATGGAAAAGAGTTTTAGGGGATGAGCCTAGCAAAACATAGAAGAACCTTACCCTACTAAGGTAAGGTTCTTTTGGGTATAGGTAAGGAGGGTTGAGGTTGGGAGAGAAAACTAAACTTAAGCTTTTACATATTCTCAATATATTGAAAGAAGAATCTGATGAAGAAACAATTTTAACCACCAGTGATATAGTAGATAGATTGCAAGATAAAGGGATAATAGCAGAAAGGCGTTCAGTAATAAGGGATATAAAAACTTTAGAAGCCTTTGGATACGATTTAAGCCTCTATGAGGAAAATAAACAGGGATATTATTTAAGAAGTAGAAAATTTGAGGAAGAAGAATTGAGAATACTTATAGATACAGTATCTGCTTCCAAATCTATAACTACAAAAAAATCTAAGGAACTTATTGATAAGTTAAAGAAACTTACTAGCAAGAACTTAGGAAAAAAGATTGTAGGACAAGTTTATATAGATGAAAAAATAAAAAGTAAAAATGAAAGAATTTACTATAATGTAAATGCATTAAGTTCTGCTATTGAAGAAAATAAAAAAGTAAATTTCAAATACACAACTTATAATATAAATAAACAATTAGAGTATAGGAAGAAAGGAAAAACTTACAAAGTAAGTCCTTATGGTTTGGGTTGGCATGAAGATAATTATTATTTAATAGGGGTCCATGAAAAGTATGATAATATTTCACACTATAGAGTAGATAAAATAAAAGATGTAGAAATATTAGATGAAAAAAGGAAGATACTTGTGGAGTATGAAGATGGGAGAGAGTTTAATGTAGTAGATTATATAAATAAAACTTTTAATATGTTTACTGGGGAAAAGAAAACAGTAAAGATTCGATTTAAAAATCATCTTATTAATCCAGTTATAGACAAATTTGGAACAGGTGTATTTTTAAGAAAAGATGGAGATGAAAATTTTTTAGTATGTGCAGAGATAATTATTAGTAAAGGTTTTATTTCTTGGTTGTTACAATTTGGTTCCTCTGCAGAACTTATAGAGCCTGTAGAAGTAAGAGACATGATAAAAGAGAAGGTTAAAGATTTGAACAATATGTATAATTAAATTTTAAGGGAGGAAATATCATGGAAATCGACACTGAGTTTATACTTGATAATATGAAAAAGTATCTTTCAATGCCAAGCCCAGGAGGTTATACTAAAGAGGCTATATTAGAAGCAAAAGAAGATTTTGAAAAATTTGGACTTTCGACAAAAATAACCAATAAGGGAGCCTTAATGGGTACATTAGAAGGAGAAAATGACAATAGACATATTATGATAACAGCTCATATAGATACATTGGGAGCTATGGTTAAGGAGATTAAGGATAATGGAAGAATTAGATACCATAAAATAGGTGGGAGTAGTTGGGGATCAATAGAAGGGGAAAATTGTTATATTATAACTAGGAAAGGCAAGAAAATACGGGGTTCCATTATTCCTAAAGTAGCTTCTACTCATACCTATGGTTCTGTAAAAGGAAATGAAGCTAGAAATGAAGACAATATGTTTGTAAGGATAGACGAGATAGTTGAGAATAAAGATGATGTATTTAAACTAGGGATAAATGTAGGCGATTTTATATGCATGGACACAAGAACAGAGATAACTGATAGTGGGTTTGTAAAGTCCAGGTATTTAGATAATAAGTTAGCCGTAGCTATAGTCATGGAAATTACTCGTTATTTTAAAGAAAATAATTTAAAACCCAAATATACAACCCATTTTTATATAAGTAATTATGAAGAAATAGGACATGGTGTATCAGTTATACCAGAAAGAACAGAAGAAATAATAGCTATAGACGTGGGGATTGTAGGAGAAGGACAACAGTCTAGCGAATTTAGTGTAACCATTGTAGCAAAAGATAGAAGGAGTCCTTATGATTTTGAATTTAGGAATAAATTAGTAGAAATAGCAGAGAAAAATAATATTAAATATGCAGTGGATGTACATAATTTCTATAGTTCTGATGCAACTCATTGTGCAACTCAAGGAAAGGATATAAACTTTGCTTGTTTAGGTCCAGGAGTAGACGCATCCCATCACTATGAAAGAACTCATATTTTATCTATAGAAAATACGGCTAATCTTTTAAAAAGCTATATGTTAAGTGATTAATAAATGGTTCCAAACCTGATAAAGCCTTTCTTAAATCAAAGCTTTATCAGGTTTTTGCAATTAATTATAAATTATAAATATATTTAAATAAAGGTGTGAAGACTTATGATGTGGGGAGACAAGAGATATCGTTCATTAAATTATGAACTTAGGAAGATATTTGGAGCAAAGGTGATAAAACTTTCATTAGATGGAGGATTTACTTGTCCTAATAGGGATGGAACTATTGGAAATAGAGGTTGCATATTTTGTGGAGAAGAAGGTTCCGGCGAATTTACTTCGTCTAGGAAACTTTCTATAAGAGATCAGATAGAAAGCCAGAAGAGATTTCTATCCAAAAAATGGTCGGAAGGAAAGTATATTTCTTTTTTTCAAAACTTTACAAATACTTATTCAACGGTGAAAGATTTAAGCAGGAAATACTCAGAGGCTATTTTCCAAAATGGAGTAGTTGGTTTAGCAATAGCTACAAGGCCAGATTGCTTATCAGAAGAAGTGCTAAGTTTACTTGAAGAATTCAACAAAAAGACTTTTTTATGGGTGGAATTAGGACTTCAAACTATACATGGTGAAACTGCTAAGTTCATAAGGAGAGGTTATGAATTAGATTGTTATGAAAAAGCAATAATGGAGCTGAATAAAAGAAATATAAAAGTGGTCACTCATCTTATATTTGGACTTCCCAATGAAACAAATAAAGATATGTTGGATTCAGTTCAATATATTTCAAATACTGATACTTGGGGTGTTAAATTTCACAATTTATATATACAGGAAGGAACAGATTTATATAATTATTATATAAAAAATCCGTTCCACATACTATCTAGAGATGAGTATATATCACTAGTAGTAGACAGTATAGAATTGTTACCACAAAATATGGTTGTTCATAGACTTACAGGAGATGGAAAAAAAGAGTTGTTAATAGAGCCTAGATGGACACTTAATAAACTGAAAGTGTTTTCAGGTATTGATAAAGAGCTTAAGGAAAGGGATACATACCAAGGGAAAAAATTTAGATAGTTCTTAAAAATAAGGTGTTTCTATTTTTAACATTTAACATCTTTCTAACATAATATATATTGAACAAAATTTTAATGAAGAAAGGTGATTTAAATGTATAATTCTTT
This sequence comes from Clostridiaceae bacterium, assembly GCA_019391515.1. Taxonomy (GTDB): domain Bacteria; phylum Bacillota; class Clostridia; order Tissierellales; family Sporanaerobacteraceae; genus Anaerosalibacter. Next base: position 176,691 of record JAHXQP010000030.1, on the reverse strand, counting down.
TGAAAGCCAACAGAGATGTCCAGCGGGAAGTTTCCCTTATACAATAAGGTCAGGAGATACTCTTTTTGAACTAGCTAGAAGAAATGGTACTACTGTTCAAGCAATAATAGCTATAAATCCAGGAATTAATCCAAATAATTTACAAATAGGTCAAGTAATATGTATTCCAGGAGCAGTACCACCTCAGCCAGTACCATGTCCAAATGGATTTCATTATACAATAAGGCAAGGAGATACTCTTTTTGGTATAGGCCAAAGATTTGGTGTATCTGTACAAGAATTGATAAGAGCAAACCCAGGAATAAATCCAAATAGTTTAAGAATAGGTCAGGTAATATGTATCCCTAGAGGTGTAACACCTCAACCAGTACCATGTCCAAATGGATTTTTCTATACAATAAGACAAGGAGACACTCTTTTTAATATAGGCCAAAGATTTGGTGTATCAGTAGATACTTTATTGAGGGCAAATCCAGGAATAGATCCAAATAATTTAAGAATAGGCCAATTAATATGTATTCCAAGAACAATGTAAGATTATAAGTATAAAAACTTTAACACTTAACTCTTTCTTTGCATAATATAATATTGAACAAAATTATATTAAAGAAAGGTGGTTAAGATGTACGATTCTTTTGAAGGACAACAAAGATGTCCAGCGGGAAGTTTCCCTTATACAATAAGATCAGGAGATACATTATTTTTACTAGCTAGAAGATTTAATACTACTGTTCAAGCAATAACTGCTATAAACCCAGGAATAGATCCAAACAATTTACAGATAGGTCAGGTGATATGTATTCCAGGAGCTATGCCACCAGGACCTCCTCCATGTCCAAATGGATTTTTCTATACAATAAGACAAGGAGACACTCTTTTTAACATAGGTCAGAGGTTTAATGTATCAGTAGAAGCATTACTAAGAGCAAACCCAGGAATAGATCCAAATAATTTACAGATAGGTCAAGTAATATGTATTCCAGGAGCTATGCCACCGGGACCTCCTCCATGTCCAAATGGATTTTTCTACACAATAAGAGCAGGAGACACTCTTTTTAACATAGGTCAAAGGTTTAATGTATCAGTAGAAGCATTACTAAGAGCAAACCCGGGAATAGATCCAAATAATCTACAGATAGGTCAAGTAATATGTATTCCAAGAGCTATGCCACCGGGACCTCCTCCATGTCCAAATGGATTTTTCTACACAATAAGAGCAGGAGACACTCTTTTTAATATAGGCCAAAGGTTTAATGTATCAGTAGAGGCATTACTAAGAGCAAACCCGGGAATAGATCCAAATAATTTACAGATAGGTCAAGTAATATGTATTCCAAGACCTATTCCACCAATACCTCCTTGTAGAAATGGATTTTTCTATGTTATAAGACGAGGAGATACTCTCTTTAACATATCTCGTAGATTTAATGTATCAGTAGAAGCTTTAATAAGAGCAAATCCAGGAATAGATCCAAACAATTTGCAAATAGGTCAGATAATATGTATTCCAAGACCAATGCCTCCAGGACCACCCCCATGTAGAAATGGATTTTTCTATGTTGTGAGACGAGGAGATACCTTTTTTAGTATAGGTCGTAGATTCAATGTATCAGTAGAAGCTTTAATAAGAGCAAATCCAGGAGTGGATCCAAACAATTTACAAATAGGTCAGCTAATATGTGTTCCAATAGCTAGGCCATTAAGTGAAGAGGAAGATGAATAAATATTTTTAATATAAAAAGCCTAGATAATCTAGGCTTTTTATATTTTCTTTATCATAAAAGATAATATAAGGCTGAAACATATAAATATTAATATACTTGCTTTCAAAGGTTTATTAAATATTTTTTCCTTTGAAAATTTCTTTTTGTTTTTTAGTTTTATATTATTTATACTTGCTAATCTATATATTAAAGAGCATACAATTATTAAAGATAATACAACTATTATACTAAAAAATAACAAATCTAATTCTTCTTTAGTTTTAGGCGCTGTGTTTTGAATTGGAGTTATTAGATATATAAGTATTGGGAAGCCGTTATTTATAAGATGCAGTAAAATAGAAGAATATATAGAATTAGTACTATATACTAAAAAAGAAGCAACAATTCCAGCAAAGAATGTATGGGAGAATTGGAAAGTGTTCAAATGTAACATACCAAACATTAATCCATTTATGATAGAAGCAGTAAATATATTTTTATATCTATATCCATCTAATATGATTCCTCTCATAAAGACTTCTTCAATAATTGCTGGAGTAAAAGCTGTAAAGATAAAGGTAGAAATGAGGTTATTAGTGGTTTCTTCAATAATTACATTTGCAAGAGCATCTCCAAAGAAATAATTATATACTGTTATTATAAACAATGAAAGTGGAAGCATGAAAATCCATATAATAGGTATAAGTAATAAGCTTTTTTTGTTTAATGGATTAAGTTTTAAAATTCTTTTTATATCTTTTTTATTTAAAATAAGATATATGGATGCTGGAATTAATATAGCTACATATTGATATGATTTATCATCAATAGGTAAGAATTGGGTAATTATTGCCCAAATAAGCGTAATTAAATAAAATAAATTAACTTTATATATTGGCTTATTTTTTAAGGTTACTTTGCTTTCCATATTTTACTCCTTTCAAATATATATTAATAAATTATATCATAGTTATGAATTATATCATCAATCCGAGGAAATTTTTCAAAGCTTTGTGGTATATTTATAATATATAATAAAATAAATGAGGATATTATAAGAAGTATTGTCTAAAAATGCATATTAAAGGGATTAGACTCATATAGATGAGTATGATTTGAAAAACTTATATTTTTTTGGTTATTTAAGCTGTTTAAGAGGGATTGCTTTATTTGTTTATTGTCTAAAGTTGTGCTAGAATGTATATAAAGTTAAAGAAAATTGAGCAATGAGTATTGGTATTTGGCGGGAGTCATTTTACCAATTTTTTTGTATAAAGAAACATAAGGGGGGTAAATAGCCTGCTAAGGCTGTGTGTCTATGAAAAAATTATACTTAGGATTAGATGTAGGCTCAACAACAGTCAAATTAGTGATATTAAACGAGAGTTTTAAAATACTTTATAGTAATTATAAGAGACATTTTTCTGACATAAAGAGCAGTGTAAAAGGGCTTATATTGGAAGCCTATAGTAAATTTAAGAATGAAAAAATTAGTATAATGGTAACTGGTTCAGGAGGATTATCTGTAAACAAATGGCTTCGAATTCCTTTTATTCAAGAAGTGGTAGCCTCTACAACTGCTATTAGAAAATTTATACCTAGAACTGATGTAGTTATAGAATTAGGCGGAGAAGATGCAAAGATAATATATTTTGATGGTGGAATAGACCAAAGGATGAATAGTATTTGCGCTGGAGGAACAGGAGCTTTTATTGATCAGATGGCTTCATTACTTCAAACAGATGCTGGAGGATTAAATGAGCTTTCTAAAGGCTATAAAGCTATATATCCAATAGCTTCTAGGTGTGGGGTGTTTGCAAAGACTGATGTTCAGGCTCTAATAAATCAAGGAGCTTCTAAAGAAGATATTGCAGCTAGTGTGTTTCAATCTGTTGTAAATCAAACTATAACTACCCTTGCTTGTGGAAGACCTATAAAAGGAAATGTTGCTTTTCTAGGAGGACCACTACATTTTCTATCGGGACTTAGAGAAAGATTTATAGAGACCTTAAAGTTAAAAGATCATGAGATAATATATCCTGACAATTCTCAATTATTTGTAGCTATAGGTGCTGCTATAGCTTCAGTAGATGAAGATAGCATTACATTTGAAGAGTTGAAGAATAGACTTGCATATCTAGATAGACCTGTTGATACAGATGTAAAACGAATTAGACCTTTATTTAAGAATGAAGATGAGCTTATGGAGTTTAGAAAAAAACATAGGACTCATAAGCTTGTTGAAAAGGATATAAGTAATTTTGAAGGAAGATGTTTTTTAGGCGTTGATGCAGGGTCAACTACTACTAAAGTAGTCCTTATTGATGAGAATAAAAATATACTGTATTCATATTATGGAAATAATAAAGGGAAACCTTTGGATTTAGTCGTACAAATTCTAGAGGAAATATATTCATTGCTACCTAAAGAAGCTACTATTAGTTATTCTGCTGCAACTGGATATGGAGAAGAACTTATAAAGGCAGCATTAAATGTAGATGAAGGGGAAGTTGAAACTATAGCCCACTATAAGGCTGCAGATTATTTTCTTCCTGGAGTAGATTTTATTCTTGATATTGGTGGCCAGGATATGAAATGTATGAGAATAAAAGATGGCGTTATAGAAAGCATATTGCTCAATGAAGCATGTTCTTCTGGATGTGGTTCTTTTATTGAAACCTTTGCTCATTCAGTAAATATGAGTGCTGAGAATTTTTTAAATGAAGGTCTTATGGCTGAAAATCCAGTAGATTTAGGTTCAAGATGTACAGTGTTTATGAACTCAAAGGTAAAGCAAGCTCAAAAAGAAAGTGCTACAGTTGGAGATATTGCAGCAGGACTTTCCTATTCAGTTATTAGAAATGCTTTGCAAAAAGTAATTAAAATAAGAGATCCAGAAGAAATGGGAGAAAAAATAGTAGTTCAAGGAGGAACTTTTTACAGTGATGCTATTTTAAGAAGCTTTGAATTGGTTTCAGGTAGAGTTGCAGTAAGACCAGATGAACCAGGGCTTATGGGCGCTTTAGGAGCGGCTTTAATAGCAAAAGAGCGTTTCAATCTGCAATCTAAAACATCTTTGTTAAATAGAGAAAACTTAAAGAGTTTTTCTTATGATGCAAAGATGAGAAGGTGTGGTGGATGTGGAAACAATTGCCTATTAACTATAAATATATTTTCAGACGGGAATAGATATATTACAGGGAATAGATGTGAAAAAGGGGCAGGATTAACTAAAAAGAAAAAGGATATTCCTAATTTATATAGTTATAAATATAAGAGAACATTTGATTATGAACCATTAACTAAGGATGAAGCAAGAAAAGGGATTATAGGGATTCCTAGAGTTCTTAATATGTATGAAAATTATCCATTTTGGTTCACATTTTTTACAGAATTGGGATATAGAGTAGAGCTGTCAGAGCACTCAACAAGAGAATTATATGAAAAAGGGATAGGAAGTATACCAAGTGAAACTATTTGTTATCCTGCTAAACTGGTTCATGGTCATATCATGGATTTAATAGAAAAGGGAGTAAAAACTATATTTTATCCTAGTGTATTTTATGAGCAAAAGGAAGATCGTGAGTCAAATAATCATCTAAACTGTCCAGTTGTAACTTCTTATCCGGAAGTTATTAAGCATAATATAGATGAAATTTATGAAGAAAATATTACTTTTTTAAATCCATTTTTAACTTTTGATGATAAAGAAGGGCTTAAGAAGATTCTTAAAAAAGAACTAAAATCTCTATCAATATCTAAAAGGGATATTGATAAAGCAGTTGAAAGTGCTTGGTATGAAAGAGAAAGATATAAAAAAGATATACAGAGAAAAGGCGAGGAGATTCTTCAATATTTAAAGAAGAATAATATGAAAGGAATAGTCCTTTCAGGACGTCCATACCATATTGATCCAGAGATAAATCATGGTATTCCAAACTTAGTTACTTCACTTGGAATGGCAGTTCTCACAGAAGATTCGATTTCACATCTTGAAGATGTAGAGAGACCATTGCGAGTAGTGGACCAATGGACATATCATTCTAGACTTTATAGGGCTGCTAGTTTTGTAGCTAAAAGTGAGAATTTAGAATTAGTACAGCTTAACTCATTTGGATGTGGTTTAGATGCAGTAACTACGGATCAAGTTCAAGAAATATTGGAAAACTATGAAAAAATATATACTGTTCTTAAGATAGATGAAGTAAGTAATCTTGGGGCAGCAAAGATAAGACTACGTTCTTTAAATGCAGCAATAGAAGAAAGAGAAAAGGTTAATTTTAAGCCTGTTAAAACAGGAAAACCTCTTGAAAGGATAGTATTTACAACAGAAATGAGAGAAAACCATACTATTCTTGTTCCACAAATGGCACCAATCCATTTTAAACTTATAGAAGAAGCAGTGAATACTTGTGGATATAATATTGAAATACTGCCATCAGTAGACAAAGAGGCTATAAATGAAGGCCTAAAATATGTAAACAATGATGCTTGTTATCCTTCCATTATAGTAGTTGGACAATTTTTAAATGCATTAAAATCTGGAAAATATGATTTGAATAATACATCAGTTTTAATGAGCCAAACAGGAGGGGTTTGTAGGGCTTCAAATTATATAGGATTTATAAGAAAAGCCTTTAAGGATTCAGGATTTGGACATATTCCAGTTATAAGTGTGAATCCTTATGGTATGGAATCAAATCCAGGATTTACTTATTCTATGGAATTAGCTAGGAAGTCAATTATAGCTGTAATGTATGGAGATCTTCTTATGAGAGTTTTATATAGAGTAAGACCTTATGAAAAGATTAAAGGATCTACAAATATATTATTTGAAAAGTGGATGGATAAATGTATAGAAGCTGTAAAAGTTGGAGATAAGAAAGAATTCAAAAAAAATGTTGAAAATATAGTTAGGGATTTTGATGAAATAGAAATAGAAGATGTAGAGAAACCAAAGGTAGGAATAGTAGGGGAGATACTTGTAAAATATCATCCAACTGCAAATAATGATATTGTAAAGATACTTGAAAACGAAGGGGCTGAGGTTGTAGTATCAGATTTAACTGACTTCCTAATGTATTGTGCATATAATGAAACATTTAAGTTCAAACAATTATCAAAATCAAGATTGAATAAGTTTGTAGGAGATATGGCTATATTTTATATGGAACACTATAGAAAACCATTGAAAAAAGCTTTAGCTAACAGTAAAAGGTTTAGTTCCCCACTGAAAGTTCAGAAATTAGCAGAGCTAGTTGCTCCAATGATCTCAGTAGGAAATCAATCAGGAGAAGGATGGCTACTAACAGCTGAAATGATGGAACTAATAGAAAGTAGAGTAGAAAATATAGTATGTGTTCAACCATTTGGTTGTCTCCCAAACCATATAGTAGGCAAGGGTATGATAAAAGCCATGAAAGAAAAGTATACAAAAGCAAATATTGTTGCAATAGATTATGATCCTGGTGCAAGTGAAGTAAATCAATTAAATAGATTGAAACTAATGCTATCAGCAGCCTATGATAATCTTGAAGAAAATGAAGTACAAGAAAAACAGTATGAAGAAATATTAGAGAGTTCTTCTGATTCAATTTAAAGTTAAATATATTTTAAGACTAGAATGCTAAGATTTAGCATTCTAGTCTTAATTTCATTATTTCAAAAACTTTTTTACAATACTTAGCTTATTACCATAAGGAGGGTATCTAAAATTAGGATCGATTATATTACTTTTTTTTAGAATACTTTTATAATGGGTAAAAGTGTCAAAACTTTTTTTACCATGATAAGAACCCATACCACTTGTGCCTACTCCTCCAAAAGGAAGATATGGGCTTGAAAGGTGCATTATAGTGTCATTTATACATCCACCGCCAAATGAAATACCATCTACAATTTTTTTGATATCTTCCTTATCATTAGAGAAAAAATAAAGAGCTAGTGGTTTTGGATGAGAATTTACTATGTCTATAACCTCATCTAATTCTTCATATTCTAAAATGGGAAGTATAGGACCAAATATTTCTTCACCCATTATTGGATCATCCCAATTCACATTATCCATTAAAGTGGGAGAAATATAAAGAGAGTCTTTAATAGAATTTCCCCCATATATTATTTTATTATTATCTAATAGTTTAATAAGTCTATTAAATTGTCTTTCGTTTATTATCTTTGTATATTCTTCGCTATATAGTGGATTTTCTCCATAAAATGTTTTTATGTAGTAAATTATATTATTTATCATTTCACTTTTAACACTTTTGTGGACGAGCATATAGTCAGGAGCAACACAAGTTTGACCAGAATTCAAGAATTTGCCCCAAACAATTCTTTTTGCAGACAAATTCAAATTTGCTTTATTATCTACTATACATGGACTTTTTCCCCCTAATTCCAATGTAACAGGGGTCAAATATTTTGAGGCTTTTTCCATTACTATTTTTCCAACAGGAACACTCCCTGTATAGAAAATATAATCAAAGTTTTCATTTAAAAGCTTTTTGCCTCTTTCACCAGTGATAACGTGAATATAGCCAGTGTCAAAGTTTTTATTTATAATTTCTTCTACTATTTTACTAGTATAATAAGAGGTGCTAGAAGGTTTAAGTATAGCTGTATTACCTGCAGCTATACTCCCAATTAAAGGTACAATAGATAATTGAAAAGGATAATTCCAAGGCGATAATATTAAAGTATTTCCATAGGGTTCAGGATATATATAGCTATTAGATTTAAAATTAGTTATAGGAGTTTTAACTTTTTTAGGTTTAGCCCACTTTTTTAAATGTTTACTTATAAAGCTTATTTCGCTTAGGACTATGCCCAATTCTGTTGAATAAGATTCAAAAGTTGATTTTCCTAAATCCTTTTTCAATGCTTCCATTATATATTGTTCATTTTTTTCAATGCTTTTTTTCAAGTTATTTAAATTTTCTATTCTAAATTGAATATCTTTAGTTTTTCCAGACCTAAAAAAATCTTTCTGTCTTTTTAGAATGCTTTTATTATAATCCATGAAATTCACTCCTTAAATTTATATACCTATTTTAATTATACCTTGAAATAAAATTAATAAAAATTAATTTATAAAATGTAAGGGATTTTTTAACATAAAACCATTTTTGTAACTATTTTGTAACTACTTTTAAAATAGTATTTGATATATTTATTATGAATTAAAAAATTAAAATAGTGCTAGGGTCCAATAAAAACTAAAACAATGCAAAAAATTCCTATATAATGTATAATAAATAGGGAATGAAATTATAAAATAATGAAAGAGGTAATGGTATGAAAAAAAAGAAATATTTGTTTTTGATTCTTGGATTATTAATAATAATATTTGTTTCCAGTTGTACCTCTAAAAATAGCATTGTAAGCAAAGAAGATTCTAGCGAAAAAACAAAAGAAGAGTTAAAAGAGTCTAAAGAAGAAAAGCAAGAAAAAGTTATGATAGAGTTTAAATCTCTAATCTCGGAAAATAAAGAACCTTATCAAGTTATAGAATTTATCGATAAAAATATTGAAAAAGTTTCCCAAAAAGGGTCAGTAGAAATGCTGGAAGATTTTGAAAGATTACAAGAAAGTTATATTGATTTATATACTGATGAATTACGTAAAGAAAATAGACAAAATCTTTTATCTCAAACATATTCAAATTCTGAAATTGATCCTAATAAAATAAAAGACGAGGAGTTGAAAGAACTAGTCTCTAAGATAGTAAAGGGAAGATATAAGTTGGTTAAAAAAGAAGAATCTTATTGTCCAGTAATTAACTATGTAAGTTTTAAAGATTATGAAAAATTTCTATCAGATGAATTAAAAGAGTATTTGAATATTAAAATAATAGAATCTGAAGCGCCTGCTATTTTAGATGGTAAAATAGCTATAACTTGGGATGAGTTAGGAAGTAGATTAATAAGAATAGAGAAATATTTAACAAAATATGAAGAAGGAATAAAAGATGAAGAAGTAACAAGGTTATATAGTGAATATCTACTTATGTATATATCGGGTTCAAAAAATACTCCTATATACAATGATGAAAACAAGAAAATATCTAAGGAAATACTTGATGCTTATAGAAAAATGGCTTCTAACAATAAGAAGACAATTACAGGAGAAATTATAGGGGAATATTCACAGCTAATAGAGAATAATGATTATTTAATAGATGATATGATAACATCTAGATTGTTAGAAATATACAATGAAGCTATAGGAAGACTTGAAGAAAATAAATAAGCCCACCACTGGCATAGTTCTGAAACCCCTTCAATAAATAGGAACTATGCCTATTTTATTGGCATAGAACAATTTGATTAATCTACAATACTATGGTATATAATAATTAAATAAGAATTTACAGTCCTAAATTTATACATAAAGAGATTTGGGATTTTTTTATAAAAATATATTCAAAGGAGGGGTTTGTTTGAAAAAGATATTACTTATGTTAGCTGAAGGGTTTGAAGAGGTTGAAGCTCTTACTGTAGTAGATTATTTAAGGAGAAAAGATATAGTATGCGATACTTGTTCTATTACGGAAGAAAAGAAGGTAGAAGGTGCCCATAGAATAGTAGTAGAAGCTGATAAAATCTTAAAAGATATAAGTGGTAAAGATTATGATGGGATAATCCTTCCAGGAGGACTTCCAGGGGCTACAAATTTAAGAGACGATGATAGGATTATAGAATTAATAAAAGAGTTTAATAAAAGTGAAAAATTGATTGCAGCAATATGTGCAGCACCAATTGTGCTTGAAAGGGCCAAGATTATAGCTGGAAAGGATATAACTTCCTATCCAGGAACAGAAAATGACCTCATGAGTGGAAATTATAAAGAGGATTTAGTGGTAAGGGACGGACATATTATAACAGCAAGAGGACCTGCTGTGGCTGTATACTTTGCTTTGGAAATAGTATCTTATCTTTTAGGGAAAGATATAAAGGAGGATTTAGAAAAAGAAATACTATTGGATATGGTTGAAAACAAAGTAAAAGAATAGTATGACAAAAAAAGCGGAGTTTTCCGCTTTTTTATCATATTGTAATAGATTTGTTAAAATAGAGCTTGTGAGTAAATACAATGATTATCTGGGAGGGAAAAAATGAAATTAGATAGGAATTTTTATAATAGAGATACTTTAGTTGTTGCTAAAGAACTATTAGGGCAGATCTTAGTCCATAAAATAGATGGGAAACTACTAAGTGGAATGATTGTAGAAACGGAAGCTTATTTAGGGGTTAATGATAAAGCTGCCCATGCTTATGGTGGTAGGAGGACTAAAAGAGTAGAAACTATGTATGGCCCACCAGGTAGAGCTTATGTTTATATTATATATGGAATGTACAATTGTCTAAATACAATAACAAGAGAAGAAGGTGTTCCTCAAGGAGTTTTGATTAGAGGAATAGAACCTATTGAAGGGTTAGAATATATGGCATTAAATAGATTTAATAAACAATTAGAAGAATTGACAAAAAACCAAATGAAAAATTTAACCAATGGTCCAGGTAAGCTATGTCAGGCTATGATGATTAACAGATCATTAGATAAAGAGGATTTATGTGGCGAGAAGCTTTATATAGAAAAAGGAATAGATAAAAATTTTAATATAGTTGAGGCTAAAAGAATAGGAATAGATTATGCAGAAGAGGCAAGAGATTTTTTATATAGGTTTTATGTTGAAGGAAATCCCAATGTATCCAAGTTTAAATAAGTATTTGAAAAAGAATTTTTATAGGAATATAATAAAAAAGGAGGAGGGATATGAATGGAAGTATTAGTAATTGTATTAAACAAAATAGATTTACTGGAAGACTTAATGGTAGAATTTAAGAACAATGATATAAGGGGGGCAACTATTATAGATAGTATGGGAATGATTAGGGTTCTTGCAGACGAACATCCAGAAGATCTACCGCTATTTGGTTCTTTAAAAATGATGCTCAATGAAAATAGACCTTTTAACAAAACTATATTTACAGTATTAGATAGTAAAAAAATACCTATTGCAATGGATTGTGTTAAGAAAACTGTAGGAGACTTAAATAAGAATGGAGTAGGTATAATGTTTACTATTCCAGTAAATATAACAGAAGGAATATTAAAGTAAAGGGATGATTAGATGCACATGTTGTTTTATATCGCTATTGTACTATTTGCAGGAATGTTTTTTGCAAAGATTTTGGCAAAGTTTAAATTGCCTAATGTAACTGGATACTTAATTGCAGGCCTTATTATAGGACCTTCAATATTGGGAATTATACCAAAAGAAGGGGCTGATAAACTTTCCATTATTTCTGAGGCAGCTCTATCTTTTATAGCTTATAGTATTGGAAGTGAATTTAATATAGAAAACTTAAGAAACGTAGGTAGGGGAGTTATTGTTATAACCATTTTTGAAGCTTTAACAGCTGTAGCTTTAGTTGATATGTCTATGATTTTTATATTTAAACAATCTGTTCCTTTTAGCTTAGTACTAGGAGCAATAGCTGCAGCAACAGCACCAGCAGCAACGCTAATGGTTATTAGACAGTATAAGGCAAAGGGACCAGTAGTAAATACACTATTGCCAGTGGTAGCCATGGATGATGCTGTAGGAATAATAGCTTTTGGTATTTCAACTACTATTGCAAAAGCTATATTAAATAATTCCACTAATATATCGGGATCTAAGATAATATTTATTCCACTGTTAGAAATATTTTTTGCATTGCTTCTAGGTTTTATGATGGGAATTATTTTAACTTATTTATCCAAAAAAGCAAGAGGAGAAGACGGTTTACTTTCCATTATTATAGCTGTACTTTTTGCTACAACAGGTATTGCTATAAGATTTGAACTTTCTTCATTACTTGCATGTATGATGGTGGGAGCTACTTTAATCAATATAGATCCGAATAATAAAAGAGCTTTTACAACTGTTGAAAGATTTACTCCACCTGTTCTTATTTCATTTTTTACTATAGCTGGAGTTCAATTAGATTTATCTATTCTTAAAGATGTAGGAGTTTTAGGAATAGCCTATGTAATTATTAGGGTTATAGGTAAGATGTTGGGAGCTTATTTAGGAGCTAGGATTTCAAAATTTCCAAGTACGGTTCAAAAATATTTAGGATATACATTAATTCCTCAAGCAGGGGTAGCTATAGGACTTTCTATGGTAGCCCAAAATACATTACCACATCCTTATGGCGTTGAAATAAGGACTATTGTTCTTGCAGGTACAGTTATATATGAACTTATAGGGCCTATGATTACAAAAATGGCTTTAATAAAAGCAGGAGAGATACAAGTAGGTGAATAGCCTACTTAATTTATTTTTTGAAATAATAAAAGTAACAATAATATTTTTTTAATTGCAAAAAAATGTTTACTCTAGTATTATTTAATCTAAGAACTCTAATGTTGAGGTGAAATCATGAAGAAAAAATTCTTTAAAGCTTTTTTTATATCTTTAATTTGTTTTATTTTAGCTTATATTGGTATTGGATATTTTATTTCAAATAATGGAATAAAAAGCCCTAGAGAGAAAAATGACGCAAACAATAAAAATGAAATATTATTTTTGCTTTTAGGAATAGATGCTCAAGATTTAACACAAGAAAAAGGTGCTAGAACTGATACTATGATGTTAGTTAAAGTAAATCTTTCTACTGAAGGAGTTGACATACTTTCAATTCCAAGAGATACAAGGGTTAATATTGATGGAAGAAAAGGTAGAAGCAAAATAAATGCAGCTCATGCCTATGGAGGACCTGAATTAGCAGTTAAAACTGTAAGGCAACTTTTAGGGTTAGAACTGGATTATTATGTAAAAGTGGATTATAAAATAGTTGAAGAAGCAGTAGATGCTATAGGTGGTGTTGAAATAGACGTTCCGCAAGATATGCACTATGAGGATCCAGCAGCAGATCCACCCCTTGTTATAGACTTAAAGGCAGGTAGACAGGTGTTAGATGGACAAAAATCTCTTCAATTTTTAAGATTTAGAAAAGGTTACAAGGATGCAGATTTAGGAAGAATTAGAGCTCAACAGCAATTTATGAAAGCTTTTATAGAGCAAGCATTAAGGGCTAAAAATTTATTTAAACTTCCTAGAATGGTACCTTCATATTATAGAAATGTAGATACTAATATACCTATGAGTACTTTAACTAAGATGGCATTAAGTGCTAGGAAGATAAATACAGATAATATTAATTTAAGTACTATCCCTGGCAATGGGAAGTGGATAGGTGGAGTTAGTTATTATATATATGATGAGAACCAATTGAATATAATAGTAAGAGAAATGTTTGGAGATTATATCTATAATAATAGATAATAGAATAATTAAATTAATGTGAGGTTTTATTATGAAAAAGATTGAAGAATTTAATAGCCGAAAGAATAGGAAGATAGAGCATATAAAATTTTATTTAAAATCTGAACATGAGAACAATACTTTATTTGAAGATATATATTTAGAACATAATGCACTACCAGAGTTAGGTTTTGAGGATATAAATACTAAAACTTTGTTTTTAGACAAAAAAGTAGATTATCCTATTATGATCAATGCTATTACTGGAGGCACAGACTTTTCTCAGGAAATAAATAGACAACTTTCTTGTATAGCATCAGAATTCAACATTCCTATGGCAGTAGGCTCTCAAACTATAGCATTATATGATGAAAAAAGTAGAGAGTCTTTTAAAGTTGTAAGAAAAACAATGAAAGATGGTGTAGTAATAGGGAATTTAAACTCTACAGCTACAGTTGAGGAAGCTAAAGTTGCTATAGATATGATAGAAGCAGATGCTCTACAGCTTCACCTTAATGTAGCCCAAGAACTTGTAATGAATGAAGGGGATAGAGATTTTAAAGGTATATTAAATAATATAGAGGATATAGCTAAAAATATAAATAAACCATTAATAGTAAAAGAAGTAGGATTTGGCATATCAAAAGATGTAGCTAAAAGATTGAATGATGTAGGAGTTTCATATATAGATATATCAGGATCTGGAGGAACCAATTTTATTGAAATAGAAGGAATAAGAAGAGATGATATAGACTTTGCAGATCTTTATTCTTGGGGAATACCTACTGCTTTAAGTATTATAAAATGTGTAGCTGTAAATAAAGATTTGAATATTATTGCTAGTGGTGGAATAAAAAATTCTCAAGATATAGTTAAATCTTTATGTGTTGGGGCTAATATGGTAGGAATAAGTGGAGAGATTTTAAAGAGGCTACTAGAAGGAGGATATGATTTAGCTTATAACTATATAGAAGGACTTACTTATAAGTTAAAGATTTTAATGATCCTCCTTGGGAAAAAAGATATTGAAGAAGTAACAAAAACCCCATATAAGGTAAAAGGGGAATTGAAAGAACTTATTTAAAATCCACCAGCTCCTCCACCGCCGGCTCCAGTACCTCCACCTCCAGAAAAGTTTCCACCGCCACCGATATTACTACTATTATAATTCGATATAGGGTTGAAAGCTTCCTCCATACTTTTATGAAGTATATGTTTATTCCCAGAAAAAAAGTACCAATAAATCCAGCTATTGTTTGTATAATTTTTATCAGAAACTGCGCTCTTAAAATTATCCAAGATATCTGTATTTAAGCCTAAAGCTATGGCATATATCAAGGTCATATCTAATGGATATATTAAATCTTCTTTATTAATATTTATTTTTTTAGTGTTTTTCATATATTTTATGAATTTTTTCCATTTCTTATATTGTACATGCCCTTCATCACTCTTTCTAGATAATAAGGTCAGGCCGTATATAAAAACAATAATAGAGATTATAAGTGGAAAAAGCCCATATATTACTCCATATGCTATAGTAGCTATAGATATAATGAAGAATATAATAGAAAAAACAGTTAATATATACCCATATTTTTTAACTTTCAAATCAAAATAACCTTTATCTTCTGTTTCTTTTTTCACTAAGTTTTGCCATTTATTAAAGTCTTCTAAAAATTTATCATTATAATTTTCTCCATATTTATTTATATTTTCAATATCTACATCATTTCCTGTACCAATGGTATCTATAATCCATTGAATAAAAAAACTCTCATGTTTCAACAGTTTTTCATCTTGGTTTTTAATTTTTATAATATTTAAGTTGGTAGGTTTTCCTTCTTTTTCATTTTTCTCTATTTTGAAATATCCTTTTCTTACTAAATCAAGAATTGTAGCTACTATAACTTCTGTATTATTATGTGAAAGGGTTAAATAAGAGGCTACGGCAGGACTACAGTCTTCTGGAATAATATTAGAACTTGTTTTTTCATAGATATTTATTTTTCTTTTCAATTTTGAAAGAAATAATGCTAAAGTTATAATACCAATTCCGCCAGCAATTAAGGAAGCATAGCTTAGTACTTTAGTTATTTTTTCTTTTTGCAGTTCTTTTTTTTCTATATCTTTAATAAGAGCTTTTTCCTCGTTTAAAATATTGTTATAATTGCTTTTGTTTGACAAATTAGATGATTTGGGAATAAAATTGTTTGGGAAAAGAATTCTTCCCTCTACAAATGTATTTTTTGGTACATCTTCAACTTCCATGTGAACTAAGTTCTCATCTTTAAAATCAGTCATTCCATTTAAAGGTCCATGAGCAAATATTTTAACTTTATTATTTCTGTTTTGTGGTAGTTTAATATTAACTGAGAAAAACTCTATAGGTGTCTTATTTTCACTTCCTAAGAACTGATAATTCAATTCACCAGTATCATTATGTTTTATAGCTACATTTTTCACTGTATATTTAATTTTAAAAGTTTTCTTTTGGTCTTTTGAAGGAGAATATATAGTTACAGTCTTTGAATTATTATTAGTATCTATGGTGAATACATTAGAATTACCTTTTTTTCCTTTATTGATATTATCGTATTTTATTTCTTTTCCATCTATTATTTCCCCTACTTCTATATTTTTAACGCCACTAGTTTTTTCTAGAACTATTTCCCTAAAAACTCCACTAAATTTGCCTGAGAAATCAAAGGTTATATCTTCCTCAATATATAGATCCCCATTTTCTAATAGCTCAGATTCAATTAACCATCTAGAAATAGCTAGGGAGTCCTCAGCATAAGGTTTCGATGGAAAAGATAATATTATAATAGATATTAAGAATATAATTTGAAATTTTCTAGTAGAATTTATTATTTTAAACATCTCCTTTCTATTTGTCTATTTAAATTATATTACCATTATTTTGTATTTAGTGTCAAATTTCAAATAAAGTATTAAAAGTACATATAGTTATAATATCTTAGAAATTGAATATAAGATAGAGGGAAAAATTAATATATGGAGAATATATAGAGTTAAGGGATTAAATTATGCTTAGTTAAAAAAGAAGACTAGAAGGGGATTTTAATGAAAGAAGGAATACTAAAACTATTAAAAGAGAATGCTCATGATTTTTTGTCAGGAGAAAAAATCAGTGAATATTTCAATGTAAGTAGGGCTGCAATATGGAAACATATAAATACTTTGAAACAAGAAGGGTATGAAATAGAATCAATTCCAAGAAAGGGATATAGACTTATTTCTTCACCAGACATACTTACCTATGGAGAAATAGAGAAATACTTAAATACAGAATTTATTGGAAGAAAAATATATTATTTTGATACTATAGATTCAACAAATACAAAAGCTAAGGAAATAGCTTTAGAAGAAGCTGAGGGAACCATAGTTATCTCAGAGGAACAGACTTTAGGCAGAGGAAGACTTGGAAGAGGTTGGGTTTCTCCAGAAGGAAAGGGTATATGGATGTCCATTATACTTAAACCACATATAGATCCAATAAAGGTTGCAAAAGTAACCCAAATAGGAGCAGCAGCAGTTTCGTTAGCATTAGAAGATTTAGATATTGAATCTTATATTAAATGGCCTAATGATATAGTCATAAATAGAAAAAAAGTATGTGGTATTCTTACTGAGATGAGCTGTGAATTAAATATGATTAATTATGTAATAATAGGTATTGGAATAAATGTAAATTTAGATAAACAAGATTTTAGAGGAGAAATAGAAAACGTTGGGACATCCCTTAAGGTAGAAACAGGGAAAAAGGTAAGTAGAAAAAAACTTCTAGGATTATTTTTAAATAGATTTGAAGAATTATATACTTCTTTTATAAATAAAGATAATTTTGAAGACACATTAAAAGTTTGCAGAGATAAATCAATACTTATAGGCAAAGAAGTAAGAATTATAAAAGGCAGAGATGAAAAATCAGCGAAGGTAGTAGGCATAAATGATGAAGGGGAATTATTGGTTGATTATGGGGAAAATGAAGTGGAAAATATTATGTCTGGAGAGGTATCTGTGAGAGGGCTTTACGGATATGTATAGCCCTCGTTAAATATTTCTAAACTTCTATTTATTATTCCATTTAAATAGGCTATCGCTATTCCATAATTAGTTATTGGAATAGTGTTTTCAGCACATATTTTCATCCTATTTTCAATTTCTTTCCTATTTACCATACAGCCTCCACAGTGTATAACAAAATCGTAATCTTTAATGTTTTTACTAAAATCGAAGCCTGATTTAAAGTGAAAATTAAAGCTTTTATTTGTTTTCTCTTTAAGAAGTTTTGGAATTTTAATCCTGCCTATATCTTCATGATTAGTATTGTGTGTACAATTTTCAGCTATAAGTATATCTGCTCCATTTTCCAATTTTTCTATAGCTTTTATACCTTTAATAAATTCTTTTAAATCACCTTTATGCCTAGCAAATAGAATAGAGAAAGAAGTAAGCTTAATTTCTTTAGGAACTGTATTATCTACTTGTTTAAATATTTGAGAATCGGTGATTATTAGATCGATATCTTTTAAGTCCTTTAGTGCAGATTCAAGCTCTGTATCTCTTACAATATAGGATTTGATTCCATGGTCTAAACAATCCCTTATAATTTGTGCTTGTGGAAGGATAAGTCTTCCTTTTGGGGCTTGTTTGTCAATAGGAATTACAAGTACTACTTTTCCATCATAAGGGATTAAATCTCCCACAATAGATAATTCTTTTTCTGTATCTTTAATTGTATTGATTAAAATATTTTTAAGTATATCTATATTTATTTTTTCAGTAGAAGAAATGAATATAGCTTCAGAATATCTAGATTTGATTATTTCAAGAAATTCATTATTGACAGTATCTATTTTATTTATTACAAGAATATAGGGTATATTATATTTTTTGAACAATAAATCCATATGTTTAAGAGAATAATTGTCTATATCATTTATATCTACAATATGTAGTGCTATATCAGTTCTTCTCATGATATCTATACTTTTTTGTACTCTTAAATGACCTAATTCTGTATCATCATCAATACCAGCTGTGTCTATAAAAAGGACTGGACCTATAGGATTTAATTCCATAGCTTTTTTAACAGGATCAGTAGTAGTACCTTTCACAGGGCTTACTATAGATATTTCTTGATTTGTTAAGTTGTTAAGCAATGAAGACTTACCTGTATTTCTTTTCCCAAAGATAGATATAACTACCCTATTTGCATTTGGTGTATTATCCATGTTTTCACCTCTTATAAATATATATCTCGCATACCTTTTTCAATAAGCTCTAGTTTTTCCTCAATATCATTTTTTTTCTTTAAATTTTTTTCCCCTATTTTTTCAAGTTCTCTTTGTATCAGTCTCTCTCCAGAATGTTTAGTTGTAGTTGAAGCATAGTCTAAAAGGTACTCTTTAAATGTGAGTACTCCATTGGCTTCACAGTAGTTTTGTATATTTCCAGGCTTAGCTACACACATAAAATCTTTTCCTGTTCTTTTAGATCTATAGCAGGCTGTACAAAAAGAAGTGAGAAAACCGCAATCATTCATTTCATTTATAACTTCATCTAAGGAGCGATTGTCTCCTAACTGGAATTGTTCTTTTTCAGGCATATGATTTTCTAATGTATAACCCCCTATTCCAATATTTGAACCCGCATCTATTTGTGATATCCCAAGAGGGATAATTTCTCTTCTTACTTTGGAAGTCTCTCTAGCAGTTAAAATCATTCCAGTATAAGGAACAGATAAGCGTAGTATGGCAACAATTTTCTTAAAATCTTTATCAGAAACCCTATACTTAGTTTGACTGTAAAATTTAGTATCTATGGCAGGTTCTATCCTAGGAAAAGAAATGGTATGTGGTCCTACTCCAAACTTTTCTTCTAAATGTATAGTATGTTTTAAGAGTCCCATAACTTCAAATTTCCAGTCATAAAGTCCGAATAGTGCACCTATTCCTACGTCATCAATACCTGCTTCCATAGCTCTATCTAAGCCGTATAGTCTCCAAGTATAGTCTCCTTTTAAATCTGTTGGAGGATGTAATTTTTGATAGGTTTCATGATGATAAGTTTCTTGGAATATTTGAAAAGTGCCTATTCCCGCTTTTTTAAGTATCTTATATCCTTCAATATCTAAAGGTGCAGCATTTATATTTACTCTTCTAATTTCTCCCTTATCCTCTTTTGTACTATAGACGGTGTTCATTGTATCTGCTATGAACTCTGCATGATAGTCAGGATGCTCTCCATATACTAATATTAGTCTTTTATGCCCTTTGTTTTCAAGGATCCTTACTTGTTTTTTAAGTTCTTCTTTGGTTAGAGTTTTACGTACTATAGGGTTATTAGATCTTCTAAATCCACAATATAGACAGTTATTTATACATTTATTACCTATATATAGAGGAGCAAAGAATACTATTCTATCACCGTATATATCTTGTTTTATTTTTCTAGCAGCTTTAAATATATCTTCTAATAATTCTTCATCTTCAACTTGGAGCAGTTTAGCAGTTTCTTCTGGTTCTAGCCGAGTTTTACTTAAAGATTTAGCTATAATTTCTTCAATTTCAACTTCATCTGATTTTTTCCCATTTTCAAGAAGTTGAAAAATTTCATCATCGTTGATAAAATCTTCTCTATACATTTTTATTCCCCCTAAAATTTAGATTATCTCCTCTTTCCATATCTATAATGAAACCAATTTTTTTAGCTCTTTTTTTAAGAACATCTAATTCTTTAGCATCTTTAGTTTCTTTATTTTTATAAATTTCATATTTTTTTCTAACATAATGGGGAGATGCATTTAGCATGATCACATTGCCACCAGCTAAAACTCCACGTTCAAAACCATATTCATAAATGGTATTTAGTGAAGTAGTTACTGGAATTAAGGCTTCGGGAAGAAGTAGTCTTGTAAGAGCAATAAGTATAATAGTTTTTTTGGGAGATCCTATTTTTTCTTTTTTGAGAGGTGTATTAGGATGGGGTATTAAAGGACCTATTCCGACCATAGCAGGTTCTAATTCTTTTAAAAAAAGTAAATCCTCAGCTAATATTTTATTAGTTTGTTTAGGTAGTCCTACAATAAATCCAGCACCTGTCTGATATCCAATTTCCTTTAAATTATAAAGGCATCCTTTTCTTGTATTCCAATTCATGTCTGGATGAATATTATTGTAGATTGTTGAGTTTGCAGTTTCATGTCTAAGTAGAAATCTATCAGTTCCAGCTTTAAAAAGTTTTTCATAAGACTTAAAACTTCTTTCTCCAATAGATAATGTAAGGGCAATCTCTGGATATCTAAGTTTTATTTGTTTTATTAAGTCTTCAAGGTATTCATCAGTATAATATATATCTTCTCCACTTTGCAGTACAAAGGTATTATACCCTAATCTACTACTTTCACTAAGAGATGAAAGTATTTGTTTCTTACTTAGCCTATACCTATCTACATTTTTATTATCTTTTCTTATACCGCAATAGATACAATTATTTCTACAGTAGTTAGAAAACTCTAAAAGACCTCTTACAAAAATCCTATTTCCATAGGTCCTAAATAAGGTTTTTCTAGCTAGTTTAAAGAGATAAGATTCCCACTTACTATTTATATTATCTAATATAAAAATTATTTCTTCTTCATTTAAATAATTATCCTTATAAAGCTTGTCGAGAGTATTTTTCATAACATGATTTTTAAAAAGAATCCTCCTTTCAGATTCTAGCTATATACCTAACTCGATTACTTTTAAACAATAGCTTTGATAATATTTTAACAATTGCTAATAACAAAGTCAATAAGAAGGGAAAATAATGACAAAAACTTCATTTTTAAATAAAAAATAGATATCTGGAAATCCAGATATCTATTTTTTATGCTTCTTTTGTGGCTAATGGAACTATCTTTGTAGCCACGTAGCTTGAAACAAAACATTTTAAAATATCCCCCGGTAGGAAAATAATACATCCAGTTTTTAGTGCTGTTATAAAAGAAATTTCTTTTACAAGTACCTTATTTAAAATAAAATACATATAAGGAACTCCAAAAGCATAAATAACCAAAGTTCCAGCTAGAGTAGCTAAAAACATCTTTTTAAATGTAAAATCTTTGTTTCTATGAGATATAAATCCAACAATATAAGATGCAAATATAAATCCTATCAAAAATCCAAAGCTAGGGCTAAAAATCGATTGTGGTCCTCCTGAAAAACCTGCAAATATTTTAACACCAGCAAGTCCCAATATTACATAGATAAGCTGAGATAAACTGCCAAGCTTAGCACCTAATATAAGTCCAGAAAGTATAGTAAATAAACTTTGAAGTGATATAGGAACATTCCCTAGTGGAATACTTAAAAAAGCCCCTATAGCTGTTAAAGCTGTAAATAAAGATACTAAAACCATATCTCTAGTACTTATTTTCATAAAACTCTCTCCTTTCTATATGTAAAGTATAAAACATAAAATGGTTTACAATACTAATATACTTTATTTAAAAGAGATTGTCAACGAATAAAATAAGTGGGTTAACAATTGTATGAAATAGAAAATATATTGACAAATTATCTAACTGTGTATATACTGTATATAAATAATATATACAGTATATACACAGTTAAATTAGAATAGGGGAGATGAAAATGAGAATACTTATTTCAAATTCCTCAAATGAGCCCATATATGAGCAAATATCTAGTCAAATAAAAGCTATGATACTTAAGGGAGATTTAAAAGAAGGGGATATGCTTCCTTCTATAAGGGGACTTGCTAAGGATCTTCAAATAAGTGTCATAACTACAAAGAGGGCTTATGATGAATTAGAAAGGGAAGGATTTATTGAATCAGTTCAAGGGAAGGGTTCTTTTGTTGCCAGTCAAAACAAGGAACTGATGAGAGAAATGAAACTAAAAATAATAGAAGAAAAATTGCAAGAAGTGGTCAAGGAAAGCAATATATTAGGACTTTCTTATAGTGAAGTAAGTGAAATGCTAAGAATTTTATTTGAGGAGGTTTAATCATGAATTATATTTTAGAAGTAAATAATTTGAGTAAAGAATTTAATAATTTTACATTAGACAATATTAGTTTTAGATTGGAACCAGGATATATTATGGGATTTATTGGACCTAATGGAGCAGGCAAAAGTACTACTATTAAATTGATAATGAATCTAATTAATAAAAGTGGTGGGGAAATAAAAGTATTTGGACTGGACCATATTGAACATGAAAAAGAAATAAAGGACAGGATAGGTTTTGTATATGATGAAAGCCATTATTATGAAAATTTAACTATAAAACAAATGAAAAGTATAGTATCAGGATTTTATTCAAAATGGGATGATAATATTTTTAATAGGTATATGAGAGAATTTAACTTAAATCCAAAGTCTAAAATTAAGACTTTATCTAAAGGTATGAAGACGAAGTTTTCATTAGCAGTGGCACTTTCTCATAATGCAGATTTAATAATAATGGACGAACCTACTTCAGGATTGGATCCTATATTTAGACGGGAAATACTAGATATTTTACATAATATAATTCAAGATGAGCATAAAAGTATATTTTTTTCTACCCATATAACTACAGATTTAGAAAAAGTAGCAGACTATATTACCTTTATAAATAATGGAAAAATGGTATTTTCCAGACCTAAAGATGAGATATTAGATAATTATGCAATGGTTAAAGGAGGAACAGATCTTCTTAACAGTGATACAAGAAATCAATTTATAGGATTAAGAGAGACATCAGTAGGATTTGAAGGGCTTACGGACAATATTGATAATATTAAGAAGATATTTAAGGATGAAGTATTGATAGAAAGAGCAACTCTTGAAGATATAATGTTTTATATAGTAAGGAGGTAATGTGATGTTGAAACTACTGAAGAGGGATTTAAAACTTATGTTTTTTAGCAATTTTAATAAAGTGGTTTTTTTATTATTTATACCTTTATTATTTATAATATGTAAACCTTGTGAGCAAAAATGGAGGTATTTTATTATAGTATACACCTATACCTATACTATATTTACAGAGCCATTTTTATATGATATATCGAGTCCTATTGTAAATTCTCTACCCATCAGTAGAAAGGAGATAGTGATATATAAATATGTATCTACATTTGTTTATTTTTTAATAGCAATTGTGTGGACTGGGGTTTACTTGTGGATAATTAATGTTTTAGGAATAGCAGATGTGGATTATTTTAATTTAGAGATGATAAGAGCGGTCCTACCTATGATACTTATTGTTTTATCTATATTATATCTAGTATATTTTGATTTTGGGTCTAGTGTAGCTTCAAGTGCATATGCAGTTATGTTTATAGTTTCTTTTAATAGAGTGATGATGTTAGGGAGTTCAGGTGAAAAATCTTTATTAGGAAGGTTAATTCTTTCAGGTGATGGTAAATATATTTCAATTATGGCTATTATTCTATATCTATTATCACTATTTATGTCAATGAATTTGTACAAAACAAAAGATATATAGATTTAACTATTCTATATTTTAGTTTAAATAGGGGTGATATAATGTTTAATTTACTTAAAAAGGATTTTATATTGTTATCTGGAGTAAGCATTTTTATAGTAATTTGTGCATATATTGATTCGATAATAGGTTTTATTCTTCTGAAGGCTAACAACATAAATATAGCATATACATTTGGCATTATTGGGATAGTATTTATTTTAATAGTTTCTTGTATTGAACATGATGGTAGGAATAAAAGTCAAGTGATTTTAAATAGTTTCCCTATTAAAAGAAGTGATATTGTGAAGGAAAAATACATAATTTTAATAGTATTTATATTAATCAGTTCAATCTTATTTTTTTTACTTACAAATATAATTAAGGTAGTAAGTCATAAGACAGATGGAAGGGCTATAGGTATTTTAGATATTATTGTAGCTATAGATATATTACTTATATTTTATTCAATATATTTCCCTTTGTTCTTTAAGTTTGATAGTAACAATGTGTTTAACTCAATATTATTTATATTAGTACTTATTGCACCTAAGATACTTGTAAAAGTGTTTGATAGATTTGAGGTAGAAAGAATATTAGATATGGTAGAGAGCCTAAATTCCTATAAAGTAAGCATAGTTATATTCATATTTTCTATAGCAATATATTGTATTTCGCTTCAAGTATCTAAACATATATACCTAAAGAGAGAATTTTAGAAGGGCAATTTGCCCTTCCTCTATTCAATAGACTTTCCTATTTTATAATACTCATCCATTATATCTTTAGGTACTAGACTTCCTCCTGTTGCCCAACAAATATGGGTTATATTATTTTTTTGATCTATTAAATTTTGTTTTTTAATATATTCTAATCCCTCACTTTTAGATAAAAATATAGGTCCCATAAATCCGGCTAGGGCGGAAGGTTCTAAATATATTTTTTCTTCATCTACTAATGCAGTTAAAAATCTATAAAGTTTATTGTCATCGATAGTATAGGCACCACTTAAGAGATTTTCCATTGTTTTTCCCACAAAACTAGAAGGTTTACCTACTGCTAATCCATCAGCTTCAGTTTTATTATCTATTCCGAAATCTTGGACACAGATTTCACTATGTAGTCCAGTTATAAGTCCAAGTAACATTGCTGGGGAATGGGTTGGTTCTGCAAAAAAACAGTGAACACTATCTCCATAGACTAATTTAAGACCATACGCAACACCACCGGGACCACCACCAACTCCACAAGGTAAATATACGAACAATGGATGTTCTTCATCAACCGATATATTCATTTCTTCAAGTTGTTTTTGAAGTCTAAAACCTGCTACTGCATATCCAGTAAATAAATCTTTAGAATTTTCATCATCTATGAAATAACTATTTGGGTCCATATCTGAAAGTTTTCTTCCCTCTTCTACTGCTTTTGAATAGTCTGATGAATATTCTATTACTTCTACACCTTTGCTTCTTAGGAGATCTTTTTTCCACTGTTTTGCATCGGAAGACATATGTACTTTTACTTTAAATCCTAACTTTGCACTCATTATCCCTATGCTTAAACCAAGGTTTCCAGTACTGCCTACTTGGATAGTATATTTAGAATAGAAGTTTCTAAATGTATTACTATTAATTTTTGAATAATTATCATTTTTAGAAAGAAGTCCTTTATTTAGAGCAAGGTTTTCAGCATGTTTAAGTACTTCGTATATGCCCCCTCTTGCTTTTATAGAGCCAGCTATAGGTAAATTGCTATCAAGTTTAACTAGTAGATTACCAAATATTTTAGTTTCTAAATCTTTTTCCATATATTTTTTCATATTGGAAATTCTAGAGATAGGGGATTCTATAATCCCATTTAGTTTATTTGTTTCAGGAAAAGTACTTTCTATATATGGAGCAAATCTATTTAATCTATCTTCTGCATCTTTTACATCTTCTTCTGAAATTTGAAGTTTGTCTTTTATAGTTTCAAAGCTTTCATATTTAGGATTTATCCAGAAAACTTCATTTAAATCCTTTATTTTTTTAATAAGAGGAAAATCTTTTTCTAAGGAATAAAAATTTGTGTCATCCATTTTTAAAGCCCCCTTTTATATTATATAAATATATTTTATCACAAATAAACTTATATAAATAATTGTATATTTGATTCTAATGCATCTTTTAAGTATTCTTCAGCAGTAATTATTTTTACTTCAGAAAGTAACTCTTCTTCTTTGAATCCCATCACTTCTAGGGATAGTTTACAACCACACATATTTACATCTTTTTTTATAGCACCATTTAGGAAATCTTTTAAAGTAGGAGTTTCATTTTCTTCCATCATATCTCTAAGCATCTTTTTTCCGATACCACCAATATTCATTTTAGAAAGAGGGAGTTCTTCGATACCTCTAGGAGTTAAGTTAGCAAACATTTTTTCATAGGTAGTTTTATCTTCATCAGTCATTTTTTGTGGATCCCTAACAAGACAAAGTCCCCAAAAAGCAAAGAACATGGTTACATCAATGTCCATTGTTTTTGCTGTATTAGCCAAGATAAGGGCTGCTAACGCTTTGTCATATTCCCCACTAAACATAAGAATACTCATTTTTTTATTCATAAAAAAACCTCCTTTTTCTTTAGTTTTAGGAAAAAGGAGATTTTCTATACTTATTATTATATTTTTCTATATTTAATGCAATATCTTCAAGCAATGTCATAAAGATATTTATTTCTTTAAAGTCATTGTAAAGACCAAAACTAATTCTAACCATACCAGGACGAGGAAGAGTTAGGTTTTTTCGATATTTTTTCATATCTTCTATATTAATTTTAAGTAATTTTTGTATATATGGTTGTGCACAAAAACATCCACTTCTTACTGCAATCCCACCTTCAGCAGCTAGTATCTCAGCTACTTTTTCATGATGTATTCCCTCGATATTAAAAGGAATTATGGAAACCTTATTATATATAGTAGAGTCACAATATAGATTAATATTAGGTATATTTTTTATTTTTTCAAGTGCATATTCAGCTAAAAGCTTTTCGTGTTCATCAATATTTTCTATGCCTATGTTTTTTAATGTTTTTATACTATGTACCAATGCCACCACACCTAAAAGGTTTGGAGTTCCAGCTTCCTCCTTATTAGGAGGGTCTTCCCATAGTACAAAATTAGGAGTTACAATATTGGCAGTTCCACCACCCATAAATTCTGGATCCCCTTTTTTGAAAGTTTCCTTTGGTCCAATAAGTACACCAGTGCCAAAAGGGGCATACATTTTATGAGCAGAAAAGGCTAGATAATCTATATGTTCACTAGAGTTAAAAGGTTTCATATCTACTGGATAGTGAGGTACTAGCTGAGCTCCATCCACTAATATCTTTGCACCATATTTATGAGATATTTCAGCAATTTCATGGATAGGGTTTATATATCCTGTTACATTAGAGGCTCCTGTAACTGTTACTAATTTGACTTTGCCCTTATATTTTTTTAGTTTATTTTCTAAATCATTCAAAGACAGTCTACCAGATGAATCTATGTTTACATAGTCTATATTGTATTTACTCCTCCAAGGTAAATCATTTGAATGATGTTCCATAAATGTAGATAAAACAACACTGTTTTTATTGTCTTCAAGCAGTCTATAAGATAGTTTATTTATCGCTTCTGTTGTATTTTTAACAAATATTACTTCATGATATCTAGAATCGCCTTTAACAAAGTCTAAAACAATTTCTCTTGCATTATCATAGAAATTAGACGAAACTATGGACTTATATCCTGTACCCCTGTGGATAGAAGAATACAAAGAGGAAAAGTGATTAATTCCATCAATAACGGAACAAAATGGGGGAGTTGTAGCTCCGTTATCAAAATTTATATAAGGTACTTTTTCACCATTGGTAATTGGCACCAATGTATTTACTCCAAAAACTAAATTTCTATACATTATTCATCACCTAAAATTTATTTTACTATCATTGTATTTAATAGAATAAAAAATGTTACCTATGAAGCTCACAAAACTGTAAAATCTTTGTTTTAGTCATAGTTTTATAATATAATGAAAATGGGGTGTTGGATACAAAAAAAGGAGGAGGGAATAAATGGAGGAAACAAATAAGAGAACAGGTTTATTTGCAGATTTATCATTATTATTAGTAGCTATTATATGGGGGAGTACTTTTGTAGTTGTAAAAAATGCATTAGAACATGTAACTCCTATGTATATGATTGCCATTAGATTTGGAATCTCTTCTATTCTTATGATTTTAGTTTTCTTTAAAAGATTTAAGAAAACCAAATGGTCAGATGTAAAAGCAGGTTTTACTATAGGAATATTTTTATTTGTAGCTTATATGGCACAAACCATAGGTCTTCAATATACTACTGCAGGTAAACAAGCTTTTATTACAGGAACTAATGTAGTCATGGTACCATTTTTATATTGGGCAATAAATAAAACAAGACCTGATAAATACGAAATTATATCAGCTTTTCTCTGTTTTTTAGGTATAGGCTTTTTAACTTTTGAGAGGAATCTGTCAATGGGGCTTGGAGATGGACTAACCCTTTTATGTGCATTATTTTTTGCTTCTCATATAGTTTCTATAGGATATTTTGCAGAAAAACATGATCCTGTATTATTGACTATATACCAATTTTTACTTACGGCAATTCTTTCCTTTATATCTGCAAGTATTTTTGAACCTAAAATAACAGGATTCACAAAAGAAGCTATATTTCCTATACTATATTTAGCGGTTTTTGGAACACTGGTAGCTTATTTTATTCAGAATATGGCACAGAAGTATACAAAATCTACCCATGCGGCTATTATCTTAAGTATGGAGGCTGTTTTTGGTAGTTTATTTTCTGTTTTGATATTAAAAGAGCCTTTTACTTTAAAGTTTTTTATTGGATGTAGTGCGATATTAATTTCCATAATTACAGCAGAAACAAAGTGGGATTTTTTGAAAAGAGAATAATTTTATGTAAAAATATAATATAAAAAAAGGGAAGATGTTATACCAATTAGTATACATCTTCCCTTTTATTTTTCGTTAAAATAATATCATTATTTCCCTTATATATTTACAAATGGTATAATAATTACATATTATATTTAAATGACACAGTTTAAGGTGGTATAATGGACAAGAAAAAAAGGTTTATTTTAACTATTTTTGCAGTGGGTCTGTCCTCACAACTCTATATAAATTTTTACATATCAAATTTTAAATTTTCTTTTGCAGGTATAGTATTTCCAATATTTTTATTTATGTATGATGAGATTAACCCAATTTTATTGGGAGCTTTTTCAGGATTGTCATTATATATGTTTAGAGTTATTTTAGGAGGAAGTATTTCTGATGTAGGTGTATTTTGGTATTTTCCAGAAACTGTTTTTTATATAATCTATGGTATTGTCTTTTTCTTATGTAAAAATTATTTATTTTCTATTACACTGAATCAGATGTTTATTATATCATTTATAAGTGATTTATTAGGCAATTTTTTAGAAGCCTATATTAGGATAGGAAATAATATTTTTTTAGATAATTTTAAGATTATGAAAGGCTTAATATTAGTCGCTTTTTTAAGGTCAGGATTTGTATGGTTAATACTTAATGCTCTTAAGTATTATAGGATGTTTTTAATTAAAAAAGAGCATGAAGAAAGATATATCAAACTCCTTTGGCTTACATCTAGATTAAAGACGGAAGTTTATTGGATGGAAAAGAATATGGGAAATATTGAATCTGTAATGTCTAATGCATATGAGTTATTTTTTAAAATTAGGAATGAAGAAGAAATAGAAAGCTGGGAAAATAGAGCACTAGAAATATCCAAAGATGTTCATGAAATAAAAAAAGAATATGGACTAGTAGTTAAGGGTATAGAAGACATGATTTCTAATAAACTCGATGATAATGGAATGCATTTTCATGAATTAGGATTAATACTCAAAGAAAGTATGGAAACAGAAATCAAATACAGGAAAAAAAGAATTACCTTAGATTTTCAATTAGGAAAGGATTTTTATACAGAAAAACATTACTATTTAATGTCTATACTAAGAAATATTATAATGAATTCCATTGATTCTATTGAAGATAGGGGTAAAATCATTTTTATTCATGAAACTGAATATGAAAAACATGTTTTTATAATTAAAGATACTGGTTGTGGAATACCGAAAGAAGATTTAGCGTATATTTTTTCTCCAGGGTATTCTACAAAAATAAATTATGTTACAGGTGAGATAAATAGAGGTTTAGGATTAAGTCTTGTTAAAAATCTAGTTGAAGTTCATTTAAAAGGGAATATTTCTATAGATTCCAAAGAAGCTAAAGGGACTAAGTTTGAAATATCTATTCCAATTATAGAATTGGAGGGTGATAGTATATGAGAATATTTATTTTGGATGATGATATAAATGTTATTAGAATATTAGAGAAGATTATTCATGATAGAAACCTAGGAACTGTCGTAGGAAAAGCTGTGAATGGAAAAGAAGGATATGAAAAGATTGAATCTCTTAAACCAGATTTAGTTCTCATCGATCTTTTAATGCCAGGTGAGGATGGTATATCTATTGTAAAAAAATTAAAATCTATTTATTCAAGTATGGAATTCATAATGATATCTCAAGTATCATCTAAAGATATGGTTGAAAAAGCCTATAAGCATGGTGTAGAGTATTATATTTATAAACCGATAAATGCATTAGAAGTAGAAACTATTATAAAAAAAGTTGGAGAGAGAATGCAGATTGATAAAACCCTTATGAAAATTCAAGAGTTATTCAATGATAAAGAAGTTTCTATTGAAAATAGGGTCGAAAAAGATTCTTGTGAACAATATATCAAAAATATATTAAAAAAATTAGGTATCATGGGTGAAAAAGGAAGTTATGATATTATTAAAGTTTGTGATTATATCATTAATAATAATGTAGATATATCTAATATGACTATACGAAACCTTTGCAATAATTTTTCTGAAAATCCAAAGTCTATGGAGCAAAGAATGAGAAGGGCTATAGCTGTAGCTATGTCAAATATAGCTAGTTTAGGCATTGAGGATTATATGAATGATATATTTGTGGAGTATTCTAGTAGTTTATTTAATTTTGAGCAGGTTAAGAAGGAAATGGACTTTATAAGAGGTAAAAATAAGAGAGGTGGCTCTGTAAATACAAAAAAATTTATAGCTGGACTAATAATACATTGTGAAAATAAAAACAATTAGAAATTTTCAGAATATATTTCTGTAGTGATTTGTAGTTTATTGACTCTCCTAATGTATACTTTATTTAAGTTTAAATTAGGAGGTTTTTATATGGATATTTTTAATGCAATCGTTTCCCGAGGAGTAGAATTTGCTTGGGGACCTGTAACTATTCTTCTATTAGTAGGTATAGGTATTTATTTAAGTATTGCTACTAGGTTTATCCAATTTAGAAAAATGAAGACTAGTCTTAAATTACTTACTTCTAGCTCAGATGATGGAGAAGGTGATTTGACTCCATTTCAAGCGCTGATGACATCTATGGCAGCGACTATAGGAACAGGTAATATTGCAGGAGTAGCTTCTGCGATAGTAATGGGAGGACCAGGGGCAGTATTTTGGATGTGGGTAAGTGGTCTTTTTGGTGGAGCTACTAAATATGCTGAAGGTCTTCTTGCAGTAAAATATAGAATAACAAATGAGGATGGAGAAAAATCTGGCGGACCAATGTACTATATAAGTAGAGGTATAAAGGAACAATATGGTATTAACGCTAGATGGCTTGGATGGTTGTTTGCATTATTTGGCCTTATAGCTTCTCTTGGTACTGGAAATATGACCCAAGCTAATGCTGTTTCTGATTCGCTAAAGGTTGTTCTTGGAATAAACCCCTATATTTCAGGAGGAGTTATAGCAGCATTAACAGCCTTAGTAATAATTGGAGGGGTTAAGAACATAGGAAAAATAACTGAAAAAATAGTACCTATAATGTCAGTATCCTATATTGTTGGTGCAATTATAGCTGTATTAAGTAATGTAACTATGGTTCCAACAGTTTTCAAAATGATATTTACAAATGCTTTTACGGCAAAAGCGTTAGCAGGAGGTACATTAGGTACTGTTATTAGAATAGGTATATCTAGAGGGATGTTTTCAAACGAAGCTGGACTTGGAAGTGCCCCGATTGCTCATGCTTCATCTAAAAATGATGATCCTGTAGCTCAAGGAATTATAGCTTCACTTGATTCATTTTTCACTACTATAATAATATGTACTATGACTGCAATAGTTATTTTAACTTCTGGATTAGTAACTATTAATGGAAATGGTGCTATGGCAATTGAAGGAAATTTAAATGGTGCTACATTAACTACGGTAGCCTTTGATAGACTAATACCAGGTATAGGAGGCTATATAGTAACATTTGGATTAATATTCTTTGCATTTTCAACGATTATTGGATGGTATTATTATGGAGCTAAATGTATAGAATATATTGCTGGACTAAAAGCTGTAAATATATATAAATGGGTTTGGGTTGGCCTTTCTTTTGTAGGAGCAGTTGTACCTTTAGAAATAGTTTGGAATCTATCTGATATGTTTAATGGACTTATGGCAATACCAAATATAATAGGACTTATAGCTCTTAGCCCAGTAGTATTTAATATGACAAAAGAATATGATAAGAAAGTTAAGATTGAAAAAGGAAAAGTGAGTGAACAATTAACAGATCCTATAGGATAATTTAATAATAAATATATGTAAACAAAAAGCTTGTTTGGTTTAAATAATATTATTTAAACCAAACAAGCTTTTTTATGTAGAAATTTTGCTACCTTAAGATTATTTAACAAGAAAAGTTGATATAAGGATACTGATTGTGAATCATATATCAAAAACATGGTAATGGCATAGAAAATTGCGTGTAAAAACAATTTATATCTAATTAAATAGATTATAAAAAACATATGTAATGAAGCCAATATAGTGATTAGATATAGTTTGATAACATAATTGAACCTAAATGAAAATTGTGAAAATACAAACGAAGTATTGTGAAAATAAAAACGATTTTAAATTTTCAGAAAATAGCTTGAAACTTAACTATAAATTGTAGTATAATGTAGTAAAGTGAAGCTTAATTAATACATCAATAATATAAATTAGGAGGTATATATATGAACTTCTTTCAAAGCTTTATCTCAAAAGCTGCTGAAGTAGTTTGGGGACCTGCTACTGTTGCACTACTAGTAGGTACTGGAATATATTTAAGCTTTGGGACTAAGTTTATTCAGTTCAGGAAAATGAAATTTGCTACTAAATCCCTTTTTTCTAAAGAAGATGTCGGAGATGGAGACATTACTCCATTTCAAGCATTGATGACATCTATGGCAGCGACTATTGGAACAGGAAATATTGTTGGAGTTGCATCTGCCATAACTTTTGGAGGACCAGGAGCAGTATTTTGGATGTGGATAAGTGGTGCTTTTGGTGGAGCTACTAAATTTGCAGAAGCTTTCTTAGCTATAAAGTATAGAATAACAAATGAAGATGGGGAAAAATCTGGTGGGCCAATGTATTATATAAGTAGAGGATTTAAAGAACAATATGGAGTTAATGCTAATTGGCTTGGTTGGTTGTTTGCATTTTTTGGATTTGTAGCCTCTTTTGGTATTGGAAATATGACTCAAGCCAATTCTGTTTCTGAATCTGTAGAAGCTACTTTTGGCTTAAGTCCTTTCATAACTGGAATAGTTATTGCTGTACTTACGGGATTAGTAATAATTGGTGGTATTAAAAATATAGGCCGTGTTACTGAAAAACTGGTACCTGCAATGGCAATAATATATATTATAGGTTCACTAATAGCAATATTTAGTAATGCAACTATGATTCCGACAGTTTTCAAAATGATATTTACAAATGCTTTTACAGCTCAAGCAGTAGGTGGTGGACTTCTTGGTACAGTTATAAGATTTGGAATTGCAAGGGGGGTATTTTCAAATGAAGCTGGTCTTGGAAGTGCTCCAATAGCTCATGCTGCTTCTAAAAATGAAGATCCAATGATTGAAGGTATTAATGCTTCACTAGGTGTTTTTATTGATACTATTATAATTTGTACAATGACAGCCCTTGTTATATTAACTTCAGGATTAGTCAGTATAGAAGCAAATGGTGCCATGGCAATTGAGGGTAATTTAAAGGGAGCTACTTTAACTACGGCAGCTTTTCAAAAATTACTTCCAGGAGTAGGTGGTTATATTATATCTGTTGGATTAATATTCTTTGCATTTTCAACTATTCTTGGTTGGTATTATTATGGTTCTAAATGTGTTGAATATATTGCTGGTTTAAAAGCTGTAAATTATTATAGCTGGGCTTGGATAATTTTAACTTTTGTAGGAGCTACTACATCGTTAGAAACAGTATGGAATTTATCAGATGTATTTAATGGTTTGATGATAATACCAAATGTTATAGGCATTATAGGTTTAAGTCCACTTATACTCAAAACTACAAAAGATTATGATAGAAAGATTAAAGTGGAGAAGGGAAAAGTAAGAGAACAATTGACGACTCCTTAAATAAAATAAAAAGCCTAATTTTAGGCTTTTTATTTTTCTTTTTTTATTCTGTACTGATCCATTATATCGGAGAAAACTTCTCCGCTTGAAGGTGGGGTATAAGTAATAGCATTGGCACCAGATTCAATGGTTTCTAATATAGATTCATCTGTAGGGCCACCTGTAGCTATGATTGGAAGTTCTTTTCCATAGTCTTTCCTGATAGTTCTAACTATTTCAGCAGTTTTTGGTCCCCCTGATATATTTAAAATTCTAGCACCGGCATCTAATTTTGCCTTATAATCATCACAATCAGATGCTATAGTTGCAATGATAGGTATATCTATCCTCTTATACATTTTACTTATTACTTCTTTACTAGTAGGAGCATTGACTACTACACCATAAGCCCCCATAAGTTCTGCTTGAAGGGCAATATCTACAGATCTTTTTCCTGTAGTGAGTCCACCACCTACTCCGACAAAAACAGGTACTGGAGCTACTTCCAAAATTGCTTGAGTAATAGAGAGTTGAGGAGTAAAGGGATATACTGCTATTATTGAATTAGCATTAGTATTTTTTATTACAGCTACATCTGTAGAAAAAAGTAGTGATTTAATTCTAGTTCCCAATACTTTTATTCCAGTAGCTTTATATATAACTGGTGGTACTTCTATTATTCGACTTCTAAGCTTGGATTTCACTTCGGGAATATACCTTTCCATTTTATATACCTCCAATCTTTATAGATTTACATAAAACATGATCTATACCTTTATACCTATATAATTATGTTTACCCTAAGATGAGTAAATAAATAAATCCTTTTCAATTATAGCCATATATTTTATATATAATATCAAATATGATATAATTCTATTTAATGTGAAAAATTCAAATATCATTTCTAGTTTATTTCCTGTCTTTGTATATCTTTTACTATTTTAATTATTATGATGCTGTAAGTCAAGGGGGTTTAGTAAGATTTTCAGAATTATTTATAAAAATAACAATATTTCTAGTTTAATTTAAAATAATAAACAAGGGGGATGTTACAATGAAAAGTTTAGAGGGGCTAAGAGCATTATGGGAAACAGCAAGAAGTGTTATTCCTATATCAGCTTTTCTTCTCTTGTTTCAAATTTTAATTCTTAAGAAACCTATAGAAAATTTAAAAGACTTTGTATTAGGATTTTTATTAAGTATACTTGGATTACACTTTTTTTTAAAGGGAGTTTCTATATCTTTAATCCCATTAGGGGATTCAGTAGGAAAAAATTTAATATATCTTGATTATAAATGGATGATCATAGTTTTTGCATTTGTTTTAGGCTATTTTGCTACTTTAGTAGAACCAGCATTAAAGGCTTTAGCTTTAGAAGTAGAGGAGATATCTATAGGGGCTATCCCTAATAAGGTTCTTATTCAAGCTGTAGCTATAGGATTTGGAGGAGGAATGGCATTAGGAATATTTAAGATATTGAATAATATACCTAATACTAAGATAATAATGCCTATACTCTTTATAATACTTATACTTGTTTATTTTGCACCAGATGAATTTGTAGCTATAGCAATGGATTCAGCAAGTTCTACTACTGGACCTGTAAATATTCCTTTAAATATGGCAGTAGCAATAGGACTTTCAAAAATAATAGAAAACTCAGATCCTCTTCTCAATGGATTTGGTATTGTAGGATTGACATCTTTAGGTGCTGTTATTTCTGTTTTAACTTTAGGAATACTAGCTAAATTTTAAGAAAGGAGTATATAAGATGGAAGAAAAAATATGTATTGTTGCTATAGTGGAAAGAGGTAAGGCAGATAAAATAGTTGATAAAGCAAAGATGGCAGGAGCAAAAGGGGCTACAATTCTATATGGAAGAGGAACAGGAGAAAGTGAAATACAAAAATTTTTAAATATACACATAGAGGCTTCAAAGGAAGTAATTCTTATAGTGAGTGAAGAATCAAAATATGAAAAGATATATGATACTATGGTAGAAGCAGGAAACCTTAAAAAACCAGGAACAGGAATTATATTTACTATGCATATATCTAATTTATTAGGATTACGACATAGGAAAGAATTTTAACTTAATAATATTTTAGGGTATTAATTATATAAAGATAAAAAATAAAAGATGTGATTTTTCACATCTTTTATTTTAAATATTTATTTAGGCATTATCAAGAATATATAAGTCATTGATGATATACAAAGGCCAAGCCAAGTACATCCACCTAACATTATAGGTTTTATACCTTTTGTAAATAAATCCTTAAAATTAATTTTAAATCCTACACCAGCAAGGGCTGTCGTTACTAAAAATTTTGATAACTTTTTAATAAAAGGAGCAGCACTTTCAGGAAATACTCCTATTGTATTTAGAAGAGCCGCTATTATAAAGATTAATATAAACCATGGAAATACTCTAAGCACTACTTTACCTACTGATTCATTATTGCTATCATTTATTGATGATGAACCATTATTTCCTTGAGCGACTAAACTCTTTCTTTTCTTATTAATAGTAACAAAAGTAAAAATTATAGCTAAAATAACTAACATAGTTGTACGTGTTAATTTTACTATTACAGCTAAGTTACCTCCAGTTAATCCACTGGTTGACATTGATAAATTACCTAATAACTTATCAAAAGTATCCGCTGCAGCTACTACACTAGATGTATCATTTATAGCCGTTCCTGCTACTACACCAAATTGTTCTGGAGATAAAGCTAATGCTCTTCCTAAATAAGGGAAACCTAGAGCAGCTATAATATCAAATAAAAATATTGCTGTAAGTGCATAAGCCATTTCTTCTTCTTTTGCTTCTATTATAGATGCTAGAGTAGCTATGGCAGTACCACCACATATAGAAGTTCCTCCTCCTACTAGGGTTCTTGTATTTTTGCTTACCCCTAGTTTTCCACCTATCCAGTAAGCGATTCCAAGAGCAAGAGCTATGTTAAATATTATAAGAGGTAGTGCGCTAGCTCCAAATCCTACAATTTCCTTAAAACTTAAAGTTGCTCCTGTAACTATAATTCCTAAGTTTAGAAATTTTTTAGCAGCGAAAGTTGTTCCATTTTTAAAATCGCCTTCTGGTGGTTTAATATTGGCAACTAACATTCCAATAAAAAGGCCAATCATAGGGCCGCCAATTATACGTTGTAGCCCTCCCAAGTAGGTTGCTAAAAAAGCTATAATTACACATACTCCTATACCTAATAACATATATAAGTTCGCCTCCCCTTCATAATAATAAAGAAATTATAAAATATTACATTCTTCTAAACTATAAAAAGTTCTAAATTAAAAGAAAATTTAAAGAATTTAAAATGAAAAATATTGATTTAAGAATTTTTATGTATTAATTTATATTATTGTATTTAGTGGGAAGTGGACAGTTTAGTATGGAGAAAAATCTCTAATTTTTAAAATGTTTTTTGCTATTTAATTATAGTTTAGAGTTTCAAAGTTATCGTATTGACAATAACTTGTTAAAATAGTAACATTTAATTATATAATAAGAACTCAATTACAATTATACACAAAGTAGACAAGTATTAGTGATTAATTCTACTTATAGTACATAAGAATAATTAATATCAAATACCTATAGCTATATATTATACTGGAAAACGTTTCGAGAGGGGGATACTGTGAATATCTATAATTTAATATCTTTTATTGAAATAATAGAAGAAAATAGTATATCCAAGGCTGCAAAAAAGCTACATCTAACCCAATCTGCATTAAGCCAACAATTAAAATCTATAGAAAAAGCTTTAGACTGTAGACTTTTAGATCGAAGTAATAAAGGGGTTGTGCCAACGGAAGAAGGAGAAATTGTGTTTAAGTATGCAGAAATATTCTCAAGCCTATATAATAATATGATTGAAGAAATAGAAGAGTGTCATAATGATGAGATAAAAGAAATAAGGATTGCTTCATCTGGCAGTGTAAGTGAGTATCTAATACCTTGTACACTTTATACTTATAAAGAAAAAAACAAGGATATAAAATTTTCTACTAAAAGCGATTATACAAAGAACGTAGTGGATTTAATATTAAGTCGTGGTGCAGACGTAGGTTTTGTAACTGTTCCTATATATAAGAAAGGTATAGAGTGTATCAAACTTTGTAAAAGTGATTTAGTATTTATATATTCGCCTAAAAATAAAGATATATTGAATATAAATGAAAGTATAAGCCTTAAAGAAATAGCTTCTCTCCCTTTTGTAATTGGTCCAGAAGAAAGTGGTATAAGAAAAATTATAGAAAACATATTTAACGAAAACTCTATTTCCTTTAATGATGTAAATGTGCATATGGAATTAGGTAGTGTAGAATCCATAAAGACATCGGTTATAGAAAATCACGGTGCATCTATTGTTCCTTATATATCTGTTAAGAAAGAATTGTATACAGAAACTTTAAAAAGTAGATCAATAAAAGAAGTGGATGTAGAATGTCATATATGTATGATATACCGAAAGGAACAGCTACAAGAAGAACATATAAAGAAATTTATTAATTATATGAAAAAGTTTGGCAGAGATACTTTCTGTTAGTTATAGTTTTTTTATAGTTATCTTCC
Organism: Clostridiaceae bacterium; assembly: GCA_019391515.1. Classification (GTDB taxonomy): domain Bacteria; phylum Bacillota; class Clostridia; order Tissierellales; family Sporanaerobacteraceae; genus Anaerosalibacter. The sequence continues at coordinate 136,983 of JAHXQP010000030.1, read as the reverse complement.
AAATTCCCGGCATTTCTTCCTCATCTTCTATTATACATTTTTCATTTTTGAAAGCAGATCTTATATTAGATGTAGCGCAACTAAGGTCTGTTATTAAGGTAAATTCTTCTCCGGTTTTAATTTTTTTATATTCTTGTTCAGCTTTAAGTAAAGGTAATGGACAAAAATCACCAAGACAGTCAATTTTCTTACTCATTTTATTACCTCCAATTTTGTTATTTAATATGATTATACTATAAAAAATTTAATGTTTCATATTATATATTCAAAAAATGAAAAGAAGATAAATTAGTGTTATGATATAGATATAGTATAAAGACTATAAAATATATGGCAAGGTATAATGGAGGTTTTTATGAATGGGGTAGATCATAATATATTTGAAAAAGAAAATGTAGGAAAACTTTTAATGAAGTTTTCAATTCTAGCTATAATATCTTTACTTGTAGCAGAATTATATAATATGGTAGATACAGTATTTGTAGGAAGAATTATAGGAGGGAATGCTATAGGAGCATTAGTAGTAGTATTTCCTATTCAGAGAATTATAGTTGCTATTAGTATGATGATAGCTATAGGATCTTCTACAGCTATTGCAAGAAATAATGGCAAAAAAGATAACGAAGGTATTAAGGCAGTTATAAAAAATGCACTAAGTCTTATATTTTTAACTATGATTCCCATGACTATCTTGATTTTTATATTTAGAGATAATGTCTTGAATATGTTAGGTACTAGTGAGCAAATATTGCCTTATGCTCATGATTATCTATCTATAATAATATTTGGTAGCATATTTCAATGTTTAACCATTTCTATAGGTTATATTATGATGGCGTTAGGAGATAGAAAAACTGCATTGAAAAGTACTATTACAGGTGCAGTAACTAATGCCATTGTAGATTATTTTTTAGTAGTTAAATTGCCTTATGGTGTTAAAGGTGCAGCTTTTGCTACTATATTTTCTCAATTTATATCATTTATGTATGCCTATTTACATTTTATAGATGTAAAGAAAGAATATAAATTAAAATTTGGATTTGAAATTAAGAGTTACATTCTAACTTCTATAATTACTGTAGGTTTTTCGGCTTTTATTGTAGAAGCCGAAGACGGAATACTCCTTGCAGTGTTAAATAATTTACTTTTAAATCATGTAGGAGACAGTGGGGTTATAATACTTGGTGTAATATCTAAGCTTTCTATGTTCATGTTTATAACTATGCTCGGAATAAGTTCAGCTATGCAACCTATAGCAGCCTACAATTTAGGAGCAAAGAACTACATAAAGCTAAAGGAAGTAGTTAAAAAAACGGTTATTTTTGCTTTGATGACTTCAGCTATTCTTTGGATAATTGGTTTATTATTTGCAGAACAGCTTATATCTGTATTTGTTAAAGAAAAAGATATCATAGTTGAGGCAGCCAAAGCTTTTAGAATAATGATAGCAGTATTTCCTATGATAAGTATATACTATGTATCAATTTATTATTTCCAAGCATTGGGTAAAGCAAGGACTTCATTTGTTGTATCTATATTTAGACAAATTATCATACTTCTCCCAGTATCAATATTCTTAATAAAGATAATAGATTTAGGAGCAATAGGAGCCTGGGTATCTTACCCTATATCTGATTTTATAGCAAGTGTTACATCTATTATATTGATGAAAATAGAATCTAAAAAATTGGATATTAATATTGAAAAATCCAGATCAAAGAAGATTAAAGAGAAAGATTATGAATTAAATAAACATAAAAGTAAAAAAATTCAAGATCATTTAATTTAATAAAAAAACTGTCTAAAAAGACAGTTTTTTTATCGTTTTATATTGAAAAAGTGTTTAAAAAGTATTATCATATACATGAGTACAATTTTGGCATATCACATAGTGTACCCATACATATGTGAAAGGAGTTGACATATATGAAAAATCAAAATTTGAAAGAAATGACTAGATATGCTGTTATGATTGCTCTTACTACTGTAATGACTATGGTTATACACATACCAACTCCAGGTACAAAAGGATATTTGAATTTGGGAGATATGGTTGTGTTTTTAGCTGCAATTATGTTTGGTAAAAAAGGTGGCTTTATAGTAGGAGGTTTAGGCTCCGGGTTAGCCGATGTATTACTTGGATATACTCATTATGCTCCTATTACTTTTATTGTTAAAGGACTTGAAGGATTTATAGCAGGTAGTTTATTAGAAACTAACTTAGGCAAAAAAGCTCAAATTATTCCTATGGCATTAGGAGGAGTTTGGATGGCTTTGGGCTATTATATAACAGAAATATTTATGTATGGAGCTAAAGCGGCATTAGCATCTATGCCAGGAAATATAGTACAAGGATTGTTTGGAGCAGTAGTAGCTACAGCATTAAGCATGGCCTTAAAAAAGACGGGGATATTTGATCTACATTAATAAAAAATGGTAAGGAATTTAATCAGATTAAATTCCTTGCCATTTTTTAGTTGTAAGCTAGGATTTTATATAGATGTAATTTATGAAAAGTAAAAGAATTACTTTAATTTCATACATTTTATAGCTAATTTATTTATATCTGTATTATCTAAGTGTTTTGAAAATAAATTAGCATTTGGACCATATGCTTTAACAGGTACATCAACCCCTGTATGAGCAGCGGTAGTCCAACCTGTATTTGATCTTGTATTTATTGTATCAACAAGAGCTTTTGAAAGATTATCTTTATTATTTTTTTTTAATGCAAGAACTATATCTAACTCTTCTTTTTTAGTTAAATTATTTATACCCAACTCTTCTTTAATTATTGTTTTATAGTTAGATATTGTAATGATGTCTAATAAATATTCAATTGACTTCTTTTGTTTTTTTAATATTTCAGGATGATATTCATATTTGCTATTAGCACCAATAGAAATACCTCCAGTTTCATGATCTGCTGTGACTATTACAAGGGTTTGTTTATCTTTTTTAGCAAATTCATAGGCAACTTTTACGGCTTCATCGAAATCTAATACTTCATTAGCCATAGTAGCTGGATCATTATTGTGAGCAGCATGGTCTATTCTTCCACCTTCAACCATTAGGAAAAACCCCTTATTATTTTTACTCAAAATATTTATAGCTTTGTTTGTCATTTCGCTAAGGTTTGGTTCTACTGTAAGATTTCTATCTAATTTATAACTTATGTGGGAATTATTAAATAGACCCAAAACTTTTTCATGGTTTACTTTTTTTAGACTTTCCCTTGTATCTACATATTTATATCCTTTATCTCTAGCTTCTTCTATAAGATTTCTCTCATCTTCTCTTTTGCCATTATCATTTTTATCGAGGAAATTAGCTTTTCCTCCTCCTAAAATTACGTCTACTCCATGTTCAATAATATCTTCTGCTATTTCGTTTTCATTATCTCTATGAATATTGTGAGAAGCGAAGCAGGCTGGTGTTGCATGGGTTATCCTAGTAGTAGTTACGATTCCTGTTGATTTCTTATTTTTTTGGGCTTTTTCAAGTATTGTCTCAATAGGTTGTTGATTTAAGTCTACGCTTATGGCGCCATCATAGGTTTTTACTCCAGTAGCTAAGGCTGTACCTGCTGCGGCAGAGTCAGTTACCCATTTATTTTTAGGATCTGCTGAATAAGTGGAAGCTGTGCCTGTATAGTCAAACTCGTCCATATAGAGCTTATCATTTTTATAGATTCTTCCTAAGTTAACTTGTTCAATGCCCATTCCATCTCCAATAAGTAATATTACATTTTTAACTTTACTCGGTTGAGCAAAAGATGGAATATAAGAAGATAGAATTAAAGATAAAACTACTAGTGAGGTTAAAAATAAACCTAATTTTTTATTCTTAAAAATATTCATAAAAAAACCTCCCTTCAGTATAGTTTTAGTTTAATTATATGGGAGGTTTTTTATTAATATGTTAATTTAAAGTAAAAAATTAAAATGCCCAATTTCCATCTTTAAATATTTGAAGTTTTTCTCCTTCATCAGTTTCTCCTACTATATCTAAATCCTTTGAGCCCACCATGAAATCTACATGAACAAGCGAAGAATTTACTCCATGAACTTCTTTTTCTTTTTCGTTCATTTCACTTCCACCTTCAATACAAGTAGGATAGGCCATACCAAAAGCTAAATGGCAAGAAGCATTTTCATCAAATAATGTATTGTAAAATAGTATATTAGAATTAGATATAGGAGAATCATATGGGACTAGTGCTACTTCTCCTAGGTATCTTGCTCCTTCATCGGTATCTAAAAGATTTTTAAGAGTTTCATAACCTTTTTCTGCTTCAAAATCCACAACTTTTCCATCTTTAAAAGTAAGTTTAAAATTATCTATTAAATTTCCACTATAATTTAATGGTTTAGTACTCACAATTATTCCGTTGATACCAGTTTTTTTAGGTAGAGTAAATACTTCTTCAGTAGGCATATTTGCTACAAAGAATACATCTTTTGTATTATAATCTCCACCACCTGACCATATATGTCCTTTAGGTAGCTCAATTATTAAATCAGTTCCGTTTGAAGAAGTGTAGTGTAGATTCTTAAATTTCTTTTCATTTAGAAATTCTAATTTTTCATCTAGATTATTCAAATGTTCATTCCATGCTTCGATAGGATCTTCTTTGTCTATTCTCACAGTTTTAAAAATAGCATCCCAAAGTTTTTCTAAGGCTTCTTTCTTAGGTATATTAGGAAATACCTTCATTGCCCAATCACTTGTAGGTATTGAGATTACACACCAAGATACATGATTGTTCATAGTGTAATCTCTGAATTTTTCCATAGCTTTAGAGCTGGATTTATTATTTGCAGCAACTTTTTTAGGGGCTACCCCTTTTAAAAGTTCAGGATTTGATGCTGCTATTGAAAGAAAACCTGCTCCATCTTCGGCAAATTGTTCAAACCCATCGGCTTTCCATTTTGGAAAGTTTTTAAACACCTCAATAGGTGCATGGTCATATTTCATTCTAGTTAAATCTTCATCATGCCATTCTATATGAACTTCTTTTGCGCCTTCTTCGTAGGCATATTTTGCAACAAGTTTTACAAAGTCTGAACATTCGATGGGAGAGTTTATTACTAGAGTTTGTCCTTTTTGAACATTTATTCCTGTTTTTACTGCAAGTTGAGCATATTCTTCTAACATTTGTTCAAAATTCTTCATACAAATCACCCCGTATATTTGTTGTTTATTATAGTGTATATTAAAAAAAGAAAATTGTAAATATTTACTACTTTAAATTAGGGAATTGTGAAAGATTAAATTATTAGGCAGGTTTTAAGGCAATATAAAAAGAAAGATTGTTTTAGAAAGTATATTTATTCAATAAAGATTAACTAATTCGATATAATATATACAAAAAAAGATAAGGGCTTATCCCCTATCTAAATAATAACCATCAGCTATATCTTTGAAATTTATAGAAGCAAGCCTATTTATTAGTGTTTCTTGTACACTATATAGTGCATTATGAATTAAACATTTTTTAGGTCCTTCATTATTGCACTGTTCAGGATCTAATAGACATCTATTTAAATGGATAGGTCCTTCGATAGCTTCTATAACATCTTTTAAGGAAATATCTTTAGGCTCTTTTTTAAGAGCATATCCGCCATTTACTCCCATAAAAGATTCTACTATATCTGCTTTTTTAAGCTTTTGTAGTAGTTTTAGGAGAAATCTTAAGGGGATATTTTGATCTTCAGCTACAATATTAGCACTAACCTTAGTGCCAGGGTTTAAATTTGAAAAATAAAGTACTACCCTTAAGGCATAATCTGACTCTTGTGTTATTCTCATAATAAGCTCCTTTTTATCAAAAATATATACTAAACTAGTCATCTTTACTATATTATAACGAAGAAATCTTGTCAATATACTTTGATAAATAAGTATCATAAGAAACAATTATGAATGAAATATTCAAGTAATATATGACATAATAATTAGCTTAAATTAATATAAAGAATATATTAATTTAGTATAAACATTGTATATTATAGTATATATATTTATTTAGAAATAAAGAGTTGTTTTTCTAAAGGATAATATATAAAAATTGATATAAAATATAGTGTTAATCTGTTAAAAATATATTAATATAAAGTTATAGTTAAATTTTTATAGAATTATTTATATATATATGATATTATAAAAATGAAAACTGCATAGAAAAAGTTTTAGGTTCATTATGATTAAAAGGGAAATTGGTGAAAATCCAATGCAACCCCCGTTACTGTAAGTGGGTACGAAATCAACAATATGCCACTAAATATTTTGGGAAGGCGTTGAGAGTAGGATGATCCATAAGTCAGGAGACCTGCCTATTATTTTTCAAGTAAACCTTCGGTGGGAAGAGGTTACTTATTATTTATAGTCAAAATAATTTGTAAAAAAAATCCAGCCGAAGAGGCTGGATTTTTAAATATTTTATGTGAGGTGATATTTTATGAGAGAAAAGAAAAAAGCTTTTATTTTTGTATTATTATTAGTATGCATTACTCCAAGTATTTCTAATGCAATGCATATTATGGAAGGATTTTTACCAGTTAAATGGGCTATATTTTGGGCAATTATAACTCTACCATTTTTAGTAGTAGGAATTAAAAGAGTGAATAAGATATTTACAGAGGAGACTAATAAGAAAGTATTATTAGGTTTGGCAGGAGGATTTGTGTTTGTATTATCAGCATTGAAAATTCCTTCTGTTACAGGTAGCTGTTCCCACCCAACAGGAGTAGGTTTAGGTGCTATATTATTTGGACCAACCACTATGACTGTAGTTGGAATAATAGTACTATTATTTCAAGCATTACTACTTGCTCATGGAGGACTTACTACTTTAGGGGCAAATACTTTTTCTATGGCAGTTATAGGACCTTTAGTATCTTATGGATTATTTAAGTTTTTTAAAAAAAGAGGAACCAAAACATCAGTAGCTGTATTTATAGCAGCTTGTCTAGGAGATTTAGCAACATATGTTATAACATCTATTCAATTGTCACTAGCTTTTCCAGATCCAGTAGCAGGATTTGCAGGTTCTATGGCTAAATTTTTAAGTGTATTTGCAGTAACACAAATACCTCTTGCTATTGTAGAAGGTATTTTAACAAGTATTGTGTATAATTTATTAGTTGATTATGATAGGGAAGGAGTGTTGGGCAATGAAATCATCAAGTAAAAAGAATATATTACTCCTTATATTAGCCGTTATAATTGTTATAACACCACTAATACTTAAAGGTGGATCAGAGTTTGAAGGTGCAGATGATCAAGCAGAAGGTATTATAGAAGAAATAAATCCAGATTATGAACCTTGGTTTGAAAGTCTTTGGGAACCACCAAGTGGAGAAATTGAAAGCTTGTTGTTCTCTGTTCAAGTAGCAATTGGAGCAGGACTTATTGGATATATATTAGGAAATATGAAAGGAAAGAAACAAGTTGCTTCTGATAGATAGATATGCATATACTAATAAATTAAAAGATTTCAATCCTATGGCAAAGTTTATATTTGCCATAGGTGCTCTTTTTGTAGCCATAGGCTTCAATAATTTATACATCAATTTTGTAATTTTCCTAACTATGGTGCTCTTAACAACCATAGTTGCTGGAATACCTAGTAAAAATTATTTTAAGATCTATTTAGTGCCATTTCTCTTCCTTTTTTTTAGTATTTTAACTATAATAATAAGTAAATCTAGTGAAGATATATTTTTATGGTCATTTAAAATGGGAAAAAGCTATTTTGGAATAAAAGAAGAATCTTTAACTAGTTCTATTATTTTAATCCTTAGAGTTTTAGCTTGTCTTTCTTCTACTTTCTTTATAGCTCTAACTACACCTATAAACCATCTAATTAAAATATTTAAGAAGCTAAAACTTCCACCTACAATTATTGAACTTATTATTTTAATATATCGATTTATATTTGTGTTTTTAGAAGAAAGTAAAGAAATTAGTTTTGCTCAGGAGATGAGGTTTGGATACATTGGTATAAAAAACACCTACAGATCTATTGGACTTCTTATGAAATGTTTATTTGTAAGGGTTTTATTAAAGTATAATGATATGATAAACTCTTTAGATGCTAAACTATATAATGGAGATTTTAAAATAGGGTGATAAAATGTTAGAAGTAAAGAACTTAACTTATTCATATGAAGACGGAACAAAAGCTTTAGAAAATATCAATATAAACTTAAAAAAAGGTAAAAAAATAGGTATAATAGGAGCCAATGGTTCTGGAAAATCTACTTTATTTCTTAATATGGTAGGAATTTTAAAACCTAGAAGAGGAAATATACTATTTAATGGAGAAAGTATAAAATATAATAAGAAATATTTGAGGGAATATAGGAAAAAAGTAAATATAGTTTTCCAAGATCCTGATAAACAAATATTTTATTCTAATGTATATGATGATATAGCTTTTGCACTAAGAAATATAGGATATGATGAAGAAGAAATAAAAAGTAGGATAGATAAAGTTTTAAAAAGGGTAGGAGCTTATGATTTTAAAGATAAACCAGTCCATTTTTTAAGCTATGGTCAAAAAAAGAGAGTTGCTATAGCGGGCATATTAGTTATGGATGGTGATATAATATTATTTGATGAGCCAACAAGTGGTTTAGATCCACTTATGACAAGAGAAATTGTAAGTATAATAGAAGATATTAGCAAAGATAAGAATATAATAATATCTAGCCATGACATGAATTTAATATATGAAATTTGTGATTATATCTATGTCCTTGAAAAAGGAAAGATTATAAAAGAAGGTTCAGTAAAGGATGTATTTACAGAGGAAGAAATTTTAGAAAGAGCAGGCTTGGAAGAACCTTGGCTTGTTAAAATACACAAAAGATTAGGGCTGCCACTTTTTAAGGATGAAGAAGAATTTTTTAGCTATTGGAGGGAGAAATATGGATCTGGCATTGATTGGAGTTAATCACAATATATCTCCTATTGAAGTAAGGGAAAAAGTTTCTTTTACTGAATCTATGAAAATAGATGGATGTAATGGACTTTTAGATGAATCTATTGATGAAGTAGTAATTTTGTCTACCTGTAATAGGAGTGAAATATATATAGCCAGTAACAACATAGAAACTTCTATTGAAGAAGTAAAATCTTTTTATAGTGATTTTTTTAATTTTCCTCAAATAGAAGAATATTTATTCATTAAAAAAGGTAAAGAAGTTGTAACTCACCTGTATATGGTTACGTCTGGATTAGATTCATTAGTTTTAGGAGAAGATCAAATATTAGGACAAGTAAAAGAAGCAATGATGTTCTCTATGGAGTTAGGGTTTAGTGGGAAAGTTTTGAATAGACTATTTATGGAAGCCATAGGAGAAGGAAAAAAAATAAGAACAAATGTAAGAATATCTGAGATTCCATTATCAACAAGTTATATTGGGATCAAGCTTTTAAGGAAAGAAATGGGATGTCTTGAGGGTAAAAAAGCCCTTATAATTGGAGCAGGAAAAATAAGTAGACTTGCATTAAAATATTTATGCGAAGAAGGATTAGATGAGATATATCTTACCAATAGAACCCATGGAAGAGTGAAGGATATATTTAAAGAATTTCCTTGTTTAATACCAGTAGAATATGATGAAAGGTATAGTTTGTTAAATGATATAGATATAGTTATAAGTGCCACAGCGGCACCTCATACAATAATTTCTTATGAGGACATGCCTAAGATCGAAAAAGAATTATATATATTAGATTTAGCCCTTCCTAGAGATGTAGATTCTAAGGTTAAAGATATTGAAAATGTAGTTTTATACTATATTGATGATCTTAGAAAGGTATCTGAAGGCAATCAACAAAGAAGGGAAGATCTATCAAAAGAAGCTATGGATGTAGTAGAAAAAGATGTAAATGAATTTTTGGAATGGATGGGAAGCATAAAAGTAGATCCAGTTTTGAAATCACTAAATGAGAGATGTTCAGACATAAAATCTAATACAATGGAGTATATAAATAGAAAGTTAGATTTGGATCAAAGAGAAAAAAAGATTGTAGATAAAATGCTTAATTCAGCACTTAAGAGGGTTGTAAGAGAGCCTATAAAGAATCTAAAAGCTTTAGAAGAAGAAAATATGGATAACTATATTGAAATGTTAAATAATTTATTTGAATTTTAGGAGTGTAAATATGTTCTATCCCATAATGCTAGATATTGAAGATAAAAAAATTGTAGTGATAGGTGGCGGAAAGGTTGGATACAGGAAAGCTAAAAATTTTTTGGAGTTTGAAGGAAAGGTAATAGTAATAAGTCCTGATTTTTTTGCCAAATTTTGCGAATTAAAAGACAAATATAGAGAAAACATTATTTTAATTGAAGATAATTATAAAAAGGAGTATATCACTAATGGATTTTTAGTAGTAGCAGCTACTTCTTCATCTCATATAAATAGACAAATTGCAATAGATTGTAATAAGGAAGGTATATTGTGCAATATAGTAGATAGTTTAGAGAGTTCAGAATTTATCTGTCCTTCATTTATAAATAAAGGAGACCTTGTACTATCTATGTCTACTATGGGAAAGTGTCCTTTTTTAAGTAAAAAGATAAGATTAGATTTGGAAAAGAAGTATTCAAATATAAATAGTGAATATATAAATCTATTAGGAGAAATAAGAAAGATTATTATTTCAGATTATAGTTATAAAAAGGAAGAGCTTTTAGATCGTTGTTTGAAGCTTAATAACGAAGAACTAGAAGATTTCTATAAAGAGCTTAAGGGGGAATAAAAGGTATGAAAGTAGTGGTTGGAGCTAGAGGAAGCAAACTTTCAATAACTCAAACTAATTTTATAATAGATATGATAAAAAAAGAACACCCTTATTTAGAAATAGAATTAAAGACAATTAAAACTAAAGGGGATATTTTAAGGGAAGCTTCATTATATAAAATTGGAGGAAAGGGAGTATTTGTAAAAGAAATTGAGAAGGAGCTTTTAAATGGAGAAATAGATATGGCAGTTCATAGCATGAAAGACATGCCTGGAGTAATTCCTGAAGGATTGAAACTATCTTATGTACCTGAAAGAGAGGATTATAGAGATGTTCTAGTTCTTAGAGAAGGCTTAAATAGTTTGGATGAGTTACCTATTGGAGCAAAAATCGGAACGGGAAGCAAGAGAAGAAAATATCAACTTCTTAGATATAGAAGGGATTTAAATATAATAGAAATAAGGGGAAATATAGATACTAGGATTAAAAAAATAGAATTAGAAAAATTAGATGGAGTAGTATTAGCGGCAGCAGGAATTAAAAGACTAGGCCTTGATAAAACTTTAAAGGATAGGATTGTATATTTAGATAAAGAAATAGTTTTACCTTCTCCTTGTCAAGGAATACTTGCCATTGAAATAAGAAAAGATGACAAGAAAATGGAAGAAATCTTAAAGAGTATTTCTCATGAAAAAACAGAAATACAAGCAAAAGTAGAACGAGGATTCCTAAAGGGGACAGGTGGAAGTTGTAAGGTACCAATAGGAGCTTATTGTGAAATCTATGATGAAAAAGTAGTTCTAGAAGGGTTTTTGGGAACGGAAGATGGAAGTGTACTCGTTAATAAAAGATTGGAAGGAAGCAAAGATTCTCTAGAAAAATTAGGTTATGACCTGGCAAATACAATGATTAGGGAGAGGGATAGCAGATGAAGGGAAAAGTATATTTAATAGGAGCTGGTCCAGGAGATTCTAGTTTAATAACTGTAAAAGGGCTAAAATGTATAAAGAATGCGGATGTAATAGTATATGATAGGTTGGCAAATGACAGCTTATTGGAAGAAGCAAGGGAAAACTGTAAATTTATATATGTGGGAAAAGAAGCAAAAAACCATGCTAAAACCCAAGATGAAATAAATGAAATAATATATAGGGAAGCTTTAGATGGCAATATTGTTGCAAGGCTTAAAGGAGGAGACCCCTATGTATTTGGAAGAGGGGGAGAAGAAGGGGAATATTTAATTAAGAGGGATATTCCTTTTGAAACTGTACCAGGGGTTACTTCTCCTATTGGAGGATTAGCTTATGCTGGAATACCTATAACCCATAGAGACTATGCTTCATCTTTCCATGTCATAACTGGACATTTGAAAGATGAAAACGAAGAACTGAATTGGAGTTCACTAGCAAAATTAAAAGGTACTCTTGTGTTTTTAATGGGAGTTTCAAATTTGAAAAAGATATGTGAAAATCTTATTGAAAATGGTAAACCTGAAGATACACCTGTAGCCATAATAAATTGGGCTACAACACCTTATCAAAGGGTAGTTGAAGGTAATCTTTCAAATATATATGAAAAAGCATTGAAAGAAAAAATAACTCCACCAAGTCTTATAGCGGTAGGAGAAGTAGTTAAATTAAGAAAAAACCTTAACTTTTTTGATAAGAAACCGTTATTTGGCAAAACTGTAGTTATAACTAGGGCTAAATCGCAAAAAAAAGGGTCTGTTAGTCAACTTAAAGAACTTGGAGCTATAACCTATGAATTTCCAACTATTAAAATAGATGAAATATCTCCTAATTTAGAATTGGATGAAGCTATTGAAAATATAGATAGATATACTTATATTATATTAACTAGTAAAAATGGAGCAGATATATTTTTCGAAAAATTGTTTTCTCTTGGCTATGATTCTAGAAGATTAGGAGGCCTAAAGATTGGAGCAATTGGTCCTAAAACAGGAAAAGCTATAGAAAAGTATGGAATAAAACCAGATATTATTCCAAATGAATACGTAGCTGAGGCTTTAGCAGAAGAATTAAAAAGTATTTTAAATGGCAAAGATAGAGTTCTAATTCCAAGGGCTAAGAGTGCAAGACCTTATTTAGTGGAAGAGCTTTCAAAACTATGCAAAGTAGATGAAGTTAAGATTTATGATACTTTAAAAGAGCAGTGTAATCCTGATGAGCTAATGGAGTTTTTAAATGATAAAGAAGAAATTTACTTTACTTTCACAAGTCCTTCAACTTTTAATAATTTTGTAGAGATATTAGGTGATAGAAGTAAAGATGTTTTAGGTAAAGGAAAGATAGTATCTATTGGTCCTATTACATCAAAGACTATAAAACAAAATGGATATAAAGTATATAGTGAAGCAGAGAAATATACAGTGGATGGGATAATGGATATATTGTTAAAGGAAGGAGAAGCATAATGGAAATATTAAATAGGCCTAGAAGGCTTAGAAAAAATGAAATTATTAGAAGTCTAATAAGGGAGACTAAACTTTCTATTGAAGACTTTATTTATCCAATATTTGTTCAAGAAGGTACAGGAATTAAGGAAGAAATACCTTCTATGGAAGGAATCTATCGTTATTCAGTGGACAAGGTATTGAAGGAGATAGAAGAAGTAGAAAGTTTAGGAATAAAAGCTATTTTGTTATTTGGAATTCCAGAGAATAAGGATGAATTTGGTACGGAAGGTTATACCGAAGATGGAATTATACAAAGGGCTGTAAGAGAAATTAAAAAAGTTTTTCCTCAAATGTATGTTATAACAGATGTATGTATGTGTGAATACACTTCTCATGGACATTGTGGAATTCTTTTAGAAAATGGATATGTAGATAATGATAAAACACTAGAATATCTAGGCAAAATAGCTTTAAGCCATGCCAGAGCAGGGGCGGATATGGTAGCTCCTTCCGATATGATGGATGGTAGAATAGAGTATATTAGAAATTGTTTAGATGAAAATGGATTTGAAACTATTCCTATAATGGCTTATAGTGCTAAATATGCTTCTGCTTTTTATGGTCCATTTAGAGATGCAGCAGATTCATCACCGGCTTTTGGAGACAGAAAATCTTATCAAATGGATCCAGCCAATACAGATGAGGCTATTAGAGAGATTGAATTGGACATAATGGAAGGAGCAGATATAATAATGGTAAAACCAGCCCTTTCCTATCTAGATATTATAAGAAGATCAAAGGATAATTTTAATATGCCTTTAGCCGCTTATAATGTAAGTGGAGAGTATTCAATGCTTAAGTTAGCTGTAAAAGAAGGGCTTCTAGATGAAACAGCTATATTGGAATCTTTACTTTCAATTAAGAGGGCAGGAGCAGATATCATTATTTCATATTTTGCTAAAGATGTAGCTAAAATGTTAAAATAGCTAAAAGGAGTTGATAATGTGGATTTTGATAAGTCAAAAAAAGTATATGAAGAAGCTGTAAAATATATTCCAGGAGGAGTAAATAGTCCTGTTAGAGCTTTTAAATCTGTTGGAGCTGACCCAGTATTTGTTAAAAGTGGACTTGGAAGTAAAATAGAAGATGAGGACGGAAATACTTATATTGACTATATTTGTTCATGGGGTCCCTTAATACTTGGACATTCTAATGAGAAGTTATTGGAAGATGTAGAAGGTATTTTAAAAAGTGGAATAAGCTTTGGGTTACCTACAAAAATAGAAGTAGATATGGCAAAACATATTGTAGATTCATATAATGCTGTAGAAATGGTTAGAATGGTGAATTCTGGTACGGAGGCTACTATGAGCGCCATAAGAGTAGCTAGAGGATATACTGGTAGAGATAAAATAATAAAATTTGAAGGTTGTTATCATGGACATAATGATTGTTTGCTTGTAAAATCAGGTTCGGGAGCTATAACCTATGGAGTACCTACTAGTAGTGGAGTTCCTTCAGATATTGTAAAGAACACTATAGTTTGTAGATATAATGATTTAGAAGATGTTGAGAAGGCTTTTGAAAAATTTGGAGATGATATAGCAGCTATAATAATAGAGCCTGTAGCAGGGAATATGGGGTTAGTTCCGGCAAAGAAAGAATTTTTAGAAGGCCTTAGGAATATAACTAAAGAAAATGGTTCGGTACTTATATTTGATGAAGTAATAACAGGATTTAGGGTAAGCTATGGTGGAGCTAGTGAGATATATGGAATTGAACCAGATATGGCTTGTTTTGGTAAAATAATTGGTGGAGGCTTTCCAGTTGGTGCTTACGGCGGAAAAAGAGAGATAATGGAAATGGTATCTCCAACAGGTCCAGTATATCAAGCAGGTACCCTTTCTGGAAACCCACTAGCTATGCATGTAGGTTATAAAAACCTTAAAACTTTAAGTGAAAATAAAGATATATATAGCGAATTAGAAAAAAAGGCGATTATGCTAGAAGAAGGAATCAAGAAAAACATAGAAGAATTAAATATAGATGCAACTATTGTAAGATTTAAGAGCATGCTAACCCTTTTCTTTGGAAAAGGACCTTTTGAAAACTTTGACGATGTTCAATCCTGTGATACTAAAATATATGCTAAATATTTTAACGAAATGTTAAGCCGTGGAATAATGCTTCCACCAGCTCAATTTGAATGTATGTTTTTGTCTACTGCTCTTACTGATGAAGATATAGAATATACTATTAAAGCAAATTATGAAGCATTAAAAGCTATATACAATTAAATAATTAAAAGAGAATAGGTTCATATTATTAAAAGGGAAATTGGTGAGAATCCAATACAGCCCCCGCTACTGTAAATGGAACGAAATCAATAAAAACCACCATATATTTGGGAAGGTGTTGAAAGTAGGATGAACATAAGTCAGGAGACCTGCCTATTACTTTTTAAATATGCCTTCGGTGGGAAGTAGATATTTTAGATATTGAGTCGTAATTGAATGTTTATCCCATAGCTATTTAAGGCTATGGGATTTTTATACATTACTTTAAATAGAAAGAGGGATAAAATGAAAAAAGGTATACTTGTAGTTAGCTTTGGAACAACTTATGAAAATACTAGAAGATTATGTATAGAAAGCACTGAAAATAGAGTAAAAGAGAAATTTAAAGACTATGAAGTAAAAAGGGCCTTTACCTCTCAAATGGTAATAGAAAGACTAAAAAAGAGGGATGGAATAGAAATAAATAATGTAGAAGAAGCTTTAGAAAATATGATAAATGAGGGATTTGAGGAAATATATGTCCAGTCCCTACACATAATTCCAGGACATGAATATGAAAAGATGCATAGGCAAATAGATAGTTTTAAAGAAAAATATAATTTTAAGAACATAAAAGTTGGAAAACCCCTATTGTATGATGAAGAAGATTATGAAGAAGCGGTAGAAGCAGTAGATATTAAAGATTTGAAAGAAAATGAAGCAGTTATTTTTATGGGACATGGAACAGATCATATTTCCGATAATTGTTATAGTAGGTTAGAAGATAAATTTAGAGAGAAAGATTTTAAAAATGTATATGTGGCAACAGTAGAAGGAAATGAAACAATTGAAGATATAATTCCTTTGTTGAAAGAGAAAAAAATAGGAAAAGTAAAATTAATGCCTTTCATGTTAGTTGCAGGAGATCATGCAATAAATGATATGGCCGGAGATGAGGAAGATTCTTGGAAAAACAGACTCTTGAAAGAAGGTTTTGAAACAGAAGTTTATGTAAAAGGTCTTGGAGAAAGTGAAAGGGTAAGAGATATATTTGTCTCTCATTTGGATAGTACAATTAAATAAAATTAGGCTTATTTGTATATAAAATGAACTTAGATTTTCTAAGTTCTTTTTCTATTAATAGATCATATTGTATATTTTAAATATAAATTAGTCTATGATATAATATAGTATTAAATAATAAATTTAATTGGTTTTGTTCTAATTAAATTATACTAATAGAGGTGTATTATGCTAAGTATAGATGATGAGTTTTTATTAGAAAGATCGGGAGATTATAAATCTTATATAAGGGGAAAACAATATTATTATAACAACAGGGTTATAAATGTGAGATGTGATAAAGATTTAAAATATATTCAAGGAATAGTTGAAGGCAGTCAAAAATATAGGGTAGAACTTTATTTTAATGAATACCATAGTTTAGTTTCTTCTTATTGTACATGTCCTGCATATAAAAAATATTCTGGTGACTGTAAACATATTATCGCTCTCCTTTCCTATATACAAAATTCAAATATATTTAATAGATTCCAAAGAGATAGTGAAGAAAACATAAAAAATATAATCGATTACTATAGATCCAACAATGAAAATGAAACTATACCTGTAAATGTAGAATTTAACTATGAATTTAACTTTAATGAATTTGCAGGTATAGATGAAAGTTCTTTTTTAAACTTAAGAGTGGGAGAAAATAAATTATATGTAGTTAAAAATATTAAAAAATTTTTTGAGAGTTTAGAAAATAAAGAGGAGATATATTTTGGTAAAGAATTTACATTTGAACCTGGCAGGCATATATTTAAACCTGAAGATGAAAAAATAATGAGCTTTCTAAAACTTTTGTATGAAAACAATAAAATAGCCAATGCTAGCTATTATGGAAATAGGGGACAGAGTATATTTAAAGGTAAAAGAATTTTATTAACTCCAGAATCTTTAAAAAGTTTTTTTGAACATATGAATAATAGGAAATTCAATGCTTTTATAATGGAATCTGAATACAAAGGCATAAATATAGTAGTAAATAATTTATCTTTAGAAATGAAATTAGAAGAAGAAAATACTGATTTAGTTGTTAAGATGGATTCCTTTGAAAACATAATCCCGCTTACTTCAGATGGTGAATATATTTTTACAGATGGAAGGATTCATAAGCTTTCTGAAGAATGGAGAAAGAAAATAATGCCTTTATATAATGAAATAAGTTCAAGTATGAATGAAGTATTGAAAATACCTAACAAATATAAAGAAGACTTCATATCGGAGGTAATTTTAAATGTTAAAGGTTTAGCTAAATTAGATATAGATGAAAAAATAGAAGATTCTATATATAGGCCAGAAATTCAATCCAATATATATTTAGATAAGGAGGAAGATATTGTAATAGGGAAGGTTGATTTCATATATGGAGATATAACTATAAATCCTTTTAGTTCTAAAAAGTCTAATAAAAATAATAAAATACTGATAAGAGATATGGAAAAAGAGAGAAAGATTCTTAAATTATTAGAAAAGAGTGAGTTTAAAGTTAGAGATGGAGAAATATATATAGATGAAGAAGAAAAAATATTTGATTTTGTATCCAATATTATTCCTGAACTTCAAGAACTATGCGATATATACTATTCTGAAAGATTTAGAACCATAGAACTTAAAGATTCCGCATACTTTAAAGGGAGTATAAGATTGAACAATGAGATTGATATGCTTGAATTTGACTTTGGAATGGAGGGTCTAAGCTCTAAAGAGCTTAGAGAAGCATTTAAGGCTTTGAAGGAGAAGAAAAAATACTATAGATTGAAAGATGGTTCTTTCTTATTATTAGAAAACAAACAACTAGAATATATGGAAGATATCTTTGAATATTTAAATATTGGCGAAAAAGACTTTGAAAAAGAAATATTTTCAATTCCTAAATATAGGGCTGCATATTTGGATAATTATTTCAAAGAAAAAGATCTAGATTTTATTGAGGAAAATGTTGATTTTAAAAATTTAGTTGAAGATATTAAAAAACCTGAAGATATAGAATATGAAATTCCTGAAGAACTAGAAAGTATTCTTAGAGATTATCAAAAGTTTGGATTTAAATGGTTAAAGGCTTTATCTAAATATGGACTAGGAGGAATATTAGCTGACGATATGGGATTGGGTAAGACATTGCAAATAATCACCTTTTTATTGTCAGAAAAAAATGAGAAGGGAGAATGGGCATCTATAGTAGTTGCACCTACTTCTGTAGTATATAATTGGGAATCGGAAATTGAAAAATTTGCTCCTAGCCTTAAAGTCCTTGTAGTATCGGGAAGTAAAGCTGAAAGAAGAGAACTTATAAAAGAGATTGAAAATCATGATGTAATAATAACATCCTATCCTTTAATTAGGAATGACATTGATGAATATAAAACAATCAAATTTAGATATTGTATATTAGATGAGGCCCAATATATAAAAAATCCAAAATCTTTAAGTGCAAGATCTGTAAAGAAGATAAATGCAAATAATTATTTTGCACTGACTGGCACTCCTATGGAAAACTCTTTAATAGAGTTATGGTCAATATTTGATTATTTAATGCCAGGCTATTTGTTATCTAATAAAAAGTTTGTAGAAAAATATGAGAAACCAATTACTAGAGAACAAGATGAAAGTGCTCTTAGAGATTTAAATAAACATATAAGACCATTTATTCTAAGAAGACTTAAAAAAGATGTATTGGAGGAGCTACCTGAGAAAATAGAACAAAAGGTATTAGTGGATTTAACTAATGAGCAGAAAAAGGTATATATTGCCTATTTACAGGCTATAAAAGGAGAAATAGAAGAAGAAATAGTATCTAAAGGATTTAATAGGAGTCAAATTAAGATTTTGGCCGGACTTACAAGACTTAGACAAATTTGTTGTCATCCAGGAATGTTTATGGAAAATTATAATGGACATAGTGGAAAATTAAGTTATCTTAAAGAGATACTAAAGGATGCTATCGAAGGAGGTCATAGGATACTTTTATTTTCTCAATTCACTAGTATGTTAAAAATTGTTGAAGATATGTTAAATGAAAATCATATAGACTATATGTATTTAGATGGTTCTACAAGTATTAAGGAAAGAGGAAGAAGGGTTGAAGATTTTAATAATGGACAAGGAGATGTATTTTTAGTTTCTCTAAAGGCAGGAGGAACAGGCTTAAATTTAACAGGAGCTGATACAGTTATCCATATAGATCCTTGGTGGAATCCAGCAGTAGAAGAACAGGCTACAGACAGGGCTTATAGAATGGGACAAAAAAATACTGTCCAAGTTATGAAGCTTATTACTAAAGGGACCATTGAAGAAAAAATATTTGAACTTCAAGAAAGAAAAAAAGAGATGATAGACAAGGTGATTACAGAAGGTGAAACTTTAGTATCTAAACTTAACGAAGATGAAATAAAATACTTATTTGACATATAAATATTTTAGGACTTAGAAATTTCTAAGTCCTTTTTCTATGGCTATTTTAGGCATTCCAATTGGCTCAACAACTATTTCTCCAGCATATTTTTCCCCGTTACCTTCCACAAGTCCTTTTTTCATGAGTTGAAATGTTACCGTTTTATCAGCTTTTATGCAGGTATTAAAAATTTTCCCAGTATCTGAACTAAGTCCTGATGGAATATCAACAGAAAGTATGAAATTATTGCTCTTGTTTATAATTGAAATAGTTCTTTCAAACAATCCTTCTATATTTCTAGATAGTCCTGTACCAAATATAGCATCTATAATTATTTCAGAAGAGCGTACACCTTTTTGAAGATGTTTTAAATCTTCCCTTTCTAAAATATGATGAATGTGAATATTCATATTCCTAAGAATGGAATAATTGGTTACAAAGTCCTTGCTACCATATCTGACATTTCCAATAACGAAGACATCTATATTTTTCCCTAATACCGATAGATGTCTTGCGATAGCTAGTCCGTCTCCCCCGTTGTTTCCAACACCAGATACTATAATGAAATTATCATATGAGTTTAAATCTATATTCCGTATTACTTTTAAAGCTGCATTTTCCATAAGAACTATTCCAGGAATTCCTATAGCTTTAATACAAAAGCTATCAATTAAATTCATTTGTTTAGAAGTTACTTTTTCCATTTAAAATCCCTCCTGCAAATATGATTATATCATTAGTTTAGGATCTTTAACAGTTAAAAACAATTGGTTATAATGTGAAATGGATATGAAACTTTCTTTACAAAGGATTCTCAATTAAATATATAGGAAAAAATACTGTGACAATTGTTGCAGTATTTTTATTTTATTGTAAATAAGTCAAAACATTTTAGATTGTTAAAAAGACCGTTAAAAAGAAGGGATTTAGTAACTTTTATAGAAAGGATGCTTTAGGCCTATATGCAATTACTTGGAGGTATTTGAAATGAAAGAAATCATTACATTTTATCCTGTGGAGTCGAATAAATTAATTTTACCAATTCAATACAATCATATGGTTCAAGCTATGATATATAATTTATTAAAAAAGGAATTAGCAATTTTTTTACATGAAGAAGGATTTAAAAATGAAAAAAGGGTTTTTAAAATGTTTTCTTTTTCAAGAATAACTGGAGATTATTCTTTAAATAAAAGAAAAGGAGAAATTATTTTTAAAGGACCAGTTAAATTAACTATATCATCACCTTATAGTAAATTTTCTAATTCTATAGGGAACAATCTATTATCTAGACAAGCTGTAAGACTTGGAAATAATTATTTAGAAGTGAAGCAAGTAACTGTTGAGAAAGAAATAGTAGATAAAGAAGAAATAAATATTAGAACTTTATCGCCTATATCTACATATAGTACCCTTTTTAGAAAAGATGGAAAGAAGTTTACATATTATTATAATCCTAGTGAAGAGGATTTTTCACAAACTATTAACAACAATTTAAAAAATAAATATATGGCCTTTTACTCTGAAGAACTGCCTAAAGGAGATATAAAAATAAAACCTATTGGAAAGACAAGAATGTCTATAGTTAAATATAAAGGCTTTATAATAAAGGGGTATACGGGAAAGTTTAATGTTACAGGTCCAATCCCACTCCTTCAATTAGCGATAGATACAGGATTAGGTAGTAAAAATAGTCAAGGATTTGGGTGTATTAAAATGATTTAATGATTTAGAGGTTCAAAAGATAATAATCTTAAAAACATGATGAATCCTATATATACAGCCCTTTATCACTTGATAAACTCTCATATAAATTATATAATTATTTTAAGAGGATATATGAAAAGAGGTGCGGCATGAGGGAGAAAAGGGCTATATTTTTATTGATAATCGTATCGGCTTTAATTTTAATTTCTTGCAATAATAAGACAATCGAAGAACCAGAAAGCATAGAACTTTATCCAGCTTATAAAAAAGAAGGAAACCAGAAGAAATGGGGCTACCTAGATAATGACGGTAGTTTTATTATTGAGCCTAAATTTGAATTGACTGAGGAATTTAATGAAAAAGGTTTAGGTAAAATATATTTAGAAGGTAAAATAGGACTTATAGATAAAAATGGAGAAATAGTACTAGAACCGATGTATGATGCTATGGGAGATATGGAAGAAGGAATATTTAATGCTGTAAAAGGTGATAGATACTATATATTAGACATGCTGGGGAATGAACTTTTCAGTTCTAAAGAATATACATTTCTAGGGGTATCAAGTGATCAATATATAGTAGCGGCAGAGGAAGATAAAGATGGTAATGTAAAAATGGGATATATAAATAAGAACGGAAAAGTTCTTATAGAACCTAAGTACAGTGAAGCTTGGAATTTTAAAAATAATAGAGCCCTTGTTAAAACGGAAAACGATCAAAAATTAATTATAGATAAAAGTGGAGATATTATCAAGAAACTTAAATATGAAAATGTATTTCCAGATGATGAAAATAAAACCTTTATTTTCTCAGATGAGAATAATCTATTTGGTTATTTAGATGAAAATGGAGATATTCTTGTAGGACCTAGGTTTAAAAATGCATTTCATTTTAAAGATGGAATGGCTGTAGTTAGTTTTGATGATCATTCCAATGGTTCGAGAAAATGGGGTGTAATAGATACAAGTGGAAAATTTGTACTTAAACCTGATTTTACTTATATATCCTATTTAGGCGAGGAACTATTTGCGGTTTCAAAGGATAAAATTGAAGGCAGTGAAATATATGCGAGAAAAGCTATTATAAATAAAGATGGAAAGCAATTAACAGATTTTAAATATTATAATGTAGGAGAAAAAATTGAAAA
The DNA here is from genome assembly GCA_019391515.1 of Clostridiaceae bacterium. Taxonomy (GTDB): domain Bacteria; phylum Bacillota; class Clostridia; order Tissierellales; family Sporanaerobacteraceae; genus Anaerosalibacter. The sequence continues at coordinate 114,220 of JAHXQP010000030.1, read as the reverse complement.
TGGCTATATTTCGGTAAGTGATAATAAGAAAACTTTCTTCATAGATATAGAAGGTAAAAAGGTATCTGATTTACCAGAAGTAGAAGGGGTAGGACATATAACTTTGAAAGATAGCATAATAAAGGCCTCTATAGATGATAGATTATCATACTATAATAAAAGTGGAAAAGTTATATGGAAAGAAGATAATACATACAAATTAAAGGAGAATATTTTAGTAAAAGAAAATAAATATAATCCGACTCTTGGTTGCAGCATTTATTATCCTAAGTTAGAAAATCTTGAAAATAAAAAAGTAGAAGAAAAAATAAATAACCAAATTTATAAATTGTTTGTTAATAATATGGTAGATAAAATAAAAGAGGAGGAAAAAAATACAACAGTTAAAATAGATTATAAAATAAAAATATATAATGATTTATTAATATTACAGAAAAATTGTTTTAATTGTAAAGTGATAGATGAAAAAAATATTCCAATAGAAGAAACTTATCATATAGATTTAAATACAGGAAATCTTTATGAACTGAAAAATTTATTTAAGCCAAACGTAAATTATGTAGAAAGATTGACAGATATTATTAGAAATAAAATGAAAGAGAGAGATAGAGAAGGAGTATATTTTTTAGAAGAGTTCAATGGTATAAAGGAAGATCAAGATTTTATATTATTTAAAGATTATTTACAATTATATTTTTATCCATCTGAAGTAGTCAGTCATGCAGATGGTTTTCCAAGATTCAATATACCATATGAAGAAATAAATGATATATTAGATACTGATTCGAAATTTTGGAAAGCACTTAATTATACAAAATAAGGGGATTAAAATTCCCCTTATTTTTTATGTTCATAATTGGTATAATAATATAGCTGAAAGGAGTGAAATATATGGTTAAAAAACGAGATGTAGTAGAAATAAAAATAGATAAGGTTATCTTTCCAAATAAATCTTTTGGATATGTAGAAGGGAATAGAATTAATCTCAAAGGCGGAATAGAAGGACAAAAAGTAAAGGCGTATATCAAAAGAAAACGTAAGGATTCTTTCGATGCTAAGATAATAGAAGTAGTTGAAAAATCTCCTTTAGAAATAGATTCTAAATGTTCCCATTTTGAAAAATGTGGAGGTTGTACTTATCAATCTTTTTCTTATGAGAAAGAGTTGAAGTATAAGGTAGCTCAAGTTAAAGAATTGTTTGATAGGGAAGGATTAGAGAATATCAACTTTTTAGGAATTGAAAAAAGCCCTAAAGAGTATGAATATAGAAATAAAATGGAATTTACCTTTGGAGATGAAGAAAAAGGTGGACCATTATCCTTAGGACTTCATAGGCGAGGAAAATTCTATGAAATAGTGAATGTAGAAAATTGTAATATTGTAGATAGTGATTTCACAACTATATTAAAAGAAGTGCTAAATTATTTTAAGGAAAAAGAAATTCCGTACTATAATAAAAAATTCCATAAAGGCGTTCTTAGACATTTGGTTGTAAGAAAAGCTCTTTCTACTGGAGAAATATTAATAAATCTAGTTACTAGTTCCCAAGGAGAAATAAATTTAAATGAGCTTGTAGAAAGATTAAATAGTGTAGAGTTAAAGGGAGAAATTGTAGGTTTTCTTCACACAACTAATGATAATGTGGCAGATGCAATAAAAGTCGATAAATTGGATTTAATATATGGTAGGGATTATATGATAGAAGAAATACTAGGACTTAAATTTAAAATATCACCATTTTCATTTTTTCAAACCAATACTTTTGGATCTGAGAAACTATATTCAATAGTTAGAGAATTTGCAGGGGATATCGATAATAAGATAGTATTTGATTTATACTCAGGAACTGGTACTATAGCACAAATAATGGCACCTGTAGCTAAAGAAGTTATAGGAATTGAGATTGTAGAAGAAGCAGTAGAAATGGCAAAGGAAAATGCAAAGTTAAACAATCTGTCAAACATAGAGTTCATAGCTGGTGATGTACTAAAAGAAGTAGGAAACCTTAAACAAAAACCAGATTTAATAGTTATAGATCCACCAAGAGAAGGAATAAACCCTAAAGCAATAGGAAAAATAATAGACTTTTCTCCAGAAAACTTTGTCTATGTATCCTGCAATCCAGTAACATTGGTCAGAGACTTAAAAGAGTTTATAAACAGAGGATATAAAATAGATAAGATGAAATTAATGGACATGTTTCCAAAAACGCCACACGTTGAGAGTATAGTTCTGATGACGTATTGTGGCTCAGCGGAAAAAGTTAGAAGTTGACCACAACATATAGTGGTTTGAGTACGAAAATTGGGTCGAAAATCAGTGGAAAAACACCGTTTTTTGACCCTTTAAAATAGGGTGTTTTATAGATGACATTGGATAAAATGAATAATTTAGAATAAAAATGATAGAAGTGGAATTTCAAAAGATGGAATTATTGATCTGTTCTAAAAGCATAAATTTTTTTAAAGAATTTAGAATCTCTATTAATAGAAGCACGATAATCATTACCTATAGAAATATATTTAGTACAACCACGATTTTTCTTGCCATTAAAATACTTGGGATGCTTGCAAGGACATAAAGAATCATCTTTCTTAGTTCTAAAAGTACAACAGAATTTTTGCTTAATATAAGAATCAAAATATTGCCTGCCATCTTTATGCATGGCAAGCCCAGCATCACAGATGACATTAGATTTATTTAACATTTTTTTCTTTTTAGTATTTCTAGGATTAAGAGGAATAAAAGCGTGACCATTAAGTTCATATCTAATGAAATTATGAATTTTTCTAGTATCATAAGATTTATCAGCAATAAAATAAGTTTCATCAAGAGAAAACCAAGAATTAGTAGACTTTAAAAAATCAATACAAATAGTAGATTCACATACATCAGCAGTAGTAGTTAATTCATCAATCGGAAGACCAGAAATAGCATCAGTAAGCACAATGTTTTGATAGCCCCAATAGAAATCATACTTCTTTTTGTTATGAGAATTAGAAGCAGTATGAACACTTAACTTACAATCTAAATCAGACTTTGGATGATTAGATTTACTAAACTTATTTTTAGCAAAAGACTTAGGATTATTTTGCTTAGTATTAGCAAAGATTGGAGTACCATCACAAGAAACAAAGGAACTATCAATGAATCCAAGTTCTTTAAGCTTTAATACTTGAGATTTCATAATATTTTTCAAAGAATCATTATCAATATTTTTAATAAGTCTTTGAAAAACAGAATAAGAAGGTAAAGCTTTAAAAGATTCAAGGCCACATAAATAGGCAATATAAGGGTTAGTATCAAGGAAGTTAACTAATTCAGTAATTTCACGAATTTTTTCAGCTTTCATAACAATAAAAGATCTAAAAAGAGCATGTCTATTAAAACCTTTAGGACCAAATTTTGATTGAATATACATTGGGAATTCAGATAAATCAATAACATCAAAGATTTTTTCATAAAATTTAGTTTTTTTATTAGAAGAAAATAAATCAATGTTATTGAAGATTAATTGACGTTCATACAAGGAAATTTGCCTCCTTAATTATAGTATTTGTTTGTACTTATAATATTTGACATAGATAGGCGAAAATCCTTTTTGAAAATAGAAACTTTTTAAAATATTTTAGAGTGATAAGAAAATTGCTGTTCTACAGAGCAGCAATAGTGAGCGTTAGAAGTTATGATTAACGCTAAATACAGAAACACAAAGAGGTGAAATCTTCGGTCAACTTATGATCGATAGGCTTCACCTCTTTGTGTTTCATAATAAAATTTAGGGACTTGAGAACAATGTCAAATAAGTTCTTTGAAGAATCATTGTGATTTGAATATATAAATTTTTTTATTAAAAGTACTTTGTAAAAGAAATTATCTCATGCTTTGTGAGAATTTTAAATCTATTGGATTATTGGACGCTTACTTTGAAAGTGTCATAGAGAATATGGAAATATTAACTCCATAAGTTTCATTATTTCTTCTGGAGTCTTATTCATTCCATCTTCCGCCCATTTCAAGAGAATACTCAACAGACCACCTGCACTAAAAGCCATGGCATAGGATAATGCATCAGCGTTATGAGCTAACGGATGATTTCCTTTTATAATTTGAAAAACTTTAGGGAACATTCTTGTATATTGGTTCATCATAAATGGAAGCATTTCACTTCGTCTTAATAGTTCTAAAAAATGTTTATTTTGATACCAAAATTCAAAATAAAGCCGAATTATCGCAGTAAAATGGGGATTTGATTCTAGTTTTAGTAATTCCAAAAATTCATCGTATAATTTATCTGTGTAGTAGACTAAAATATCTATTTTTGTTTCAAAAATACGATAGAATGTTCGTCTAGATAAATCTGCTTTTGCTGCAATTTCTGTTATGGTGATATTACTAAATTTCTTTTCTTCCATTAACTCAAGTAAAGAATTTGCAAACCATTCTTGAGATTGGATAGCGATATGGTTGGTTATCTTTTCTATCATAAGTTCCTCCTTTTTTTAGTGTCACAAATTTCTAATATTGTAGCACTTATGGTCTATATCTTGAAAATTATTATTTAATAAATTATACTATAGAAAACAAGATGTCTCAAGTGTGACAACAATATTCAGAAAGAGTTTCTGTGAAATAGATGAGAAAAGGTAGCATATATATAAAGATTGAAAAAGAGGTTATCTCTTCTGGTTACAAGGATAGGAGATATACTTAAAAAGGAGATGTTGGCATGGGTATAATAGAAACAAATAACTTGACAAAATATTATGGTAAATCTTTAGGAATAAAAGATCTATGTTTAGAAGTAGAAGAGGGTGAAATATTTGGATTTATTGGACCAAATGGAGCAGGAAAGTCTACTACTATAAGGCTACTATTGAGCCTCATATATCCAACATCAGGGCAGGTTAAACTATTTGGAAAAGATATAAAAAAATATGGCCCTGAAGTTAGGAAAGATATAGGATATCTTCCTTCAGAAATATTTTACTATGACAAGATGAAGGTAATAGATCTACTTAAATATTCGGAAAGTTTTTATAGAAAGGATTGTACAAAAAGAATGAAAGAACTAGCTGATATTATGGAACTTGATTTAGGTAGGCGAATTGAAGACTTATCCTATGGAAATAAGAAAAAGGTAGGAATAGTTCAAGGTCTTCTCCATGAACCAGAACTTATAATATTAGACGAACCAACTGGCGGACTTGATCCACTTATGCAGCAAAAGTTTTTCAATTTGATACGAGAAGAAAATGAGAAAGGTGCTACTATATTTTTTTCATCTCACATACTAGGAGAAATTCAAGCTCTTTGTAATAGAGTCGCAATTATAAGAGATGGTTCTATAATTGAAACTGCTGATATAAAGACACTAAAGGAAAACAATTATAAAAAGATTTGTATTATAGGGGATAATTTAAAGACAGAAATATTCGATATAGATGGAGTCACAAAATTAACAAAAGAAGATTATGGATTTAGATTCTTTTATAAAGGCGATATAAATCCTATAATAAAGGCTATAAGCGATATAAAGATAAGAGATATAAATATAGAAGAGCCAACTCTAGAAGAAATATTTATGCATTACTACGAATAGGAGGTCTGAATATGAATGTGTTTAAACAAGAATTCCACATGAAGATAAAGTCTATCATCATCTGGTCAATATCTCTGGCAGCCCTTATGATTTTCTATATGTCTTTTTTCCCTTATATGGAACAGGATTCAGAAACACTTGATTCAATAATGAATAGCTTTCCAAAAGAGATGATGCAAGCCTTAGGGGTAAGAGCAGGATTATCTCTAGGAAGTTTAATGGGATTTTTCACCTTGACATTTACAATTATGCAGATTGCAATAGCTATACAGAGTGCAAATTATGGTTTTTCTATTCTTTCAGAAGAAGAAAGGGAACTTACAGCCGATTTTTTAATGACTAAGCCAGTATCTAGAAAAAAGATATATCTAAGTAAGTTCTTTGCAGCATTATTAGGCCTTTTAATTACTTTTTTAGCAGTTGGTATAGGAAGCCTGATAGCGCTTAAATTATTCAACGGAGGCAGTAACTATGAAGTGTCTCATGTATTTAAACTGCTAATATCAGTTCCTCTTTTTCAATTAACATTTTTAAGTATTGGAATGTTCATTTCATTATTATTTAAAAAGATTAGATCCGTACTAAGCCTTTCAATGAGTCTAGCTATAGGACTTTACGTGATTAGTTCTGTAGGAGAAATAATCGATAGCGATATCTTGAGATATATGACACCATTTCACTATTTCGAAGCAGGAGTTATTTTGAAAACTGGAGAATATGATATACAATTATTTTTGATAGCTGTATCAGTAATAATTGTATCATTAGTAAGTAGCTATTTATTATACAATCGTAGAGATATACATTCATTATAGGAGGTGCAAAGTGAATATAGTTAAAAGAGAACTAAAATCAAATTTAAGATCTATGATACTTTGGAGTGTAGCAATTATATTATTAATGTCTATACAAATGATAAAATTTGAATCATTTGCAGGAAATTCCAATATAAATGAATTTATGGAATCACTATCACAAGGTGTGCTTAGTGCTATTGGAATGAGCAATCTTAATATAGCAACTTTAGAGGGATTTATAAGTACGATTTCACCTTACCTTTATCTGATACTTGGAATTCATGCAGTTCTTTTGGGAAGTTCTATTATTTCAAAAGAAGAAAGAGATAGAACAGTAGAATATTTATTTACACTTCCTATTTCAAGAAGAAAAGTAGTATGGAACAAACTTATATCAGCTATTATAAACTTAATTTTACTAAATTTTGTAACTTTAGCAGCTACTCTTATTAGTAGTATAAGATATGAAAAAAATGAATGTTTCTATAAATTTATAGTACTTTTGTTTTTAGCTATATTTATAGTACAACTTATATTTTTAAGTATTGGAATGCTAGTTGCATCTATAAATAAAAAATATAAGAAATCTGGAAATATATCTGTGAGTATTCTTATGATAACATTTGTCATCTCTTCTCTTATAAATATGGTTGATAGTGTAGACATATTAAAATATATAACACCATTTAAATTTTTTGATGCGAATTATATTTTAAATGAAGGAAAATTGGAGCTGGTATTTATAGTTATTTCATTACTGATAATAGGTTTTGGAATATCAGGAACATTTATATTTTTTTCTAAGAGGGACCTTAATGTTTAATTTTGAAAGTTTGGATCTTAAAAATATTATGAGTTTTTTAAAAAATGAATGAATAAACAATATTTATAAAACTATCCAATCTAAAGCAGCTAAATTAGGATATTTTATTATTAATAATCATCCTTTTGTAGATTGAAATAAAAGGATTGGTATTCTAGTAATGATGACATTTCTTGAGATTAATGGGATTCAATTAAATTGTACTGGCTAGGAATTAGTTAAAATAGGATTAGTAGATGTTTCTATGAGTGATGTAGATTTATTAAATTGGATAATGAATCATAGTTAGCAAATATAAAATTTGTTACACCAAGGGGGTACCAGTTAACAACGACATCATTATTATACTCTCAAGACACGTTGAGAGTATAATAATGATGTCGTATTGTGGTGATAAGGAGAAAAAATAGGGTTTAACCACAACATGTTGTGGTTGAGGGACAAAATTCGGGTCAAAAATCGGTGAAAAGACACCGTTTTTTGACCTTGAAAATAGATGACATTGGATAATTTGAGTGATGACAGCGGAAATATTGAAAAGTAGAGCTGTAAAAAAGGTATGGTTGGCTGATAGACTGGCAGATGAATTATACAATATAATGTACATAAGTTGAACAATGTGACATATAAGAAATATGAAATAATTCAATAAATAGTAATTTTAGGAGATATTAAATAATGGAATTATGGGATGCATATAGAGAAGATGGAACACTTGCGGATTGCAATTTAGTTAGGGGTGAGGTAATCCCTGATGGTTTATTTCATTTGGTAAGTGAAATAATAGTTAGGCATGAAGATGGTATGTTTCTACTTATGCAAAGAGATTTAATAAAGCCAAATTTTCCAGGTTTGTATGTAGCGAGTGCAGGTGGTAGTGCAGTGGTAGGCGAGAGGCCTTATGATACTGCAATCAGGGAACTCAGGGAAGAAACAGGTATTGAAGCACCAAAATTAGAGCAGATATACAGATGTACGAGCAAGGATACTATATATTATGGCTATCTATGTAAAACTAATTGTAATAAAGATTCAATTACGCTTCAAAAAGGAGAAACAATATCCTATTTGTGGCTGACAAAAGAAGAATTCTTTAAGTTTATTGAATCAGATAAGTATATGCAAAGTCATAAAGAAAGAGCGAGTGAATATTTAGATACAATTAGGTAAATTCTAATTTGAAAGAGGCGTATGATATGAAAAAAGATACAAATAAATATTTAACAATGGGTATACCACTTGGATTGTGCTTTGGTGTTTGTATAGGAATTATTATAAGCATTATCATGAATTTGGATAACTTTATATTCTGTATAGCTTTAGGGGCTGGACTAGGAATGCTTATTGGTATCATAGTTGGTTCTATTTTAGATAGTAACAACAAAAAATAAAGCGATTTACAAATGCCAATTTGTTTTATAAAATTATGAGAATCTCTCTTATCATTAATACAGAAAACAAATACATTAATATGTAAAAACCTTGATGCATTTATTTAATATAACTCCAAAACTATATACAGAAAATAGAAGAGGCGAAGTCTTCGGTCAACTAACGATCGAAAGACTTCGCCTCTTTTTTATTTCGAAACAGAAAGAGATGAGAACAATATCAAAATTATTTATGTATGGAACATCCTTTGAAGGAATAGAGTAATTGGTCGTAGAATGTATCCAATCACTTCTTCCTCCGGTTGAGTTCTTGGATATTCCTGGCATGAGACCTACCACTATTTATTTCATAAATAGGGTTAGGGCTTCAATGGTTATGGTTCCAAATTTCCAACCAAGAAGAAGTCGGATAGTAATTAAGAATTATTTTAACTGTGAATGAGGTGCAAAAGATTGTAATTGCAATGTTAATAATATTAATAAGGGTTGGAATAAATGTGGGTACATTGGTTCGGATTATAAAGTTGATGTGGATAAATCTAGGTATAAAGATTTAGTAAGGGAACGTTTTGGAAAGATAAATAATTGTTACTTAAAAGAAGGATTAAAAAGTTTAATAAATAAATTTAATTAACAGGTTATACTATTAATAGTATATTTGAAAAAGAGAAAAATGTTAATGACTTAGAATTAGATGAAGTAGCCAAAAATATTTTGTATATACATATTTGAGTCTTTGAGGAATTGGCAATTGGTTCCAAAGAAAGCAATGTTAGCTTTAGGGATTTTCTATACCTGTATTGACTATAAAAATATTCAGATTTATATGATAGTCAAATTATGATATAATATGGGTATAAATCTAAGATAGAAAGAGGTGTTATCATGGAATTTAATATTAGACCATCAGCAGATCTAAGAAATAAATATAATGAAATATCTAAACAATGTAGGGATACTAGAGAGGCAGTTATTATTACTGTAAATGGTCGTGGTGATACAGCTGTTCTTGGATTACAGGATTATAAGCAAATGAAAGCTGAATTAGAATTGTTTCGAACCCTTGCAGAAGCAGAAGATGATGTACAAAATGGAAGGGTAGGTTCCATGCAGGAATCTTTAGATAGTCTTCGTGAATCTTTGGTAAATAGGAAGAATGAAAATGTATAAGATTATGAGAACAGACAAAGCAGAAGATCAACTGAGAGATATAATCTACTATATTGCAGATGATTCAGGTAGTATTGATACTGCTCTCAGATATTTGGATAAAATAGAAGAAACCATTAATCGTTTAAAAGAGTTTCCTAACTCAAGAAGCATACCTAGATACTCTATTTTGAAAAAACAAGGTTATAGAGTAGTAATTGTAGAAAAACATCTTATATTTTATAAGGTAAGTGAAGAAAATAAAATGATTATTGTATACGCTATAGTTGATGGAAGAAGAGAATATAAAAATTTAATATAGTTAGGTTACAATAGCCTTAAGCTCTATAGCAATTAGCTTTAGGGCTTTTTCCATGTTCATTATGCCTTAACTATTAGGGAAGATAAATTTTTTCGCAATTGGGATTCTAAAAAAAGAAAGTATAATAAATAAGAAATATACAATCTTCCACCAAGGGGATAATGTCTATTCATAATATCTTTATTGACCACTCAAGGCACGTTGAAGTCGTAACACTGCTTGTGAGGGAGTGAAGCGACTGAAGAAGCAGATGTACGCTCTTGCCCAAGAAGCCAAGCAAAGCGAAGGCTGATAGGCAGCAAGCTACAGTTGAGACCGTAGTTCTACTAAAAAGAACATAAAAAATAATCAATTGGATTATTTAATTTAAACGACTGAGGTAAAGCTCGGTCGTTTTTTATGTCTGAGTTAGAAAATAATATTTGAGATTAAAGAGCATATTGCAAAGAAATGAAAGATAGAGCTAGTAAAAAAGGTTTAATCTATAACGATGTAAATTATATATTACTAAAGAAATATATAGATGTCATTATGTAATATATATATTGCATAATATTTTTTTGTGTGTTATACTATCCATATAGAGGAGGAGTGGATATTGAAGAACAAAAAAATGATAATTGCTCGGATAGAGAAAGAAATGACACAGCAAGATTTAGCAAGTATTGTAGGAGTAACTAGACAAACAATAGGTTTAATTGAAGCTGGCTCATATAACCCCTCATTAAACTTATGTATAGCTATATGCAAGGCGTTAGGGAAAACACTTGATGATTTATTTTGGGAGGTTGAATATAATGAAAAATAAAATACATGATGAAAGAATAGAAAAATCTAAATTAGAAGTTAAAAATGAAGCGATATATATGATTTCATTTATATTACTAGTATCTATTATTCGAAATGTTTTCATGTTGAAACTACCTATTTCAAATTATATTACTGAAATATTTATTTTGGGAGCAATCTGGGTATATGTTTTTATTAGAAATTTATGGTTAGGAAATCTCATAAATGTTGCTGAGACAGTTAATAAAAAAGTGATCTTGCTATGCACAATTGTAAGCAGTATTACTTTAACAATGACATTTGCAGTAAATAACTTTAATCTTTATTCAAGCAAGTATAGTGGTGTATTTGATGGATTATTTTGGGCGGCAATACTGGTTATGTTTATTCAAATGTTTATCTTATCACTTTTATTTTATGTAGCTATGGGGAAAATAAAAAAGTAGAATGAAAAATCAGAGGATTATTGATAAAATAATAATTAAATAGTGGGGTTGTTTTTTATTATTAAGTTTTGATACATGAATAATCATTGTAATAAGCTAAAGGAGAAAGAATTCGTGAGTTTTTGTCCAAAATTAAGAGTCAATCTGGATTTTAAGTAAATATTTTGTGTGTTACAATACAATTGGTTTAAATATGAAAAAGTGGAGGGTAAAAGGTCAATGGTTTATTTAAATGTTTTTACATTTCCAGATGGGGATAAGGAATTTGATTTTTTACTGAATATAAAAAGAACATGCTATGATTCATTTTATCCATTTAAGGTCTTATCAAGACATGAATTAAAAAGAATTGATTTTGAACCAGTAACGATTTTATATGGAGGAAATGGTTCAGGAAAATCAACAGCATTAAATGTGATAGCAGAAAAAACAGGAATCAATCGTGATTCTATTTATAATAAATCTAATTTCTATATGGATTATGTAGATATGTGTACAATGCAGCTTGAATCCGGTATTCCTGAAAATAGCAGAATTATAACCAGTGATGATGTTTTTGATTATATGTTGAATATCCGCAATCTCAACGAAGGAATTGACCAAAAAAGGGAAGAGATTTTTGAAGAATATTTGGATGCTAAATATTCCAAGTTTCAAATGAAGTCTATGGCAGATTATGAACAACTTAAAAAAGTAAATACTGTTAGAAGAAAAACACAATCACGTTTTGTGAGAAGTAGATTGATGGATAATGTACGAGGATATTCAAATGGTGAAAGTGCATTTTTATATTTCACAGAAAAAATTGAAGAAAATGGACTTTATTTATTGGATGAGCCTGAAAATAGTCTTTCCCCAGAACGCCAGATAGAATTAGTTGAATTTATTGAGGACTCTGTACGTTTTTTCGGCTGCCAGTTTATTATATCAACACATTCACCATTTTTACTTGCTATGAATAGAGCAAAAATATATGATCTTGATGAAAATCCAGTTGATATAAAAAGGTGGACAGAGTTGAAAAATGTACGTACATATTATGAATTTTTCAAAAAACATGAAAAGGAGTTTTAAGACAGGGATTTTTCCTTGTCTTTTTTATGTCTTAAAGTTAGCTGTAATATATGCTAAAATATCCATAGATTGATAGCTTCATAAAATTAATATACTTTTAACTAAGGGGAGATTAAGATGAGGTTATATGAAATAGTTGGTTTAATCAAAGAGAATCTTTATTTAGGAATTGCAGGATTATTAGTAATAGGTGTTTTATTAGGAGTAGGATATTTTGGGGTATATAAAAAGCTATTGAAAGGTAAAAAAAGAATTACTAAGAAGCAGATGTTCTTAGGAGGTTTATTTACTATTTATATAATCATGGTTATAGGTGCAACTCTTTTAAATAGAGGATCTTATTTTAAAGGTGAAACTAATCTTCATTTTTTAAGTTCCTATAGAGAGGCTTGGAATAGTGCTACTTTAAGAAGTTGGCAATTTCTTATTTTAAATATTTTAATGTTCTTCCCTTTGGGAATATTATTACCCCTTGTGAATAAAAGATTTCAGGATATAAAGTGGATTTTTTTAATAGCGTTAATCTTTACATTGTTTATAGAGTGTTTTCAGTTCATGACGGGTTTTGGTATTTTTGAATTAGATGATATTTTTAATAATATTTTAGGTGCTTTAATAGGATATGGTATTGTCATGAGCATATTGACTATAGCAAAAGGAAAGAATGGTAAAAAATTAAAGGCATTATATTATTTATTTCCATTATTTATTGTAGTATTAGTCTTTGGAGGAATGTATATAGTTTATGAAAGGCAAGAATTTGGAAACCTCGAAATGAACTATGACTATAAAAGAGATATGAAAAACACAGAAATTCTATCAAATATAGAGTTGAATAATAATCAAAAAAATGCAGCTATTTTCAAGGCTCCAAGTCAAGATGCTACCTCTGCAAAAGAGTTTGCAATTAATTTTTTGGAAAACTTAAATTTAGAAACTAAGAATTTAGAAATAGACGCATATCATAATGAGGCAATTTATTGGGCAGGGGAAGAACGATCTTGCAATATATCTATTAATTATTTAGATGGAAGTTATACATATACAGACTTTTCTTCTTTTGATGATGGAATGGAAGGTATGGATGTTGATAAAAGTATCATATTGAAAGATTTAAAAAAATTTAATATAACTATACCAGAAGGAGCTGCTTTTAGGAAGGAAGGAACAGGTTTTTATAAATGGATGGTAGACAAGAAGTTTATAGATGATAAATTGACAGATGGTACATTATCCTGTGTATATTATAAAGACAATACAATAAAAGAAATAAACAATAATTTAATAAGATATGATAATGTGGGTGAAGCTAGGATAAAAAGTGAATTAGAAGCATATAAGGAAATAAAAGAAGGGAAATTTAAATTTTTCAAAAATGATATAAAAACATTGAAGATAATGGAGATAAAACTAGATTATGATTTAGATTCTAAAGGGTATTATCAGCCGATCTATGTATTTAAATCCCTAGTAGATGGAAAATCAAGTAAAATTTGTATTCCAGCACTACTATAATTATTTTTATATTCTATCTAAGAATAATGTAAATATATATGAGTAAAGTCAATTTATAAAAAATATTATTAAGGACATAATCTAGCTAAAGAATAAGAGGGGTGAAAAGATATGGCAGATGTTTTTGTGCTTAATAAGGCTTTAGAGGAAATTGGACACGGAAAAGAAGTGGCGATAGTAACTATTACGAAAGCTTTTGGTTCTACTCCAAGAGGGGTAGGTTCTATGATGTTGGTTTTAAAAGATGGGAAAACCTATGGTACATATGGTACAGTTGGAGGGGGCAGACTAGAGAAAGAGATCATAGATAGGACATTGGAAGCTTTAAATAAAGGGGAAAGTATTAGCATAGATTTGCCCCTTGAACAACAGGGAGTAGACATGATATGTGGCGGAGAAGTGAGCGTTTTTATAGATATTTGCAAAAAGCGACCTAAACTTTTGATAGTTGGAGGTGGACATGTAGGGAATGCTATATATAATATTGCTTCACTATTGGATTTTCATATAGCAATATTTGAAGATAGAAAAGAATTTTTAACTAAAGAAAGATTTCCGCAAGCAAATGAACTAATTCTTGGTGATATAAAAACAAATTTAGAAAATTATTCAATAGATGAAGACACATATATAATAATAGTGACTAGAGGACATGAATATGATGAAGAAAGTTTGGAAGCAGTTATAGATAGGGGAGCTAGATATATAGGGCTTATGGGTAGCAAGAATAAAGTAGATATTATGCTAGATGAGTTAGAAGAAAAGGGAATAGATGAAAAATTTTTGGAAAAAGTTTATACTCCTATTGGATTGGATATAGGAGATGAAACACCAGAAGAGATAGCAATAAGTATAATGTCAGAAGTGTTATTAATCAAAAATAAGGGAAGTCTTTCGCACCTAAGGATTACAAAAAAGGACTAAATAAATATAGCTATTCCAGAATGAAACTATGGAATAGCTATATTTATTTAAGATTTAAATAGGACAAAATTTTTTGATAGTCTTCTATTGTATCTATATCCATCAAAATTCCAGGATCATTAACAGATACTGAGTTAAACCCTTTTTCATCAATGAAATCCCTTAGGGTATTATAACAAGGATTTTCTAAAAGCTCATCAATTAGGTAACTTTTCATAAGCAAAGGATGCCCTCTTCTTCCGTTATATACTGGAATAATAATATCTTCATCCAGTTTTAACATTTCCTCATATGTTCTTTTTTTAATAGCAGGATAATCTCCTGGGATTAAAAAGAACTTCTCACCACTAATATTGGAAATGCCTTTTATTACTGAGCTAAACATTCCGTCTAAATAATTGTTATTATAAATTAATTCTACTTTATTATATAAACTTAGAATATCGCTTATTTCTTCTACTCTATGTCCTCCTACAACTATAATTTTAGAACATACATCATACATTCCTAATATACATCTTTCAATGAGAGTTTTTCCACCTATATTCAATAATAATTTATTTGTTCTAGCTCTTGTTGATAATCCACCAGCTAGTATAATTCCCTCTATATTCATCTTTTGTAATTTATATTCTACCTTATATTATTTCTAAAGCATCCATTGTATGAAGAATGCAAGGACTAATAGTAATGTTGAATATATAGGTGTATATTTTATTTTGGATTTTTTTTCAGTGTTATATATATACTTAGAGAAGAAATATATAATCAAACTATTTATAAATCCATTGATAAAGAAAAACTCTATAAATCTACCTTTTTCAAATAAAGATGAACTTTCCATAAATCCTAAAGGTATGGTTATGGCAATGCATACTATATAATATCCTACTCTCCAGGACAAACTCATAATAAGTGCATGTATATACTTTATAGGTCCATCATCATAATCAAATAACTTAACTACCATTGTTACTGCTAAACCCTCTAATAATATGCACATAAACGGGTTAATTACTTTTATTGTAGGAATCATGGGTATAAATAGGTTTACTAGTTTGATTATAGCAGTTACAAAAGATGTGTAAAAAATAGATTTTGTTTGCTTTGTTTCATTATATGCTCTACTCATAAAATAACATCCTATAGGGAATAGAATAGAGCCTGTAGGGACTCTAAATGGAAGCGCATGCAGTGTAAATCCTATTGTAGCTTCGGCAATACCCCATAGGGCGCCCCAAAATAGTACAACACTTAGAAAAGGAACTTTTTCTTCCTCTTCACATACCATAGCATTTTCATTTTCTACCTGTTCTTTCATAATATACCTCCCATTTTAAAATTGATTTTATGGCATTTTCAATCTCATCATAACTTGTGCATCTACACAAATTTGATTGAAGCCAATTTTGTATTGTTTGTTCATCAGCATTTGGGTGAATCTTTGAGAGTGAATGACAAACCATTAAAAAACCAGAAGTACAATAACCACATTGAAATCCCCAATTTTCAACAAAGGCTTGTTGTATAGGGGCGTCATTTAGTCCCTCAACAGTAAGTATTCTTTTACCAATTGCTTCGACGGTAAGCATAAGGCATGACTTTATAGGCCAATCATCCACCAATATGGTACAGGCACCACAATCTCCATTTTCACATCCAGGTTTTGCACCAGTAAGTCCAAGTTCTTTACGTAGGGTATGTAATAATATATCAGAAGGTTTAGCAACTATTTTTCTATCTTTTCCATTTACATTAAGGGTTATAATGGTGCTATCAGAAATCTCTAACATTCAATTCACCTCCTCAAAGTGAGTTAGAATTTCATATAGCATGGAGTGGAACATGAATTTTCTGTACTCGGAAGAACCACTAATATCGTTTAATATCTTATCAGGTACATTATCTATTGCTTTTTTTATTCTTTCATCTTTTGGGAGTGAATTATCATTCAAAAAGTTTTCCATACTTGAGGATCTAAAAGGATATTCACATATAGAACTAAATGCGAAATTTATTCCAATATCATCTTTTAGAGCTACTATTGTAATCAGAGGATAATCTATTTTTTCGTTTTTTGTTCTTTTTACATGTATAGATGGTAAAGATAGAAACTGTTCTTTGATTATAACTTTAACAATCATTTCATCTTCTTGTAGTTGAATTCTCTTATCGAAGATATCTTTTAAAGGGATACGTTTTTTACCATAGGTATTTGCAATAACTATATCGCTATCTGTTACCATAAGGGGCAACACTGCTTCACGATATATAATAGTTCCAGCTAAATTTCCACCTAGTGTAATTTTATCTTGTATTGTGTGATCGGCTATTCTTTCAACCGTCAAACTAAGTAAGGGAAAAAAGTTTTGCTCTGCTATGCTAGTTAAAGTTACTGTAGAACCAATAGTTAATTCATTATTTTTTAGTTCGTGGGTATTGCATTCTGGAATGCCTTTGATGTCAATAATTGCATCAGTATATATATTATGCATTCTTGCCATACTTATGAACTCAGTTCCTCCGGCATAATACATTATTTTTTTACCTTTTTTTAAGGTTTTGTTAGCTATATCAGTAGCTTCTTCTATAGTTCCAGGTTTATAATATTTAAAATCAAATGGGATCATATTTACCTCCAGTTTTGGTTTTCCATATAAGTTCAGGTGAAATAGGAATCATATCAAACTCAGCTTTTGCTGCTAGGGATATAGCATTGGCAAATGCAGCAGGCATTCCAAGAATTCCATGTTCCCCCATACCACGAGCACCAAAAGGACCATCAGATTGTGGTGTTTCTATAAAATCCACTATATATTGAGGATGTTCTCCAAATCGAATTAATTTATAAGTCCTTAGAGAAGTATCTTCTAGGACACCGACATCATCATATAAAAATTCTTCTCTAGTAGCCAAGCCAAGTCCCATACTCATACCACCCATTATAAGTCCTGTAGCAGTTTTAGGGTTGATTACTTTACCAACATCAATAACTGTTATAGCTTTCAATAATCTATATGTGTATCTTTTAGGATCATATTCTATTTCTACAGCTTGAGCACCTACAGTCCAAGAAGCCCCAGTTTTGCCTTTGCCAGTTTCTTTATCTAGGGTTTTAAGATGCCTCATAATATAACTGCCACGACCGATTATCTGACCACCAATACATGTACCATCGGGATACATATATCCATAAACTACATTTTTAAATGAAACGTAAATCTCCGGTCTATCTCTTAAATAAATTTTTTGGTCTTTTATATCTAAATCATCAGGAGGACATCTAAGTACTACCGACGCAATGGAACGTAATTGATAAATAAGATCTTCTGCAGCCCTAATCACTGCATTCCCAACCATAAAGGTTGTCATGCTTGCAACTGTTTTCCAATGATTTGGTGAAACTTGAGTATCTACATTCATAACAACATGTATTTTTTCTACATCCATTTTCATTTTTTCGGCAAGTATTTGAGCAAGTGTGGTTTTCATCCCAGGACCAATTTCAACGGCAGAACAGTTAAGATTTATACTGCCATCCGTGTTCAAAGTAAGAATAACACCAGAAGAGGCATCGGTAGGTGAAGTAGAGGTTTTCCAAAAACAGCTCATTCCCTTTGCTCTTATCATACCGTTATCCATTTTTACAACTCTATCTTCTTGCCAATTTGTAAGTTCTTTAAGTCGTAATATACAGTCCGTTAAATTTCCTGTATTACTTAATGTTATCTTTGATTGTGTTGGCGATAAATCCCCAGGTGATATTGCATTCTTTAATCTTAATTCTATAGGATCCATTTGTAGTGAGGCAGCTAATTTATCCATCATCCTTTCCATGCAAAAAGTAAACTCTGCATGGCCAAATCCACGATATGATGTAACATATGTATGATTGGTATATACGGCAAATGAATCACAGTGTATATTTTCAATATTATAGGGACCTGAACAATCTGAAGCTATTGCTTTAGCCATACGTGGACCAGTACTTGCATAGGCACCATTATCTGCATAATAGATACATTCTAGAGCTTTTATAATTCCGGCTTTGGTAGCACCTATTTTTAGCTGAGCTTCAAGACCTATTTTACATGGGGATGTAGAAATGTCCTCCTCCCGAGAATTCATTACCTCCACCATTTGCCCACCAACTGCCTTTGAGGCAAGATATGCTATGTATTCAGTTTGAACAGTAGCTTTTCCCCCAAAAGCTCCCCCAACTAATGGAACACGAACTATGACATTTCCCTCAGGAATATTGTAAAGTTCACTTAAATTTTTTCTTACAGCAAAAGGAGCTTGAGAAGACGTATATATGATTACATTACCATCAGGTAAGATTTTGGCCCTAGAGTTTCTTGTTTCCATAGCTAGATGATCAGATTGGGGAATTTTAAACTTTGATTCTATAACTACATCACTTTCTGCCCATCCCTTGTTCATATTTCCCTTGCGAATTTTAGTATGGTGTGCAATATTTGAGCCAGGTTTAGGATATACATTTTTTGCTGGACAATCATAACTTCCTAAACTTTCATGAATCAATGTGGCATCAGATTTTATGGAATTAGCAATTGAATTTACTACAGGAAGAGGATCATAATCAACTTTTATAAGTTTTATGGCTTGCATTGCTTTTTCTTTGCTACTTGCTACTACTACAGCGATAGGTTCACCAAAATATCTTACCTTATTCCTAGCAATAGGAGGTTTATCCTTGATTAAAGAACCACTTAGAACGGGAATGTAATCTCCGGTGATTACAGCATGAACACCATCTAAATTTTCTGCATCTGAAGTATCGATTGATTTTATGGAAGCATGTGCATGGGTACTCGTTAGCATTTTTGCATATAGAGTATCGGGAGTATGTATATCACCATTATATTTTGCGGCACCAGTAACTTTATCCCAGGCCTCTTTTCTTAAAGTATTTACTTTTATTCTTGGTATATGATCCATAGAAAATCCTCCTTTATTCTAAATGAATAGTATTTCCAGGAAAGTTGTAAGTATTCGTTGGAAAAGGTAACCAGTTAATAAAGATATTCTGCTATTATAGTTAAAAAATAAGTTTTCTATTTACAAATAAATTAAAGTGTATTATAATGTATTTGATATTGATAATCATTATCAATAAAAGGAGGGTTTAATATGGCAAATATATCAATAATTTATTGGAGCGGTACAGGTAATACAGAAGCTATGGCAGATTTGATAAAGGAAGGAATAGTTGCTGAAAATGGAGATGTTAAAATTTCATCAGTTGATTCTGCTTCAATCGATGATGTGGTTAATTCAAAAGTTTTAGTATTAGGTTGTCCATCTATGGGTAATGAAGTTTTAGAAGAAAACGAGATGGAACCTTTTATAAAAGATATAGAGGATAAGGTTAACGGAAAAATAGTTGCTTTATTTGGCTCATATGGATGGGGCGATGGGCAATGGATGAGAGATTGGGAAGAAAGAATGAAAGAAGCAGGCGCAGATTTAATCGAAGATGGCCTAATAATCAATGGTTCTCCTGATGCGGAGGAAGATAGGGAAAGTTGCATCAATCTAGGTAAAAAGTTAGCTAAGATTTAGAAAAATCATATTAGGAAGGGAGATGGTTTAATGAAATTAGAAAATATTGCATCTCATTTAAATACATTGGACGATAAATCCTACATAACAATGTTAATAGCTTATAATATATCACCTACCATAGAGGGACTTAAACCATCTTCCTTAATGGTTTTTAGAAGTGATACAGATAGAAATACTTTTTTTATCTGGGATACTTATAAAGAAGATATTAAAAATGATTTGGGAATAGATTATTACGAATTAAAGAAAACTGAAAAAAGCATTCATATTTTATTTTATAATAAAGCTAAATTAAATTCTGTACTTAAAGATAATAAAAATATATCCTTTTTAAATAGATTTGGTTATTTAAGTGATATGAATACGCTTGAGTTATTAGGATTATTGAAACAAAGATATGAAAATATATGTCCCCATGAAATAGGGATATTTTTAGGATATCCTATATCGGATGTTATAGCTTTTATGGAATGTCCAAATAGGAAATGTGCCATGACGGGATATTGGAAGGTCTATAATGACTTGGAGAGAGCGAAAAAAACTTTTGAGTCTTATGATAATGCTAAGACTAAAATTGCCAATCATATTTATAAAAAAGTAGTAATAGGAAAAAAAGTATTGAATTATTATTATAACTAATATTTTTAAATCAAAGGTTTTGTTTTTGTATGGAGGGAATAGAATGATTGATATAGATGAAAAAAGAAAAAAAGAACAAGAAATTCTTAATTTGATGATAAAGATTTATTGTAAAAAGAAACATCACAATAATAAAAATCTATGTGAAAGCTGTAAGGAACTTATGGAATATTCAAATAAAAGGATTAGTAAATGTCCCCATATGGAAACAAAAACTTTTTGTAGTTCATGTACAACACATTGTTATGATAGAAAACATCAAGAATCTATTAGAGAAGTGATGCGTTTTTCAGGGCCTTGGATGATATTTTACCATCCAATAGCACTTATAAAACATATAATACAAACAAGAATATAAGATCTTCAAAACTAATAATACTTATTGTTATAACTCTATTGTTAACGGAAATTGAAATAATGAAAGAATTCATATATTATTTCGCTAAATTAATATGAATTTGTTATAATGCGATTGATTGATAACTATCAATAGGGCGGGATTGTATGAGAAAAACAAATGCAATAGATGTATATTTTGAGGAAATGGAGAAAAATTGTTTATATAAAATATCTGAAGAATTACTTGGAGTAAAATACGGAATATATAATAATAATGATGTAGAGGGAACTATATCACGGATAACAATTGGTGATGGCATAGAAATTGCTTATTGGGATAGCGAATTTACAATGGAATGGTTTTTTAATAGTGAAAAGTATAAAGATGATATCATAGAAATAATGTACTGTTATAATGGGAAAGTAGAAGTGGAGTGTTTTCCTAAGTTTAAAAAATATATTATAGATAAGGAGAAATTGTCTTTTTATAAAATGTCAAATAGTATTCAGCATTTTAATTTTTTCCACAAAGATTTTGAGGCTATATCTATCCATATTGATTTAAATTCAATTAAAAAATTGGTAAATCCTAAGAAAGAAGAAGTTATGGTTGAAGACTGGAAAAATCTATTGGAAGCTATTTTTTCTAAAGAATCTTTAATTGTAGGAGAGGCATCCTATGAAATTAAGTATTTAGCTGAAAAAATAAGAAAAATACCTTTGGAAAATATGCTAGACTATATAAAGCTAAAATCTAAAGTTATGGAATTTATTACTTTGTGTTTGGAGTATAAAGTGAATGAACAAGAAGGTATTGCGAACATTGGTGAGGATGAGATAAATAATATATCAATGGCTAGAAACATTTTATTAAATGATTTAAAAAACCCACCGACAGTTGCGGAACTAGCGAGAGAACTAAATATGACTATATATAAATTGCAAAATGGATTTAAAAAAATAACAGGAAACACTGTATATGAATATATAAGAAGAAATAGGATTGAAAAGGCTAAGACCCTTTTACATACAACAGATATTTCCATCATAAATATTGCTGGTAGTGTAGGATATGAAAATCCCAGCAAATTTTCTACTACATTTAAAAAATATACAGATATGACCCCAACAGAATATAGAAAATGCAAAAGCTAATCTTTAATTATTTTGATGAGATTTAGCTTTTTTTATTTTTTGGAGCATAAATAATAACTATTGGAGTTGAAATTGATAATCGTTATCATGTACTATTAATAATATATGACGCAGAGTATTTTAAAATAAGAAGAGATAGGAGTGATATAATATGAAAAATAGTACTAGAGAAAAATCGAATTTAAGGTTTTTACTTGAAGTTTCTGGCAAAGAAAAATACAAATTATATATCTCTGCTATATTTAGTGCTATAAGTTCTATACTTGCAATAGTACCTTATATACTTATGTATAATATAGTGATGGAGTTATTTAACAAGGATATAAATTATGATGAGATAAAAGGTTTGGCTTTGACTACAGCTGTATTTGTAGTAATAAGATTGATAATTTTTGTTCTATCGGGGGTTTTTTCTCATATAGCAGCCTTTACCATTCTTTACGAATTAAGAATGAGAGCTATAAATCATATGTCTAAGTTAAATATGGGGTTTTTTACAGGACATACTGTAGGGGAAATTAAAAAAACAATAAATGAGGATATAGAAAAGTTGGAAACATTTATAGCACATCAAATTCCAGATTTAGCCTCTGCAATAATAGCACCAATAGTGTTTTTAGGATATCTTCTATATTTAAATTGGAAATTGGCATTGGCACTATTTATACCTATAATATTAGGATTTATAAGTCAGATATCTATGTTTAAAGGGATGAAAGAGAGAGTTGTACACTATCATGGATTAGTTGAAAAATTAAACTCAACCATAGTTCAATATATAAATGGAATGAATATCATGAAAGCGTTTAATTTATCGGCAAAATCTTTTAAAAATTATAAGAATATAACAGAAGAATATGCAGACTATTGGGTGGAAATAACTAAAAAAACTGTACCTAATTATGCAATATTTTTAGCATTAATAGATTCGGGACTATTATTTATGATACCCATAGGTGGAATAATGTTTATTAAAGGTTCTATAGATGTATCTACTTATATATTGTTTTTAATTTTAAGTGCGAATTTCCTATCTTCATTTAAGACACTGCTGGAATTCGGCTCTAATTTTTCAATGTTATTAGAAGGAGCTGGCAAAGTAAGAGATATAATTGAAATTCCCACTCAATTTTCAGGATATACAAAGCTAAAAGATGATACTAATGGAAGAATAGAATTCAAAAATATTACTTTTAGATATGACGAAAAAGATGTTATAAAAGATTTATCTTTATCTGTAGAGCCTAAAACTACAGTAGCTTTAGTTGGACCATCTGGCTCTGGAAAAACTACATTAGGGAAGTTAGTAGGGAGATTTTGGGATATACAAAAAGGAAGTATAAAAATTGATGGGATTGATATAAAAAGTATTCCAATGGAAAATTTGATGGATAATATTTCTTTTGTATTTCAAGATGTATTTATGTTGGAAGATACTATAATGGAAAATATAAAGATGGGATTAGACAAGACTAAGGAAGAGATAATAGAAGCTAGCAAGAAAGCACAGATTCATGATTTTATAATGACACTACCAGATGGATATGATACATTACTTGGTGAAGGTGGCATAAAATTAAGCGGAGGAGAGAAACAAAGAATATCTATAGCAAGAGCTATATTGAAAGATAGTCCAATTATAATTTTAGATGAGGTAACATCCTATTCAGATATAGAAAATGAAAGTAAAATACAGGAGGCCCTTAGAGTTCTTCTAAAGGATAAAACGGGAATAATAATAGCTCATAGACTATATACAATTAAGAATGCAGATAATATAGTGGTTTTAGAAGATGGGCAAATTGCAGAAATGGGAAAACATGAATATTTGTTAAATAAGAAAGGGCTTTATAGATATCTTTGGGATAGATATTATTGTGACGTAGATATAAAAGAAGGAGGGGAAAACTATGCTATCTGATATTAAGACTTTGCTGGGGAAAGATGGGAAAAGGTTAAAAAAGCCCATATTTCTATTAGTTATAGATGCATTATTTAGTATGATTTTTTATGGCATGTTATATAATGTGTTATTGGATTTGATAAATAATGATTTTACCTTTGCTAAGATAAAAACATATACGATTATAATGTCAATAGCATTTATTTTAAGAGTTATAATCATTAGAATTGGATATACGGGGATACAGACCGAAGGGGCAGGAGCTACTAAAGTTATGAGAATATCTTTAGGCAATCATTTGAAAAATTTAAATCTAGGATATTTTAATCAAAATAGCATAGGAAGCCTTACCAATATAATGACTAATGATTTACAGGATTTTGAAAGGATAATAACTCATAGTATTAGTGATTTAATAAAGACTTTTTGTTTAAGTATATATCTTCTTGCAATAACTTTCTTTATAGATAAACAATTGGGCCTGATACAAGCTATAGTAATATTAGCAGCTGTTCCCATTATATATGCAGGTGGTCAAAAGGCACAGAAAATAGGGAAGGACAAGAAAAAAGTTATAGACGAGGTTATATCTAGGATGGTGGAATATATAAATGGTATACAGGTATTTAAGTCTTATAATTTAATTGGAGATAAATTTGACAGATTAGAAAAGTCTTTTAGAGATTTTAAGAAACAAAGTATAAGAACAGAGATATCTATTGCGCCATATGTACTTATATTTCAGACAATAGTTGATTTGAGTTTCCCTGTGTTATTATTAATAGCAGTATCTAAATTTGGCAATGGCAACATAGGAAGTAAAGAACTTTTAACTTTCTCTATTGTAAATATTGCCCTTACCAATATATTAAGGACTTTTTCAGTTCAATATGGAGAATTTAGATATTTAAAATTAGCTTCCCAAAAATTAATAGAAGTGTATAACCAACCAGAGATAGGATATATATATGACAAGAGCAATTTTAAGAATTATGACATTGAGTTTGAAAATGTAAGTTTTGCTTATGAAGAAGGAGAAAATATTTTAAACAATATAAGTTTTGTAGCTAAAGAAGGTACTAAAACAGCCCTTATAGGACCTTCAGGCTCTGGGAAAACGACAATAACGAATCTTATAGCAAGATTTTGGGATATAGATAATGGGATTATAAAAATAAGTGGAATGGATATAACTAGTTTAAATCCAGATGTATTATTAAAGGATATAAGTATGGTATTTCAAGATGTATACCTTTTGAACGATACTATATATAATAATATAAAATTGGGTAATCAAGATGCTAGTTATGAAGAAGTAGTGAAGGCAGCGGAAGTAGCCAATTGTCATAGTTTTATAGATAAACTTCCCTTAGGTTACGAAACTATAGTGGGAGAAGGAGGCTCCACTTTGTCTGGCGGCGAAAAACAAAGGATATCTATAGCAAGGGCTATATTAAAAGATGCACCAATAGTTTTGCTAGATGAAGCAACAGCTTCATTAGATGCAGATAGTGAATTTGAAGTTAAAAAATCCATAGATAAACTGACAAAGGGTAGAACGGTAATAACAATAGCCCATAGATTGAATACAATTAAAGATGCAGATCAAATAATAGTATTAAATCAAGGAAAAATTGAAGAAATAGGCAATCATGAAGAGTTAATGAAGAACAAAAAAAGATATTATGGTATGATAGAAGAAATGGAAAAATCTAAGCTTTGGGCGATTTAAATATAAAAATACTGGCTAAATTGTATTATACAATTCAGCCAGTATTTTTTTCTTTGCTAATGGGAAGTAATTATTATATAATAAAATCTGCAATTTCAAACACAATAGTATAGGGGGATTATGATGGAGTTTACGTGGTTTACACTTGCAATAGCTGCAACATTTTGCTGGGGTTTATCTGATGTATTTTTTAAAAAAGGGACAAGCCCTACTGATAAATATAGTCATTTAAGAATATTGATAATGATTGGATTAATGATGGGAATTCATGCAGTGGTAGAACTGCAAAAATTAAATTGGCAATACGATGTTAAAAACATAATCAGTTATTTTCCAGTGTCATTTTTATATATCTTATCCATGGCTATAGATTTTTATGGCTATAGATATTTATTAATATCTGTGGGCTCACCAGTTGCTAGTACTTCTGGAGCTATAGCAGGGATATTGTCCTTTAAAGTATTAGGTAAAACTATGTCTGGATGGCAATTTTTTGCGGTAAGTTTAATTACATTAGGTTTAATTTTATTAGCTGTTTTAGAAAAGAAAGGGGCAGAAAAAGAGGAGCTAGAAAATATAGGACAAGTAAATAAAAAAAATAAAATAGGAGCAGCTGCATTATTGTTTCCTATCTTTTATGCTATATTAGATGGAGTGGGCACATTTTTAGACGATGTTTACTTAAGTAAATATTTTACACCAGAGGAAGCATTGATTTCCTTTGAATTAACATTTTGTATTGTAGCTTTGATATCATTGTTTTATATAATAGTGATTAAGAAACAGGGGTACAAGCTAGTAGATGAAAAATATAATATTTATGGTGGACTATTTGAAACAGCAGGCCAATTTTTTTATGTATATGCTCTAAATTCTAATTCAGTAGTTGCAGCACCATTGATGTCAATAGACAGTATAGTAGCTGTTATATTTGGAAGGATTTATTTGAAAGAAAAACTAACTAAGAAGCAATATTTTACTATTATAATGATAAGTATAGGAGTATTTATATTGGGATTTTATGAATAAGTTAATTTGTTAGTTCTTGCATATATGTTTATATACTTAAACAACGTTAAACCCAAAATACAAATTAATGTCAACAAAAAAATCATCTATCTTTAAGATAGGTGATTTTTTATTGATATGACACCTACCTTGTGATACAATGTAGATAAGTCTAGTATGCAGTGCAAGGTAGGTGAAAAATGTGATAGATAAGTCCCAATTAATGCGAGGCACATTAGAAGGTTGTATAGTTAGTATAATTAGCAAAGGAGAAACTTATGGTTATGAAATAGTACTGCAATTACAAAGTTATGGGTTTTCTGATACGAAAGAAGGAACAATTTATCCTTTACTGATGCGACTTGAAAAAAAGGAGATAATATCATCTAAGTATAGGAAATCTCCTCTTGGACCAAAACGAAAGTATTATTTTTTAACTAAGAATGGAAAAGAGTATTTAAAAGAGTTTAATGTTGCTTGGAATTGTTTAAAAAAAATTGTTGATAATGTATTGGAGGGAGAGTAAATGTTTAAAAATGAGGTTACCTTACTTAAAAAAGAAAACTTGCGGCAAATGGAAAACGTAAAAGAAGATGATGAAGATATAATATATGAAATTATGAAAAGTATGAGTGTTTTTAAAGTAAATTCATATGATGCACAAGTAATTCAGAGAGATTTAATAGGAATGGCGCAGGATTCAGAGTTAAGAGGGACTAACCTAAAGAATGTTATAGGTAATGACATTAAAAGTTTTTCCAATGAAATAATAAAAAATAGTTACGGACCAAGTACAATAGAAATTTTGTTGAATTTTTTTAATTTGTTATCTGGATATTTATTTGGAATGCATATATTATCAGCATATTTACAATACCAAAGTTTATCATGGCAATCTACTCCTGTTATATATTTACTATATGTAGGGGTTGTATTAGTCAATTTCATTGCCGATGGAATTATCACTCCTTTGTTTATTGATGAAATGGGATTCAAGAAGCATATACCTACATTCATATCGATTAGTTTATTTATAATATTGGTAATTATTACTTTTCTCATAAAGGATAAGCAAAATATAATAACAATAAAAGCACAATATATAATCATTGGATCAGGATTAGGATATCTGGTTTTAAAGTATTTGAGTAGTTTAAATATTCATAGATTAGCCAAGAATAAAACTAAATACATTGAAGATTTATATGAGGATAATTAATCAAATGTGTTGATTTACAATAAAAATTTATTATTAATATATTTATATTAGGAATAAATGATAATAGAATAAGTTATTTATGATACCTTAAAATAGATAAAAGAAGAAACAAATATTTAGATTTTGATACATAATAAAAGACTTAGAATTGTATACAATTCTAAGTCTTTTTTATGTCTTCATAAAACATAACCATAGCTCCAGCTGTAGTCCTTTTGGCAAGGGGAAGAGCACATTTAGTTATACGATAAAATCTAGCTTTATCGTCTGATATAGTACTAAACTTTTTATATATTTTAATGGCAACCCTAGCATTAAACCTTATATAATTCCTAATAGAATCTAGCAGATAAGCCCCGTTTTTTACTTCAAATTCTTTTAAATAACCATACGTATTTTTAACATATGATTCATATTGGCGATGATTATCGAGTAGTTTAATACTAGCATGTTGAGGTATTGTCATGTCTTGGATAATGTGAAGGGCTGCACCCATGAAAAATAGAGATTCATTAAGTTTATTGTCTTCCCATAGCTCAAGAGCTTTAGAATAATAATCAATACCTAAGTCCAATGCACTTTTTCTACCATATAATCCTTTTTTCTTAAAGGGACTATAGAAATGGTTTGAACTTTTGAAATCTTGATCAGCCCATACAGTTCCTTCATTTATATCTGCAATATAGTTGCTAAAAAAATAATATTCTGATAGATAATTATCGTTTTTAAGTATTGTTAATGCATCTACATTAATTAATTTATGAACCTTACACTGGGTTTTTATTATTGATTTTTTAATTGGATTAACTACACCAAAAACTACATTTAAAACATGATTATAGGTTGTTTCAATAGCGTCTATTTTACCACCTTCTTTAAATAATTAGATAACTTTATTATTCGTAATTAATCTAATAATAAACATATATTTTATATTTTAAATAGGCAAGTATGATATTATCTATAATTAGACAATGAAAATACTATAAATTAATATGAAAGGTTGAGAAGATAATGGATTTACTTTTTAAACCACAAAAAATTAAAAAATTAGAAATAAAAAATAGAATTGTATTGCCACCTATGGTTTGCTTTGGGTTTGCTGAAGACAATGGTTTTGTTTCTGAAAAGAATATAAGCCATTATGAATCTATAGCTAAAGGTGGTACTGGACTTGTTATTGTAGAGGCAACATCTGTAAACAAACAGGGAAGATTGTCTACAGATCAACTGGGAATCTGGTCTGATGATTATATAGAAGGTTTGAGTAAGATAGCTGATATTTGTCATAAATATGGTTCTAAGGTATTTATACAGCTTCATCATGCAGGACTTAAAACTCCAAAGCATATTAATGAAGATACGATAACTTCATCAGATTATAATAGGGGTGATATATCGGCTAGGGCTATGATAATTGATGAAATTCATAGTATAGAAAAGGATTTTATAAATGCTGCTATTAGGGCAGAAAAAGCTGGTTTTGATGGCGTAGAGATTCATGGTGCTCATTCATATCTTATGACACAGTTTTTCTCTACTGAGGTAAATAAACGTGAAGATGAATATGGTGGAAATCTTGATAATAGATTAAGGATTGTAGAAGAAATTGTTAAAGGGGTTAAAGAAAATGTTAATAATGATTTTATTGTTGGCATTAGAGTAGGTTGCAATGAGAATAGTTTAAAAACTAGTATTGATATGGCAAAAAAACTAGAAGATATGGGTATGGATTATCTGCATATATCCACAGGATTTGATAATACTCCAATTGAAGAGAAAGTACCTGAAGAATTTCCTTGCAATTGGATTGTCTATGGTGCGACTAAAATAAAAGAAGAAGTAACAATTCCAGTAATAGCTGTAAACTTAATTAAGTCAGTGGAAAAAGCAAGTTATTTAATTGATAATAATCTAGCAGATTTTGTTGCTATAGGTAGGGCTCAACTTGCAGATTATAACTTTACAAACCGTATAAAAGAAGGACGAGAGATTGTTAAATGTTTAGGCTGTAAACCATGTAGGTGGTTTACTAGTGGAGATAGTTGTCCGAGAATTTCATGATATTTTTAAATAGACTACCTAATTAGGTAGTCTATTTAAAAATATTTTTCTTCAAAATCTTTTACTATTCCAACAATTTTTTCTTTATAGTTATCTTCTCCAGGATACCCTTCTACTATATATCCATGTTCTTTAACTTTGCCTAAAATCATTAGATTTCTATATAAATGATTATCTCCAGTTCCTTGCCACCTCATATCTGTTATTATTCCAATAATTAGCCTTGGCTTTCTATCAGGAATATTATATTCTTCTTCCATTTCCTTAATGAGGCCAAATCCCATTATTTCCCCAGCTACCCCATCATCTATAGTAAGTCCATCAAGACAAGCAAATAATATATTAGCTTTTTTTAATTCAAGAGTATCAGCTTGAGCAATTTTTATATCTGTTATTATATCATCATTTTCCCTTTTATCATTTATTTCCCCATTTCTTTGAGGAACATACATATTAATCCCTGTTTCACTTTCAATATAACTTGCTACTTCCTCTGTCCATCTAAACATGGCATCATTAAAAAAATGTGAAGCAAAATATCCTTTCATTTAATTTCCCTCCTAATCTTATTTATCTTAAGTACCCTATAATATGATAATTAATCTCAATTATATTTGCAAAAAAAATTAAAATCAAATTAAGTTGGGTATATACATAAACAAGGAAATATACATTGGGAGGGATATTTATGAAAAATATTGATATAGAAAAAAGAAAAGAAGAAATATTAAATGCACATAAATTTAGGTTTGCTTGTAAGGAATTTGATCCAGATAGGAAAATACCAGAAGAAGATTTTAAATTCTTACTTGAGGTAGGAAGGCTTTCCCCTAGCTCTTTTGGATTTGAGCCATGGAAGTTTCTTGTAGTTGAGAATGAAGAACTTAGAGAGAAGCTATTGCCTGTAGTTTGGGGAGTAAGGAGACAAATGCCAACATTAAGCCATCTGGTAATAATATTGGCAAGGAAGGGTTCAGATGTTTTATATAGCGCTGACTATATTACTCATATGATGAGAGATGTACACAAAATGCCAGATGATAAAATAAAAGAAAGACGTGAAAAGTATAGAGTATTTCAAAATGAAGATTTTAAAATATTTAATAATGAGAAAGACATGTTTGAATGGTCAATAAGACAAACTTATATTGCTCTCGGAAATATGATGACTGCTGCAGCAGAAATAGGTATAGATTCTTGCCCTATAGAAGGTTTTAATAAAGAAGAATTAGAAAAATTGTTGGAAAGTGAAGGGGTACTGGACAGAGAAAAATTTGGAGTATCTACATTAATTGCATTTGGATATAGAAAAGAAGATCCCCATAGAGAGAAAACCAGAAGACCTATGGAAGATGTAGTAGAATGGATTAAGTAAACAATTAAATTTTAAGAATATTGCTGTATTGTATTGCAATAGCGTCTTTAATTTGTTATAATGAAAATACATTAGAATACGTTTGCACAATGGAGTGCTAATAAATGGCAATGACGCCTACAAAGGAAGTGGAATATCCACTTTATTGTAGGCGTTTTTTGTAATTTTAGACAAAGGATTTGATAATATGGCTGATGTAGAAAAACAAAGAGTTGTACAGGAATATGTTCCAGGTAAACAAGTTACATTGGCACATTTAATAGCTAACCCTCAAAAAAACATATATTTAAAACTTGGATTAGATGATGAAAAGAGTAGTGCTATAGGTATATTGACCATTACCCCAAGTGAAGCAGCTATAATAGCTGCAGATATTTCTACAAAGGTGGCAGATGTTGAAATAGGGTTTTTAGATAGATTCAGTGGTTCATTAGTTATAACAGGAGATGTTTCAAGTGTTGAAACAGCACTCAAAGAGGTATTAAACCTTTTATCAGATGTTCTAGCATTTACATCAACTAATATAACTAAATCTTAGGAGAGATTGTAATGAAAAAGATAATGTTAATTGGGGAGACAGGCAGTGGAAAGACCACACTTAAACAGGCACTAAATAATGAAGAAATAAGATATAAAAAGACTCAATCACTAGAATACTCTAAAAATATCTTAGATACTCCAGGTGAATATATTGAAAATAGAAGATATTATAATGCACTTATGATATCTTCAGTAGATTGTGATATTATAGGACTTGTACAGGATTGCACCAGTGAAAAAGTTGTCTTTCCTCCAAATTTTACATCTATTTTTAATAAAGGGTCTATAGGAATTATAACTAAAGTAGATTGTCATGATGCTGATGTAAAAATAGCTGAGAAACATTTAAAACAAGCAGGAGTAGAGGATATTTTTTATGTGGACTCTATAACTGGTGAGGGTATAGAAGATATTAGAGAACTATTAGAATAATTAAGGGAGGAAAAACCATGAGTAAAAAGATAGTAATAGCCGAAGATGAGCCTATTACTAGGATGGATATTTCAGAGATTTTAATGGGAGCAGGCTACGATGTTGTAGGTATGGCTTCTGATGGTTTTGATGTAGTAGAAATATGTAAAAGTCTTAAACCAGATTTAGTTCTTATGGACATAAAAATGCCATTACTTGATGGGTTGAAGGCTTCGAAAGTTTTGTTAGAAGAAGAAATAGCTAGTTGTATAGTTCTCCTTACAGCTTATAGTACAAGGGAATTTATAAATGAAGCTAAAGGTATTGGTGTTATGGGGTATGTAGTTAAACCTATAAATGAAAAAAATCTTTTACCAGCCATTGAAATTGCATTGGCAAAGGATGAAGAAATGAAATATATGAAAGAAAGCATAAAGGAAGCTAAAAATGAATTAGAAGCTAGAAAATTAGTTGAAAGAGCTAAAGGAATATTGATGAATAAAGGAAATATAACAGAAGAAGAAGCTTACAGTATGATTAGAAAATTAAGTATGGATAAGAGAGCACCTATGAAGGATATTGCTAAAGCAATAATAATGAATAGATAAAAGGTGAATAAAAATGAACATTATTGATATATGTAGAGAGTATACAAATTTAACTTTTTCAGATATTGATGAGTTAACAAAGATATCTGATATGCTTCCTACTATTTCAGAATTAGTGAGGGCAGATGTGTTTTTAGATTGTATTACAAAAGATCACACAAAAGCTATAGTAATTGCTGAAGCAAAACCAATTCATGTAAAGTCCAACTATATGAATTCTGTAGTTGGGAAGATAGCTTTACAAGAAAATGAACCTGCAGCTCTTAGAACACTAAATACAGGTGTATCTACTCGAGGACTAAAGGCTATTACTCAAGAAAATAAGACGGTGATTCAGACTACAGTACCTGTAAGGAATAAAAAAGGTGAGGTAATTGCTGTTTTAATAATAGAACAAGCTGTAAATCAGGTATTTAAGGATGGGGAAAATATAAATAGATCCACTCTTTCAAAATCCTTAGAAGACTTTCCTGAGATGTTTCAATATATGGGACAAAATCTAAATTTAATAACTCAAAATATTGATGATAGTATAATTGTATTCGATAGATATGGAGTGGCTATTTATGCTAATCCATGTGCTAAAAGATTATATAAAACATTAGGTTATAGAGATAATATAGTAGGTCTGAAGTTCAATAACCTAGTACTTGATGAAATAAGTTTTGAAAAAGTTCTTATGAATAACTATACTAAAACTCCTGAAACAAGTGCTGGAAATTTGGATTTGGAAATAAAATATAGTGTTATGAGACAGAAAGGTAAAGTAACTGGTGTAAATATGATAATAAAAGACATTACAGAGGTTAAAGAAAAGGAAAAAGAACTTATTTTAAAATCTGTTGTTATAAAAGAGATACATCATAGGGTGAAAAACAACCTTCAAACTATAGTTAGTCTCTTAAGGCTACAATCTAGAAGAGTGGATGATGAGTATTTAAAAAAGGCTTTTAATGAAAGCATAAGTAGGATTCTCAGTATTTCAGTAACACATGAAT
Organism: Clostridiaceae bacterium; assembly: GCA_019391515.1. Taxonomy (GTDB): domain Bacteria; phylum Bacillota; class Clostridia; order Tissierellales; family Sporanaerobacteraceae; genus Anaerosalibacter. Next base: position 79,808 of record JAHXQP010000030.1, on the reverse strand, counting down.
TATTGGCTCAGGAAGGTATAGATGAAGTAGATATAAAATCAATCTTAAAAATGATATCTAAGAATACACTGGACTATATAGCTACTTCAGATCAAAATATAGAAGTAAATGTTTTAGGTGATAATTTCTCAGTAGGTTCCGACAAGGCTACATCCATAGCCCTTGTAGTAAATGAGTTAATTCAAAATTCTATTGAGCATGGTTTTAAAGATAGGAATTATGGGTATATAGAAATTGTAATATATAAAGGGGAAATACATTCAACTATTTCAGTTAAAGATGATGGCAGTGGTTTTAATGTTAAGGATATAAAAATGAATAGTTTAGGTTTAAATATAGTAGAACAAATTGTAAAGGATAAACTTGAAGGAGATTTTATTATAGATAGTGGAAAAGAAGGAACAAAGATAATTTTTGATTTTAAAAATTAAATATTAAAACACAATGGCGTGTTTTCGAAGGCAAAGGAGCCAAGGAGTATGGAAATTTCCATATTCTTTGGCTCCTTTTTTGAATTCTAAAGGAGAGGATCCCATGAAGGAAGACATTTTAAGTGTAGGTATAGATATAGGAACGTCTACAACCCAATTGGTTTTTAGTAATATAACCATTGAAAACAAAGCATCTATAGTCTCTGTACCAATGATATCTATAGTAGATAAAAAAGTTATATATAGAAGTGAAATATACTTTACTCCTTTATTATCTCTTACAGAAATAGATGCAATAGGTGTAAAAAAAATAATTGAAGATGAGTATAAAAAAGCAGGAATAAGACCAGAGGATGTAGATACTGGAGCGGTTATTATAACTGGAGAAACTGCTAGGAAAGAAAATGCTAGTGAAGTTTTAAAAAATCTAAGTGGATTTGCAGGAGATTTTGTAGTGGCTACAGCTGGGCCAGATTTAGAAGGGATTATAGCAGGCAAAGGTGCAGGTGCAGGGGAGTTTTCTAAAGAAAAAGGAACTGTAGTAGCAAATTTAGATATAGGAGGTGGTACTACAAATATATCTGTATTTAAAAATGGAGATGTAATAGATACAGCTTGTCTTGACATAGGTGGAAGACTTATAAAAATCAATAAAGAAAATAGTGAAATAACTTATCTATCAGAAAAGATGAAGCAATTAGTAGAGAGAATAGGATTAAAAATATTTGTAGGTTCTAAATTAGATAAGAGTGAGCTTGAGAAGATAACAAATAAAATGGCAGAAATCCTTGAAGAAATTGTAGGTATAAAAGAACCTTCTAAAGAGTTAGAACTTTTAATTACAAACCATGACCTAAGAAGGGATTATGAAATAGAATATCTATCTTTTACAGGTGGGATTGCAGATTGTATTTCTAACCAACCTGATAACTGGTTCCAATTTGAAGATATAGGGTTTTTATTAGGAAAATCCATAAAGGACTCTAAATTGATTAAAGAGAAAAAAATATTAAAGCCAGCTGAAACCATAAGGGCTACTGTAGTAGGGGCAGGTTCTCATACTACAGATATAAGTGGAAGTACTATAGATGTTAGTGAAGATGTTCTCCCTATAAAAAATATTCCAATATTAAAGTTAACTGAGGAAGATGAAAAACTTAGCTTTGATGATATGAGTAAGGTTATTGCTGATAAATTAAAGTGGTTTAGATTGGAAGATAATAAACAATTAGTAGCATTAGCCATTAAAGGACTAAAAAGTGGAAGCTTTAAATATATTCAAGAACTTTCTAACTCAATTATAAATGGTATGGAAGAGATAATAAACTCTAATGCTCCTCTTATAGTTATTGCAGAAAGTGATATGGCAAAGGTTCTTGGGCAAACTTTAAAAACCCAATTAAATAATAAAAAAGATATAGTTTGTATAGATTCCATAAAAGTATCAGATGGAGATTATATAGACATAGGTAAGCCTTTGGCTGAAGGAAAGGTAGTACCGGTTATAGTGAAAACATTATTATTTAACTATTAAATTAAAGAGGTGAAGGTAATGAGATTAAAAACTAAGCTTTTTGGCATTGTTTATCAATTTAAAGATATTAAAGAAGTGTTAGCAAAGGCAAATGAAGAAAAATCAGGAGATAGTTTAGCAGGTATTAGTGCTGAATCACTTACAGAAAGGATTGCTGCAAAAGAAGTATTAAGTAATTTAACATTAAGTGACCTAAGAAACAATCCAGTAGTCCCATATGAAGAAGATGAAGTTACAAGAATTATTCAAGATGATGTAAATGAAAAGATTTACAATGAGATAAAAAATTGGACAGTTGCAGAACTTAGAGAGTGGTTATTGGATGTTAAAACTACAGACAAAGATATTAGAAGAATAAGAAGAGGTTTAACAAGTGAAATGATAGCCGCTGTAGCGAAACTTATGACCAATCTTGACCTTGTTTATGCAGCTAAGAAGATTAAAGTTATGGCTCATTGTAACACTACTATTGGGACTGAAAATACGTTGGCTATGAGACTTCAACCAAATCATCCTAGTGATAATATTGATGGAATCCTTATATCGTTGTATGAAGGTTTAAGTTATGGAATAGGTGATGCTGTTTTAGGACTTAACCCTGTAGACGATAGTGTTGAAAGCGTTACAAGTGTATTGAATTTATTTGAAGAAGTAAAGACAAAATGGGAAATTCCTACACAAAACTGTGTTCTTGCTCACGTAACAACTCAAATGGAAGCTATAAGAAAAGGGGCTCCAAGTGATATGATATTCCAAAGTATAGCAGGAACTCAAAAAGGAAATGAAGCTTTTGGAGTAACTGCTGAATTATTAGATGAAGCAAGAGAACTTGTTCTTAAAGAAGGTACATCTGTGGGACCAAATGTTATGTACTTTGAAACTGGACAAGGTTCAGAATTATCTTCAGATGCTCATTTTGGAGTAGACCAAGTTACATTAGAAGCTAGATGCTATGGGTTTGCTAAAAGATATGAACCATTTTTAGTAAATACTGTTGTAGGATTTATAGGACCAGAGTATCTATATGATAGCAAACAAGTTATTAGAGCAGGACTGGAAGACCATTTCATGGGTAAATTAAGCGGAATATCTATGGGGGTAGATGCATGCTATACAAACCATATGAAAGCAGATCAAAATGACTTAGAAAATCTATCTATAGTTCTTTCGACAGCTGGTTGCAACTATTTGATTGCTGTACCACAAGGTGATGACGTAATGCTTAATTATCAAACCTTAGGTTATCATGATGGAGCAGCTTTAAGAGAACTATTAGGTTTAAGACCTATAAGAGAATTTGAAATTTGGCTAGAAAAAATGGGAATTTATAAAGATGGCAAACTTACTAAAAGAGCTGGAGATGCTTCTATATTTATTAAATAGCAGGTGAAAAAGGAGGAAAGAAATATGGTTACTGAAAGAGAACTGAAAAAATTAATAGAGCAGGTTATGAGTGACATGGGTGTTAATGAGAAAGATAATGAAAAGCAAGAGGAAGTATTAAAAGCAGTTTTAGATAAAAGTGGTATAGATGATGAAGATATATTGGATATAACTACTATAGATTTAAAGAAACAATTATTAGTCGAAGGTTCTGAAAATAGAGATGCTTATTTAAAATTGAAAGAATATACTCCGGCAAGGGTGGGAATATCAAAAGCTGGAGCAAGGTGTAAGACTCAAAACTTGTTAAGATTTAGAGCAGATCATGGTGTTGCCATGGATGCAGTATTCACATATGTTTCAGATGATTTTTTAAAGGATTGGAATCTTATATCAGTAAGCACTATGTGTAAGGACAAAGACGAATATCTAACAAGACCAGATTTAGGAAGAAAATTTGACGATGAAACTATAAGACTTCTTAAAGAAGAATGCGATATGAATACTCAAGTTCAAATCTATATTTCTGATGGGCTTAGCTCTACTGCTATAGAAGCCAATGCAAAGGATACCTATGATGCAATTGTCCAAGGATTAAACAATCATGGAATAAAGGTAGGGAAACCTTTCTTTGTTAAACATGGAAGAGTGCCTGCTATGGATGCTATTGGAGAAGCTTTAAATCCTGAAGTAGTAGTAGTTCTCATAGGGGAAAGGCCAGGCCTTGCAACAGGAGAAAGTATGAGTTGTTATATGGCGTATAAACCAACTGTTGGAATGCCAGAGTCTAATAGAACAGTTGTATCGAATATTCATAGTGGTGGTACTCCTGCTGTAGAAGCTGGGGCTCATATAGCAGATGTAATAAAAACTATGCTTGAACAAAAAGCTAGTGGTTTAAAATTAAAACTATAAATAGTGGAGGTTTTAAATATGAGAGATGATAGATTGCCTACAAAGGTTTTAAGTGTAAAACTTATTCCAAATGTAAGTTTAGATATGGTAAAGGAATTGAAATTACCTTCAGGTCATAGAAGTATAGGCATAATAACAACTGATTGTGATGATGTAGGTTATACTGCTTTAGATGATGCTACTAAAAAAGCTGATGTGAAGGTAGCTTATGCAAAGTCTTTTTATGGTGGAGCAGCAAATGCTAATACTAAATTAGCTGGTGAATTTATTGGAATATTGTCAGGTCCAAATCCTGCAGAAGTAAAAAGTGGTTTAAATGCAGCAATAGATTTTATAGAGAATGAGGCCTTTTTCTATAGTGCAAATGATGATGACTCTATAGTATATTTTGCACACTGTATATCTAGAACAGGTTCTTATTTGTCAGAAGGTGCAGGAATTAAAGAAGGAGAAGCAATAGCCTATCTAATAGCACCCCCTTTAGAAGCCATGTATGCACTAGATGCTGCTTTGAAGGCTGCTGATGTAAAGATGGTAGATTTTTATGGACCGCCATCTGAAACTAACTTTGGTGGAGGATTGTTGACAGGAAGCCAATCTGCATGTAAAGCAGCATGTGATGCTTTTGCAGATGCAGTAAAGTTTGTTGCTGACAATCCTACTAAATATTAGTGGTGATAATTATGAATAAAGAAGCCTTAGGATTAATTGAAACTTATGGTTATGTAGCTGCTATTGAAGCGGCTGATGCAAGCCTTAAAGCAGCAAATGTAAACTTGAAGAAATGTGAGTTTGTAAAAGGTGGGCTTGTGACAATATTAATAACTGGCGATGTGAGTGCAGTAAAAGCATCTGTCGATGCAGGAGAAGCAGCTGCAGGTAGAATTGGGAAAGTAATATCTACAACTGTTATTGCTAGAACTGGAGAAGGTCTTGAAGAAGTATTTTATAAAGATAAGGAAAAAGTTGAAGACAAAATCATAGCTGAAGAAAACTTTAAAGAAATAGAAAAAGAAGAGATAAAAGAAGAAAAAGTTGAAGATATAAAGCTTCAAGACGGTAAAAAAAAACTATAAAATTTGAGGATAAAGTTATTCAGTTAAATGATAAAAAGCAACTTGACAAAATGAAAGTTGTAGAGTTGAGAAAGATGGTTAGAATGCTTGAGAATTTTAATATGGATAATAATCAAATAAAATTTGCTAAAAAACATGAATTGATTGAGGCTATTATAGAATATTCAAGGAAAGAAGGTTAAGATACTATGATTATAGATAAGGATTTGATTTCTATCCAAGAAGTTAGAAATCTTGTAGAAAAAGCAAAAGAAGCTCAGTCAAGGTTTAATACCTTTGATCAATATAAGATAGATGGAATAGTACAAGCTGTCTCTAAGGCAGCTTCCAAAGAAGCTGAAAGTCTGGCTAAGTTTGCAAAGAGAGAAACAGGCTTTGGTAAATGGGAAGATAAAGTTGAAAAGAATAAACTTGCTAGCGACAAATTATACGAATATATAAAAGATATGAAAACTGTAGGCATATTAAATGAAGATAAGGAAAGAAAGATTGTAGAAATAGGAACTCCAGTAGGTGTGATTGCAGGTTTGATTCCATCAACTAATCCAACATCAACAGCAATATATAAAGCTCTTATTTCCCTTAAATCAGGGAATGCTATTGTATTTAGTCCTCATCCCAGTGCTGTTGGATGTATATCAAAGACTGTTGAAATCTTAAATAGGGCAGCAGTGGCAAATGGAGCACCAGATGGATTAATATCTTGCATGGAACATCCAACTATAGAAGGAACAAATGAACTAATGAAACATAAAGATGTAGCTCTTATACTTGCTACAGGTGGCTCTGCAATGGTTAAGGCAGCTTATAGTTCAGGAACACCAGCCTTAGGAGTAGGCCCTGGAAATGTACCAGCCTATATTGAAAGAAGTGCAGATATTGGGTTAGCTGTAAAGAGAATATTTGCAAGTAAAACTTTTGATAATGGAACTATATGTGCTTCAGAGCAATCTATTGTTACAGAGAAAATAATTGAAGATAAGGTTAAGGATGAAATCGAGAGACAAGGTGGTTATTTTCTAGAAGGAGAAAAACTGGAAAAGATAGTTGAAATAATGGAAAGACCAAATGGAGGAATGAATCCTAAAATAGTTGGAAAATCAGCCCAAGAAATTGCTGATATGGTAGGTATAGATATACCAGAAGGTACTAGAGTATTACTTTGTGAAGAAAAGGGAATTGGAAAAGAATATCCATTTTCAAAAGAGAAGTTAACTGCACTTTTAGGGTTTTATGTAGTTGAAGATTGGGAAGAAGCATGTGAATTATGTTTTAAGCTTTTAGAAAATGGAGGACTTGGTCATTCTCTTTCAATCCATTCTAAAGATGAAAATATAATAAGAGAATTTGGACTTAAAAAACCAGTATCGAGAATATTGGTAAATACACCTTCATCTCAAGGTGCTGTAGGAATAACAACTAACTTAGCTCCTTCTCTTACATTAGGATGTGGAGCTATAGGAGGAAGTGCAACTTCTGACAATATAACTCCTATGAATCTTATAAACATAAGAAGAATGGCTTATGGAGTTGAAGATGTTGATGTGGAAAGTTGTATGGAATGTAAGTCAGAAGATTTAAGAAACATTGATATAGAAGTTATAACTAAGCTTGTAATGGAACAAATTCAAAAAATTAATGAATAATAAGGGAGGAATTTAAATGTCAAGTATGAATGCATTAGGAATGATAGAAACAAAAGGACTTGTAGGTTCAATAGAAGCAGCAGATGCTATGGTTAAGGCAGCTAATGTTGTTTTAGTAGGTAAAGAACATGTAGGTGGAGGATTAGTAACAGTTATGGTAAGAGGAGATGTAGGTGCAGTAAAAGCAGCTACAGATGCAGGAGCAGCTGCAGCGGAAAGGGTAGGAGAGCTTGTATCTGTTCATGTAATACCAAGACCACATAATGAAGTGGAAACTATACTTCCTAAAGTTCAAGAATAATTAAATACCAGGCCATTTCTATGGTCTGGTATCTAAACCTTACCTGTAAAAGGGAGTGAGTCAATGAGAGTTTTAACAGAAGAAGCTCTTAGAGTAGAATTTAAGAACAATATACCGGAAAAATATGTAGTAGATGAAGATCTAATTGTTACACCAGCAGCTAGGCAGTATTTAAAAGAAAAAAATGTGGAGTTTATAGTGAAAAGAGAAAAGGTAGAAAAAAAAGATGAATGTAAAGAAGATGAGTTTGAATTTAAAGAAATTAGGACTTCAGAAGGGAAGATAATTCCTAAATATATTTCCTATTATTCTGGAGGGGCCTTTGAACAAAAACCTGAATATATGACACATCTTTTTGGAAATAAACTTGTTTATAAAGATGATCCAAGAATAATATTTAGGGGGAAATTAGATAGCTTACAATCTGAAATATTGGAGCTTCAGCATCTATCATATGAAAAGGATATTGAGAAATTATCTATAGAACTTCAAGAAGTATTAGAATATGTAAGAGAAATTTTAAGATGCGAAATTTTAAGTGAAGAATATTCTAAAGAAAAGTTATTTGGCCTTACTGAAGAAGAATTGCGAAATATGTCCCATTATCCAAAAAAATATTTTGGAGTTGGTCATATTTTACCTCACTATAAGATGGATGAAATAATGTTGAAACTCAACTCTTTAAGGAGTAGCTCTAGAGAAGTAGAATTGGCAGCGGTTAAAGCTTTCAAGAAGGAAAATGGAATTGAGAGAGTTGATATAATAAAAGCTTTAAATAGATTGAGTAGTGGAACATATATCCTCATGTGCAAATATAAAGCAGGAGAGTATAAGTAAAGGGGTGAGAAAATGGATGAAGAATTAATTAAAGAAATAACAAGGAGAGTAAAAGAGACATTAGAAAATTCCAATATCATTCCTATAGAAGCTTCAGGTAGGCATATTCATCTAAGTAAAGAACATGTAGAAGTATTATTTGGAAAAGATTATGAATTAAAAAAGAAGAAGGAATTATCTCAACCGGGGCAATTTCAATCTGAAGAGAGAGTTACTTTAATAGGTCCTAAGGGAGTAATAGAAAATGTAGCGGTTCTTGGACCAGAAAGAGGCCGAACCCAAGTGGAAATATCTAAAACAGATGCTAGACAACTAGGTATCAATCCACCAGTAAGAGATTCTGGGGATTTGGATGGAAGCGAAACAATATATATAGCAACAACAAAGGCTGTAATTGAGGCTAAAGAATCTGTTATTGTAGCCAAAAGACATATTCATATGAATAGTGAGGATGCTTTGAGATTAAAAGTTAAGGATAAAGATATTGTGAATGTAAGGATTAAAAGTGATAGGCCAGTCATATTTGAAGATGTAGTTATAAGGGTTAGCAATAAATATAAACTTAGTATGCATATAGATTTTGATGAAGCCAATGCCTCAAGCTTTAAAAATGGAATGGTAGGAGAGATCATTTCATAAAAGGAGAGAATATAATGGATTTTAATAGGGTAAATCAACTCATAGAAAAAACAGAAAATACTCTTGATGGGGCAGTGAAATTTAATAAAAATGAAGAACTATTTGTAGGTGTTGATTTGGGAACAGCCTATATAGTTTTAGTAGTATTAAATAAAGAAAAACAACCTATAGCTTGTGAAATGAAGTTTGCTCAAGTTTTAAGAGACGGACTTGTTGTAGACTATATAGGAGCATTGAATATAGTTAGAGAGCTTAAAGAAAAGATCGAAAAAAGGTTAGGGGTTGAACTTTATAAAGCTGCTATAGCAGTACCTCCAGGAACTTCAGATGGAGATGCTAAGACACATAAATATGTGGTTGAAGGTGCAGGTATGGAAGTTGTGAAAGTTTTAGATGAACCAACAGCTGCTAATGCAGTTCTTCAAATAGAAGATGGAGTCATTATAGATATTGGAGGAGGAACTACAGGAATATCCATATTAAAGGATGGGAAAGTAGTATATACAGCAGATGAAGCTACAGGTGGAACCCATCTGTCCCTTGTAATAGCAGGAAACTATAAAGTTAAATTTGAAGAAGCTGAAAAAATGAAGATGGATAAAGAGAAGCAAAGAGAGTTACTTCCTATTGTTAGGCCTGTAATCCAGAAGGTTTCTACAATAATCAAAGAAAATATAAAGGACTATGGAATAGATGATATATATTTAGTTGGAGGAACTTGTTGTTTTGAAGGTATAGAAGAAATTATTGAAAAAGAAACAGGAATTAGGACTAGAAAGCCTTCTAATCCTTTTTTAGTTACACCACTTGGGATATCAATGAATTGTTGTTCGTAAGGAGGCTAGTTTATGGAAAAGGACATTTTAGTACAGAAGATAGTTAGTGAAGTATTTAAGAAGATAGAAGAAGACAAGGAAATCAAGGAAAGAAAAATTCTATTTTTAGAAGAAGGATTAGAGGAAACCAAATTAAAATATAGTTTATTCATATCTGATTGGGATGAAATTGATTTTATAGATGAAGGCATAGATGAGATAAAAAATTATGATCTAATTATATGCCCTAAACTACCTATTATGGATTTAGTTGATATAGCTAATGGAAGACCTAGTAGCAAAATTTCTTCAATTATAATAGAAGCGATACTTTATGGAGTGAAAGTTATATGTCTTGAAGAAGGGATATATTATAGAAAATTTAAAAACTTATCTAATGAAAAATTTTATCTAATGATGACTGGGTATGAAAAAAAACTTTTAAGTTTTGGAGTAGAGATAGTTAAGTGTAGTCAAATTAAAAATAGTTTAAATAATATATATGAAGAAAACAAATCTTCATGTGATAAAGATGTCTATTTAGATAAGAAAGTAGTTACTCAATCAGATATAGAAAGACTTTATGATAATGGACATAGAAAAATATGTATAAAAAAGGACAGTTTAATCACTCCACTCGCAAAAGATTATGTGAATATGAATCATCTAGAACTGAAAAAAGTTTAGCTATATGTGAAAGGGAGATATTTATGATTATTGGGAAAGTAATAGGAAATATATGGGCCACAAGAAAAGAAGAATCACTAAATGGTTTTAAGTTTCTTGTAGTAAAGCCTATCGATTATTCTAGTGGAAAAGAAGGAAGCACAATTGTTGCTGTAGATAGTGTAGGTGCAGGGATAGGAGAAATAGTTTTAGTAGTAAAAGGTAGTTCTGCCAGAAAAGCTATAGGGAATGTAGAAGTACCTATTGATGCAACGATTATAGGGATAATCGATGAGGTAGAACTAGATATAGAGGGTGATTAAATGGGCAAGGTTTTAGTAACTAAAAAAAATTTAGATAAATTTGTAAAAGAAGACTCAAAAAGTTTTTTAGTGGATGACACAATTATTCTATCTCCTGGGGTTAAGGACATTTTAGATGAAAGAGGAGTTAAACTTATATATAAGAATAATATAGATAGAAATGTAGAAAAAGAGGATATCCTTAAAAGAGTATCTAGAATATTGAAAGAAGATTTTAATATAAAAAATGAAGAAAAAATAAATAAAATAACTACGAAAGTATTAGAAAAGATTAAAAACTAAGGAGGAATAAAAAAATGGCAAGTATGAATGCATTGGGAATGATAGAAACAAAAGGTCTTGTAGGTTCAATAGAAGCAGCAGATGCTATGGTTAAGGCGGCAAATGTTGAATTGGTAGGTAAAGAACATGTAGGCGGAGGATTAGTAACAGTTATGGTAAGAGGGGATGTAGGTGCAGTTAAAGCAGCTACGGATGCAGGAGCAGCTGCAGCGGAAAGGGTAGGAGAGCTTGTATCTGTTCATGTAATACCAAGACCACATAATGAAGTAGAAGCTATACTTCCGAAGAAGTAAAAAAATGAATATAAGGTAGGTGGATAGTATGGGAATTAACGATATTATTGTCTATATAATGGCTATATTTTTAGTTGTTGGAGCCATTGATAGGATTTTGGGAAATAAATATGGCTATGGGGAGCAGTTTGAAGAAGGTATTATAGCTATGGGTTCTTTGGCTTTAGCTATGGTAGGTATAGTCTCGTTGGCACCTGTATTAGCTACAATTTTAAAACCTATAGTTGTGCCTATATACACAGCTCTTGGTGCTGATCCTTCTATGTTTGCAACCACACTACTTGCACTTGATATGGGAGGGTATCCCTTAGCAATTGAACTTGCACAGAGTCAACAAGCAGGACTTTTTTCAGGGATTATACTTGGTGCAATGATGGGACCAACAATAGTATTTACAATTCCAGTAGCTCTTGGAATCATTAGGAAAGAAGATCATAAATTTTTAGCTACAGGAATACTTGCAGGTATGATTACTATACCTATAGGTTGCCTTGTGGGTGGTTTAGCAGCAGGATTTGAACTGTTTATGATATTGAGAAACTTAGTTCCAATAGTCATAGTTGCTCTATTGTTAGCATTAGGTTTATGGAAAAAGCCTGAAGGTATGATCAAAGGTTTTATTGTTTTTGGTAAAGGTGTAGTTGTAGTTATAACTATAGGACTTGCCGCAATTGCAATAGAAACTCTTACAGGAATAGTAATAATCCCAGGAATGGCACCAATTTCAGAAGGAATTGCTATAGTAGGAGATATAGCTATAATGCTTGCAGGAGCATTTCCAATGGTATATTTCATAACAAAAGTATTTAAAAAGCCATTATTAAAGCTTGGAAAATTATTAGGTATGGGAGATGTAGCAGCGGCAGGGTTAGTAGCTTCATTAGCTAATAATATACCTATGTTTGGTATGATGAAGGATATGGATAATAGAGGTAAGATAATTAATGTTGCTTTTGCAGTAAGTGCTTCTTTTGTCTTTGGAGATCATTTAGGATTTGTAGCCGGTGTAGAAAAGGATATGATTTTTCCTATGATCGTAGGGAAACTTGTTGGAGGCATAACAGCTATAATATTAGCTATGTTCATAGCTAATAAAACTGTAAATAAGCAGGAAAGTAGCTGATGATTTCCAAGTTCGCAGTTAATGTTTGGAGGTATTCAATATGAAGAAATTTAATTTAAATACTGAAATATACTATGAAGTTAACTCAATAGAAAAACTTAAAGATATTAAAGGAAAAAGGGCCTACATTGTAACAGATGAGCTAATGGTGGAACTTGGAAACGTAGCAAAGGTAACCTATATACTAGATGATAATAATATAGATTGGTGTCTTTTTGATAAAGTTGTTCCAGATCCTACTGTTGATATAATAAAAGAAGGATTATACGAAATGATTGATTTTAGGCCAGATACTATAATAGCTATAGGTGGAGGTTCTTCTATTGATACGGCAAAAGGTATTCTATATTTCTATATAAAGATATTGGAAAAATTAATGGATGAAAACAGTATAAAAAAGCCACTATTTATAGCAATCCCTACAACTAGTGGTACTGGTTCTGAGGTTACTTCTTATTCAGTAATAACAGATGAAGAAAACAATGTTAAAATTCCGATTATTAGCGATGATATAGTACCAGATATTGCAATAATTGATTGTAACTTTGCAAAGACAGTGCCTCCATCAGTTACAGCAGATACAGGTCTTGATGTACTAACCCATGCTATAGAGGCATATGTAGCTAGAGGATCTTCTGATTATACAGATGCATATGCAGAAAAAGCTATAAAACATGTATTTAGTTATTTGCTTAAAGCATATAGTGATGGCAACAATATAGAAGCTAGAGAAAAGATGCACGATGCATCTTGTATGGCAGGTATAGCTTTTACAAATGCAGGTCTTGGAATAAATCATAGTCTAGCCCATGCTCTTGGAGCTAAATTTCATATATCTCATGGAAAAGCTAATGCAATACTGCTTCCATATATTATAGAATATAACTCAGGTATAGGTGAAGGTAGAGAATTAGGGATTGCTAAAAGATATAGTGAAATATCAAAGGTTTTAGGTTTTCCTAACTCTGCTACAAGTGAAGGAGTATTAAGTTTAATTGAAGGCATAAAGATATTGAAAGAAAAAATGTCTATACCGACTACATTAAGTGAAATGGGTATAAAAGAAGGTGCATTTAGACAAGCTATAGATGAAATAGTAGAGAAGGCTATGAAAGATGCTTGTACATCTTCCAATCCAAGGAATGTAAGAAAAGAAGATTTAAAGGTAATATTAAATAAAGCTTATGGAAATTAGAAAAATGGCTGTCTTAAAATTTTAAGACAGCCATTTTTTTAGCATATTAGAATTTTATAATTCCAGTAGAATAAAGTAATATAACAAATATGGCTAAAGGTGCAATATACTTTATTAGGAAATTATATATACTATAGCCTTTGGAAGCATTTACCGTTTCACCGCATATTTCACTAAAAGCATTTTTTGTACCCCAAACCCAGGATATAAAGATGCAGGTAAGAATTCCCCCGACTGGTAAAAAGATATAAGATGCAATAAAATCTAAAAGCTCAAAAATAGATAGACCGAAAATTTTTACTCCACTCCAAGAACTGAAAGATAGAGAACTTGGTACAGAAAATAGGAATAGAGCAAATGAAATAATTAATATAGCTTTTTTTCTTTCTAAATTAAATTCTTCAGTTAAAGCTGATACAGAAACTTCCAACAGAGAAATAGTAGAAGTAATAGCAGCAATACCTACTAATAGGAAAAATAAGGTCTCGAAAATTCCTCCAAAAGGCATTGATTGAAATACTGCAGGTAAAGTAATAAAGATAAGGGCTGGTCCAGCTGCTGGTTCAAAACCATAGGCAAAAACTGCTGGAAATATTACAATCCCTGCCATTATTGCTATTACAGTATCTGCAAGTATTACTTGGAAAGATAAAGATTTTAAATCTTCACCTTTATTTATATAGCTTCCATAAGTAATTATTATTCCCATACCTAAACTTAGAGAATAGAAAGCATGTCCCAATGCTTCTAAAACTGATTGGGTTGTAAGCTTAGAAAAATCAGGTTTAAAAAGAAAATCTAATCCACCTTTTGCTCCTTCTAATGTTACAGATCTAAACATTAAAGCTATTAAAGTAAATAGTAGTATAGGCATTAATATTTTACTGTATTTTTCTATTCCTTTTTGAACTCCAGAGATTACTATATAAGATGTTACAACTATAACTATAAAATTCCAAAACAATACATTAAAAGTACTACTAGAAATAGTCTCAAAATGTGCGCCTAAATTTTCTGGTGCTATATGGATTAATTCGCCAGTTAAAGAACTAATAAAATAAGAGAAAACCCATCCAGCTATCATAAGATAGAAAGATAATATTATAAATGAAGTCAATACAGCTAATATTCCTGTATAATGCCATTTACTTTTTGGATTGAGCTTTTTAAAAGCACCTATTGGATTTGAATTAGTTTTTCTTCCAAGGGCAAGTTCTGACATCATCATTACTACGCCTATTAAAACTATACATATAATATATACAAGTATAAATGCAGCTCCACCATTTTGGCCAGTAATATAAGGGAATTTCCATATGTTTCCTAAGCCAATGGCAGAACCAGCGGCTGCAGCAAGTACTCCTAACTTTGAATTAAATGTTTCTCTTTTCATTTACACATCTCCTTTCAATTTTTTCAAAATATTCTGATTAGTACATGTATTATAGTTTTATTATTCTATTATTGAATAATAAAAAAACTTTCGTCTCTATGAACATTCACATATTCATAGGGACGAAAGTTTTTTCGTGGTACCACCCTATTTTACAGATATAAATCTGTCTCTTTTCAAGTCGAAGTAAGTATTTTTACTTGAACTCTAGCTATATATCGGTAGCAACCGTCCTCATCTACTAAAACATTTAACTTTTTCAAATCGGAAGCTCAGGAGTGATATACTATATACATATCTAACACTGATTTTCACCAAACATCAGCTCTCTAGAGTTAGAAAACTGCATATACGTCTCCTTCAAGGCTTTATTAGATTAAACTTTATAAATATTTAATGTACATTATAAACCCAGGTTCATATTTTGTCAAGATAATATTTTGAATTTGTGAAAATATTTTAAATTTATACTTTTTATTTTACTTTGAATTTTTAAATGTAAAATGGTAATATCTAATTAATAAACTTAGGTTAAGGGGGATTTGTTATGAAGGCTTTAATTGTTGTTGACATGTTAAATGATTTTATTCTTAAAGAAGGAGCCCTATATTCAGGAGAAAGAGGAGAAAATATAATTAACTTTATCAATGAACGAATAAAAGAATTTAGAAACAAAAACTATCCAATAATATTCTTGTGTGATAATCATGAGGTGGATGACAAAGAGTTTGAAATGTTTCCGCCCCATTGTATAGCAGGTGAAGAAGGCAGTAGAATAATTAAAGCTATGGATTTTAGAGATGAGGATAAAGTGATAAAAAAGAGAAGATATAGTGGATTTTTCAGCACAGATCTTGATATTTATTTAAGGGAAAAAGAGGTAGATGAAATACATTTAGTAGGAGTATGTACTAATATATGTGTACTATATACTGCAGCTGATGGTAGAAATTTAGGATATAAGGTTAATATCTATGAAGATGGAGTAGCTTCTTTTGATGAAGAAGCACACAAATTTGCATTAAAGGAAGCGAAACAAACTTTAGGTTGTAATATATTATAAGAGGTGAATTATGAAAAAAAAGTACTATGCGGTTAGAGTAGGTAAAAGTCCTGGAATATATAATTCTTGGCCTGAATGTGAAAAGCAAGTAAAAGGATATTCTGGCGCAGAATATAAAAGTTTTACTTCGATAGAAGAAGCTGAAAGTTTTTTGAGATCTGAAGATGAAATTTATTTAGAAAAGACTATAGAAAATTTAGGCGAAAATGAAATAGTAGCATATGTGGATGGAAGTTTTAATAAAGATATTAAATACTATGGATATGGAGTTGTTGTCTTTTCTAAGGAAGGAAAAGCAACTTATTTTGGTAGAGGGAATGATGGGGATTTTTTAGAAATGAGGAATGTAGCAGGAGAGATAAAGGGAGCAATGGTTGCTATGGATATAGCATTGAATAAAAACAAAGATACTCTTTATCTACATTATGACTATATGGGAATAGAGAAGTGGGCAAAAGGAGAATGGAGAACTAATAAAATTGGAACAAAAAAATATAAAGAATATTATTATTCCATAAAGAATAAGTTAAATGTAGTATTTATAAAAGTTAAAGCCCACTCTGGAGATACTTATAATGAAGAGGCAGATAAGTTGGCCAAAAAATCTTTAGGAATAGAAAATTAATATCCTGGCTCATTACTTAGTGAATCATCATTTTCTATCCATTCATCAACATTTATTTTTCTAAAATCATTTTTGGTGTCTCTAACAAATACATTTTTGATTCCAGCATTGATTATAAGTCGTTTGCACATTGAACAGGAATTAGCATTTTCAACTAGCTTTCCTGTTTTTTTGTCTTTGCCTACTAGATAAAGAGTAGCTTCAATCATATCTTTTCTAGAAGCGCTAATTATACAATTAGCTTCTGCATGGACGGATCTACACAGTTCATAATGGGTTCCTCTAGGTATATTTAATTCTTCTCTTTTACAGAAATTTAAATCTGTACAATTTTCTCTTCCTCTAGGAGCTCCTGTATATCCTGTAGCTATTATTTCATCATTTTTAACTATTATTGCTCCAAAGTTCCTCCTAAGACAGGTCCCCCTTTCTGAAACTACTTCAGCAATATCTAAATAATAATTTGTTTTATCTCTTCTTTCCATATTTTTTCGCTCCTCTGATTAAGTTTTAATACATTGTTTATATTATATAGACACTTAGCCCCAAGTATCAAGAGTTGGTAATAAAGAAAAATTTTATTGTAGTAAAAATAAACTTAGTATTATATAATATTTTCAATATATGAAGACAAATAAATTTAAAGTGAGGGATAGTATGAGATATTTAGTAAGGGAAAAAATATTTACTATTGGAGATAAATTCATTATTACAGATGAAATGGAAAGACCTAAATTCCAAGTAGTAGGAAAAGTTTTTACATTTGGAAATAAGCTTAATATTTATAATATGAATGGGGAGAACTTAATATATATAGAAGAAAAAATTTTCAGGTTTTTGCCAGAATATAATATCTATATAGGTAGAAATTTAGCTGCTACTGTTAAAAAGGAATTTACACTTTTTAAACCTAAATTCAATATAAGTAGTGATTTTGGAAAGTTTACAATAGATGGAGATATCTTTGCCTATAATTTCTCAATATATAGAGATAAAAGAGAGGTTGCAGTAGTAAATAAAAAGTTTTTTGCTTGGTCAGATACTTATGGAGTAGATATAGACGAAGAAGAAAATCATGCTTTTATTCTTGCGTTGGTTATAGTTTTAGATCAAGTACTCCATGATAACAATAATGTTAATAATAATCAATAGTGAAGAATATAAATGGATAAATAAAATCAATAAATAACTATTTAATATAATATATTTGAATATATATGTAAAAGTAATAATATGTATTTAGAGTATATGGTATACTTAAATGGGTAAATATATAAAAACATTTAAATAATAAAAAAATGAAAGGAGTGTCTAAATGTTAAAACTAAGAGATAATCTCATTGTTAAGCTTCTTCTAGGAGTTTTTTTAGGAATTATTATAGGTCTTGTATCAAATGAAACATTTATTAAAGGCATAATAACAATAAAATATATATTAGGACAGTTTATATTTTTCTGTGTGCCTTTAATCATAATTGGTTTTATAGCTCCTTCCATAACAAGTTTGCAATCTAATGCAAGTAAGATGTTAGGAACTACCCTTTTAATAGCTTATTTATCTTCAGTAGGGGCAGCATTATTTTCTGCACTAGCAGGGTATGCTATAATTCCAAATCTAAATATAGCAACAAATGTAGATAATCTAAAAGAATTACCTGAGATAGTATTTAAATTAGATATACCACCATTAATGTCGGTTATGTCTGCACTAATTTTTTCCATAATTATAGGGCTTGCTGTCGTTTGGACAAAATCTGAAAAAGTTAATGGGTTGTTTAAAGAATTTCAAAATATAATGTTAGAGATTGTGAAAAAAATGGTTATTCCTATACTACCTATATTTATAGCTACTACCTTTGCAGGATTAGCTTATGAAGGAAGCATAACTAAGCAATTACCTATATTTATTGAAGTAATAGTACTTGTAATAATAGGTCATTTTATATGGTTAGCACTATTGTATGGAATAGCAGGTTTAATATCTAAAGAAAATCCTTGGAAAGTAGTTAAGCATTATGGGCCAGCGTATTTGACTGCTGTAGGAACTATGTCTAGTGCGGCTACATTACCAGTAGCCTTAAGCTCTGCTAGGAAATCGAAAGTTCTAGATAAAGAGATAGTAGATTTTGCTATTCCTATAGGTTCTACTATTCACCTTTGTGGCTCTGTGCTTACAGAAGTTTTCTTTGTAATGACGGTGTCTAAAATTTTATATGGAGCACTTCCTCCAGCTTCTTCAATGATAACTTTTATTATATTACTTGGTGTATTTGCAATAGGAGCGCCAGGAGTGCCTGGAGGAACAGTTATGGCTTCTTTAGGACTTATTACTGGTATATTAGGGTTTGATGATTCTGGTGTTGCTTTAATGCTTACTATATTTGCATTACAAGATAGTTTTGGTACTGCTTGCAATATTACTGGAGATGGAGCTATAGCTCTTATGCTTACAGGAATTTTCAAAAAAGAATCAAAGACACAAAAGACAAAATAATATATCAAAAAAACACCTCTATTATAGAGGTGTTTTTTTGATATATTTATTACATTACTATTGGGTATATAATAAAAGGGATATTATTAGTAAGTTTTACGATAGGAGAGATTATATGTTTAAGGAATTTAAGGAATTTGCAGTAAAAGGTAATGTCGTAGATTTAGCTATAGGCGTGATTATAGGTGGTGCTTTTGGAAAAATCGTATCTTCATTAGTTAATGATATTATTATGCCTATAATTGGGGGAATTATTGGAAAAGTTGATTTTTCAAACTTTTTCATAAGTCTTGATGGGACAAGGTATGCAACTTTGCAAGAAGCCAAAAGTGCAGGAGCAGCTACCATAAATTATGGAGTTTTTTTTAATGTAATTATGGAGTTTTTAATAATTTCTTTTTCTCTTTTCTTAGTTATTAGGCAGCTCAATAAGTTTAGGAAAGATAAAGAGCCTGCTCAAGTAACCTCTAAGAAATGCGAATTTTGTTTTTCAGAAATACCTATAGAAGCAACAAGATGTCCTTATTGTACTTCAAAGCTCGAAGGATAAAAAATTATATTAAATATGTTTTCATATAAAAGCTGACTGAATAATATTATTCAGTCAGCTTTTATATTTTATTTTTGTGAAAATAACGTTAAACAGATGAGTATTACTGCTATAATATATATGGGGAAGATAGGAAAATTATATTTTAACTTGGTTAGGTCGAATAATATAAGGAGATGGTTTTGAAGTGTGTGTCAACAAATTTGTTGAATTGTTAAATAAGGAGCTAAAAGAAGGTTTAGGCTGCACAGAAATCGCAAGCATTGGACTAGCTTGTGCAAAAGCTAGTGAATTAATAGATGGTGAAGTAGAAAAATTAGATTTGGTTGTAAATATCGGGTTATTTAAAAATGCCCATGGTGTTACAATACCAAATACAGATAGATATGGAATAAAGTTGGCTGCTAGTTTAGGAGCTATTCTTAAAAATTCACAAAAGGAATTAACCCTTTTTAAAGATATAGATAGAAGAATAATTAATGAAGCAGAAAATTTGATAATTAAGGAAAGAGTAAATGTAAATGTAAAGTATGTAGATAAATTTTACATAAATGCTAAAGTATATGGAAAAGATGAGTGGGTGGAAGTGTTGGTACTCGATAGTTATAAAAATGTTGTGAAAATCATTAAAAATGGTAAGGTTATATTTTATAAGCAAGAAAAAGCAGAAGAAGAAATAATAGATATAACTAAGACAACAATTAATGAAATGATAGAAGAAATGAATAAAGTACCTATAGAGGAATTAGACTTTATTAGACAAGCTATTGAGATGAATCTGTCACTTGCTAAAAAGGGTATTAATAAAAAGCTAGATACGGGTGTAGCATTTGGTCTTGATAGCTTAATGAAAAAGGGCGTAATAAAAGATGATTTAATTAATAAAGTTTGCTTATACACAACAGCCGCTTCAGATGCTAGAATGGCAGGTTTAAGAAGCAGTAATATGACATTGATGGGAAGTGGGAATAAAGGTATTCAAGCTATAGTTCCAGTAGTTATGACAGGAAGACTTAAGAATGTAGAGGAAGAAAAAATAATAAGGGGAGTGGCCATATCTTGTTTAATTACAATATATATAAGACAATGGGTAAGTGCAGTATCTCCATTATGTGGAACTTCATTAGCAGCAATAGGTGCTAGTGCAGGAATTACTTATATATTGGGTGGGCGAATAAAGAACATAGAGGGATCAATTAAGAATATGTGCGAAGGGACTGTAGGAATGGTATGCGATGGAGTAAAGGAAGGATGCAGTCTAAAGATTAGAACGAATACCGAGAATGCTCTTATATCGGCATATCTTTCTATGGAAGAGATAGTATCAATAACTAAAGACAGTATCATTGAAGATAGAGTAGAGGATACTATTAAAAATTTGAGTCTAACAAGTTTATTAAGGGTAAGAAAAAATTGATAAAGATGTTTAAAACAAGATTGACAAAAAATAGACATTATTATATTTTAAAATGTAAAATTATAAGAAGGTGATTTAATGTATGGTTTAGTATTGGAAGGCGGAGGAGCAAAAGGGGCTTATCATATTGGAGCATATAAAGCAATAAAGGATATGAATATAGAAATTGGAGGGGTAGCAGGTACATCGGTTGGAGCTTTAAATGGTGCTGCAATAGCTCAAGATGATTTTGAGAAAGCTTATGAACTTTGGTATAATATGTGTTATTCGAAGGTAATGAATGCTGATGACATTGAAATGAAAAAACTAAAAAAAGGCAAATTAACTAAGGAAGATATAAAGTCTCTAAGTGAAAGAATAAAGGGAATAATAACTGAAAAAGGTATAGATGTAACTCCTCTAAAGGATCTTTTGTGTGAGTTAATAGATGAAGATAAGATAAGGAATTCAGGCAAAGATTTTGGAATAGTTACGGTTTCTCTTACAGATTTAAAGCCTTTAGAATTATATATTGAAGATATCCCAGAAGGAAAATTAGTTGAGTATTTACTTGCTAGTGCATATTTCCCTGCATTTAAAAAAGAAAAAATTAATGGTAAAATGTATATAGATGGAGGTATATATAATAATCTTCCTATAAATCTTTTATCTGATAAAGGATATAAAGATATAATAGCTATAAGAACCCATGGTCCTGGAAGATTAAAGAAAAATGATAATAGTGGTCTAAATATAATCTACATATCTCCTAATGATGACTTAGGTAAAACGTTGGATTTTGACGGTGAAGTAGCTAGAAAAAATTTAAAACTAGGTTATTATGATGGATTAAAAGCATTAAAAGGTCTTAAAGGGTATAAATACTATATTGAATCTAAAAAAGATGAAGATTATTTTATAGATATATTCTTAAATACAGAAGAGAATAAAATTATTGAAATAGGAGAGATACTTGGTATCGAGGATATACCTTATAGAAGAGCGTTATTCGAGTATATAATTCCAAGGATAAGTGACGCTCTAGGGCTAAAAAAAGAAAATACTTATGGAGAAATAGCTATTGGTTTTCTTGAAGAACTTGCCATTATCTACAATATAGAAAGATTTAAGGTATACGATTATGATGATTTTCTTAATATAGTTGAAAAAGAACATAGAAATAGAGAATTGGAAGTAGAGAACATTTTCCATAAAATAGTCAACAAAGTAGATTTTCTCTCTGTTTTTAATAGAGAAGATATAATAAAAAAAGTAGCAGATATAATTTTTAGAGTATAGGAAATAATTTAAAATGAATTTAGATAGGATAGTAGTTATACAACAATTTCTATTTGACACAAAAATATAAAAAATGATATTATATAATAGATAATGGAAAATAAAATAGATACTAAGGTGCCTTAATGGTTAAAAGGGAAAGTGGTGAAAGCCCACTACAGCCCCCGCTACTGTAAACGGTGACAAATTCCATAATCCACTAGCCTTATGCTGGGAAGGAGGAAGGAGGTTGAACCGTAAGTCAGGAAACCTGCCTAAGTTGAAAGCATTCTTTCGGAGGGAAAGAAAGTGCTTGTTTGTCTAGTTCATAAACTGGGGAAATATTGAACTTTTTTATAAAACAAGAGGACTTCGAGAGAAGTTCTCTTTTATTTTTTGGAGGTGAAGATATGGCAACAATTATGGTACAAGGAACTACTTCTTCAGCAGGTAAAAGTATGTTATGTACTGCTTTATGTAGAATATTTAAGGAAGATGAACATAGTGTTTTCCCTTTTAAATCGCAAAATATGTCTTCTAAATCATATATTACTCCGGAGGGTTTAGAGATAAGTACTGCCCAAGTATTACAAGCTTTTGCAGCTCAACTTGAACCAAGTCCAAATATGAATCCTATCCTTCTAAAGCCTACAAGCGATAGGAAAAGTCAAGTATTTATAAAAGGTAAATTATATGAAAATATGGGCGCTGTAGAATATTTTAAGTTTAAAAATAGTTTAAGATCTATGATTAAAGAAACTTTTGATGCAGCTGAAAGCCAATATGACATAGTGGTTATAGAAGGTGCAGGAAGTCCAGCAGAAATAAATTTAAAGCAAAACGATATTGTGAATATGGGAATGGCTGAAATGGCAGATGCACCTGTATTATTAGTAGCTGATATAGATAGAGGCGGAGTTTTTGCTTCTTTATACGGAACAGTGATGTTGTTGGAAGAGGAAGAGAGAAAAAGGGTTAAAGGATTAGTCATTAATAAATTTAGAGGAGATAAATCTCTTTTAGAGCCTGGAATTCAAATGATAGAAGAGCTATTGAATATTCCAGTAGTTGGAACTATACCTTATATGCATTTAGAATTAGAAGATGAGGATAGTCTTTCAGATTATGAAAAAGAATGCAATAATAAGAAACAAGATGATAGTGAAAAAGCAGAAGAAATACGAAAATTAGCCCATATAGTTAGAGAAAACATAGATATGGATTATGTTTATTCATTGCTTAATAAATAATCAAATAATGTAGGTGAAATAAATGTTAGACATTGTAATAGCAGTTGTTTTAGACTTTTTAATAGGGGACCCTTATAGTTTTCCACATCCAGTTAAATTCATGGGAAATATAATTTCAGTTGAAGATAGATTTGTAAGAAAGATATTTAAAAGTAAAAAAGGTTTAAAAACAGCTGGCTTTTTAATAGCTTTTATCAACATAGTTATGGCTTTTTTTCTTCCTTTTGTACTATTAAAATTTATAAGAAAGTACAAGCTTTTATACCATATTATAAATACCTATTTAATATATACATGTATTGCTGCAAAATGTCTTCATAAAGAAGCTATGAAGGTTTATCATGCCTTTGATAACGGTATAGAAGATGCTAGGAAAAAACTTTCTTATATCGTAGGAAGAGACACAAAAAGTTTAAGTAAAGAAGAGATTATAAAAGCAGATATAGAGACTGTAGCAGAAAATACTTCTGATGGAGTTGTTGCACCACTATTTTATATATTTATTTTAGGAGCTCCTGGAGGACTAATGTATAAGATGGTAAATACCATGGATTCTATGTTAGGATATATGAATGAAAAATATATAGACTTAGGCCGTTTTCCAGCAAGAATAGATGATGTATTTAACTATATACCTGCAAGATTGTCAGGAATACTCATGTGTGTTTCTTCTATATTTAAATATGATATAGTGAATGGATTTAAAATAATGCTAAGGGATAGAAAAAACCATAAAAGTCCTAATAGTGCTTATCCAGAAGGGGCTGTAGCAGGACTCTTAAACATACAGCTTGGGGGAAGTAGCTATTATTTTGGAAAATTAATAGAAAAGCCAACTATTGGGGATAAAAATAAAATTATAGAAAAAGAAGATATAAAAAGTACTATTGAGATCATGTACAGAGGAGAACTACTTTTGCTATTGATATATATGACCATTAGCTTTATATAAAAAGGTGGGAAAAAGATGAAACATGGTGGAGATTTAATTAGTTATGCTGATTATTATCAAGGAGAACTTATAGATTTTAGCAGTAATATCAATCCCCTAGGTCCTCCTGAAGGGTTGAATAGAGAACTTATAAATTCTTTTAATACCCTTATAAGTTATCCAGATATTCAATATAGATATCTTAGAAAAGCTATATCAGAGTATTTAAAGTGTAACATAGAAAATGTAATTGTAGGAAATGGAGCAGTTGAAATAATAAATAATATAATTCACTTGTTTAAAAGGGTGATTGTATTTATTCCTTCTTTTTCAGAATATGAAGATAGGGCGAGAGTATTTGGTAAGGAAGTTTTGAAACTAAATTATTTAGAAGATTTTTCTTTAGATTTAGACAATCTTGAAGAGAACATGATGGAAGGAGATCTATTAGTTTTAGGCAATCCTAATAATCCTACTGGGCTTAGAATTGAAATTGAAGAATTGAAGAAAACTTATGAAATAGTAAGGGAAAAAGGTGGTTTTTTACTATTAGATGAGGCATTTTTTGAGTTTTGTCCAGAGGATTATGATAGCATAGATATTTTTAGTGATGAAGATTTTAAAGGAGTAGGAATTATAAGGGCAGCAACTAAATTTTTTTCATTGCCAGGAATAAGATTAGGATATGCTTGTATTTCTAAAGATATGGTAGAAGAGTATAAGAAAATAGAATTACCTTGGAGTGTAAATGCATTAGCTGATTGTGCAGGAAGATATATATTTAATTGTAAAGATTATATAGATAAAAGTAAAAGATATATAGAAGCTGAAAGAAAATTCTTGTTAGAAGAGCTTTCAAAAATAGAAGGAATAAAGGTATATACTACCCATACCAATTATATACTTATAAAGCTCTTAAATTGGGATGAAGAATTTGCTTTTCACAAGTTTCTTAGTGATGGGTTAGTTGTAAGAAAATGTTCGAGTTTTGATGGCTTAGGTAAAAGTTATATTAGAGTTGCTATTAAGGATAGAGATAAAAACTTAAGACTTATAAAATCCTTTAAAGAATTGGAGAGGTTATAATATGAAAATGTTAATGATAACAGCCCCTTCTAGTGGTAGTGGAAAAACCTTAATAACCTTGGGCCTTATTAGGGCATTGAAGAAAAGAAAAATTGATGTATGTGGCTATAAAACAGGACCAGATTATATAGATACGAGTTTTTTAGGTAAGGCATCAGGGAAAAGACCAGGAAATTTAGATATTCACCTAATGGGAGTAGATGGAATAAAATCGGCTATTGCTATGGGCGATGGGGAATATGGAATCATAGAAGGGGCTATGGGATATTTTGATGGAGTATATAATACTTTTGAAAACTCATCTTTCGACATATCAAAAAAATTAGATGTAAATGCTGTATTGGTTTATACTCCTGGTGGAGAAATGTTCTCTGTAATTCCTAAGATAAAAGGAATGGTAGATTTTGAAGGTTCTAAAATTAAAGGGGTTATTTTAAATAAAGTAACGAAAGCTATGTATATATTGCTTAAAGAGCAGATAGAAAAATACGTGGGGATAAAAGTTTTAGGTTTTGTGGAAAAGGATAGTGAACTGGAGATAGAAAGTAGACATTTAGGTCTAATCCAAACTGAAGAATTAGAAAATATTGAGGATATTATAGAAAATGCCTCTGTTCATATAGAAGAAAGTGTAGATATAGATGAAATTATGAAACTTATGAATGTTGTAGAAGTTCCTAAATTTATTTATCCAAGAAAAAGAGATATTACAGTAGGTGTAGCTTATGACAAAGCATTTTCATTTTACTATATAGAAAATTTGAAACTTCTTGAAAATACATGTAATTTAGTGTACTTTTCTCCTCTTAAAGATAAGGAACTGCCATCATGTGATTTATTGTATCTAGGTGGAGGATATCCAGAAGTGTTTAAAGATGAGCTTTCAAAAAATAAGAGCATGTTGAAATCTATAAAGACTTTTGCAGAAGATGGTGGGTATGTTTATGGGGAATGTGGAGGTTTTATGTATCTTGTAGGGGATATTGAAGGCAGTGAAATGTGCAATATATTTAAAGGTAGTAGTACTATGACCAATAGGCTTCAAAGATTTGGATATATAAATATAGAGCTTTTAAAAGACTGTATATTAGGTGAAAAAGGCGATATTTTAAATGCTAATGAATTTCATAAATCTATTACAAATATAGATAGTGAAGAAATATATCGTATAAAAAAACCTATGGGAAAGAAGAGTTGGAGCTGTGGATATGAATATAAAAATGTTCTAGCAGGATATCCTCATATACATTTTTTTAGTAATATGAAGGCATTCAACTATTTATTGGACAATGTAGAAAACAATAGGGAAAGGTAGGTAAGAATAGAATGTATATAAAAAAACCTATGGAAATAGAAAACAAGAGTATGGATATTATAGAAGAAGTAATGGGTGATACCAACTTTTCTCCTGAAGAGAAAATAGTTGTTAAAAGAATGATCCATACTACAGGAGACTTTGATTATAGGAATATAGTAGAGTTTAAAGGAGATTTTTTAAACAATGCTATATCTGCAATTAAAAGTGGAGGAACTATATATACAGATACTAAAATGGCTTATTCAGGTATAAATAAAACTGCACTGTCTAAAACAGGTTGTGAATTAAAATACTTTATAGATGATGAAAGAGCTAAAAAACTTTCAAAAGAATTAGGAACAACTAGATCTGCTTGCGCAATAGATTTAGCAGTATCTGAAGGAATAGATATGTTTGTTATAGGAAATGCTCCTACTGCATTGTTTAGGATTTTAGAACTTGTTGATGCTGGTAAGGTGGATCCTAAATTTGTTATAGGGGTTCCAGTAGGATTTGTAGGAGCTAAAGAATCGAGAGAAGAACTGAGAAAATATAACATACCTTCCATATCTACTGTGGGAACAAAAGGGGGTAGCAATGTAGCAGCTTCAATTGTAAATGCTCTTTTATACATGGTGGTGGGAAGATGAATGATGGAGAGATGTATGTCATAAAAGAAGGGAAAAGATTAAGATGTGGTTATACTACAGGAAGTTGTGCTGCTGGAGCGGCTAAAGGAGCAGTACAACTTCTTGAAGGAAAGAAACCATCTTTTGTGGAAATAGATACACCAGCTGGCATAAGATTGAAACTTGAATTAAAGAATTTAAAAATAGAAAGTGGATGGGCCTCTTGTTGCATTGTAAAGGATGGAGGAGATGATCCAGATGCAACTGATGGCATGGATATATGTGCTAAAGTTAGAAAAAGAAAAGATGGAAAAGTTGTTATAGATGGAGGAGAAGGTATAGGGAGAATAAAAAGAAAAGGATTATTTGGTGAAATAGGCTCGGCAGCTATAAATCCTGTACCAAGAAAAATGATAGAAAAAGAGGTTAGGGAAGTATCAGACTCTGGATATGATGTAGTCATATATGCACCTACGGGAAGAGAAATTGCCAAAAAGACCTATAATAAAAATATAGGAGTAGAAGACGGCATTTCTATTATAGGTACAAAAGGTATAGTATATCCTATGTCAGAAGAGGCCCTTATAAAAACCATATATCTTGAAGCTGACGCAGCCATGGAAAGGGAAGGAAGAGAAAATATAATTTTAGTGCCAGGAAATTATGGAGAAAAGATAGCAGATTCTCTTAAACTTAAGAGCGGCAAAGTTAAAATTTCAAATTATATAGGGGATAGCATTCTTTATATGTATAATAAGGGCTTCAAATCTATGACCTTAATAGGCCATATAGGTAAATTTGCTAAACTATCTATAGGAGTATTCAATACTCATAGCAAAGTTTGTGATGGAAGAATGGAGGCTTTCATATATTATTTGGCACTAAGAGGTGCAAATATGAAAGTTATACAAAAGATAAATAATGCAATAACAGCAGAAGAATCTTTAAATATTTGTCTAGAAGAAGGTTATGAGGAAGTAATTTATGATATGGAAAGAGGATGTGAAGAAAGAATAAAAAAATATTTAAAAGACGAGGATTATGATGTAGAGGTAATTATATACTCTATGGAAAGAGGTGTATTTATTTGATAACGGTAGCTGGAATAGGACCAGGAAATCCAAAACTAGTTACAGGTGAAGTAAAAGAAGCTATAGAAAAAACTGAAACTGTAATAGCTTTTGGGAGAGTCTCACGTTCACTTGGGAACCTAAGAAAAGACTATATAGAAATCAAAAGTGTAAGTGAGGTATTAGATATTTTAGATAGGGAAGAAAATGTACTAATATTGGCTTCTGGAGACCCTTGTTTCTATGGTATATTAGAGTATTTGAAGAGGAAAGGTATAGGGGTAGACAATGTACTACCAGGAATATCTTCTTTCCAGTATATGATGGGAAAGCTTAAGAAAAGTTGGCAACATGCAAGCTTCTTATCCCTCCACGGCAGAGATGAAGGTTTAGAAAATGTAAAAAATAATCCTCTTACAATAATACTTACAGACAAAAATAATACTCCATCAAAGATATCGAAAGTTCTAAATAGTCTAGGTGTTAAAGGGAAGATATATGCAGGATTTAATTTATCCTACGATGATGAGAAAATTGTATTGGTTGATATTGGAGATAATATAGAATATATATCTCCTTTGGCAGTGGTGGTGATAGAGAATGAAATGGATTAAAGATGAAGAGTTTATAAGGGGAAATATCCCGATGACTAAATTTGATATAAGAGCTTTAACTATTGTACTTCTTTCTATAGAAGAAGGAGATGTACTATTAGATATAGGAGCTGGTACAGGATCTGTGTCTATAGAAGGAGCTTTTCAAGGTGCAGAAGTTTGGGCAGTAGAGAAAGAAGAAGAGGGTATAGAATTAATAAAAAAGAATAGTGAAAAGTTTAAGGTAGATGTAAATATAATTGAAGGACAGGCTCCTGAGAGTATACCACAGATGGAGTATAACAAATGCTTTATTGGTGGAAGTGGCGGAAGATTAGAAGACATATTTGATTTTTTAGAAAAGAGTTTAGAAAAAGATGGCATAGTTTGTGCTAATTTTGTTACTTTAAAGAATTTAAATCAATTTATAGAACTCTTAGAGAAATATAATTATAAAGACATAGAGACAAGGCTTATTCAAACAGCAAAAATAAGTAGTGTAGGTCTTATGAAAGGGAATAATCCAATATTCTTAGTAAAAGGAGTGAAGAGATGAAGAAACTATTTGGTATAGGAACAGGCCCAGGAGATAAAGAATATCTAACATTGAAAGCAGTAAGGATTATGGAGGAAGCAGAAATAATATTTGCTCCTAATAATAATGGAAAGAATATGGCTTTAGATACAGCTAAAGATTTTATTGAGGGAAAAAGAGTAGTTCTAATAGATTTTCCTATGAGAAAGGTTAAGAAAGAAGATTATGAGAATGCAGCAGAAATAATAAAAAAAGAAATACCAGAAGGAAAATCAGGAGCTTTTCTAACTATTGGAGACCCTATGGTATATAGTACTTTCATATATTTAATGGAAAATGTAGAAGAAATGGGAGTAGAAGTAGAGGTAGTTCCAGGTATAACTTCTTTTTTAGCAGGAGCTTCAAAATCAAAAACTCCTATTACTGTAAAAGGAGATAAGTTTTTATTGCTTGATGAAATGAAAGATGAAGAAATATTAGAAAAGGTTGATTCAGTATGTATTTTAAAAACTACAAAAAATAAAAAAACTATTATAGATACTTTTGAAAAAAAGAATTTTTCATATACTTATGTTAAAAGATGTAGTCTTAAAGAAGAGCAGATATTGATGGATAAAGAAGATATATTGGAAGATAAAGATTATATTTCATTTATATTTGGAAGGAGAGAGAAAGATGATTAGTTTTGTAGGAGCAGGTCCTGGAGATGTAGATTTAATAACTATTAAAGGAAGAAAACTTTTAGAAGAAGCAGATATTGTTATATATGCAGGAAGCTTGGTATCGAAAGAACATCTAAATTTCTGTAAAGAAGAATGTCAATTTTACAACAGCGCATCTATGACTTTAGAAGAGGTAATAGATGTGATGGAGGATGGATTAGATAAAAGATTGAAGGTAGTTAGACTTCATACAGGCGACCCTACTATCTATGGTGCCATAAGGGAACAGATGGATATTTTAGATGAGAAGAAGATTTCCTATGAAGTAATACCAGGTGTTAGTTCCTTTACTGCTGCTTGTTCAGCTATAAAAAAAGAATTCACTCTTCCAGAAGTCAGCCAAACAGTTATACTTACTAGAATAGAAGGCAGAACTAGTGTACCGGAAAATGAAGATCTGGAAAAATTGGCTTCCTATGGTGCTTCTATGGCTATATTCCTTTCAGTCCAACAAATAGATAATGTGGTGGATAAATTAAAAAGAGGATATGGAAGAGAAGATGTACCAATTGCAGTAATATATAAAGCTACTTGGAAAGATGAAAAAATTGTAATAGGTATTTTGAAAGATATCGGGGAGAAAGTTAAAAAAGAAGGAATTACCAAAACGGCTCAAATACTTGTAGGAGATTTTATATCAGGAGATTATGAAAGATCTAAACTCTATGATCCGGAATTTACTCATGAATATAGGAATGCTTCTAAATGAAAGTAGCTTGTTTATCCTTTACAGACAATGGTAGAAAAATTGGTGAGAAGTTATCTAGTTTTAAATTGAATAACTGTATTGAAATTCATCATTATATAAATTCTGAAATTAAGGGTGGAATTAAGAGTATTTTCAAAGATATTGTAAAAGAACATGATGGCATAGTTTTCATATCTGCTACCGGAATAGCAGTAAGGATGATGGCGCCATATATAATTGATAAAACTGTAGATCCAGCAATAGTCGTGGTAGATGATTTAGGGAGGTTTTCAATAAGCTTATTATCAGGGCATATAGGTGGGGGAAATTTCTTATGTAAATATATAGCTGATATATTGAAAGTAAAGCCAATTATAACTACAGCTTCAGATGGTAGAGGTATAGAAGCTATAGATGTATTTGCTATGAATATGGGATATTTAATGGAAGATATGGAATCTATAAAGGATATTACAGCTATGATGGTAAATGGTAAAAAGATTGGTTTCTATTCTGACATGAAAGATATTATTTATTACGACAATATACTAGCTATAGATAGTTTAGATGGAATAGAAGATTTAAAAGATAGAATAGATGGACTTATACTGATAACCTCTATTCAAAATATAGATCTGGACATACCTTATACTATTTTAAGACCTAAAAATTTAAATATTGGTATAGGTTGTAGAAAAGGAGTAGAAGGAGAAAGAATAATTAAAGCAATATTAGAAACTTTAGATAGAAACAATCTTTCTAAGAATTCTATAAAATCTATAGGAACAGTAGAAATTAAAAAAGATGAAGTCGGGATTATAGAAGCTAGTAAGTATTTTGACTGTCCTATGAATATTTTTACTCTAAAAGAGATAGAGAAAGTGGAAAAAATGTTTGAAAAAAGTTCTTTTGTTAAAAAGACTATAGGAGTATCTTCTGTAAGTGAGCCTTGTGCCTATCTTTCAGGAGGTGAAATAGTTGTTAAAAAGACTAAATGTAATGGGATTACAATAGCAATTTCAAAGGAGGTAAATTATGGCTAAATTATATGTAGTAGGAATAGGCCCAGGTGGGAGAGAGGATATGACATTTAGGGCTGTAAATGCTATAAAAAATTCTCAGGTAATAGTAGGATATACTCCTTACATTGAATATTTAGAAGAACTTGTAGAAGGGAAGGAAATAATATCTACAGGAATGAAAGGAGAATTGGAAAGATGTAAAGCAGCTATTGAATCTGTAAAGAACGGAAAAGATACTGCTATTGTAAGTACAGGAGATGCTGGTCTTTATGGTATGGCAGGTCCAATTTTAGAGATGGCAACCGATATAGATGTAGAAATAGTACCAGGAGTTACAGCAGCTTTTTCCGCAGCAGGAGAACTAGGTTCCCCTATTATGCATGATTTTTGTTCTATTAGTTTAAGTGATCTTTTAACACCGTGGGAATTAATTGAAAAAAGGATTGAGAAGGCATCGGAAGCAGATTTTGTTATAACTATATATAATCCTAGAAGTAAAGGAAGAAAAAAACATATAGAAAAAGCAGTAGAAATAATGCTTAAACACAAATCACCTTCAACACCTGTTGGGATTGTTAAAAATTCTGGAAGAAGTGGACAAGAACAATTTATAACGACTTTAGATGATATAGATTATGAAAGAATAGACATGCTATCTGTGTTAATAGTAGGAAATAGCAAGACTTACGTAGAAAATGGCCATATGATAACTCCTAGGGGGTATAATCTTTGATATGGATAATAGGAGGAACTAGTGAAGCTAGACGTCTTGTAAGTAAAATAGAAGATATAGAAGATTTTGTAATAACAGGTGCAACAGAAAGTGAAAGACAGTTTATAGATTCTTCTAAATTAATAATAGGAAGAATGAATTTAGATGAAATGCTTGAATTTGTTGAAGATAGAAACATAGAACTTATAGTAGATTTGTCTCATCCATATGCAAAAATAGTAAGTAAAAATGCAAAAAAGATTTCCAATATGAAAAACATAAAATATATTAGATATATTAGGAATAAAACAGATATACCTTCTTGGGCAGTATACCTAAAAAATTATGATGAATGTATATCTTATTTGAAAAACATATCAGGAACTGTATTTTTTACTACGGGCTCTAAAAATATAGGAGACTTTGAAAAAATAAGAGGACAAAATAGATTTATATATAGGATATTACCAGCATTAGAAAGCATAGAAGAATGTAAGAAATATAATGTACACATGAAGGATATTGTGGCTATATTAGGACCATTTTCTACTAAATTTAACAAAGATATGTTTAGTGAATATGGTGCAGAGTATGTAGTTATGAAAGATAGTGGAAAAAGTGGAGGAACATTGGAGCGAATAAATGCTTGTAAAGAGCTAGGTATTATTCCAATAATTATTGGAAGAACTGAAGAAAGCGGAATAGAAAATTTAGAAGAGGTAGAAAAATTAATTAGAAAATATAGTAAGAGAGGAGAATAGTTATGGAAAATTCATATAAATTTTATAGAAATACTGCTTGTAAGTATTTCCCATGTCATAAGGTGAAAAATGAAGAAGAGTTTAGTTGTCTATTTTGTTACTGTCCTCTTTATTTTTTAGAGGAATGTGGAGGAAATCATCAAAATTATAAAGGTATTAAAGACTGTACAAATTGTCTTATTCCCCATTCACCTAATGGATATGACTATATAAATAATAAGATAATGGAAGTAAATAAAGAAAGAATGGCTAAAGCTGTTGAAGATAAGTAGTATATAGTATATAATATATGGTAATAAAAATTTTAACTAAGAGGGAGTAGCTGCAATATACTTTGCAAATAGGGTCAACATGCTGGTATAAATACCTGGTCCTATTTACTTTTTATTAAAAAGAGGAGCGAGACTTTTAGTTTAATAGGGAATACTAAACCTTATTAAACTGAAAGTCTTTTTTTATGAAGGAGAAAGGGAGGAGAATTACTTGTTAACAGAATTGTTAAGAGCATTTTTTCTTATATTTGTTGCTGAAATGGGGGATAAAACTCAAATTATAGCTATGACTTTTGCTACTCAGTATAAAGTGAGGGAGGTACTACTTGGAGTACTATTTGGAGTTTTTTTAAATCATGGAATGGCAATAATTTTGGGGAAGTATCTTTCTAAATTGATTCCATTAGATTTAGTTCAAATTATGGCTGGGGCATTATTTGTTATATTCGGTATCTTAGCATTAAGAAGTGAAGAAGATGAAGAAAACCATTTTGATAAGAAAAGTTTTGGGCCTATAATGACTGTGGCTGTAGCATTTTTTGTAGGAGAATTAGGAGACAAAACTCAACTTACTGCAATGACTTTAGCTGCGGAAGGAAATTATCCTATTTTTATTTTATTTGGTACTACTTTAGGAATGATAGTAACAAGTGGTCTAGGAATTTTTGTTGGAAGTAAAATAGGTAAGAAAATACCAGATATTTTAATTAAAATTATTTCATCTTTAGTTTTTCTAACATTTGGTACTTTAAAGTTGTTCCAAATGTTGCCACAAAGATATTTAACCTATACAAATATAATAATTTACTTTATTGTAATATCTACAATAGTCTTTGTATTAGTAAGAAAGCTATTATATTTGAGAAGAATTGGACAAAAGTCAGTTATGAAGGAAGTAGCTGCCACATTGTATATACAGACACAAGAGCTTAAAGAAGCTGTAGATAATATATGTCTAGGAGAAAAAGTATGTGGCTCTTGTATGGGAGGAAAGTGTATTATAGGATTTACAAAAGAGATATTAGATGAAGCTAGAAAAAAAGAAATTTATTATTTAGATGAGGAAATAGATTTTTATAAACTTAAAAATAAAGATTTTAATATTGATAAAGCAATAGATGCATTATGTTTAATAATAGAAGACTATAATAAGTATGGAATAGAACCTGATGAAAAATTTATAGTAAATGAAGCAAGGAAGGCCCTAGAGTTAATAATTTTTGATAAATATATACCTTTTAATAAGGATGTATATGATTATATGAAAAATATAGAAAATGAAAATAAGGATATTGGATATAAGATTAAGAAAAAAGTTTTTTCTCATTAGAATATGAGAAAAAACTTTTTTAAAAATAATATAAACTATAAGAAAACCTTTTCTTAACATAATCAAGAAATAATTAAAAAAACTTAATAAAAAAATGAATAAAAAAGTTGACCAATGGTCATTATGATATTATAATAATAAATAATGACTATTGGTCATTCTTTATTATTGAAAGGTGGTATGCAGATAAATGTCAAAAATACAAAAGAATAAAAAAGAAAAAGAGAGTTCTCTTTATGCTGCCGCCTATGATTTATTTACTACAAAAGGCATTCATAATACAGCAATTAGTGACATAGTAAAAAAAGCAGGAGTAGCAAAAGGAACTTTTTATCTTTATTTTAAGGATAAATACGATGTGTTAGATAAAATAATTCTAGACAAAAGTACTGAGATACTAAGTTTAGCTATTAACAAAACTAATTTAACACAATTTCTAAGTTTTGAAGAGAAACTTTTTTACTTTATAGATTGTATTATAGAATACTTAAAAGAAAATAAATTATTATTAAAGTTAATTTACAAAAATCTTTCTTGGGGGGTTATTAAAAAAGCATGTAAAGATTATAAAGAAATAAATGAGATATTTTATATGTTTGAAGAAGGCTTTAAAGATTTAGATGAAGAGGAGGTAGAAAAAATACTTTTTATGATCATAGAGATAACAGGTTCAGTTTGCTATAGTTGCATTGTACTTAATGAGCCTACAGATATAGACGAGATGAAGCCTATACTCTTTGAGACTATAAAGAAAATAATATAAAATATGGGAGATGATTCAATGAATAAATTTGGACATTTTATAGCAAAACATAGAAAATTAGTCCTACTAATTGCAACATTTTTACTTTTGCCATCCTTTTATGGAATGATTAAGACAAAGATAAACTATGATATTTTGACCTATTTACCGAAAAAATTAGAATCCGTAAAAGGACAGGAAATATTAAACGATGTATTTGAAAATTCATCTACGTCTTTTCTTGTTATAGAGAATATGGAAGAAAAAGATGTAGCAAAGATTAAAGATAAAATATCTGATATAGAAGGTGTGGAAAAGATTATATGGGTAGATGATTTTGTAGATACTGCTATACCCAAAGAAGCATTACCAGAAGAACTAAAAGATACATTCTATAGAGAAAACTCCACTTTATTAATGATTCAATTTGGTAATGAGTCTTCATCAGATATTACCCAAGACGCTATAACTGAAATAAGAGGAGTATTAAATAAACAATGCTTTTTAAGTGGAATGGCTGCAGTACTTAAAGATACAGTAGAATTAGCCGACAAGCAAACACCAATATATGTGGGATTAGCAGTTGCATTAGCTGTATTAGTATTGACTCTAACATTAGAATCAACAATAGTACCTTTTATAATACTTGTAAGTATTGGGTATGCCATAATGTACAACTTTGGAACCAATATTATATTTGGGGAAATATCCTATATAACTAAATCATTAGCTGCTGTACTACAATTAGGGGTTACGATGGATTATTCTATATTCTTGCTTCATAGATTTGAAGAAGAAAGTAGAAAAATAGATGACAAAAATCAAGCTATGGCTAATGCTATTGAAAAAACCGCAGCTTCTATAATGGGAAGTTCCTTAACTACTATAGCAGGTTTTTTAGCAATAGCATTTATGGAGCTTACCATAGGGAAAGATATTGGCCTTGTAATGGCTAAAGGAGTTTTTTTAGGAGTTATATCAGTTTTAACAGTATTGCCAGCATTAATGTTAGTATTTGACAAGGCAATTCATAGATTTAGCCATAAGACTTTACTTCCAGAGTTTAATGGGTTGTCTAAACTTGTAACCAAGCATTATAAACTATTTATCATAATAGCTTTACTGATATTCTTGCCTGCATTCTATGGTGAGAGAAACAATGAAGTCTATTATAACTTAGATGAGTCTTTGCCAAGGGATATGGACTCTATAGTAGGATTTTCTAAATTAAAAAATGAGTACAATATGATGACTACTCATATGATTTTAGTGCCTAGTGATATGCCAAGCTATAAAATAAAAGGTATGGTAGATGACATTGAAAAGTTAGAAGGTATAGAAAAAGTCATAAGTTATGACAAATTTGTTGGCCCAGGTATTCCAGATAATTTCATTCCAAAAGAAGTAAAAGATAAATTTGAACAGGGAGGATATAAATTAATTCTTGTAAATTCTAGTTTCAAAGCAGCAACGGATGAAGAAAATGCTCAAGTAGCTGCTATTCATGAAATAACTAAAAAATATGATAGTAGAACTATGGTTACAGGTGAAGGGGTACTGACAAAAGATTTAGTCAGCATTGCAGATGAAGATTTTAAACGTGTAAATGTTATATCTATATTGGCTGTATTTTGCATTATACTTATAGTGTTTACATCTATATCTATTCCATTATTTCTAGTATTGGTAATAGAGTTAGCTATATTTATAAATATGGCTGTACCTTACTATATGAATAACTCAATACCTTTTATTTCATCTATAGTTATTGGCTCAATTCAACTAGGAGCTACAGTTGACTATGCAATACTTTTAACAACTAGATTTAGAGAAGAAATAAGAAATGGTCATAATAAATTTGAAGCTATGGAAATCTCAGTACGAGAATCCTCTAAATCTATATTTACCAGTGGATTAACTTTCTTTGGTTCTACAGTTGGAGTAGCAGTTATTTCAGATATGGAAATAGTGAAAAGTTTGAGTGGTATGATAGCTAGAGGAGCTTTGATAAGTACAGGAGTTATTTTATTTATATTGCCAGGAGTGCTATTGGCAAGTGAAGGTCTAATAAGAAGAACATCTAAAAATTGGGGTAGAAGTACTGGAGATACAGTAGAGAAAGGAAGGATTATATATGAAAACAAATAATAAAATTACAAAAACATTAAGTTTAGCAATAGTTCTTGCTATGATAATACCTAGTTTTTCCTTTGCAAGTGGAAAAGTGTCAAAAGAAGAAACTGTTTATGTAAATTTAGATGAAAAAGGGGTTCCTATGGAGAAAACATCTAGTATATGGCTTCATTCAGATACATCTTTAGGAAAAGTAAAAGATGAAAGTATTTTAAAAGAAATAAAAAACGTAAAAGGTGAAGAAGAGCCAAAGATAGATGGAGATAAAATAATATGGGAAACTGATGAGAAGGATATATTCTATCAAGGAAAATCTAATAAAGATTTACCAATAGATGTAGAAGTTAAATACTATTTAAATGATAAAGAAGTAGATCCTAAAGATATAGCAGGTAAATCAGGAAGAATTAAAATAAATTTAGAAGTTAAAAATAAAGATAGCCATGTTATAAGCATGAAGAATGGAAAACAAAAGACATTATATACTCCTTTTGTCACAGTAGCAGTAATGAACATGCCATTAGATAAATTTAAAAATGTAAATATAAATAGTGGGAAATTAGTTTCTGATGGGAACAATCAAGTAATAACTTATGTAGCATTACCAGGAGTTAAAGAAAGTTTAAATATTAATAAAGGTGACATAGATATCCCGGATTCCTTAGAAGTAAAGGCAGATGTTACAGATTTTGAAATGAGTCCAATAGTTATTACAACTACTAGTGAGATTCCAGAAATAGATGATATAAGTGGCACAGAAGATTTAGATGAATTGATAGATGGAATAGAAAAAATTAAAGAAGCTAGTGAAAAACTAAGTGAAGCTACAGGTAAACTTTACGAAGGACAGATAAGTTTAAGTGGTGGCATAGATGAGTTTGTAAATGGAGTAGGAAAAGTAAATACTGGAGCTAGTGTTTTAAAAGATGGAACAAAACAGCTAAAAGATGGAGTAGATGCTTCATACAAAGGAAGTCAAGAAATAAATAAGGGAGCAGGAGCTTTAGCTCAAGGTGCCGATAAATTAGGAAAGGGAACTCAACAATTAGCGGATGGTACTAAAAAGAATCGTAAAGGTGTTAATCAGCTGTCAAATGGCCTTAACCAATTAGATGGAAAAGTAAAGGGGATGCCTGAACAAACTAAAAAATTAGATGATGGTATGAAGGGTGTAGTAGACAACACAGCTAAAATTCAAAAGGGTCAAGAAGATTTAACAAATGGTTTAGGTAATGCTGCCGAAGGATTGGAAAAAATCAAGGCAGGAAAACAAAAAGAATTAAAAGTAATAGAAATGTTGTTAGAAGGTATGGATGGTTTAGATACAGCAGTAGAAGGACTTAAAAAAGCACCAGGGGTTTCTGGTATTGCAGAAAAGATTGGTGAAGGTTTACAAAAACAAAGAATGGCACTAGAAGGGTTAAAAGATTCTAGTAATCAACTTATAGTTGGTGTTGAAGAAGTAGAGAAAGGTATAAAACAAGCTCAAGCAGCTTCAGAACAATTAAGTACTGGATTAGGAGAAGTGAATAAAGGACAAAAACAAATATCAGGGGGAATTAGTCAACTTAACACTGGAAGTAAAGAATTGAGCAGAGCTACAAGTAAACTTAATGAAGGTGGAGAACAGTTAGCTAAAGGTTCAATTGAATTAAATGAAGGTGCAAGTCAGGCAAATAATGGTACAAAACAACTTTCAAATGGTTCAAAAGAATTATCAAATGGAGCAGGTAAGTTAACTAATGGCTTAGGCCAATTAGATAATGGAGCAGGTCAACTTTATACTGGAGCAGATGCTCTTTCAAAAGGAACAGACGAACTTTCAAATGGTGGTATGAAACTGAAAGATGGTTCTAATCAGTTGAAAGATGGTACAAAAGAATTAGATGAAGGAATGAAGAAATTTCATAAAGAAGGAATTTCTGAAATTAGCAAAAGAATAGATGAAAGTGATTTAGATATAGATACAATAATGGACACTAAAGACAAACTTATTAACCTATCAAAAGAATATAACAGTTTTACAGGTACTAGCGAGGAAATGGAAAGCAGTGTTAAGTTTGTTATGAAGACCGAACAAATAAAGGGAGAAGAGAAAAAAGAAGAATTAGATATTGAAGATAAAAAAGAGGAAAAAGGTGGATTTATTAATTGGCTTAAAAATTTGTTCAAAAAAGAGAAATAAATAATTAGTTTAAACAGTCTTAACCAAGTGTCTTAAATGGTTAAGACTGTTTTTTATACAAAAAAAGCTAGTGACATTGATTATCATATAATAATTTTGTTTAAAACATATTTTAGAGGGGAATATATATAATAACATCAAAATAAAGAAAAAATTAGGAGGTTAATATATTATGGAAAGATTAGTAGGAATGGAATCACCAGATTTTAAAATGAATGCTGTTACAGGTGATGGTGAAGAGTTTATCACTGTTAGCCTAGATGATTATAAAGGAAAATGGCTTGTAATGTTCTTTTATCCAGCAGATTTTACATTTGTTTGTCCAACTGAAATCACAGGCTATAGTGATAGATATGAAGATTTTAAAAAAGCAGGAGCGGAAGTTTTAGCAGTAAGTGTGGATAGTGAACATTCACATAAGGCTTGGATAAAAGGGGATTTAGGAAAAGTTAAATTCCCTATAGCTGCAGATATGACTAAAAAAGTAGCTAAAGATTTTGGGATTTTAATTGAAGAAAATGGTGTAGCTCTTAGAGGATTATTTATAATAGATCCTGAAGGAGTGGTTCGCTATTCTGTTGTACATGATCTTAATGTTGGTAGAAGCGTAGATGAAACATTAAGGGTTCTTAAAGCTTTACAAACTGGTGGACTTTGTCCAATAGGTTGGAATGAGGGAGAAGATTTATTAGAAGGATAGATCAAATAGATTATAACAATTACAAATTTAAACTAAGCGGTCAAAACTGACCGCTTAGTTTTATTGAGATTTTAAAATTATAACTATAATTGATATATAAGTAAAACTTATATATACTTAAACTTAGGAATATTATAGTAGGATTATATGAAAATATTAATTAGAGGTGTATTAATTAATGAGACTAGAAAAAATTAAACGAAAGTTTGAATATAGAAGGTCTAAACCATTAGATATAATGTATAATTATGGAGTTCTAGTTCCAATTATAGAAAGAAATGGACAATTAGAATTAGTTTATGAGATAAGGGCTAAGAATTTAAAAAGACAGCCAGGAGAGATTTCTTTTCCAGGAGGAAGAGTGGAGTATGGTGAAACATTCAGAGAAGCTGCCGTAAGAGAAACTTGTGAAGAGCTTAATATAAAGGCTAAAAATATTAATGTTATAGGTGAGTTGGATTATTTAATATCCCATGCAAATATTTCCATATATCCCTTTTTAGGAGTTTTAAAAAATGTAAGGTATGAATATATTGACTATAGTAAAGATGAAGTTGATCATATTTTTACTGTACCAATTAATTTTTTCATTGAAACAGAACCTAAAGTTCATTATATAGATTTAGAAGCTGTTATTGGGGAAGATTTTCCTTATGATAAGATTCCAAATGGCAAAGGCTATTATTGGGACAAAGGTAAGTATTCAGTTTATTTCTATGAATATAATGATTATATTATATGGGGAATGACTGCAAAGATAACTAAAAACTTTATAGACATAATTAAAAGCTAATATAAGTGGAGAACTTATATTAGCTTTTAATTTTCATTTATTCTAGGTTTTGCATTAGTAGATTCTTTTCCTAAGTGTTTTAAGTCTTTGATAAGAAATTGGGCTGTAATTATAGAAGCGATTATATCGGATACGGGACCGGCTAGCCAAACTCCAGTTAATTGAAAAATTCTTGGAAGTATTATTAAAGCTGGTATAAGAAC
Organism: Clostridiaceae bacterium; assembly: GCA_019391515.1. Taxonomy (GTDB): domain Bacteria; phylum Bacillota; class Clostridia; order Tissierellales; family Sporanaerobacteraceae; genus Anaerosalibacter. The sequence goes on along the minus strand of JAHXQP010000030.1, from coordinate 37,896 downwards.
TAATACTTGTCTTGATAGGCTTAGAAACATAGCCTGTTTTGGCTTGCCTATAGCCTGAAAATAATTAGCACTTATGACTTGAAATCCTATTATGGGTAACATAGATAGATTAATTCTCATAGCTCTAGAAGCTACTTGAATCAATTCTTTTTCATCTTTACCAAATAGAGCTATTAGTTTTTCAGGAATTGTTTGAGTAAATATAAATCCTATAGTTACTATGATTGTTGCAAATAGAATAGCCAATTTTAAAGTTTCTTTTACCCTATCGTATTTTTTTGCACCATAGTTATATCCTATAATAGGTTGAGCTCCTTGGTTGATTCCGAATATAGGCATAAGTACTAGCATAGTAATACTATTTATAACTGCCATACTGGATGTAGCTATATCTCCTCCATAGTTTTTAAGATTGTTATTTAAAAGAACAGTTACCATACTTGCTGCAATTTGCATACTAAATGGAGCTAATCCAATAGAGATTATTTCTTTTATTATAGATTTTTTTAATTTCAAATTTTCACTTTTTAATGTAAGAAGACCCTTACCTTTGAAAAAGTAACTTAAAACCCATATACTAGAAGCTCCTTGAGATATAATAGTTGCAAGGGCAGCTCCTTTGATTCCCATATTAAATATGAATATAAATATAGGATCTAATACAGTATTTAATATGGCACCTATAAGCATAGTCCCCATTGCCATTTTAGGATTTCCTTCTCCTCTAATAAAGTTATTTAGTCCAAACCCTATAGCTTGTAATGGTGCCCCAAATAAAATGATTTTCATATAATCTACAGAATAAGGAAGAATAGTTTCACTAGCACCAAAAGCTTTTAGAAGTGGTTCTAAAGTTAAGAGGCCTAATATACCAACACCTACGGAAATTAAAAGTAATAAAGTGAATGAATTTCCAAGGATTTCTTCAGCTTCTTTCTCTTTTTTCTGTCCTAGCCTTATAGAAACTAATGCATTTCCTCCGAGCCCAATAAGCATTCCAAAGGCCATAAGTATTAAAGAAATAGGGTATCCTACAAATATTCCTGCAATCCCTAGACGACCTACTCCTCTACCGATAAATATTCTATCTACTATATTATATAGGGCATTTACTAGCATACCTACAATGGCAGGAATAGAAAATTCTATGAGTAATTCTCCAATGTTTTTTTCACCAAGTTGTTTTGAACGATTCATATTATTCCTCCTTAAATTGCCTAAAATAAAAAAAGATAGTTAGATTTCTTATTGCAAGAAACCTAACTATCTATTATAACATTTATATACATATAGTCAAGGATTAGTCTGTAAACATTTGAGTCCAGTAAGTAGTACCACCTTTATTTACATATCCTACACCAATTTTTTTGAAGTTTGAATTTAAAATATTTGCACGATGTCCTGGTGAATTCATCCATCCTTTTACTACAGAGTCAGCATTAGAATATCCTTTTGCAATATTTTCACCAGCTTGTCCATACTTTATTCCGAAGTTTTTCATCATGGTGAAAGGATCCTTATAAGTAGGAGAGTTATGACTAAAATAGTTTTTGTCCGCCATATCTTGAGATTTTATACGAGCTACTTTAGAAAGCTCTTCGTTATAAGTTAGTGGGGACAAACCTGCCTTATTTCTCTCTACATTAACTAGTTCAACAACTTTTAATTCTTCAGCATTTGCACTAGTTGTTATGTCTTGATTAACTTCTTTTTGTGTATTATTTTCAGTAGAAGTATTTTTTTCTGCTACATTTTCTGAAGGTTTAGTATTGTTCTCTTTTTCATTTGTAATATTTTCTTCAGGTTTATTAGTATTATTTTTTTCATCAGAAACTTGATCTTGTTTAGTGTTATTATGTTGTTTTGAGTTTTCTTTATAGTTATAACTCCATGTATATCTTGTAAAGCAATTTTTCCAATTGACATTTGTTTTACAATTATACCTTGGTGTAGAACAGTCATTTTTAGTTGTTGAGTTTGCTGCGCTAGCTAAGTTTATTGGTGAAATAAGAAATGCAGCAATAGTTAATGATAATAAAGATTTTTTTACACTTTTTTTCATTTTATATTTCCTCCCTTTATTTTTAAAAGTTCTTTTCCACTCCTCCTTCCTAAAGAATGATTTTTTAAAAGTATAACATTAAGTTTTTTTAAGATAAACCCTCAAAATATGGTTAATGAGCCATATGGAAGAAATGGGGGAGGAAAATAAAAAGTTCTGCAAATTTTTGCAGAACTTTTATACATAAGAATATTTATGGGACTAAACAAGTTTTATTTGATGATAAACTTTCTTTCCTTTCCTTAGTAGTAATTTATTGTCAGTAAAATCTTCAATATTTATTATTTTATTTGGATCATTAAGTCTTTCATCTTCCATATATAATCCACCTTGCTTAATTAAACGTCTTGCTTCTCCATTAGATTTAGTAAGACCTACTTCTGTCAATAGATTTAGTATTCCTATTCCTTTTTCTAGTTCTGATTTAGGAATTTCTGTAGTAGGTATGGAATCGGATTTTATTCCCCCTTCAAATAAGGACTTAGCAGCTTTCTGAGCTTTTATAGCTTCTTTTTCTCCATGAACCATTTTAGTTACTTCAAAAGCTAGAGTTTCTTTTCCTTTGTTGATTTCTGCCCCTTCTAGAGATCCTAGTTTTCTTACTTCTTCCATAGGCAAGAAAGTTAAGACTGCTAGGAAGTTTTCTACATCTCTATCGTCTACATTTCTTAAGTATTGATATAGTTCATATGGTGGAGTTTTTTCTGGATCTAACCAGATAGTACCTGCTTCTGTTTTACCCATTTTAGTACCAGCAGCAGTAGTTAGAAGTTTAAATGTCATAGCATATACTTTAGCATTTTCTAATTTCCTAACTAGCTCATATCCACTTAGAATATTTGACCATTGGTCGCTACCTCCAACTTGAAGACGACAATTATGTTCTCTATATAGTTTTAGATAGTCATAGGATTGCATTAACATATAGCTAAATTCAAAGAAAGTTAATCCTTTATCTAGTCTGTTTTTATAACAATCAAAGGAAAGCATCCTATTTACAGAGAAATGTACACCAATTTCCCTCATAAATTCTAAGAAGTTTAAATCTAACAACCAATCAGCATTATTAACGACCATTGCCTTATTATCATCGAAGTCAATAAATCTTGAAAGTTGTTCTTTAAATCTCTTTGCATTATAATTAATTTGTTCCCTAGTCATCATTTTTCTCATATCAGATTTTCCACTAGGGTCTCCAACCATAGTTGTACCTCCACCTAGTAGAGCTATAGGTCTATGTCCAGCATTTTGCATATGCTTCATTACCATTATTTGAACAAAATGTCCAAGAGTTAAACTATCAGCTGTAGCATCAAATCCAATATAAAAATTTATAGGTTCCTTACCTAATAATTCTTTGAGTTCATCTTCATATGTTGATTGATCAATATACCCTCTTTCTTGCAGGATATCAAATACATTTTCCATTTTTCACCCTCCTTGAAATTTATATTAATGATTTTTATACAAATAAAAAGGGTGTTTTCTCCTCAAAGGACGAGAAAACACCCGTGGTACCACCTTAATTTGCATATAGCCTCTAATCATTTTATCGCATGATAAGCGCAATGGTTTCCCATTGAAACTCCAGATTGTAATTCGCTTCTTTATAGGTCATAGACTTCTCACCAATAGTCTATTCTCTGTCCTTTAACCATAAATAGCTACTGAATCTTTCATTGTTTTATTTTAATATATATTTTATAGTTTATGATATATAATATTATAGACTATATGTATTTGTCAAGGGTAAAAGAAAAGAGGACTGATTAGTCCTCTACAGTTAATTCAACACTATTTTCCCAAAGACCATGAATATTGCAATAGCTTACGGCATGTATTGTTCCAGGTTTATCAACTTTAAATTTTAAAGATATATAAGGCTCAGTATATATTTCGCTTTCACCATGTGCTGAAAAATCATAGTTTCCTATTTCAACAGGAAAATTACTTCCTTCTGGATGATAAAATACTTTAACCCATGCAATATGATGTTCTAAAGTATTTGGATGAGCTATTTCTTCTCCAACAAGTGTTTTTATTTCAAATTCTTCACCCTTTTTAACTTTTTCTGGTACATGAATAACAGGTACGTGTTTTTCACCTTTCCAATCTCCGCTTTGCAACATTGTTCCTAAACTTTTCATAATAATGTTCCTCCTTAAATATTCTTAAATTCCCATAAGGGTTTATTTTCTATTCTTTAAAATATATACCCAACCTATTTAAAAAATACACATAAAATAAATTAATTAAAGTAATTATTTAAAAATTAGAGTATAATATTGTTTAGAGAAATATTAAAGGAGAGATAAAATGGGGCAAATAGAACTAATAGCTACATCTACCTTTGGCTTGGAGTCTGTAGTTAAAAGAGAAGTTTCAACTTTAGGATATGAAGATATAGAAGTGGAAAATGGAAAAGTAACTTTTAAATGTGATGAAAAAGCTATTCCAAAATCAAATATTTGGCTGAGAACAGCTGATAGAGTACTTCTAAAGATGGGAGAATTTAAGGCAACTTCTTTTGAAGAGTTATTTGAAAGAACAAAGGCTCTTCCATGGGAAGACTGGATAACAGAAGATGGAGAGTTTACGGTTGTAGGAAAAGCTGTAGATTCAAAATTAATGAGTGTACCAGATTGTCAAGCTATTGTTAAAAAAGCAGTAGTTGAAAAGCTTAGAACAAAATATAATACAGAATGGTTTAAGGAAACAGGAGCTAAATTTACAATTCAAGTATCTATCTTAAAAGATATTGCTACATTAACTATAGACACTAGTGGAGAGGGATTACATAAAAGGGGTTATAGATTGGAAAGTGTAGAGGCACCTATTAAAGAGACTTTGGCAGCCGCATTAGTTCAATTAAGTTTTTGGAATCATGAAAGAGTTTTAGTGGATCCTTTCTGTGGATCTGGAACTATTGCTATAGAGGCAGCTATGATAGGCAAAAATATTGCACCAGGTATTCAAAGAAATTTCGCTGCTGAAGAATGGCCTAGAGTGAAAAAAGAATATTGGAAAGATGAGAGAATTTCTGCTAGAAAAGCAATAATACAGGATAGAGATTTAAAGATCATAGCTTCAGATATAGATAAAAAGGCAGCCAAAATTGCTGAAGAGAATGCATTTGAAATAGGGGTAGATGACTGTATAGAGTTTAAAACTGAAGATGTTTTAAACCTAAAATTAAATGATAAATATGGTGTAATAATATCAAATCCACCTTATGGAGAGAGAATAGGTGAAAAAGAAGAGGTGGAGAAATTATATAGAGAAATTGGGAAAAGATTCAATAAACTTGATACTTGGTCTATTTATATTTTGACATCTAATACTGGATTTGAAAAACTTTATGGGAAGAAAGCTGACAGAAGAAGAAAACTGTTTAATGGAAGAATAAGAGTAGATTATTATCAATACTATGGTCCAAGACCTCCTAGAAAATAATTTATTTAAATTAATATTTTTATTTTATCAGAAAGGTTTGATTTTTTAGAAATCGAGTATATATATAATAAAGAATTTTTATTTTGGGAGGAATATATATGAATATATATACAAAGACTGGAGATAAAGGAAAGACTAGTTTATTTGATAATAAGAGAGTTTCTAAGGATTCTATTAGAGTTGAAAGTTATGGTACTGTTGACGAATTAGTAGCTTCCTTAGGTTTAGCTAAAAATTATATTGATGATGAGGAAATGTATAATCTAATTACTGAAATACAAAATAAGTTATTTACAGTAGCAGCAACTCTCGCAACAGAAGATATAACTAAGCTTCCATATAGTGTAGAAGAAAATGATATAAGATTTTTAGAAGAAAAAATTGATGAATATATGGCAAAAGTAAGTAAACCTACAGGATTTATAATACCTGGTTCTGGAAAAGCCTCTGCTTACTTACATGTATCTAGAACTATATGTAGAAGGGTAGAAAGAAGAATTATCACTTTATCAAATAGTGCAGATATAAATCCTATTGTGATAAAATATGTAAATAGGCTAGCAGACCTTATATACGCATTAGCTAGAGCATTAGAAGAAAGAGAGGAAAAAGTAAACTTTAGTAATAGATAATAAATATCATATATAGGAATGGAATATCTTAAAGATATTGATGTAAATTTTAAGAAAAATATAAATTAATGCTTAAAAATAGGCGAAAAAGCTGAAAAACAGGCATGTTTTTTCAGCTTTTTTTATTTTGTTCTTAATTTCATTGGAATTTAGCTTTTTAAAATATATTAGAAAGTGGCACAAACATTGCAATATTTATAACAATATTAATATAACAATATTAAAATGTGATTTTAAAACTATATTATAGGGGGGATTTATTATGAAATATTTACTGCAGGGTTTAATGTTAGGTATTGGTTATGTAGCACCTCTTGGTATGCAAAATCTTTATGTTATTAATTCAGCTTTAAGAGAGAGTAGATCTAAAGCTTACCAAGTTGCATTTGTTACTATATTTTTTGATATTTCTTTAGCTTTAGCATGTTTTTTTGGCATAGGAGCTCTAATGAAAAAAGTTCCTATATTACAGGGGATAATTATGTTACTTGGCAGCATAATAGTTATTTACATAGGTATTAGTTTATTAAAATCTTCTCCTGAAATATCAAATGATGTTGATACCGAAAAGCCTTTAGTTAGAATAATAGTTGATTGTTTTGTTGTTACTTGGTTAAATCCTCAAGCATTGATTGATGGTTCAATACTTTTAGGGGCATATAATGCTTCGATTCCTGAAGGTTTTAGTAAGTATTTTATAATGGGATTTTGTTTAGCTTCATTTATTTGGTTTACATCACTTTCTACTATTGTGTCAATATTTCATGAGAAATTTGATAACAATATTATAAGGTGGATAAACATTGTGTGTGGAATAATAATTATATTTTTTGGTGCTAAATTAGGTTATTCATTTATTAAAACTTTCATGTAAATGTTTTCATAAAAAAGAATATTCAATTTAGAATTTTTAAATGTATTATATAATTTAACTATTATATAGATATAAAAGCATCTATTCTTTTTAAGATAGATGCTTTTTAACTATCTTAAATAATGCTTTTTTTTAATTATAAGCTGTGGTATGATAAATATAAGGTGTTTAATTTGAAAAATATGGGTGAGAAATATGATAAATAAAGAAAAATTTAGTTTCATCGAAGAAAAGATGAAAGAGTATAAGAATTATAGTATGTTAAATTATCATGTTTTAGAAGGAATGGCCGATTGGGTAAGGGTCATTGATAAAGAGGGCACCATTATATATGCAAATAAAACTATGAAGGAAAGTCTTGGTCAAGATTTGGAAGGAAGGAAATGCTATGAAGCTATTGGCAAAATTAGACCATGCACTTTTTGTATTACAGAAAGAAGTATTGCAACTGGAGATATAGTTCAAAAAGAAGAAATTGTAGGAGATAGAGTTTTTTCAGTTAAAAGTTCTCCTGTAGCGGACTGTGAAGGCAATATATATGCAGCAGTTGAAGTTTTTAGAGATGTTACAAGAGAGAGAAAATTAGAGAGAGAGATAAAACAAAAAAATAAAAAAATGAGTAAAGATCTAGGATTTGCTAAGACTCTTCAAAGAAAAATTCTTCCTCAAAGAGGCATATATAAAAATGTTAAAATAGATTTTTTGTACAAGCCATGTGAAATGTTGAGTGGAGATATGTTTGATATATTTTATATTGACGATCAACATATTGGCATATATATATCAGATGTAGCAGGTCATGGTATCACAGCTTCTATGATGACTATGTTTGTAAGACAAACTATGAGAGCTATAAAAGAAGAAATTAAAAGTCCTGCAAAAACTCTTACTGAACTTCATAAAAGATTTATAGACTTAGATTTGGATGATGATAAGTACTTTACTATGTTTTATGGTGTTATAAATACCGAAACTAATGAGTTTAGATATTCTAACGCTGGACATAATTGTGTACCAATATTATTTAATGAAGAAGAGATAAAGATTCTTAAAGTTAGGGGATTTCCTATTTCTTATATATTTAATGAGATAAAATATAAGGAAGATTCTATAAAGTTAAATAAAGGTGATGAGATTCTTTTTTATACAGATGGTATTACAGAGATTCAAAATAAGTCTAAAAAAGAGTTTGGTATGGAAGGGGTAATAGAAGTAATAGAAAAGGGAACGGCAAATGTAATAAAGAGATTAGAAAGAGAAGTTAATAAATTTAATTGGGGCACTCAAGATGATGATCTTGCAGTAGTTTTAATAGAAGTAATGGAATAAATCCTGGAAGCTTAAGCTTTCAGGATTTATTTTTTAAAATTTGTGATATTATAAGTTATAAATAATTTTTAAATATAATAGGAGGGGTTTTATGGAAAGTATTTATCTAGATTATTCCAAGAGTTTCATAAAAGCTCATGAGCTAGAATCTTTAGAAGAATATATATATTTATCACATAATATTTTACATGAAAAAAGAGGTGCAGGGTCAAAATATTTAGGTTGGCTGGATTATCCTAAAAGTTATGACATAGATGAATTTAAAAGAGTAAAAGAAACAGCTAAAAGAATAAGAAGTGATTCAGATGTATTTATTGTTATAGGAATAGGAGGTTCCTATTTAGGATCTAGAGCCTGTATAGAAGCTTTAAACCATTCTTTTTATAACCAGTTGAGTCTAGACAAAAGAAAGGGACCAGAAATATATTTTGTAGGAAATAATGTAAGCAGTACTTATATACTTGAATTGTTAGAGTTAATAGATGGCAAGAGTATAAGTATCAATGTAATATCTAAATCTGGAACTACCACAGAACCTGCTATTTCCTTTAGAATATTTAGAGAATATATGATGAAAAAATACGGGGAAAAAGCTAAAGAAAGAATTTATATTACTACAGATAAAGAAAAAGGAATATTAAAAGAGATGGCTACTGTAAAAGGATATGAAACATTTACAGTACCAGATGATATTGGAGGTAGGTATTCTGTACTTACATCTGTAGGATTACTTCCTATTGCAGTGGCGGGTATAGATGTAGATAAGTTAATGGAAGGTGCTAGGGAAGGGATGGAAGAGTATGCTAATTTAGATATAGATAGAAATTATTCTTACCAATATGCTCTTTTAAGGAATATTTTGTATAGAAAAGGAATAGATATAGAAATATTAGCAAGCTATGAACCAAGCCTATTTTATTTTCAAGAATGGTGGAAACAACTATTTGGAGAAAGTGAAGGAAAAGATTTAAAAGGAATATATCCCTCAGCAGTAAATTTCACTACCGATTTACATTCTTTAGGTCAGTTTATTCAAGATGGAAGGAGAAATATCTTTGAAACTACTATAAATATTGAGAAGCCTAAAAAAAATATAAAAATCAATAAAGATGGTGAAGATTTAGATGAACTTAATTTCCTTTCAGGAAAGACAATAGATTTTGTAAATAAAAAAGCTTTTGAAGGTACTGTTCTTGCTCATACACAAGGAGGAGTACCAAATATAATTATAAACATCCCTGAATTAAGTGAAAGATATTTTGGAAAACTAATTTATTTTTTCCAGAAAAGCTGTGCTATTAGTGGATATTTAATGGGAGTTAATCCTTTTGACCAGCCAGGAGTTGAAGAATATAAAAAGAATATGTTTAGATTAATAGAAAAACCAGGATACTAAGGGAGAGATAAAATTGATACTATCAGATAAAACTATTAAAAAGATGATTGAAGATAAAGAACTTATAATAGATCCAATTGAAGAAGATAGACAAATTCAGCCAGCTAGTGTAGATATAAGATTAGGAAGATATTTTTTGAAAGTCGATGAAAATAGGGTTGAATCTATGTGTCTTCAAGAGGAGATAGAATATATAGAAATTGAAAGTGATGAGATAATTATTCCCCCAAATTCTTTTTTACTTGCTACTACTATGGAGTATATTAAATTGCCTAATTATTTGACAGCTTTTGTTGAAGGAAGAAGTTCCATAGGTAGGATGGGCCTTTTTATTCAAAATGCAGGATGGGTCGACCCAGGGTTTGAAGGGGAAATAACTCTTGAATTATATAATGCCAATAGACTTCCTATAAAACTTATTTCAGGAAGAAGGATTTGTCAATTGGTATTTGCTCTTATGGACAGGCAAGCAATGAATCCTTATGACGGAAAATATCAAAGACAAAGAAGAGCAACAGGGAGTAGGGTTTACAAAGATATAGAGAATAATAGAGTGGGTAATTAATTACCTATTCTATTATTTCTATAAATTTCTTATGAAGACTTTAATTTGATATTCTTTTAACAAAAGTAAATATTTAATTAGCTATAATCAGATTTCTTATATTGTAGAGGTTTAGCGTTAGATGATAAACTATATAGAAAAGCTTAAGGTTATAAACATAATAAAAAATAACTTAATAAATTGAAGAAAATAAATTTAAAAAAATGGAGAACAATGGAGATAAACTAAGAAATATTAAGAATTTTCAATTAAAATTATGTTAAAGAACAAAGATTGTTAATGGATTGTCAAACTTACTATTGATTTATTTTAAAAGTTTTGATAAAATGTAAACAAACAGAGAGAAAGATAGCAATATGAGGAGGGATAGAATGGATTTTGAAAATTTAGTTTTCAAAAAAGAAGGCAATATAGGTATATTATCAATTAATAGACCTGAAGCATTAAATGCCCTCAATACTCAAGTATTGAAAGAGTTAGATAAAGCTGTAGATATGATAGACAAAGATGAAGAGGTACATATTGTTATATTAACAGGTGAGGGAAGAGCCTTTGTAGCAGGTGCAGATATAGCAGAAATGAAGAATATGGGCTCTAAAGAAGCAAGAGAATTTGCAAGAAATGGTTTAAATGTATTTAGAAAGATTGAGTTAATGGAAAAACCTGTTATAGCTGCGGTAAACGGTTTCTCATTAGGTGGAGGCTGTGAATTGTCAATGTGCTGTGACATTAGAATAGCGTCAGATAAAGCTAAATTTGGACAACCAGAGACAGGTCTTGGAATAATTCCAGGATTTGCAGGAACTCAAAGATTGGCTCGATTAGTAGGAATGGGAAGAGCAAAGGAATTAATCTTTACAGCAGGTATGATAGATGCTAATGAAGCTTATAGAATAGGACTTGTAAACAAAGTAGTTCCTCAAGATGATTTAATGGAAGAAGCGATGAAATTAGCGAAAACTATTTTATCAAAAGGACAAATAGCGGTTAGATTTGCAAAAGCTGCTATAAATAGAGGAATTGAAACAGATATCGAAACAGGAATGGCAATTGAGAGAGATCTATTTGGACTTTGTTTTACAACAGATGATCAAAAAGAAGGCATGGGAGCGTTTTTAGAAAAACGCAAACCTGACTATAAATTAAGATAATTTTAAGATAATTTTTGGAGGTGTTTTTATGCAAAAGGTTGGAATACTTGGAAGAGGTACTATGGCTTCAGGAATTGTTCAAGTTTTAGTTCAAAATGGTTGTGACGTTGTTATGTGGGTTAGAAATATTGATCCAGATAACTCAAGAGCAAGTGCAAAACATGTTGATAAAGGCTTAAGTAGATTAGTTAAAAAAGAAAAAATTACCGAAGATGATAAGAACAAATTATTAGACAAAATACAAATCACTACAAAGTATGAAGATTTAAGTGATTGTGATTTAGTAATTGAAGCTATTGCCGAAGACATGGATATTAAAAGAGAAACTTTTGCTAAATTAGATGAAGTTTGCAAAGAAGATGCAATACTCGCAACAAACACTTCTTCTTTATCAATAACTGAAATTGCAAGTGCTACAAATAGACCTGATAAAGTAATTGGAATGCATTTCTTTAATCCAGTTCCAGTTATGAAATTAATTGAAGTTATTAAAGGAATTGCAACTAGTGAAGAAACTAGAAATGCAGTATTTGAATTATCAGAAAAACTAGGAAAAACTCCTGTTGAAGTTGAAGAAGCTCCAGGATTTGTTGTAAATAGAATACTTATTCCAATGGTCAATGAAGCTGTAGGAATATTAGGTGATGGAGTAGCGAAAGCTGAAGATATTGACCAAGCAATGCAACTTGGTGCAAATCATCCAATAGGACCTTTAGCTTTAGGAGATTTAATTGGTTTAGATGTTTGTTTAGCTATTATGGATGTACTATATACTGAATTTGGTGATTCAAAATATAGGGCTCATCCATTATTAAGAAAGATGGTTAGAGGTGGACAATTAGGTAGAAAAACTGGTAAAGGATTCTACGATTACTCAAGATAAATGTTATAAAGTTAAATAAATTCCCTGGTGAATTTCACCAGGGAATTTTAGTTTTTTGTGAAAAATTATTTTACTAACTATTTTTGGCAAAAAATCACTAAATACTTAATTTTTTATAATTAAAAATGAGAGTAAAAAACTAAGTATTGTATAAAATATGATTGTACATTGATTGAAAGGAGGTAGAAAATTGGATATTAAATGAAAAACTTTTTAAAATACTTTAGTTTAGCTTTCATATGTTTTTTTATTGCTTTTTTATTAGGTTCGTATACTTTTTTAAAGTTTAACAATGGAGAAAAAAACTCCATATACAATAATATAAATGAAAGCATAGAGAAAGATGTAAAATTTTCTGAGAAAGATAAAAAAGAAAAAGAGGCAGAAAAACCTATAAATTCCTTAAAAGAAGGTATAGAAAGAAGTGATAGGATTAATTTTATATTATTAGGAATGGATGATATAAGAACAGATACTATTATATTTGCTTCTTTTGATAGGAAGTACAAAAAAATTGATCTTATTTCTATTCCTAGGGATACTTATATTTATAGAAAAGGATATGAAAAAGCAGAACAAAGAAAAATTAATGCAGTATATGGAGATCATGGTATGGAAGGGTTGAAAAAAACTATTGAATATATGCTCGGAGAGGTACCTGTTCACTATTATGTTATGGTTGATTATAAAGGGGTTGAGAATATAGTAGATTCTATAGGAGGTGTAGAAGTATATGTGCCCTTTCATATGAAGTATGAAGATCCTACATCGAAACCCCCACTATATATAGATATACCAAAAGGAAAACAGGTTTTAGATGGTAAAAAAGCTGTACAATTCTTAAGATATAGAAAAGGAAATAATAACAAAGTTGGTTATAATGAAGGAGATTTAGGCAGAATAAAAGCGCAGCAGGAGTTTTTATTTTCCATTTTTAATAAATCTCTAGGAGCAAGATTACCCTTAGTTATTAAAAGCAGTTTTGAACACGTAAATACAGATATTAGTTTAAATAAAGCTTTGAAATACGGAAAAGAATTATTAGAGATAGACAAGAAAGATTTTAAATTTTCCACATTGCCTGGTATAGCAAGTTATAGAACTATTGAAGGTAAAACTCTATCATATTATATTCAAGATGAATTAAAGACCAAGGAGATAATGGAAGAACTTTATAGAGTATTAAAAAAAGTCCCTATGGAATAGGGACTTTAAATTGCTTCTTTTTTGCTTTCTTTCAGCATTAATTCTCCTAATTTATAAATATTACCTGCTCCCATAGTTACTAAAACATCTCCGTCTTCCATATTATCAAAGAGATAGTTCTTAATTTCTTCAAAAGATTTAAGATATATAGCTTCTACATTTCTTTCTTTTAATGAGTTAACTAAACTAGTAGAATGAATAATGCCGGTGTCTTTTTCCCTAGAAGCATATATATCAGCTATTATAACTTTATCAGCTTCATAAAATGATTCGGAAAATTGATCTAAAAGAAGTTTAGTTCTTGAGTAAGTATGAGGTTGAAATACACACCAAAGTTTTTGTGATGTGCTTTTTCTAAGGGCATTAAGAGCTGCTTTAATTTCTGTTGGATGGTGAGCATAATCATCCATTATTTTTATACCATTTATATATCCTTTTGTTTCTAATCTTCTATGGGTACCTTTATAGTATTGCATTGAATTTATTATTGATTCTATTGGTACATTGTAAGTATGGGCTGCAGCAATACTAGCTAGGGAGTTGTATACATTATGTATTCCCATAACATTTAGGGTAATAGGAAATGTACCTTTATCTTTTATATTAAGCACGAACTTTGGATATCCTTCATTTGTAAATGAAATATTTTCTGCAGTATAATCAGCTTTATTATTTATACCAAATGTAACGATATTACATCTGCTATCTTTTATGACTTTATTAGCATTTTCATCATCTATATTTATAATCAAGTGTCCATCTTCATCTAAATTGTTTGCATATTCCTTAAATGTATCTACTATATGATCTATATTTTTAAAATAATCTAAATGATCTTCTTCCATATTAAGGATTATGGCCATAGTAGGTTGATATTTGAGTATATTTCCTTTGTATTCACAAGCTTCGGTTAAAACTAAATTTTTGCTACCTATTTTTACATTACCACCTATTTCATCTAATTCTCCACCTAAAAGTATAGTAGGTTCTAAAGAAGATTTATTTAATATCGTAGCTAACATACTAGTAGTAGTAGTTTTTCCATGAGTACCAGAAACAGCAATAGATTTATCATAATTCTTCATAAGTTTTCCTAGGAAAGTACCCCTATCTAAAGTTGTTATACCATTTTTCTTAGCTTCTAATAGTTCTGGATTATCATTAGATATAGCATCTGTATATATTACTAAATCTGCTCCTTGTATATTTTCTTTTTTATGATTTGTGTAAATATTAGCACCTTGTTTTTTTAATTTATCAATTATCAAAGATGAGTTCATATCTGAGCCAGAGACAGTATATCCTTCTTTTAAAAGTATTTCTGCTAATCCACTCATACTTATTCCGCCAATACCTATAAGATGAACGTGTGAAACCATATACAATTACCTCCCAAAATATATATAATCATCTCTATATTCATTATTGCCAAAAAAAATATTATTATCACATTTTATAGTATTTTTATTTTGTCATTGATAAATTATATCATAAAGGTAGAAATATAAAAAGGAAAAGTTATAAATATATTGAATTATACTATATAAAGGAATAAAATAAGTTAATATATGAAAGAAAAATATTTAATTAGGGTGGTTAGAATGGATCAATTAAAAAGAAATGAAAGAATAGGGGCTATAATGTATACACTTACAAGTAGACCAAATGAAATTTTCACATATAATTATTTTTCTGAAATGTTTAATGTTAAAAAGCCTAGCATCAGTGGTGATGTATCCATAATGAAGGAAATTGTCAAAAAACTGGATATAGGAAAAATAGAAACTATTCCAGGAGCCAATGGTGGGGTAAAGTTTTTACCAAAGTCTAGAAAAGAAGAGACTAAAATTCTTTTAGAAGATTTATGCAGAACATTGTCTAATGGAAAGAGGATTATTCCAGGTGGCTTTATATATATGATGGATATTCTATATACTCCTAATATAATAAGGAATATAGGTAAGATATTTGCCAATGAATTTAATCATAAAAGTATAGATTATGTAGTAACAGTTGAAACTAAGGGAATTCCTATAGCCCTTATGACTGCAGATATTTTAAATGTACCTCTAATTGTTATAAGGAAAAATACAAAGATCACTGAAGGGCCTACTGTAAATATAAATTATGTGTCTGGCTCTACTAAGGTTATTCAAACTATGTCTCTGTCAAAAAAGGTTATGAAGGAAGGTTCAAAAGTTTTAGTAATAGATGATTTTATGAAAGCTGGAGGAACAATAAAGGGAATAAATGATATGATGAATGAGTTTAATGCCGAAGTAGCTGGAGTTGGAATATTTGTTTCAACTAAAAGTCCAGAGAAAAAACTAGTAGATGATTATATTTCTCTTATAAAACTAGAGGCGGTTGATGAACAAAATGGTAAAATATATTTAAAGTCAAATTTTGAATACTTAGAACAATTTAAATAAAAATAAAAAAGATTTACAATAAAAGAAGGATTTCTTCAAAGTTTAGAGAATATAGAGAATATTTAATAATTGTATTATTTAAGGGACTTCTGGGAAGGTGGTGAGCTGAAGATGCAAGTCACAGATGTAAGAATTAGAAAAATCACCAACGAAGGTAAAATGAAAGCCATAGTTTCTGTTACTTTTGACAACGAGTTTGTAGTACATGACATAAAGATAATAGAAGGCCAAAACGGATTTTTTATTGCTATGCCAAGTAGAAAGATGGCAGATGGAGATTTTAAAGATATTGCCCATCCAATTAATTCAGAAACTAGAAGCAAGATACAGGAAGCAATTTTTAAGGAGTATGAAAAAAATATAGGTGATGAGTGAAGAAAAGGACCAAATTTGGTCCTTTTTTTACTATTTTAAATAAATATTATATATAAATGGATAAATTAGGTGTGGACTTATATCAGAAATTGTATAAAATATTATTGGGTGGAGAAATACAAAAGATAGAGGTGTTTTTAATGACTATTTCAATTATACTTGCTGCTGGTGAAGGAACTAGAATGAAATCAAATAAGCCAAAGGTATTACACAATATTTGTGGGAAACCATTATTAAGTTATGTTATTGACGCAAGTAGATGTGCAAAAGTGGAAAACAATATAGTAATAGTAGGCCATGGAGGAGAAGAAGTAATAGATAGTATGAATGATGAAGATATTACTTTTGAAAAGCAGCCTATAGGAGAAGGAGTACCTTATGGAACGGGTTTTGCAGTTATGCAAGCTAGGAACTATATTAAAGATAATAGTTGTGTTATAATTTTATATGGAGATACACCTTTGATTTCTGGAGATACTCTAAATGAACTTGTAGAATATCATAATTCGAGTGATAATGCTTGTACTGTTTTAACTGCAGAATTTGAAGATCCTAAGGGTTACGGTAGAATAGTTAGGGATGAAAAAGGCAATATTTATTCTATAGTGGAAGAAAAAGATGCCACTGAAGAAGAAAAGAGAATAAAAGAAATAAATTCTGGAATGTATTGTTTTAAAGGAAAATATTTAAAACTTGCTTTAGATAGAATCGATAATAAAAATGCCCAAGGAGAATACTATATAACAGATGCAGTGAAAATTTTTAAAGATGAAGGACTTAAAGTAGGAGCATATAAGATAGAAGATTCCACAGAAATATTTGGTATTAATTCTAGAGTTCAATTAGCTTATGCTGAAAAACTAATGAGAAAAAGAATCAATGAGAAACATATGAAAAATGGTGTTACTTTAATTGACCCAGAATCTACTTACATAGAGAATCAGGTTAAAATAGGTAGTGATACTATAGTATATCCTGGAGCAATTTTAGAAGGTAATACAGTGATAGGAGAAGATTGTATAATAGGTCATAATACTAGAGTAGTTAATGGAAAGATAAACAATAAAGTAGAAATACAAATCTCCACCATATTAGATAGCATTGTTGAAGATGGAACAAAAGTAGGACCTTATGCTTATTTAAGACCAAATAGCCACATTGGTAAAAACGTGAAGATTGGAGATTTTGTTGAAGTAAAAAATGCGAATATAGGCGACAATTCAAAAGCCAGCCATCTTTCTTACATAGGAGATGCTGATGTTGGCAAAAATGTAAACATTGGTTGCGGGGTAGTATTTGTAAATTATAATGGGAAAACTAAAAGTAGAACTACTGTAGAAGATAATGCTTTTGTGGGAAGTAATTCCAACCTAGTAGCCCCAGTAGTTGTAAAAGAGTGGGGTTATATAGCGGCAGGTTCTACAATTACGGATAAAGTAGATAGGGGCCATTTAGCTATTGCTAGAGCTAGACAAGTTTGCAAAGCAGATTGGGTTTTTAAAAAAAAATTCACAAAAGATAATAAATAAATAGGAGGAGTTTTTACCATGAATATAAATGAATGTAGCATAAAAGTATTTACTGGAAATGCAAACAAGGAGTTGGCAGAAAAAATATGTAAGGAACTTGGGATCCAATTAGGTGACTGTGAAGTTGGAACTTTTAGTGATGGTGAGATATCAGCAAATATTAATGAAACTGTTAGAGGAAATGATGTTTTCTTGATACAGCCAACATGTCCTCCAGTAAACGAAAATTTAATGGAAACATTAATATTAATGGACGGTTTAAAGAGAGCTTCAGCAGGTAGAATCAATGCGGTAATACCATACTATGGATATGCAAGACAAGATAGGAAAACTAAGGCAAGAGAGCCAATAACAGCAAAACTTGTAGCCGATTTATTGACTACTGCAGGTGCAGATAGAGTTTTAACTATGGATTTACATGCAGGCCAAATTCAAGGATATTTTAATATACCTGTAGACCATTTAATTGGGGTACCTATTTTAGCTGATTATTTTAAAAAAATAGTTAAAAGAGAAACAGTAGTAGTTTCTCCAGATTTAGGAGGAGTTACAAGGGCAAGAAATTTTGCTAATTTATTAGATTTACCTATTGCAATTATAGAAAAGAGAAGGCCAAAAGCTAATGTTTCAGAAGTTATGAATGTAATTGGGGATATTGAAGGAAAAGATGTAATAATTGTAGATGATATTATAGATACAGCAGGAACTATAACTAAAGCTGCAAAAGTATTAAAGAATTTTGGTGCATTAAATGTTTATGCTTGTGGAACTCATCCAATTCTTTCGGGACCAGCTGTAGAGAGAATAGAAAATTCAGAAATAGAAAAGTTTATAGTAACAGATACAATTCCATTATCAGAAGAAAAGAAAATAGACAAAATTGAAGTAGTTAGTGTTGCATCTATTTTTGCGGAAGCTATTATGAGAGTACACAAAAATGAATCTGTAAGTAAGTTGTTTGACTAATTAGGGAGCTGATATATTTGTACGCAGTAATAGGTCTAGGAAATCCAGGAAGAGAGTATGAAAACACTAGACATAATATAGGATTTAATACAGTGGATCTATTGGCAGATAGAAATGGTATAGATATAAACAAGATTAAGTTTAAAAGTGTTTATGGTAAGGGGCGGATAGGGAATGAAAGTGTTTTGTTATTGAAGCCTCAAACCTATATGAACAATAGTGGGATTTCTGTATTAGAATTATGTAAATATTATAAGATACCTATAGAAAATATATTAGTGGTAGTTGATGATATAGATATAGATTTTGGTACTGTGAGGATTAAAAGAAAGGGAAGTGCAGGAACTCATAATGGATTAAAATCAATTATATATCATCTTCAAAGAGATGATTTTCCTAGAATAAAGATTGGAATAGGTAGTCCGCCTTCAGAATGGGACTTAGCAGATTTTGTACTAAGTAGATTTCAAAATAAAGAAGAGAAAATTATCAAAGAATCAATTGAAGTAGCTTGCGAGTCAATCGAAACAATTATAAAAGAAGATATAGATAAAGCCATGAATAAATTTAATTAAAAAATAAAGCCCAGGAACAAAACCTGGGCTTAAGGTATTTGGTTAAGGAGTTGATTGAATGCCGCAAAATATGTTCGTAGATCCATTGAAGAACTTGTCTTCCTATGAAAAATTATTAAAAGAAATACAAGAAAAAACTAGTCCTATTGCTATTCACGGGGTGAGCAGTGAAAGCTTAGGTCATATTACCTATGCTTTAAAAGAGGATACAAAAAAGCAAATATTAGTAATAGCTTCTGATGAGATAAAAGCTAAAAGGATATATGAGGATTTAAAAAATTTTAATACTCCAGTGGAAATGTATACTTCAAGAGAAGTAGTATTTTATGATATTGAAGCATTTAGCTATGAAACTATTCATTCAAGGCTGAAAGTTTTATCTAAATTAAATAATGGAGAGAATATGGTTGTAGTAACATATATAGAGGCATTACTAAATAAAGTAATGAGCAAAAAACTATTTGAAAACCATACCGAAAATATAAAATATGGTGAAATAGTTCAATTAAAAGAACTGGCAGGAAAATTTGTAATTAAAGGCTATGAAAGAGTAAATATGTTAGAAGGAAAGGGACAGTTTAGTATAAGAGGAGGGATCATAGATTTTTTCCCTCCGTTTAGTAATTATCCCTATAGAATAGAATTATTTGATGATGAAGTAGATTCTATAAGATTATTTGATATAGCAAGTCAAAGGTCTATTGAAAGAGTTAATGAAGTATCAATTCCTCCTACTAAAGAGGTTTTAATATTAGATGATTTCAAAGAAGAGGTTATAGCAAGTATTGATAGAGATTTCAATAAGGCATTGAAGGGATCTAAAGACAATTTAAAAGAAAAAGAGTCATTAGAAAATAAGTTTTTAAAGTATATGGAATCTATAAGAGAAGGATTAAATATAAATAATGTGGATATGGTGACACCATATATTCCTGATGACAAATTAGGAAGCCTTATAGATTATTTAGATAAAAACAGTTTAGTTTTATTAGATGATCCTAAAAGAATAGAAGAAAAAGTTAAAGAAATATATAATGATTTCGTTTTTAAATTTACAGATGTATTTCAACGTGGTGAATTGTTATCAAGACATGAAAATATTTACTATAATTATGAAAAAGTATCTAGAAAAATCAAGAAATATACATGCATAACTGTTAGTGCATTTTTAAAAACTGATGAAATATATTCACCTAAATCTATTTTAAATATTACTACTAAGAGCATGCAATCTTTTCACAATAAGATTGATTTTTTAGTAGAAGAGTTGAAGCATTATAAATACA
Source organism: Clostridiaceae bacterium (assembly GCA_019391515.1). Taxonomy (GTDB): domain Bacteria; phylum Bacillota; class Clostridia; order Tissierellales; family Sporanaerobacteraceae; genus Anaerosalibacter. The sequence goes on along the minus strand of JAHXQP010000030.1, from coordinate 17,182 downwards.
GAGGATATAAGACCATCATATTTGCAGGAACTGAAGATAGAGGACAAAGGCTAGAAAGTGCTCTAAGAGAAAAAGGTATAGAATGTATATATATTTATGATAAAAATAGACCCATAAAATCTAGTCAAGTATTTATAATATCTGGTACTATAAACGGAGGATTTGAATATTCAGATATAAAGTTTGTTTTAATAAGTGATAAAGAAGTATTTGGAACAAATAAGAAGAAAATTTCTAGACCTATTAAAAAGAATAGAGAAAAAATAACAGATTTTTCTGATTTGAAAATTGGTAGTTATGTTGTTCATGAAAATCATGGAATAGGCCAGTACTTAGGGGTAGAACAGTTAGATATTCAAGGTATAAAAAAAGATTATTTAACTATTAAATATAGAGGAAAAGATAAGCTTTATGTTCCTATAGATCAGATGAATTTAATTCAAAAGTATGTTGGAGCAGATAAAGCTAAACCAAAGATAAATAAACTAAGTAGCTCTGAATGGAGTAAGACTAAGGCAAAAGCTAAAAAAGCTATTGAAGATATGGCAAAAGATTTACTTGAATTGTACGCTAAACGACAAAGTGTAAAGGGATTTGCTTTTAGTTCTGACAACCTATGGCAAAGACAATTCGAGGATATGTTTCCATATGAAGAAACAGATGCTCAAATGATAAGTATTGAAGAAATAAAGAATGATATGGAGAAATCTAGACCTATGGATAGACTTCTCTGTGGTGATGTAGGATATGGAAAAACAGAAGTAGCTTTAAGGGCTGCTTTTAAAGCAATTATGGATAATAAACAAGTAGCCTTTTTAGTACCCACTACTATATTGGCACAACAACATTATAACACTATTGTTAATAGATTTAATGAATTTCCAATTAAAGCAGGAATGTTAAGCAGGTTTAGGACTCCTAGTGAACAAAAAAAAGTTATTGAGAATTTAAGAAATGGGAATGTAAATATAGTTGTTGGCACTCATAGGTTATTGTCGAAAGATGTAGAGTTTAATGATTTAGGATTATTAATAGTTGATGAAGAGCAGCGTTTTGGAGTAAAACACAAAGAGACTTTAAAAAAACTTAAGGAAAATGTAGATGTACTTACTCTTACAGCTACACCCATTCCTAGAACTCTTCACATGTCTTTAATAGGCATAAGGGATATGAGTGTTATAGATGAGCCTCCAGAAGAAAGATATCCTATTCAAACCTATGTTGTGGAATATAATGAACAATTAGTAAGAGATGCTATAGTTAAAGAGATAAATAGGGGAGGTCAAGTTTACTTTGTTTACAATAGGGTTGAAACCATAGACAAAATGGCCTCTACATTAAAAAAGCTAGTGCCTAAAGCTAAGATTGCAGTAGGACATGGTCAAATGAGTGAGAGAGAATTAGAAAAGGTAATGATGAAATTTCTGAAAAAAGAATTTAATGTACTAGTTTGCACTACTATTATAGAAACAGGTTTAGATATACCTAATGTAAATACTATAATAGTATATGATTCGGATAAAATGGGGTTATCTCAACTTTATCAACTTAGAGGAAGAGTAGGAAGGGCTAATAGATTGGCCTTTGCCTATTTGATGTATGAAAGGGATAAAGTATTGTCGGAAGTAGCAGAAAAAAGGCTTAAAGCAATAAAAGAATTCACAGAATTTGGTTCAGGATTTAAAATAGCTATGAGGGATTTAGAGATTAGGGGAGCTGGCAATTTATTAGGTATGGAACAGCATGGGCATATTGAAGCTATAGGTTATGATCTATATGTGAAGTTTTTAAATGATACTATAAGGAGATTTAAAGGTGATGTAGTAGAGGATCTAGTAGAAACCAATATAGATCTTAACGTAGATGGGTATATACCAGATAAGTATATTTCAGATGAAGAAATAAAAGTTGAGATATATAAAAAAATTGCTAGCATTCAAAATAAGGAAGACTATCACGATTTGTTAGAAGAGCTTATAGATAGATTTGGAGATATACCTGAAGAGGTAGATAATCTAATGAAAATATCTTATATTAAATATATTTCCAGTCGTTCTTATATAACAAGTATTGTTCAAGGTAAGGGTTTCATAGATATACAATTTAGCTCATCATCTTTGATTACTCCAGAGCTTATAAATGAGTTATCTACTCAATATAGAAGAAAGCTACAATTTGATTTATCAGGTAAACCTATATTTAAGTTTAGGCCAGGAATTAAAATATTAGAAGATTTGAAGGTGCTGATAGAAAAAATAAGTGGTTTTATTAATGAAAAAAGTAGTATATAATATATTTATTAACTAAAAATAGAGAAAGGATGTTTTCATTGATTAACTTTAATAAAAAAGTTTTCAAACTTTCGTTAATATTTGTATTGGTAATTGTAATTTTAACTGGATGTCAAGGTACACCCAAAGATGCAGTGGCAAAAGTAAACGGAGATACTATTTCTAAAACTGAGTTTAACAACGCATTTGAAATGGTTAAGAAAGGGTATGAAGATCAATTAGGCCCAGATATTATGAGCCAGGAAGCTGAAAAGGGTAAAACAGTTGAAGAATTAGTAAAAGAAAATATTTTAGAAGCTTTGATAATGGAAAAGATAGAGATGAAAGAAGCTGAAAAAAATAAAATGACTGCTACCGATGAAGAAGTAAATGAATTAATTAAGCAATACAAAGAAAAACTTGGTGGAGAAGAAGAATATAAGAAGTTTTTAGAAAACAATAGTGTAGATGAAAAATATTTTAAAGAAATGGTAAAAAAAGAAAAGACAATCGAGAAGTATAGAGAAGACTATATTAATAAAACGAAAGTAACAGATGAGGAAGCAAAAAAATTCTTTGAAGAAAATAAAGATGCTTATGAAGTTGTTAAAGCTAGCCATATATTAGTTGAAACAGAAGAAGAAGCTAAAAATATATTAGGAAGAATAGAAAAGGGAGAAGACTTTAAAGCTTTAGCTAAAGAAAAATCAAAAGATGAAGGTAGTGCTAAAGAAGGCGGAGATTTAGGCTATTTCACTAAGGAAAAAATGGTACCAGAATTTTCAAAAGTTGCATTTTCACTGAAACCAGGGGAAGTAAGTGAAGTAGTTAAAAGTCAACATGGATATCATATTATAAAAGTAGAGGATAAGATAGATAAATATGATAAAGCAAATGATGAAATGAAAGATGAAATAGTTCGAGGAATAAAAGTTACAAAACTTCAAGGACATTTAGGAAAAATGAGAGATGAAGCAAAAATAGATATATACATGGAAGAAAATAAAAAATCTGATGATAAAAAAGATAATGAAAAAGAAGAAGATAAAAAAGCTAGTTAATAAAAAACTCTATAGGAAAGCCTATAGAGTTTTTTTATATTAATATTTTACCTTAACTTTACCATTCATGCATAAAATGTTCATGGAAGTAAAATAATAAATATACAAGAAAATTACATTTAAGGAGGTAAAACATGAAGGCTACTGGAATAGTTAGAAGAATAGATGATTTAGGTAGAGTAGTTATTCCAAAAGAAATTAGAAGAACATTAAGAATAAGAGAAGGTGATCCTTTAGAAATATTTACGGATAGAGAAGGTGAAGTAATACTTAAAAAATATTCTCCTATAGGAGAGTTGAATGAATTTTCAGAAGAATATTGTGAATCATTGTATGAAACCACTAACCATATGGTTGTTATAACTGACAGAGATTCCATTATAGCTGTTGCAGGAGGTTCAAGGAAAGAATATTTAGAGAAAAGAGTAAGTCAAAGTTTAGAAAAAATGATGGAAAGTAGAGAGGTTTATATATCTAATGATACTAATAAACCTATTAGACTTTTTTATGAAGATGAAAGTGTAGATGAATATACAAGTCAAATAGTAGTTCCTATAATTATGCAAGGTGATCCGATAGGTGCAATAATTTTTATATCTAAAGATGCTGATGTAAAAATGGGAGAAATGGAAGTAAAGCTAGGAGAAGTGGCAGCAGGATTTTTGTCAAAACAAATGGAAAGTTAATAAAAGTCTACCTTAAGGTAGACTTTTATTATTTTTGTAATAAAGACATTTCTTATAAAATATCTTTTTGGTATAATAGACTTTATTGACCCATATTAAAATATAGATATATAAATGATATTGGGATTTTAAATAACTTAATGTACAATTAAGAATGGTGAGGTTGCAGTATATTATTAGCCATAGATTATGTGAAAGGTGGTGAAACTCCTGGTTATTTTAAGATATATATTTGAAACCAGGGTTTATAATGACTAAAGAAAATTTTTTGAAAGGGGCAGCTATTTTAGGAGTTGCAGGTATTATAGTTAAAATCTTAGGAGCATTTTATAGAATTCCTATTAGTAATATAATTAAAACAGAAGGCATGGGATATTATCAGACAGCATATCCTCTTTATGTTTTACTTTTAACTATATCAACCTCAGGTTTTCCTGTAGCTATTGCTAAATTAGTTTCAGAAAAAAGGGCTATAGGAAATTATAGGGGGGCCCATAAAGTATTTAAAATAGCTTTATCAGGACTCTTTATATGTGGTATTTTGACAAGTTTATTTGTATTTGTATTAGCAGAAAATATTGTGGAAGCGTTAGGAAATAGAAATGCTTATTATTCATTAGTGGCATTAGTACCGGCATTATTTTTTGTTCCAATAATGTCTGCTTTTAGAGGATATTTTCAAGGAAGACAATTTATGACACCTACAGCAGTTTCTCAAATTTCAGAACAAGCGTTTAGAGTAGGAACTGGGTTGTTTCTAACCTATTTTTTGCTTGATAAAGGAATTCCAATTGCAGCAGGAGGTGCTTCTTTTGGAGGCTCTATTGGAGCTGTTGCAGGAACTCTAGCTATGGTTTTAATATATTTACCTAGGAGAAAAGACATTAGAAAAGAAGTAAGAATGACTGAGGGATATGATGATGAAACTACTGGTAAAATTATTAAAGATTTATTGATAATAGCAATTCCGATAACTATTGGTTCAGCTATTGCACCTATAATGGATACCATAGATGCTGCTATAGTCATGAGGAGACTTCAATACGTTGGATTTAGCGAGTTTCAAGCAAATGATCTATATGGTCAACTTAAAGGTCTTGCTCAAACTTTAATTAATTTGCCACAAGTTTTCTCTATGGCATTGGCCATAAGTTTAGTTCCAGCTATATCTGATGCATATGCTAGAAAGAAAAAAGAAGAAATAAAGAGTATAATATCCTCTGGAGTAAGGGTTACTTTACTGATAGGTTTACCTTGTGCTTTAGGATTATTCGTTTTAGGGAAGCCTATTATTAGATTATTATATTTTAAAAATACAGCAGAAGCATTGCATAGTACAGGAGAAATATTACAATATCTTTCTTTTGGAGTAATATTTCTAACTTTGGTTCAATCTCTGACGGCTATACTTCAGGGATTAGGAAGAACTATGATACCAGTAAGAAATTTATTAATAGGCGCAATTACAAAGACTATACTTACCTATGTACTTACGGGAATACCAAGTGTTAATGTTAAGGGAGCAGCTATAAGTACAGTTGTAGCTTATATGATTGCAAGTACTTTAGACTTGATTAGTGTAAAGAAATATGCGAAAATAGAATTTAAAACTGGAGAAGTATTTATAATGCCCCTGATTTCAGCTATAGGGATGGCAATTATGGCAAAAGTAGGTCATATAGTATTTACTCCTCTTGTTGGGGATAGAATGGCTACTATACTAGCAATATTTGTAGGAGCAATAGTTTACTTCCTATTTCTTATAAGGACTGGTTCTATAACTTATGATGATTTTAAATTAATACCAAAGGGAGAGAAAATAGCCAAAATCCTTGTGAAACTTAAATTATTAAAAGTTTATTAAAATATATTTTATTTGTTGAACAAAGGAGAAGATATATATGGGCAAAATATATGTAATAGGATTAGGTCCTGGAAATGTGAATTGTTTAACATTAGGGGCTTTAGATAGATTAAATAGTGGATATATAAATATGATAAGAACAGAAAATCATCCTACGCTATCTTATTTAAATGAAAATAATATACCATATAAATCCTATGATTATGTATATGAGGAAAAAGAAAATTTTAAAAAAGTTTATAACTATATAGTAGAAGATTTAATTAGAAAGTCAGAAGAATATGGAGTGGTTAATTATTTTGTACCAGGAAATCCATTAGTAGCAGAAAAAACTGTAGAAATATTATTAGATTATAAAAAAGAAAAAAATATTGAGATAGATTTAATTCCAGGTATGAGTTTTATAGATCCTATATTAGTAGCTATAGGTCATGATCCTGTAAAAGGATTAAAGATCATAGATGGACTAAACATTACAGGACAAAAAGTAGATATAAATACGGCAAATATTATTACTCAGGTATATAATAAAAGAGTTGCCTCTTCTGTTAAACTATACTTATCTGAAATATATGGAGATGAGTATGAAATATATATAGTAAATAGTGCAGGAATTGAAAAAAAGGAAGAAATTTTTAAAATTCCTATATATGAATTGGATAGATGTGATACAATAAATCATCTAACCAGTATATATATTCCTAAAGTGGATAAAATAAATACAAAAATTTATGATGTGAATGATCTTTTAGATATAATAAAAATCTTGAGAGGAAAAGAAGGTTGTCCTTGGGATAGGGAACAAACATATTCATCTATTAGGGAATCTGTTATAGAAGAAGCATACGAGGTAGTAGAGGCTATAGATGAAGATGATATGGACAGTTTGGCAGAAGAGTTAGGTGATTTGCTTCTTCAGGTAGTGTTTTATAGTCAGATGGCTACTGAAGATGGTTATTTCAATATATTTGACGTAACTACTGGTATATGCAATAAACTTATTTTTAGACATCCTCATGTTTTTGAACAAAAAAAAGTAGAAAAATGTGATGAAGTAGTATATAATTGGAATGAAATGAAATTTAAGAATAGAAACATTGAAAACTACACAGGGAGATTGAAAGCTGTTCCAAAACTTCCTTCACTTATGAGAAGTTATAAAGTTCAAAAAAGAGCAGCAGATGTAGGATTTGATTGGGACAATATCTATGGTGCAATTGATAAAGTTAAAGAAGAATATTTTGAAGTAATTGAAGAAGTAAATCTATGTAAAGGTGGTGATATAGAGAAAGTAGAGGAGGAGTTAGGAGATTTATTATTTGCAGTTGTAAATGTGTGTAGGTTTTCAAACGTAAATCCTGAAGTAGCATTAAACAAAGCTATTAACAAATTTATAAAGAGATTTGAGCTGATGGAAATAAAAAGCAATGAACTTGGTAAAGATTTTAGGGAAATGACTTTGGAACAAATGGATATACTATGGAATGAAGCAAAGAATACATAAAACCATCAATATTATAAAAACTATTATAAAATAAGAAGGAATTTTGAAAACAACATAGAATAAGCAAATATAGGCTAATTATAAACATTTGTATGAGGAGGAATTAATTATGAATAAGGCTGAATTAGTTGCTAGCATAGCTGAGAAAAGTAATTTAACTAAGAAGGATGCAGAAAGTGCTTTAAATGCATTTATGAAATCTGTTGAGGAAGCATTAGTTGATGGAGACAAAGTTCAACTTGTTGGATTTGGTACTTTTGAAGTTAGACAAAGAAAAGCAAGAGAAGGAAGAAATCCAAGAAATCCTGAAGAAGTTATCCATATTCCAGCTTCAAAAGCTCCAGTTTTCAAAGCTGGTAAAGCTTTAAAAGAATCAGTAAATAAGTAAAAAAATCAGGTCATTGGCCTGATTTTTTTATTAGAATGTGGAGGGTATTATGAGGGTAGATAAGTATTTAAAGAATTCAAGGCTTATTAAGAGGAGAACTATGGCTAAAGAGGCTTGTGAGCAAGGCCGAATATATATAAATGGAAAAGTTGCAAAGCCAGGAGATGAAGTAAAGGTAGAAGACATTATAGAAATTAGATTAGGGACAGGTTCTGTTAAAATAAAAGTATTAAGTACAAAGGATAATGTTCCTAAAAATCAAGCACAAGAACTATATAAAAATTTATAAGATTTAAGTTAGCTAAAAAAAGAGCTACATTAGAATATTTTAAAATATTCTAATGTAGCTCTTTTTTTAAAAAGTTTTAAGTAATAAAATTTTCTTTTTTTCATATTATTTAATAAGGGAGATACAAGGGGGGATATGTGTGAATGATAGTAAAGTTGAGTTTAAAAATCAAAATATATATTTAGAAGATAGAAAAAAGCTATCTATTACAGGTGTAGAGCAAGTAGAAAGCTTTAATGACAATACTATAGTTTTGTTTACCGTAAGGGGTGGTGTTACTATAAAAGGTGAAGAGCTTAATATAAGCAAGTTAAATTTAGATGATGGTAATGTAAAAATAGATGGAGAGATAAATGGAATTATATATAATAATAAATCTTCAAGTTCAAAAGGAAATATATTAGGTAAAATGTTTAAGTGATTATAAGGAGAATACTATGGACAATTCTGTTAAGATGCAAGCGTATGTCTTTTTTACAGTTTTCTATGGTGGTTTAGTAGTAGGGTTTATATATGATGTTTATAGAGGTTTTAGATATTACTTAAACCCTAAGAAAATTATTACTTTTATTGAAGATTTAGTATTCTGGATACTAGCTACACTTATTGTATTTTATATTCTTATAAAGAGCAATTGGGGTGAACTTAGAGGTTATATATTTATAGGGCTATTTTTAGGCCTTTATCTTTATTTAAAGTTATTGAGTAAATTAATATATCCTATTCTTTTAAGGTTTTTAAGATTACTTTGTTTAATTATGAAGAAAATAATTAAAGTTATAATTTTTCCTTTTAATCTGATTAAGAAGGTACTATCACCTTTATTTAATAAAGTGAAAAAAGCAAAAGATATTTCAGGAAAGATAATAAAAGATACAAATAAATATATAAGAATAATATCTAAAAAGAAATAAAGGAATTTATTAAAAGTTGTAGAATAATTATTATGAGGTGGTAGATATGGGTAAAAAAAGTAAGAGAAAGTTTAGGATAAGACATATGGTAATTCTAGTGTTTGCCATATATATATGTTCTACAATATATAGCCAAAGAAATATGATGAAAGAATTAGAAATAGAAAAAAATAATACTGAAGAAGAAATTGAAAAACTGAAATCAGAAATAAATAAAATAGACATTGAAATAAAAAACAAGGATTCACTAGAATTTGTCGAAAAAATAGCAAGAGAAGAATTTAGAATGCTTAAACCTAGAGAAATTATATATATTGATAAGAATAAGAATAAAAATCCTTTCTTAAGAAAGGATAATAACTAGCTTAGATTGACATATTTAATTTTCTAATATATACTTATATTTAAGGATAACAGATTATTTTGTAAGGAGGAATTATTTATTTATGGCCATAGCTGTAGGAGGTGTAGTTGAAGGCACTGTAACAGGAATAACAAATTTTGGTGCTTTTGTTCAACTACCAGAAGGAAAGACTGGTTTAGTTCATATTTCTGAAATATCAGATGATTATGTGGAAAAGGTGAGTGATTATCTAAAGAGAAATCAAAAGGTTAAAGTAAAGGTCTTATCCATAAATAAGGAGGGGAAAATAAGTCTTTCTATAAGACAAGCTAAACCCAAGACTAGTGAGCCAATTGAGATAGACTGGACGAAAACTGATGACAGGCAAAAGCATATGTCCTTTGAAGATAAACTATCTAAATTTATGAAAGAAAGTAATGAAAGACAAGACCAATTAAAAAGCAGAGAGTCTAGAAAAGGACAAAAAGGCCGTAGCAAAAATGCTGATTTTTAAAACCGGATTATTCCGGTTTTTTATTATTTTTTGAAAAAGGTTTAAAGAATGAATTCATTCTTTAATGAGTTATCTTGAAATTAAAATACATTATTATACATTAGATATCAAAATACTTTGTTGAAGCTATACAGTTGGATACATCCCTATTATAGATATAATGTAGGCTATTTTAGGTTAAAAAAAACAATAGTTTTTTTAAGGTTTGATACTAAAATATGTCTAAAGATTTTTTTATTTAGACAACTAGTATTGACAAATATTTCAGAAAACTTCTGTTATCATGAGTTGTAAATATGAAAATATAAATAGGGGTGGTTGAAAATGACAGACAGAATGGGGACGGTATCTTTAAATCAAAAGAGATCTCTTAATAAAAAAATGACATTTGATAAAGTAGGGATTCTTATTGGTATATTAGGTTTTTTCATATCTAGGACTTCAGTTATAAATGGTTTGACACCATTTGGAATATCTTTTTTAGCAGCTAGTAGTTTCAGTAATTTTTCATTTATAAGTTTTTTATCAGTAATAATAGGTGTATTAAGTTTCCATGGTATCAAAGGATACAATTATTTAATTACAATGGGTATTGTATATACTGTTCTTAGTATTAATAATAGGGATAAAAAAACATCTATAATAAATGTATCCTTAATTTCATCTATTATATTTATAGCAGTAAATTTTCTAAATTTAATTTTATTGAGTCAATATTATATGTACGACTTTATGATGGTAGTATTTGAAGGTGTTGTTATTTTCACATTATCATATATATTTTCTTATAGTTTTCCACAAAAAATAATAGAAAAAAATAAGCTTACCAATGAAGAATTGATATGTCTTTTCATTACTTTTTCACTAGCGCTTTCTGGATTAGGAGATTTTAGTTTGCTAGGGGTTTCTATTAAAAATATAATAAGTATTTTATTTATAATAGTAATTGGACATGCATATGGAGCAGCATTAGGATCAGGTATAGGTATTACAGTAGGAATGGTTGCGTATTTATCACAGCCTGATATGCCATTTTTAATTTCTATATATGGACTTTCTGGTCTATTTTCTGGAGTTTTTAAAGATTTAGGAAAAACTGGTTCTATATTAGGATTTATACTTGGCAATAGTATTATGAGCTTTTATATAAATGGATTTGGTACAAGTTTTTTGAGTTATTATGAATTAGGTATCGGTAGTCTAATCTTTGTTTTGGGTTTTAATTATATAGAAGATAATATTTTAAATAAGATATCTATAAATTTAGGAGTTAATAAAAGTAATTCATATGATGATAGAATAAAAGAATTGACAAATAGAAGATTGAAAGAAGTTTCGGAAGTATTTGAGGAGTTAAGTAAGATGTTCGTAAAAGTTTCAGAAGATAAAGAAGTTTGCACAGATAATGTATCTGTTTTTATTGACGAAGTTGCAAGTGATATGTGCAAAAATTGTTCTATGAATAAATTCTGTTGGCAAGATGACTTTTATACAACTTATTATTCTATGTTCAATCTTATAACTATGATGGAAATGACAGGAGAGATTGATGAGGAACATATACCCAAACTTTTCAAATCTACTTGTATAAATACTGAAAAGATAATGGACAAGGTTTATAGACTCTTTGATATATATAAGATAAATTATATATGGGAAAAGAAAATGAGTGAAAATAGAAAATTAGTAGCAGAACAATTAAGTGGAATTTCAGATATAATTGGAAATCTAATGAAAAATATAGACAGAGAAATAACTTTTAATAAGGATGTAGAATCAGAGCTATACTCTGCTTTAAGAACAAATAGTGTAGATGTATTAGAGACAGTAGTAGCTGAATATGGTGAAAATGATTTTGAGATATATGTTGAGGTAGACAAATGTTTCAAAAAGGCTAATAGTTTGGAAAATGTAAAAGCTATTGTTTCTCAAGCAATAGATTTGCCTTTAAAAGGTGAATTTACTATGAATAGTAATCAAAGTATTAAAGAAAGGAATAGATATAGTTTTAAAAAAGCCAATAGATATGGTACTATAACTAAAATCAGTAAAAATAGTCAATTTTCTAATTATATTTCTGGGGATAGTTATACATTTGGAGAAACGGAGGATAATTATTTTATAGCTTTAAGTGATGGGATGGGAATAGGTAAAAAAGCAAATTATGAAAGTAGCATAGCTATATCTTTGTTAGAAAAGTTTTTAGAAGCTGGATTTAGCGAAGAGGTGGCCTTAAATACTATAAACTCTATGCTGATGTTAAAATCAGAAGAAGAGATATTTACCACATTAGATATTTCTACAATAGATCTATATTCTGGAAAGTTACAGGCAATTAAAACTGGGGCTGCTTCAACATTTATTAAGAAAAAAGATAGGGTTGAAGTTATAAATTCACATTCTTTGCCTGTTGGAATGTTGAAAGATGTAGATTTTCAAGTCTACGAGCACTTTTTAGAAGATGGGGACTTTATTATAATGATGTCTGATGGGGTGTTGGAAGCTAATGAAGAAGTTGCAAATAAGGAGAAGTGGATGAGGGAGGTTATTAAAAATATTGATAGCTTTAACCCTCAGACAATTGCTAATATGGTTATGAAGGAGGCCAAAAAGGCAGCTAAAGGAGAAATAAAAGACGATATGACAGTATTGGCTACTAAGGTTTGGAAGGTAAAGCAATAATCTAAATTTCTTAGTTATTGAATGGTTGAAAAACCTTTAGTCTTGAGACTAAAGGTTTTTTCTGCTATATTTTTGATAAAAAAGATAATATCTAAGCATAGATTGAAAAAATATCGTATAATAAAATAAGGAATGATTTTTAAAAGATTATTATGGGTGGTGTATATGTTGGGTTTAAAGGAGCAAATGTTATCGACTATTGAGCGACATAGTTTGATTAACAAAGGGGACAATATTTTAATAGGATTGTCAGGAGGACCAGATTCAATGGCCCTTTTATATGGACTTTTAGAAATACAGAATCAAAAATCTTTTTCTATTTATATTGCTCATGTAAATCATGGGGTAAGGGGAGAAGAAGCAAATAAAGATGAGAAATTTGTAGAAGGATTATCTAAAAAATTAAATCTTCCTTATTATTCTATAAGAATAGATATGGAAGGTTATGCTAAAAAACATAAGATGTCTTCCGAAGAAGCGGGAAGAAAGCTTAGATATGATTTTTTTAGAGATACTTTATCCAATATAGGTGGAGGTAAAATAGCTGTAGCCCACAATAAAAACGATCAGGCAGAAACACTTATAATGAGGATGCTAAGAGGAACAGGTATAGATGGTTTAAAGGGGATGGAATATAAAACAGAAGATATTATTAGACCGTTATTAGATATATCTAGAACTGAAATAGAAGAATATATAGAAATAAATAATATAGAAACAAGATTAGATAAAACTAATTTAGTTCCTATATACAATAGAAATAAAATTAGATTAGAAGTAATACCTTATATAAAAGAAAATTTTAATCCAAATATCATAGATACGTTGTGGAGAACTTCTAAAATAATGTCTTATGACAGTAGTTTTTTAAACGAATATACATCTAAAATATATAGAAATCTGATGAAAAGTAAGAAAAAAAATAGTATAATTTTACATAGAAAGAAATTTTCAAAAGAACATACTGCTATAAAGCAAAGGATTGTTAGACAAGCTATATATGATTTGACGAATAATCTTCAAGGAATAACTAGTAAACATATTTTAGATATAGTAGAACTTTTCGATAGGGGTGATACAGGAAAGAGTATAGACTTGATTAATAATATAGTAGCTGAGACGAGTTATGATGACCTTATTATAAAAATGGGTAATAAAGAAGATAATGTGGCTTTTAATTATGATATTAGTTTTGAAAAAACTATTTATATTAAAGAGACTAATTGCTTTATTGAGGCTAGGGTGGTTCCTAGAGAAAAAGTTGAAATAAATTTTAAAGATAGGTTTATTAAGTATTTTGATTATGATAAAATAGAAGACGGTTTGCATTTAAGGAATAGAAAAGCAGGAGATAAATTTGTTCCTTTAGGTATGAATGGAATGAAGAAATTAAAAGACTTATTTATTGATGAAAAAATCCCATTGAATCAAAGGGATACCATTCCTATACTAACAGATGGTAAAAATATTATTTGGGTAGTAGGGTTTAGGGTTAGTGAAGATTATAAAATAACTACTAGCACAAAAAATGTCCTAGTAATAAAATATTATAAAAAACCGTAAATTTTGAGGAGGAGAAAGATGGAGGAATTTAGAAAGGAAGTACTTGTTTCTTCAGAGAAAATTGAAAAAAAAGTAAAAGAATTAGGAGAAGAAATTACAAAAGACTATCAAGGTAAGGAGTTAATGTTAGTAGGAATACTAAAAGGTGCAGCAATATTTATGGCAGACTTAGCAAGAAATATTGAAATACCCGTTACGATGGATTTTATGGCTGTATCCAGCTATGGAAATTCAACTAAATCCTCAGGAGTAGTGAGAATAATTAAGGATTTGGATTCCAACGTAGAAGGAAAACATATCCTTATAGTAGAAGATATAATAGATACAGGACTTACACTTGGATATCTAACAGATAATTTAAAGAAAAGAGGAGCTAGTAGTGTAAGAATATGTACTCTTTTAGATAAACCTGAAAGAAGAAAAGTAAATGTACCTGTTGACTATAGAGGATTTGTAATACCAGATGAGTTTGTTGTAGGATATGGAATAGACTATGCTGAAAAGTATAGAAATTTGCCAGATATATTCTCTATAGAAGAAGAATCATGTGATTAAAACATTTAAAATTGGCTTTGGTTAGATTGTTGTTTTTTAGGGTGAAATGTGTTATAATTTGAAAATATACAATCTTGCCAGCTCTAGAAGGGAGGACTTAGATTGAGAAAATTCTTTAGGGGTGTGAGCTTTTATTTGCTTATACTCATTATTATATTTCTGGTAGTGGAAATGGTAGGCAAAGATGTAGAGCCAGTAGTGGAAATGGATGTAACGGAGCTAATACAACACTTAAATTCTAAAGATGTAGAGAGTTTAAAAAGCGTAGGAGGCAAAACCATAAAAGGAAAATTGAAAAACAATACTCAATTTACCACTGTATTGCCTGAAGAAATGAGGTATACTTTTTATTCTGATTATTTAAAACCTTTAGTAGATAAAAAAGAGATTAGATATAGAGGAGAAGAAGAGCCAGGGACACCTTGGTTTGTTGAAGCGTTACCAACTATTTTTATTATACTTGTGTTTGTTGTAATATGGTTTGTATTTATGCAACAATCTCAAGGTGGTGGAAATAGGGTGATGTCCTTTGGAAAGAGCAAGGCAAAAATGCATAAAGAAAACGAGGGGGAGAAAGTAACCTTTGATGATGTAGCAGGCCTTGAAGAGGAGAAAGAAGAACTGAAAGAGATAGTAGACTTCTTAAAAAGTCCTAGAAAATACATTGAATTAGGTGCAAGAATACCTAAGGGTGTATTACTTGTAGGTCCTCCAGGAACAGGTAAAACTTATTTAAGTAAAGCTGTTGCCGGTGAGGCAGGAGTTCCTTTCTTTAGTATTAGTGGTTCTGATTTTGTAGAGATGTTTGTAGGTGTGGGAGCTAGTAGAGTTAGAGATTTGTTTGAACAGGCAAAGAAGAATTCACCATGTATTATATTTATAGATGAGATAGATGCTGTGGGTAGGAAAAGAGGAGCAGGTCTTGGTGGAGGCCATGATGAAAGAGAACAAACATTAAATCAGCTCTTAGTAGAAATGGATGGTTTTGGTACTAATGAAGGTATCATATTAATGGCAGCAACTAATAGACCAGATATTCTTGATCCAGCCATTTTAAGACCAGGCAGATTTGATAGAACAGTATATGTTGGTGCACCAGATGTTAGAGGTAGAGAAGCTATCTTGAGAATTCATACTCGCAATAAACCATTAGCAGAAGATGTAGATTTAAAGGTTGTTGCAAAAAGAACTCCAGGATTTACACCAGCAGATTTAGAGAATCTAATTAATGAAGCTGCACTTCTTACAGCAAGAAATAACTTAAAAGAAATACCAATGGATATTATAGAAGAGGCATCTATTAAAGTAGTAGCAGGTCCTGAGAAGAAATCTAAGGTTATTAGTGAGGAAGAGAGAAGGCTTACTGCATATCATGAAGCAGGGCATGCCATAACTTCTAAATTTCTTCCACATCAAGATCCAGTTCACATGGTAACTATTATCCCTAGGGGAATGGCTGGTGGTTTTACAGCATATTTACCAGAGGAAGATAGGTCTTACATGACTAAAAAGGAAATGGAAGAAGAATTAGTTAGCTTACTAGGTGGTAGAGTAGCAGAAGCCCTAGTATTAGATGATATATCTACAGGAGCGCAGAATGATATAGAAAGAGCTACTAAATTAGCAAGAAAAATGGTAACCCATTATGGAATGAGTGCGAATTTAGGGCCTATGACTTATGGAACAGATGATGAAGAAGTATTCATAGGCAGAGATTTTGGAAGGGCAAGAAACTATAGTGAACAAGTAGCAGCGGCTATAGATAAAGAAATGAGAACTATAATAGATAAAGCATATCAAAAGGCAGAAGAGATACTAACAGAAAATATGGATAAGTTGCACAAAGTAGCAGAAGCTCTTCTTGAAAAAGAAACCCTTGATTCAAAAGAATTTGAAGAAGTTTTTATGAGCGCATAAGGTAGTTAGCAAAAGGGCAGTTACCTTTTTTGCTAAAAAATTTTGAAACTAAAAGGATTTTTGAATGTATATAGAAGTAACTACAAAGATCTAATAGATACTGCTTTGTTTATGACAATGAAGATGAAACTAAATTGTTTAATAAATAAAACCCAGTATTAATGACATGTCATTAATACTGGGTTTTATTTTTATGTTTTCTGAGAATTTAAAGAGGAAAAAAGAATTTTGTGTCGAATAGATTTATTAAAGTTGCAATATTTATTTCATTTTTTAAATTTTTGAAATTAATATTGCAAAAAAATATATAATGTATAATATAATAGTTTATAGAGGACTCTTTTATGAAAAGGATTTCTTTCGAATATTGGATAGGGGGTTGGCAAATGTTTGATGATCAAAAGTTAAAAAATCTTAAATCCTCAAAAGAGGAATGGAAAAAGAAAACAGTAGATAAGACAATTAAAAGATTTCCAGAAAGAAAAGAAAAATTTTCTACAACTTCGGAAATTGAAGTAGAAAGGCTATATACTCCTGAGGCTATTGGAGATTTAGATTATGAGAAAGACCTAGGATATCCAGGAGAGTATCCATATACTAGAGGTGTTCAACCTACAATGTATAGGGGTAGA
>JAHXQP010000029.1 GCA_019391515.1 Clostridiaceae bacterium | reverse complement strand
AATGACTCAAAGTATGTCTAGAGTTGGTAAATGTATTGATAATGGACCTATGGAAGGATTTTTTGGTACTCTAAAAACTGAAATGTTTTGCGGGAAAAAGTTTGAAACACTTGAAGAATTAAGGCAAAAAATAGTTGAATAAATAAAATTTTACAACGAAAAAAGATTTCAAAAAAGACTAGGATGCAGGGCTCCTCTAGAATATCGAAACTATGCATCCTAATATGCCTAATATTTAATTAATTTATTTGTCTACTTGACACGGGTCAGTTCAGATATACATAGGCTATTTTTATTTGGTGAATTGGATGAAATTATGCCACTTTTTTAATTTATGGTTAAAAATAATTAAATCGTTAGTATATATAATAACAATAGTTGAGAGCCTTATTATTGAAAAATCTAATAATGTTGGAATTTTTTTTTATTTACATGTAGTATATTAATTGGAATAAGAAATATCTTAAAATTAATTAAAGTAAAACTATAGTGGAGGTTGATAAATATGTCCAATGTAAAGGAAAAGCTTTTAAAGGATTTGGCTGAATCTGTAGTGGATATGGAAGAAGATGATACTATAGAAATTGCAAACGATTTCATAGAAAGCGGATATGATGCATATGAAGGGATTTCTAATGGCTTAGCTGCTGGAATGGATGAGGCAGGTAAGCTTTATGAAGAAGAGGAATACTATATTCCAGAACTTCTAATGTGTTCAGATGCCATGTATGCAGGTATGGACGTTTTGAAACCTCATTTAAAATATGATGAAACTGAAGAAAAGTATAAAGCGGTAGTTGGAGTAGTAGAAGGAGACACCCATGATATAGGCAAAAATCTATTTAAAATCATGTTAGAAACTACAGGGTTTGAAGTATATGATTTGGGAAGAGATGTGCCACCTGGTGAATTTATTAACAAAGCGAAGGAACTGGGAGCTAAATTAATAGGTCTTTCAACTTTAATGACGACCACTATGGACAATATGGAGATAGTGGTTAATTTATTGAAAGAAGAAGGTATGAGGGATGATGTAGTAGTTATGGTTGGAGGAGGACCAATATCACAAAGTTTTGCAGACAAAATAGGTGCAGATGGATATGCACCGGAAGCTTCGAGGGCTGCAAGATTAGCTAAAGATTTAGTAAGGGGGAAGATGAATGTCGCTGTTTAAAGATGAAATGACACCTATGGAAAGGGCTGTTGCTTTTTCAAAAGGAGAAGATGTAGATAGAATTCAGT
The DNA here is from genome assembly GCA_019391515.1 of Clostridiaceae bacterium. Taxonomy (GTDB): domain Bacteria; phylum Bacillota; class Clostridia; order Tissierellales; family Sporanaerobacteraceae; genus Anaerosalibacter. Next base: position 95,168 of record JAHXQP010000029.1, on the reverse strand, counting down.
GCAATCCTAATTTATCTAATGGTATTGCAAGGGTTTTAGGATGTAAGATTTCAGAGTTTAACCATAGTGCTAGAACTTTAGCCGATGCAGTTATTGCAACCCATAGAAGGTTTGGTGGAGATGGTGCAAAGGTATTTACTGACCTTTTTATAATTGCAGAAGCTATGGGTGCTAAGATGAAATATCCAGAGGATGAAACAGTGGATCTTTTAGAACCAGCTATAAAAGATATTTCGGAAATATCTAAATTAGAGCCTATAGATCCATACAAGGATGCGAGATTGCCAATCCATATTGAAGCTATGAAATATGTGCAAGATGAAATAGGAGAAGAAGTTCCTTGTACAGCCTTAGTTGTGGGACCTTTCACTTCTGCTTTCTTTTTAATTGGCGTAGAAACTATGACAAAGATGATGATAAAAGATCCTGAATCGGTTCATAGATTATGCGAAATTTCATTAGAAAACTGTATAAGATTTGCAGATGCAACTATTAAACAGGGAATAGGCATAAGTATTGCAGAGCCTATGTCTTCTTGTACTGTAGTGAGTCCAAAACATTTTAGAGAATTTTCAAAGCCATATTTAAAAAGATTTGTAGATTTTATTAAGTCTAAAGGCTCTGGAACTTCAATACATATATGTGGAAAAACAGATGGTATATGGGAAGATGTAGTAGATATAAGCGTAGGGGCCTTAAGTATAGATAATATTGCAAGCCTTAAAAACTGTACGGAAACTGTAGGAGATAGAATAAAGATAATGGGAAATGTGGACCCTTCTTCTATAATGTATGCAGGTACTAAGGAAGATGTTAGGAAGGCTACTTTACAGTGCGTAAAAGATGGATATAAGTCTCCTAAAGGATATGGCATTATGTCAGGCTGCGGACTTCCAGTAGAAACACCTATAGAAAATATTGATGCTATGTTGGATACAGCTAGGGAGATTGGATGGCCAATTACAGATGAAAAACTAGAAGAATTAATGAGTTTTAATAGATATGAATAACATGAATTGATTTAAGGGAGGATTTTTATGCCTATAAATTCTTTATCTAAAAAAGAAAGACTATTTTGTGCAATAAAAAGGGAAAAAGTAGATCGGCCTCCATGTATTTGTCCCGGCGGTATGATGAATATGATTATAGAAGATATTATGGATATTACTAAAGTAGAGTGGCCAGAGGCCCATAAGGATCCAGAGATGATGGCAAAGCTTACTATGGGGGTTTGCGAAAATGGAGGTTTTGAAAATTTTGGAGTACCTTTTTGTATGACTGTAGAAGCAGAATCTATGGGGGCTATTGTAGGTTTAGGTACTAAGATAAATGAGCCTAGAGTTATAGAATATCCGATAAACTCTGTTACAGAGTGGAACAAGCTCAAAGAATTAGACTTAACCAAAGGGAGAACTAAAGTAGTTTTAGATGCTATAAAGATACTTAAAAGTGAAAGTTCAGATATTCCTATTATAGCCAATTTAGTAGGGCCTGTAAGTACAGCCTCTTCTTTGATGGAACCAGTAGATTATTATAAGGAGCTTAGAAGAAAACCTAAAGAAGCCCATGAATTTATGGAATTTGTTACGGAAAATCTTATAAGTTTTGCTAAGGCTCAGATACAAGCTGGAGCAGATATATTATCTATTTCAGATCCTAGTGGTACGGGAGAAATTTTAGGACCAAAGCTATTTAAAGAATTTGCTGCTCCTTATTTAAACAAAATAGTCAATGCAGTTAAAGAGGATGTTCCAGGAGGAACTATAATCCATATATGTGGAAAGCTAAAAAGTGTATATGGAATACTTAATTCCCTTGACAGTGATGTTATAAGTTTTGATTCTATAGCTAGTGTGAAAGAAGTAGCAAATAATGTGAACAACAAAGCTATTATGGGAAATGTAAGTACCTTAGCCATTGAAAAAAGCTCCCCAGATATTGTGGAAAATCTTGCTAAAGGCTGTATAAAAAGTGGAGTGGACATATTATCACCAGCCTGTGGTATAGGTCCAAGAACTAAATTAGAAAATATACAGTCAATGGTAGAGGTTGCAAAGGAATCAACATCAAAAAATATAGTTTTAAAATCATCATAGATGGAGTGAAGAATTTATGAGTATGTTGGAAATATACAACAAAGGTATATCCTATAGTTATCAAGAAGGTGAAAGCCTTCTTGATATATTGCAAGATAGTGGAGAAATTATAGAAAGTCCTTGTGGTGGAAAAGGCTATTGCGGAAAATGCAAGGTGCAAATAATTAAGGGAAAACTAGAAGAGCCTACAGAAGAGGAGCTAAAATATCTTTCAAAGAAAGAACTAGAAAAAAATATAAGGCTTAGTTGTTTTGTCTATCCTAAGGGTCATATATGTGTAAAATTTTTAAATAAAGAAGAGAAAAATTATAAGGCATTATCAGATGGCTACATTCCTGATGCAGAATTAAATCCTATTATCTATAAAGAAGTTATTGCTTTGGAAAAGCCTACTCTGAAAAACAATCTTTCCTACGAGAAGGTTTTAGAAAAATCTATAGGTGAAGAATTATATCATAATAATACTGAAATTTTAAAGGCTTTGGCTAATGTAAATAACGGAGGAAAAGTTACTTTACTATATTATGAAGATGAATTAATAGGTGTAGAATCTGGAGATACAAAGAAGAAATTATATGGGGCTGCAGTAGATATTGGAACTACTACAGTAGTTGTATCCCTTATAGATTTAAATACTGGTAAAGAAATTGGAACAGAAACTTCTATAAATCCTCAGAAAGAATATGGTCTTGATGTATTATCCCGTATAGATTTTGTAAAAAGAAAGGATAATGGTCTCTGTCTATTACAAGAAGCTATAGTAGATTGCATAAACTCCCTATTAGAAAATCTATGTAATAAAAATGGTATAGATATTCAAAATGTCTATGAAATAGCTGTAGGAGCTAATGCTACTATGATGCATTTACTATTGGGGATTGAAACCAACACTATAGGGAAATCGCCTTATGCTACAATTTTTTCAAAAGAAAAAAACTTATGGGCCAAGAGCATAGGTCTTAAAATATCACCATTTGGAAGACTATATTGCTTGCCAGGAGTATCTAGTTTCATTGGTGCAGATATCGTAGCTGGAGCTGTAGTAGCTAATTTAAAAGATACTAAAGACAATGTATTTTTCATTGATATTGGAACAAATGGGGAAATGCTATTGTCTAAAGGTGGAAAGCTTGTCTCATGTTCCTGTGCTGCTGGTCCAGCACTAGAAGGGGCAAATATAAGTTGTGGCATGAGAGCGGCAGATGGAGCTATTGAAGGCATACAATTTAACGAAGATGGAGTTGCACTTCAAGTAATTGGAGATGTAGAGCCCATGGGAATATGTGGAAGTGGGATATTAGAAGCTATAGCTGACCTCCATAAAAAAGGGATTATAAAGAAGTCTGGCAGGTTGAAAAGAAAAGAGGATTTAGACAAAGAAGAACGTTATATATTAGCTGAACATCTAGTGGAAGAAGGCAAGAAAAGGAAAGTTATTTTATATAAAAATGGAGATGAAACAATATCTATAACCCAAGAAGATATTAGACAAGTTCAATTAGCTAAAGGTGCTATTTCTTCTGGATTTTATGCACTTTTAGATTTTATGGATATGGGTATGGAAGACCTTGACAGTATAGTTATAGCAGGACAGTTTGGTAGACATTTAAAGATAAGTAGTTTGACTGGTGTAGGGATTATACCAGAAAATTTGAAGGACAAGATAAATTATATAGGAAACTCATCTAAAACTGGAGCTATGATATGTTTATTATCTAAGGGAACAAGAAAGGAAATGGAGGACATAGCTAAGGATATAGAGCACTTTGAGCTATCTACAAAAGAAGGCTATGAAAAGCTATTTACTAAATGTTTAACTTTTAACTAATATAGATAGGTGATAAAATGAGTGAAATCATGGATTTTAAGTGTATAAGTGACAAAATGGAAGAAATACCTGGGGATATAGTGAAAAAAACAGGATTGAGCTTTCCAGAAGTTCATACTAAAGCTGAATATATAGCAACTCTGTCGAAAGAACTAAAGGAGTATAAAAAAGATAATTTATGTAGGGTTCCATTTTGCAATACTGTAGAAGCAGAAGCATTAGGAGGAAATATTAAACTAGGAGATGCTAAAGCAGGCCCTAGAGTGGAAAGTTATGCTTTCAATTCTATAGATGAATTAATGGAAATTGAAGAAATAGATTTAAACAGGAAAAGAATAAATGAAGTTTTAAAAGCTGTAGAAATATTGCATTCACAGGGAGAAACTGTAGTTCTAAATGTAGAAGGGCCTTTTACCATTATAACTTCTCTAGTAGATTCAAGGATATTTTATAAAGCTATAAGAAAAAACAAGAAAATGATTTATGAAATTTTAAATGTTATGGAAGACAGTATTATAAAGTATATAAAGGAAGGAATAAATAGAGGAGCAAATATAATATCTTATGGAGATCCAGTAGGCTCTTTAGATATTGTTGGCCCAAGAGTATATAAGGAGTTTAGTGGAAGAGCTACTTATAATATATTAAAATGTATGGAAAGTGAGTTGGATGGGAGTATAATGCATATTTGTGGAAAGACATCTGCGGTTTTTCAGAATATGGGATATATTAAATCTTATCCTATCAAATTTGAAAGTAAGATAACTTATGGACAAGCCATAGATCATGTTTTGGAAAACAAAAAAGATATAAGGATAATAGGCCACAATTGTATAAAAAGAACAGCTTTAGAACTTAAAGGTTCAACTCTTTGGTCTATAGAGTTTTTATAGAAATAGTATGATAAATTTACTTTTATGAAAGGGGAAATAAAAATGAATAACTTACCAAAAGCATTTGATGATTTTAGTGAGGCAAGAAGAAATTCCTTTATAAAGGTTAAAGATTATAAAGATGAAGGAGAACATATAGTAGGTATTTTCTGTACTTTCACTCCTATAGAAGTTATATATGCTGCAGGAGCTCATCCAATTTCATTATGTGGTATGAGTGATGAAACAATACCAGATGCTGAAAGAGACTTGCCCAAGAATTTATGTCCTCTTATAAAATCAAGTTATGGTTTTGCACTAACAGATAAATGTCCTTTTACATACTTTTCAGATATAATTGTAGGGGAAACAACTTGTGATGGAAAGAAAAAGATGTACGAATATTTAAATCAGATAAAACCAATGCATGTTATGCAACTTCCTCAAGCTACAGATAGAGAACATGCACTTTCAGTTTGGAAAAATGAGATTATTATATTGAAAGAAAGACTAGAAGAAGAATTTAATGTTAAGATAACAGATGATGATTTAAAAAAAGCTATAAAGAAATGCAACGAAGAAAGAATTGCACTGAAAGAATTGTATTCTCTAAGTAAAATATGTCCTCCTCCTATAACTGGAATGGAACTTCACACTGTTCTACATGGTGCTTCATTTACATTTGATAAGGATGAGCAAAACAAAAAGATAATGGATATGGTAGAACAGTTAAAAGAAGAACATGCAAATGGGGTTAGAAAGGTAGAAGAAGATGCTCCAAGAATTTTAATAACAGGTTGCCCAATGGGGGGAGTTGCAGATAAACTTATACCTATTATAGAATCAAATGGAGCAGTAGTTGTATGCTACGAAAACTGTAGTGGAATAAAGGAAAAATCACGTTTAGTAGATGAAACTAAGGATCCAGTTGAGGCAATAGCTGAAAAATATTTAAATGTTGGATGTTCAGTTATGGCACCAAATGATAATAGAATTGAACTAATGTCTGAATTAATAGATGAATACAAAGTTGATGGTGTAATAGATGTTATTTTACAAGCTTGCCATACTTATAATGTAGAGACTCGTAGGATTAAAGAATTTGTAACAGAGGAGAAAGATATACCATATATGAGTATAGAAACAGACTATTCGCAGGCAGATGAAGGGCAATTGAAGACTAGAGTAGCAGCCTTTATAGAGATGTTATAATTATTTTGCATTTGTTTTGAGGAGGGATAGGAATATGTATTATGCTGGGGTTGATATTGGATCTACAGCAGCTAAAACAGCTTTATTTGAAAATGATAAGCTAATAGATGCTTTTGTTGTGCCTACAGGCTGGAGTAGTATAGAAACAGCCAATACAATAAAAGAAAAAATTATATCTAAGGGAATAAAAGAAGAAGAAATGAAAGTAGTAGCTACAGGATATGGAAGGGTTTCTGTCCCTTATGCCCACAAAACTATTACAGAAATAACTTGTCATGGAAAAGGGGCTGCTTATCTTACAGGGGAAGATTGCACTGTAATAGACATAGGAGGACAGGACACAAAGGTTATAACTGTAGAAAACGGAATGATAGTGGATTTTTTAATGAATGATAAATGTTCTGCAGGTACAGGTAGATTTTTGGAGATTATGGCAAATACTTTAGGTGTAGATATAGATACTCTCTGTGATTTAGCTGAAACTGGTGGCGATATTTCCATAAGTTCTATGTGTACAGTTTTTGCAGAATCAGAAGTAATAAGTCTTATTGGCAGAGGAGAGAAAAAAGAGGATATAGCTTATGCTATAGTTGATTCAATAATAAGCAAAGTGGCTAGCCTATGCAATAAGCATTCAGAAGGTACAAACTATTATCTCACAGGTGGACTATGTGAATGTGACTATATAGTTAGAAGTTTATCAGAAAAGCTTAAAAGTCCAGTAAAGACAAATCCTATGGCAAGATATGCTGGAGCCATAGGTGCAGGGGTTTTAGCACAAAAGATAAAATAGTATATTTTTTATTTTGAGTGATAAACTATTAAAAAAGAAAATATGATCTAAAAATGGGAAAATTATATCTAAAAAATAACTACTAAAAAAGCTTTAACATGGATATTCATGTTAAAGCTTTTTTATTTGTATACAATAAAAAGGTGTATATAATTATATATCTTTAACTAACAATTAGATGCTTATCTAATTATTATATTGACATATGATAGATATCTAAATATAATATAATCAACAAATGACTTGGAGGTTATATTATGAACAAAAATCTTATTAGACAAAAAGATTTCTTTTTATTAATGCTGGGAAAATTAGTTTCTTTAATGGGGAGTAATATACAGCAATTTGCATTATCCCTATATGTACTTGAAATAACTGGTTCAGCTACTATATTTGCTTCCATGTTATCCATATCAATTATTCCTAGAGTATTATTATCACCAATAGCTGGGGTCTTCGGTGATTGGTTTGATAGGAAAAAAACCATAGTAATATTAGATATATTGAATGCATTTATAATCGGGGTTTATGCCATAATTTTTATAAAAAATGAGAGTTTCTCCTTATCCATGATTTATTTACTAGTTATTTTATTAGAGGTTACTGAAATATTTTTTGGTTCTGCCATGTCTGCTGTTTTGCCAAGTATGGTAGATAAAGAGGAATTGTTCGATGCAAACTCTATAAATTCATTAGTTATGAATCTAGGACAATTATTAGCTCCTGTAATTGGTGCGTTAATTTATGGAAAGTTTGGTTTAAAACTTATTTTGATAATGAATTTTATTAGTTTTTTAGTATCAGGTGTTAGTGAGATGTTTATAGATATCCCTAAAAAACATAAAAAACCAGATAAGATAAGTATCAAATCATTTAAAGATGACATGATAGATGGAATAAATATTATTAGACAAAATAAATTTATATTTATTATGATAAGTTTAGGAACAATAATTAACTTTGCTATTGGCCCTCTTTTTTCAATAGGATTGATTTTTATAATTAAAGAAGTATTGAAAGCAACAGATTTTCAATTTGGAGTATTTCAAATGGTTTTGTCTGGTTCTATGCTTATTGCACCAATTTTATGTTCTAGTTACATAAAAAAGATTCCTATTGGTAAACTTTCTTATGTTAGTTTTATATTTATAGGATTACTTATATTAATTATGGCTCCGATACCTTCTAGTATTATGCTGAATAATTTTAGTTCAAACCTTATATATTTTTTATTATCAGCAATTTCTTTTATGATAGGTATATTAGTAACAGTTGCCAATATAGCTATAGGAACAATGTTTAATGAAGTAACTCCTATTGAATTTATGGGAAGAACTTCTACGGTATTTAATCTGATTGTAACTATTTTTATTCCAGTAGGACAAATGATTTTTGGTTTTCTTTATGATATAATTTCACCGAGCTATGTAATAACAATAAGTGGTATCATCATGGTTTTAACGGTTAGAGTATATAAAACTGCTTTAATGGATGTTGATACGGAAAAAACAAGTAATGGGAGATGTGATAAATGAAGTTTAAGTTTTATTTAGAAGAAAGTAGGCTTTGCGATTTTTTGTTATTTCCAAAATTATTATATTATAGTGAACAACTTGAAACATCTAAAGAGCTAGAAAATTATGAGGAAATAATTATAGATGATTACTCTGATTTTGCAAAAAAAATTGAAAATAAGTTAAAACCTTTTTCTAAGGAAATTGAACTTTTTTATATGAAAGAATACTTAAGTGGATATAATTTTATAGAATTAGTATCTAGATATATTGGAATAATTGGATATAAAAATGAAGAAGATTATCTCAATAAATTATTAACATTAGGGGAAAGAGATATTAAAAAGAGTATTATTCACTCTATTTTAGTAATTAATGATGAATATTCTTCCTACTCAGATGAAATTATAAATGAATCTGAAAAAATTATTAGTGACAATGATAAAATGATTTCATTTATTAAAGAACTACCTATTGAATCAGGAGTAAAGTGGAATCTTTTTTTAATAGTACAAGAACCTTTAAAATATATGAAAACATATGTGGAGTTAATGACAAAGTTAATACCTATTTTTGAAGAAATATATCTACCTTTTCAAAATAATGTGGAGAAGTATGGAGAACATTTGATAGACTTTTTAAATAATAGAGGAGCTGAAGGTCTAGAAGAAATTACTTATTCAATGTTGAATGGCAATATATTAGATAGTGATGAAATAAACATACTAGTTTCTGCAATTTATCCTTATACAATTTCAATTGCTAGTACAACTAAAATAAAACATATTGTATGGGGATTGAGGATAGAAGAAGCTTTAAAAAAGATTAGAGAGATAAATGAAAATAAAACCTATGAAAGAGTACAGATATTTAAAAATCTTGGAGATAAAACAAGATATGAGGTATTAAAATTAATTGCAACAGGCGAAACATCTACCAAGAAAATTGCAAAAGCTTTAGATGTATCAAGTGCCACCATATCTTACCATATAAATAATATCCTCACTGCAAAAATAATAAAAATGGATAAAAGTAATAATAAGTTTGGCTATGTAGTTGATTATGAATTGTTAGATAAAACTATAGAGGATTTTAAAAAAGATTTAAATTTTCCTGGGTATTGATATGTATGAAGATAGTTGATTGTTGTTTTGGCTATGCTAAATATAATAATGCTTAGATTTATTTGATTTAATAGAAGTGTATCCATGATTTTAAAGATATTGATCCAGATTTTGAAAATATTGATCCAGATTTTGAAGTGTTTTTATCTAAATAATATTATACATCATGAGGCCTATTGTATTTATTGCAAAATTAGCAAACATATGAACCAACCAAGAATTATATAGATTTTCATTTCTTTCATTTAACCAATTAAATATTAAGCCTCCAACAAATAGTCCAAGCATTGAGATTATAAATAAAATAGGATTAAACCAATTAGATAATATAGCTACATGATAGATAGCAAATGCAAAGGCACTTATACCATATGCTTTTATTCTAGTCATAGTTTTATTAAGATTGAGAAAGACAAATCCCCTAAAAAAGAATTCTTCCAATAGTGAATTAATAAAAGATATATAGATAGCTACATAAATAAAATTCTTTTTTGATACCTTAAGACTATCTAGCAATATATTTTGTATATTATTTAAATCTATAAAACTTTTTAATATAAAATAAGCTCCTATTATTATTCCATACACTCCTAAACCTAATATTAAAGAATTTATTATTTGGTTTCTTGAGTTAATATGAAAAAGTTTAGCTAAGGATAAATTATTGCTTTTCATAGAATATAGTATCGGTATGATCAAGAATAAAAAGATTTTAAAAATAGATTTCATTAAATATCCTGGTTGGATATAAGAATCTATAACAGCCATGATTATAATTGCCAAAATCATTATAGTTATTAAATACAAGTTATCTTTTTTATGCATCCTATGTTCCGCCTTTGATATTAAAATTATTTTTAAATATTATACCATAATAATTTAAATATGACATATGAATTTTAGGAAAAATTGTATCTATACTATTGATGGTGTAGGTAAAAAGAGGGAAATAGGATAATGTGTAGAAGTGTATTATTTGATGATTGCACAATTTATTATATGGGATTAAAATAATATTGTTAGACTAAGAAAAGAATTAATAGATTTTAAAGAGGTGAAAAATATTGGAAGAGCTTAATAGTAGAATTATAGAATTAAAAAAGGATTTGAAAAGAAAGAAAAAATTAAAGCTTATATTAAATGAATCTAAAAAAGAATTAGAGATACAAAAGACCAAGAAAACTGAACTTAGTAGAATTTTGAATGAAGAAGAAAAAGATGTTGAGAAATTAGAGTCATTTAGTGCAACAGGACTGTTTTATTCTATATTAGGTAGCAAAGAAGAACGATTAGATAAAGAAAAGAAAGAATATCTTGCCGCAAAACTTAAATATGATGAGTGTTGTAACTCTATAAAATATATTGAATTAGAAATTATAAAATATAAGGAAAAATTAAAAGAATACATAGGTTTAGATGAAGAATATGCAAATTTAATAAAAGAAAAACAGGAACTAATACTGAGTAAAAATGATGAAAAATCTCAAAGATTAATGACTAAATTAGATAAAGAAAATGATTTGGAATGGAACATAAAAGAAATGCAGGAAGCTATCGATGCAGGAAATAATCTTCAAATTGCTTTAAGACAATTAATACAGTTTTTAAAAAGTGCTCAGAGTTGGGGAACATGGGATATACTTGGAGGAGGATTTTTAGCAACAGCTGCCAAACATTCAAAAATAGATAAGGCAAAAGAACAGGTATATAATGTTCAAAGATTAATTAGAGAGTTAAAAAAGGAATTATTAGATGTAGATGTATCTATGAATATTGATATAAACATTGGTTCCTTTGAAACCTTTGCGGATTATTTCTTTGATGGACTTATAGCAGATTGGATGGTTCAATCGAAAATAAATGATTCCTTAACCAGAGTTTATAATATAGATAGTGACATAAGTAGTTTATTAAAAACATTGACAAAAGAATCAAATGATTTGGAAAATGAATTATTTAATATACGAGAAGAAATTAAGAAGTTAATTGAGGATGAGTTAGAAGATGGATGATACCAATGTTCTAAAGTGGCACCAAAATTGATGGCTTTTATGATATTATTAAATTTAAGGGTAAAACTCTTCTATCGAATTAGTATCAGTTAAAAGACAGAAAAACTTATAGTAATAATAAATAAATTAGAGGTGGAAATTTTATGTATCATCAGGATTGGCTCATGAGAAATATTGAAACTATTATTCAAATGGTAGCAAAAATAATTTTCAAAAAAGATTTTGAAAGAGATAATATACAATTTGATATTTATGCTGAAAGCAATTCAGTAGAAATCCATAGATTATATGAAGAATTAATTGATTTAATAAATGAATTAAAAATTAATGAAGCAGAAAATATTTTGTTTGCAGAGATTAATAATAATGATTTAATTTATATAAAGATTGCTGTTGATTTTTATAATAGACTAAATAAATTAAGTGACGGAGAGTTAGAAAGAGCAAATTTCACACGTGAAGAGATAAAATCAGGTCTTGAAGATGTATTAAAACTATATAATATAAGTTTAACTATTTAAAATCTATACAATAAAATCGATGACTTCAAACAATCTGGGTTATTTAAAATAACTTAGATTGTTTTTTACTGTATTAAAAATAAGAGGGAATAGGTGAATTATGTGGAAGATTATTATATGGTATTGCTTAATTTGATATTTTGGGGTATGTATTATTAAGAAAATAAATATTAAAATATATATTAAATACAAATACAATAGTTAGGATGGGTTCTAATGAAAGAAGAGAGTTCTAAAATTAAATTTTCTCCACCTAAAGATAAGGAAAGGCTATTGTCTTATATAATGAAGTATCATAGACAATTTTTAATCACAGCTATTTCAGGTATATTTTTTAATTCAGCAATTGTACTAGGTCCTATTTTTCAGGGGAAATTATTAGATGTAGCAGCCAATTCAAGTAATATCAAAAGTATAATAAAGGCTGGATTTGAGTTTGTTGGTGTAACTTTAGCTTTTCAAATTGCTAGGTTTTTCAAACGATATTTTGTTAGAGATATGGCCAATCGTATGAGTGGTGATATGCGTGTTGGAATAATGGAGTCTATATTATATAAAGATTTAAGTATTTTAGAAAAACAAAAGATAGGAGATATGATGTCTACTACTATAGGTGATGTAGATATTGTTGTTGAAGCAGTGAGAAAAACTATTACTGAATTGTGGGATACGTGGGTTCTCATGGCTGCCTATTGGATTGCACTTATGTATTATGATTGTAAAATAACTTTAATAGCAACTATTCCTATTCCATTAGTTATTGTATTGACTCAATTAATGAAAAAAACAGTTCATTCACATTCAAAAGAAGCTAGAAAATCCACTGCAAATACAACTACTCAGATTAGAAAAATGATTTCAGAGGTAAATATATTACGTTTATATGGAAGAGAAGAAGCTGAAATAGAAAGATTAGAAAACAAGTTGTCAAAACAGGCCGATAAAAATGTTATTGTTAATATTTTCAAAAATGGGCTAGCACCTATATATTCTGTATTGGCAAGCCTTGGAATTATTGTAGTTATATTTTTAGGAGGAAATAAGGTTATAGATGGTAGTTGGACTATTGGTATATTTACAGCATATATAGCTATGTTTATAGCATTGGCAACTAGGACTACAACTGCTGCAAAAGTTTTTAATATTCAACAAGGTGCTAAGGCTTCTTGGGATAGAGTTTTATGGCTAATGGACAATGAAAACTCAATGTTTTTTAATAAAATAGATAGCCTTAGGCCGAGAGATATATATGTGGAAAATCTTTCTTTTAAATATCCAAACAATGATGAATATGCAATTAAAGATATTTCCTTTAAAATTTCATCTGGCATGATAGTTGGCATAACAGGGTCTGTAGGTTCAGGTAAAAGTGCATTAGCTCTTGCGTTAACTGGACTTTATGATTATGAAGGAAAGATTCTTTTAGACAATGTGAATTTGAATGGTATTGGTTATGAACAAAAATTGGCTACCATCACATATATGGGGCATGATCCTTTTCTTTTTTCTGATACTTTGAAAAGTAATATCACTTGGAATGATAAAAATGATAAAAAATTAGATAAGGTATTGACAATTGCATCTTTAAAACAGGATATTGAAAGCTTTGAAAATAGCATAGATACGCAAGTCGGGGAAAAAGGTGTAAAAGTTTCTGGTGGTCAAAAGCAAAGAATAGCTTTAGCAAGAGCACTATATAAAGATGCTAATATTGTAATACTTGATGATCCTTTTTCTGCTGTAGATATAAATACAGAAGCTAAGATTATTAAAAAGCTAAGGGAAAATGTAGGTGACAGGATTATATTTATTTTTTCACATAGACTTGATGCCTTTAAATATACAGATATGATTTTAGTTCTTGACAAAGGCAAAATTGTTCAAAAAGGTTCTCATGATAAGTTAATTAGTGTTGATGGCATATATAGTAAGATTATAGATTCTCAACAATTTTTAGGAGATGAATCAATTGAAAAATAAAATAGTATCTATTTCAATTAAGACAACTTGCAAAGACAAATATATATATATTATATTCTTAGCTATTGCCATTATTGTTGGTATTTTAATGCAGTTAATTCCACCCCAAATTCTAAAAAAAATTATAGACAATAATATTTCCAAAGGGATTTATGATAATCTATGGAAATTGTCTTGTTATTATCTATTGGCTGTAGTATTAGGTGGTGTTGCTGATTTCTTTCGTGAATATATGATGGCAATTGTTGGACAAAATATTTTATTAAATGTTCGATTAAATATGGCGAAAAAATTATCAAAACTACCAATATCATATTTTTCAAATAATGCTGTTGGTGAGATAATGAGCCGATTTACTTCAGATGTGGATGCAGTTGGCACACTTTTTACAAGTGGTTTAATAGGTATGCTATCTGATGGACTGAAGGCAATAGGAATTATAATATCTATATATTTTTTAAGTCCTACACTAGCACTATATATGATGATTCTAGTCCCTATAATATATTTGATTGCTAGATTTTTCAAACACAATACTTTTAAAGCTCAAATGGAGGCAAGAAGAGCAGTTGGACATATTAATGGTTCTGTTCAGGAAATATTTAATGGAATAAGAACAATTAAGATATTTGGGATGGAAAATCAGTTTATATCTGATTTTCAGGAACCGTTGAATCAGAATATTGAAGCAGTTCATAAAACCAGTACATTGGATTCTATATTTCCTTGTTTAATGCAAATACTTAGGGCGATTATTATAGCTATTACTGTAGTCATAGCTGCACCAAGTGGCTTAGGAGCTTTAGGAATTAGTATTGGTTCAGTTGCAGCTGCAGTTGATTTGATATCAAGAATGCTTGCACCTATTGAAGCCATAGCTGTAGAATTTCAGACAATACAAGAAGCTCTTTCAGGGTTTCAAAGAATAAATGATTTTGACAACGAGGAGGAAGAACACAAAACGGAATTGTCATTGGATAAAAAAGTTTTAAATCCTTTACCTATAACTATAAAGAATGTTACATTTGCTTATGATAATGTTAAAAATATTGTTGATAATGTTTCATTTGACATAGAAACAGGAACTAAGGTTGCGCTAATAGGAAGAACAGGTACTGGAAAAAGTACTATTTTAAATCTTGTAGCAGGACTATATAAGCCGAATCAAGGTAGTATAAAAATAGGGGATTTTGATCCCTTTGAAATGCCGGCTGATATACGTCGTAGAACTATAGGCATTGTACCTCAATCCTTTCCAATATATGATGGAACTATTAGAGAAGCAATTACATTATATGATGAAACCATTACAGAGGAAGAAGTGCTAATTGCGGCTAAAACTGTAGGATTGCATGAGGATATCGTGAAACTTTCTAAAGGATATGATACTATAATTGGAGAAGGAGAAATGAAGCTTTCTCATGGTCAATATCAATTATTAGCCCTTGCTTGTGCACTAGTATGCAATCCACCCATATTACTTCTTGATGAAGTAACCTCTAGCTTAGATTCTATAACGAAGGCAAAAATTTTTAAGGCATTGAAAGAAATATCAAAAGATAGAACAATCCTTACCATAAGCCATAGAATATCTGGGATCATCGACGCTGATAAAGTTGTTATGCTGGAAAATGGAAGAATTGTAGAAATAGGTACGCCGCAAGAACTTGCAGGAAAAGATGGCTGGTATGCTAAGTACAATCAGATTGAAAAGTTAGGATGGAAGATGTAGTGGATTTAAAAATTTCCACTTTTTTATAAATTAAACATAAGGGGGTATATGCAATGGATGTTTTATCTGCAATAAAAGGGAGAAGGAGTATAAGAAAGTATAGTAGCAAACCTGTAGAAGAGGAAAAGCTATTAAAGGTATTGGAAGCTGCTAGACTTTCTCCATCTGCAAAGAACTTGCAGGAATGGAGGTTCATAGTTGTAAAGGATTCAAAACTAAGAGAAAAACTTACTAATGAGGCTATTAAGCAACCATTTGTTGGAGAGGCTCCAATAATTTTAGTCTGCTGTGGTACAGAAGCAAGTGGAGTTATGAAATGTGGGCAACCACGTTATACCGTTGATCTATCTATTGCTACAGCATATATGATATTAGAAGCATATGAACAAGGATTGGGCACTTGCTGGTTAGGTAGTTTTGATGAAACCAAGGTTAAAGATATATTAGACATTCCAGAAGATGTAAGAGTAGTATCCATAACTCCACTAGGATATCCTTCAGAATCTCCATCTCAAAGACCGAGAAAAGAACTTAATGAAATTGTAAGTTACGATAAATACTAAAGTAAGATTAATATTTAGTCAAAAATAATCTGAGTAAAACAATATTATATTGCTCAGATTATTTTTATATTTAAAAAGGGAATAGAAGGATTATGTAGAAGAGTAGTATACAATGATTGGAAATATAACAAGAATTAAAGTATATGACCCAAAATAAAGGGGGAATTAATGTGAATCATGTTATAAAGACTTTGGAAGAAAGAGTATCTCTTAGGAGATATAAAGATTTAGCTATTAGGGAAGAAGATTTAGAAACTATTCTTAAAATTGCTATGAAAGCGCCTACTGCTGGGAATATGCAACTTTATTCCATAATAGTTATAAAAGATGAAGAAACAAAGAAAAAACTTAGTAGAACCTGTGATAATCAGGGTTTTATTGCTAAAGCCCCAATACTATTATTATTTTTAGCTGATATGCAAAGATGGTTTGATTATTATGATTATTGCAATGTGAAAAAGATGTGTGGAAAAAAGGATATAGTATATAATGGTCCAGAAGAAGCTGATTTGTTTTTAGCTTGTTGTGATGCCTTAATATCAGCACAAAATGCTGTAATAGCTGCAGAATCTTTAGGAATAGGTTCTTGTTATATTGGAGATATAATGGAAAATTATGAAATCCATAGAGAAATATTTAGATTGCCTAAATGGACATTTCCTATAGCACTTTTGCCGATGGGATATTATCCAGATGATTTTGAAAGGGTTCATAGAGAAAGATTCGACAGTAGATATGTAGTATTTGATGAAAAGTATAAAAGACTTAAAAAAGAAGATTTTGAAGAAATGTTTAAAAATAGAGGTAATATGGATTACGGCAAACTTAATGTAGAAAACTTTGGCCAATTCATGTATTTTCAAAAAACTGGAGCAGATTTTTCCATAGAGATGGCTCGCTCTGTAAAAAAAGCTTTAGAAAATTGGAAGGGTGAAATTTTATAAATTAATACTTATTAGATATAGAGTACTTTGTAGAAACTATTGGAGTGATGCCAAGTACTAAAAAAGGCTAGTGTTTTTTAATATATAGGGAGAGGTTTATATGAATAAAATTAAAAGGGATGTAAATATGCCTAGAGCAAAAGTCAATACTAAACCAGGAACTCTTCAGCATATTGGAAAGAAAGGAAAAGAAAATGTAGAGATCATAGTTACTGAATACAATGAGGATATGTATATAATTGAGTCGAAAAAAGATATAAATGAATTAAAATTTGAAACTAATGATAGTATTAAATGGATCAACTTAATTGGGCTTAAAGATGCTAATATTGTAAGAGATATTGGAGAAAAATTTAAACTACATACTTTATTGTTAGAAGATGTATTGAATACATATCATAAACCTAAAATTGAAGATTATAACAATTGTACATTTGTTATAGCTAAGCTTTTCAAGTATGATGAAGAAAAAAATGAAATAAAATCAGAACAGATATCTTTTGTACTATTAAAAGATATCCTGATTACTTTTCAAGAGTTTCCCAATAGTACTTTTGACAATGTCATAGAAAGAATAGAAGAAGGTAGCAATATAAGAAAGAATAATGTAGATTATCTTTTCTATGCACTTATAGATGCAGTTGTAGATAGCTATTTTTTAGTATTGGAAGAAATAGATAATAGGATAGATTTATTAGAAGAACAGTTGATATCTAATCCAGAGAAAAAGGTTTTGCAGGAAATATACGAATTAAAAAGAGAATTGATCTATATAGGAAACTATATCTGGCCTATAAGGAACATACTAGGAAGCCTAACCAAAAATGAATTTGGAATAATAAATGAAAAAAACATCTACTATTTTAGAGATGTACATGATCATACAATTCAAATTATAGATATGGTAGAAACCTATAGGGATGTTCTTTCAGGTATGATTGATACCTATATTTCAAGTATAGGAAATAAGACCAATGAAGTAATGAAAGTATTGACTATTTTTTCAACTATATTCATTCCTCTTACTTTTTTATCAGGGGTATATGGAATGAATTTTACAAATATACCAGAACACAAATGGAAATATGGATATTTAATGTTTTGGGGAATAAGTGCAGTAACATCGATTATTATGGTTAGGTTTTTCAAGAAAAAAGGATGGCTTTAGGATTAGGTTATATTATTTAACCTAATCCTTTTATTTTTTATAATAATACTTAGCAGCCTAATATAAAAAATAACTTATAATAATAAATTTTGTATTGACTATGATATAAGATGGTGATAATATTATATATCATATATTTAGATGGCTAACTAATAAATGGAGGTAATTTTTATGGATAATATAGATAAGGATTCACTATACTTTATATTTTTAGAAATATTAAGGCTTCACTATTATCGTACCCATGTACTTCTTGAAGAAGTAGGTATTTATCCTGGCCAACCGCCTATGCTTTTTATTTTAAACAAAGAAGGTGGTAAAAGTCAGAGTGAGTTAGCAGAAAAATTGCAAGTAAAACCATCTACTATAACTGTAATGTTAAAGAGAATGGAAAAGGAAGGTATAGTAGAACGTAGAAAAGATGAATTGGATCAGAGGATAATTAGGGTATATATTACTGAGAAGGGAAGAAAATTGTGTAATGAGGCAACTAAAGTAATGGATAAAGTTCAAAAGGAATGTTTTGAAAATATAACAACAGAGGAAAAGATAATCCTTAGAAGGCTTTTTATACAAATGAGGGATAACTTTAGCAATGCTCTTGATATGGAGTATAAGAATTAATAAAAATCGATTAAATTAATGTAGGGAGGAAAACGATGAAAAATATTTTAAAGGAGCTAAAACCTTTTACTATATCTATATTGATAATAATAGTTCTCTTATTAGCTCAAGCTATGACAGATCTTGCTCTTCCTGATTATATGTCAAATATAGTTAATATAGGTATACAACAAAATGGAATAGATAATGCTATACCACAGGTAATTAGAGCTGGAGAAATGGAAAAGATAAAGTTGTTTTTAAATGAAGAAGAAAATAGTTTGATAGATAATAACTATAAAATCATAGGTAAAGAGAATTTAACTAAGGAAGAATACAATGGTTATTCTAAGAAGTATAAAGCATTAGAAAGAGAAAGTTTATATATATTAAATACATCTAATAAAGAAGATATTGAAAGAATGAATTCTTTTTTAGGAAAGGCTATACTTACTAAATACAGTATAGAAAAAGGTGTACCCCAAGGTGTTGTTTCTGGAAAAGATAATAATATAGAAAATATTTTTGGAAAATTGTCTGAAGGTACTGATCCTTTTATGGTAATTAAAAATCTACCTAAGGAACAATTTGAAAATTTAAAGGATGAAATAGACAAACAATTTAAAAATATTCCGGATACTATAATAACTCAGTCTGCTATAAATTATATAAAGGTTGAATATGAAGCTATAGGAATGGATATAGATAAGGTCCAATCTAATTATATATTATCTACAGGTGGAAAAATGTTGCTTATTGCTTTAATAGGAATGATAGCTTCAGTAATTGTAGGTTTTATAGCCGCAAAAGTGTCAGCTTCCCTTGGTAGAGATTTAAGGGATAAGGTATTTAAAAAAGTTACGTCTTTTTCAGATGCAGAATTTGATAATTTTTCAACTGCTTCTTTAATAACTAGAAGCACCAATGATATACAGCAAGTACAGTTATTCGTAATGTTGTTGTTAAGGATGGTATTTTATGCCCCTATACTTGGAGTTGGTGGGGTTATAAGAGCTCTTGACACTAATACTTCTATGGCATGGATAGTAGGGGTTGGAGTTGTAGGTATTTTAATCCTTGTAATAACTTTATTTTCTATTGCTATGCCAAAGTTTAAAAAAGTTCAAAAGCTTGTTGATAAAGTAAATCTTGTAATGAGAGAATCCCTTAATGGAATGATGGTTATAAGGGCTTTCAATACGCAGGAATCTGAGGAAGGAAAGTTTAACAATGCTAATAAGGATTTAACAAAAACCAATTTATTTGTTTCAAGATTGATGACTATTATGATGCCTACTATGATGCTTATTATGAACGTTATAACATTATTAATAGTATGGGTAGGGGCTCATGAAATAGATAAAGCCAATATACAGGTTGGAGATATGATGGCATTTATGCAATATGCAATGCAGATAATTATGTCTTTCCTTATGCTATCGATGATTTCTCTTATACTTCCAAGAGCTTCAGTATCAGCTCAAAGAATAGGTGAAGTATTAGATGAAGATATTACAATTATAGATCCTAAAAAACCCAAAGAACTTAATAATGATGTGAAAGGACTAATTGAATTTAAAAATGTTAGTTTTAAATATCCAGGAGCAGAAGTACATGTTCTTAAAGATATATCCTTTACTGCAAAACCTGGAGAGACTACAGCTTTTATAGGTAGTACAGGAAGTGGTAAATCTACTCTAATAAACTTAGTTCCTAGATTTTATGATGTTACAAGTGGAAAGATTCTTTTTGATGGAGTAGATATTAAAGATATTAGTCTTAACGATTTAAGAGAGAAAATAGGATATGTTCCTCAAAAGGGAATACTATTTACGGGAACTATAGAAAGTAATTTAAAGTATGGTAAAAACTTTGATGCCAGCAATGAAGATGTACTAAAAGCCATAGAAATAGCCCAAGCAAATGAATTTATAGAAGGAAAAGAAAAAGGTATATCTTCTGATATAACTCAAGGAGGAACCAATGTGTCAGGAGGTCAAAAACAAAGACTTTCAATTGCAAGGGCCTTGGCTAAAACACCAAAGGTACTTATATTTGATGATAGTTTTTCAGCTCTTGATTTTAAAACAGATGCCTTATTAAGAAAGGCGATTAAAAAAGAAATTAAAAATAGGACTATGTTGGTAGTGGCTCAAAGAATAAATACAATAAAAAATGCAGAAAAGATTATTGTTTTAGATGAGGGAAAAATAGTAGGTATGGGAACTCATAGAGAACTACTAAAAGAATGTGAAGTCTATAAGCAAATTGCCTTATCACAGCTATCGGAGGAGGAACTTGCATATGAGTAAAAATAATAATACTAATAATAAAGGTCCGATGGGTTCTGGTCCAAAGGGGCATGGACCTATGGCAGGAAAGTTTGAAAAACCAAAGGATTTTAAAGGAACCTTCTCTAAACTTCTTAATTATTTAAAACCCTATAGATGCAAATTAATCATAGTAATAATATTTGCTATAGGGAGTACAATTTTTTCAATAGCAGGGCCTAAAATACTTGGAAAAGCAACAACTAAAATATTTGAAGGGTTAATGAGGAAGGTATCTGGTACTGGAGGAATTAATTTTCAGTATATAAGAAATATAATTCTAACATTAATGGGACTTTATGGATTGTCTGCGCTATTTTCTTATATACAAGGATTTATAGTAACTGGAGTTTCTCAAAAGGTATCTTATAATTTAAGAAAAGAAATCTCACAAAAGATAAATAAATTACCCCTTAAATATTTTGATTCGGTAACCTATGGAGAAGTATTATCAAGGGTTACTAATGATGTGGATACAGTCAGTCAATCGCTAAATCAAAGTTTAAGCCAGATAATAACATCAACTACCACTTTAGTAGGTGTGCTAATTATGATGTTATCCATATCTTGGCAGATGACCATTGTTGCTCTTTTGATATTACCTACATCTATGGCCATAGTAATGGCTGTAGTTAAGAGAAGTCAAAAATATTTTAAGGCACAACAAAAATCCCTTGGTGAGGTCAATGGACATATAGAGGAAGTATATGGTGGACACAATATAGTTAGTGCTTTTAATGCCAAGGAACAAGTAGTTACAGAATTTGAAGATATTAATACAGAACTTTATGATTCTGCTTGGAAAGCTCAATTTTTATCAGGAATGATGATGCCTATTATGAATTTTGTTGGCAATCTAGGGTATGTTGGAGTTTCAATTTTAGGTGGATGGCTTGCTATTAAGAAAACTATAGAAGTAGGAGATATACTTTCCTTTATTCAATATATAAGAAGCTTTACTCAACCTATAACTCAAGTTGCACAAATAAGTAATGTATTGCAATCTACTATGGCAGCAGCAGAAAGGGTATTTGAATTTCTAAGTGAAAAAGAGGAAATAGAAAACTCTAAAAATCCTATTAAGCTTAGAGAAGTTGAGGGTAGAGTAACATTTGAAAATGTTAAATTTGGGTACGATGAAGATAAAATTATAATAAAAGATTTTTCTCAAGATATTAAATCAGGACAAAAAGTTGCTATTGTTGGGCCTACAGGGGCAGGTAAGACTACTATAGTTAAACTTCTTATGAGATTTTATGATTTAAATGGAGGTAGAATACTTCTTGATGATCATAATGTAGTAGATTTTAGTAGAGAAGATTTGAGAAGTAATTTTGGTATGGTTTTACAAGATACATGGCTTTTTAGTGGTACTATAATGGAGAATATAAGATATGGTAAGCTAGATGCTACAGATGAAGAAGTGATTAGGGCTGCAAAATTAGCCCATGCTGATAGGTTTATAAAGACTTTGCCAGATGGTTATAACATGGTTATAAATGAGGAGGCAAATAATATATCTCAAGGGCAGAAACAACTTCTTACTATAGCTAGGGCAATTCTTTCAGATCCTAAGGTGCTTATATTAGATGAGGCCACATCTTCTGTAGATACTAGGACTGAAATACTTATACAAAAGGCTATGGAAAATCTTATGAAAGGAAAAACAGCTTTTATAATTGCCCACAGACTTTCAACTATAAGGGATGCGGATTTGATCTTAGTTATGAAAGATGGAGATATTGTAGAACAAGGTAATCATGAAGAGCTTATATCAAAAGATGGATTCTATGCTTCCCTTTACAACAGTCAATTTGAAGATGTAGAAGCATCTTAAAAAGTAAAGTATTAAATAAAATAGTTAGTAATAATTATTACTAACTATTTTATTATACTAAAAATGGTATATATAAAAAAAGAGGAAAAAAGAAAAATATGTAGAAAATTAGTATAGAGGTATTTATGAATATATAAAAGGTGGTGTTTATTGAATGAAGAGGGTTTTTTCAGTGTTATTAATTTTAGTATTAACTTTTAGCATAGTTGGATGTACAAAAAATAATCCTGAAGATACTGTTGAATCTTTTTTAAATGATGTTAAAAATGGCAATATAGAAAAATTAAGCGAGTATTTAAAAGAAAATGATGACTATAAGATTGAAGCTGATGATTTTATGTTAAAAGATGAACTTGAGCAAGCTATGATAAAGGCTTATTCTAAACTGGAATATGAGATTTTGAATACAGAAGTAGATGGTAACAAAGCAACTGTAGAAATAAAGATTAAAGCACCAAATTTAGGTGAAGCAATGAGTAGTACTATATCAGAATTGCTTCCAAGTGCCTTTATGGATGCTCTTGAAGAAGCTTTTGATGAAAACCCAGAAAAAGAATTTGATGAAGAAGCTTTGCAAAAGAAGATGGAAGAAACTTTTATAAAGAAGATCAGTAAAGATGATATATCAATGGTTGAAAACACAGTTAAAGTTAAAATGATAAAAGAAGATAATAAATGGTTAATAGATTCAGATGATGAATTTTTAAATGCACTATCTGGAAATCTAAAGAAAGCTTTTGACAGTTTTGATGATATGGAATAAATTATATAGGATATTTATTAAGCTAAATATAGGAGGTTTTTTATGACGAATTTTAAATATGAAAATATAAAGCATATAGGAAATATTTCAGAGTCTTCTAAAGGCTGGACCAAAGAGCTAAATCTTATTAGTTGGAATAATAGGGAACCAAAGTATGATTTAAGAGACTGGGCTCCAGAACATGAGAAAATGGGAAAAGGAATTACATTGACTAAAGAAGATTTAAAAGAACTAAGAGATATTTTAAATAATATGGATTTATAAAAAAGCAAAGGGGAACAGCCTATTTATATAGTCTGAACCCCTTTTTAGGAGTCTTACTTTTGAGTATAACCTTTTATAATATCCTTTCTACTTATAATTCCTACTAGTTTTTTTTCTTTTAGGACAGGCACTCGATTGATTTTTTTATCTATCATAATAGAAGCTATTTCTTCAATGTCTTCTTCATAATCTACAGTTATTACATCTGTTGTCATCATATCCTTTGCTTTATAAGCTGTCATCTTTTTTATTTGGTTTTCAATAGTTTTAAAACTTTCTAAAAATATATAACTACCTAGTAATTCAATATGTGTAGGGATTTTTAATTTTTTACTTCTATAAATTAAGTCGGCTTCTGTTATCATACCTACAACTTCATTTTCATCATTAACCACCGGTAAACCACTTATATTGTATTCTAATAATAACTTAGCTATGTATTCAACGCTATCGTCTTCTTTTATTGTAATTACATTTTCTGTCATAATATCTTTAGCTAACATATTATCACCCCTCTACTAATTATATATATAATATACCCATAAATACCTAATTAATATATAAGTAAAATTATATTACAAAAAATCTTTAAATATAACAATTTGTTGGGTTATTTTATTTTTATTTTGATTTGTAATTTTTTCGTAACCTATAAAGTCGAAAAACATAGTATAGTATAATAAGACAACAAAATAGGATATGAGGTGAGCAACATGAGAAGAAAAAAAGGTTCCGGAAGAAAAATAGAACTTACAAAGATGAAGCTATTTTTATTATGTTTAGTTGTATTTATAATGTTTGTTGGTATTGGGAGAAGTATTGGAGAAAAACTGACTTCAAAGGCTACTAATGCAGAAGAGAAATTAGCGGAAAATGATTTGGAAAAAAAAGAAAAAGAAAAGGAAACTAAAAACAATAGTGGAAAAACAGAAGAGGTTAGGGAAGATAAAGCAGTAAAGAAAGAAAAACATAATGAAGAAAAACAAGAAACAAAAAAAGATACTGAAGTAGCAGAAAAAGATGTGGAAGCTAAAGAAGTAAAAGAAGAAAAACCAATAGATCAGGAAAAAAACTCTTCTAATGATAATAAGAAGGTGGCGTATTTAACTTTTGATGATGGACCATCTGTAGTTGTTACACCTCAAGTATTAGACATATTGGATAACTGTAATGTGAAGGCGACTTTTTTTGTAATTGGATCATTGGCGGAACAAAATTCTGATTTGATTAAAAGAGAATATAATAGTGGACATGCTGTTGGAAACCACACTTATTCTCATAATTATAAATATATATATAGTAGTGTTAACAATCTTTTATCAGATATAGACAAATGTGAAAATGTTTTAAAAGGCATTTTAGGCAATGATTTTCACTCTGCTGCTTTTAGATTTCCAGGTGGTTCTTTTGGCCAGAAGAAACAACCTTTTAAAGATGTTTTAAAGAATAAAGGTATTGGCTATGTAGATTGGAATGCTTTAAATGGAGATGCTGAAGGACATAATATTCCAAAGGATAGGCTAGTACAGAGACTTGTACAAACTACTCAAGGAAAAAATAAGGTTGTAATACTTATGCATGATGCAGGGGCTAAAAAGACTACAGCTCAAGCTTTACCAGAGATTATTAACTATTTTAAAAAACAAGGGTACGAGTTTAAAACCATAGATCAGGAGGCTATAAATGGATTCTAGAAGAGATAGAAAGAAAGCGAAAAAGTTAGTAAAAAGGAAGAGACGATTTAGAAGAGTACTATTGATTGTAACAATTATAATTTTAGCAACATTTGCCTATGTAAATGCCCACTTAAACAGTCTAAAAACTGTTAATATATCTAAAGATGATAAGGATTTAGGTATAAAGAAAAAAAATAGAGAAGATGAAATTATAAATATAGCATTGTTTGGTGGAGATAGAAGAGGTCAAGAAGATGTAGTTCATTCAGATGCTATAATGATATTAAGTATTGATAAAGTCCATAAAAAAGTAAAGTTATCTTCAATTATGAGAGATACTTATGTTGATGTTTATGATCATGGTAAGACAAAGATAAATCATGCATATGCCTATGGAGGACCAGAACTTGCTATTAGAACATTGAATGAAAATTTTAATTTAAATATAAGGGACTATGCTTTTGTAGATTTTTATAGTTTTGAAGAACTTGTAGATGCTGTAGGTGGAATTGATATAGATATCAAAGAAATAGAGATAAAAGAAATAAACAGATGTATAAGAGAGATAGCAGAGATAAAAAATACAAAGCCTACTTTAATTAGAAATTCTGGAATAAACCATTTGAATGGAGAACAGGCAGTAGCTTATTCTAGAATAAGGAAGGTGGGAGGAGGAGATTATGAAAGAACAGAAAGACAGAGAAGGGTAATGGATGAATTATTTAAAAAAGGAAAAGATGTAGATATAAGTAAGTATCCAGCAATCATTGATAGCATTTTTCCTCATATAGAGACTAGTCTTTCAAAAATGGAAATAATGAAACTTGGAACCTATGTTTTAACTAATAATATACAAACTATAGACCAAGCTAGATTCCCTACAGATGAGCATAGCCATGGAGAGTCTATAGAAAAAGTATGGTACCTAGTAACAGATTTAGAAGAGACAGAAAAAGAAATTCATGAATTTATATATGAAACTATGGATCAAGTCAAAATAGACTAAAAAGAAACCTTTTAGGTTTCTTTTTACATATAATTAAAGGAATATAAACAAATTTGTAGAAAGATAGTAGAAAGATATAGTATAATAGATAAAAAGCTAGCAAAAATTAAAGAAAGGATGGTGAAGCCCCTGGTTTTTGGCAAAATATTTAAAACCAGGAGCGAGGGAATGAAGAAGAGAAATATAGTAATAATAGTAGTCTGTGCTTTAATATTAGGGGTATTTTTATATGGATATTCTTATTTAAATGATATTAAAACTGTAAAAATATCTAAAGAAGATAAGGATTTAGGTATAAAGCCTAAGAATAAGGATAAAGAAAAAGATAATAAAGTAATAAATATAGCGTTATTTGGTGGAGATGGAAGAGATGAAAAGGATGTATCCCGTTCTGATTCAATAATGATATTAAGTATAGATAAAGCTCATAAGAAAGTAAAATTATCTTCAATTATGAGGGATACCTATGTTGATGTTTATGATCATGGTAAGACAAAGATAAATCATGCATATGCCTATGGAGGACCAGAACTTGCTATTAGAACATTAAACGAAAATTTTAATTTAGATATAAGAGATTATGCTTTTGTGAATTTTGATAGTTTTGAAAAGGTTGTAGACACTATAGGTGGTGTAGATATTGAATTAAATGAATCAGAGGTAAGAGAAATAAATAAGCATATTAAAAATAGTTCGATTAAAACATCAGGAATAAATCATCTAAATGGTAAAGAGGCTCTTACTTATTCTAGAATAAGGAAGATAGGAAATGGAGATTATGAAAGAACAGAAAGACAGAGAAGGGTAATAGAAGAAATATTTGAAAAAGGGAAGAACATAGGAATGACAAAATATCCAGAAGTAGTAGATAGTGTTTTTCCTTATGTAGAGACAAGCCTTACAAAAATGGATATAGTGAAACTTGGAACTTATGGCTTGACTAATAATATTAAGACTTTAGAACAAGATAGATTTCCTAAAGATGAGCATAGCCATGGAAAGTTTATAGGAAAAGTATGGTATCTAGTTACAGACTTAGAAGAGACAGAAAAACAGATTCATGAATTTATATATGAAGATGGGAATGTAAATTAGGAAGAACAGGCACTTAATTAAGTGCCTGTTTTAATATTTAAAGTATATTTTATAAAAAGTCTTATTTTCCATTCACATATGTAAAAAAATATGATAACATGGTAACGTTACTCTTTTATAGATATACGGAATATTAATAGTAAAGGGGGAGTCGAATGGTAGAATCTATGTGGAAAGATAAGACGTTTTTCAAAGGAATGTTGGGAATTGCTCTTCCTATTGCACTTCAAAATTTAATTACATCTTCTCTAAATATGGTAGATACTCTTATGATTAGCAGTCTTGGAGATGCTAGTATAGCAGCTGTTGGTCTAGCCAACCAAGTTTTTTTCTTTTATATGCTTATAGTATTTGGTATAAATAGTGGTTCATCCATATTTATATCTCAATTTTGGGGAAAAGAGGATATTAAAAATATAAGAAAAATATTAGGCTTAGCTATTTGCTTAGGTAGTGTAGTAGGAATGTTTTTTACTATAGCTGCTTTTTTTGTACCCGAATTTTTAATGAATATTTTTACTAAAGATGCAGAAGTAGTAGCTTTAGGAGCAGATTATTTGAAAATTGTATCTCTAAGCTATATTGTTACAGCCATTGGTTTTTCATATAGTGTGGCAGCTAGAAGTATTGGTCAAGCTAGAATGCCTATGGTAGTTAGTGCTATATCCTTTGTAACTAATACATTTTTTAACTATTTACTTATATTTGGTAAACTCGGTTTTCCTAGATTGGGAGTTAAAGGTGCTGCTTATGGAACATTAATAGCCAGAATAGTAGAGCTAGGATTTATATTATATGCTGTATATTCTGATAGAGGTGTTTTAGCAGCAAGTATAAAGGATTTGACTGGATGGGGAAAAGATTATTTTATGAAATATATTAAAACTACTTATCCAGTTATTTTAAATGAGGCTATTTGGGCATTAGGAAATATTATGTATTCTATAGCTTATGCAAGAATAGGAAAAGAAGCTATAGCAGCAGTTCAAATAGCAACTACTGTACAAAATATATTTATGGTAATTTCCAGAGGTTTAGCCAATGCAGCCACTGTAATGGTAGGGAATAAAATAGGTAGTAATGAAGAGAAATTAGCTGTTGAATATTCAAAAAGATTTTTAATTATAGCTACTATGACAGGAGTTATACTTGGAATGGGATTATTTTTCTCATCGGGGATAGTTCTTAAATTATTTAGAAAATTAACTCCAGAAGTATATGAAATTGCTAAAGATACCCTTAAAGTAATTGGAATTGTATTTTTTATAAAGATGTTTAATGGCACTATGATAGTAGGGGTTTTAAGAGGCGGAGGAGATACAAAATTCTCTCTATTTTTAGAATTAGGTTCAGTATGGTTAGTAGGAGTACCTATGGCTTTTTTAGGAGCATTAGTATTTAAGCTTCCAGTCCATATAATTGTAGCTCTTGTATCATTAGAAGAAGTAATAAAAGCAGCTATAGGTATACCTAGACTGATTTCTAAGAAATGGGTTAAAAACATTACAGAGAGTATGTAGCTAAAATAAAAACAGGAGATAAAAATATATTTTTATCTCCTGTTTTTTTGGTATATTTAAAAAATATATTTTAGGGTAAATGTATTTTATAGCCTAAATTAGAAATATACAATATAATATTTAATATATAAAAATTTCTTTTTAGTTGAAAGGGGAAAGTCTACATGAAAGTTTTTAGACAATTGGCTATAATATTTGGAGTATTATTTGTAGGACATTTACTTCAACATATTATAGGATTACCTATACCAGCGACTATCATAGGGATGGTAATTCTTTTAATATGCCTAGTTACAGGAATTATAAAAGTAGAAATGATAGAAGATGTAAGTGAATTTTTATTAGATCATATAACTTTTTTCTTTATACCATCAGCAGTAGGCATAATTTCGTCTTTAGAATATGTTAAGGATGATTGGCTACCAATTATAATAGTAATAGTCTTGTCAACTATTATAGTTATTGGAGTAACTGGATTAACAGTACAGGTATTAAAAAGATTGCAAAGAGGAGATGGAAGAGATGGCTAAATATTTGAACACTCCTATATTTGGAATTCTAATTTCTATTTTAGCTTTTGAAATAGGATTATTTATAAATAGAAAGACAAAGATAGCTATATTCAATCCAATGCTTATATCTGTAACTTTAATTATAAGTTTTTTATTGTATTTTGATATTGATTATGAAATCTATGAAAAAGGTGGCAGTATAATAACCTTCTTTTTAGGACCAGCTACAGTAGTACTTGTAGTACCATTGTATAGGCAAATTAAAAAACTTAAAAAAAGTGGTATACCCATATTAATAGGAATATTCGTAGGATCATTTACAGCTATAGTTAGTACATATTTTCTAAGTAAATTATTTGGATTAGAAGAAAACATAGTATTATCTCTTGTTCCTAGATCTGTAACTGCGGCTATATCTATTGAAGTTTCCAAAGAAATCGGAGGTATTCCAAGTTTAACAGTAGCTGCAACAACCCTTACAGGTATTGTTGGAAGCATATTAGGGCCATATGTATATAAAGTATTTAGAGTAAAAGATGAAACTGCCCAGGGAATAGGGCTAGGTAGTGGAGCCCATGCACTAGGAACTGCTAAGGCAATGGAATTAGGCGAGACTCAAGGGGGCATGGGATCTTTATCTATAAGTGTAGCAGGTATAATAACAGTTTTTTTAGCACCTTGGTTAATGAAATTATTTAATTGAAATAAAATAATAAATATTTTATGAGAATCATTTAAATACCTGTGGGTAAAATATTTTGTAGAGGTGATAAATATGAAGGAGATAGTTTTTGCAGGTGGTTGTTTTTGGGGAGTAGAAGAGTATATGTCAAGAATTGATGGAGTTGCAGAAACAAAGGTAGGTTATGCTAATGGCAGGAAAGAAAATCCTACTTATGAAGAAGTATGTACAGGTAAGACTGGGCATGCAGAAGC
This sequence comes from Clostridiaceae bacterium, assembly GCA_019391515.1. Classification (GTDB taxonomy): domain Bacteria; phylum Bacillota; class Clostridia; order Tissierellales; family Sporanaerobacteraceae; genus Anaerosalibacter. The sequence continues at coordinate 64,267 of JAHXQP010000029.1, read as the reverse complement.
TTGCTATATAAAATATGATGAGAATATGATTTCCCTTGAACAGCTGTTATCTAGATTTTGGAGGATAATAAACTCAACATTGTTAAATCAACAAGGTCCAGATATAGGTCATCAGTATAGAACTGGTATTTATTATACAGATGAGGGAGATCTTTCAACTATTGAAAAGAGCTTAAAAGAAGAACAGAAAAGATATGACGAGCCTATTGTTACAGAAGTAAAGCCTATTTATTCTTTCTATAAGGCTGAGGAGTATCATCAAAAATATCTAAAGAAGAATCCTGGAGGATATTGTCATATTGATTTAGATATTTAGTTTATAATTTTCAGTGTTTTTTAATAATTTTAAAAATAAAATAGATCAATTTATGGGTCCCTATTGTAACTTAAAGAAATAAATGTTAGTATAAATACACACCGATTAAAACAAGATGGGGTGAAATAATGGAATACAAAATAGTCAGTGATAGTAGCTGTGATTTAAATGAGGAATTAAAAAAACAAATGAATATTGGATTAGTTCCGCTAAAAATAGACATAGACGGACAAACTTTTGTAGATGATGAAAATTTAAATGTAGATGAACTTTTAGTAAATATGAAAAACAGTAAAAATCATGTTAAAACGTCAAGTCCTTCTCCAGGAGATTTTCTTAAAGAATATGAAGAAGGAAAGAATGTATTTGTAGTAACAATATCTTCACAATTAAGTGGAACATGTAATTCTGCAATCCTTGCTAAGAATATTATTGCTGATAGTGCAGAAAAATTTATCCATGTATTTGATTCTAAAAGTGCCTCAATAGGGGAAACACTTGTTAGTATGAAAATATTTGAGCTTATACAAGAAAAATATGATAATCTTGATATAGTAAATAAAATAGAGCAATACATTAATGAAATGAAGACCTTCTTTATACTTGATAATTTAGATAATTTAATCAAAGGTGGTAGACTGACTAAAATCGCCGGACATATTGCTTCCTTTTTATCTATAAAGCCTATTATGGGTTCAGATGAAGATGGTAATATTAGATTAGTTGATAAAGTGAGAGGTACTAAAAAAGCATTTAGAAGGCTTGTTGATATAATAGGAGAAGAAGGAAAGGATATTGAGAACAGGGTACTTGGAATATCTCATTGTAATAATGAAGAAAGAGCAAATAAGCTTAAGGATGAGATAAGTAAAAGGTATAATTTTAAGGATATTATAGTTGTAGAAATGGCCGGATTAAGTTCTGTTTATGCAAATGATGGTGGAATAGTTATAGCTTTTTAATTTAAAATTTAAAATCTTTAAAAAGAGAACCTACTAGGTTCTCTTTTTAAATGATATACAATCTTATTATTCTAAACTAGACTAAAACAGTAAGGTTTTTCCAAAGCTATTGACACAATATATAGTTGTTTGTTATTATATAATAACGACATGTAGTAATCGCTAGTGAAAATTAAAATATACAACTAATATAGTTTATCACAAAAAATAAAAAATAAAAGTGTTAAATTTTTAAGGAGGCCAATTATATGATTACAAAGATTAAAAAAAGAGATGGCAGAGAGGTACCTTTTAATATAGAAAAAATTGCAAATGCTATTTTTAAAGCAGCTCAAGCCGTTGGAGGACAGGATTATAATACTGCATTAGAACTAGCTGAAGAAGTAACATTGTATTTAGAGGATAACTTTAAGGGAGAGATTCCAGAGGTTGAAGATATTCAAGATGCAGTTGAAAAAATACTTATAGAAAGTGGCCATGCTAGAACAGCGAAAGAATATATTCTTTACAGATCGGAAAGAAACAAAGCTAGGGAAATGAATACTAGGCTTATGAAGGTCTATGAAGATTTAACCTTTAAAGAAGCTAAAGATAATGATTTAAAGAGAGAAAATGCTAATATAGATGGAGATACTGCTATGGGGACTATGCTTAAATATGGTTCTGAAGGTGCAAAGCAATTTTATGATTTATTTATACTAAACCCTGACCATTCTCATGCTCATAAAAATGGAGATATACATATACATGATTTGGACTTTTTAACTTTGACTACTACTTGTTGTCAAATTGATTTATTGAATTTGTTTAAAGGCGGTTTTTGTACAGGTCATGGATACCTAAGGGAACCTAAGGATATACAAAGTTATGCAGCGCTAGCATGTATTGCAATACAATCAAACCAAAATGATCAACATGGTGGTCAAAGTGTTCCTAATTTTGACTACGCAATGGCTCCTGGAGTAAGAAAAACGTATAAAAAAGTTTATAGACACAATTTAACTAAAGCTATAAATTTAATGGTTGGAGAAGAATTAGAGGAAAAGATTAATAGTATAATTATAAAAATAGAAGAAGAGAAGGGTTTGATTCCTACTTTAGCTGAAAGTGAAGAGTATAAAAAAATAGAGAAACAATATCTATTAGAGTTCCTAAAAGATGAATCTCTGGTTGATAAAATACAAGATTTTGTTGAAAAGAACTCAATCAAAGAAACAAATAGGAAAACATATCAGGCTATGGAGGCTCTTATTCATAATTTAAATACAATGCATAGTAGAGCGGGAGCTCAAATACCTTTTAGTTCCATAAACTATGGAACTGATACATCTCAAGAAGCTAAAATGGTAATAAAGAATCTTCTTCTTGCTACAGAAGCTGGACTTGGAAATGGCGAAACACCAATATTTCCTATTCAAATATTTAAAGTGAAAGAAGGGGTAAACTATAATCCGGGAGATCCAAACTATGACTTATTTAAACTATCTTGTAGAGTAAGTGCGAAAAGACTATTTCCTAATTTTTCTTTTATAGATGCTCCTTATAATTTACAATACTATAAACCAGGCCATCCTGAAACAGAAATAGCTTATATGGGATGTAGGACTAGAGTGGCAGCAAATGTATATGATCCATCAAAGGAAATCATATATGGAAGAGGAAACCTAAGCTTTACTACTGTAAATCTTCCGAGACTTGCTCTAACAAGTGAAAAAAATATTGATCTATTTTTTGAAGAACTAGATAAAACTGTAGACTTAGTCATAGAACAATTAGTTGAGAGATTTAAAATTCAAGCTCGCAAAAAGGTGAAGAACTATCCATTTTTAATGGGTCAAGGCGTATGGATAGATTCTGATAAATTAGATAAAGAAGATGAAGTAAGAGATGTTTTAAAACATGGTACTCTTACTACAGGATTTATAGGACTTGCAGAGTGTTTAAAAGCATTGACTGGAAAACACCATGGAGAGTCAGAAGAATCTCAAAAGTTAGGACTAGAGATAATAGGGTTTATGCGTGAAAAGATGGATAAAGCAAGTAAAAAATATAACCTGAATTTTTCTCTTATAGCAACTCCAGCAGAAGGAACTGCAGGAAGATTTGTAGGGATGGATAGGGAAATCTTTGGAGAAATTGAAGGGGTAACAGATAGGGAATACTATACAAATAGTTTCCATGTACCAGTATATTATGAAACCAATGCTTTCCATAAAATAAAAACAGAAGCCCCTTATCATGAATTGACTAATGGAGGTCATATTACTTATATAGAATTAGATGGAGATCCAACTCAAAACTTAGAAGCCTTTGAAAAAATAGTAAGGGCTATGAAGGAATCGGGAGTAGGATATGGCTCTATAAACCATCCTGTAGATAGGGATTCAGTTTGTGGATATACGGGCATTATAGGAGATAAATGTCCTAAGTGTGGAAGAGAAGAAGGGGATATTAAATTCCAAAGAATTCGCCGCATAACTGGATATCTTGTAGGAACATTGGATAGGTTTAACAATGCAAAAAGAGCTGAAGAAAGTGATAGAGTGAAGCATTTCTCTTGCTCTTATAAATAAGAGGTGTCTTATATGAGTCAATATATAAGGATAGCAGGAATTGTTAAGGAGTCTATAGTAGACGGGCCAGGTATAAGGCTAGTTGTCTTCGGCCAAGGATGCAAACATCATTGTCAAAGTTGCCATAATCCAGAAAGCCATTCCTTTGAAGGCGGGGAACTTATGAAAATCGATAATGTTATAGAATTGGTAAAGGAAAATCCATTATTAGATGGAGTAACATTAAGCGGTGGAGATCCTTTTGAACAACCTAAAAGCTTTGCTGTATTAGCTAAAAAGGTCAAGGAATTAGGACTTAATATAATGACCTACACAGGCTATACTTATGAGGAAATCTTAGATAATATAGACTTAGTACCTGGATGGAAAAAACTACTTTATAGTACAGATATATTAGTAGATGGGAAATTTGAAATAGATAAAAAGAGTTTAATGTTAAAGTTTAAGGGATCATCTAACCAAAGAATAATAGATGTAAATAAATCTCTCAAAACTGAAAAAATAATTGTTATAGGCTAATATATGATTGTTTGTTGTTATTATGGGAATATATTAAATGACAATATATTTTGAAAGGTTGATATTATGGGAAAGAGAGATTTTAATGTTGAAATTTTAGAAGAGATAAAAGAAAGATGGTCACCAAGAGCTTTTAGTACAGAAAGGATAGATGATGAAGATATAATGGGACTCTTAGAAGCAGCAAGGTATGCTCCTTCTTGTTTCAATGAACAGCCTTGGCGATTTATTATGGCTAAATCTGATGAAGAGCTGGATAAGATGAGAAGTATAATCGTGGATTCTAACCGAGTTTGGGCAGATAGTGCTCCGGTACTTATAATGATTCTATCTAAAAAAAGTTTTGAACATAATGACAAAGAAAATTATTGGCATATGTTTGATGCAGGAACGGCTTGGGGATATATGTCTATTGAGGGAGAAAGAAGAGGCCTTATTACCCATGCAATGGGAGGATTTAAAAGGAAGAAATCTAGAGAAATATACAATATACCAGAAGATTATTCAATACTAACAGTTGTTGCAGTAGGTAAATATGGTGAAAAAGATAAATTACCTGAAGAACTTAAAAAAATGGAACAACCAGAAACTAGAAAAAATATTCAAAGTTTAATATTTAAGTAAAATAAAAAGTATCTAGCTAAAAGCTAGATACTTTTTATTTTACTTGTGATAGAATTATTATATAGGAAGACTGTTTATATTTAAATTGAAATATTAAATGATTATATTGACTGGGAAAATTAATATAATTTTGATTTTTAGGAGGGGGTAAAGTGAAGAGAAATGTGTCAATATTATTAATATTAATAATTGTTTTTTCACTTGTTGGTTGCGGGAAAAAGGAAGAAAAAATTGGAATTAGGGGAGAAATAACAGAAGTAAATATTATGGAAGAAGAAATAATAAGTATACTTGTTGAAGGAGATATAGAGGAAGACATTATGTATGATAAAGCAAATGTAGAGATTAAAAATAGTACCAAAATATACAAGGGTGAAGAAAAAATAAAAGCTGAAGATTTAAAAGAAGGCCAAACTGTAGAAGTTATATTTGATGGAGCAGTAGCTGAATCTCAACCAGTACAAGGTGTAGCAAAATCTATACAAATAGTGGAATAGGCTAATTAGAATTTAAAAAAGGAGTTATCTCTATTTGAAATAACTCCAATCTATCTCTATATTCTATTTCTCCTACTTAGTTATCAAAAAGATCATATCTATAATGATTTTTCATAGTTATCCAAAATACATAGTTTTTTTAATATCTTCAGGAAGTTCTACTATTAAAGAATTATACATATTCACAAATCTTTCCCCCTATCAACTATTTAATAAAACTATATCTTAATATTTTAATAATATAAAGGTAGATGAAGGTATTTCAACAAACTTATAGAATAAAAAGTTATAAGGGTTTAAAGGAGGATAAAATGAGGAATAAATTAATAATAGATGAACTTTCTAATATAGTAAAAGATGGAAAAGAGGAAGTGGAAAAGCTTCTAAATAAAGGGCAGTCAATTGCAACAGAAAGTATAATAGTTCCTTCTAAAGAGGAAGGTGGATTTTTTAAAGGAGTAGTTGGAGATTTTCAAAAAAAAGAGGTTATTAATAGGTTTATTTATGGAGACAATCTACATATAATGAAAGAATTAATAAAAGGGGAAAGTTGTCCTTCTTTGAAGGGAAAAATAGATCTTATATATATTGATCCACCATTTTTATCAAAAGCAGATTATAATACAAAGATAAGGCTGCCTTTAAAAGACAAAACAGTAACTATAGAAAAATTTGCTTATTCAGATATATGGAAAGAAGGAATTGTTTCTTATCTAAAAATGTTATATCCTAGACTTTTACTTATGAAAGAATTGTTAAGTGATGAAGGAAGTATATATGTACATCTGGATTGGCATATAGTTCACTATGTAAAAATCCTTATGGATGAAATATTTGGTGAAGATATGTTTTTAAACGAGATAATTTGGAGCTATAAATCTGGAGGAGTAAGTAAAAAATATTTTTCAAGGAAACATGATACAATTTTACTATATTCCAAAACTAGAAAATATATATTTAATCCACAAAAGGAGAAATCTTATAATAGAGGATTTAAGCCTTATAGATTTAAGGGAGTGGAAGAGTTTGTTGATGATATAGGATGGTATACATTAGTAAATATGAAAGATGTTTGGAATATAGATATGGTAGGAAGGACTTCTAAGGAAAGGGTAGGTTATGCAACTCAAAAACCTGAAAAACTCCTTGAAAGAATTATTTTATCTTCAACTAATGAAAACTCTATAATAGCCGACTTTTTTGCTGGAAGTGGCACTACAGCAGCAGTTGCAGAAAAACATAATAGAAGATGGATACTATCAGATATGGGGCTCCATTCAGCCTTAACTGTTCAAAAAAGAATTATAGATATAAAAGGAGATCAGTTCCTACTTCAAAGGTTAGAAGGGGAAAAACTGACTTCTAATGGGGAATTGAAGATTAAAGAAATAGATAAACAGGATCTAAAAGATAAAGGAGAGTTAATTAGTATTGAATTGGAAGGGTATGAAATAGATATAGATAAGATTCCAATTGAGAAAAAGTACAAGAAATTAGTTAAAGAAGTACTGGAAGAGGATTCTTTAAATTTAATAGATTTCATAAGTATTGATACAGATTATAATGAGGAAGTGTTTATTAGTAGATGGCAAAATTTTAGAGAAAATGATATATATAAAATTGAAGAATTTATTGAATTAAAATTACCTAAGAAGCCAAGAAGGAATATAGCTATAAAGGTAGTAGATGTATTTGGATATGAAAATAAATACATATTTGAAGTATAATTTTAAATGAAGGGATGGTTTTTTATGACAAGAGTATTGGAAAATTTAACTCCAGAAAAAGTATTTTATTATTTTGAAGAGTTAACTAGGATACCTCGCTGTTCAGGTGAAGAAAAAAAGGTAAGTGATTATTTAGTAAACTTTGCAAAAGAACGTGGTTTAGAGGTAATTCAAGATGAGGCTTTAAATATTATAATAAAGAAATCTGGTACTAAAGGATATGAAAACTCACCAACGGTAGTTTTACAAGGACATATGGACATGGTCTGTGAAAAAGAATCATATGTAGATCATGATTTCTCAAAAGATCCTATAAAACTTCAAATTGATGGAGATTATATAAAAGGAACAGGTACTACATTAGGGGCAGATAATGGAATTGCTGTGGCTATGTGTTTAGCAATACTCGATTCTAATGATATATCTCATCCACCACTAGAGGTACTTGTAACAACATCAGAAGAAACTGGTATGGATGGAGCAATTGCCTTGGATCCAAAACATATTAATGGTAAAATCTTAATAAACATAGATTCGGAAGAAGAGGGAAAACTATTAGTAAGTTGTGCTGGTGGAGAAAGAGATAGAGTAGAAATACCTATAGTATGGGAAAAATCAAAAGAAGGTAAAACACCTTATCTCTTAGAAATTACAGGTCTTAAAGGTGGTCATTCAGGTATGGAAATAGACCAAGGTAGGGGAAATGGAAATAAATTAATGGGTAGATTGCTTTATAAATTGAAAAAAGAAATAGACTATAGTATTGGAAAAGTTGAAGGTGGAGCAAAGACCAATGCTATTCCAAGAAGTGGTGAAGCACTAGTTTTAATAGACGAAAAAGATGAATTGGATTTTAAAAAGGTAGTTAAAAATGTAGAAGAAGAGTTTAAAAATGAATTAAAATCAACAGATGAAAATGTAAGAATAGAAGTAAATAAAAAGGAAATAAATATAGATAAAGTATTTAGCAATGAAACCACTGAAAAAGTAATTGCTACTTTAATACTAATTCCCAATGGTGTTCAAACTATGAGTAGGGAAATAGAGGGATTAGTTGAAAGTTCAAATAATTTAGGTATAGTGAAAACTTTAGAAGATGTAGTTAGTTTTGAAAGCTCTATAAGAAGTTCTGTAAGAAGTTTAAAAGAAGATTTGGCAAGTAAAATGGCTATTATATCAGAAATATTAGGTGGAAATTGGGAAAGATATGCTTCTTATCCAGAATGGCAGTATGAAAAAGATTCTTATATAAGGGGAGTATTCCAAAAGGTTTATAAAGAAAAGTTTGGGGAAGAAATAGAAATATCTGCAATTCATGCAGGCCTTGAATGTGGACTTTTCAAAGAAAAGTTTAAAGAAATGGATATGGTTTCTTTTGGACCAAATATGTATGATGTTCATACTCCAGGAGAAAAACTTAGTATATTTTCTACTAAAAATATGTGGGAGCTATTAGTTGAAGTTCTTAAAGAAATTAAATAAAATTTTATTTCCTATATACTTATAGTATAAAATAGGATATTATAAGCATATATACTAAATAAACTCAAAAAAGGAGAATGATGATGACAAATAAGCATGAAGAAAATCATGAATGTTGTAACCATTCAGATGAAGATTGTGGATGTGGCTGTGGTTGTGACCATGATCATGAAGAACCTGGCATAATATATCTTACATTAGAAGATGGTAGCGAAATGGAGTGCAATGTATTAGGAATATTTGAAGTAGAGGATAAAGCATATATTGCATTGGTTCCTATGGGAGAAGAAGAGGTACTTTTATATGAATATATAGAAGTTGAAGATGGTATAGAATTAGGCCAGATAGAAAGTGACGAAGAGTTTGAATTGGTTTCAGAAGCTTTCTATACATTGTTTGTAGAAGAGGAAGATATTGAAGATTTAGAGGAAGAATAAAAATTTTAATAAAAAGTACTTCAACTAATAGTTGGAGTACTTTTTAAATAAAATAGGAGGGATGATTTTTTTGACTAGAAAATTAGAATTTGCTCAGGAATTAATAGATTTTATTGACAATAGTCCAAGTGCTTTTCATGTAGTAGAAAATGTTAAAAAGGAACTTATTGAAAATGGATTTGTTGAATTGGATCCTAGTGAAAATTGGAAGATTACAAAGAGTGGAAAATATTTTGTAACTAAAAATGGTTCTGCTCTTATTGCTTTTGTGGTAGGAAAAGGTGATATTGAAAGTGAAGGGTTTAAATTAATAGGAGCCCACACAGATTCCCCAACTTTTAAAATAAAACCTAGTCCAGAAATGGTAGAAGAAGATGCCTTTTTAAGGCTTAATACAGAAGTTTATGGAGGACCTATACTTAATACTTGGCTTGATAGACCTCTATCATTGGCAGGAAGGGTTACACTAAAAGGGGAAGATATATTTAACCCAAAATCTTATCTTATAGATATAGACAAGCCGCTAATGGTTATACCAAATTTAGCTATACATATGAATAGAAAGGTAAATGAAGGTATTAAGCTAAATACTCAAAATGAAACTTTGCCTCTTGTTTCCATGATCAACGAAGAGTTTGAGAAAGATGATTTTCTAATTGGAGAAATAGCAAAAGAGCTTGATGTAAATATAGAGGATATTTTAGATTTTGATCTATTTTTATATGAATATGAAAAAGGAAAAATAGTAGGACTAAATAATGAATTTATTTCTTGTGGGAAATTAGATGATTTGGCTATGGTCCATGCAGGGATTAAAGGACTTTTAGATTCTAAAGTAAATAATAAAACCAATGTAATGGTTTTATTCGATAATGAAGAAGTAGGAAGTACTACTAAACAGGGAGCGGCAAGTCCTATGCTACGAACTGTGTTAGAAAGAATTTGTTTATCCTTAGGGAAAAATAGAGAAGATTTTTACAGAAGCCTTTCTAATTCTTTTTTAATATCTTCCGACATGGCTCATGGAGTACATCCAAATTATAAACAAAAACAAGATCCAACTAGTAGGCCAGTTATAAATGGTGGACCTGCTATAAAGTTAAGTGCAAATCAAGCTTATACTACAGATAGTATATCTTCAGCTATATATGAAAGCATATGTAAATTGGCAGAAGTACCTGTTCAAAAGTTTGTAAATAGATCTGATGAAAGAGGCGGCTCAACTATTGGACCTATATCCTCTACACAATTAGATATTCCATCTGTAGATATAGGAAATCCAATACTTAGTATGCACTCAGTAAGAGAATTAGGAGGAGTAGATGATCACTACTATGTTTACAAATCTTTTGTCCAATACTATAATTACTAAAATAGTTAAATATAAAAAGATATATAGGGTGATGTAAATGTATAAATTAATTGCTATTGATTTAGATGGTACATTACTTAATGATGAAAAAAGAATATCACAAGAAAATTTAGAAACTTTGAAAGAACTGATGAGCAGAGGATATGAAGTGGTTATTGCTACAGGAAGAAGGTATTGGTCTGCTAAAGAAAAAGTTAGAGATATAGATAGTGAGTTAGTGATATTAGCTAACAATGGAAATATAGTTAGAAGAATGAAAGATGATAAAATATTGATTAAAAAATATTTAGATGTAGATGATTTTCACATTTTAGTAAAGGAAGGAAAAAAGAAGGGATTACATCCTATTGTCCATGTAGATGGATATGAGGATGGCTATGATATGATCATTGAATTGGACAAAGATGATTCTAAATATCACAATTATTTAGAGGACAATCCAGATAGATTTAAAAAAGTAGAAGATATTTTTAAAGTTTCAGAACCTAAAGTTTTAGCAGTAGTATATATGGGGAGCAAGGAAGACTTGGAAGGATTTCACTTATATTTATCAGATAAATACTTTGAAAAGTATAATTGTCATGTAATGTATAATTTAGATGGTTCCCATATAAACCAGGGGGTTGGACTTTTAGAAGTTATGAATCCCTTTGGTACAAAGTGGCTAAGCTTAGAAGAGTACGGAAGAAAAAAAAGGGTTTCACCTAAAGAGATTATTGCTATAGGAGATGATAATAATGATATAGCAATGATTAAAAATGCTGGACTTGGAATAGCTATGAAAAATGCTACTGAAAAGATAAAAAAAGTTTCAAATATTATAACAGATAAAAATAATAATGAAAATGGTGTTGCTCATATTCTAAAAAGGGTATTAAAGTTATAAAGGAGTGAGTAAAATGAAAGCACCAGATTTTACATTAAAAGAAACCAATGGACAAGAAATTTCTTTAAGTGATTATTTAGGAAAAAAGAATGTAGTTCTTTATTTTTATCCAAGAGATAATACCAAAGGTTGTGCAATAGAAGCTTCAGAATTTAGGGATTTACATGAAGAGTTTGAAAGGCTGGATACTGTGATACTAGGAATTAGCAAGGATAGTTTGAAATCACATGCTAAATTTAGTGATAAACTGGATTTACAATTTTTACTATTAAGTGATGAGGATAAAAAAGTTCATGAAATGTATGGTGTATTAAAACCTAAGAAGATGTATGGAAAAGAGTATTTAGGTGTTGAAAGATCTACTTTTATTATAGATAAAAAAGGAAATATTGTAAAAGAATTTAGAAAAGTTAAAGCTAAAGGACATGCAGAAGAAGTATTAGAATTTATAAAAGAAAATCTGTAAACTATGCGTGAGTCAAAGGTATTATTTTGGCTCACGCATAGTTTTTGAGCTAGCATACTTCCTTGACTCATTATATAAGCTATAATATTATTTATGATAGTATTTAAATATTAAAGGATGTGGTATTTTGAGTAGTATAACTGTATACAATGTGTATTCTGATTATTTAAAGGATAGATTTGGAGAAAAAGTTTATAAACTTCCTATAAAACTGCCTCTAACTTGTCCCAATAGGGATGGATGTGTTGGAATTGGTGGATGTATATTTTGTGGAGAAGAAGGAGGCTCTTTTGAAAATTTATCTAGTGAGATTTCTGTAAAAGAACAGGTTATGAAAAACAAGGAATACATAAGTAAAAGATACAAGGCTAATAAATTTATAAGTTATTTTCAAAACTTTACTAATACTTATATGCCTATAGAAGAGTTTAAAAAGGTAGTAGAGGAATCCATAGTAGAAGATATAGTAGGTATATCTATATCTACCCGTCCAGATTCAATTAATGAAGAATATCTACAGTATTTATCAGAAATTAAAGAAAGGTATGATTTGGAGATAACAATGGAAATAGGCCTTCAAACTGTAAACTATCATACTCTTTATAAGATAAATAGAGGACATACTTTAGCTGAATTTATAGATAGTATTCTATTATGCAAGAAATATGGAATTAGAACTTGTGCTCATTTAATATTGAATCTACCTTGGGATGATGAAAAAGATGTAATGGAATGTGCGAAGGTTATTTCTGCTCTTAGAGTAGATGAAGTAAAACTCCATGCCCTTTATATTTTGGAAGGAACTACTTTAGGAAGAATGTATAATGAAGGAAAAATATCTATAATATCGAAAGATGAATATATAGAAAGGGTTATTCTATTTTTAGAATATCTTAATGACAATATAATTGTTCAAAGAATTATAGGTAGAGCACCAGAAGAGAATTCTTTATTTGTAAACTGGAATGAAAGCTGGTGGAAAATTAGGGACAGTATTGTAGAGGAAATGGAAATAAGAGAAAGCTATCAGGGAAAAAACTGTGACTATTTAAATGGAAAAGCTTTAAGAAAATTAAAAAAATAATAAAAAAATGAAGGAAAAACGATTTCTTTGTAGAAAGTATAAATATACAAGTTTTTTAAATATAAGGTTGGAGGAGTGATAGAAATGATAAAATTTATTTGTGGCACTAAAGGTACTGGTAAAACTAAACGTTTAATTGAAATGGCAAATGAGGATATAAAAACTGGGAACGGAAATATTGCATTTATTGATGTAGATGACAACCATATATTTACTCTTGATTATTCAGTGAGATTAATAAACGCCATGGAGTTCAATATTAAAAGTATTGAATCTTTCTATGGCTTTTTATGTGGAGCTATAGGTATGGATTATGATTTAGAGAAGATTTATGTAGATGGAATATATAAAATTATAGACATAGATTCAGACCAATTAAAAAGATTGGCTGAAGCTTTAGAAGAAATAAGTGAAAAATTAAATACAGATTTTTATATTGGACTAGATTATACTTTGGATCAAATTCCTGAAGAATTGAAAGGAAAAGCTGAAGTACTAGAGGCAAAATAAGGCAGGTATTACCTGCCTTATTTTATCCCCTAGTAGTGGGGGAAAATGTAGCACAATCTGTTTCTTCTGTAGAAGTAGCATTTCTAGGTTGAATTTCTATAGCTTCTGCAGTACAATAATCTCCTTGTTCATGATATTGACAAGTATTAACAACACATTTAACTCCATCTAATGGAGCATCAGTTTTATCTACTCTCATAATATTCTCCTTTCTTTCTATAATAATAAAAAAGGTATATGATTATTTTATCTTTTTTTGTATAAATTATTCTTAACTTAATATTTAGGGATAAATAATAAAATAGTGTATAATATTAATATAGTATATATCAAGGAGGCTTATATGGTAAAAAAAGAACGATTAGATAAAATACTTTCTAATATGGGATATGGAAGTAGAAAGGAGATAAAGCAATACATAAAAGAAGGTAGAGTGATAGTAAACGATGAAGTTATAAAAAACAATTCAATCAAAATTGATCCATATGAAGATGAAATAAGTATAAATGGAGAAGTAGTAGAATATAAAAAATACATTTATCTAATAATGAATAAACCTAAAGGAGTGATTTCTTCTACAAGGGATCCTTTTTCTAGTACTGTACTAGATTTATTAGATGAAGAATACTTGGCATTTGAACCTTATCCTGTAGGAAGATTGGATAAAGATACAGAGGGACTTTTGTTATTTACTAATGATGGAAAGCTAACTCATAGACTGTTGTCTCCTAAGAAAGGGGTAAACAAAAAATATTATGTAGAGGTAGATGGCTATGTAGATGATAAATATATTGATTCATTTAAAGAGGGAATAGTTTTAGATGATGGATATAAGACCATGCCATCTAAACTTGAAATAATTGAGTCAAATTATATATCTAAAGTATACTTAACTATAATGGAAGGGAAGTTCCATCAAGTAAAAAGAATGTTTCAATCCATAGATATGGAAGTTTTATATTTAAAAAGGATTTCTATGGGAACCCTAAAATTAGATGAAAATCTTCCTCCAGGAGAGTATAGAGAATTAACTGCAGAAGAAGTTGAAGAATTAAAAAAACAATAGTAAAAAATATTAGTATATAAGTTAACAAAATCTTAAAATTAATGATATAATATAATTAATAATTGAGAAATTTGATATTAGATAGGGTGTTTTAAATTGGCTTATTGTAAGAAAGAAAGTCTATTCGATACCTTTTTTAGCCATAGGAACTCTCTTATTATCCAATATAAGAATGGTGATATAAGTAAAAGAGAGTTTTTAGAAGGTAATTTTGACTTTGTTGAACAAATGAATGTAAAGCCCTTCTCTCGAATAGATAGTTATGAAAAGGGTATGTATAATTATCAGTATTATAATGTATTGGCTAAATATTATACTATGCTTGCTAAAGATATGAAAAGACAAGGACAGCATGACAAATATTATATATACTATTTAAATGAAGGCGATTATTATTATGGAGAAAAAGATAGAGCTACTCTACAACTATTGAAGTTTTTAAATTTCAAAAATATAGAGGCTTATTTTATAAAAGTTGAATCTAAATTTTTAAAGAATAAGCTTTATGAAATAGTTTTAAAAGATTATGAATATGCTATTTTTCATTCTAAAAGCCTATGGCTATTGAAGATTTTAAGAGAAGAAGGAGTATTTATTGAAAAAAAAAGGGTTTCATTAATAGATGAATACATAAATGAAACCTATTAAAAGAGAAAAAAATAGTAGCCTTAGGCTACTATTTTTTATTTACTTAATTTTTTAATAATATCTTCCATAGTACTAGGTTTGGCTATTTCATACTCTCCATACCTTAATCCTGTTTCTAAATTCATTTCTTTGACTTTTGCCATAAATTCAGCTTCGTCTTTTATAAGACCATCTTTTTTCAAAATCTCAGCAACATTTTCAGAAACAGAACCTTTAGGAATACTAACTTTCACTATTTCTTCCTTTTTAGATTTATCGTCATTCTTATCATTTTCTTTTTTATTATCTTTCTTTACTGCATCATCTGCGTTGTTCTTATCTTTTTTTGCTTCAGTAGTTGACTTGTTGCCGCTTGTATTATTTCTACTAGCTATTTTCTTATCTTTTGAAGACTCTATTTCTTTACCTACAGGAGCATCCTTTAGACTACCTTCAAATAGTACGTCTAGTCGCCAACCTATAATGCCTACAACTGCCAATATAATGACTCCCATTAGTATGTAGTCAATAGCATCGTAAAAGAAATCTTTTAGCTTCTCGCTAAATTTTTCCACTTTTTTTTCACCTCTTTTTTCTATGAACATAATAGATAAATAGAGTAGAGTTTTTACTAAGGGTTTGTGTATAATGTTATTATAACATAATAAAAAAAAATAGAAAGAGAAAAAAGGTGAAAAAATTTGAGGGAATTAATTGTAAATGAAAATGATAGTGATCAAAGAATTGATAAATTCTTAAAAAAATACCTATCCAAGGCGCCACATAGCTTTATACATAAAATGCTTAGAAAAAAAAGAATAAAGCTTAATAATAGAAAAGCAAAGCCTGAGGATACTATTTTAGAAGGAGATAAGATTCAATTTTATATTGCTGAGGAAACCTTAGATAAATTTATTGAAGAGAAAGAAGCTGTTAATATATCTTTGCCACTTCCTAAAATTATATATGAAGATAAAAATATTATACTAATGAATAAACCCAAAGGAGTATTATCCCATTCAGCCAATAAAAATAATAGTAATAATATAGTTGATAGTATGATAAGTTATCTATATAGAAATGGAGAATATGATCCAGACGAGGAAAAAACTTTTACACCTTCTATTTGTAATAGATTAGATAGAAATACTAGTGGTATTATAATAGGAGCTAAAAACTATGAAGCCTTAAAAGATATAAATGAATCCATAAAAAATAGGGATATAAAGAAATATTATAAAACTATGGTAAAAGGTAAAATCGATAAAGATATTTTATTAAAAGGTTATTTAGAAAAAGATGAAGAAACTAACAAAGTAAAAATAATTAATCAAAAAACTAAAGAAGGAAAAGAAGTATATACTAAAATAAAAGTATTGAATAAAAATGAAGAATATTCTCTATTGGAAATTGATTTAATTACTGGCAGATCCCATCAAATTAGAGCCCATTTATTATCTATTGGTCATCCTGTTATAGGGGATATAAAGTATGGGGATAAAGGGACTAATAAGAAATTTAAGGAGAAACATGGCTTGGAGAATCAGTTTTTACATGCTTATAAGATAGGGTTTAATGGATTAGTATCTTTAAAGTATTTGAATGGAAAAGAGTTTATTGCTAATGTTCCTTCAATATTAGAACAAATCGAAAAGGATGAGTTTAAATGATAATAAAAAAAGCTAATATTAAAGATATAGATTGTTTAGTTGAAATGTGGGGGAAACTATCAGATTATCATATAGGATTTAAGGATTATTTGTCTCCATCAGAACATTGGAGACAAATAATGGTTAATATGTTTATAGATGATTTAAATAGGGATGATAAAATAATTTTTATAGCTGAAAAATCTGATGAAATAATTGGTTTCATAAGATGTGAGTTGAGAATAAGCTCGGAAATATTTTCTACAAAAATTTTAGGCTATATAAGTGATTTATATGTAGAGGAAAAATATAGGGGGACAGATGTAGCAAAAAATTTATTTAAACAAGGGATAGATTGGTTTAGAGCAAAGGGAATTTATGATATAAGATTAAATGTAAATTCAGAAAATGTAAGGGCAGTAGGTTTTTATGAAAAAATTGGTTTTGAAGAATTAAACAAAACCTTAGGATTAAAGTTAAAGTATTAAAAAAAACAAACTACATATCCTAATATTGAATTATTATAATTAAAAAAAGGAGATGGTAGTTTGAAAGTCGGAGATGCAATGACTAAAGAAGTAAAGGTTGCAAGAGAAGATAGTACAATAGAATATGTAGCTAATGAAATGAAGAATTTAAATATTGGAAGTATACCTGTTTGTGATCTTAACAATAAACTTTTAGGTATTGTGACAGATAGAGATATTGTAGTGAGGGGTTTGTCTCAAGGAAAGGGAGGAAATTATACAGTAAAAGATGTAATGACTACAAATCCAGTTTCAGTTTCACCAGAAACTAGCATTCATGAGGCTACAGATATTATGTCGCAAAATCAAATAAGACGTTTGCCAGTAGTAGATAATGGAACTTTAGTAGGAATACTTGCTATAGGAGATGTGGCAGTAAGGGATAATTTTATAGATCAGGCAGGAGATGCTTTATCTAGTATATCAGAACCAATTAAACCTAGTATGTAAGAAAATAGCGGAGAAGTCTCCGCTATTTTTGTGATTTTTCCATGCTAAGTAGTTTATTATCGCATATTAATATATAATAGAAGTAGTAAAGAGCAAAGTATTGGGGGGAACAAGTATGGAAAAAGTAAAATTATTTATAGAAGGAAAAGGAGAAGTATCAGTTGATAAAGGTTCAACTTTGGAAAAAGTGGCAAAGTTGGCATATGGAGAAGAATATAAAAAATATTTAGGAGCTAGAATAGATAATGAAATTTTTCTTTTGACAGATAAAATAGAAGAAGGGAAAAAAATAAAATTCTTAGATATTAGTGATACAGACGGACATAAAATATATATAAGAACTTTAAGTGTTATATATATAAAGGCGTGTGAAGAATTATTTCCAGGTTGTAATGTAAATATTGAGCATTCTTTAGGTGAAGGCCTTTATACAGAAATAAAAAAAGGTAAATCTATAAATTTTAAGGAAATAAATAAGATAAAAGAAAAAATGGAAAAGTTAATAAGAGAGGACAAACCTATCCTAAGGGAAAAAATAAAAAGAGAAGAGGCAATTAAATTATTTGAAGAAAAAGGATATATAGATAAGGTAAATCTTTATAAACATGTAGACAAGGAAGAAATTCATATATATAGAATAGATGATCATATTGATAGTTTCTATGGATACCTTGCGCCATCTACTGGATATGTTCAAGTTTTTGATTTGAAATATTATTATCCTGGAGCAATATTACTTCCACCATCTGAAAGCAATGGTTTTACAGTTCCAGAGTTTATAGAACAAAGACAATTGGCTAAGGTTTTTAAAGAGACAGAAGATTGGGTAGATATTTTAGACTTAGGATATTTAGGAACTTTAAATGATACGATAGTAGATGGTTCTGTAGATGAGGTTATAAAGGTATCAGAAGCTTTACATGAGAAGAAAATTGCCAACATAGCAGATAAAATCTGCGAAGATGACAATATAAATCTTATATTGATAGCTGGACCTTCTTCTTCAGGAAAGACTACTTTTGCTCATAGATTAGCAGTACAGCTTAAAGTAAACGGAAAGAGACCAATATCCATATCAGTAGATGACTATTTTGTAAATAGGGAAGATACACCTAGAAATGAATTTGGGGAATATGATTTTGAAGCTTTAGAAGCTATTGATGTAAAACTTTTTAATGAAGATTTAATTAAATTATTAGAAGGAGAAGAAGTAGAATTACCAAAATTCAATTTTGTAAAAGGAGTCAGAGAACCTTCAGGAAAAATTGTAAAGGTTGATGAAGAACATCCTATAATAGTTGAAGGTATTCACTGCTTAAATTCTAAGCTTACTAGAGATATACCAGAGAAAAATAAGTTTAAGATATATGTAAGTGCTTTAACTCAATTAAATGTGGATGCTCATAATAGAATACCTACTACTGATACTAGGCTTATCAGGAGAATAGTTAGAGATAACAAATTTAGAGGAAATGATGTAAAGAGAACTTTTAAATTGTGGGAACTAGTTAGAAAAGGGGAGGAAGAAAACATATTTCCTTATCAAGAAGAAGCAGATATAATGTTTAATTCCTCATTGGTTTATGAATTATCTGTACTAAAAAAATATGTAGAACCTCAACTAAAAACTATAGATAAAAATAGTGAGTATTATTCTGAAGCCAAAAGACTTTTAAAGTTTTTAGAGTACTTTAAAGATATAGAAGATGAATTTATTATACCTCCTACATCAATTCTTCGAGAATTTATTGGGGGAAGTTGTTTTAAATAAAACTTAATTTATAATCCTGTGAGGGGTGTGGTTTTGTGAAAAGGTTATTGGATGAATTGGTTGAAAAAAATAGACAGCTGGCTAAGAAGGGAAGGGTTGCAGACTATATTCCAGCACTAAAAAAAGCGAATCCAGAAGATTTAGGGATTTGTATCATAGACATGAAGGAAAAAACCTATACTTCAGGAGATTACAAAACTAAATTTACAATTCAAAGTATATCTAAAACTATATCACTTATGTTGGCAATTATGGATAATGGAGCTGAAAAAGTATTTGAAAAAGTAGGAATGGAACCTACTGGAGATGCTTTTAATTCTATGTACAAATTAGAAACTGAAGGAGTATCTAAGCCTTTAAATCCAATGATAAATGCTGGAGCTATAGCTATTGCTTCTCTTATTAAAGGGGAGAATTCTGAAGAAAAGTTTAAAAGACTTTTAAACTTTTTTAGAAAAATAACTTGCAATGAAAAATTAGACTTAAATGAAGAAGTATATATATCTGAAAAAAGAACGGGACATAAAAATAGAGCTATGGCTTATTTACTAAAGGACATGGGAGTATTAAAAGGAGATGTAGAACAAGTATTAGATGTTTATTTTAAACAGTGTTCCATTGAAGTAGATTGTATAGATATAGCAAATATAGGGCTTTTTTTAGCAAACAGAGGAAAAATTTTAAAAACAGGTGAAGTGATTACTACAGATTATATTGCTAGAATTGTTAAAACCTTTATGGTAACTTGTGGAATGTATAACTCTAGTGGAGAGTTTGCTATCCGTGTAGGTATACCGGCTAAAAGTGGAGTTGCAGGTGGAATAATGGCATCTGTACCTCATAGAATGGGTATTGGAATATATGGGCCAGCCTTAGATGAAAAAGGAAATTCAGTTGCAGGCTATGGGCTAATAGAGGATTTATCTAAAAAACTAAATTTAAGTATATTTTAAAAAAATTAACTTTACTTGTTGTACAATAAAATTAAGATGGTATAATTTACTTAATAATAGATAGGGGAGGATTTTAATGAAAATTTGTAATATCCAAGTAGGAGAAATTAAAATACCTCTGAAAAAACCTTTTAGAACGGTTTTAAGAGAAGTACATACTTTGGAAAATGTAGTAGTTAAAATCGAGACTAACACTGGGAATGTAGGATATGGAGAAGCTGCTATAACTCCAGTAATAACAGGGGATACTATGGGTTCTATTAAGTGGGCTATTATGGAATATATAAGGCCAGTACTTATAGGAATGGATGTAGAAAATATTGAAGGGATAATGAATAGAATAGACAATTCTTTAGTAGGAAACTCAAGTTCTAAGGCAGCAGTAGATATGGCTATATATGATTTATATGGACAACTATATAATGCACCTGTATATAAATTGTTAGGAGGATATAGAAAGAAAATAACTACAGATATAACTGTAAGCGTAAATGATCCAGATGAAATGGCTAAAGATAGTATAGAAGCCATTAAAAAAGGATATAAGATTATCAAGGTTAAAGTAGGTAAGGACTGGAAAATAGATCTTTTAAGACTTGAAACCATAAGAGAAGCAGTGGGAAATGAAATATATATAAGAATAGATGCAAATCAAGGATGGACTCCAAAAGAAGCAGTGAAGGTTTTAAAGATTATGGAAGATAGAAGCCTTAATATAGAATTGGTAGAACAACCTGTAGAAGCACATGATATCGAAGGACTTAAATATGTAAAGGATAATATAGAAACTCCAGTTATGGCTGATGAAAGTGTATTTTCACCAAAGGATGCATTAAATATAATTAAAAATAGAGCAGTTGATTTAATAAATATTAAGCTAATGAAAACTGGTGGAATTTACAATGCATTAAAAATATGTGACATAGCTGAAATCTATGGTGTAGAATGTATGCTTGGATGTATGATGGAAAGTAAAATAGGACTTACAGCAGCCAGTCATTTAGCAGGAGCAAAAAGCATTATAACTAAATTTGATTTAGATGCTCCTAATCTATGTGCAGAGGATCCAGTAAATGGGGGAGCAGTTTATGAAGAATCATTAATAAGATTAGATGATAGTCCGGGATTTGGTTTTAAAGATATAGGCAATCTTATTTATGATTAAAGGGTGATGTAGATGCTTAATAAAAATGGTTATGTAGAAATGTTTACTAATATGATGTCTGAGGGATTTATAGTTATAGATAGCCAAGGAACTATACAAGTCTATAATAATAAGGCTAAGGATATATTTGGAATTTCCCACAATCAACAAATAAGTCATAAAGCAGGCCAAATTAAAAATGGGGACATAATTATAATTGGAGATAATGCTATAGGAAAAGATGATGGAAATCTTAATCCATCTTCACTAAAGCATATAGGAATAGATGATGAAAATATAGAAAAAGGTGACGCAATAATTGGCATAGGAGTATATGGTGTTGAAGGAATAAAGTCAGTATATTTATATCGAAAAAGCAAAGATATGACGGATACTCTTAAAATGGAGACAAGTTTTTTAGGAATAGATATAGGGGTAGTAATAGATTTTGTAAATAAGATAATAACTATTGAAGTAGATAAACAAAAATATACAATGACCTATATAAACTATATAGGTCATATGGTTATATTAGATGGAAAAACAAATAAAATGAAATTTTATCAATCACAAGGCTATACAGCAAAGGGTGAAAGTATAAATGAAATATTAAAAGGAAAAGAGTATAGAGCAAAAGGTGAAAATTCCGAATTATTAAATGTTATAGGGAAGAATATATTTGAAATTCATAAATCTGGTTCCATAATTAAAGAATTTTATGAAGTTGCAAGAGGAAAAGATATAAGTTATGCAGATGAATTCAAAGAGATAAATGGATTTCCTACCATGTGTACATTACTCCCTGTAAATAGGCAAAAAAGAAGAATAGGAGCAGCATTAAAAGTAGAGGATATATCTGAAATAAAAAGGGTTTTGAGAGAAAGAGATGAGGCCTTATCAAATCTTGAAAAAATAGAAAAAAGATTGGATGAAGAAAGAGAGATTGTAGAAGCCTTTCCTAATATAATTGGGGAAAGCAAGGAAATAGGTTATGTAAAAAAACTAGCTTTAAAAGCGGCTAAAACTAATTCTACAGTCCTTATACAGGGAGAAAGTGGTACAGGTAAAAACCTTTTAGCAAAAGCTATACATGAGAATAGCCCTAAAAAGGATAATCCTTTTATCCATGTTAATTGTGGAGCAATCCCAGAAAATCTTCTTGAATCAGAGTTATTTGGCTATGAAAAAGGTGCTTTTACAGGAGCTAGTAGTTCTGGTAAAAAAGGTTTTTTCGAATTAGCCAGTGGTGGAACGATCTTTCTTGATGAGATAGGAGAGATATCACCTAATTTGCAAGTGAAACTTTTACAAGTTCTTCAAGATAAAAGTTTTTATAAAGTAGGAGGACAGAAGAAGATTAAAGTAGATGTAAGGGTTATAACAGCTACTAATAAAAATTTAGAAGAAGGGATGATAGAGGGAAGATTTAGAGAAGATCTATATTATAGAATAAATGTTTTCCCTATTTGGCTTCCCTCATTAAGAGAGAGGAAGGAAGATATATACCCACTAGTAGAGACTATATTGCCTAAAGTATGCGAAAAAGTAGGCTGTGAAAATAAGAGAATATCGGCAGAAGCTTTAAATCTCCTTTTAAAATATGATTGGCCAGGAAATATAAGAGAACTTGAAAATATATTGGAAAGGGCCGCTAACCTATCAGAGGGAAATACAATCTTATCAAAGAATATAACTATAAAAATAGTATATGAGAACGAATATTTAGACAAAGAAATATTACCTTTGAAAGAAGCTACCCGAAACTTTGAGAAAAAAATTATTAGAGAGGTTTTAGAGTATTATAAAGGAGATAAGAAAAAATCAATGAAAGCTTTGGATATAAGCAAAACTACATTTTATGAAAAACTAAAAAGGTATGATATAAATACTTGATATAAAAGTATTATGGAACTTTTGAAATTATCTGAATCTAGAGGATGAAGATTATAGAGAAGACTTAGCAGATATTAAGTAAGTATATTTTAAATAAAGGGGTGAGCTGGAAGTATTGCTCATCTTTTTTTATCGCTTATAAAGTAGGGAGAAATGACAATACTTTGTAATAGATCCTAGTTAAAATTAAAAGGAAGGATTGATAATAATGGAAAACAAAGCTAGATTTTTTATAGGTATATTGCTATGTATATTGTTCCTCTCTAGTTGTGTAGATAAAAATAAAGAAAAAACTGAAATAGATCCTAAAATAAATTTTATAGGGGAAAGAGTTAAGGGTATGAGTCTTGAAGAAAAGATAGGACAATTATTTATTATAGGATTTAATGGGGAAGAAATAGATAAAGATATAGAATATATGATTAAAAATTATTATGTAGGAGGATTCATATTATTTCAAGAGAATATAAAAAATATAGATCAAACTTTAAATTTAATTAATTCACTAAAGAAGGCCAATGAAAACAATAATATCCCATTATTTATATCTACCGATGAAGAAGGAGGCAAGGTCACAAGGGTATCTAATTTATTTGGAAGTGTACCAGGTAGTAGAGAAATTGGTGAGATGGACAATGAAGAATATTCTTTTAAAATAGGAGATACTATTGGATATAGGCTTAAATCTATTGGATTTAATTTGGATTTTGCTCCTGTATTAGATATTGATTCAAATTCTAAAAATCCAGTTATTAAGGATAGATCTTATGGAAGGACTAAAGATATAGTATCGAAACACGGGATTCAAGTTATGAAGGGGATAAAATCGAATAATGTTATTCCTACAATAAAACATTTTCCAGGTCATGGAGATACATTTATAGATTCTCATTTAGATCTTCCAGCAGTTAATAAAGATTTAGAAGAACTTAGAAAGATGGAACTAATACCTTTTAAAGAAGCTATAGATATGGGAGCAGATATGGTAATGGTAGGCCATATGTTATTTCCTAAAATAGATAGTGAAAATCCTGCTACTTTTTCTAAAGAGATAATTACAAATCTATTAAGAAAAGATTTAAATTATGATAAAGTAATAGTAACAGATGATATGACTATGGGAGCTATTACAAAAAACTATAATATAGAAAAAGTAGCTATTAAATCTTTGAAAGCAGGAGCAGATATAATACTTATTTGTCACAGCTATGAAGATCAAATAAAAGTTATTGAGTCTATAAAGGAAGCAGTTAAATCAGGAGAGATTTTAGAAAAAGAAATAGATGAAAAAGTTTATAGAATAGTTAAATTAAAAGAAGAATATGGTTTAAGGGATGATATTATAGAGTCTATTAGTATAGAAAAAATAGATAAAAAAATGAATGATTTAAAAAATATTAGAAAAAGGTGATAGGATGTATATTGTAAGTGCTTGTCTTGCAGGAATTAAATGTAGGTATGATGGAAAAGACAATGAAAATAATGATATAATAAAACTTGTAAAAGAAGGAAAAGCTATTCCAGTTTGTCCTGAAGTTTTAGGTAGACTTCCAATTCCAAGGATTCCCTGTGAAATAATAGAAGATAAAAGTGGAAAATTAAAGATTATAAATAAAGAAGGGAAAGATTGCACTTTAGAATTTTTGCAAGGTGCCCAGAAAGCTTTGGCTATAGCAGAAGTAGTAGGGGCAGATACGGCTATATTAAAATCAAAAAGTCCATCTTGTGGATGTGGGAAAATATATGATGGAAAATTTAATGGAAAACTTGTTGATGGTGATGGAATTACAACAAGACTTTTTAAGGAAAATGGAATAAAGGTATATACGGAAGACAATTTTACTTTAGATTAGGAGAGTGTTTCTATTGGAGATACAGAGAATAGAAAAGTTGGCAACTGATGAAATTATGTCTTTGGCTGAATTAAAAGAGGATATTTATTTTAATAAAATAGATGATAATAAAATTAAATATTATATTGAAGAGTCTATTAAAAGAGGAGAAAATGTGGCGGAAGATACTTTGTCTAAATACAAAGGCAAGAATATTAAAGGAATTTATGAAGAAAAGAATATTGAAATTCAGTTAACAAAAGAAGAGCTTAAAAATCAAATAATAAAATTAAGAGCAAAATATGATGTAGTTGATGAAAATATGATTATATATTACTGGTCCGTAAAGGATATAGAAA
The DNA here is from genome assembly GCA_019391515.1 of Clostridiaceae bacterium. Classification (GTDB taxonomy): domain Bacteria; phylum Bacillota; class Clostridia; order Tissierellales; family Sporanaerobacteraceae; genus Anaerosalibacter. Next base: position 38,541 of record JAHXQP010000029.1, on the reverse strand, counting down.
AAAAGTTTAATAAATTAAAATTGGACAAGATGTTTGATTATGAAAAAATTATAGAAATACAATTAGCCCATGAACTTTTTCACTATCTAGAAACTGAAGAAATAGGTACTACTTATGAGAAATTAGAAGAAGTAACAATGTTTAAAATAGGTCCTATTAAAAAAACTAATCCTATTAAAAAGACTAGTGATATAGCGGCTCATATATTTTGTAAGAAGATGTTGGACTTGCCTTTCCATCCTAAAATAATGGATTATTGCTATTTAATAGGTAGAGATTATATAGATATTAAATTTTTAGAAGATTATTTTATAGAATTGAAGGAGGATTTAAATGTCAAAGGTTATAGGGATTGATTTAGGAGGAACCAAGATAAACGGAGGTATCGTAGATGAAGAAGGAAATATTTTAAAGAAGATAAGAATAGATACTGAATCTAAAAGTGGGAGAGAAGTTGTATTAAACAATATTAAGTATGTAATAAGAGAACTAATGAAAGATGAAAAGATAGAAGGTATAGGATTAGGCTCTCCAGGTTTTATAGATACAGACAATGGGAGAGTTGTTTATAATGGAGGAAATATAGATAATTGGGCAGGGGTTCATATAAAGGAAGAGCTTACTAAAGAGTTTGGAGATATACCTATTTCCATAGAAAATGATGCTAATGTAGCCCTTACATGTGAAGAATGGGTAGGTGTAGGTAGAGGATTAGATACCATTGTTATGATTACGTTGGGGACAGGGGTAGGAGGAGGAATTTGGTCTAAAAAGCAAGGGATTTGGCATGGGAATAACTATCAAGGAGCTGAACTAGGTCATTCTATTCTATATCCAATGGGAAGAAAATGTAATTGTGGTCAGAATGGCTGTGTAGAACAATATATTTCTGGAACAGGAATAGAAAAAACCTATTTTGAGAAAACTGGAGAACAATTAAAGGGAGAAGAAATTTTTAGAAATAGGAAAAATGATAAGGTATGTAATGAAGTAGTAGAGAGATTTGTTAGGGAGCTATCCATATTTTTAATTTCTATAAAAAACATATTTGATCCAGAAGGATTGATAATAGGTGGGGGAGTAATAAACTCTAAAGAATATTGGTGGGAAGATATGTTAGATTGTTATAATTCAATTTGTAACAATCCTATAGGAATGAAGGTTTTACCAGCAAGATATTTAAATGATGCTGGAGTAACAGGTGCAGCAAAATTAGCCTTTGATAATATTTTATAACCTACAGTTGAGCTGTAGGTTATGCATTTAAAGGGAGTGTACATATGGCAGATAGAATAGTATTTTATGGACCTATGAACAACGATAAAAGAATAGAATTACTTAAAATGCCTATAGAATATTTAAAAATGGATAAAGGTAATAGGTTTTATTATGTTTTACCTAATGGAGAATTGCTAAGTAAATATAGGAAGATACTTCTCAAAGATAGAAAAGGAGCCTTTGATATAAATCTATTTACTTTTGATGACATAGTTAAGGGAATATTAGGAAAAGAAACATATATTAATATAAATTTAGAGATTAAAGAAAGTATTGTAAGTAAAATATTGAAAGAACTATATGAAGAAGGAAGTATAGAGTATTATAAAAATATGATATCTATGGAAGGATTTATAGAGGATATTTCCTATATTATTGGTCAAATAAAAAGGTCATTATTAACTCCAGAAGAATTTAATAAAAATATACCTAGTACTCCATTCTATAAAGAAATAGGACTTGTATATGAAAGATATGAAAAGTTTCTAAAGGAAAATAGGTTGTTGGATGCTGAGGGAAGTTTCTTTAGAAGCTTAGACTTACTTAAAAATGGTGAAAATTATTTTAAAAATTTAGATTTTATTATAATAGATGAATTCTTTGACTTTAAGCTTCAAGAATTAGAACTATTAAAAGAAATCAGTAAATATCCTATAGATATATATGTAAATATACCTTATAAAAGGGATGAGGAATTTAAAGCTGTAAGAAATACTTTAAAGTTTTTCGAAAGTATAGGTTTTAAAATAGTTGAAGTAATGAAGGAAGATAAAAATTTATTTGAGACTATTGGAGATAATTTATTTTCAGAAGAGAATTGTATATTACCTGAAACAGATAGGGTTAAACTTATAAAGGCTCCTAATAAGTTTTTAGAATTAAAAAGAATCTCTCAAGAAATAAAGAGCTTATATAATAAAGGAGTTCCTCTTAATGAAATAGGATTAGTAATTACTGATTCAATAGAATACTTGAAAACTGTTTTCGGTGTTTTTAAAGAAGAAGGTATTCCTTTTTCCATAAATGAAGATATAAGGCTTACAGACATGCCTTTAGTTAAAGAATTCTTAAATATAATGAAACTTAGAATAAATAATTTTAACAAATCGAGTATTATTAAAAGGGTTAAAAATAGTTATTTTAATATTTATTCTGGGAAAGAAAAGGATAGGATTGAATATATTTTATACAAGCTAAATTACAATAGTATTGAAGAGTTAAAAAATATATTCGATGAAGAAAGAAGTAGATATTTAGAATTGGATGAATCTGAAAAGGCAGAAGAGAAATGTGAACAGTTAAATCAAATGAAAAACTCATTGGAAATACTGATTAATGAAGGAAAGCTAATCCCTAACAAGGGAACTGTTGAAGAAATTGTAGATGTACTAATAGATATAATTGATAGCTACGATATATTGGAAAAGGTAAATCGTACATATGAGGAAATTGAAGACTATGATATTTTTTATAGGGATATTTCTTCACTTTCTAAACTAAAGGATGTTTTAGAAAACGTTAAAATAGAAATTCCTTTAGTTTATAGACAGATAGAATTGGAAGATTTTTATAATATACTTTTAAGATATTTAGAGGAAGAAGTTATTGTAGGAACCTTAGGAAACTATGAAGGTGTAAATATATTAAGTCTATCTACTTTACGAGGATTGAAATTTGAAAGACTATTTATCACTGGTTTAATAGAAGGAAGATACCCTAAGTTAAAAGAAGAAAATTTTTTCTTTAAAGAAGACAACTATTCAACTTTGAAGAATATAGGAATAGATATAAAAAGCTTTTATGAGAAATTAGATAAGGAAAGTTTAAATTTTGCCATTGCTGTAACTAGATGTACTGAATGTCTTTATTTAAGCTATCCAGAAAGCTCATTAAAAGAAGAGGTTAATATTCCTTCTATATTTTTAGATGAATTTTTAAGTTTATTTCCAGAAGAGAAAATAGACACTATCCAGTTAGATATGGATTATTTAATAAAAAACGATTTAAAAGAAATAACTACAAAAAAAGAATTATTAAATCATCTGCTATATAAATATTTTGAAGGAGAAGAAGTTATTAAACATTTGCAGATGTACAATAGTTTAGACAATAAGCTATTACATGAAATCAATGAGAAGATAAAGTGTGAAGTATATAGAAATAGAGAAGGCTTCAATGAATATAGCGGATTTATAGAAGATGATAATATAAAAGAAGATTTAAAACTAAGCCAAAAAGATTCAGTTTTTTCCATAACTTATTTTGAGACCTATGGGAAATGCCCTTATAAATTCCTCATGGAACGTATTTTGAAATTGGAAGGTATGGAGCGGTTTGTAGAAGATTTTACTCCCTTAGATAGGGGCAATATATTTCACCAGGTCCTTAAGGAGTATTATTCTTTCCATAAGAAAGATATAATGCTCCATATAAATGGAGATAAAGTATTTGAAGTGAAGAATACTATAGATGAGATAAATAAAAGGATTGAAAAGATACTTATAGATAATGGAGTAAAAACATTGGACAAACTATGGAATATTAGGATAGAAAATATGGCTAATACTGTTTTAAACTTTGTAGAAAAGGATTTAGAAAGACTGGCTATTTCCAAATATAAAACAATTCCTTATGATTTTGAAGTAGAGTTTGGATATATGAAAGACTTTTCTTTTGATTCAGGCAATGAGAAAGTAAAAATACTAGGAAAGATAGATAGGATGGATAGATTTTTAGAGCAAGATAAGTATATACTATATGATTATAAAACTTCTTCTTATGGGGTTAAAAAAGTTAAAGATATAGAAGAAGGGACTTCTTTTCAACTTCCTGTTTATATAATGTCTCAAAAACATAGAGACATAGTAGCTGGTGGCTATATAGATGTTTCTAAAGCTAAGGTATATATAGAATTGGTACAAAAAGAAGATAAAGAACTGGTAAATAAGAAGAGAGGTAAAGGAATTTTAGACGAAACTCATTGGAACACTTTGATGAAAGAAGTAGAAAACAATATGAAAGAATATATAGATTCTATATATACAGGGGATTTTTCTATAAATCCTAAAGTATGTGATACATACTGTCCTTATAAGGAAGTATGTAGATATGAATTTAGATAGTGAGACTGGAGGTGAAGAGATGGTAGAGCTCAACAAAAATCAGAGAAAAGCTGTTGAAACTATAGATAAAAATGTATCGGTAAATGCTGGAGCAGGATCAGGGAAAACCAAAGTATTAGTAGAAAGATATTTATATATATTAGAAAATGGTAAGATAGATGAAGGAAAAGAAGTAGATTCTATTGTAGCTATAACCTTTACTAAAAAAGCTAGCCAGGAGATGAAAGAGAGAATAAGAGAGGAATTAAGGAATAAGTTTTCATTGGATAAAAAATGGAGAAGAATTTATAGAGATTTAGAAAGAGGAAACATTTCAACTATACATAGTTTTTGTTCAAAAATCCTAAGAGAAAATCCTGTGGAAGCCAATATAGATTCCCAATTTAAAGTTTTGGAAGATTATAAGTCGGATGAAATATTATATGAAGTAATAAAAAGATATCTTTTAAAGGGCATAGAAACAAATAATAATATATATGATTTTGTGAAAAGTTTTAATGTATATAGTTTGGACAATCTTATCCACACTATAATGGGAATTTATAAAAAAATAAGAAGTACTGGTATAAGTTTTAGTGAAGTAGGAGAGATAACATTAAATAATATAGAGAATGCTAAATTTCAAGAAGATAATATATTTTGGATTAAAGGTGAATTTGAATATCTAATGAGTAAAGGAAGAAAGAATTCAAAGGTGGTTAAATTAAAAGAAGATCCAGTGTGGGTTGAATTTAGTGAAAGGGAATCCTATGATGAAAAAGTTTTAGATATACTACCATATTTAAAAGATAATATAGGCAGTATGAAAGGGGAAGAAGAGAGAATATCAACCCTTATAGATGCTATAGATAGTGCCTTGAAGGCAAAAGAGCATGAAAAGAAAAAATTATATGAAACTTTAATTCAAGGATTAATAGATATAGATATTTTATTTACTAAAGATAAAAAAGAATTAGGATATTTAGACTATGAAGATCTTCAGCTTATGGTACTGAAGCTTTTAGACAATAATAGTATAAGGAGAAAGTATCAAGACAGGTTTAAATATATAATGGTAGATGAATTCCAAGATACTAATGAATTGCAAAGAAGTATTATATATAAATTAAGTAGTGTAGATTCAAAATTAGATAGAGAAAATCTATTTATTGTAGGGGATCCAAAACAGTCTATATATGGTTTTAGAGGAGCAGATGTAGACGTATTCTATGATGTAATGGAGGATATAGAAGAAGTTTCAAATATTAAACCAATAAAACTTGAAGAAAACTATAGAACGGTTCATACAGTTTTAGATTTTGTAAATATATTGTTTAAAAAGATAATGGGAAGTAAGTATGTAGCACTAAAACCTGTTAAAAAATCTTTAAATGATTTAGATGTGGAGATATTAGGAAATGAAAATTTAGAGGTTCCAGAAGGAGAAAGTTCCGGAGACTATAATAAATATTATGAAAGTAGATTGATAGCAAAGAGAATAAAAGCACTAGTAGATGAAGAAAGATATGAGTATAAGGATTTTGCACTTTTATTCAGATCTAGTACAGAAGACTATATATATGAAGAAGCATTGAAAGAATATGGTATACCTTATTATAACTTAGGAGGCAAAGGATTTTACAAACAAGAGGAAATAGTTGATTTGATGAATGGATTAAAAGGTATATGTAATGTATATGATACTATTTCTATAGTAGGGGCACTGAGAAGTCCTATGTTTGGATTTTCTGACAAGACTATTTATTGGATATTGAGACAGGAAGAAGATTGTATCCTAGATGCCTTAAAAAAAGAGATTCCATATATTGAAGAAAAAGAAAGAGAAAAGATGAGAAGTGCTTATACTATATTAAATAGGTTGATTTTAAAACGAAATATGCTAAGTAGTTATGAATTAATTAGAGAACTAGTAGAATCAACCTGTTATAATCAGGTTCTAATGTTGAAATATGGAGGGAAACAAAGGGTTTCCAATATATATAAATTTCTAGAAATGGCTAGAGAGTATACAGAAGAAGAAAGTGGTACTATTGAAGATTTTATTGGCTATGTAGAAGAAATGAAAAGGAAAGGTATAGATGAATCTCAAGCAAAAATACAAACTGAAGACGGAAATAGTGTAAAGCTTATGACTATACATAAATCTAAAGGTCTTCAATTTAAAGTTATAATCATTCCTCAAATGTCTAAAAAATTCAATATAGATACTTCTTCTATACTATTTGAAAAAGGGTTAGGACTAGGTATTAAACATGAGGATATTTCTCCAGTGTATGATGAAATATATAGCCATGTACAAGAAAAAGAAGAAAGAGAAAATAAAAGGATACTATATGTAGCTATGACTAGAGTTGAAGAAAGATTGATACTAGGAAATCAAGGAAGAACAGCTGGATTTAAGAAATTTATAAATGAGTTTTTAGAGTTTGTTGAATATGAACTAATTGAAGAATTGGAAATAGAAAAGGAATTAACAGATGAAGTGAAAGACTTAGATGATAATTTTAAAAAGATTGAACCTATTGAAGCAAAAGTATTTCCTATACTTGGAGAGATTCCAGGAATTAACCGGAAGAAATTTTTAAATTTCTCCATAACCCAATATATGACTTTTAAGGATTGTAAGAAAAGGTTTTTTATGAAATATTATAAAAATTTGCCTGTAGATGGCCATGAAGAAATAGAAAAAGAAAGTAAGTATGTATTAAAACCAACAGTTAGAGGAAATATAGTCCATAAGTTTTGCGAGCTATATAGAATTGGAAAAGATGAAAATGATCTGCTTAATGACATAATAATTTCCTTCGGACTAAAGCCTACATATAAGGTTTTAAATGAAGTAAAACCTTATATTACAAACTATATAAATAATTATAGTGAAGATTATGATAAAATGTACAATGAAAGAGGATTTTATTATAAATTAGGCAATGATTTTATTTTTGGAATAATTGATAGAATGTATATTAAAGATGGTTCTATAGAAATAGTAGATTTTAAAACTAATAAAGCAGATAATAAAGAAGAACTTATAGATAGATATTCACCCCAACTACAGTTATATACAAAGGCATGCAAGGACATACATGGATTAGAAGTTAAGAAAGCCTCCTTGTTATTATTAGAAACTGGTGAGCTATTGGATGTAGATATTAGGGAAGAGGCCTTAAATAAAAATTTAAAAAATATTGATAAATTTATAAAATATGTTTCAAACAATAATAGTATTGAAGATTATGAAAGAAAAGAAACATGTAATTCGTATTGCAATTTTAATATAATATGTAATGATTAACTTCTTCTATATGAAGGACTTCATCCTAGTATTTTAAAATCGATGAAGTCCTATAAGATACAAAAATATATTATATAAGATTAAATTTTTTTCAAAATAGCTATAATTAATGCTATGGTAATGAAGCCACTGCCAACAAGGCCTTTTAGAAGAATAGTTTCGTTTAATATTATATAGGCAAGGAACAATGTAGTTAAGGGTTCGCCTAAAAAGATGATACCAACACTTTCTGGACTAGCTACTTTTTGAGCCTTTGTTTGTAAGAAAGTGGTTAGTCCTGTTCCAAGTATTCCAACTAATAATAGTACAGAACTATTATTTTTTATAACTTGAAGATTTAAATCTTCAAAACATAGGACCATAATAAAACTCAATATAAATATTGTAAACATCTGTAAAAAAGAAAGTCTATAGTCATCTATATCTTTTCCTAATTTACTTAAAAGAAGAATATAAGCAGTGGAACAAAGGGCACATAGTATAATAAGTATATCTCCTTTATTTAAACTAGTTCCATTTATTCCGGATATTAGATATAGACCTAGCAGTGAAAGAAAGATACTAATTATAGTCCATTTTGAAGGCTTGCTTTTATTTATTATACTTTGTACAATAGGTACAAACAATACAGATAATGAAGCTAAAAAGCCTGTTTTTGAAGCACTTGTATAGTTCAATCCTAATACTATAAATGCGTAAGTAACAAAATTCAAAGTGCCAAGAATTGTTCCAACCTTTAAATCTTTTTTATCGATGGTAAATATCTTTTTTGGAGCCAGCAAAAATACTACCAATGCACCTATTAAGAAACGACTGGCAATAAGGTGAAATGTGGGGATTTCATCTATATGCTTTTTCATAAGAACAGTAGCAAGTCCCCAGAAAAATGCTGTAATTATTAACTCCATATAAGCTAGAACTAGTTTGTTATCTGTTTTATCTTGTTCAAGTCTTTCCATTTTCTCCTCCTATATAAGTAATAATAGTTATCATGCATTCTATATTATAACATAGTATTTTTAACTATCGACAAAAAGAGTAAATTATTTTATACTTAAATGTATGTAGGATCAGGGGGTGAATAGGTTGGAAGAAATAGAGATCCTAACACCAGGGCAAAGATTAAGAGAAATAAGGAGAAAATTAGGTCTAAGGCAGGAAGATTTAGCAGGAAAAAATTTATCTAAAAACTATATTTCTATGTTTGAGAACGATAAAAGAAGGATAAGCATTATAAATGCCACATATCTTTCCAAAAAGATAAATGAAATAGCTAAAGAAAAGGATTTAAATTTTAGAGTAGCTTCCAATTACTTTATTAAAAGTGAAATTGATATAGTTAGAGACAAATGTTTAGAGTGGCTAGAGCAATGTAAAAAATCAGAAGTTAATGATAATTATAGGGTCTATTCCAATATATATAAAACTATATTTTTATCTAAAAAATATGAGTTTTTAGATATCTTAGCAGATTCTTATTTTTTAAAAGGCTGTCATCTTTCTAACAACAAGCTTTATTCTTGTGCAATTATTTATTTTTCGCAAAGTCTTTTTTATTATACGAAAAATGGAGAAATAGAAAGGGAAGGTAATTGTTATTTGAACATGGCAAAGGTTTATTATAAAATGGAGTACTATGATCTTGCGATTAGTTATTTTAATCTAGCAGGTGCAACAAAGAAGATAGACAAAGAAGAGATAAGTTATTATAAGGCATTATCTTTTTACAAGCTTAAAAAATATAAATTAGCCAAAAGCACTATAGATAATATCTTATTAAGGGATGGCAAAATTCTAGAATTAGAAAATAGTATTAGTAAGAAACTAACTAAGGATGAGAAAAAGAGGTGTTTTTATTGCTTATTAAAGGAATAATATTTATCCTATTAGGTATATATGTTATAATTAGTGATAAATATAATTTAAAATCAAATGAAAGTGGAAGAGAAATAGTTAAAAATGAAGGTATTAAGAAAGATAGGTTGTATAAATATAAATTGATTATAGGGATATTTTCCGTTGTTTTAGGTGTATTTAGTGTACTTAACTATATCTTATACTAAAGGGTGTTTTTATGAAAAAAAATAAAATTTTAACTCTTCTTTTAATTGTAATAATTATATCTATAAGTAGTCTAAGCTATGGTGCTAAAGATGAAAAGACATTATTTATTTTGGTAGATGAAATGGATTTTGAACTGATGGAAGAGATAAATTATAAGGATTTTTCCACAGGAATCATGAATTCAAAGGCAAGAGGTTCTTATGATGAATTAAGCTATGTTACAACTATTGCTACTGGTAGAAAAGTAAAAATTAAAGAGGGAGACTTTGAAGGTTTAAAAAAAGAGAAAAGTGGAAGCATCAAAGTTGTTGGATACCAATCTATTATTAAAGATTTAAATAGCAACTATCCTGACTTTAGTAAGAAAATTGTTTTTTCAGGGGAAAAATTAAGAGACGAAGGCGTTGCGTATATAGGAGAAGACTCTTCATCTATAATAGCCTGTGATAAGAATGGAATTATTAAAAATGGAGAAATAGAAACTATATATGAAGAAAAATGGTTAAAAGAGAGAACAAAATCTTTTTTTAAGGATTCAAATATATTAGTTTTATCTTATGATATAGAAGGAAAAGAAGAGAGAATATCTGTATTAAATAAATATTTAGAAGATATGGATGATCATAATATTGTTATTATTCCTAAAAAGTTGTCTGATAATATGAGAAAAGTAGTTAATAGTTCTTTAGTTCCAATAATGTACAAAGCTCCTCATATAAAACCCGGTATTTTAACCAGTGACTCCACAAAGAGGAAAGGAATAGTTACTAATTTAGATATATTTCCACAGATAATGTCCATTTATGATGTAGATAATAGTGTGAACATAGGAAAAAGTTTCAAAATCTATTCTAGCGATAATCCTATGAAGGATATAAAAACAATATATAAAGAAGTTATAAATATGACTTATATAACCTATATTTTTCATGGTATAGTCTATTTTATTCAAGTCTACTTTACTTATTTTTTTATTAAAAATAGAAGAGATAAATATAGGGATATGACCTTCTACTATAACTTTTTAATCATAACAATTTTTATTTCTTTTATATTAGGATTTTTCAATTTACATAGGAGTATTTTAGCTTATTTAGCTATATGTATTATGATAAGTTATAGTATTTCTACCTGGATTACAGATAAAAAATTAAATGGTGCTGGAATATTTTCAACTTTGACTTATATAATAATGATAATTGGAATAGTATTTTATCCAGAGTCTATATATACTTCTTATATGGGATATAATAATCTAATTTTAGGTGCTAGATATTATGGTTTTAATAATGGAGCTATGGGTATTCTTCTGGCAAGCTCTATAATAAGTTATTTTACAGTTAAAAAATATCTACATAATAAACTATTAGAAAAGATATTTTCAATTGTATATGGTATTTTAAATATTGTAGTACTATCATCTAGATTTGGAGTAAATACAGGTGGATTTTTCACATCAATTGTACTGTTTTTAATAATGCTATATGCAGTGTTTTTTGAAGGAAAATTCACATTTAAAAATCTAATGATCCTTGGATTATTAGGACTTTTAATACTTTATGCAAATCTATATATAGATTTAAATAGTTTAGATAGAGGTCATGCTGGGAGTCTAATCTATAGGGCAAAGATATTGGGTAGAAAAGAAGTCTATGAAATAATGATAGTTAAATTGAAGGAGCTTTTTAAATTTACTATATCACCGCCATGGATAATAGTTTTAATCAGTCAAATATTTTTCATTAAGGGTTTTTGGGATAGGTTTAAAGAAAGGTCATCTTATATGTTGGAGTATAGACCAGAAATCCATAAAGAGTATTTAATATTACTTATAACGGCTATAGTTGCATTTTTTGTAAATGATACAGGAGTTATAGCTTTCATATACATGGTCCAATATCTTTTAGCATTGTTTGTAAATATATCTATAGCTAAGGAGTTTTAAATAATTAAATAAAGATTCTTATTATTAGATTTCTATCTAAAGATAGGAATCTTTTTTATACTTGAAATTTTTTTGAATAAATTATATAATGTTCGTGTATCTAAAATATCGCATAACGATACTTATAATATATGAGGTGTATAAAATGGATTTGCAGAAGAATGCAGAAAAGGTAGCAGGCTATATTAGAAGCTGTAATAAGATTATTCATAGAAAAAGTCATGAATTGGCTAAAAGCTATAATCTTACAGTGGATCAATACCATATGTTATTTTATATTGGATACATGGAAGAGTCACCTTCTGTTGGAGAACTTGCAAAAAAATATGGTAAAGCACAAAATACTATTTCAGAAAAAGTATCAAGACTTGAAGAAAAAGGACTAATATATAAAAAGTCGGATTTGTTAGACAGGAGAGTTTGTAGGGTATATATTACAGACGAAGGGAAAAGTCTTGTTAAGACAATAAGAAAAGAAAAAAGTAATAAAGCTGTATTTTCAGCTTTGAATAATATGGAAGAAAAAGAAATAGAAGATTTAATGATTTCGTTAGAGAAATTATTAGATAGCTTGGAAAAGGGGGAATAGTTCTTGATTAAAAAATTTGCTTCTTATTACAAACCGCATAGAAAGTTATTTTTTATTGATATGATCTTTGCATTTCTAATATCAATTTTCGATTTGATTTTTCCTTTGGTTACAAGAAATTTTGTTAATGATATTATTCCTAATGGAAGAATGGATCTTTTGTATAAATGGACCTTTTATTTATTTTTACTTTTTATACTAAGATATATAAGCCAATATATTGTTAACTACTGGGGGCATATAGTGGGAGTTAGGATTGAACATGATATGAGAAGGGATATATTTGCCCATTTACAAACACTATCTTTCACTTATTTTGACAACAATAAGACAGGGCATATTATGTCAACTATAGTCAATGATTTAAGAGATATTACAGAACTTGCTCATCATGGACCAGAAGATCTATTTATATCTTCAGTAATGTTAATAGGATCATTTATTATTCTTGTAAGAATCGACTGGAGACTTACTATTATAATATTTTCATTTATTCCATTAATGATTTGGTTTGCAATATCAAAAAGAGGTAAGATGAGTAAAGCTTTTAAGGATGTAAGGGTAAAAATAGCCGATGTAAATGCTCAGCTAGAAAATAGTATTTCTGGTATTAGGATTGTAAAGTCCTTTACAAATGAAGAACATGAAATGGAAAAATTTAATGATGGTAATATGAGATTTAAAGTAGCAAGACAAGAATCTTACAAAGCAATGGCAGAATTTATGTCAGGTATAAATTTTATGTCTAATATTTTAAACTTAGTCGCTTTAAGTCTTGGAGGAATATTTGTTTATAAAGGACAGATAGACTATGGAGATTTAGTAGCATATTTATTATTTGTAAATTTCTTTTTACAACCTATTAGAAGACTTACTGAATTTGCTCAACAATATGAAGAAGGTATGGCAGGATTTTCAAGATTTATGGATGTTATGAATATAAAGCCAGATATTATAGATAGTGAAGATGCTATAGAGCTTAAAGACGTAAGTGGAGACATTAAATTTAACAATGTTTCTTTTAGCTATAAAAATGGAAAGGAAACTATCTTATCAAATGTAAACTTAAATATAGAGTCAGGAAAAACTATAGCATTAGTTGGACCTAGTGGTGCGGGAAAGACTACTCTTTGCCATTTAATTCCTAGGTTTTATGAGATAGATGATGGAGAAATACTCATTGATGGCGAAAATATAAAGAATATAAAATTGGCTTCTTTAAGAAGGAATATAGGTCTAGTTCAACAAGATGTATTTCTATTTACGGGAACTGTTAAGGACAATATATTATATGGAAATCCATATGCAAATGATGAAGAAATAATAGAAGCAGCTAAAAAAGCAAGTATCCATGACTTTATACTTAATCTTCCAGATGGCTATGATACTTATATTGGAGAAAAAGGTGTTATGCTTTCAGGAGGACAAAAACAAAGGATATCTATTGCTAGGGTATTTCTTAAAAATCCTCCTATATTGATACTCGATGAAGCTACTTCTGCATTAGACAATAAAACAGAAATAGCAATTCAAAAATCATTGGAAGAGCTTTCAGAAGGTAGAACTACATTGGTTATAGCTCATAGATTATCTACTATAAAAAATGCAGATGAGATCATAGTTTTAACCAATGAAGGAATTGAAGAAAAAGGTGACCATAATGAACTATTAAAGAAAGATGGAATATATTCAAAGCTTTATAAATCACAATTTAAAATATAATAGTATATAAATATAGTCACAAAAATACCTCATCCTTCATAGTATAGTAGTGATGCAATATATTTCGGAGGAGGTTGTTTTATGGTCTCTAATAATATTCCGTATCCAGAACTTTATTATCGCATATATCCAAAAGTCATAGATACAATAAGCAAAAATATAAAAGAAGTACCTATAGAAAAAAATGTACTTGAAGAAGATATAGATAAAATGATTGATGAAGTTTTTGAAGAAATAATACGGGAATGCCCAGAAATAGGGGAAGACCCTATGGAAAGAAGACAAAGGCCTTTTAGATATAGAAATAGGCAAAGAATCTACTATGGTAGAGAAAGATTATTGAAAGATATCATAGGTATTATACTTATATCAGAATTACTTAGAAGGAGATATCCCTATAATTATGGATATGGGCAATGGTACTGAACTAAAATAAGCCTTTTAAAAAGGGCTTATTTTTTTGTAAATATTTTGTAACTTATAATTAGCTATATAGTAGTAATCTATAGTTGGATTACTATTTAAAATGTTATAATTGTGATATGGTTTTAAATACAATTTATAATGGAGTGGTTAGGTTGTCAAATAACAAAAAATATAAGATATTAATAGTTGAAGATGAAGAATCTATTAGAAAATTTATTAAAATAAATTTAGAAAGAAATGATTTTATTGTATTAGAAGCTGCTACAGGAGAAGAAGGGTTAAAAAAAGCAAGAGAAGGAAAGATAGATATAGTAGTTTTGGATATTATGCTTCCAGGAATAGATGGTTATGAAGTATGCAAAATTTTAAGAAAGGAATATCCTACGATAGGTATAATTATGTTGACAGCAAAAAGTCAAGATGTAGATAAGATAATGGGGCTTGAATATGGTACTGATGACTATATGATAAAACCTTTTAATCCTATGGAATTAGTATTAAGAGTCAAATCCTTATTAAGAAGAATGGAGATAGTTAAGGTAGAAGAAAATGAAGATATTATTATATATGGTCCTTATAAAATAGATATTTATTCTAGAAAATTTTATAAAAACGATGAAGAAATAGAACTTACTCCAACAGAATATGCTATTATGAAAATATTTATAGAAAACCCTGGAAAGGCCTTTAAGAGGGATGAAATACTTAATTGGGTTTGGGGATATGATTTTTTTGGAGATTCAAAGATTGTAGATGTAAATATTCGAAGGTTAAGGTCAAAAATTGAAGATAACCCAAGCAAACCTAAATATATTCAAACTGTATGGGGAGTTGGATATAGGTGGCAAAGAAGAGAGGATGATTAGAGCGATATATGAAAAGTATAAAGACTAGATTAGTAGGAAATTTTATGCTCGTAATAATTATTACTGTAGTTATATTAGAGCTGGTATTATTAAATGCAGCTAAACAATATTATTATAAAAGTTTAGAAGATGTTTTATCAAATCAAATAAGGCTATCATCAGAGTTTTATTCAAGATATTTCTCTACATCTTCTTTAGAGGATTTAATAGTTGATGATGTAGATGTTTTTTGGGAACAGACTAATGCCCAAGTTCAAATATTAGATCTGAGAGGAAATGTATTGATGGATTCTATAGGTGTAGATTATCCAAAGATTATTCAGACTCCAGATGTATTAAAAGCTAAAAATGGAGAAAAAGGTACATGGATTGGAAATGTAGAGTATGACTCATCTCCAGTAATGGCTGTATCCTATCCCCTTATATCAGATGGAAATATTATAGGAATAATGAGATTTATAGCATCCCTCAGTTCAACAAACAAGATTATAAGAAATATATCACTAATACTTCTCTGGATAGGTTTTATAGTTGTATTAATATCTGGATTAGTAAGTATCTTTCTAGCAAATACTATTGTTAAACCTTTAAAAGAAGTAACAGGAGTAGCAGAAAAAATGGCTGACGGGCAGCTAAAGGTTAGAAGTCAAAAAAAATATGATGATGAAATTGGAAAACTTTCTGATACATTAAACTATATGGCAGAGGAACTTATTAAAAAAGACCAATTAAAAAATGATTTTATTTCTTCTATATCCCATGAACTTAGGACTCCCCTGACTTCAATCAAAGGGTGGGCCATAACATTGAAAGCTGAGGATTTATCTGACAATCCGTTGTTGGAAGATGGTCTAGATATTATAGAAAAAGAAAGTGATAGGCTAACTTATATGGTAGAAGAGTTGTTAGATTTTTCTAGGTTTGTCTCTGATAGAATAACCTTGAACAAAGAAGAAATGGATATAACTAAAGTATTAAAGCAAATTACTAAGCAATTAACACCTAGAGCAAATTTAAAAAATATTAAACTCAATTTAGATATTAAAGAGGAATTGCCTATTATTTTAGGAGATGGAAATAGGATTAAACAAGTATTTATTAATTTAATAGATAATTCATTGAAATTTACTCCTAAGGCAGGAAATATTTCACTTTCTGCTAGAATGAAGGGACAGTATGTAGTAGTTTCAGTAGAGGATTGTGGATGTGGTATTCCAAAGGAAGATTTGCCTTATGTAAAAGAAAAATTTTATAAGGGGAAAAATAGTAAATCTAATAGTGGACTTGGACTATCCATATCTGATGAAATAGTAAAACTTCATGGAGGTTTCATAAAAATAGAAAGTGAAGTCAATTTAGGTACAAAAATATCTGTATTTCTACCTACTAAGGAGGAATTAATCAAATGAAAAAATTATATCTAATAATTATTATAGTTTTATTAACTACACTTTTTTCATCATGTGAATTTACAAATATAGAAACTACAGAGAGAATTAAATCGCCAGATAACAATACTCCTCCAATATTAGGTGAATGGAAAATAGAAAAATACAAAAAAAGTAGTGGGAATGGATTAACAGACGAGGAAGCTAAAAAGATTTTAAATAAAAAAGTTTTATTTCATGAAAAAGTTGTAGTAATAGGTGATGATGTATGTTTAAGCCCTTCTTATAAGATTAAGAATGTAAGTACGTCAGATTATCTTTTATATCAATATAAAGTAAAACCTGAATATTTAGGTATAGAAAGCAAAAATATACAGATTATTACTTTAACTAGTGAAGAGAAACTTTTTTATGAATTTATAAAGGAAAAAGATGATAAGATAATTGTTAATATAGACGGAGTATTTTTCTATCTTACAAAGGTATCTGATAATTTAAATGAAAAGGAACTAAAAGAATATGTAGAGAATGAAAAAGCAATAAATTATGAATCTTTAACTAGTGGAAATAGTGAAATCCTTAGAACAGGTGTGCTATTAGGTCTTAGATATTATGAAGAAAGTGAACAGGAAAATAGGTCAGGACAATGGAAGTATAGGACTTTTTGGATATCAAGTAAGAATAAAACAATAGGTAATATTTATGAAACAGAAGATATATTTCTTCCAAGGAAAACAGGCTTTTGGAAAGTAGGCATGAATAGAGTCAACATTGATAATAAATTAAAGGATATTTTATATGCTTATCCGTTAAGCAAAGAGTTTCCAGAGATGTATAAGTATGAAGATATAGATGAAGCCGAAGAAAGCACTATTAAAACCATAAACTATTTAGGTAATGATTATATATCTTTAGAGTCTTTTGAAAACTTTCCAAAAGGAAAAGTAAGATTAAATATTTTTCCAATAGATAATATAAATAGTGGAAATCCCGTTAAGATATCTGATATTATAGGAGAAAACGGACAAAAAGCTTTTTATGAAAGTGCAGCAAGAGAATTTTCATCTGATTATAAATCTAAGAACGATTATTTAGATACAAAACCTCAAGAAGATAGCTTTGGGTTAGCTAGAAGGAATGGTCATTGGATTATGAAAGGGAGGATCAATGTTTTAGAAGAAGATAGGGATTTTTACAAAGATTTTAATATAAAAATTATACCTCCAAAAGAGTTGGTTATGTATGATGAATTATCAGTTTCATGGAATGAGGTCAAGCATAGAGTTCCAGAAGCAGTAGATGTATTTACTTCTCCTAATGAAGATATTGCTCTAATATTAACCCACAATAACATATTGATCTATACTATAGAACAAGGGAAATTATCTAAGGAATATATAAAAAAAATAAAACTTAAGAATTCCGAAACTGTTATTATGGCAGAATGGGCTACAGGAAAATATATCTATACATGGGAAGAAGAGTTTCTTAAAAACATGGCATCGGTAGTAGAAGAGTAAGAAAGAATACAATAAATTAGTTTATTCAAATAAATGCTCTATAAATAATGAAGTTTTTTCTAATATATTTATAGTTTTAGAATTTTTAAGTCTTGTATCAAAAGAATGGCTTCCTTCATCATGTACAAGAAATTCATACTTTATATTATGTTTTTTTAATTCTTGTACAAGTTTTATAGATGAGCTAAAAGGAACAGTAGTATCAAGTTTACCATGGACTACAAGACATGGAACCATATCTTTTGAAATCCACCTAAGAGGAGAATAATAATCATATACTTCTTTTTCATCTTCCGGTTTTGCAGATAAGGTTTTTTTAGTAGCAAACTTAGCAAAGAGAGATTTGTTTTCAGGAATAAATATATCATTTAAGTCTGAGGGGGAATAATAGGCAACTACACCTTTTATTCCCTCCATTTTATTTCTGTTGCTCATATAAGAATTGTAAGTTGAATATAGTAAAGAAAGGTGTCCCCCTGCAGATAGACCCATTAGAACTATATTATCCTTATCTATTTTCAATATTTCACTATTTTTTTTAATAAAGTTTAATGCATCGCTATAATCACTCAATATATCGTCCATATTATTTTTTATACCATATCTATAGTCAATACTTGATACACAGAAGCCCTTTGAAGCTAAATATTTACACCAAGAAACATTATTTGCTTGATTTCTAAATCCAGATATCCATCCTCCTCCATGGCAGAAGAAAACTAGAGGAAAAGATTTCTCTGAATTTTTTGATGGATACCATATATCTATTTTTAAACTTTTATGGCGTAATTTTTTATAAGTATATGTTTTAAAGAAGAAATCTTTTTCGGGTTGTAGTGGAAGATGAGAATTAAGAATTCTTCCAATAAGTATAGCTATGGAAAGTATAAAATAATAAAAACCTAAAGTGAAATCCACAAATGTAAGTCCAACAAAAACAACAAATACATATATTTTATTTACGAAAAAAAATGACTTTTTTAACTTTTCCTTTAATTTTTCCATAGACTTCTCCTACTTTCCTATTATACTATCCTTTTCAAGAGGATTTTCCATTGTTTCTCCTTGTAATAGTGCTTTTCTAGCTTTTCTATCATTGATATTTAATTTATGGAGTATATATTTAGCCAATATATACTCAAAGGGTAGCCAATTTACATGGCTTATTGGAAGAATCCTTCTTTTAGCACCTTCCATTTCCCTATAAAGTATTTTCCTTGAATCAAAGGGAAGGGTAGTATCGAATATCGCATCTATGAAAGTTACCTCCGACATATCAAGTAAATGGGCATAAGCTATAGGATCTATTTTAAATAGGGGATGAATGTCATTATTATTAATAATTTCTGAGAAAGACATTTTTCTTACTTCAGGAAACTGCTCTTTATAGGTATCGTATAAATATTGTTTATTGTTTAAGTAAAAGCTAGGCTCATGTCCACTATTAAACATTTTTCTTACAAAATTTGTTGTAGGTGATTCATGAAGAATTTTAGGTAGATGTCCACCGGTTGTCATAAATAATTTATGATTGATTCTTTTATCTATAGAACCTACAATTGTTGTTATCATACCGCCTAAGCAGTACCCCATTATTATATTATTATTTTCCCACAAGTTTTTTTGTTCTAATAAATCAATAGTAGTCAATGTATCAATGACTCCATGTTCCCAGAATTGATACATTGTATTTATATTAGGGTATAGGAAATTTTTTCCACTTGCAGAATTATTATCAACCCTAGTATAATTTCCAGGAAGTATTAGTATAGTAGTATTTACTCCGGCAGAAGCTAGATGAGGTCCAATCCAAAGTAAAAATTTAATATTTCTACTTCCTAGGCCATGAAGTATTAAGGTTGAAGCCCTAGTTTTGCCTCTAGGATTAAAATTATAAAATTCAACTTTTTCAGTACCCGGGGAAGGATTTTTATATAGTGTATTGTATCTTACATAGCTACATCTATAGTTTCTACCTTTAAATATATACCCTGAAACATAATCTATTTCTTTCTTTTTATATTTAAAATCAATATTCATAATCATGTCCTTTCAATATATCTTTATAATATTATACCACAAAAGAATAAACTAAATTTATATAAGAAAATTAGTTGGATTTTAAAGGATTTATTTCACAATTATAGAATAGATTAAGTAATCAAAATTATTTGTTATTTTAACAAATATATTTCCTTCCCAAAGAACATATATCTATACTATTAGTTCTTTAGGAGGAAATGATGGATAGATTATATGATTTAAGAAGATGTTTGTATTATATTTCATTTTCATTGTCTTTTATAGGATTTATGCTTCCTATATATGCTTTAGATGTAGGAGCAAGCATCATGGAAGTAGGAATGCTTTACTCAGTTTTTTCTCTTATTAGTATAATAATTAGACCAAAAGTAGGTAATTTATTGGACAGAAGAGGAAGGAAGGTAGGACTTTTTATAGGGGTAGTTTTATATTGTTTAGTTAATTTATTGTTTTTAATAGGTAGGGATTTTAAATATTTATTTTTAACCAGGATTTTTCAAAGTGTGGGGGCTTCATTTTTATGGATAAGTGTAGATACAATGGTTTCAGATGTAAGTTATGGTGGCAATAGGAGTGAAAATTTTGGTTCAATTAGCCAGGCAATAGGCAGAGGAGATTTTATAGGTTGTATTATAGGTTTAGGAATATTTTTTAGTAAATACTTTAATGAACCATTTAAGGTTGTATTCACACTTTATTTTATATTTAGCCTAATAGCCCTATACATATGTATTTTTAAAATAGAGGAAACTTTGTGTTATAAAAGGGATATTAGGACTAAAAGCTATATAAAAGAAGAGAAAGCCACTAAATTTATACTTATAGCAGGATTTATATTCTATATATTTAGTCTAGTTTTTCCATTATATATTATATATTTAAAAGAATATATAACAGACAATTTGTATCTAATAGGATTAGTATTTTTGCCAGGAGAAGCCTTTCAATTGTTTTTACCAAGGAGATTTGGCATATTAGCTGATAAATATGATAGAAGAAAAATAGTGATTTTAGGGCTTTTTTTTCTAGGAATAATTCAATTCTTTATCCCATTTATAAAAGATTATTTTGAGTTTTTAATTATATATACTCTAATATCTTTAATATTTATGTTAATAGATCCAGCGGCAAGTGGGTTGGTTATAGACTATATTGGAGATGGAAAAAGGGGAGAAAGTTATGGGCTTTACAGTTTAGCAGGTGGAGTAGGGGGGACAATAGGTCCATTGGCAGGAACCTATTATTATGAACATATAGGAGGAGAAACAATTTTTATAATCGGAGGTATTTTATTAATATTTGTATCTGTAGCAATAAATTATTTTTTAAGGAAAAAGCATTGTGAAATATAAATTTTAGGAAAATTTATTATGATAAAAAACAATTAATATAAAAGAGGGGTTTAAATAATTATAAAGTGGATGAAACAAATGATAAGAGTAATGATAGTAGATGATCAAGCTCTTATACGAGAAGGTTTAAATATTATGCTAGAATTATATGATGGAGTTAAAGAGAAATATCCACATATGTCATATATATAACATTACTTAAATGATGACTTTTTATAGAAGATATTTTATAAATATTATAATATATTAGAACTAAGAGGAAAGAGGAGGTTAGAGATGAAAGCTATAGAAGTTGAAAATTTAACAAAATACTATGGGAAAGTTAAAGCGGTAGATAATATTTCTTTTGAAATTGAAAAGGGAAAAATATGTGGAATACTTGGTCCTAATGGTTCTGGTAAGACTACTACTATTAAAAGCATTTGTAATTTAATAATTCCTGATAAAGGTAATATTAAAATATTTGGCAAGGATAATAAGAAATCTGCAGAACATATATCGGCAGTATTTGAAGGCACTCGAAATCTTTATTGGAGATTAACACCAAAAGAAAATTTACGCTATTTTGCTGGCATAAGAGGACTAGGAGGAAGAAAGATAGAAAATAATATAGATATATTATTAGACAAGTTTAACTTAACAGACAAGAAAGATGTAATGGTTAATAATTTATCTAGAGGAATGCAGCAGAAAGTGGCTATAGCTATGACTTTAATATGTGATACAGAAATTATATTATTAGATGAGCCTACTCTTGGTTTAGATGTGCAAAGTTTTATGAATATAAAAGATATGTTAGCAGATATTGCCTCTAGCATGAATAAGACAATATTATTAAGTACTCATGATATGAATTTAGTTCAGGATATCTGTGATGATGTAGTTATATTAAATAAAGGAAAAGTAATTGCACAAGATAGCGTAGAAAAACTTATGGATATGTTTGAAAGTATGACTTATGAAATTATTTTAGCAGAAAGTTTATCTAAATCAGATAAAGAGTGTTTATTAAGTATTGATTATGATCTTTATTTTATTAATAATAAAACAAAAATAGAGGTAGATATTTTTGATATTAAAGAAATATATGACATTATAGATAAATTGAAAGAGAAAAATATTTTAATTAAAGAAATAAAACAAAAAGATAATAATTTTGAAAGAATCTATCTGAATATAACTAATGAGGAGGTAAACTAAATGAAAAAGTTCTACTATCTTTTTAAAGTATCTGTAGAAAAAATTTTTAAGGAATTAAAACGGTATAAATTTAATACAATTTCTGATCTTATACTCTTTTATGTTTTATTCATGGCTATGTTTCTAGGTATTCAAGGTTTTGGAACTTCTTTAGGAGTATCTTCCGCAGACATGGGAGATAGTTTAGAAGGATTTATAATTGGATATTTCTTATGGACAGTCATGATAATGTCTTTTGTGGATATAGCCTATAATGTAATAGATGATGCTAATAAAGGAACTTTAGAACAATTAAATATGTCAAATATCAATCTTTCTCAAATCTTGGTTGTAAGAAGTATGGCAAATTTATTAGTAAATGTATTATTATCTATAGTTCTTCTCTTTATTATTATGTACACAACTAATAAGTGGATAGAACTGAAAATACTTTCTATTGTAATTCCTATATTTATAGGCATATTTAGTATATTAGGTATAGGTCTAATATGTGGAGGATTGGCACTAATATTTAAAAAGATTCAATCCTTATTAAATTTAGCACAGTTTTTTTTAATAGGATTGGTTACTGTATTTCCTAAAAGCAAATTTATATCAGGTTTAATTCCATTTAATTATGTTGCAGGAAAAATTTTTTTTATTGTACTAGGAGGAAATTCTTTTGTTGATCTTTCTGTACTTGATTATGGAATAATGATTGGAAATTCTATATTTTATTTTGCAATTGGACTACTAGTCTTCAACCAATGTGTTAAGATAGCTAAAAAGAAAGGACTATTGGGTCAATATTAAAAAAAGTAGGGATTAGAATGAATAAACATTTAAAATTATATTAGTAAATTAATGTATATTTTTATAGATATTATCCATAGAACTAGAGGTGATACCCCTAGTTCTATACTATTTACGAGTATTTTTTTAGCAATTACGATAAATGATCATTTAAGAATATATGGGTGTTATAGGAAATATAAGTATGGATACTATATATCTTTATTTGTTTCAGATATTATCAGTGATATAATGGCGTATTTTGCTTATGGATATATAGATATTTATATGTTCATGATTTTTTATGAAATAATCTTATATACAGGTGGTAATATAGGAAAGATACTTTTTATATCCGATTTCATTATTATTAGTGTAACTATATTAAGACAAATTTCATCCTTCAAGGAACTATATAGTATCAGTTTTTGGAGAGAAAGTGGATTTGATAATGGCATTATTTTTTATAGCATTCTATTCATTTGCTTTATATGCTTATAAAGCATTGTACATTGAGAAAACAAAAGTAGAAAAACTAAATGAAAAACTAGAACAACAATCTAAAGAGATAGAAAAACTGACTATAACAAAAGAAAGAAATAGAGTGGCTCAAGAAATTCATGATTATTTAGGACATAATTTAGTTACATTTTATAAGCTTATATAATATTGGGATGATATAATACAGTTATAGATATATTGTTTATTTCCTAAAAAATATAATAAAGTATTTTTAGTAGCGATTTATATGGATTAAATAAGAGGTGATATTTGCTCATTTATCAATATTAAAAGGAGGAAAAACTTTGTCTCTTTATAAAATTCAAAGTTCTGTTCAAGAAGTAGCAGAAGCTATTTCAGCTGTATTAAATGTAGATGTAACAATAATAGATGAAAACCTATGTAGGGTGGCTGCAACTGGAAAATATGGAACTTTTATAGGGGAAAAAATACCTGTAAATTGTTCTTATGAGCTTATATTTAAAAAGAAGAGTCCAGAATTCATACAAGCTCCTAAAGACAATAAGGTTTGTAAAACTTGTACAAGAAAAGAGACATGTATTGAATTGGCAACTCTTGGTTATCCCATTATAAAAAATGAGGAATGTATAGGAGTTATAGGATTAAATGCCTTCAATGAAGAACAGAAAAATAATTTAATGGAAAAATATAATTCATTATTGATTTTTCTAAAAAAGTTAAGTGATTTATTGATAGGAAACTTAAATTATTATGAAACTATAAAAGAGCTTATCATTCAAGGAGAAGAAACAGGAAAGATAATTGATGGATTGGAAAATGGAATAATAGGTGTAGACAATAATGGGAAAATTAAATTTGCAAATTCAAAGGTAGAAGACCTTTTTAAAACGAAGAAAGAAAATATTATAGATAAACAGATAGATTATATTTTACCAGAATTAGAAGTAGATTTAGATAATCACAGTTTTCAAGAAAAGAAAATAAAAATATCTAATAAAAAATTAAGTTTTATAATAAAAAATATTCCCGTAGTTGTAGAAAATAAAAAGGTAAGTAATATAATAGAAGTTCATAAAACTACAGATATGGTACGCAATGCCTATAAAATAGTAGGAGTTCAGAACAATATAGGATTTGAGAACATCATAGGAAATAGTGAAGAGATTGTTAAAGTAAAAGAAATTGCGGGTAGAGTAGCCCAAAGTGATTCAACAGTACTTTTAAGAGGTGAAAGTGGTACTGGAAAGGAACTATTTGCTAGAGCCATTCATTATGCTAGTCCAAGAAAACATGCACCTATAATTCCAATAAATTGTGCATCTATACCAGATAATTTATTGGAATCTGAGCTATTTGGGTATGAAGGGGGAGCATTTACTGGAGCAAAACGAGAAGGACAAATGGGGAAGTTTGAGCTAGCTAATGGAGGAACCTTATTTTTAGATGAGATAGGGGATTTGCCAATACATCTTCAACCTAAACTTTTAAGAGTATTGCAAGAACAATCTTTTATGAGGATAGGTGGAAAAGAATTGATTTCTATTAATTTTAGATTGGTGGCGGCTACAAATAGAAACTTAGAAGAAATGGTTAAGGAAGGGAAGTTCAGAGAAGATTTATACTATAGATTAAATATCATACCAATTCATATTCCACCACTTAGAGAAAGGAAAAAGGACATATTAATATTAAGCGAGGCCATGCTTAAAAAGTACTGTGTTAAATTAGAAAAAGACATTAAAGGATTTTCTTCCGAAGTAAAAGAAGCCTTTATAAAATATAATTGGCCAGGAAATATAAGGGAGCTTGAAAATATAATAGAGTACCTAGTCAATATATCAAATAAAGACATTCTAACAATGGAGGATCTTCCAAATAGTATAAAAAGTTCTTCAAATAAAAGCCTAGAAAACATAGGCTCTAATAAATTAACACTTAGAGATCAGATGGAAAGCTATGAAAAACATATAATTACTTCTATGTTAGAGGAATATGGGACTAGTACTAAAGCAAAAAAGCAAATTTCTGATATTTTAGATATAAATTTAGCTACCTTTTATAGAAAATTAACTAAATATGATTTGCAATAATGCGAAAGTGATTTGCGAATATGCAAACTATATTTAAAATTATTGTAAACAAGAATGATAAGTGTATTTATTATAATATATTGTTTTTATATAAAAGTTATTTGCAGAGTTGCAAATAACTTTTATTTTTATATAATTCTTCGAAAATAGAATATAGTATTTAACTCGTCTACAGACATTAATAGATGTTATAGTATTTTGGCATAGTTGTTGCATTAAATATAGTTATTAACTATATTTGAAAGGTAGTTGATATGATGATAGATAAAAAAGATTTTGAAGATACTTTATTAAAAATGGTGAAAAAAGAAACTATACCAGCTATAGGTTGTACAGAACCAGTAGCAGTAGCTTATACATCTGCTGTTGCTAAAAAATATTTAAATGGAGAAGTAAATAAGATTAGGGTCAATGTAAGTTTAAATATATTTAAAAATGGCAAGTTCGTTATAATTCCAAAGACAAGTGAAAGTGGTTTAGAATTAGCAGCTGCTTTAGGTGTAGTTTGTGGAGTTGCAGAAGAAGGACTTTGTGTACTAAAAAATGTAAATGAAGAATATATAAAAATTGCTAAGAATATGGTTAAGGAAGAAAAAATTATCTTATCAATGGAAAATAATACACCCCATGTTTATGTGAAAGTAGCTATGGAAAGCGAAAAGAATAATGTAGAAGTAATATTAAAGGATAGCCATGATCATATTGAAAAAGTTAAATTAAATGGAAAAATAGTTTATGAAGATGTATTGGATGAAGAAAAGAATTCACCAAATTTTTTAAAACAATTTACATTAAAAGAGTTTAGAGAAATATGCGAAAGTATACCTATAGAAAAATTAGATTTTATTGAAGATGGTATAAAAATGAACAAAGTTGCAGCTGAAAAGGGGGTTGAATATAAGGGTGGACTAGGTTTAGGGTGCGGACTGTCAAAATTTCAGCAAGAAGGGAAAGTAGGGAACAATCCATTCATGAAAGCTAGAATATTGACTGCAGCAGGAGCAGATTTTAGAATGGGCGGTGGAGATTGTCCAATAATGACTAGTGGAGGTAGTGGCAATCAAGGCCTTGGGGTTATTCTACCTATTGTAGCAGTTTATGAATATGGAGATATTGAAAGAGAAAAACTTATTAGAGCAATATTTTATGGTCATATAATAAATAAGTTTGTAAAATCCTATGTTGGAAAATTATCAGCTCTTTGTGGCTGTGCCATATCGGCAGGAGTAGGAGCCAGTGCAGCTATTACTTGGATGTTAGGTGGAAACGATGAACAAATATCTGGCTCTGTACAAAATATGTTGGCAAATCTTACTGGCATGGTATGTGACGGAGCTAAGGAAACCTGTACATTAAAACTTTCCACATCGGCAGGAGAAGCAGTATTGTCTTCATATCTTGCATTAGATAATATAATAGTGAATCCTGACAATGGTATTTTAGGCACTACAGCAGAAGAAACTATAGAAAATATAGGTATTTTAAGTAGCAAAGGAATGTTAAATACAGATGAAGTAATAGTAGATATAATGAATTCTTAGCCTTTCAGCCTTTTGGCATGAAAGGCTTTGATTTTTTGTAGGATTATGATATAAATTGAAAGAAATATTAGAAAATAAAGGATTTTCCCTATTTAATATTGAATTAATTCAATATTATAAACAGGGAAGGAGATTTAAATGTCTAGAGTTTCTAATGCATTACAAATGTATATGCTTTTACAAGTGAGAAATATTATGAAAGTTGATGAAATAGCAGAGATATTAGAAGTAACTCCCCGTATGGTAAATGAGTATAAAAATGATTTAGAAAAAGCGGGGATATACATAGGATCAAAAAGAGGTAGAAATGGAGGATATTATTTAGAAAATACTTTCAATTTAAAAGGAATCAGTATTACGGAAGAGGAATTGGAAGCTTTAAAAATGGCAAGCGAAGTGATACAGAGTGGTAATTATACATATGCAACTGAATTTGAAACATTATCTAGTAAGGTTCTCAATGCTAAGAAAGATTTTGAAGATATTTCTTATTACAATAAAAACATATTAAAACCTATAGAAATGAAAGAAAAAGAAAAACGAATATGGACTAATGTTAATAAAGCTATTGGAGGAAAAAATAAACTAGGGATTGATTATAGTCCTATAGATTATACTGGAGATGGGCCTAAATCCAAGACTAGAATAGTTCATCCCTATGGAGTATTTGATTATGAAGGCTCTTTATATCTTTACGGATATTGTGAGCTAAGAAAAGAAATTAGATTTTTTAAATTTTTAAGAATTAACAAATATGAAATACTGAAGGATAAATTTAAAATCAATAGTGAATATAATTTAAAAGAAATTATAAATAAATCATTTGGAATTTTTAACGATGAACCTATTAACTTAAAATTAAAAATATACTATCCCATGAGTCAGATAGTAAGAGAAAAACAATATGCTATGAATCAAAGGATAGAAGAAATAAATAACAAAGCTATATACTTTGAAGCAAAATTAAAAGGATATAAAGAAATAAAATCCTGGGTTATGAGTATGGGGAGTTTGGTAGAAGTAATTGAACCTATTAAACTTAGAGATGATATATTAGAC
Organism: Clostridiaceae bacterium; assembly: GCA_019391515.1. Classification (GTDB taxonomy): domain Bacteria; phylum Bacillota; class Clostridia; order Tissierellales; family Sporanaerobacteraceae; genus Anaerosalibacter. The sequence continues at coordinate 9,787 of JAHXQP010000029.1, read as the reverse complement.
GAGGTAAGTAAGATAAGAAAAATATATTAGTAAAAAACACAAAAGAAGTTTAGCATTAATTTTTTATTCTAATATAGTTCTATTAAAATTTAGTTCTATAGAACATAAATATAAATTTACATTCCATTATAATTGGTTCTATTAATATATTTTAAACATAAAAGATAAAAAATAAACAATTTTTATAACAAATGTTATTTTATTAATTATAATAGACCATAATTATAATGGGGAATAAGGCTAAACTTATTATAGGACATACTAAGCGTTGGTAGAGAAAATATAATTAGAAAGGAGATAATTATGGTTATTTTAATAAAAAGTTTTTTATTAAAATAAATGTTAATATAAAGATAAAATTGAGCATGATATAAATTAAAAATATATAAATAAAACCTTATAACAATGTTACCACATATTTCATGATTGTATGGTAACATTGTTATAGAAAGGGGTGAAAACATGAGATTTAATGTAGAACTATTATTAGAAAATGATATTTTTCCTAAAGATAAAAATAGGATAATTCTATCATTAATGAAACATAATTTTAATTCCTATGATAAGGATTATTTTGCAGAACTCTATAAAGAAACTCCAAATAAAATGAAAAGCTTTACCTTTGCCCTATACATGGGGAATTGTAAATTTTTAAGGGAAGAGATAGTTATTCCAGAAAAAAAGATAATTTTAAATTTTTCCACTTATGATATGAAGGATGGAATAATATTCTATAATTCCTTTTTGAAGAATAAGGGACTGGAATATCCAATCAAAGATAATTCCATAAAAATAAATAGAATAAATTTAAATAAGGAAAAAACTATAACAGAAAACGAAGTGATTTATAAAACTCTTAGTCCTGTATCTGTTAGGGAACATTTTGGAGATAATAAAAAAACTTGGTATCATTCATTAAGTGATGTAAAGGGACAAGAAATATTTATGGACAATTTAAAATATCAATTAAAAGATGAATTTGGAGAAGACAGAATATTGGATATAGAAGAAATAGAAATTGAAGTTCTAGGTAATAAGGAAGTAAAAGTGAAAAATTATGGTATTGAAGTGTTATCCAATATTTGCATGCTAAAAATCAAAGCAAAGCCTTATATATTAGATTATTTTTATAAAGCAGGAATAGGAAGTCAAAGAAGTACAGGTTTTGGGATGGTAGATTTAGTATAGGAGGTGAGAATTTGGGAGAAAAGATAAAAATATATTTGTCTGATTGGCAATTTAATGCTGGGATAGTAGGGTTATATAATATATTAGAGTATGCAAAAGATGAAGTAGCTATTAATGATCAATATATAGAAATTGAATTAGAAATGTTGAAAAATTTTGAAGAGAAATATTTTAATTATTTTATAGAAAAATATAAAGAAACTACACCATGGTATAGAATAGTATCTTATAAACTTATAATGAAAAGCCATGAAAATAATAACTTTGAAAATTTTGATAAAAAGTCTTTAGATTATTTAAATGACTACATCAAAATGGTGAAAGATTACTTAAAGAGACCTAACTATAAAAAGGTATATCCTTTTGTAGAAAATGATAAAGACATTATATCTTTGGAAAAAGAATTAAAAACTATCCGTATTAAGAAAAATGACAAGGTAGAGGATAAAATAGATGAAGTAAAAGACAGATTTAAGACAATAAATGAAGTAATTGATTACTGCAATAGTGAAGATGGTAAAAAGTATATAGCAGCGAAGGGAGTAATTTATAATATTATAAATAATGGTTGGAATGGAGTATGTTTTCTAAATCCACAAACTAAAGAACACGATGTATATAAAGACTATAAGGAATATTTTGTTGATGAAACTATAAATTATTTAAAGTCAAATAAAGAGAAATTTAAATATAATTGTTTCGTTTGTGATAGAAAAATGAAGAATATGAATAATGATTTAAGTTTTTTAAATGAAACGGGATTTGATGTAGCCAGAAAGACATCACATGTTTGGGGTTTTACAAATGATGTGGCTATATGTGATTTATGTAAACTTGTGTACTCATGTTTACCAGCTGGATTTGTATATGCATATGATAAAGGAATTTTTATAAATAGTAATATATCTGCTAACGATTTGTTGAAAATCAATAGAAAGCTTAGAGATGATATATTACATAAGGATGATAGTGACTATAGATCATTAACGTATAGAGCATTAGTTAAAGCTATAAATGAACAACATAGTTCTAAAATACAATATGAATTGCAGGATATACAAATAGTAAGGTATGAGAATGAAAGATACAGATTTAATCTTTTGTCAAAAGAAGTTTTAAAAGTAATTAGAGAATCGGAAAAGGAACTCAAAAGTTTAATGAATACTGGATACAGAGAGGTAAGAACCAATTTTAGCATATATGATATTGCTATAGATAGACTTTTAAATAATTATAATATGTTCACATTAATTCATAAATTACTTATTTATAAAATTACTAACTCTCAATCAATAACCACGTATTATTATATGGGGCATGTTATGAATTTGATTATAATAAATGTAAATTATTTGAAAGGGGTGGAAGGTATGGATAAAGTAAAAGAAAATAAAGAATTAGTAAGAAAAGCTAGGGCATATGGATATTATTTAAGACAAGAATATCTTAATAAAGATCGAGACGCTGATAAAAACAAGATAAGAGGTGTTTCTTATAGATTATTAAATGCACTTAAAACTAGAAATACAGAAATGTTTATGCACAATGTAATTACAAGCTATATGTATGTGGGTGAAACAATACCTAAAAAATTAACAATAGCATTAGAAAATGAAGAAATATTAGGAATTATAGGTTATGCTTTTGTTACTGGATTAAATGGAGGGGAATATAAAGATAAAAATGAGAATGGAGGAGAAAACAATGAAAACTAAGGGACTAACTATGTCAATTATATTTGAGGCAGGAAGTGCTAATTATGGAGAGACTATAGGTAATGTGGCTTCTTTAAAGAAACTTTCAAGGGGGAAAGGAGATCAGTACACTTATATATCTAGACAAGCATTGAGATATAATATTGTAAACCAAATGGGAATAGATAATACTGAGGTAAATGTTGATAAATCAGTAGTACAATTTGCACCAGATGCTACCATAGATAAATATCCAGAGATAGATCTTTTTGGATATATGAAAACATCAAAAGAACAAAAAACACGATCTGCTATAGTAAGACTTTCACATGCAATATCATTAGAAACATTTAAAGGAGATTTAGACTTTTTAACAAACAAGGGATTGTATGACAGATACTCAAAACAAGAAAACAAAAGTGAAGCTGTAAAAGGTGGAAGTATAGCTCAAAGTGAAATTCATAGATCTTATTATGCTTATACTATAACTGCTGATTTAGATAAAGTAGGAATTGATGAAAATGATGATATTGAAATAGAAAATACAGAAAAAGCAGATAGAATTATAAATTTATTAGATACAATTAGATTTTTATATAGAGATATTAAAGGTAGAAGAGAGGATTTAAAACCATTATTTGCAATAGGTGGAGTATATGATATCAAAAATCCTATTTTCCACAATGCTCTAGATGTAAAAAATAATCAAGTGGATGTTAATAGGGTTAAAGATGTACTATATAAAGATATAAAGGAAGATACTTATTGTGGTCTAGTAAAAGGTGTATTTGAAAATGACAATGAGATAATAAAAGAGTTGGAAGCAGTGTCTATGCCTGAATATTTTGAGGAAATAAAAAAAGAGGTAAAGGATTATTATGAAAGCAATTAGAGTGAAGCTATATCAAAATATGGTTAATTATAGAAAACCTACAAGCTTTCAACTTAAGGAAACTTATCCATTACCACCACCTTCTACAGTAATAGGTATGGTTCACAATTTATGTGGATTTACTGAGTATAATGAAATGGATATTAGTATTCAGGGAAGGCATTATTCAAAAGTAAATGATTTATATACAAGATATGAATTTAAAAATGCTATGAAGTATAGCAAGACAAGACATCAGCTCGAGACAGGTGGATATGGGATATCTAGAGGTGTTGCAACAGTAGAGCTTTTAACAGATGTAGAACTTCTTTTACATATAGTACCCAAAGATCAATCAATTGTTGAAAAAATTGAAAAGGCATTTTTACATCCAGTAGAATATCCTTCACTAGGAAGAAGAGAAGATTTAGCTTTAATTGAAGAAGTAAAGATTGTAGATGTTTATGAAGAAGAATTAAAAACTTCAATAAGATTAGATAAATTTAATGCATATGTACCTTTAGAATTAATGAATAGTGGTAGTATAGAGATTTTAGGCGAAATAAAGACTTCAGGAACAAGATATAAACTAAATAAAGACTATAAGTTGGTAGATCATGGAACGAAGAGATATCCAAAGGTTTTTAGAAAGTGGAATAAAGTAGAGGTAATTTATGTTGGCAATTTAAGGGCGAAAAGAGGAAAAAAAGTAGCAATTGATGACAATCCAAGAGATTTATCAGAGCAAGTATTGTTTTTAGTATAGCATGGGCCGGTCCTGAAGTTACAGGGCTGGCTGTTTTAGAAGGAGGTTGGTAGAATGAGAACTGAATATATAGCTAAAACTTATCCTGAAAAAGAGACTATTCAACAACATACTGATAGATTAATAGAAAATTATAATATTTTAAAAAGTATATATCCAGATTTGAAAGTTGATTGGGATATATTAGAATTAGCTTGTATTTATCATGATTTAGGAAAGATGAATAGAAAATTCCAAGAAAAGATAAGGGATAAAAGAGTAAAAGATGAAATTCCTCACGGTTTTTTGAGTATTGGATTTTTAGATGTATATGGATTAGAAAAAATATTTTCGGAGAAAAAAATAAAAATATTGGTTAATTCCATAGCATATCATCATGAAAGAGGTTTTAGATTTTCTGAATATGATAAATTTCTAGAAGAAGAAATAATGGCAATGAAAGAAAAAGCTAAAGATTTCAAATATGATAGAGCTAAAAATTGCTTTGAAACTTTAAATATAGATATATTGGATTATTTGGATGGTAGCAGAGTTACAGAAGAAGATGGACAAGATGTTTTTTATGATTACATACTGGTTAAAGGACTTTTAAATAGAATAGATTATGCTGCAAGTGCACATGAAGAGGTAGAAAGAGAAAATGACTTTTTAGAAAATTCGTTAAGTAATATGATGAACAATTGGAAAGAAAAAGATGAAAAAGCCTCTTGGAATGATTTGCAAAAATATATGATACTTAATAGAGATGAAAACATAATAGCTGTTGCTCAGACGGGTATGGGAAAAACAGAAGCGGGACTTTTATGGATAGGAAATAATAAAGGTTTCTTCACATTACCTTTAAAAACAGCTATAAATGCCATATATGATAGAGTGAGAAATGATATAGTTAAGGACAAAGTTGGAGAAAGAGTAGGGCTGCTTCATTCAGATGCTTTTAGTGAATATATAAAAAGAGAAGATGCTGAAGAAGATAAACTTGAGTTAGAAGAAGTAGGTTTAAGCCAGTATCATGAAAGAACAAAACAATTAACTATGCCACTTACAATATGTACTATAGATCAATTATTTGACTTCATATATAGATATAAAGGTTTTGAGCCAAAACTTGCAACTTTAGCTTATTCCAAAATAATCATAGATGAAATTCAAATGTACTCATCTGATTTAATTGCATATTTAGTATCAGGACTTTTGCATATTACAAAATTAGGAGGCAAATTTGCAATATTGACAGCTACATTTCCACCATTTATAGGAGATTTATTAGAAAAAGAAGGAGTAAAATTTAAAAAGCCAGAGCCATTTATAGATAAAGATGAAAGTAAAATAAGGCATAGTATAAAAGTAAAAGATGAAATGATAAATGCAGATTTTATAATAGAAAATTATAATAAAAATAAGGTATTAGTAATTTGTAATACAGTAAAGAAGGCTCAAGAGTTGTATGAAGAAATAAAGAAGAAAAGGCCAGATTTAAAGCAAGATGTCAATTTATTTCACAGTAGCTTTATAAAAAGAGATAGAAAAGATAAAGAAAAAGCAATACTTGATTTAGGTAAAAAAGATAATGTTGAAGGCTATGGAATTTGGATATGTACCCAAGTTGCAGAGGCTTCATTAGATATAGATTTTGATGTATTGATAACAGAATTATCAGATTTAAATGGATTATTTCAAAGAATGGGCAGATGTTATAGAGGAAGACCTTTTAATAAAGAAGGATATAATTGTTATGTATTTACTGGTGGGGATGAAAAATGTACAGGAGTTGGATACGTGATAGATAAAGATATATTTAAGTTTTCTAAAGAAGTATTGAAAAATATAGAAGGAGAAATAAGTGAGGAAGAAAAAATAAATTTAATAAATAGTGTATATACAACGGGAAAATTAGAAGAAACTGAATATTATAAAAAAATTATTAACACATTAAATTATGTAAAAAGTCTGTACACAAATGAAATGGATAAGTCTCAAGCTAAAAAAATATTTAGAAATATAAACTCAATAACAGTAATTCCAGAGGAGATTTTTATTAAAAACAAAGCTAAAATAGAAAAGCATATAAAAACCATAAACGAAAGAAGAAAAAAAGATATGACAAAAGAAGAAAAAGAAAAATTAAAGGTAAGAAGAGCTAAAGCAAGAGCAGATCTTATGGATTATACAGTATCTATACCATATTATTTAGTAAATCGTAATAATACAAAAGACTTTGAAATAAACAAATATGAAAATGTGAAAATATTTAAATGTAATTATGATGAAGATAAAGGATTAACCCCAATAAAAGAATTGGTTGAGGAAAAAGAAGTAGAAAATTGGGATAACTCTTTTTAAAGTAGGTGATACCATGAAAAAGATAACAGGTGTGATGATATATTATTATTTTGTATGTAAAAGAAAACTATGGTATTTTTCAAATAATTTAAATATGGAGTTTAATAGTGAATTGGTGGGTATTGGAAAGTTAGTAGATGAAACATCTTATGGTAGAGAAAGAAAGCATATACTGATAGATGAAAGTATAAATATCGATTTTTTAAAAGATTGGAAAGTTATACATGAAGTTAAAAAGTCTAGAAAAATGGATGAAGCATCAAAATGGCAACTTAAATATTATATGTGGGTTCTTAAAAACAAAGGAGTAGAGGTTGAAAAGGGGATACTGGATTATCCCCTTTTAAGAAAGAGAGAGGAAGTATTTTTAAATGAAGAAGATGAAGAAGAATTAAAAAATATTATAGAAGATATAAAAAGAATCATATTATCAAAATTACCTTTGGATCTATTAGATAAAAATGTTTGTAAAAAATGCGCCTATTATGAACTTTGCTATATTTAGAGGAGAGAGGAAATGGGAGAAACTTTTTATATTTTTAAAGATGGTGACTTAAGAAGAAAAGACAATAATGTGGTTATTAGAGGTTTAGATAATCAATCTAAAAATCTTAAAGCAGAAGTAACAGATGAAATATATATTTTTGGTGAAGTTAGTATGAATACAAAATTGCTAAATTTTTTATCTCAAAAAGATATAACAATGCATGTGTTTAATTATTATGGATTTTACAGTGGCAGTTTTTATCCACGAGAATCTAATATTAGTGGATACTTGCTAGTTGAGCAAGTAAAATGTTATGATAATATAGAAAAAAGATTAGAATTAGCGAAAGAAATATTGAAAACTTCTTCTTATAATATATATAGAAATTTAAGGTATTATAATGGTAGAGGTGTAGAATTAAGTGAATCTATGAAGGAGATTCAGAGTCTTAACAATAGGTTAGATTATGGCAATAGTATAAATGAAATCATGGGTATAGAAGGAAATATTAGAAAGGTATATTATTCTACCTGGAATGATATAATTAAACAAGATATAAAATTTGAAAAAAGAGTCAAAAGACCACCAGATAATATGATTAATTCATTAATTTCATTTGTTAATAGCTTGATATATACAACTGTATTAAGTGAAATATATAAAACTCAATTGAATCCTACAATAAGTTACTTGCATGAACCTGGAATCAAAAGATTTTCTTTGTGCTTAGATATAGCAGAGATATTTAAACCTCTAATTGGAGAGAGAATGATATTTTCTATGTTGAATAAAAACCAGATTACAGAGGATGATTTTGAAAAAGAATCTAATTTTCTATATATAAAAGAATCTGGGAAAAAGAAAATATTAATGGAGTATGATAGAAGGCTTTCTCAAACTATTTACCACAAGGAATTAAAAAGAGATGTATCTTATAGATACCTTATCAGGCTAGAATGTTACAAGTTGATAAAACATATTATTGGAGAAAAAGAATATGAAGGATTTAAAATTTGGTGGTGATTATATTTATGTATATAATATTGATGTATGATATATTAACAGATGAAAGAGGTCCTAAAGTTTCAAGGAATACTTTTAAAATATGCAAAAAATATTTAACTCATATACAAAAGTCTGTGTTTGAGGGGAATTTAACAGAATTAGATTTGATGAAACTGAAGTCTGAGTTAAATGGTTATATTAGAAAGGATAAAGATTCACTTATTATATTTAAAAGTAGAAATGAGAAATGGCTGAATAAAGAGTTTTTAGGAATAGAAGATGATAAAACATCTAATTTTTTTTAATATTATTCTTGTCCACCTATAGTAATGCAAAAAACTATGGAGATAGACAAACTGTACAAAATCAATAGTTATATAGAAAGTAGTGCTAATTTTTATGTGGTTTTAATTAATGAATTATTAAAAAATGTTTGATAGACAGGAATAGGAGTTTAACAGCAGTAAAATCAATATCTCCAGAAACATGCCTTTTAATAGAACTAAAGTAGAATGTAAATAAAGAATATATATCTTCGTTTATAGCTGGAGCTTGTCTTTTAATAGAACTAAAGTAGAATGTAAATTATCCATACGTGTGTTGTCTTTCTTTCTTCTCCCTCACTTTTAATAGAACTAAAGTAGAATGTAAATAAATCTGCTATATCTATAGTAAACATTGTTTAAATCCTTTTAATAGAACTAAAGTAGAATGTAAATTTATAAATAGTTACATCAGCATTAGTATACATATTACTTTTAATAGAACTAAAGTAGAATGTAAATGGATAATAATACATCTTTTAATAATACATCTAATAATCTTTTAATAGAACTAAAGTAGAATGTAAATTGAGGATGAAACGCCTACACTTAATAGAACTATAGACCTTTTAATAGAACTAAAGTAGAATGTAAATGTAATTAACACTGTCTTTACCTGCTGTACCACCTGCTTTACTTTTAATAGAACTAAAGTAGAATGTAAATAGAAATTAATCTAGGGTTAAAATTAATCTATTTTTACTTTTAATAGAACTAAAGTAGAATGTAAATTAGGAATTACCTCTTATCTTTTTATAGCTGTCTGCCTCTTTTAATAGAACTAAAGTAGAATGTAAATAAAAATCAATTCAATAACTTTGGGAAATACAGCTACACTTTTAATAGAACTAAAGTAGAATGTAAATTTTTGTAACTATACTCTAAATAAACCTTTCCTGTTTCTTTTAATAGAACTAAAGTAGAATGTAAATGGATACAAAGAAGGAGATCCTTTATACTGTGAAATGCTTTTAATAGAACTAAAGTAGAATGTAAATAGCTGCATCAACCTTATTGAAATCTAGGTTAAATTGCTTTTAATAGAACTAAAGTAGAATGTAAATATGTTTGAGTTAGTAGGTGTATTTGCTTTTGAACTTCCTTTTAATA